>CAZIPC010000004.1:0-157967 GCA_964541155.1 uncultured Flavobacterium sp.
TACTCCCGAACGAAGCATATTTACTACTCATTATCAATGTGTTACGGTTATTTAAATTATCAATAATAAGTAAAAATAAGCTTTTTTTGTGTATGTAAAAACAATATTTAAATGTATAAATGTTATATTTTTTATCTCAAATATTTAACCCATGTTGTTTTCAAGTTCCATAACAGCAAGTTCTATTGTTTTAGTATGTTTTGTTTTTTTAGTTATGATGCTGTTACTTTTTTGTTTCAAATTATTTTCAATTTTAATTATAAGGTTATCAATATAGCGTTCATTTTTAAAATGGTTCAATCTGTAAAACCAATCAGGTATTTTTTCTGGTACGGTTCTTTCAATAAAAATAACATCTTGAATTTGTCTTATAGTTTCAGTTAAAGGTAAGGATGATTTAGTTTGTGTAAAGTTCTCTAATTCTTTGTCAATCATAGCTAGTGTTTTATTTTTAGATTTAATATAGGATTTCAATGAGATAAAGTTTAGCATATAATAAACTAAAAATGAAATTGACGATGAAAGCATTGCCAAAAAGTTAAAAAAACGAGCATGATGTTTAAATGCTATAACAATGTAAATCACATAATATAAAGCCGTAACTATAGATAACAAAATTATATATTTTTGTTTTTGAAAAGTTGCATAAGAAATGTTTACACGTTGGCATAATAATGTTAAAATTTCTTTTGGAAGCGAAGTATCTATTTTTTTTGAATACCATTTTGGGCAACTATTTTTTGAATATTTTGTAGATAATTCTATGATCTTTCTTATACTCAGTTTATCGTTACATAAAACCTTATTCCATTGTAGTGTGTATAGTTCCGTGTCAAATTGTTCAAGAATAATTGCACTTTGTTTTGCTTTGTTTATTCTAAACACTTCAGCAAGTAAATAAATTATAGTCCACAAAGCTCCAAAAGCATAAATAGTATGTTTAAAATTAGGATACTTAATAATTAGAAGTGGAAATAAGAGTGCAATTACAAAACATATCACATCAAAAATTTGAAAATTTTTACATTGTTGGTGTACAATTTTATGAGCTTTCAAGAGTTCAATGAGGTTTGGAATATTTTGTCTTGTTAGGATATCATTCATTAAATTCTTATTGTAGTTTTATTCTACAGTATTTTTTAGATTTAATAATCTGTTGTTTTTAGCAATTTCTAATTTGTCAATAAATGATTTGATGTTATCATCATTCATACCAGATGTGTTCAATTTAATTTTTGCTGTTGGTGACGAAATAAAAAGCCCTCTTTTAATCGTTAATAGGTAAAAAAGAACACATGCAACTCCAATAAGTAAAAGTGCATTATACATATTTTCAGAATAAATGCTGTTTTGTCTTTCGATAAATAAAGAAAAACCAATAATTAAAAGCCCAATAATTAAAATAAATGGTTTAGATTTTTTATTGTATTCACAAGAGGTTACCTCTTCAAGCATAATACTAACTAGATCAATTTTTCCCCATGATTTATTTTCTTGTCTTATACGATGTGTAGTTAATGTAATTTGGTCGTAATCGCCATTCATTAGTACTTTTTCATTTGGCATTAAATTCATGATATTTATTTTTTAGTTAATTTGCTCAAATATACAATACCCAATTTCCCTCTAAACCCAAATTGAAGCAACGTACTGACATGAAAAATGTGGAGTTGATGAATTACTAATTCTGATTTTTTTATCTTTTTTTGTATTTAATACAAACATAGAATATACTTCTATGTACCTTTTCTTACAATATTAAGGGTAAAATAAAAAGAAATTAAACTTTGGTACTACTTAGAAAAAGTAATTAAAATTAAGTACCACTACTTAGATAAAAAATTAAGTAGTAATACGGATTGTGAAAAACAAACCGGCATACTAGCTTTGTTTTTATGCAATTCATTTTTTACTTTATCAACATTTTTAAAACAAGTTCATTTTTTTGTATTGAAAAAATAGACTGGGTATTATAAAACTAAGTAGTACTACTTAGTTTTTGATGTAAGTAGTACTACTTAATTTATACAAGGTTTACTACTTAATTTTTTAACCAACTATGCTCAGATTATCCATATAATAAATAAGGTTACAATTTTTTCTGAATTTTAAAACGTAATATTATTATTCAGAATTTTAATTTAAGTGAAACATGTTGCCGTATAATTGTACTAAATTAAATATCTATTAACCTTTTTAAAATTAAAAATTATGGCTTTTACAGGCAATGAAGCAGAAGAGTTTCCACTAGAAACAGCATCAGAATGGACAAAAAATTATCGTGAAACAATTAATAATGGTGAACCTATTGCCCATTTCTTTGGGAAGGACATCATTCAAAGGATTTTAAATCAGCCAGACTGTATGGGTATCAGGATTTACTATGCATTAGACGAAAATGGAAAAAAACAACTAATAATTGTTGGAGCTAATGCAGAAGAAAACGATATTTACAATGGGATTATAGCAGAGAGGTCTTATATCTGCCCACCTTACTGCTCTTCAGGTAATCCTTTAAATGAATAATGGATATAGAATTATTACCAATATATTTATCACATATATCATCACTAAGTGTATTAATTCCATTCACCTTACTACTAATTAAAATCAAAGCTTTTAACGCTCAGTTAAAAGCTTTGTTTGCTTACGTTATTATCTCCATTGTTACTGAAATATCTGGGATATGCTTTTTAAATCAACCACATATCAATTTACCAGTTTACTATTTATTTACAGTGATAGAAACCATACTGATTATTTTTTTATTTATAAAAGAAGTTAACGAACAGAAATACAGATATTTTTTTAAAATAGAATTAATTGTTTTTTTGATTTTCTCAATTTCCTTTTTAATATGTTATAAAAGCTTTAATAGAGCAGATGATTTTCTACGTCCATTTGAATTTGTTTTAATTTTAATAAACTCACTAATTTTCTTTTACAAAACTTTTATTAATTTGAATATTAAAAATTTATTAGAATACTATTTCTTTTGGTTAAACTCAGCCTTCTTAATTTACTTTGGTTCGAGTTTTATTTTGTTTTTACTTTTACCATATATTCTTACGGAAAACAGCCACTATTTAAATATTTTAGGAGTTTTTCATTTAGTGATGAGTATAATTTATAATATTTTGTTGTCATTTGGTATATGGAAAATAAAGAGAGTCTGATAACGGCTGTAATAATAAGCTGCTTAGTAATGTTTTGCCTTATTGTTATTATAATTTTGTTTGTTGTTATTTATCAGCGTAAAATGCTTCTTAAAGAAACAAGTATAAAATTAATGGAGCAAGAAAAGCGAATGGATTTATTTAGGGCTTCTATTGAATCTGAAGAAAAACAAAAAGAAAAAATTGCTCGAAATCTTCATGATGAAATCAACCCAATACTTAATACTCTAAAATTCAATTTAACTAAACACAGAATAAAAGCTCAAAAAAATGAACTTAATCCAGCAAGCATGATATCTGATGAAGAAACCTTAAATAAAGTCATTGAAGGCATTCGTTCTGTATGTTATGATCTTATTCCTACTTTCTTTTTAGAATATGGACTGGTGGTTTCATTAGAATCTTATATAAAAAGTGTTCTAAATATGGATGATATTACTGGCGAATTTTATAGCAACGTGATTCCTGAAGAACTCGAAACATTTAGTCGTCAGGAACAGTTAAACATTTATAGAGTTTGTCTCGAAATATTAAACAATTTATTTAAACATTCTCAATGTACAAACTTTAGTGTTTCCGTTAAAAGCATTAATAAAAGTCTTGTATTTGAAGTCATACATAATGGTAGGGGAGTTAGTAATCAAGAGATGAATTTATTTACCGAAAATTCAAAAGGGTTAGGACTTAAATCATTAAAAATGCGTATCATTTTATTAAAAGCAACTATCAATTATCTTAAAAGTATAAATACTTCATCTATTACTTTAACTGTTCCTATAAATTCAAATAATTTGAATAAATGATTAAAAAACCAATCAACATTGCTATAGTTGACGATCATGTAATTATGCGTCAAGGGCTTATATCACTTTTAGCTGAGTATGATGAGATAAATATTCTATTCGATGCTAATAATGGAAGAGAATTATTGGATAATCTTAAATCCTCAAAACCTGACATTGTGCTATTGGATATTGCTATGCCAATTATGAATGGGCGAGAAGCTCTTGAAAAAATGCAATTAAAATATCCACATATTAAGGTTATAATAATGATCAATTACTTTGATGATCAACATATCATCGAATTTATAAAAGCTGGAGCCTGTTCTTTTCTTCCTAAGAATTGTGATATAGATAAATTATTGGATGCAATTAATTATGTATACGAGAATGGATATTTTTATGACAATAGAATATCAGTAGCAATGGCATCTTTATTAAAAAGAACACCCACAAATACCAAAATAGTGTCTGATACAGCATTCACTAAACAAGAAATTAAAATCGTAAAATTAGTTTGTTTGAAAAAAACAAATGCTGAAATTGCTGCAGAACTTTTTTTAAGTGTTAGAACAATAGAAAGTCATCGATATAATATTTCAAAGAAAACAAATACCAATAATCCTGTCGATCTCATTGAATATGCTATAAAAAATGGCTTACTAGATTTATAATATCAAAATTAAGTAGTACTACTTAATTTATATTAAGTAGTACTACTTAGACAAAATTCAGTAGTAATACTTATAGGAATTTATTTTGTACTACTCTAACTTTGGCACAAAAAATGTCAATGTTAAAATATTTACTTATTCTTTTATTAGTAGTTCAGCAATCTGCTTCTGCTAAATCCTACCACAATGATAAGCCTTGTTGTTTAAGAAAATGTACAGGTTCTGAATACTGTTCGGCTTGTAAAAATTGTAGTGCTTGTGCTTATTGTAATAGTGGTGGCTATTGTGGAGTTTGCCGTCCCGATGCATTTAAAAAGCCTGTAAAAAACACAACTGTAAAGTTAAAAACGAATAATAGTGCTGTTAAACCAAATAAATATATTAATAAAAAGTAAATACATAATAATAATGGCAAATTTTTCACAAGAGATAATTAATAAAGTATGGCAAAATGGTATAGTAGTTGAAGGATATGATTATAATAAATTCCGAAAAGACAGCTGCGATGCTTGGATACAAAAAGATAAATATGGCCTAGAAGAGAATTTAGGTTGGGAGATTGACCATGTCTATCCATCTTCAAAAGGAGGAACTGACGACCTAGAAAACCTTCGTCCTATGCACTGGCAAAATAACAGAAGCAAGGCCGATAACTACCCCTCATATCAATGCGCTGTAAAGTCCAACGAAAACAAAAATGTTAAATCTGAGGAAAGTCGCACGGTAAATAATGCATTACAAGAAACGCTTAAAAACATATATAAGAACAAGTAAAATTTAGATTTACAATTTAATTGTCAAATCAAAAGAATTCCATAAAAATTCAGGTAGTATGACAAGATTATTCAAATAATTAAATTATTATTAAATGAAAAAAAATTATTCTCTCACAATTTTTCTGGTTATTTTATATTTTAATCTATCTTCTCAGACAATAGTTGATGTAGCCGAAAATACTTTAAAAATAGCAGCACTAAGCGAAGAAGTATTTTACTACGGTTTTGCCGAAGGGGATAAGCTTATATTTACTTTTGAGGAAGTAAACCGTAAAGAATTAAAAGAATTGGAGATTATTGAAATGCCAGAATCTTCAAAATTTATGGATTATAAAACCAAAAAAATTGAGAATAAAATAATAAATGTTAACAGAACTGGTATTTATAAATTTAGATTATCCAATTCAGCATTGCTAGGTCGAATTTGTAAAATAAAAATCCAACGAATACCAGCTTCGGATGAAACAAAAAATTTCAACTCGTCAGTATATTGGAAAACTGTTTATGATACAACTTATACACCAGTTCAAGAAAATTATTTAATTAAAACAGATACATCAGCTCAACCTATTGTTGACCAAACTGCAAAAATATCTTCTCAAAATGCTTTTAACGGGAACACAAACAAAACTGTAGTTGATTTTACTTTACCAAAAGGAACTATTTTATGGAGTTATTACATAGGTGTTGGTAATGAAGGGGAGCAAGCGTATAATCGAGCAAGTGATTTTTTTTATAATACAGCTTCAAAAACGGCATTACGCATACCTGGTTATGGAACGATGGCCGCATTAGCATTACAAGGTGTAAACTATTTTAATAAAGTACAAGGCAAAGATAATGTTAAGTATTGGTTTATTTCTGATTGGGATAATGTTTTGCTTTTCAAAAGTGGAAGTACATTTTATCAATATAAGCAAGGTGATGTAGTTAATGATGCCTCTCAAATGAAAATACCGAAACAAGGGAAGGTTTATTTAGGCTTATTAAACGATAATATCGCAGAACCAATTGATGTTACTGTAAAAGTAACCGCAATAGTAGTTACACAACAATGGGGCATTAGAACTTTTCAAAAAATGCATATCAACTCAAGAGAAGTACTTCACTTAAAAAATTAATGTGATGAAAGTTGGAATTTTAATTTAATAGATACAAAAAAAGACTATGAGAAAATCGATTTCTACAATTGCAGTATTAACTTCAGTATTCGTAAGTTGTGGTCCGTCACCAGAGCAAATTGCATTAGAAGAAAAAAGAAAACTTGATTCGGCAACTTTTGCAGGACAACAACAGCTATTAAAACAACAAGCTGAAGAGCAAGCCAAAGCAGAGGAAGAAGCAAGGCAAGAAAGTTTAAAACAACAACTTATTGACTTAAAATCACAGTTAGCTGGAGAAGAAGTTAAGTTAAAAGATATAGAACATTTTAAATTTTTACGATCAATAGATGAAAAAGTTGAACAAATTGCAGAACAAACGAAGTCGATAGAAGAGATAAAAGCTCAAATTGCTGAAATAGAAAGTCAAATTAAATAGCGGGATAATTAATACTAAAAAAACTAGTAAACTTTTAATAATATATATATTAAATTGTAGACTCTTTCTGTTTGATTTTTTTAATTATTTCACGATCTCTATAATCTAAGTATAATACTAAACCAATAGTCACAGTAATTCCAATGAGTATATATAAAACCGTATTATCTTTTTTTTCTTTACCAGGTATTTCTTGTATAGCATGATTTGGCACTGTAATTTGTGGTTTGTGAAATTCTTTTCTTACGAATCCATGATCTGCAATTTTTGAAGAATTTCCTGTTGGCGCATAGAAATCAAATATGTTGGATGGCTTTAATTTTATCATAATTTTAAATTTTAGTTATTTCACATTCACTCTTAGAAATTATTGTCAGCAATATATTTCCATACCTATATACTTGCTGAGCAAATGAATTTTTAGAAGGAATAATAGCGCACTTATTATCAAATCCCAATAATTTTAAATCTGTAATCGAAGTCAAAGTTGTCTTCTTATTATATAAATATTCGAGTATCTGAATGTTTTTACGTCTAGTTTTAAATTGTAAAACCTCCCAAGGATAATTATCCAATAAATATAGATAGGCTGCTTTATTTTTGCAGCTTAGGCAACAATACCTTTTTTTTGGGTTTTTCAGTGCAAAATATTTGTCACATTTTTTAAATGCACACTTTCGTTTTTCCATGTTTTTTTGATTTTAAAATTTAATTGAATTTTTATTAAGATAGTTGATAATGCTTTTTTTTGAATAAAGGATGTTTCTACTTTTTGGCGATTGTGAAAAAACAATGGTGCCAGTATCTCGTAAATTTTGCCAAGTAGTTTTAGATTTATAAGGAAGCAATTTTTTAGCTTCCGCAATAGATATCCAATCAGATGATTCTGCAATCTGTTTTTCTTGCATAAACTCTTTTAGGGCCTGTTTAACATATCCTTTAAATTCAGCTTTAAGCTGCTCAAATGCATTACTATCTATTACTATTACATTCATGACAGTAAAAATATGCCACGAATGATTTTTTAATAGTGTAAAAGGTTATAAAAAAAGGTTTCGATTCGTAACCTTTTTTTATAAAAGTGAATCAAACAATAGGTCTATTGCTGACATTTTTTTTAGAAGGTATTCTTTATCCGTAAACTTCGTTTTTGTTTTATCAAAGGTGGCTCTTAGATTTTCTTTTGTTTTTTCAGTTTTAAAAATAAATAACTGCTGTGCTACTATTTCTAATCGATCGTTTTCGAAGTAATCCTTATTATTAGATAATCTATAAAGTAAATAAAGCAACTTAGGAGTATCTGCTAACCATAATGTTCTTTGTACTGTTGCATTATTATATCTGTTTTCAAAGGTTTTTTCGAAGTCAGGATTCTCTTTTATAAATCCAAGTTTTAATAATTGATTATGTATTTGACTTAACAGATAAGATTTATCTGGAAAATAATAATTAGTCGTGCTAATATTTTTGAGGTAATTATTTGTTTCAGTTAGTTTTATACCATCTATATAATCTATTAGGTCTTGAATTTCATTCTTTGTTTCTGCATCGGATAAGACAAATTGCTTTTTTGCATCAATCAATATTAGTTTTAATGTATTTAGTAATGGTTTATCATCACTCATATTATTTATGAAACACTCCATAAATAACATCCTGAGTTTAGTTTCAAACTTCAAGATATTATTGATTGTTTCTTCAGAAAATTTAAGTGTATTATCAAAAATTGGTTTAAGTTCATAGTCAATTGATTCATCAACATGTTTTGCAGCTATTTTAGAAAACTTTATTTTGAGATTAGGGCTACTTAATTTTTCCACCGCTCCAGTTACATCTTTTAAACTATACGTATTTAAAATAATAAAGTACTGAAATTTAATATATTCATCATAAGATACGTATCCTACTTTAATGGCACATTGAGATTGAAACGAAATTTCTTTTTTTGAAAAAGCATCGCTATTAGATAGATTTATGAAATCTTGGAGTGATGGTATATAATTTGTAAATCTCATACTACAATTTACAAAAAAAAGGATTGGAAGTGAAGAAAAGATCAAAAATCCTTAAAATGTTTAATGGATGTTTAATGGACGTAAAAAATAAGAGAAACAAAAAAGCCTTTCATTTCTGAAAGGCTTGATTTTGTTGGTACCCCAGACGGGACTTGAACCCGTACGTCCGTGAAGACACAGGATTTTAAGTCCTGCGTGTCTACCAATTCCACCACCGGGGCATTTTGGTTATAAAAACAAACTCAAATTAAGAGCTAGTTTTCGAGCGAAAGACGGGTCTCGAACCCGCGACCTTAACCTTGGCAAGGTTACGCTCTACCAACTGAGCTACTTTCGCTTGTAATTCATTTAAAAGAACAGCCAATTTGTTAATCGGGATGCAAAGATAAAGGTTTTTTTTCTTTGACAAAATTTTTTTTACTTTTTTTTAGCCTCCTATCAAACGTTTTATATCATTGAGTTTCATTAAGGCTTCAACTGGTGTTAGGGTATTTATATCTGTTTTAATAAGCTCTTCTTTTACTTGTTCTAAAACGGGGTCGTTTAATTGAAAAAAGCTTAATTGATAATCACTTTTGCTTTTTGTTTTAGAGGTCATTGCATCTATAGCATCTTCATTAATAATACTTTCCCCATCAGTTAATTCTAATTCATGTTCTTTTTCAAGTTTCTTTAAAATGTCATTAGCTCTATCTACTACTTGTTTTGGCATTCCTGCCATTCGTGCTACATGTATACCAAAACTATGTTCGCTTCCGCCTTCTTGTAGTTTTCTTAAAAAAATAATTTTATTGTTTACTTCTTTTACCGATACGTTAAAATTTTTAATGCGAGGAAAATAAGTAGTCATTTCATTTAACTCATGATAGTGGGTAGCAAATAAGGTTTTTGCTTTGTTTTTTGGTTGAGAATGAATGTATTCAGCAATAGCCCATGCAATTGAAATACCATCGTAGGTTGAAGTGCCTCGGCCTATTTCATCCAATAAAATTAAACTTCGCTCGCTTAGGTTATTTAAAATACTGGCTGTTTCATTCATTTCTACCATAAATGTAGATTCTCCACTCGATATATTATCACTAGCTCCAACCCTTGTAAATATTTTATCAATGATTCCTATTTCGGCTTTGCTAGCAGGAACATAACATCCAATTTGTGCCATTAAAGTAATTAATGCTACTTGCCTCAGTAAAGCAGATTTACCGCTCATATTAGGGCCAGTAATCATCATAATTTGTTGGGTGTTGTTATCTAAATATACGGAGTTGCTAACGTAATCAGTTCCTAATGGCAATTGCTTTTCTATTACTGGATGGCGGCCATCTTTAATATTGATTGTAAAATCATTAGTTATTGTAGGGCGTACATAATGATTATCTTTTGAGAGTTTTGCAAAAGATAATAAACAATCTAGCTTTGAAATTAAAGAAGCATTTAACTGAATAGGAATAATATAATCTATCAAGTCTCTAACTAAGGCCTCATAGATAGTTTGTTCTAAAATGGCAATTTTATCTTCAGCGCCTAATATTTTTTCTTCATATATTTTTAGTTCTGGAGTTATATAACGTTCTGCAGTTGTAAGCGTTTGTTTTCTTATCCAGTCGGTAGGTACTTTATCTTTATGAACATTAGTAACTTCTAAATAGTATCCAAATACATTATTGTATGACACTTTTAAAGATGAAATACCTGTTCGTTCAACTTCTCGTTGTTGAATTTGAAGTAAAAAATCTTTCCCACTAAAAGCAATTGCTCTTAATTCGTCTAATTCTGCATTAACTCCTTTGGTAATTACGTTGCCTTTATTTAATAATACGGGAGGATCTTCATTTAACTCGTTTTGTAAACGGTCTCTCATTAATAAACAAGGGTTTAATTGTTCGGCAATTTTTTGTATTGAAAAATTATCGCAGGCACTTGTTTCTTTTTTAATAAATTCTATACTATTTAATGCACGTTTGAGTTGTATTAATTCTCTGGGATTAATTTTACCCGCAGCCACTTTTGATATTAATCTTTCTAAATCTCCAATTTCTTTAAACTGAGAAATTAAATTAGATTGAAGGGATGCGTGTTTACTAAAATATTCTACTACATCTAAGCGTTCATTAATACTGTCTATTTGTTTTAAAGGCAGTGCTAACCAGCGCTTCAGTAATCTTGAGCCCATTGGTGTCACAGTAGTATCAATGATGTCTATTAAACATTTTCCATTATCATTACTGCTTCCAAATAATTCTAAATTACGAACTGTAAATCTATCTAGCCAAACATATTGATCTTCTTCAACACGAGATACGGCAGTAATATGTTGTAATTTATCATGTTTTGTTTCGCCTAAATAATGTAAAATGGCACCACAGCTCATAATAGCTAACTCAAGATGTTCAATGCCAAATCCTTTTAAACTACTTGTACTAAATTGTTTTTTAAGTGCCTCGTATCCAAAATCCTTGGTAAAAGCCCAGTCATCTAGCCCAAAAATGTAAAATTTGTCGCCAATTAAATTTAAAAGTGGTTGGCGTTTGTTTTTTTCAAATAAAATTTCGTTTGGTTTAAAGCTTTGAATTAATTTTTCTATGTATGTTAATGTGCCTTCTGCTACCAAAAATTCTCCTGTAGATACATCTAAAAATGATACACCAGCTTTCTCTTTTTCTAAATGAATGCTTGCTAAAAAATTATTGGTTTTGTGTTCTAGTATTTTATCATTAAAGCTCACGCCAGGAGTAACTAATTCTGTAACACCACGTTTAACAATGCCTTTAACCATCTTTGGGTCTTCTAATTGATCGCAAATGGCTACGCGATATCCAGCACGTACTAGCTTTGGTAAATAAGTGTCTACGGAGTGGTGAGGAAAGCCAGCTAATTCAATATGAGATGCTGAACCATTAGCTCGTTTAGTTAACGTAATACCTAATATTTGAGAGGCTTTAATAGCGTCTTCACCAAAAGTTTCGTAAAAATCTCCTACACGAAATAATAAAATAGCATCAGGATATTTTCCTTTTACTTCGTTGTATTGTTTCATTAAGGGTGTTTCTTTTACTTCTGTTGTTTTTGCCATAATTGTGGCTAAGATACAATATCCACTAAGTGTTGAGCTATTTAATTTTTAACAGAAATAAGGTAATTGTTAATATTTTAGGAAATAAAATATATTAAGATTTATGTAAACAAAAAATGGTTTGTTTTACTTCAACTAAAATTGCCATATTTACAGCATCAACGTTATGGAGTTATTTAAACAAACTGTTATTGTTACTTGTAAAAAATATTTAGAAGATAAAATAAATTCTTTGAATGAAATGATGGAAGATATTACGATTTCTGCAAATAATGAAACTAAAAGTTCAGTAGGAGATAAGCATGAAACAGCAAGAGCGATGATGCAACTAGAACAAGAAAAATTAAGTAAACAAATTTTAGAATTGCATGAGCAAAAACAAGAATTTGATAAAATTGATTTTATTAAGAAAAATAACATCGTTACTCAGGGCAGTTTATTGAAAACAAATAGGGGTTATTTTTTAATTGCTAGTTCAATCGGTAAAATACAAATTAATAATCAATCAGTATTTGTAATATCAAGTAAATCGCCTCTAGCAAAAGCATTTAAAGGAGCTTTGGTTAATTCACAAATTATATTTAATACTATTCATTACCAAATTACTTCTATCTGTTAAACAAAAAATTATTATGATGTTTTGTTTTCTTTTTTAGAATAATATTTTTTAAAGTTGTATGTGAACGTTAACATGTAATATTTAGTTAATACATTAGTTTGAGAATCTTGTATATAGCTATCTGTATTTGTTCTTGAAATGCTATTGTTTTGATTTAATAAATCATATACACTGATTCTTAACTCACCTTGTTTGTCTTTTAAAAATTTATAACCAATACCAGCATTCCACAAAGAGATAGATTGATTATATGCACTTGATAATCCAGAATAATAAGTGTTATTAAATTCGCTTTGTAAAATAAGTCCTTTCCAAGGATTTAGTGATATTTTTATTTTAGATTGTTGAGATAGGTAATTAGTGTTAGATGATGTTTGTAATGTATTATTGATTTTACTATAAGATGAATTTGAAGAAATCGTAAAATCAATTTTTTGACTGATATTACTGCTAAATACTAAACCAAAACTACCAGTAGCTGTTTTAGCGTAATTGCTATTTAAATTTATTAAACCAGGAATATTGGTATAGTTGCCAGATATATTTACACTTAAATTAGTTTTTAGTTTTTTAATTGGAAAGGTGTAATTAATAAATGACCGTATAGAGTAATAGCCATTTAAATTAACAGGGCTAATGATTTGAGAACCTTTTTGCAAGATAATAGAATTGTATACTAACGTATCTTTATTAGCTATTAATGTGCTATTTCCTATGTAGTTTAATGAATAATTTCCGCCAATAAGAGCAAAAAACGAAGTTGCTTTTTCTGTATTTACAGCTGAATATCTAGCGTTTAGGTTATGTTGAAAATCTTGTTTTAAGTTAGGATTACCTGTGCTTAATTGTAATGAATTTGTATTATTTATTACATCTTGTAATTGATCTATAGATGGGGCATTATTAGTAGTTTTATAATTTATTCTTAGATTTTTTTTAGCTGAAATTTTGTATTGTAATTGTGCTGATGGTAAGATAGACTGAAAGGTTTTACTTACTTGGTAGTTGCTAGGTATTTGTTGTTGTTTTGATAATATAGCCCATTGATAAGCCGTATTAAAAGAAAAATTTAATTTTTTTTGTTCAAATCGATAGCCTAAACTTGCGGCATGTGATTGGTATTTATTTTTAAATACGTTTGTTAATGTACTATCTAAGACTGTGTAATTAATCCCAGTGTTATCTGTATTATATGTTTTTTTTGAAGAGTAGTTGTCTGTATAATTAGTAATATAATTGATTAGTAAAAAATTTCGTTCATTTAATGGCTCTGTGTAGGATATATTGCTATTAATACTTTTACCATTTTTTAATACGTTGGATTGTTGATTAATAGTATCATTAAAGCTTGTGGTATCTTTGCTATATGTGTTTAATATGTAAAGGCTATTGTCGCCTTTATTCTCTGTAATTGTAGGAGTTAGATTAACAGAAAATGTTCGGCCTTTTTTTATGAATGCCAACCGATATAATATAGGGGCAGAGATTGAATATCCGAATAAGGTAGAGTTTGTTTTATTGTTTGAATTACTAATATTAATTAATTCTTTTGTATTTATGCCCATTAATTTTTTATATGAGTCGTTATATTGAAATGACAATTTAGGTTGAATAATTAAAGTGTTTTGCGAATCTAATTTAGTTTCTATTTTAAAATTAATACGATGATTTGAATTGTTACTGGAAGTATTGTTAGTTTCATGATAAATTAATCCATTGTTTGTGCCAATAATGTATTGTTGAAGTAGAGATGATTTAGAATCATTATGTGTTTGATTAAAAAAATAACTAGCACTTACATCCGTTTTTTTACTCCATTTATCTGCATAATTTATTCCAAATAATGAGGTGGTATTAATTCCATTTTGCGCTACAACTAAAAAATTGTCAGTTGAATTCTGAGAAGAGCTTCCTCCTCCGCCTCGCATTCCTCTTCCGCTGCCATTACCAGAGCTCACAACTCCAACCAAATCTTCTGAAGCAAAATTTTGTTCATTAATATTATTGCTTTGCATTAACAAGGTAATGCGTCTGTTACCTTTAAAAATATTAACTGTTGAACCTAATTTAAATTTATCTTCATAGCCATATCCAGCAAAAAATTTTCCAAAAGTTCCATTTTTAAATTGTGATTTAGTGGTAATATTCATTGTTTTAGAAGAGTTGCCATCATCAAATCCAGTAAATTGGGCTTGATCACTTTTTTTATCAAATACTTGTACTTTATCAATGACTTCTGCTGGTAGATTTTTTAAAACAGCACTAGCATCATCTCCAAAAAAGGGTTTACCGTCTACTAATACTTTTTTCACTTCCTCTCCTTGTGCTTGAACTTTCCCATCAATAACTGTAATTCCAGGCATTTTACTTACTAAATCTTCGGCAGTTGCATCTTTATTAACTTTATAAGCTTTTGAGTTAAAGCTAGTAGTATCACCATTTTGAGTAGCTAATGCTTGTTGGGCTTCAACTGTAATTTCTTTTAAATTAGTAGAGTTTTGTTTAAGAAAAATTTTAGAAATAAATACATCTTGATTAGAGATTGTAATTGTTTTATAAATAGGCTTGTAACCTAGTGAAATGATTTTTAAAATATAATTTTTAGGTAGTACTTGTTCAATTTTATATAAACCATTTAAATTAGTGGTGGTTCCTTTAATAAAAGACGAATCAATATTTAATAAAAGAACAGATGACCCAATTGAAGGTTGATTGTTTTCATCAAGTAATATGCCATTTATATTAAATGTTTGAGCATTAATACAAACAGATAAACAAAAACCTACAATAATATAAAAACACCTTAATTGCATAAACGGTTAAATATACAATTTACTGATAAGAGGCGGTAATTTTAAACGATCAAATTTTTCTATAATCAAAAAAGGCGTTTATTTTTAATAAACGCCTTTTTTAGTTTAAATAATAAATATTATCCAAGAGCTGCTTTTATAAAGTTGACAAATAATGGATGAGGGTTTTCAACGGTGCTTTTGTATTCGGGATGAAACTGAACGCCTATAAAAAATGGATGCGATGGAATTTCAACAATTTCTGCTAGCTCGGCTTTTGGGTTTAAGCCAGATAAAATCATTCCAGCATCTTTATAAGACTTTGTATACTCATTATTAAATTCATAACGATGACGGTGACGCTCTTCTATATCTGTTTTGCCATATATGTTATAGGCTAAAGTTCCTTCGATAATATGACAAGGATATGATCCTAGTCGCATTGTTCCTCCCATATTAGAAATATTTTTTTGAGCTTCTAATAAATCAATAACTGGCGCTGTTGTGGATGCATTCATTTCTGTACTATGTGCATCTTTTAACCCTAAAACATTTCTTGCAAATTCAATTACTGCACATTGCATACCTAAACAAATTCCGAAGAATGGAACTTTATTTTCTCGAGCGTATTTAATGGCTATTATTTTTCCTTCTATACCTCTATTTCCAAATCCAGGAGCAACAAGTATCCCTTTTAATCCTTTTAATTTTTCCGAAACATTTTGTTCTGTTAATCCTTCACTGTGAATCCATTCAACATTTACTTTACAATCGTTAACGGCACCCGCATGAATAAATGCTTCAGCTATAGATTTGTAAGAGTCTTTTAATTCAACATATTTACCTACTAGTCCAATTGTTACTTCTTTTTTAGGATTATGAAATTTATTTAAAAATAATTTCCATTTATCTAATTTAACCTCGCTTGGTGAAGTTACATTTAGTTTTTTTAATACAATTTGATCTAATTTTTCTTCTTCCATTAATAATGGAACTTCATAAATTGTAGAGGCATCTAATGCTTCAATAACTGCATCTGGAGACACATTACAGAATAGCGCTATTTTCCTTCTTATATCATTACTAATAGAGTGTTCTGAACGGCAAACTAAAATATCTGGTTGTACACCATATTCTAATAATAGTTTAACAGAGTGTTGCGTAGGTTTAGTTTTTAATTCGCCTGATGTTGCTAAATAAGGAAGAAGCGTTAAATGAATAACTGTGCAATCTTCGCCTAGTTCCCATTTTAATTGGCGAACTGCTTCTATGTATGGTAAAGATTCTATATCTCCAACAGTTCCGCCAATTTCTGTAATTACAAATTGATATTTCCCTGTTTCTCCTAATATCTTAATTCTATGTTTAATTTCATCTGTTATATGAGGAATAACTTGTACTGTTTTTCCTAAAAACTCTCCTTTACGTTCTTTATTTATAACAGATTGATATATTCTACCGGTTGTAACATTATTTGCTTGAGAAGTAGGAACGTTTAAAAAACGTTCATAGTGACCTAAATCTAAATCTGTTTCTGCACCATCATCTGTTACATAGCATTCACCATGTTCGTATGGGTTTAAAGTTCCTGGATCAATATTAATATATGGATCTAATTTTTGTATTGTAACAGTGTAGCCCCTAGCTTGTAGTAATTTAGCTAAAGATGCTGCAATAATTCCTTTTCCGAGAGAAGATGTTACACCGCCGGTAACAAAAATATATTTAGTGTTGATTGACATACAGTTTTTTATAAACTGCATGTAAAGGTAAGTTATTTTTTTTGATTTGAATCAATAGAATTTTCACTAGTTATTAATAGGTAACTATTAATAGTTTATCGAATAATAATATTTTATTATTCGATAAACTGAAAAATTAGTAATTAATTAATTTTAATAGTTTCTCTTTAAAACGTTCTTTAGGTAAAAAGTTAGTTTCTAAATCTGCATTCATAGGAACAGGTGTATCTAAGCTACCTTCACGCATAACTGGAGCGTCTAAATATTCAAAACAATGCTCTGTAATTAAAGCGCTTAATTCTCCGCCAATTCCACCTGTTAACGTATCTTCGTGTAAAACAAAAGCTCGCCCAGTTTTCTTAACAGAATTATAAATTGCTTGTGCATCTAATGGTGCTAAGGTTCTTAAATCAATTAAATCAGCAGAAATTTCGGGATGAGTAGTTAATAATTCTAAAGCCCAATGAACTCCTAAACCATAGGTTACTATGGTTACTTGACTTCCTTCTTTCACTAATCTTGCTTTACCAAAAGGAATAGTATAATAATCATCTAGTACATCTTCATCTATGCTTCTATATAAGGCTTTATGTTCAAAAAACATAACAGGATTTGGGTCTTCAAATGATGCTAATAATAATCCTTTGGCATCGCTTGGAAATGCAGGATAAGCAATTTTTAATCCTGGCGTCTTAAAAAACCATGCTTCGTTACTTTGACTATGAAATGGCCCAGCAGCAACTCCGGCTCCAGTAGGCATTCTAACTACTACATCAGCATTTTGACCCCATCGGTAATGAGATTTTGCTAAATTATTAATAATTTGAGTCATTCCTTCTGATACAAAATCCGCAAATTGCATTTCAACCATGGCCTTATGTTTATTAATAGATAAACCAAAGCCAGTTCCTAAAATAGCAGATTCGCATAATGGTGTATTTCTTACGCGTGACTTTCCAAATTCATCTACAAATCCGTCCGTAATTTTAAATACACCACCATAATCAGCTATATCTTGCCCCATTAACACTAAATTATCATGTTTTCGCATGGCTAATCTTAATCCATCAGAAATTGCATCAATTAAGCGTTTGTTTGTTTTTGCCCCAGTTTTATCAGATGTATCATCTATATTATAAGGCATATACATATCATGTAATTCTTTTTGAGTATCAGGTGCAGGCAATGTTTCGGCGTAAGCCAATTCTAATCCATCATCAATGGCTTGTTTTATTTCTGAGCGAATTTTATCAATCATATCATCTGTTAAAACACCTTCGTCTATTAAAAATTTCTCAAAATTATTCACAGGATCTTTTCTACCCCACACGTCAAATAATTCTTTAGGAACATACTTTGTTCCGGAGGCCTCTTCATGCCCACGCATTCGAAAAGTAACGCATTCTAATAAAACAGGTCGAGGGTTTTCACGTATTGATTCTGCTATATTTTTAACAGTTTCATATACTTTTAAAACATTATTACCATCAATAGAAATACCTTCAATACCATATCCAATTGCTTTATCTGCGAATGATTTACAGCGAAATTGCTCATTGCTGGGTGTTGATAGACCATATCCATTATTTTCTATAACAAAAATAACGGGTAAATCCCAAACTGCTGCAGTGTTTATACTTTCATGAAAATCACCTTCGCTTGCTCCACCATCACCACTAAATACAACGGTTACTTTTTTATTATTTTTTAGTTTATTGCCTAAGGCAATCCCATCAGCTACACCTAGTTGTGGTCCTAAATGAGAAATCATTCCAACAATGTTATATTCTTGAGTTCCAAAATGAAAACTTCTATCACGTCCTTGTGTAAATCCACTTGGCTTTCCTTGAAATTGACAAAATAATCTATTCATTGGAATACCTCGTGTAGTAAATACTCCTAAATTACGATGCATAGGCAAAATAAATTCATCTTTATGTAATGCTGTTGCTACACCCACAGATATCGCTTCTTGACCAATTCCACTAAACCACTTAGCTATGCGACCTTGACGAAGAAGAATTAGCATTTTTTCTTCTATTAATCTAGGAGTTAAAATGTTTTTATACAGTTCTAATAACGTATTATCTTTTTGTTTACGTCTATCAAATTTAATTGGAGTTTCTGCTGTAATCATTACTAATATTTTAAGTAGCTAAAATACCAATTTTAGAGTTATTTTTGTGGATAATTAATAAACTATTTATTCATGAAAACTATTTCTTTTTTTATTTTGATAATAATTAGTTTATCAATTGATGCTCAAGTCATGTGGCAAATAAGGACTGATACTGTTCAGAAATGGTTTTACCAAGATGGTGATGAATTTAATCATCAAATTATAGATGAATCTAAATGGAGATTTGGAATGCCATGGGGTAATGTTTTAATCAATCAAGATTTAGCATATCAAAGAAATAATATTATAATAAATAATGGTATAGCTTCATTTATTGCAAAAAAAGAGAATATATCAGTGCCCATAAATGAATGGGAAATAAACAATGAATATCTTGAAAAAAATCACAAAAAAGTGATTGATGGAATGTATAATGTAAATTATACTGCTGGAATGTTAAGTTCTCGTAAGAAATTTAAATATGGTTATTTTGAGTTAAGATTTAAATCAAATAATGAAAAAGGAATATGGCCTGCGTTTTGGTTGTTTGGCGGAAATCCTAATGAAGAAATTGATTTTTTTGAATTAAAAGGCGAACGAAAAAATCAAATTCATATTGATGTTCATTGCCCAAAGGGTTGCGAAGATTATAAAGGAGGTTTTTTACACTTAATGAAAAACTGGGGTGCGTGGATTACTACAACACAAAATTTATCTTCTCAATGGAATATTATTTCTGGAGAATGGCAACCAGGTTTTGTTAAGTTTTTTTTAAATGGTCAACCTATTGGTTTTTTTGAAGGCGATTTTAAAACTGAACAAAATTTATTAATTAATACCTGTGTTGCAAAAGACGGAGAAGCTTTTAATCCGGGGCCTGATAAAACCACAAAATGGCCTAATGTTTTTGATGTAGATTATGTTAGAATTTGGAGTAAAGAAGATACTAATTATGATGTAAAAGATAAATATAAATTGTTCGAGAATACAGCTCTTACTATTTCAAATGATAATATACAATCTGCTGAATTAAAAAGAAAAAACAATTATGTTTATCATAAAAAATTAGACGATGATTTTGGAACGATTAGCTTAATCCCTATTTTATACAATAAATATAGCCTCTCTATTTCTGGAAAAAAATTAAAAAACATTCAGATACAAGTAATGGATAGATTTAATACTAAGGTCGCAGGATTTTTTATAAAAGATTTAAAATATCAAGTTTTAGATTTATCATCACTACCTACTGGCCCTTACACGATTATTATTAAAGTATTTAATCAAATATTAACTCATCAGATCCCAATCATTAATCCCGAAAAAATTGGCGAAGAATAACCACTATGCAAGAAATAATCATATACATAATTTTAATAATTGCAGTAAGCTATATAGGCTATAGAGCATATAAACGTTTTACTAAAAAAAAATGTGAACAAGGTAATTGTGGTTGTAAATAAAATTATTTAATTGCTTTTAAACTTAAATCTAAACTTTTAACATGATGAGTTAAGGCACCTACAGAAATAAAATCAACGCCGCATTTAGCATAATTTGCAATTGTTTTTTCTGTAATTCCTCCAGAACTTTCAATTTCATATTTGTCTCCAATCAAGGCAACAGCTTTTTTGGTATCAGCTATTGTATAATTATCTAACATTATTCGTTGAAAGCCTCCTTTTTTTAAAACTAACTTAACATCATTTAAATTTCTAGTTTCAACTTCAATTGGAAGTTTCTTTTTTTTCTTTTTCAAATAAAAGTGTGTAGCATCTAATGCTTTAATAATTCCGCCTGCAAAATCAATATGATTATCTTTAATCATAATCATGTCATATAATCCAAATCGGTGATTAGCACCGCCACCTATAACAACAGCCCATTTTTCAAAAAAACGAAATCCTGGCGTTGTTTTCCGTGTATCAATTACTTTTGTTTTTGTGTTTTTACAAAGAGACTGTAAATAATTTGTTTTTGTAGCAATACCACTCATGCGCTGCATAACATTTAAAACTAATCGTTCTGCGGTTAATAGCTTTTGCGAATTCCCTTCAATAATAAACACAATATCTCCTTTTTTTACCGCCATTCCATCTTTAATAAAAATAGTAACTTTAAATTTTGGATCTATAATTTTAAAAATTTCATGTGCAGCTTCTACTCCTGCAATAATCCCATTTTCTTTTACAAGTAAATGGCATTTTCCTTTTTTATTACCAGGTATTGTAGCTAAAGCAGAGTGGTCGCCATCTCCCACATCCTCAAGTAGCGAATTTTTTACAAATGCTTTTAAATTGAAATTTTTTTTATGTTTCGTAATATAGCTAATCATTGTTATTTTCAATTCTAAATTGTGAAATTACATTTCCTCTTATTAATATCGAAATTCTATATAACCCATTATTGGTTTCTAATGTGCCAATCATAAATTGTTGATCTCCATTAACAATACTATAATGTGAGTTATGATATGTTTTTACTTTATGGTTAATAAAAAAATCATTAATCATGGCTTGCGCTTGAGATTTACTTAATAAATCTTCATCATTAATAATCTTAACAGATAATTTTTCTGCGAAATGTTTAGCTAATTCTATAGAATTTCCTTTTTGTAAAGCATTTATGATATCATCATCAATATCTTTGTAATTAAAAGATAAACTTAGTGCGCTAATTAAAGTAATAATAAATAGTTTCATTAATATTGTATTTTTATGCATTTGCTTGCAATTATTATGCCCAACTAATTTTATATCAAAACTAATAAATAATAAGTTGTAATATGAAAATACTTTTAATTCAAATAGAAAAAACTACCGATACTTATTTGGCAGAAGGAATTAAAATATATACTGAACGTTTAAAAAATTATGTTTCATACGCTACTGAAACGATTGTTATGCCAAAAAATATTCGTCAAAAACCATTTGACGAACAAAAAAAAGCCGAAGCTTTAGAAATACAAAAATTAATTGATTCATCTGATTTTTTAGTTTGTTTAGATGAACATGGCAAACAGTTTTCATCCATTCAGTTTGCTGATTTTTTAAATAAAAGAATGGTTTCAGGTTGTAAAAGAGTTGTTTTTTTAATTGGAGGTCCTTTCGGAATTGATAAAACAATTTTAGATAAGAGTTCTTATGTTTTATCCTTATCTAACATGACTTTTTCACATCAAATGATTCGTTTGTTTTTTAATGAGCAATTATACAGGGGATTTTCTATTCTTAAGAATGAAAAATATCATCATGAATAAAGTAAAGTTTAAAAAAAACTCTCATACTTGAGAGTTTTATATTTTAAGTTTTTGACCAGCTCTTAAAGGCTTGTTTTGCTTTATACCATTTTTTCTGCAAATAGATTTTATGGATGTGTGGTTCCTTTTTGCAATCCTAGCTAATGTATCTCCTTTTTTTACTCTATAAATTTTACCATGTTTAGATTTTGATCCGCTAACACGAGATAAATTTAAATCTCTTTTTTGACGAGAGTGAAGCGCTCTTAAATCATATTTGTTTTCAACATCAGATTTTGTAATCATTACTATGTTGTTTTTTAAAGAACCAGCTGTAAAATCAATAAAATCTTCTGCATCAATTGCTTGACCCAGATAGCGCATTTCGAAGTGAAGATGAGACCCAAACGAATGACCTGTATTCCCTCCTAATCCTATAACTTGGCCAGCTTCTACTGTTTGTCCAGCTTCTACTAATATTTTTGATAGGTGAGCGTAAACAGTTTCTAACCCATTTTTATGTCTTATAATAACAACATTCCCATAGCTTCTGTTTAATTTAGCAATTCTAACCATGCCATCAAAAGCGGCTCCAACAGTATCTCCTGTTTCTAAATCTATGTCAGTTCCATAATGAGGTCTTCTTTTTCTCCAACCAAATTCGGAGGTTACACCGCCGTTAAAAGGTAATACAAATCCACAATCTGTAGGTTCTGTTAATGTAATAATAGCCGAATCTTTTTTGAAAGATTGAATAAACGAATAAGGATGTATTGTTGCTGTATCCCAACTAGCATATAAATCATTAGACGGAAAAGCTAATAAAGAATCAACTTCCTCATCTTCATGATCATCATTTGTCAACGATAATACAGCAGGATTAATTGCTATTTTGGTAGTGTCATCTCTTTTTACAATTTTCTTTTTCCCATCATCTTTTACAGGTTTTTCATCTGGTAAAAAATAATTTTTGTGATTAAATGAAAACGCACTCATAACTAATGATGTAGACATCAATAGTATAAAATATGATATGTTTTTAGTTTTCATGTTAATTTTAAATTTCAAGAATTACAAATATGTTGTTTTTTTTCATAAAAGCAAGTGTTAATAGGTGTTAATCCTTTTTTTAGTTATTAACAAAATTGCAATTTATTAACAATTGAATTTGTTAAATTGTTGATTTTCAAATTTTTGTGGTTTTTTAGATATGGATAGAATATAGTTTAAGGGTATGATAATCTGGTATTTCTTTAAGGGTTTGATACGTGTTGTTTGTTAATTTAATGAAAATATGTTGTATGCCATTACTCAAAAATACTGCAGGTACATTTAGTTCAATATTATATCGTAATGCTTGATTTATAGTTTCTTGATTTAAGTCAATGTGTGGTGCTTTACATTCTATAATTAATAATGGTTTTAAATGAGAATGATACACTACTACATCCGTTCTTCGTTTCGTATTATTTAATAAGAGTTGTTTTTCAACTGATATCATAGAGGTAGGCACTTGTTTTTGTGAAATTAAAAAATGAATAAGGTGTTGTCTTACCCATTCTTCAGGAGTTATATCAACAAACTTCTTACGAATAATGTCAAATATTTGTAAGTTTCCTTTGTCGTTTGTTTTTAAACGAAAATTTGGTTTTGGGAAATTTAAAATTGGTAAATCCACATTTAAAATTATTTTGATAAAGATAAATTAAAATAATTATTTAGTAAGCATAAGTAAATACTTTGTATCTTAGCTATAATAAATTTTACGCAGATGAAGACTAAAGAAGAGATTGTAAACAACTGGTTACCTAGATATACAGGTAAGAAAATTGAAAATTTTGGTCAATATATACTATTAACTAATTTTGGTGGATATGTAAAAATGTTTGCTGATTGGAATGGTGTTGAGGTTGAGGGTATTGATAGGCCTATGCAATCTGCAACGTTTGACGGTATAACTATTATTAATTTTAGTATGGGTAGTGCAATGGCTGCTACTATTATGGATTTATTAAGTGCTATAAACCCAAAAGCTGTTTTATTTTTAGGGAAGTGCGGTGGGTTAAAAAAGAAAAATGAAATAGGAGATCTTATTTTACCGATTGCTGCAATTAGAGGAGAGGGAACATCTAATGATTATTTTCCTTCTGAAGTACCAGCACTTCCATCATTTAATTTACAAAAAGCTATTTCATATACGATTAGATTAGCAGGTAGAGATTATTGGACTGGTACCGTTTATACTACAAATAGAAGAGTATGGGAACACGATGAAGATTTTAAAGAATATTTAAGAGAAATTAGAGCCATGGCAATTGATATGGAAACAGCAACTATATTCAGTGTTGGGTTTCATAATGAAATTCCTGTTGGTGCTTTGTTGTTGGTTAGTGATCAGCCGATGATACCTGAGGGTGTAAAAACAGAAGAAAGTGATAAAAAAGTAACTACAGATTTTGTATCTGATCATTTAAGAATTGGAATTGATTCATTAAAAGAATTACAAAAAGCAGGGATTTCGGTTAAACATTTAAAGTTTTAGAATTAATGCCAGAATTAATTAATAAAATAGAGATCAAACCTCTTCAAATAGAAAATCATATCGAAAAAATAATTACACTTTTGGTAGAGTATACCCCAAGGGTAATTGGCGCACTATTAGTTTTCATTATTGGATTATGGTTAATTAAAAGATTATCCAAATTGGCAACAAAATCAATGGAAAATAGAGACTTAGATGTTTCTTTAAGAACGTTTTTAAGAAGTTTAATTTCTGTTGGATTAAAAGTTGTATTGATAGTTACAGTTGCCGGGATGATAGGAATAGGCACTACATCATTTGTAACTATCCTTGGTGCAGCAGGTTTAGCTGTTGGTTTAGCACTTCAAGGATCATTATCTAATTTTGCTGGTGGGGTACTAGTGTTGATTTTTAAGCCCTACAAAGTAGGTGATTCTATTGAAGTTTTAAATCAATCAGGAAAAGTAAAAGAGATTCAAATATTCAATACCATACTTTTAACTCCTGATTTAAAAACGATTATTTTACCTAATGGAGCTGTTTCAAATGGAACAATTATTAATTATACAAAGCATGGAATATTAAGAGGAGATGTTCAGGTTACAATTTCAGCTATCCATGATATTGATTGGGTAATTAATGTACTGGTAGAAGAGTTGTTAAAGCATAATCATATTTTAAAGAATCCTATGCCTGAAGTAACTGCTCTTAAAATTATTGACGGGGGAGTTACACTATCTATAAAACCTTATAGTTTAGCCGAAAATTTTTCTCATGTAAATTCAGAAGTTGTTCAGATTGCTAAAAAAGTATTTGAAAAAAACAATATACTTCCACCACCTTTAAAAAAATAAATACAACTATAAATTATTTTCACTCCAACGATAGCTTTTTATTTCTATGCCAGCTAAGTCTAATGCCCTATCAACAACAGTAGACGCTAATTCTTCAAATGTTTTTGGATTACTATAAAAAGAAGGAGAAGCAGGACATATAATACCACCAGACTGGGTAATTGTTTGCATGTTGTTGATATGAATTAAACTGTAAGGCGTATCGCGAATCATCAAAATTAATTTTCTTCTTTCTTTTAATATAACATCAGCCGCACGAGTTGTTAAATCATTACTAATGCCAGATGCTATGCGTGCCATAGTTCCCATACTACAAGGGCATATAATCATGGTGTTATACTTTGCAGAGCCAGATGCAAATGGGGCATAAAAATTATTTTGATCATAAAATGTAAATTCAGTATATTTTCTAAAGTCTTCATTACCTAATTCATGTTTCCAAACATCTTTGGCATTATTACTCATAATAACACCAATATGTTCAACTTGATTAGATAATAAAGTTAATTTATCCAACAATACTTTTGCATAAATGCTTCCGCTGGCTCCTGTTATAGCAACTATAAGTTTGTTTTTAGTAGTCAATGTATTATTTTTTTGATTTAATTCTGTATCCTATTGTAAATTCTAAAATATTATTGTAGTAACCCTTATTAAACGTTCGAGCAATGATATTGTTGTAATAAATAGCTTGTTTTATTCTATTAGGTCTAATTGTTATGAATGAATTACTACTTCTAAAATTAACAAACCACTTTTGATTGATGTTATATCCTAAACCTATCTTTACAGAATAATCAAATTTTTGAAAAGGAAAAACACCTGTATATACCATATTTTGGTCTGCTTCATAATAATTAATAAGATATGCTGCTGAAAGTCCAATATCAAATAAAAATTTCTTTTGAGTGTATGTATATAAAATAGGTACCTCTAAATAGTTTAAGTTTAAGTAATAAGCTGTTAAGTCTCCTTTTGTTGGATTTTGATTTTTTTGAGCTCCTTTTTGAATAAAAATAAATGATACATTAACACTATTTTTTTCTGAAAATACTGATTCAACACCAATTCCGCCTGTAATCCCCACTTTATGAAATCCATCAAAGGCATCTCCATGAACTTGGGCTGGTGATATGCCTGCTGTTAATCGTAAATTAAATATTTTTTTATTTTCTAGGCTTTGACTAAAGCTTAATACAGATATTAATAACGTTGGTATGAATAAAATTGTTTTCACTACATTTTATTTAATTAAGTATGGTTTTGATAATAATATAAAAAATCCCTGATATTATTATCAGGGATTTATATGATGTTTAATCAGCTTGTAAAAATGGATATTTATAATCTGTTGGTGGAGTAAATGTTTCTTTAATTGTTCTTGGAGAAACCCAGCGAAGTAAATTTATTTTAGCACCGGCTTTATCATTAGTTCCACTTCCGCGCGCTCCACCAAAAGGTTGTTGGCCAACAACTGCACCTGTACATTTGTCGTTAATATAAAAGTTACCAGCAGAGTTAGATAATTTTTTTGTTGCTAATTCAAGCGCGTATCTATCTTGCCCTAAAATAGCACCTGTTAAAGCATAAATAGAGGTTGAGTCTACTAATTCTAAAGTTTCTTCAAATTTATCAGCCTCATATACAAAAATAGTTAATACAGGTCCAAATAATTCTTCGCACATGGTAGTGTATTTAGGGTCTTTTGTTACTATTATTGTTGGTTCTATAAAATATCCCTTTGATTTATCATAGTTTCCTCCTGCTATGATTTCTACATTATTATCTTTTTTAGCAGCGTCGATGTATTTAGCTAATTTATCAAAGCTTTTTTCATCAATCACTGCGTTAATAAAGTTAGTAAAGTCTTCTGTTGGACCCATTTTCATATCTTTTAAATCCGCTAAAACATAGTCTTTTACTTCATTCCATAAATTACTCGGAATATAAGCTCGAGAAGCTGCTGAACATTTTTGTCCTTGGTATTCAAATGCACCTCTAGAAATAGCTACAGCTAAAGATTTGCTGTCAGCTGATTTATGAGCCATAATAAAGTCTTTTCCGCCTGTTTCGCCAACAATACGAGGATAAGAGCGGTATTTATGGATGTTATTTCCAATAGTTTGCCAAATATTTTGAAAAACTTCTGTGCTGCCTGTAAAGTGGATGCCAGCAAAATCTTTATGATTAAATACAACATCTGCTGCATCTGGCCCGCTTGGATAAATTAAATTAATAACTCCATCAGGCACACCTGCTTTTTTAAAAATTTCCATTAATACATTAGCGCTGTATACTTGAGTATTACTAGGTTTCCAAACAACTACATTTCCCATCATAGCACAGCTTGTAGGTAAATTTCCAGCAATGGCTGTAAAATTAAATGGAGTTAAAGCGTATATAAACCCCTCTAATGGCCTCCATTCAATACGGTTCCAAACCCCAGGAGATGATATAGGTTGATCGGCATAGATTTCAGTCATATATTGCACATTAAATCTCAAGAAGTCAATGATTTCGCAGGCACTATCAATTTCTGCTTGAAATGCATTTTTACTTTGACCTAACATTGTAGCTGCATTTAATTTAGCTCGGTATGGCCCAGCAATTAACTCGGCTGCTTTTAAAAAAATACTTGCTCTATGTTCCCAACTTAAATTTGCCCATTTTTCTTTTGCAGCTAAGGCAGCATTAATAGCTTGTTCTACATGTGTTTTATCGCTTTTATGAAAATAGCCTAAAGTATGTTTGTGATCGTGTGGAGGAGCTAAACGAGTTTTATTTTCGCTTCGCACTTCTTTTTCTCCAATATACATTGGTATATCTAATTCTTTGCTACGTAATTCTTTAAGCATAGCTTGTAATTCTTTACGCTCAGCGCTTCCGGCTGCATAGCTTTTTATAGGTTCGTTAACCGCTGTTGGCACTTTATAAATTCCTTTTGGCATAATGTTAATTTTTAGATGCACGAAATTACTATATTTTGAATACAAGAAGAAAGATTTAGGATAAAAGATACGTTAAATACTCCTTAATCTTATGTCTTTAATCTTTTATTCAATACTAATTTTGTTTATCTTCGCCGCCTAATTTTTTAAGAGATGATTTCTGTTTCTAATGTGAGTTTGCAATATGGCAAACGTATTTTATTTGATGAGGTAAATGTAAAATTTACTCCGGGTAATTGTTATGGTTTAATTGGTGCTAATGGTGCTGGTAAATCAACCTTTATGAAAATTTTGTCTGGCGAAATAGAGCCTACAAAAGGTCAGGTAAGTATTTTGCCAGGAATGCGCATGAGTGTATTAAAACAAAATCACTTTGAATTTGATGAATATACTGTATTAGATACGGTTATGATGGGTAACCGTCGTTTATATGAAATCATGAAAGAAAAGGATGCTATTTACGCAAAGCCAGACTTTAGTGAGGAAGATGGTAATAAGGCAGCTGAGTTAGAAGCTGAATTTGGTGAAATGAATGGGTGGAACGCTGAAAGTGATGCAGCTACTTTGTTAACTAATGTTGGTATTCCTGTAGAAGCTCATTATACATTAATGAAAGATTTAACAGGGAAAGATAAAGTTAAGATTTTACTAACTCAAGCTATCTTTGGAAATCCAGACATTTTATTGCTAGATGAGCCAACAAATGACTTGGATGTGGAAACCATTTCTTGGTTAGAAAATTATTTAGCAGATTTTGAAAACACTGTTATTGTTATTAGTCACGACCGACATTTTTTAGATGCAGTATGTACACATACGTGTGATATTGATTATGGTAAATTAAAAACATATACTGGTAATTATAGTTTTTGGTATCAAATGAGCCAATTAGCATTAAAACAACGTAGTGATGCAAATAAAAAAATAGAAGATAAACGTGCCGAACTCCAAGATTTTGTTCGTCGTTTTAGTGCAAATGCCAGTAAATCAAGTCAGGCAACATCACGTAAAAAATTATTAGATAAACTAGTAGTTGATGAAATCCCTCCTAGTACTCGTAAATATCCTGGAATTATTTTTAAGCAAGAACGAGAAGCAGGAGATCAAATTTTACACATTGAAAATTTATCAAAATCAAATGCAGATGGAGTTTTATTTAAAGATGTAAATATTAATGTTTCTAAAGGAGATAAAATTGCTTTTATCGCCAAAAATCATTTAGCTATTACAGCATTATTTGATATAATTAACGAGGAAGACAAAGCTGATAGCGGAGAATATAAATTTGGAACAACTATTCACAAGGCATATTTACCAAATGATAATGCCAAATATTTTGTGGGTGATATGAATTTAATGGATTGGTTACGACAGTATTCATCAAATAAAGACGAAAGTTATGTGCGTGGCTTTTTAGGTAAAATGCTATTTAGTGGAGAAGAAGTTTTAAAAAAATGTTCTGTTTTATCAGGTGGAGAAAAAGTGCGTTGTATGACTAGCCGAATGATGCAATTTAATCCTAATTTATTGATTTTAGATGAACCAACAAACCACTTAGATTTGGAAAGTATTATTGCGTATAATGATGCTTTAAAAGACTTCACAGGTGTTGTTTTATTTACAAGTCATGATCATGAATTAATGCAAACAGTAGCTAATCGTATTATCGAATTAACTCCAAATGGTATTATTGATAAAAAAATGACATATGACGAATATTTAACAAATGATAATGTTAAAGAACAACGCATGAAGTTGTATGGTTATAAACATTAAAGTTTAGTATTTTACCATTAAGTATCGCGTTAGATTACTTTCTGATTTTTGTGTAACTTTCCACTCATAATTCAGTTATTAAGTAATGCGAAATTATTGCTTTTTTATTTTTTCTGTATGCATTTGTCATTTGAGTATTGCTCAACTGACGGATTCTGATATTAAATATTATTCTGATTTAGAAGATTCTATAAAAAGCACTTCACGTTATGTTTTTTATAGCAAAAAAGAATCTAATCGATTTGAAGCTAATAAACAATTTTTATTATTATGGAATTTAATTTTAAAAAATGAAAATTCTATGTATTACCCATTTGATAGCTTAAAAAAAGATGTATCAATTTTAACATCACCTGATAAAAAATTTAGAATTATTACTTGGGATATGCGAAAAGATGATCAAACATATGTTTATTTTGGATTTATACAAGTGAATAATTCTATTACTACTAAAAAAGGAATCTTTAAAAAAGAAACAATTCATCAATACCAGTATTTCCCTTTGTTAGATAAATCAGCATCCGTAAAAACTCCCGAAAATTATGTAGCAGACCCCAGTAAGTGGTTTGGCATGTTATATGTAGACGTTATTAAGTCGAGTGATGATTTTTATACATTAATAGGTTGGGATGGAAATGAAAAATTAATCCAAAGAAAATTTATTGATATTTTATCTTTTAAAGAAGATGGAACCCCAATTTTTGGTAAAGATGTATTTAAGTATCCAGGAAAATTTGCCAAACGAATTATGTTTCAATATGCAAGTGAAGTTTCAATGTCATTAAAATATAACTCATCAAGAAAGCAAATAATTTTTAGTCACTTAGCACCAAATACACCTGACCCATTTTTAGAAAATCAATATCAATATTATGGCCCAGATGGAAGTTTTGATGCATTATATATGAAAAAAGGAAGTTGGATTTACGATCCAGCTATAGATATTAGAAAGGATAGAGATAAAACAGATAATGTTAAAAAGCCAGAACCCAACAAACAAACTCCTATTTATAAACCCAAGTAAATTTTGATAATTATTAGTTACTATTTATATAAAAACAATGAAATCATTCTTATTATCCTTTTTATTAATTTATACAGTATCTTTTTTTGCTCAACACGATGAAGAAGAAGAGGTGTCTAAATATTGTGTTGAAATAGACAGCAAAAAAGCAATAAAGCTTTACGAAAAAGGAATAGATAAAAAGAAATATAAAAAACCTGAGCGATTAGCTTTTTTAAGAGAATGCTTAGAGATAGAGCCTGATTTTGCAGAAGCTAATTTAGCTATGGCTCGAGAAATAATAGTTCATTGTAAATTAGAAAATAAATCTTTTACGCCTGCTATTCCATATTTATTAAACGCTATAAAATCATGTCCTCAAATACATTCTGAACCATATTATTACATAGGATTTAATTATTATGAAGAAACAAAAAATGATTCAGCTATAAAATATCTTCAGCAGTTTATTAGGTTTAGAGATGAAGATGAAAAAAAATTTTCTAAAGAATATGAAGGTCAGATCTATCAAGCCAAAGAGATGGTTAAATATGCTAAAAAAGAAAGCGAACTTAAAAAGAAAATCGTGCCATTTAATCCAAAGGTTGTAAAAGGGATTTCTACCAAGCAAGATGAATATTTAGCTTATATTTCCCCAGATGATAAATGGTGTTTTTTTACCAGAAAAATTCCTTCACAATCAATGAATACTGTTAAATCATTAGATAGTGAAAAAGAAGTATTTATGATTGCAATTAGAGATAATACAGGAGTTTTTAATATAGGCGAACCCATGTCTCCACCATTTAATACCACTGATGATAATCAAGGAGGATGCACTATTTCAATAGATAATAAATTTCTATATTTTGCAATGAGTAGATTTGAAGGGGGAGCACAACCTAATTGTGATATCTATGTAAGCACTAATGAAGATGAATCATGGAGTGAAATAAAAAAAATAGGAGCTAATGTAAATCACCCTGTTTATTGGGATTCTCAACCTACATTAAGTGCAGATGGAAATTCTCTTTATTTTGCAAGTGATAGACCAGGAGGTTTTGGAGGTATTGATTTATATGTTACAAGAAAAGATAGCAAAACAGGCGTTTGGGGTATACCACAAAATTTGGGACCAAAAATAAATACACCAGGAAATGAAAAAACACCATTTATTCATTCAGATAGTGAAACATTATATTTTAGTAGTGATGGACATTTTGGATTTGGAGGTATGGATATTTTTTATGTAAGAAAAAATGATACAGGAGAATGGATTGAACCAGAAAATATAGGATACCCCATAAATACAGATGCAGATGATGTTGGCTTTTTTGTGAGTACAGATAGTAAAACTGGATACTTTTTTTCGTATGATGAGGGGAAAATGAGAGGTAAAGGAGTAGGACGTTATGATTTATTTAATTTTGATTTATACGAGGAGGCTCGCCCACAAGAAACTACTTTTTTAAAAGGTGAGATGAAAGATAAATCTGGTAATAAAATTGAAGGGGCTAAAGTTGAAATCATTAATTCTGTTACTAAAGAAAAAACGTATGCATTAGTTGATTCTATTAAAGGAACATTTATGGTAGCTGTTAATTTAAAAAAGAAAGATGATTTATTAGTAACTGTAAAAAAAGATAATTTTGCTTTTTCGTCGGCAGTAGTAAACGTTAAAAATACTAGTTTTAATGAACCTCCAAAGCCTATTAAAATAGAAGTAAATGAAGCAACTGTAGGTAATTCATTTGTGATAAATAATTTGTATTACAACTCTAATTCTGCTGATTTAAAATCAGAGTCTTTCATAGTATTAGATGCTTTTTCTGAATATTTAAAAGAAAATGAAAATATTGTAATTGAAATACAAGGTCATACAGATAATGTTGGAGCAATAAAATCTAACGAAGCTTTATCAGCAAACAGAGCCTATACTGTAAAATCATATTTGGAAGAAAAAGGAATTGATGGAAAACGTATTTTAGCTAAGGGTTTTGGGCCTAATAAACCTATAGCCGATAATTCTACTGATGAAGGCCGTTCAAAAAATAGACGAACAGAGTTTTTAATTATCAGTAAATAGTTATATTTAAACAAAAAAACTACAATGAAAAAAATAAGCCTATTACTTTTTGTTTTTACAGCATTAAATATAAAAGCACAAAGTTTTGAAAAGAAAACAAATGTTATTAGTGTTGGCGGAGATTTAGGATTATATAACTATGTTTCTAAAGTAGCGTCAAACCCACAATCAAGCAGTAATGGTGCATTTAATAAAATGTTGAGCTTGCAATTCGAAAGAGGTGTTCGTAATTGGCTTGGATTAGGTGTAAGAGTTCAGTTATCTGATTATTTAGCAAAAAAAGATTCTATAACTAACTCTATACCCTCAATTAAAGCATTAGACGGTACTTTTTTTGTAAATGCACATATTTTAAGAACAGGTAAAATTGATTTGTTATTTGGATTTGATTTGGGCTATTCAAAGTTAAATTGGGAAGCAAGAGATCAGTTTATTTCATCGGCAACAGGAGGAGGATTAACGTATAATTTACATATTCAACCTCGTTTTTACTTTGGAAATCATGTTGGGATGTTTGTTAATTTGGCATACGTAAATTATAATTATCAAAATTTAGATTTTAAAAATACGCGTACTAATATATCTGATGTTCTTGATTTAAATGGTGGTGGTGTTAATTTTGGATTTGGCTTACAATTAAAATTTTAGCCAACTATTTTTGCATAAAGTAATCTGTATTTAAATAAAGAAATCTTTAAATACAAAAAGTCTTAGTGGGCATCAAACTAATTTTATTAATTCATTCCATACTGTATCATCTGTTTTTGGTTTGCAGGTAAGTGTAATTTTCTCTTGTTTGATAGGATGTATGAATTCAGTTTTATACGAATGTAAATGTATAAATGGAGTTTGGTTTGATCTTTCAAATCCATATTTTAAATCTCCTTTAATTGGGCAGCCTATAGCCGATAGTTGGGCTCTTATTTGATGATGCCTGCCAGTATATAAATTAATTTCTAGTAAGTGATAATTGGAGATAGAAGCAATTAATCTGTATGATAATTCTGCTTTTAATGCTCCAGACTTTTCAGTATTAAATGCTTTTGAAGTATTTGTTTTTTCGTTTTTAATTAAATAATGAGTTAAATGTTGAGTAACATGAGGAGGTTTATTTTTTACAACAGCCCAATATGTTTTTTGTATGGTTTTATCTCTAAATAGCTCATTCATTCGAGAAAGAGCTTTACTTGTTTTAGCAAAAATTACAATACCCGAAACAGGTCTATCTAATCTATGACATACTCCACAAAACACATTGCCAGGTTTATTATCTCTTTTTTTAATATAATTTTTAACTTTTTCTGATAGAGGAATGTCCCCTGTTTTATCACCTTGAACAATTTCGGAAGCTTTCTTATTTATAATAATAAGGTGATTGTCTTCATATATTATTTGAGATGATTCAATTATTTCAGAGGCATTAAACATAAATAGTGAAAATTATTTCAAAAGAAGATAAGTATTTAATTTTTTAAGAATTGTATTATTTCGTTACAACAGTTTTCAATAGTGCTTTCGTTATAATTATTTATGGTTAAAATTAGCACTAAAGTATTTACTTTACCATTTACCATATAATATTTGTCTAACGTTTTTTTAAGTTTATTAAGATATTCTTTTTTTATTTTTTTTTCTAAACTTCGCCCTCGTTTATTAATATTTTTAATTAGTAAATCTACAGATGTATCAAGATATATAACTAAATCAGGTTGTTGAATCGTTTTTTTTAAAGGTTTAAAATGTTTTTTGAAAAATAAAAAATCATTAGATGTTAAATTTGTTTTGGCAAAACATAAACATTTATCAAAGTGAAAATCACTAACTGTGATGGCTCCTTTTTCAAGAGTTGCAAAATAATTGATTAATTGTTTTTGTCTATCAATTAAAAAAGAATATTCAGTTGGAAAGGCATAAGTTTTATTGTCTTCATAAAACAACGGTAATAAGGTATTTTCTTCAAATCTTTCGGGTAAGTAAATGCCATTTAATTTTTTAGTTAAAGCTTTTGCTAAGGTGCTTTTCCCCGAACCAATATTTCCCTCAATACAAATATACATTAGTTGATAATTTATTTAAATAAAATGACATCTGAAATATCGTTACATTCCATTAATAAATTAAAGATACTTTTATTAAAGAGAGGATGCAAATAATTATCTGATATTTCGTTTAAAGGAATTAAAACAAATTTTCTTAAATGTAGTCTTGGATGAGGTACACATAAATCAGGTTGATTAATAATGCTAGTATTGTAAAATAATATATCAATATCTATTGTTCTTGATTCATAGGTTTGATTAATACTCCTCTGTCTTCCTAACTCTTTTTCAATAGATAATACTTTTTTTATTAATTCATTAGCAGAAAGACTTGTTTCAACTTTTATGCATTGATTTAAATAAGCCTTTTGATTGGTAACGCCCCAAGCTTCTGTTTCATATATATTAGACTGCAAAACTATGCTGCCAATTTGTTGATTTATTTTTAATAAAGCCTGTTTTAGAGTTTTTTCTCTATCACCAATATTACCGCCTAAACATAAATAAGTAACGTTCATAAAATTATTTGCAAAAATACAAGAATGTAAGCTAAATTGGCTCATTGTAAAAATAATTTTAAAATAAATTTTATGAAACAATTTTTTGGAGCATTTTTTGGTTCATGTTTGGGGATTTTAGTTACAGGTGTTGTTATTACTTTGATTGTAATAGCATCAGTTTCTAGTATGTTTTCAGATGCAATTCATTTAAAAGATAATGATGTTTATAAAGCAAAAGAAAATTCGATATTGCGAATAGATTTAAATAATGATATTAAAGAACGAGGGGTGAAAAATCCTTTTGGAGAGATTGATTTAGGACCATTTATGCCTAAGCCTTCAATAGGAATAAATGATATAGTTGAAAGTTTAAAAAAAGCAAAAACTGATAAAAATATAAAAGCCATATATTTAGAAATTAGCGAACCAATTGCAGGATTTGCAACCTTAGAAGAGATTAGAAATGCTTTATTGGATTTTAAATCGTCTGGTAAATTAATATATGCATATGCTGAAGTATTTTCTCAAAAAGCCTATTATTTGGCTAGTACAGCTAATAAAATATATTTAAATCCACAAGGAGCTTTAGAAATTAAAGGATTGAGTTCTCAAATTATGTTTTATAAAAAAATGCTTGAGAAATTAGATTTAGAAGTTCAAATTTTTAGACATGGTAAATTTAAAAGTGCCATTGAACCATTTATGCTTGACAAAATGAGTGATGCTAATAGAACACAAGTAGAAACATATTTAGGTTCTTTATGGAATCATATGATTTCTGGAATTGCTAAAAACAGATCGATTACTACACAAGAAATCAATCATATAGCTGATAATTTATTAATACGAAGTCCTGAAGACGCTGTAAAATATAAATTTGTTGATGAATTAAAATACGAAGATGAAGTATTCAGTGTGATAAAGAAGAATAATCATCTTTCAGAAACTGAAAAAATTAATTTTGTAACATTAAATAAATATGCTAATTCGGCCCATGAATCAAAATTATCTAAAGACAAAATAGCAGTTATATATGCAGTAGGAGAAATAGAAAGTGGCGAAGGGGATGATCAAACTATAGGAAGTGCAACCATTGCTAAAGCTATTAGAGATGCGCGATTAGATAATAACGTGAAGGCAATTGTGTTTAGAGTTAATTCACCAGGTGGTAGTGCTTTAGCCTCAGATGTAATATGGAGAGAAACTGTTTTAGCTCAACAATCAAAACCATTTATTGTATCTATGGGAGATGTAGCAGCAAGTGGAGGGTATTATATAAGTTGTGCGGCTGATAGAATTTTTGCACAACCTAATACTATTACTGGTTCTATTGGTGTTTTTGGGATGTTACCAAACGCACAAAAAGCACTGTCTGAAAAGTTAGGAATTACAATAGACACTGTAAATACCAATAAACATAGTGATGTTGGAACTATACTAAGAGGAACTACCTCTGATGAATCACTCTATATTCAACAAAGTGTAGAACATATTTATGATGTATTTATTACAAAAGTTGCAGAAGGAAGAAAAACATCAAAAAATAAAATAGATGAAATAGGACAAGGGCGAGTTTGGAGTGGAATGGATGCTATAAAAATTAATTTAGTAGATGAATTAGGCGGACTTAATGATGCGATAGACTTTGCTGCAAAAAAAGCCAAATTAAAAAATTATAAATTACAACTGTTACCTAAACAAAAAGATCCATTACAAGAATTATTAGGAAATACAAAAGATGAAATGGAAACTCGTGCCATGAAAACTAATTTAGGAGAACAATATCAATATGTAAAACAAATTAAAAATGTATTACAATTAAAAGGTGTTCAGGCTCGTGTACCATACGAAATGATTATTCAATAGTTAAGCGCTCTAAATACAAAAAAAGCCCATATGAATGGGCTTTTTTTTATTAATTATAGTGAGAAAATACCTACTAACATTTTTTAAGAAAAAGGAATTAGATAACTTAGTATTAATGAGTACTTTCACATAAAAAATAGTGTAGTTATGAAATATTTATTTTTAGTAATCATTTCTTTTTTCTCGTTGTTTAGTGTTTCTCAAAATTCATTAAAGCCTGTAACTTGGGATGTAGAATACAGAGAAATATCAAAATCAGATGGAGAATTAGTTTTTACAGCACATATTGAACCTAAATGGCATATTTATTCGCAACGGCCTACTGATTTAGGACCTATTCCAACTTCATTTACAGTAACCCCAAATTCAAATTACGAACTAATAGGCAAGGTAGAAGAAATGGAGGCACATGAAGAATTTGTAGCTGCATTTGATGCAAAAGTGTTTGTTTTTTCTGGGAAAGCGGTTTTTAAGCAACGAATCAAACGTAAAACTACTAATAACTTTATTATAGATACACAATTAGAATTTATGACATGTAATGATGCTCAATGTTTACCTCCAGTTTTAGTTAAAAATACTGTTAAAGTCCCATAAAAATACATTCCCTAATTTTTAGGAATCTTATAATATTTTCAGATTAATCGTAAACCTAAGAGTAATCTCGTGAAATTAATTTTACTTTTACTAAATTAAAAATACATTATGTTAAAAAAAATATCTACTTATATTTTAATTTTTATTACAGCTTTTTCAAATATTGAAGCTCAGGATAATCCTGTACATTTTAAATTTTCTACTAAAAAAATATCAGATTGCGAATATGATTTGCAGTTTAAAGCCACGATTGAGGAAACGTGGCATTTATATTCCTTAGTAAAAGAAGCTGAAGATGGGCCTAATCCAACCGTATTTAACTTTGTAAAGTCTAAGGATTATGAATTAGTAGGAAAAACAACAGAGAGTAAGCCACTAAAAGAATTTGATAAAGTATTTGAAATGAATGTTCAGTATTTTAAACATCAGGCTACGTTTACTCAGCGTGTTAAACTAAAGACAGATAAAAAAATTATAATTAAAGGAAAATATGAATACCAAGCATGCACCGAAGAAAAATGTATTTTCCCTCCTGCAGATAATTTCGAATTTCAGTTACAAGGTACGCCTAATTGTTCACAAGCAGATAATAAAGAATCTGTAAGTATTACAGAAACTACTAAAATTCAAAATACACAAGATTCTATTTTAAAAACAGATACAAGTCAGACGGCAGTTGTAAATACTAAGGAACAGACAATTGTTTCACAAGCTATGCCAGAAAAACCAAAAGAAGAGTCTAAATCTTGGTGGGCTATTTTTATTGCTGGATTTGTTGGTGGTGCTTTAGCCTTACTAACACCTTGCGTATTTCCTATGATTCCGATGAATGTAAGTTTTTTTACAAAACAAAGTAAAACTAAAGCAGAAGGTATTAAGAATGCATTATTATATGCAATTTCTATAATTGTGTTGTATGTTGGTTTGGGCCTTGGAGTTACACTTATTTTTGGTGCAGGAGCTCTTCACTCTTTATCTACAAATGTATGGTTTAACTTAGCTTTCTTTATTTTACTGCTTGTATTTGCTATGTCGTTTTTGGGTGCATTTGAAATCACTTTACCAAGTGGTTTTGTAAATAAAGTAGATGCTAAATCTGATAAAGGTGGATATATTGGTATTTTCTTTATGGCATTTACTTTAGCATTAGTTTCTTTTTCGTGTACAGGACCAATTATTGGAACTCTCCTGGTAGAGGCATCATCTACAGGAAATATCTCGGGCCCATTTTGGGGAATGCTAGGGTTTTCATTAGCATTAGCTTTACCTTTTGGTTTATTTGCAGCTTTTCCAGGTTGGCTAAATTCACTTCCACAATCAGGAGGTTGGTTAAATGCAGTTAAAGTAACTTTAGGGTTTTTAGAATTAGCATTAGCATTAAAATTTGCATCTAATGCAGATTTAGTTATACAGGCAGGTATATTGACTCGAGAAGTGTTTATTGGTTTATGGATTGTTATTTTCTCTTTACTAACAATGTATTTAGTTGGCATGTTTAAAACATCGCATGATAGTGATTTAAAACATGTTTCTGTAGGAAGACTATTTGTAGCAATGACCTCTTTCTTTATAGTTATTTATTTAATTCCTGGGATGTGGGGAGCTCCTTTAAAATTATTTTCTGGCATTTTACCCCCTTTAGAATATTCTGAATCTCCTCATGGATTTGGAGGGGTAAGTGCTGTATCAACTTCTGAATCATCTATTCCAAAAGATGCAGAGTTTGGTAAGTACATGGAAGTTAATAAAAATGGAATTGTTCATTTTAAAAACGATTATGAACATGCCTTAGCATATTCTAAAAAAGTAGGAAAACCTTTATTAATTGATTTTACCGGACATGCTTGTGCTAATTGTCGAAAAACAGAGGATTATGTATGGCCAGATGCAGAAGTAACTAAACGTTTAAATAACGATGTGGTTCTTGTATCATTATATGTAGATGATAAACGAGAATTAGATCCTAAAGATTATATGACGGTACAGTGGTACGGAAAAGAAAGACAAATTACAGACATTGGCGATAAGTTTAAATATATGGAAGAAAAAATATACGGACAAAGCACTCAGCCGTTGTATGTTTTAGTAGATGGAAATGAGCAAGTATTGGCGCCAATTCGTGGGTATAATCCAAGTATTCCTGAGTATATAGAATGGCTACAAGAAGGTATTAGTAAATACAAAAAATAATCATGCGTTTTGTTATTCAAAGAGTATCAGAAGCTTCTGTTAAAATTAACAGTTGTATTTACTCCGAAATACAAAAAGGTTTTTTGGTTTTAGTTGGTATTGAAGAAGCTGATACCAAAGAAGAAGCAGATTGGTTGTGTCAAAAATTAATAGGCATGCGCATTTTTGCAGATGCAGATGATAAAATGAATTTATCTATCCTAGACGTTAAGGGCGATATATTATTAGTGTCTCAGTTTACTTTATATGCATCTACTAAAAAAGGTAACCGACCTTCTTTTATCAAATCTGCAAAACCTGATGTGGCTATTCCACTTTACGAATACTGCATTCAACAATTATCTCAACTATTGAATAAGCCTATTAAAACAGGCCAATTTGGCGCAGATATGAAAGTAAGTTTAATAAATGATGGACCTGTTACTATTTTAATAGATAGTAAAAATAGGGAGTAATTAAGAAGCCCTTATCTCCTCAATCATCAATTGAATAGAGGTTGTTCCTCTAAATTCATTTACTTTTATTTTGTAAACAATGTCAACAGGGATCTTGCGTTTAAAGAAGTTTAAAAAATCACCTTTATTAAATGCAATTGCTTCAATTTTGGTAAGCTTAGAATTAGGCTGATACAGTTCTAATTTCAAATGGTTGTTACCTACTACTTTTGCAAATCCAGTATCTAAAACACCTCTACTCATAAAAACGGGAGTCATATTATGAGGGCCATGTGGTGCAAATTGATTTAAGATACGTATTAATTTTTCATTAATATCATCTAATATAATTTCTAAATCAATTTCTACCACTGGTATTAGCATATCATCAGTAATAGTTCTGGATACTTCATTTTCAAATGCTTCAGAAAAAGCTTTTACATTTTCTTTTTTTAAGGTTAATCCGGCGGCAAATTTATGTCCTCCAAATTGTTCGAGTAAATGACTGCAATTTTCGATAGCAGTATACACATCAAAATCTTTAACGCTTCTTGCAGAGCCAGTTGCCATACCGTTAGATTCTGTTAAAACAATAGTAGGTTTATAATAGCGTTCAATCATTCGAGAGGCTACTATGCCAACTACACCTTTGTGCCAGTTTGGGTTAAATAAAACGGTTGATTTTTTGAAAGGAGTAATTGGATCTAAATCCATTGTTTCAAACGCTTCGTCGGTAATGCTAATATCAATATCTCTTCGTTGAGAATTAGTTTCATTTATCTTTTTTGAAAATTCGGTAGCTTCATGAGTGTCACTAATTAAAAGTTCTACAGCTTTTGAGCCGTGTTCAATTCGTCCTGCTGCATTAATCCTTGGAGCAATGGTAAATACAAGTGTATTAATATCGAACTCTTTATCTTGTTGTTTGTTTAATGCAAGAAGAGCTTTTAATCCTGGTCGAGGATTAGCATTAAGTTGTTTTAATCCATAATAGGCTAGTACTCTATTTTCTCCTGTTATAGGAACAATATCGGCAGCAATACTTGTTACAACTAAATCTAGGTATTCAAATACTTCTTGTTCATCAATATTATTTTGTATACAAAATGCTTGAGCTAGTTTAAATCCTATACCGCAGCCAGCTAATTCCTTATAAGGGTAGGGGCAATCGTTTTGCTTTGGATCGAGTACGGCGATTGCTTTTGGAATTTCATCTCCAGGTAAGTGATGGTCACATATAATAAAATCAATATTTTTAGAATTAGCATAATCTATTTTATCATTAGCCTTGATGCCACAGTCTAATGCTATAATTAAAGTGTAGTTATTTTCAGAAGCATAATCAATACTTTTAAAAGAAATGCCATAGCCCTCCATGTATCGATCTGGAATATAGTAACGTATTTCAGGAATATATTTTTTGAAAAAACTGTATATTAAGGCAACAGATGTTGTGCCATCTACATCATAATCTCCAAAAATTAATACTTTTTCTTTATTTGTAATTGCTTTTACGATACGTTCAACAGCTACATTCATTCCTTTCATTAAAAAAGGATTATGTAGCATGTTTAAATTTGGTCTAAAGAAAGTTTTTGCATCATCAAAGGTTTTAATTCCTCTTAATGATAAAAGTTTAGCAATCGTTGCATCAACAGCTAATTCATTTTGTAATGAAGCAACATCTTCTACATGTTGTATTTGATGTATGTTCCATTTCTTTTGCACAAAAAATTTAATTTGAGTTTAATGTATATTGGTTTAAAAAGTCGAGATAAATTTACTTACCGTTTCTTTAAAATGTTAAGATAATAAATTAAGAAAGAGTAAAATAAATTATGCGATATTATGATAAACTGTCATAATATCATCATCTTCTTCCATTTTATCAATCATTTTTTTAAACTCAATTTCTTCTTCTTCGGTTAATTCCTTGGTAGTTGTAGGAATGTAAGTTTTTATTGTTTCTTTTACGGTATATTTTTTTTCCTCTAACCCAGCTTGCATTGATCCAAAATCAGTAAATGCTACTTGTACAATTAGTTCATTATTTTCATCATCCCAGGTTAATTCTTCAGCACCATAGTCTATAATGTCTAATTCAACATCGTCATGATTTAATCCAGTTGAATCAACTTTAAATAATCCTTTTCTTTCGAACATAAAACTAACCGATCCAGTTGTTCCTAAAGAACCGTTATTACGGCTAAAATAAACGCGTAAATTTGCTACTGTGCGGGTTGGATTGTCAGTAGCACATTCTACCAAAACTGGAACACCAAAAGGTCCGTATCCTTCATATACAATTTCATCAAAGTTTGATGAATCTTTTTCGGAAGCTCTTTTGATTGCAGCTTCTACATTTGTTTTTGGCATGTTTACTGCTTTTGCATTGGCAATACATGCTCTTAATTTTGGATTTAGTTCAGGATGAGGGCCACCTTGCTTTACAGCCATTACAATTTCACGCCCTATTTTAGTAAACTGCTTCGCCATTTTAGCGTAGCGTTTAAACATTGTTGCTTTTCTAGTTTCGAAAATACGTCCCATAATTATGTAAATCTTAAATTTTCTAAATTTTTACAAATTTAACTCAAAATATCAATTGCTTCACTACTTTTACCACAAATTAAGAACAAAAATGAGCCATTTTATTCCTTTAAATACATTTCAAGTTCATATAAAATTACCAGATGTTTTTAATAGTAGTTTTATAGCATTAATTCCTCAACAAAGAGCTCGTGTTAATGAACTATTAGAAGATCGGACTATTTTAAATTATGCATTAGATATTGAGCGAAGTAATTTGTGGATAACTATGCAGGCAAAACATCAAAAAGAGGTAATGGATATATTATCTACTTTTCCAATTATAAAAAATGTAAGCGTAGAAATTTATGAATTAGCTTTTTTTGATTCGGCACCAACGGGGTTACCCGATTTAATAATGAATTAACAGCTATAATTCAATTAAATTAAATGTTTTATCCATTTTAATACCTCTTTCTGTTTGGTTAACAGTACAACATTCTATGATTGGGTCATGTTCAAAAAATAACGACCAATTATTATCCGCAGCTTGTTTTAAAATAAATTCTTTTTCTTTCAATGTATTTAAAGGCCTTACATCATAACCCATTACGTAAGGTAAAGGAATATGTCCTACAGAAGGAATTAAATCAGCCATAAAAGCTACAGTGGTTCCTTTATAATTTAATAAAGGTAACATCATTGCTTCTGTATGACCATTGGCTTCATACATTTTAAATCCGGGCATAAAATCGGTTTCGGTATTTATAAATTTTAACTGTCCACTTTCTTTAATTGGCATGATGTTGTCTTTTAAAAAACTTGCCTTTTCTCTGGGATTAGGATTAACTGCCCATTCCCAGTGTTTTTCATTACACCAATAAATAGCATTTTTAAATGCTGGTTCTAATTTTGTTCTATCTGAATTATAAGATATACTGCCTCCACAATGATCAAAATGCAAATGGGTTAAAAATATATCAGTAATATCATCTCTATGGAAACCATATTTTGCTAAAGATGTGTCTAAAGTATCGTTACCATGAAGGTAGTAGTATCCAAAAAATTTATCATCTTGTTTATTACCAATGCCATTGTCAACTAAAATTAAACGCTTTCCGTCTTGTATTAATAAACAGCGCATTGCCCAACTGCACATGTTGTTGTTATCAGCTGGATTTGTTTTTTGCCAAATAGATTTTGGTACAACGCCAAACATAGCGCCACCATCTAATTTAAAATGTCCGGTATTGATTGAGTATAATTGCATAATGTTTTTTATATTTTAAATATATATAGAATATGATAATAAGACAAGCAACTAATAATAATTAAATGTTAGTTTATGTTTACTAAATTCGATATTTGGAAAAGGTAATTTAAGGATGTTAATACATGAAAAAATGTAATTACAAATTTTTGATTTTGTTTTTATTCTTGTAAAATCAACATCTAATGATAAATAGCTTTGCCTGAAAGGTATAAATATGGTGTTTCCTTTTGCATTAATCATTCCGTTTGCACCATATCCAAAGGCTATATTTAACCATTTTGGAAAATTATTATTTGGTTTAAAAAATGATGAAGGATTGATACTTAGCCAATATGTTTGCGCATTATAATCCTTAAGTATTTGCGATCCAATTGATTTTCCTAATAAATTAGTATTGTAATTTGCATAATGAGATGGATAATATGAGAATTTTATTTGTATACGTTGTTCATTCCATTTTATTTTTTGGGCAATAGCTATTCCTGTTCCTAGGGAGTTGGCTATCATATCGCCCCAACTAAACCCCCAACCTGTACTATAACCATCCATTAATTCAACAGCAGTCATGTAGGTAAATCCACTTAATCCACTGTATAGTTTTTGTTTTTTAGTATTGTAACCAGCCCATTGTAAACTGTTCATCATTAATCTGGTAGTTTGATAAGTTGTAAATAAATGCCCACATTTATCCATTTGTAGCCACTCTGTATTATCATTAAAAAAATGAAATTGTGAATGATGGTATTGTTTATACCAAACTTGATTAAGGTATAGAAGTGAGCCTGATGATACTCCAATTGTAGAAGTTAATAAAATTTGTTTTCGTGTTTTATTAACAGATAATGAATCGGATGCAAAAGTATTTTTACAAAAAAATATAGTAAATAGCAATATGGATATTTGTAATCGAAACAATATTGAGCTTAATAGGTAAATAGTTGGTGTCTTATACTAAATCTTTAACAAGCATATTTCCTTTTGTGGTATTTAAAACATCGTCCATGTCTTTCATTAAACGATTAACTGTATTAAGTTCTTTACTATTTTCTATTGGTAATTCATTAACTCCTTTTTCGTCTAATTTATCAATAATAAATTTTACTGTTAATTTTGTGTCTGATATGCCTGGTTGGTAAGCAATTTCTTTATCATTTTGCATTCTAACTTCGTTAAAAATTCCGGTTTCTGTAAATTCGTTAACTACTACACGAGCAAGTCTTACAGGTAAATCTAATTTAGTTGCAATTTCTATAGCTGTTAAAGCGGTTTTTCCTTCATTAAAATTTTTAACTACTAAATTTGCAATCATTAAAGCTATTACACGTTTATATCTATCACTTATATTGTTAATATCACTTTCTAGTTCGTAATGATCTACGTTTTGATGAGCAAAAGTTAATTCTGCTCCAAACAATACAACAAACCAGGAGTATTGTACCCAAATTAAGAATAATGGTAATGCTGCAAAGCTTCCGTATATTTTATTGTATTGAGCTACTCCAATTTGAGATGAAACATAAGCCCATTGTAAAAATTCAAACAGTAAAGCGGCAACTAACGATCCCATGGCTGCTCCTTTAAATGTTACTTTAGTATTTGGCAAAGCCATATATAAAAAAATAAACATGCCCCATATTAAAGTAAAAGCAAATATTTTTAAAAATATAACGGTTATAGGGCTAATGATGGCAACATTTGAGGCAACATTTGATAATCCAGTTTCTAGCCATACTGTTAAACCACCAGATAAAATAACGAAAATTGGACCAATAAGCATAATTGATAAATAGTCTGTAATTTTTCTTGTCCAAGTTCGGTTACGCTTAATTTCCCATATTTCATTAAAACTGTTTTCGATATTATTTAATAAACTAATAACTGACCATAATAGTAGTATGATACCAACACCGGCAATTAAGCCTCCTTGTGTATTAGCAAGCATTTTATTGGCATACAAAAATGCTTGATTTAATATTTCTTTTTGATCTTGAAAATTTAATAATAATTCTTGTTGTAAGCTTTCTTGGTATCCAAATCCTTTGGCTATAGCAAACGCTAAAGCAATGATAGGTACAATTGAAAAAAGTGTGTAATGTGTTAGTGCTGTTGCTTTTAGTAGGCATTTATCTTCGTTAAAACCATTAATAGCAAGAGAAAATACGCGTAATTGTTTTAATAAAAATCCTTGTTTTTTATCTAATTTATCAATTCTTACTCTCCATAATTTGTGATTAAGAAAATGAGAAATTCGTTTAAAAAGTGTAACTGCGTTCGACATAATATGTAAATATAAACAATCTAGTTAAGATTATATTGTGTTTGTTTTTGAATTTAATTCTTCTCTAAGTTGTTTTGATGTTTTACGACTTCCGTCATGGCTCCACCCTGGAGGTCCAAATACATACATTAGTTTGTTACGTATATTGGTTTGTTTTTTTAAATCTAAAATAATAGACTTCCATTCATGAAACACCATGGTTAAGGGGTTATATGTGTTGATATTTGTTGTTAAACCATAAATAACTTTTTCATTATCATCTTCTTCCGCAAATGTTCCAAATAGTTTATCCCAAATAATAAAAATCATACCCATATTTTTATCTAAATATTTTATATTACTTGCATGATGCACTCTATGATGGGAAGGAGTAGATAAAAATAACTCTAAGAATCCTAATTTTCCAATCGTTTTTGTATGAATTAATATGCCGTAAATTTGAGTAGCAGCATACATAAACATAACATCTAGCGGATCAAACCCCAATAATGATAAAGGAATAAAATATACAAAACGGTATAATGGTTGAAATACAGATGAACGAAACCCTACAGTTAAATTAAATTCTTCTGATGAATGATGTGTTACATGAACCGCCCAAAACAACCTACAATAATGATCTACTCTATGCATCCAATAAAACATAAAATCTTCTGCAATTAATAACATACTCCAATAAAGTATTGGAGTATGTATTTTATCTATGATTACCACTTTATATTGATAAAAAAACCAGAGAACTCCTAAGCATATACCTCTCACTAAAATATCTAATGATAAATTTAATGAGGTTAAATATATATTAGCTAGTATTCCTTTTGTAGAATAATATTTTTTATGGTGTAAATAACTATAAATAATTTCTATACCTATAACTATAGTGTAAATTGGTATGGATATTAATACAAGTAACTCTTCTCTAAATTCGTTCATAAAAAAATTATGTTTAATCTGTAAACAAAGTTAAGAAACCTTTTTCAGAAGTAATTTCTCCTTTTGGATTATTGTAATTTAAAATATAGAAATACGTGCCGTTAGGAGCTTTACCATTTTTAGTGTTACCATCCCAATATCCTTTTATATCAAACCATTCATATAGTTTTATCCCCCATCGATTATAAATAATGCAATTAAAATTTTTAATGCCGCTTCCATCAATTTTAAATACATCATTTTTCCCGTCTCCGTTAGGAGTAAATACATTCGGAATGTTTATAGAAAATTCATTAATAATATCAAAACATGAGTTAATACTATCAATGCAGAATGCGTTACTGGCTATTAATTTAACGCAGCAAGTTCCTGTATCATTTGCTGTAATTAAAATTTGATTATTTGTAGATGAACCATTGCAATATTGCCAAAGTATATTGGATGCGTTACTACTATTATTAACAAGATTTAATGTTTCTCCAACAGAAATAGTGTTAGTTTGATAACCTGTAAAACTGGGTGTAATACTTGCTACGTAAACATTACTAGTTGTATAATTAGTAATACATCCATTAATAGATGTTCCTATAACACTGTATGTGCTAGTAGTTAGAGGAGAAACAATAATTGAAGAATTAATTTGATTAGTACTCCATGTATAAGTATTAGCCCCGGTAGCTACTAAAGTAGTTTGTTGTCCTAAACAAATTGAAGATGAATTAACGCTTATAGTTGGAGTGGGTAATACAGTTACGGTAGATGTTGTTGAACCATTACATAATCCATTAGAGCCATCAACAGAGTATGTAGTTGTTATGGTTGGAGAGACGACTATAGAATTTGTATTAGCTCCATTATTCCATGTATAACTTGTTGCGCCAATTGCAGTTAAAGTTGTTGATTGGTTACTGCATATATTAGGGTTATTAGTTGATATATTTAATCCTGTGGATACAGTTATAATAATGGGTTGCCTGTAAGTTCCTTGACAAGAGCCAGCATAAATAGTATAACTTCCAGCTGTTGAGTAACCGTTAGATGCATAAACCGTACCCGTTGCAATCGGCGAACCTCCACTGTTACTATTAAACCAATTTATTGTAGCAGTTATGTCAGAACTATGGGCTGTGATTGAAAAAGATTGATTAGTACATAAAGTAGGGTTAGGAGATGTGAATAATGAGTAATTTGTAATTGTTCCAATTTGTCCTAATCCACCACTTGTAGCTCCATTAGGGGGAAATTGATTAGCGATATTACTTGAATTTCCGGTTACAATTCCATTGTTACCTCCCGATACATTATTATTTATTATACTGCTACTAGAAGCTATGTAACCACCGCCACCACTGGCTCCGGGGCCATATGCGGTAGAATTTAAAAAAATACAATTATAGTTAACGTTTCCTCCATTTCCTCCTTTTGCACTTACAGCATTACTAGTAGGTAAATTAATGGTTCCGTTTACATTTAATACGATAGTTCCACCACCACCACCACCACCAGCTCCATCGTTTGAACTACAACCAATAGATGTACTTGATCCATTGCCACCATCTGCTAAAATAGTACCAGTACCCGACAAATTTCCATAACATACTAAATAGATTAATCCGCCACCATTTCCGCCTGCACCTGCTTGATTATCATTTCCATCACCAGCGCCGCCGCCGCCGCCTAAAAATAATCTTCCTGAATTATAGTATAACGGTCTGCCACCAAACCCACCCATATTCCTTCTGTTATCGCCTCCCCATGTTGTATTGCCAGCTGCAGTTGTGTTTAATGTTCGGTCATTAGCAGAAAATGTATATCCGCCTCTTCCCCCTCCAGATGAAGTATTAGCCGAAAAATTTAAACTTTCTAAATTCCAAATGGTTGTGTAACCCGAAACAGGATTTCCTTTTCCATTGTATAAATTTAAGTTTCCTCCATTAGCTCCACCGCCACCACCAGAATTATGAACGCAGCCACCGCCACCTCCGTTTGCAATAGCTCCCCTGGCATAAACAGCAGCATAATTTCTGTAAAATCCTGTGTCTCCAGCTATCGATTCGCCTTTGTAGGCTCCTTCGGTAGATTTTGAAGAGCCAAATTTATCGCCACCAGTTGATAGTATTGGTATGTTTTTAAAAGCCCCTCCTCTAAACCCTTTGCCACTAGCATTAATCGAACCGATTGAATTTATAACGGTATTATTTTCTACCTCAATCACAATTACTCCTCCTATATTTCCATTCCATTGAGGACAAGAAATAGAACCACTACCATTTATAGTTAATGAGGAATATCTTGGAACTTTTATTATTTGAACATGGCCTAATAAGGTTATATTTTTTCCGGAAGCTGTTGTGAAATTTTTTGATACATCGTAATTATTTTTTAATCCGCAATCAATAACAATAGAGGTTGAATTAGGAATTGAACTTACTTGTGCAAATTCATGCAATCCAGAGTTGTTATAATTTATAACTCTCCCAAATGAAGTATCGGTGGGTAATGCAGAATTGGAATCATACCAAGGACCAGTTGTGCCTCCATCATAAGCATTCACACTTGCTCCTTGCATTTGAATAATATAAATTAAATCACCTACAGAAAAAGAAGAAGAATTTACAACGTTAATAGTTGTAGAACCAATACTTACATTATTTGTTAATGGAGTATATGCATTAACGATAGTGTTTGGTGAACTAATAGTTACAGAGCCATCTTTACTTCTTTGTGCAAAAAAATTTAGATTAAATATGATTAGTATTATAATAAATATAAGTTTCATTTTTACGGTTTAATAGCACTACAAAATAATAAAAAATGTGATTTAAATTATCTAATCTTTTGTTTTAAATTCACTTTTAAATCCAATGATGCCAATAAAAATCCAGCCAGCGATAAAAAATAAACCGCCAATTGGTGTAATTGGTCCAAGTAGTTTTAGCCAATCTGCATTAAATAAATTTCGGGTACATAAAACATATAATGAACCTGAGAAGAGTATGATTCCAATTAAAAAAGAATAATAGGCCCAATTGATTAATGAATGGGGTTTTATTTTTGCATATATTACTAGTAATAGCATTGCTAGTGTGTGATACATTTGGTATTTAACCCCTGTATCAAATCCATTTAATTGATCTGTAGAAATTAAACCAGAGGTTAATTTACTTTTTAAATAATGAGCTCCTAATGCTCCAAATGCTACAGCAATTGCCCCAAGTATACCTATTGTAGTAAGTTTTTTAGTATTCATCATTGTTTTGAAATAAAATTTAAAAAATCGTTTTTTGTTCCTTGATATTTAAACTCGTTTGCGAGTGATTTAATATTTTCTTTATCCGTTAATGTATAAATAGATTCTTTAAAAAGTTCTAATTTTTTTGAATCAGCTGTAAACAAATTGCTAATTTTTTTAATTTGATGAGTAGTCATGCAAATATTTAAACATATGTTTTTTGCAATATTTATTTTTTGATTGTCGTTAGAAGTATTTTTAAATTTCATATAAATAACCTCGTATTTGCTGCTATCTATAGGAGTTGTGCAATTTAATTTTTTTTGAACACTAATATTTTTTTGTTCTTTCACAAAAGAAATGTAGGCATCTTTGATAGATGTATATTTAAAACAAGAATAGATAATTTCAATATGTTCAGGATCTTGAATATGCGTATACCCTTTTTTTGCTAAGTTTAATTTATCTATATCAATAGTTGAAAGATTTAGTAGCTGCTCTAATTGTTTAACTGTGTAACAATTAAGTTCAATTATTTGATTTAAATACCCATAAGCAGTCTCAGGATCGTTAGCTTTATCAATAAGGTTGAGAGCATAATTTATTTCAGTATCATTTATGGCATTAGCACATAATTGATTTTCTGAATTATAATTTTTTAAAAAAACAGGCTTATTGTTTACCATTTGATATAAGTTCCCATAGGAGTTATTATCTGTTAAAATAGGGATGTTCTTTGGTGGTAGTGGAATAAATGGTTTTTCAGGTGCTGAATGTTCGGTTATTGATTTGAAGTTTATTTTGATATTGTTTCCCTTTTCAATTATAATGTAAGTAAATTCTTTATTTGTAAATTTAAATTTGTCGTTAATGAAAATAGAATCATTGTAAATAAATTGTATGGAATCACTTTTTTTTATTTTAATGTTATTCCAGCCATTTCGAGCATTAAATGCTTTTACATCTGATTGTGCAGATGTATTAATTTGTTTTCCATTCAAAAATAAATAAAAGGGATTCCCAGATTCACTTATAATGACTATTGAATTATTTTGGGCATGTATCAATAGCCCATAAATAAATAAACAAAAAAGGACTTTGAATTTTTGATGCATACAACTGAATTAATAACAAATTTAAGGTTATTTTTGTGAGCAAAATAAATTTATGACTAAAATATTAATTATAGGAGCAGGTCGCTCATCTTCAAGTTTAATAGATTATTTTTTATCAAATGCTCAAACATATGCATGGCATATTACAATAGCAGATTCTAATAAAGCTAACGTAGATGCTAAAATTAAAAATCATCAAACAATTGCAACTGCTGTTCAATTTGATGTGCATGATGTGGTATTAAGAGAACAATTAATTAAACATGCAGATTTTGTTGTTTCTATGCTTCCTGCATTTATGCACAGAGATGTAGCTAAAGATTGTGTAAGATTAGGAAAGCATTTAGCAACTGCTAGTTATGTTAGTCAAGATATGAAGGATTTAGATGAAGAAGCTAAACAAAAACAATTACTTTTATTAAATGAATGTGGCTTGGATCCTGGAATTGACCACGCTTCTGCTATGAAAGTTATTCATGATATTCAAAGTAGAGGTGGAAAAATAACGAGTTTTAAATCATTCTGCGGAGGTTTGGTAGCGCCCCAAAGCAACGATAATCCATGGGGATATAAATTTAGTTGGAACCCAAGAAATGTTATTTTAGCAGGACAAGGAACTGCTCAGTTTTTACAAAATGGTAAACTCAAATTTATTCCTTACAACCGAATTTATTCACAAACAGAAACAATTGAAATAGAAGGTTATGGAAAATTTGACGCTTATGCTAATAGAGATAGTATAGGATATAAGGAATCTTATGGTTTATTAAATATATCCTCTATGTTAAGAGGCACTTTACGAATGCCTGGATATTGTAAGGCTTGGAATGTGTTTGTAAAACTTGGATTAACAGACGATACCTACAAAATAAAAGAAGCAAACACATTAACCTATACTGATTTAATAGACTCTTTTTTGCCATCTGGCACTAGTTCAGTTAAAGAAAAATTAGTTGATTTTATGGGGCAAGATATTGATCAGGATGTAATAGATAAATTAGATTATTTAGAATTATTTTCCCATAAACCAATTCAACTAAAAGAGGCTTCTCCAGCCGAAATCCTGCAACATTTGCTAGAAGAAAAATGGCTATTGAAATCTGGAGATAAGGATATGATAGTTATGCAACATCAATTTGAGTATGAGTTAGATGGAGTTTCAAAAAAATTAAATTCTTCTCTTGTTGTAATTGGCGATGATGAAGTTCATACAGCCATGGCAAAAACAGTAGGATTACCATTAGCTATTTCTATTAAAAACTTCTTAATTGGTAAGTATACATTATATGGGGTTCAAATACCTACTGTTAAAGAAATATACGAACCGTTATTAGATGAACTGGAGCATTATAATATTCGTTTTATAGAAAAATAGCTTTTTTGTAAAAATTAATTTTAGAGGCATAAATTAACTATAATTTCATGCAAATTTATTGCTGTTATTAGTATAATTTGGTTATTTTTGAAACTATAAATTATAAACACATGATAAAAAAATTACTTTCATTGGTGATGTTATGCTCATCAATAATTGCAGGAGCTCAAAGCTTCACTTTAATGTATCCATTTACAGGAGCTTCAACAACATCTGGATTAATAGATCCTACCCCAACACCTACAGCAGTGGGTGTAACATCGGGTTCCTTTACAGCAGTAGGTACACCTTCTTTAAATCCTAATGCTGGAGGCAGGTTTTCGTTTGTTGGTTGGCCATCAGGTTCTACTAACGCTGTAGATACATATTCAACTATGACGGGTTCTATTAATACTTCAGAGTATTATGAAATTGCACTTACTCCGCAATCTGGGTATACACTATCTTTAAATACGCTGACTTTCAAAGTTCAACGTTCTGGAACAGGTATTAGAAACTATGCCGTAAGAACAAGTGCAGATGGATTTACAAACAATTTACCGGCTTCTATTACACCTGCAAATTCTAATTTATCAGTTGTAGGAACTAATGAGTTTTTTTGGAATTTAGATGCCACTACAAGTGCTCAAAATGGTAGTACTATTAATTTTTTAGGGGCGTCAACTACATCTTCTGTTTCATTTCGCTTTTACGCATGGAATAGCGAGAGTTCAGGTGGTACATTTAGTATTGATACTGTAATTTTTAATGGTTCTGTTGCTTCAGGTACAGTAGCGTGTAATTCTCCTACAATATCAGCAATTACTGGTAATTCAGTTATCTGCTCAAATCAATCGTTGCATTTAGGTTCAACCGTACAGGGAACAGCTCCATTTACATATACATGGACAGGCTCTGGTGCATTAAGTTCGGTTAACTCATCTACTACAAGTGTTACAGGAGCAACATCAAGTAATTATGTGTTAAGTGTTTCCAATGCATGTGGTACAGCATCGGCAGCAATAACAGCTACTGTTAATACAGCGCCAGTTTTATCTGTTAATTCAGCTAGTGTGTGTTCTGGAAGTTCTGCTACATTAGTAGCTTCAGGAGCAAATACTTACTCTTATTCTTCTGGAAACTCCGTTGTTACTCCAACAGCTACCACAAATTATACAGTAATAGGCACAAATACGGTTACTGGTTGTTCAGCAACAGCTATTAGCACAATTACAGTTATCTCTAATCCTGTTATTGTAGTTAATTCGGGTGGCGTTTGTACTGGAGGATCATATACAATAACTCCTTCTGGAGCATCAACATATACTTATTCTAGTGGTTCAGCGATAGTTACGCCTACAGCTAGTACTTCTACATACACAGTAACTGGAACAAACTCTTTTGGCTGTGTAGGAAGTGCTGTAGCTACGGTATCTGTTAGTAGTACTTTATTGTTCAACGTAAATAACGGTGCAATTTGTTTAGGTAATTCATTTACAATTACTCCATCAGGAGCATCAACATATACGTATTCAAGTGGGTCAGCAGTTGTAACGCCAACAGCTAATACTACTTACACAGTATTAGCTACAAATAGTGCAGGATGTAGTGGATATGCCATTAGTTCAGTTACAGTTAATGCATTACCAACAGTTTCGGTAAATTCAGCAGCTATTTGTTCAGGTGCATCAGCTTCCTTAACAGCATCAGGCGCATCTAGTTATCTATGGAATACAACACAAACTACTTCTAGTATTTCTGTTACTCCTACTACATCTGTTCAATACACAGTTGTAGGAACAAACTCTAACAACTGTTCTAATACTGCAGTGGCTAGTGTAACTGTAAATGCGTTACCTACCATTTCGGTTAATTCACAAACTATTTGTAACGGACAAACAGCAGTATTAACAGCTACTGGTTCTACTACTTATACATGGAGCAATGGACAAAATACAGCTAGTATTTCTGTTACTCCGACAGTTACCACTTCTCATTATACGGTTACTACGATTAATTCAAATAACTGTAGTAATTCGGCAGTAGCAACGGTTATTGCTAATCCTTTACCAAATGTATTTCTTAATTCAAGAACTATTTGCGCTGGAAAAACAGCTACTTTAACCGCTAATTCTTTTGGTAATCCTACTTATTTATGGAGTAACGGTCAAACAACGTCAAGCATAACTGTAACACCAACTATTACCACTCAATATTCTGTTACTGTAACAAACACAAATAGTTGTACTAGAACTGCAACTGCAAATGTTACAGTAAATGCTTTACCTGTGGTTTCATTAAATTTATCAGCTATTAATTTACAATGTGTAAATGTTAACAGTGTTTCCTTATCAGGTGGTTTGCCTGCAGGAGGAACTTATACAGGAACAGCTGTTACTTTAGGTAATTTTAGCCCTTCTAGCGCGGGTGTAGGTACTTATACAATTACATATTCATACACTGATGCAAATAACTGTTCAAATACTGCAGATGACGTAATGACTGTAGATGCTTGTACAGGAATTAATACTATTGAATCTTCATCATTTATTGTTTATCCGAATCCAAGTAATGGTATTGTTACTGTTAAATCGATGGTTTACCCTGCGTCTATTAATGTGTTTGATTTAAGTGGTAAGTTAGTTGCTTCAAAAGTAGTAACAACAACTGAAATGGAACTTAATTTATCTGAGCTTGCAAATGGAGTTTATCATTTAAGTATAATAACAGATAAAACAACTATTAATCATAAAATTATGATTAATAAATAGTGTTTAAGTATTATGAATAAAAAAGGCTTTGTGAATACAAAGCCTTTTTTATTTTTTTATAGACGCTAAATAATCCTGAAGTATAATAGTTGCACTTACCATATCAACAGTGTCTTTATTGGCCCTATTTTTCTTTTTTAACCCACCCATTAACATGGCTTGGTGTGCCATAACGGATGTGAAACGTTCATCATATCTTGTGATTTTTATATGAGGGAATTTTCGATTAAGGTGAGTTACAAATGGATCAATATATCTTGCGCTATCAGAAGCTTCGTTTTGTAGCGTTTTTGGTTCACCTACTACAATACACTCCACATTTTCTTTTGCTAAATAAGTTTCTAAGTAAATAATTAAATCTTTACTATGTACAGTAGTTAAACCAGTTGCGATGATTTGCAATGTATCTGTTACCGCAATGCCAACACGCTTGCTTCCATAATCTATTGCTAAAATTCTTGCCATATATTATGTAAATATAATTAGTTTTTTACAACAATTCTGTAATCATGTTCCATGATCAAAATATAAATTTTATAGATAACCTTTTAATTTTTAAGAAATATATAGTAGTTTTATTTTTTATATTGAATTATACGCTATGTTTAAATTTCCAGAGACTGAACTTATCCTGTCAAAAGACAAAAGAGTTTATCATATTAACTTAAGAGGAGAAGATATTGCAGACAATGTAATTGTTGTTGGTGACCAAAATCGTGTTGCAGAAATTTCAAAATTATTTAGCAAAATTGAATTTAAAACTCAGCATCGTGAATTTATTACTCATACTGGTGTTTTTAATGGAAAGAGAATAACCGTATTGTCAACTGGTATTGGTACAGATAATATAGATATAGTAATTAACGAGTTAGATGCCGCAGTTAATATTAATTTAGAAACCCGTGAATTAAATCCAACTCATCGCTCACTAAACATTATTAGGCTTGGAACTAGCGGCGCTCTTCAATCAGATATTCCAGTAAATAGCATTGTCGTTTCATCTCACGGCTTAGGATTAGATGGATTATTAAATTTTTATGAGAACTGGCAATCTATAAACGAATATGGGATAAGCGAAGCATTTATAAAACATACTAATTGGTTACCTAATTTACCATATCCATATTGCATTAAAGCATCTGAGGTATTGATGTCGAAATTTAAAGAAGGTACATATATAGGAATAACAGCCACTGCACCAGGATTTTATGGGCCACAAGGGCGTCAATTACGATTAAAAGCAGCTATGCCAACCTTAAACGATTTTTTAACAGATTTTAAGTTGGGAGAACATCGTATTACAAATTTTGAAATGGAAACTTCTGCTTTATATGGATTAGGGAAATTATTAAACCATCAATGCTTAACAGCATGTGTGATTATTGCAAACCGTGTTCGTAAAGAGTTTACAAGTGATTATGCTAAAAGCGTAGAGATATTAATATCGGAAAGTTTACAACGATTAACAGCCTAATTGTTAAAAAAAACAAATCTTAGGTTAAAAATGGCTCCATATCGGGGCTATTTTTGTTTCGTATGAGACCTAAGAAAAATGAAATGAACCTAAAAGAAGTAATAGCCTTAATTACTTTGTTAGACGATCCGGATGATGGAATTTATTCTGAGGTTAAAAATAGATTTATTATTTTGGGACCACCAGCTATTCCTCATTTAGAAACAGCATGGGAGAATAGTTTTGATGCCTTAATGCAAAAGCGTATAGAAGGGATCATTCATACTATTCAATTTAAAGCTTTGCAAAATGCACTGAAGTTTTGGTCAGAAAATGAGCAAGATGATTTATTTAAGGCATGTACAATAATAGCTCGTTATCAGTACCCAGATTTAGATGAAAATAAGCTAAAAAAACAATTACATCAAATTAAGCAAGATGTTTGGTTAGAATTACATGATGATTTAACAGCCATTGAAAAGGTAAAAATTATTAATCATATTTTATTTGAAGTGCATCAATTTGGCGGTAATATTACAAACTATCATGCACCCCAAAATTCGTTCATAAATGTTGTTCTTGAAACAAAAAAAGGAAATCCAGTTATGTTAAGTGTTATATACGCCTTAATATGTAAAGAATTGGGGATACCTTTGTATGGTGTAAATTTGCCTCAACATTTTGTGTTAGCTTATGTAAATGATTTTACTAATTTATTTGATCCTTCTCATAAAACGTTATCTGATAATATTTTATTTTACGTGAATCCATTTAGTAAAGGATTAATATTTAATAAAGGAGATGTTGATGCTTTTATAAAGCAGTTAAACGTAGAGCCTGAAAATAAATATTATTTACCATGCTCTAACTTAGATATTGTAAAAAGAATAATTAATAATTTAATTTATTCATTTGATAAAATGGGATATGCCGAAAAGGTTAAAGAATTAAAAGAATTAGAAAAAAATTTATAGAAAAGTTTATAATTAATTACACATAAAAGGAGGTATTATACCTCCTTTTATATTATAAGTACCCTTTTAATTTATAAGTATAATAGCCAATTATTTCATGTAAAATAAAATTGAGTTGCCAAGTAGCTTCTACATTGGGAATAAAACAATGGTCAATTTCAAATTTTCTTAATCCTGTAAATTTATTTGTAATATAAGGTGTTATATTTTTATATCCAGCTTTTTCAAATACTGCTAAAGCCCTGCGCATGTGAAATGAAGAGGTTACAAGTAATATAGAGCCTTTAAATTTTAAACTATCCAAAATATGCTTCGTGTAAATAGCATTTTCATAAGTATTTTTCGAATTGCTTTCAATAATAAGATTGCTATCGGGTATTGAAATTGTATTTAAATATTTTTTAATATAAATAGCTTCTTTATGTTGTGGTTTGCTAATACTACCAGAGCCACCAGTTACTAATAATTTATGAACTCTTTTTTTATAGTATAATTCTAAAGTTTGAAATAGCCTGTCTCCAGCATAGGTAAAATCAAATTTATGCTGACGTTCATCAACCCTTCCCATTCCTCCAAGTACTATAGCTAAATCATAAGTGGTGTTTTTTAAATATATATCATCATCATTATATTCCCAAGCTCTAATCACTTCATCTACTAAAAAAGAATTTGATATAATGTATGTAAAACAGGTTAACCCTAAAATTATTTTTTTGTAAGGTGTATTCCATAATTTTTTTAAAAGAAAGATAAGACCAAAAAATAACCAGGTAAATGGAGCAATTAAAAAAGCTAAAATTTTTGATAGAATAAAAAACATAAGGCAAGGTAATTATTTTTTTAAAAAATAATTAAAATCTCACATTAAAATAGATAAATCGTCAGTTTATATGATTAAAATCAGACATAACGTCTTTTATAATCGTGTTTTTAAGACTTAATTTCATGTATTTTCACTTGGACTCTAATTTGTGCCATAGATTAAAAAAATATAATTATTATGAATTTAAATAATTTTACAATCAAGTCTCAAGAAGCCATTCAAGAAGCCATGCAAATTGCTACTATTACTGGTAACCAAGCAATTGAAAATGGCCATGTTTTAAAAGCCATTTTAGAAGTTGATGAAAATGTTACTCCTTTTATTTTAAAAAAATTGGGAGTTAATCAATCTCTGTTCTCAAAAACAGTAGACGCAATAGTTAGTTCATATCCTAAAGTATCTGGTGGACAACCTTATTTATCTAATAATACCAATCAAGCCATAGCAAAAGCTACAAATTATTTAAAAGAATTTAAAGATGAATATGTGTCTATTGAACATTTATTACTTGGTATTTTAGCTAGTGGTGACACAGTTGCTCAATTATTAAAGGATAGTAATATTAGAGAAAAAGAATTAAAAGCGGCTATTATGGATTTACGAAAAGGTTCTAACGTAACCAGCCAATCGGCTGAAGAAACGTATAATTCATTAAATAAATATGCGATTAATTTAAATACACAAGCACGTAATGGTAAACTAGATCCTGTAATTGGAAGAGATGAAGAAATAAGAAGAGTGTTACAAATTTTATCTCGTCGTACTAAAAATAACCCTATCTTGGTTGGTGAGCCAGGTGTAGGAAAAACAGCAATTGCCGAAGGTTTAGCCCATCGAATTATAGCAGGAGATGTGCCAGAAAATTTAAAATCAAAACAAGTATACTCTTTAGATATGGGGGCATTAATTGCAGGTGCTAAGTATAAGGGAGAGTTTGAAGAACGATTAAAGGCTGTGGTTAAAGAAGTTATTAGTAGCGATGGTGATATTGTTTTATTTATTGATGAGATTCATACATTAGTAGGTGCAGGAGGCGGAGGAGAGGGAGCAATGGACGCTGCAAATATTTTAAAACCAGCTTTAGCTAGGGGAGAATTAAGAGCTATTGGTGCAACAACTTTAAATGAATATCAAAAATATTTTGAAAAAGATAAAGCATTAGAACGTCGTTTTCAAAAAGTTATGGTAGATGAACCAAGTGAGGAAGATGCTATTTCTATTTTGAGAGGTATTAAAGAAAAATATGAAACTCATCACAAAGTGCGAATTAAAGATGAAGCAATTATCGCAGCTGTAGAACTGTCTACTCGTTATATCAGTGATCGTTTTTTGCCAGATAAAGCTATTGATTTAATGGATGAGGCTGCATCTAAATTGCGTATGCAAATTAATTCAATGCCTATTGAATTAGATGAATTAGAACGTAAGATTATGCAGTTGGAAATAGAGAGAGAGGCCATGAAACGTGAAAATGAAGAAGTTAAAGTAGAATCATTAAATAAAGAATTAGCCGATTTAAACGATAAACGTGTTTCTTTAAAAGCTAAATGGCAAAGTGAAAAAGAAGCTATTGAAGGAGTTCAAAAGGTAAAGTTACAAATAGAAGATTTAAAACAACAAGCTACAAATTACGAAAAACAAGGTGATTTTGGAAAGGTAGCAGAAATACGATATGGGAAAATTCAAGAATCAGAAGCTTTACTACATAGTTTAGAGTCAAAATTAAGTGAAGCAAAAGCAAATGGTTCTCAGCTCGTAAAAGAAGAAGTAGATAGTGAAGATATTGCAGATGTTATTTCTGCTTGGACAGGTATTCCTGTATCTAGAATGTTGCAAAGTGAAAGAGAAAAATTATTAATGTTGGAAGATGAATTACATAAGCGTGTTGTTGGTCAACATCAAGCCATTGAATCTATTGCAGATGCAGTAAGGCGAAGCAGGGCAGGGTTACAAGATGCTAAAAAACCAATCGGATCGTTTATATTTTTAGGAACCACAGGTGTTGGTAAAACAGAGTTAGCAAAAGCATTAGCAGATTATTTATTTAATAATGAAAATGCAATGACACGTATTGATATGAGTGAATATCAAGAGCGACATGCGGTAAGTCGTTTAATTGGTGCGCCTCCAGGGTATGTTGGTTTTGATGAAGGAGGACAATTAACTGAAGCTGTTAGAAGAAGACCATATTCTGTTATTTTATTAGATGAAATTGAAAAAGCGCATCCAGATGTTTTTAATATTTTGTTGCAAGTATTAGATGATGGTAGATTAACTGATAACAAAGGAAGAACGGTTAACTTTAAGAATACAATCATTATAATGACTTCTAACATTGGCTCTCATTTAATTCAAGAAAATTTCGATAAATTAGATGAGTTTAATAAAGATGAAGTACTAGCTAAAACCAAATCAGAAGTGTTTGAGTTATTGAAAAAAACAATTAGACCTGAGTTTTTAAATAGAATTGACGAAGTTATAATGTTTGAACCATTGAATAGAGAAGATGTAAGTAATATTGTGAAAATTCAATTTCAACACATTGTTACTAGATTGGCAGAACAACATGTTTTAATATCTGCAACAGAAGAAGCAATTGATTGGTTAGCTCAATTAGGTTATGATCCTCATTACGGTGCAAGACCTGTAAAAAGAGTTTTGCAAAAACAAATCTTAAATGAGTTATCTAAACAATTATTGTCTAATGCTATAAATAAAGATAAAGAAATAGTGTTGGATGTGATTGACAATAAATTTATATTTCTCAATAAACAATAATTATATTGTATTTAAAACAAAAAGAGCTGTTTCAATTGAAACAGCTCTTTTTGTTATTATAATTTTAATTAGTTATTAATACTAATTTTTTTATCTAATTCTTCAATGTAAGCTTTAAAGCGTTTATCAGTATCCATTAAATTGTTTACTGTACGACAAGCGTGTAACACTGTAGCATGGTCTTTTCCTCCACAGTGCATGCCAATTGTAGCTAACGATGATTTTGTCATGCATTTTGCAAAATACATAGCAATTTGACGAGCTTGAACAACTTCGCGTTTGCGAGTTTTTGATTTCATTAAATCAATATTTAAATCAAAATAATCACAAACTACCTTTTGAATATAATCAATAGAAACCTCACGAGCAGTTGATTTAACAAATTTGTCAATCATTTGCTTGGCTAATTCTAATGTAATTGTTTTTTTATTTAAAGAAGATTGAGCTAATAAAGATATTAAAGCGCCTTCTAATTCACGAACATTAGATGTAATACTATATGCTAAATATTCGCAAACTTCTTTTGGTAATTGAATCCCTTCATTGTATACTTTTTTCTCTAGTATAGCAATACGAGTTTCTAAACCTGGAGTTTGTAAGTCTGCGCTTAAACCCCATTTAAAACGAGATAATAAGCGTTGTTCAATTCCTTGCATTTCAACAGGAGCTCTATCAGCAGTTAAGATAATTTGCTTTCCTAATTGATGTAAGTGGTTGAAAATATGAAAGAAAACATCTTGTGTTTTTTCTTTACCAGCCAAGTATTGAATATCATCAATAATTAATGTATCAATCATTTGATAAAAATGAACAAAATCATTTTGATTGTTGTTTTTTATTGAGTCAATAAATTGAGCAATAAATTTTTCTGATTGTACGTAAAGAACGGTTTTATTAGGGAAATTCTTTTTAATATCAATACCAATAGCCTGAGCTAAGTGAGTTTTTCCTAAACCTACACCTCCATATAATAATAAAGGATTGAAGGCAGTTCCTCCTGGTTTTTGAGATACAGCATATCCTGCTGAGCGTGCTAATCTGTTGCAATCACCTTCAACAAAATTATCAAAACAGTAATTTGGATTTAATTGAGATTCAACAGAAACTTTTTTAAGACCAGGAATAATAAATGGGTTTCTAATAGAACCGCCATCAATTGGCATTGATACTGGGTTATTTCTTAGATTAGTGTTAATATTTGGAACTTTTAGCATTACAGCTTTTTCTGATTTACCAGTTCCGTTATCCATAACAATACTGTATTCTATTCTTCCTTCAGCTCCTAATTCTTTTCTAATTACTTTTTTAATGATGGTAATATAATGTTCTTCTAACCACTCATAAAAAAATTGAGAGGGTACTTGAATATTTAATACATTGTCTTGAATTTTAATAGCTTTTATAGGCTCGAACCAAGTTGCAAAATTTTGAGGGCTTACATTATCCTGAATTACTCTTAAGCAATTCTTCCACACGGTTTCAGCTGTTTTTTCCTTCATAGTAGTAATAAGTTATTAAAAATGTAGTGTTTAGTGTTATTAACAAGTTAGAGTTTGTAAATATATATTGATTATTTAATCTTGCAAGGGAAAAATGAATAAATAATTTAAAAAAATTTTCGATTTAGGCTTGTTTTTTTAAATTTTTATATTATTTGAATTATGTGAAATTTTATTATTGTTATGCGAAAAGTATACATCAAGTTTTCCTAGCCAAATACCAGCCCATCCAACTTGTGTAATGTATATATCTTTTCCTTCTTTATTTGTAGTTTTAAAGGGATGTTCTAAAAAAGTATGTGAATGTCCTCCGATTATTAAATCAATATTTTCTGTAAGTGGAGCCATGCTCATATCACTTATTTTTTTATCTGTATAAGAAAACCCCAGATGAGATAATGCGATGACATAATCGCATCCTAAATCATGTTTTAATAATTTTGCAGTGGCATTAGCAATTGGTAATGGATTTTGATAAGTGGTTTCTTTATACATTTTTTTATCTACTAGTCCTTCTAGTTCAATGCCATATCCTAATACTCCAATTTTAAGCCCTTGTTTTTTAAAAATTTTATAGGGTAATATTTTGTTGTGTAAACTAGTGTTTGAAAAATTATAATTACAGTTTATAAAAGAAAAATTAGCATGTATCATTTGTTTAGTGATGTTATCTATACCTAAATCAAAATCATGATTGCCAATTGTAGTAGCGTCATATTGCATAAGACTCATTAATTTATATTCAAGTTCTCCACCATATAAATTAAAATAAGGTGTTCCTTGAAAAATATCGCCCGCATCTAGTAGTAAGATATTCTCATTTTCTTTTTTTATATTTTCAATAACAGCTGCTCTTCTTGCAAATCCACCTTTGTTTGCATATTTTGGGTCGTTTTCAGGAAATGGCTCAATTCTGCTATGAATATCATTGGTGTATAAAATAGTTAAATGAGTTAACCCTTTACTTTTTAGTATTTCTTTTGATAGGGCTGGATAACCTGCTAAAACGGCAGTTGTTCCAATAAAATATTTTAAAAACTCTCGTCTATTTTGATAGTTGAATTCTGCCATCTAAAATTGGTTTTATAGTTTGTTTTTGTTTTGTAATATCTTCACAATAGTTAATGATCATGTCTCGTAAAAGTAAATTTGTAACTTTTTTTTCTTTTGCATTTTTTAAAAAATCATAGTTATCGCCGCCATTTGCTAAATAATCTGAAGTAACTACCCAATAATCTTGTGTTTCATCAAATGGTTTACTATTAATTTTAATATTTATAGGTGTTGTTTCTTTAATAATGAGTTGCATTCCTCCAATTGGAATACCTCCTTTTTCTGCAATTTTATAACACATATTTTTAAATTGATTGCCGCTTAATTTTAATAATACAACCTCATTGTCAAATGGCATTAATTCAAATACATTACCAATAGTTATATTACCTTTTGGTAATGAATTTCTTAAACCACCTTTATTAAAAACAGCAACGTTAAGAATAGATGAGTCTTTATCTAATATTTTTTTTGTTTCGTAAAGTACAGCATCACAAAAAAAATTACCTAAAGAACTTTCTATATCGCCCTTAACTAAGGCTTCTTCACTTTTTGCTATAACTATCGACATTTTTTTATCCATAGATAGTTTAAAAGGTTGAATTGTTTTATATACAGTGCTATCAATGTTATGATCAACTATTACAATATGTGAATCGGAAATAGAGCTTATTGATATTTTTTTTGAGCAACTATAAAAAATTAGTGATACTGAAAAAAAGAGTATTTTTAATTGAATTTTCATGAATACAAATTAAATTAGATGCTTTAAATATAATATATTAATTGTATGATTAAAACAGAAACTACATTAAGAGTTCGTTATGCAGAAACTGATCAAATGGGATATGTGTATTATGGTGTTTATGCTCAATATTACGAAGTAGGAAGAGTAGAGGCCATGAGAAGTTTAGGTTTTAGTTATAAAGAAATGGAGGAAACAGGCGTGTTGATGCCTGTTATTAATTTAACTATTAATTACAAAAAGCCCGCTAAATATGATGATGAAGTAAGAATTGTAACTTCTGTAAATGAAATGCCAGGAATCAGAATTACATTTCACTATGAGTGTTATAATCAGAATAATGAATTATTAAATACAGGTTCTGTTACATTAGTTTTTATTGATAAATATAAAAACAAACCTATTTCGGCGCCTCGATGGTTTATGGATAATTTTATAAAACAATTTAATCTTAATAAATAAGAGGCGTATTAATATCTAATTTCGCAACCAGGTAATAAAGCTTTTAATTCATCAATGTAACTCATAGAAAATCTATTACCTCTAACATCCAGCAAACTAAGATTTTCTAGTTGAGATATAGAATCTGGTAGTTTTTTTAAGCGATTATTTTTCACGGATAATAATCGTAAGTTTTTTGCTTTGTATATATCAAAAGGCAAATTTTCTAAATTATTCGCATCTAAAACTAGCACTTCCAGATTTATAAAACGTTCAAAATGAGATGTGATATTAAAAATTGAGGTGTTGGTTAAGTTTAAATAATATAAATTTCTAATTTTAAATAGTTCTTTTGGAAAACTATCTAATATGCAGTTCTCTAGAGTAAGTTCTTTTAAATTTTTTAAATATTTTAATGTAGTTGGTAATTTTAGTGTATCGTTGGTGAATGAAATTTTTAATGTTTTTAGTTTATTTAAATAAGCAATGTCTGAAGGAATACTATCAATTTTACTTCCGAAAAATTCTATATAATTTAAATTAGATAATTTTTTTAATGAATTTGGGAATGCTTTAAATTCATTATTATAACTAGCAAAATATATTAAATTAGATAGATTACTGAAATTTTTTGGAAATTCACTCAATTCATTTCCGTTTAATTTTAATACCTGTAAATCACTTAAAAATCCAATTTTAGCAAATAGTTTTGGCTCAATTTTTTTATAACTTAAATCAATTTTATACACTTTTTTATTGGTTTCGAAAGCAGAATTCAAATCTGTAACAACAACAGATCCAAATGGTCCATAAGAATCAAAATCATTGTTTTGACTTTTTAATAGATGTGTAATAATAACGAGCGTAAGTAGATATTTAATCATAATCTATATTCACGAATATACAATTATTTCAAATAAAAATTATTGAATACTGTTTTTTTAATTTTCTACTTGTATTAGTGTATCTTAGTAATTTATTATTTATTTTTTAAAATTCTAATGAATTATCAAAATCAATACATCGAATCAATACAACATTCAATTGCTGAACAAACATTTGTTAAATTAGTGTTAAGTAATTATAAGGGAGTATTTGAAAAATTAAAAAGTTGCCATATAAAAAAAATTGCTACTAAGCAAGATATAAAACTAAGCTTTACGTATCGTTATCAAACAAAAGATATCATTAAAAATTATCCTATTGATGAAGCAATAAGTTTGATTTCTGATTTTATAATAACTGAAGAATTTAAAAATTCAATATTGTATACAACTGAGTTTGATTTGTTATATGATGCTTCCATTAAAAATAAAATGTTATTAAAAAAAATTAAAGCTACTTATTCAACTCTTCCTTCTTTAGATCATAATACTCATAAAAATAGATTGATTGTTGCAGATGGTAAATCATATTTACAAAAATTAAAAATAACTGATGAAAAGGGAAATGTAATTCCTAATGCTCAAGATAAGTATAAACAAATAAATCATTATATAGAATTGTTAAGCCCATTAATTAACAATTTACCTAAATCTAAATCATTAAATGTATTAGATATGGGTGCTGGAAAAGGCTACTTAACATTTGCATTATATGACTATTTAACAAACGTATTGAAATTAAATGTCGATGTAGTTGGTGTTGAGTATCGAAAAGATTTAGTGAATTTATGTAATGATATTGCACTGAAATCTAAATTTAATAATTTAAAATTTGAAGAAGGAACTATTTTAGATTATAATATTGAAAGCATTAATGTATTAATTGCTTTACATGCTTGTGATACAGCTACTGATGATGCAATATATAAAGGCATTAAATGCAATGCCGACTTAATAGTAGTTGCACCATGCTGCCACAAGCAAATAAGAAGGGAAATTGAAAAGTATAAAATAAAAAATGAATTAGATGTTTTGTTAAAACATGGCATTTTTTTAGAACGTCAGTCAGAAATGATAACTGACGGGCTTCGTTCTTTAATACTTGAGTATTTTGATTATTCTACAAAAGTTTTTCAATTTATTTCAGATGTTCATACACCTAAAAATGTAATGATAGTTGCTGAGAAAAAAATAAAAACAGATAGTCAGAAAAAAGAAATTCTAGAGAAAATTAATAATTTAAAATCCTATTTCGGCATAGGTTACCACCACCTTGAAAAATTAATAGGCTTATGATTTTAGTTTTTGTATAATAGATAAAACTTGAGGGATTAGAGCACAAGATTCATCATTTGTGATGATAGCATTTGCTAATTGTTCTTTTTTATTATCAGACCATTGAGCATTTATTCGTTTTTCGATTTCTTCTTTTAATAGATTATTACGTCCTATTACTCTTTTTATTTTCATAAATATTGGAGCTGTAACTAAAATAGTGTAATCTAATTCTTTATAAAGATTAGTTTCAAAGAGCAAGGCAGATTCCTTAATAATAATGGTACTTTTTGGAAATTTATGTTTAAAATTAATAAAATCTTCCTTTACAGCAGGGTGAATAATTGAGTTAAGTTTTTCAAGTAATAACGAATCTGAAAAAATTTTATCAGCAATAAATTTTTTATTGATTTCATTAGAATTTAAATAAGCTTGGTTTCCTAATAACTCAGTAATTAGTTTTTTTATGGTTGGCTTAAAGTATAACTCTTTTGCTTTATCATCTGAATTGTATATAACGCAACCCATTGTTTCAAATAGTTTTGAAACAGTTGTTTTTCCACTTCCTATTCCGCCTGTTAATCCAATCGTCATTATTTAAATATTAGATATGAAATAAACATAGGATCTTTTTTTATAATTTTTATTTCAGATGGAGCTTTTATAATTTCGACAAATAATTTTTTTTGTTTTTCTTTAATTGATTGGTAATTTACAATAGCTTTAAAGGAATTTACTGTAATATTTTCATATTCATTCATAGCTACTAAATATTTTATATTTATATTACTTGGTATAAGTTTTATAGTTTCTTTATCAGGATTATTAATAATTTGAATTGGTATTTTAATGTTTGATTCAATTAATTTATCAACGTTAAAATTCACCTTAACATCTTTTACACTATAGTTTATTGATGACTTTGATTTTTTTATAATAACTGATCCTTCAAAGTTTTTGTGAATATTTTTTAAATTTAAAATATGTGTATACACAGTGTCTGTATTTTTTAAATCTATACTATCTCCCCAAATAGTAACAAATGCAGGTGTAATAATTGGCTTAGAAACAACAGAATATCCAGCTAGGCAGTTTACTTTTAAATTTGCTTTAATAGGTACTAATTTAGATTTACTTTTATTGGAAGAAAAAAATAATGTATCAGGACGTATTTTTAAAACTTCAACATCAAAATTAATACAGTGCTGAATGCTAAAATCAGTATTTTTAATAGAGTACGCTAATGATTTGGCATTATTTTTTAATAAATTAAAATCAATATAGGTAGTATCTATCTGTTTATTAAAAGAAATAAACAAAAGTTTTAATCCACTAGCTTTTATGTCTACATCTAATTTTTCTGGTAAATCTCCTACTAATAATTTGTTAGATGGAAGATTTAAAAAACTAACAGGAATGTGTAGAGTATATTTGTAGTTTCTGTTTAAAGCATGCACCACCCACAAGAGTGATGCTATACTTAAACAAATTAAAAAAGCACCAACTTTTTTGCTTAATAGCAAACGTCTAATGCGAGTAATAGCATTTGACGAGCTCATATAGTTAAACGGTTTGGTTTAAAGTTGATGTAGCATCCTGAGAAACGGCATTTTTAGAAATTTTCATTTTAGATCCGTCTTCCACAGCAATAATAATGGTTCCATCATCATTCATCTTGCTTATTGTCCCGTAAATACCACCAATAGTTAAAATTTTATCATTTACTTTTAATGATTCAATGTATTTTTTTGTTTCTTTTGCTTTCTTCATCTGAGGACGAATCATAAAGAAATAAAATACTACTACAATTAATATTAACGGTACTATTTGTGTTATTGGATTTCCTCCTTGTTGGGCTCCGCCCATTAAAATTACTAAATTGTTCATGTGTTTTGTTGTTATGTATTTATATTGATTATTTTAATATTAATGTGCAGTAGGTAATTCACTTGGATTAGCACTTGTTGGGACAATTATATCTGCTTTGATATAGATAATTCTGGTGCTTGGTTCGCAATTAGTAACCAGTGTAACAGATTTTTCAACAAGTCCTGATTTTCCTTCGCTTGAAAAAACTACATTTACAATTGCTTCTTCATTTGGTAAAATAGGTTTTTTAGGATATTCTGGAACTGTGCATCCGCAACTACCATTAGCTGCCGAAATAATTAAGTTAGCATTTCCTGTATTTTTAAATTTAAAAGCATGTGTTACTTTTTCTCCTTGAGTAATTCTACCAAAATCATAAGTCTCATTTTCAAATTTTATTTCCGGTAAGTCAGCATTGGTAGTTCCATCTGCAGTTTTTGTATTCATAACATCATTTGTAGATATTTCTTTACTTTGGTTACTACAAGAATTCGTGAAAAGTAAAATGAATACTATTGCTATATTATAAATTGACTTCATATTTAATTTTATTGATAACAAATGTATGATTTTATACTGTTTTTACGATAGTTTTTTATTTTAAAAATCTACTTTTTTGATTAAAAAAATAAATTAAGTTTCTAGCCAATTTTTAATTATTCTTTCTCCAAATTCAGATAATACAGATTCTGGATGAAATTGAACACCTCTAACATCATCATTTTTGTGTTTTAAAGACATAATATGATTTTCTGAATCTATAGATGTTATGATTAATGAATCAGGTAAGCTTTGTTTGTTTATAACCCAAGAGTGATAGCGCCCAACAGAAAATTGATTTGGACAATTTTCAAATAATATATCTTGATTTATAATATGAATTGGAGTTGTTTGTCCATGCACCACTGTATTTAAATTTTCAAGCTGAGCTCCGTAATTTTCACCAATTGCTTGCATTCCCAGGCAAACCCCTAATATACTTTTAGTAGATTTGTATTTTGTCAATAATTCAGGCATTATGCCTGCATCTTTTGGTAAACCTGGACCAGGAGATAATAATATTTTGTTATACTTAGAAACTTCTTCAACAGAAATTTTATCATTTCTAACTACGTCAAAAGATATATTACTTACTTTTTCAATTAAATGAACTAAATTGTAAGTAAAGCTGTCATAATTATCTAATACTAATAATTTCAAATTGGATAAATTGATAGTTATAAATTAAAAATTAGTAATTTAATTTTTAAGTAACCATGTTTTAATTAAAAAAAAAGCTTTTAATTTCCTTCCATTAAACCTCTACCAGTTTTTTGAATTTTATTATCACGTTTTAAATCAGCAATAATTTTATCTAAAATACCATTTATAAATACTTTACTATTTGGAGTGCTATATTCTTTAGATATATCTATATATTCGTTTAAAGATACTTTAATAGGAACGTTACTAACGTGTAAAAATTCTGCTAATGCCATTTTCATTAATAAAATATCCATGGCAGCTATTCTATCTAATTCCCAGTTCTTAGTTTTTTCTTCAATAAGTTTTTCGTATTCTTTGTTCCCAGCTATCGTTTTTCTAAATAAAGTTGATATAAATTGCATATCATCCTCTGCATCTTTGTATAAAGGTAGTAAGGCTAATTTACCAGTAAAATTATCAACGGTTCTTGATGCCATTGTAAATGCACCAAATGTGTCATCTGCCCAGTGTATATTTTTTTCTTCAAAAATATAGTTAAGTAATTCGTGATTATATAAAAATTCAGTAATTAACCAATTTAAAAAATCTTTATCTTCTTTAGCTCCAGAATTAGATGCATTCATGTAAGATTTATACTCTTCTGTGTTTTTTAGTTCAGTATAAAGTTTTCTAACAATATCAAAATCATTTTGCCATGAAATTTTTCGGTTAGAAACTTCTTTTTTAAGTTCTTTACTTTGACTTAATGACACTAAAAAGATGTTGTTCATGAAACGCATATTAGGATTTAAATCCTCTTTACTAGGCAAGCGTTTATTTTTATTTTCTTCGGATACTAGTAAGGCAGTGTGATGTATGTCGGTAAGAAGAACCAATACATAGATGTATAAGTCATAAATTTTATCTAAACTTTTAAATAATTCTTTTTCGTAAAAAACAATATCAGGTTTATCTTGTTGGAAAAAAGAGTACAATGTTTGCATTGTTTTTATTCGAAGGTAGCGTCTGTTTAGCATAAAGAACGAACTTTAGTTATATGGTTTAGTTTAATTTTTGTTATTGCATTTAAATTAGGGCACTAATTTATGATTTTTATATGTAAAATAATAGTTTAATATCAATTAGAATAAAAAATCTTCATTAAATTCGAGTTTTCATATTATGAAGCAACTTCTAATTATATTTTTTTTATTACCGATTCTGTCGTTTTCTCAACAAAATATGACTGGGACTAAGAATTATTATATAAAAGTAGCCCCTACATATGGTTTTATTTATGAGCATAGAAGTACTATTGGAAACTTAGTAAAAGGTTATATACCAGGAATTGAGTTGGATTTTGTGAAGCCAACTACCGGAACTAAGCGCTGGCACAGAGAAAACAATTTTCCAGAAGTAGGATTATCATTTAATTTTATTGATTTTGCAAACCCTAAACAACTGGGTTATTGTTATGCGCTTTCTCCTTTTGTTGAAATTCCATTAAATAAAAAACAACGTGCTTCAAGACCAGTATTACGAGTATGTTGGGGTGTTTCTTATCTTACTAAAAAATTTAATATTGAATCTAATCCTAAAAACATTGCCATTGCTAGTCATTGGAATACTTATGTGCAATGGAAAATGTTATGGCATTTAAATATAAATAACAAATTAAGATTAGAACCTGGCTTATCTTTTGCTCATGCTTCTAATGGTAGATCTCAAGTTCCAAATTTAGGATTAAATGTTGTATCGTTTAATTTAGGAATTAACTATAAAATTAATGGAGAAGTTTTGAAATCTGATTTAAAAGATTCATCGTTGGTTTGGCCTAGTAAGCACGAAATTTTAATATGGGATGCTGCTGGTTTTAATGAACATGAACCTCCTGGAGGTCCAAAATATTTTACAAATACATTTGGGGCTAATTACTATTATAATGTAAGAAATACACACAAATGGGGTGGAGGAATTGATGTTTGTTATGATACACAGAATGAATACCATTTACAAACATCAGGACATCCAGCTAATAGTTGGACAGATATTTTACAATTAGGTGTAAAAGCATGTTATGCTTATAATATAGGCAGAGTAAGTTTGCCTATTGAAATGGGATACTATGCAATATCAAAGCCTAAAGAAGATGGTCCTATTTTTCATAGATTAGGTATAAGATATTTTTGTAAAAATGGACTAATGTTTAATTTTAGTTTAAAGTCACATTGGGCAGTTGCTGCACATTTTGACTATGGTATTGGATATAGATTTAGCTTAAAGAAAAAAAAATCAAATGAATTATAAATTTGTGATTAGCATTTGTTGGGTATTTGTTTTTACATCCTGTAAAAGAGAAAATATGTGCGATTGTGTTAAATCAAACGGAAAAACCAATACTATTTTTCATGATGTAAAAAATTTTAATTGTATTTATTTACTTGATAAGATGGATTTGTATTTAACACAAGGTTCTGAATTTGAAGTAAAAGTAGAAGCTGGTGCTAATTTACAACATTTAATAAAAGTTGAATTAGATGGCGAAACATTAAAAGTAGTAAATAATAATCGTTGTAATTGGGTAAGGGGTTATAAACATACTATTAAAGTTTATATAACGGCTCCTTATTTTAAATATATAAAACACGGCGGTTTAGGAACTATAACAACTTTAAATACGATTTCTCAAGATCAAATTTCAGTAAGAAATGAAAATTCAGGAGATTTGAAATTGAATTTAAATGTAGGAACAGTATTAACTAGTTCTCATGGTAATGGCGACACTTATTTAACAGGAATTACAGATAGATTAGAGAGTGATTATACTGGAACAAATTTTTTATTCGCGTCAGATTTAACAATTACCAATTACGCATACCTTCATAGTGTATCTCTTGGAAATGCCTATATTAAGGCACCTGAAAACGGATTAATGGATATTGTTATTGATAAAACAGGAAATATATATTATTCGGGTAATCCTTCAACTATTCATTTAACTCAAAATGATAAGGGAGCTCTAATAAAACAATAGTAATCTTAACAATGATCTTAAATAAAATTACATATGCTATATTCTGTTTTTTATTTGTGCTAAAAGCCATCTCTCAGGATGATTATGTAAATGATAATCAAATGAGGTATGAAGATTGGACTTATAAAACAACTATAAACACTGTTCAGCTACACGAATCTACATTTGAAGCAAATCCAGCGATTTTACAATTTAACTCAGCTGAACAATTAGAATTAAGTTTTGATGATTTAGAAGCGGATAAAAAAAGTTATTCTATTAGTTTTGTGCATTGTAATGCTAATTGGGAACCATCAGATTTAGTGAGTTCTGAGTATATGGTAGGTTTTTATGAAGCTAATATTTTAAATTATGATTTTTCGGTTAATACCATTCAAAAGTATACTCATTACTCCATTTTATTTCCACAAAGTAATATGCAGTTTTCTAAAACAGGAAATTATATCGTATATGTTTATCAAGACAATGATAAAACTAAGCTGATAGCAACCAAACGTTTTATGATATATGAAAATAAAGTTACCGTTACGGCTAATATACGCCAGGTTATTGGAAATGATGAACAGTTTGAAAAACAACATATTGATTTTAATATTATTAATAGTCAATATGAATTAACTAATCCATACGTGGATATGAAAGTTATTATTAGTCAAAATAACAGATGGGATAATACAGTTAATACAATTAAACCCACATTTGTAGAGCCTCGACAGTTAACATATTCTCTAGATGATAAATCAACATTTAATGGTGGAAATGAATTTCGTTATTTTGATACTCGATCATTAAGAACTTATACAGAAAGAGTAAATACTATTTATAGAGATAGTATGTATAATTACCATATTGAATTAAAAAATGATGAATTAAGAACATATAAAAATTATAGTTTTTACAATGATTTAAACGGAGGTTTTTTAATTAAAAATAGAGATATGGTTGGTAATGCTGATACAGAAGCTGATTACGCATGGGTTCATTTTTTCCTTCCATATGATAATGCCCAGGGCGCAGGAAATTTTTATGTACTAGGAAAATTAACAGAGTGGAAACTAAATAAAACGAATCGTATGACTTATAATTATAAAAAATTAGGCTACGAATGCGATTTATATATTAAACAAGGATATTATAATTATACTTATGTATATTTAAAAGATGATAAAAAGGGAGGGGATGAAACGCTAACAGAAGGTAATCATTGGGAAACTGAAAATGATTATGCGATATATGTCTATCATCGTCAGCGAGGAACCTATTATGATCAGCTAGTAGCAGTAAAAAGATTTAATTCGCTTAGAAAATAAATTATAGTACGCCGTACAATAGCCTAGCAACTAAAAAGTAGATTGATATTCCAATTATATCATTAAGAGTTGTTACAAATGGGCCAGTTGCAAGAGCTGGATTTATTTTAAAACGATTCATCATTAATGGAACAAATGTTCCTAAAAATGAGGCACATAAAATAACAGTGAATAATGCTAAACTCACAGTTCCTGCAAGAGCTAGCGATTCGCTAATTAATAAATTATAGCCTAAAATAAGTAAGGAACAAATAAGCCCATTAACCAATCCAACAGCTAATTCTTTTAGTAATTTAGGAGCTATTTTATCAACAATTAATGTGTTATTAGCTAATCCTTGAACAATAATGGCAGATGATTGAACGCCAACATTTCCACCAGTAGCACCAATTAATGGGATAAAAAAGGCCATTTCGGGTCGTATTTGAATTTGCGCTTCGTAACTCCCAATAATTCTTGAGCCAACAATACCGCCACACATACCTACTAACAACCATGGAATACGAGCTCTTGATAAACGCCATAAACTGTCATTACTATCAACATCATCTGTAATACCACTCATTAACTGAATGTCTTTTTCAGCTTCTTCTCTCATTACATCAACTACGTCATCAATCGTAATTCTACCAACTAATCTTCCTAATTGATCTATAACAGGTAAAACAACTAAATCATATTTTCTAATTAATTCTGCAACCTCTTCACTTGATGTTGATGTTTTAACAGAAATAACATCTCCATCATAAATTTCTTTTATGAGTGCAAGTGGATGAGAAATAATTAATTTTTTAAGAGAAAGCATTCCAATAAGTTTTTCATTGTCATCTACCACATAAACGGCATATAATACATCAACACTTTCTGTTTGTTTTCTAATCTCATCAATACAAGCACTTACCGTTTCATGAGCATGAACACTTACTAATTCTTTTGCCATTAAAGAGCCTGCAGTGCCTTCTTCAAAACTCATTAAGTCAGCAATATCGCTAGCTTGTTCAATATCTTCTAGTTGAGAGAGTACTTCATCTTGAATTTCTTCGGGTAATTCATTAATAACATCGGCTGCATCATCTGAGTCCATGTTATCTAATTGTTCTGCAATTTCTTTAGTAGAAAACGTAGCCAGTAATGCCTCTCGTTTTTCTTCTTCCATTTCTAGTAATACATCTGATGACAATTCTTCATCAATTTGATCGTATACATAGATGGATTCTTCTAAATCTAATTGGTTTAAAATTAAGGCAATATCAACAGCATACAACTCCGAAAGTTGTGCTTTTAAATAGTCATCATTTTTATCAACAATGGCTGCTTTTAATTGATTAAGGTATTCTGAGTTTAACTCAAATTGCATCTTCTTAATTTTAAAATGCTAAAATAAGCTTTTTATAGTTGATTTTTGTTATGCTTTATTAAACTTTTGTTTAAGAATTGCATTTAAAAAGATTGCAAACACTATAATTACAAATCCAATGTAAAAAGTAGAGGATAGATAGTTGTTTTCATGAAATATTAAACTTGCTAAGATAATGCCATATACACCTTCTAAATTAACTGTTAAATTTATAGTATATGGTGATAGGTGTTTCATTAAATTTACACTAGCAATAAAAGGGTATACTGTGCAAACACCAGCTAAAAGAGCTATTAAAATGATATCTGATTGATTAATGGTGAAAAAATTGCTTGATAAATTACCATTTAAAAGTAAAAAAATACTCAAGCCAATTAAAGCCATTGTTAATTCAATAAATGATAACACTGGTGATGAAATGGGTTGTTCTTGGTCTTGAATTAAAATTCCGTTTAAAACGCTAAATACAGATGCTGTAAAGGCCGCAAAAATACCTAGCAAAATACCTAATCCATATTTTATTTCAACCGAAAATATAAGGCATATAGCACCAATAATAATTAATCCAATAAATAGTTCATACCAAATAATTTTTCTTTTAAATAATAAAGGTTCTGTAATTGCTGTAAATAATGTACCTGTACTAAATGCCGCCATTGTAACAGATACATTTGAAACTTTTATAGCTCCGTAAAAACACAACCAATGGATACAAATAATAAATCCAATAGCACTAAGTTGGAGTAATTTTTTTAGTGAAATAAATAAATTGGCTTTAATATAAATTAAGTAAAAAGCCATTAAAAAAATAGTTATAGCAATTCTAAACCATACTAACTGTAGAGCATCTGCACTAATACCTTTTCCTAATATAGGCGACCATCCCCATATAAATACTATAAAGTGTAATAAAAAATGATGTTTATTTAATTCTTTTAGCACGAGTAAAAGTAGCGTTTTGTACTTAGTAATGATATTATAAGCATATTACTTTTTAAGTTTTGTTAGTAAGAGGGTAAACGCAATAATAGCAAGTAGTGAGAATATCGAAATTGGATTTGCAAAATTAATAGTCCAACCAAACATTGGATTTCGTTTAGGAGGAAAAATACGTTTGTCCTTTTTATTAAAATAAAATATTCCAAAAATCCAGTTGTTAGGATCTTTGTGCCATTCATCAAGAGTTTCTTTACTTGGTTTATTGCTCATAAATGTTGTTTATCACTTTATTATTATAATGCAGGTAATACTTTGGCTCTGCATTCTCCGAAACCAATTCTAGTTGTATTATTTTTACAATAGCCTCTTATGATAACAGTGTCATTGTCATTAATAAATTTACGTTCGGTGCCATCATTTAATTTTAAAGGTTTCGTTCCTTTCCAGCTTAATTCCATCATACTGCCATACTCGTGAGGCTCAGGCCCACTTATAGTACCACTTCCCATCATATCTCCTATGTTTACATTACAGCCATTAATAGTATGATGAGCTAATTGTTGTTCCATTGTCCAATACATATATTTGTAATTAGAATTACAAATTATTGTTTCAATGCTGTTTTCTGGTAAAATAGCTACTTCTAATTTTATATCTACGTTTTTATTTCCTGTATAACTTAAATACGGAAAAACTTTTGGTTCTTGAATATATCCTTCTGTTCTGAAGGGTTCTAAGGCATCTAGTGTTACAACCCAAGGCGAAATTGTGCTTGCAAAGTTTTTTGATAAAAACGGTCCTAAAGGAATGTATTCCCAAGTTTGAATATCACGCGCACTCCAATCATTAAATAAAACCATCCCAAAAATATAATCATCTGCTTTTTCAGTACTAATGCTTTCTCCAAGTTTACTAGATTTTCCAATTATATAAGCTGTTTCTAATTCAAAGTCAAGTAATTTGCATGGTCCAAAGGTTGGTATTTCGGCATCTGCAGGTTTCATTTGTCCTTTAGGACGATGAAGCGGTGTTCCACTAACAGTAATACTACTTGCGCGACCATGATATCCTACAGGAATGTATTTCCAGTTAGGCATCAGTGCATTTTTTGGATCGCGAATCATGGTTCCTATATTAGTTGCATGATCTATACTACTATAAAAATCAGTGTAATCGCCTACTTTTACTGGTAATAACATTTTAATAAGAGATTGGTCTTTAAAAATACGCGAAAAAACTTCTTTATTGTTTTGTAATTCGGTATTATTAATGTCTAATAGTTCAGATAATCTATCTCTAACGGCACGAGTTACATCTTTGCCTAATTCTATAAAATCATTTAAATAAGCATTATCAAAGACAGATTTGTTGACGTGTAATTGGTTAAAAAAACCATGATTTGCTAGTTCATACAAATCAATAGCATAATTGCCAATAGCAGAACATACATGATGTTGAGTGTTTGCATCGGAGTAAATGCCAAATGGTAAATTTTGAATTGGAAAATCAGATGATGAATCGACTTTTATCCACGAAGAAAGAGCAGGATTATTAGCTTTTATAGTCATAATAGAGTATAGTTATAGTAATACTGTTTTATTATTAGTTTTTTAATTTTAGTGAAATATATAAACAGCAAAATTATATATTTACAGCATGCAATTTAAGAAACTTATTATACTTTTTTTAATTCATTTTTCTTTCAATTTATTGGCTCAAAATCCTAATGATTTTGCTTTTGTGTTAAGTGAAAGAGCTGTTAATAAAGTGTTTGGTGCTATTGGAGAAATTAAAGGAAAGAGTGATTATGAAGTTTTGGGTATTATCAAGGGTTATTATCATTGGAAAATTATTAATCCAAAGATTAGTTTTAAGCCAGATAGTAGTGATTTTACTTGCGATACAAAGGTTGAGGTTGGTCCTTTTGAGTATAAATCTCAAGTTTTAGGACGTGTTAAAATTGGTTACGATAATAATACTAATTTAATATCAATTAAAATAACAAGTGCCGTTTTTGAATTGTACACCGTTGTTTTGAATAAAAAAATTCATATTAAAGATATACATCTTGAAGATTATTTTAAAGATCCGTTTTTATTTGAAGGGCCTAAAAGTTTTGCAACTGATATGACGTTTACTATGCCAGATAGTACACGTAAACAAATTTATATTCAGCCATCAAATTGTGTTATGAAAGTTGTAAGGCAGGCTATTAAAACATCATGCGATATTGTAACTCAGGATAAACCCTTTAAAAAAGAAATTAAGGTTAGTCCTCCTATACAATCATCAGAAAATAAAAATTAATTTATTTAAAAAAGCAACATTGAAACAATCCATTAAGCATAATAGCGTATATATTTTACTGTATATTTTTATATTGTGTGTTGTAGGTTATGTTTTATTGAGTGATGGGAAAGTTCAAATTCATATGGCAATGAATGAAGTTGTTGGAAATAAATTTTTAAATGTTTTTTTTAAATGGATTACTCATTTAGGAGATGGAGCTTTTGCTTTTTTGGTAGCCTTTGTTTTTTTATTTTTTAGTATTAGAAAGTCTGTCTATATCATTATCTCTTATTTAGGGTCAGCGCTTGTATCATCGGTTTTAAAACATATTTTTTATCCTGAAATTTATAGACCACATTTTGTTTTTAATTATTTTGTTAGAATTAATTTAAAACTAGTAGATGGCATAGAAATGTTTGGTTTTAATTCATTTCCAAGTGGTCATGCATTATCTGCTTTTGCTCTATTTTTTTGTTTATTGCTAATTACTAAAAATCATTTTTTAAAAATATTATATTTTATATTAGCAATTTTAGCAGCCTATAGCCGTGTTTATTTATCGCAACATTGGTTAATTGATATATATATTGGTTCAATAATTGGAGTTAGTTTTGCAGTGTTTTTTTATGCCACTTTTTATTATACTTCTAAATGGAAGATATTAAATACAACTTTGCCTCAGTTATTAATTAAAATTAAATCAACCCGTGTTTAAATTATTAAATACCGATTTTAAAGCATATGCTTTTATTTTTATAGCATCTTGTTTAATTTATATTCCATTTATTGGTAACATGCCTTTATTTGATTGGGATGAAATTAATTTTGCAGAATGTGCCAGAGAGATGGTTATTACTAATAATTACTCAGATGTGCAGTTATACTTTCACCCATTTTGGGAAAAGCCACCATTGTTTATTTGGTTGCAAGCATTAAGTATGAATATATTTGGAATTAATGAATTTGCAGCTCGGTTTCCTAATGCGCTTTGTGGTGTTGTTACATTACTTGTATTATATAAAACAGGAAAAGAGTTAAATGATCAAAAATTTGGATTAACATGGGTATTTGTATACGCGTCAACAATTCTTGCACACTTGTTTTTTAAAAGTGGAATTATTGACCCTTGGTTTAATTTATTCATTTATCTATCTGTTTATTATTTATTACAGCACACCAATAATCCAGTAGGTATTTTTGGATTTAAAACATCTGCACTGGGTGGTTTTTTTTTAGGACTAGCATTATTAACCAAAGGCCCAGCAGCTTTGTTATTAGTAGGATTAACCGTTACTATATTTTTTGTTTCAGGTCGATTTAAAAAAATATCCTCTATTAAATATATCCTTGTTTTTTTTAGTATGTTTTTAATAACTGGATTAAGTTGGTTTGCGGTGATGTATTTAAAAGGTAATGGGCATGTTATTAAAGAATTTATTGAATATCAGATACGTTTATTTAATACTGAAGATAGTGATCATGGAGGACCTTTTATATATCATTTTGTAGTATTATTACTAGGATGTTTTCCTTCGTCAGTATTTTTGATTTTAGCTCACAAAAAATCTAAAACAGATACCTACTTTCAATTACATAGTAAACGCTGGATGATGAGTTTGTTTTGGGTAGTATTAATATTATTTTCTATTGTTCAAACAAAAATCGTTCATTATTCTTCGTTATGTTATTTTCCATTAACCTATTTAGCTTCTTATAGTATTCATAAATTAATTTCGGGAGAATACCAATGGAAAAAATGGATTAATACCTTAGTTTTATCCATAACTTTTTTATTAGGTATACTATTTGTACTAATTGGTTGCGTACCCTTTTTCAAATCATATTTATTATCAACTCATATAATTAATGATGCGTTTGCTGTTGAAAATTTAAAAGCTGAGGTACATTGGAATGGCTTTGAATGGGTAATAGGTGCATTTTTTATAATAGGTATGTTATTTTCTTTAAATAAAATTAATAAATCAAAATTAAAAGGTATTTATTTGCTTTTTTTTATTTCATTAACAACTGTTTCAAGTATAATAATCGTTATTGCTCCAAAAGTTGAACAGTATTCTCAACATGCCGCTATTGAGTTTTATAAGCAATGTGCAAGCCATCAATTTAATGTTGAAACTATTGGATTTAAAAGTTACGCGTCTTTGTTTTATGGAAATTTAGATGTGTCGTTTAAAGACAATAAATCATTTAAAAAATATGTAGAATTAAAACGTGCCGAATTAGAATCTAAACACATTAATGTAGATATTTCTTATGGATTAATCAGAACAATGTGGTTGTTAGATGGTTTTGGCAAAAGGCCAGCTTGTTTTGTAAGCAAAATAACAAATGATGATGTTGTAAAAAGAGATTGCCCTCAATTACAGGAACTATATCGACAAAATGGATTTGTTTTTTATATTAGAAAAAAATAACAAACATTTTATCGTTTACTTATTTTATTTCCAGTACCTCTTTGTCTGTTACATTTAAATCTTATAGTTGATTGAATTCTGAGTTTTAAGTGTTTTGTTTTTCTTGATTTCATGCGTTTACGCCACATTTTAAAACTTGAAGGAAGTGAATTTTTTCTCATAAATTCAATGACTTCTTTTTCTTTTAATCCAAATTGAAATTCAATTGCTTCAAAAGGTGTTCTGTCCTCCCAAGCCATTTCTATTATTCGATTGATATCTCTTTCAGAAAGTGTTATTGTCTTTTGTATATTTTTTTTATTCTCTTCTTGTAATACTAAATAAGCCAAAGGAGAAGGCAAATCACTGTAATGGCATGTTAGATTGGTTGTATCCATAAGTTTCTATATTCATTTTTTGAGTCGTATTCATATGCTTGTTTATCAATATTAAAATAACGATTACCTCTTGGATCATTTCCAACACCTGCCAGATATGCCCAATTTCCCCAATTACTGCAAACGTCATAATCTATCAATTGCTGTTCAAAATATGCTGCGCCAAATCGCCAATCTATTTTTAAATCATGGCATAAATAACTGGCTACGTTTTGTCTACCCCTATTACTCATAAAGCCTGTTAATTTTAATTCAATCATATTAGCATTAATAAAATTATTTTTTGTTTCTCCATTTATCCACTTCAAAAGGATGTCTTCATTGTGATTATTGGTTATTGTATGTGATGACTTTATTCCAGTTTGTAAAAAAAACTGATGGCGATATTTTTTCATCATAAATCTAAAATAGTCTCTCCATAATAATTCAAAAATTAACCAATAAGTTGATTCATTTGCTCCAAAATTTTCTTCAAATTTTTTTAGTTCATAGTAAATTTCTCTGGGAGATAAGCAGCCAATAGCTATCCAAGGAGAAAATTTAGATGAGTAATCTGCCCCAATTAAATTGTTACGAGTTTTCTTGTATTTAGAAACTAATTTTGTTTCACCAAAATAATAATTTAGTCTGTGATAGGCCTCTGTTTCTCCTCCTTTAAAAGGAAATGCAGTTCTGATGTCGTTATTTAGCTTAGATAAACCTAATTGTTCTATTTTGGGTAAATTAAATTGAGGTATTGTGGGAGATTTAATTGTTTTTGGAGTATAAAAAATACTTCTTATATGAGCTTCTTTTTCTGTTTTTTTTCTAAAATCAGTAAATACGTTGGGTATGTCTTTAATTGAGAATGGTAAATCCTGCGCATGATATAAAGTACTTGTACTAAACGTTTCGAGTTCACATTTTAATTTCCATAATTCTTTTTCAACTCGTTCTTCAGTTTGCTTTTCTTCATAAGCCACTTCTTTTTTAGCAAACACTTTTTTTACTTGATATTTTTGAGCAATTTTAAAAAGTTCATATTCAGGTTTCCCTTTAGTGATAATTAATCCAGAGCCAAGCTTTCTAAGATTATCATCTAAATTTTTTAAAGATTCTAATAAAAACTGAGCTCTAAATCCACCTGTTTTATTAAATCCATATTCAGTAATTTTAAAATGCTCATCATCAAAACAATAAACAGGTATAATTTCATCACTTTTTTCTATGGCCTTAATAAGTGTTTCATTGTCATGAAGTCTTAAATCTGTTTTAAACCAAACAATGGATGTATTCATATTTATAATTCATTAATATGCATTAAGTAGTACTCTGCTTGTTTTAGTAATTGTGCTTTTGATTCTGCTTCCATTTTTTTCCAAACATTATACATCATGCCTATACGAGGATTTTTACTGAGTAACTTTTCGTGTTTATCATAAAAATTCCAATATAAACTATTAAATGGGCATGCTTTATCTCCTGTTTTTATAGTTTTTTTGTAATAGCAAGTTTTGCAGTAATGACTCATCTTATCAATATATGTAGCTGAACTTACATAGGGTTTTGTGCCAATAATACCACCGTCTGCAAATTGACTCATTCCACGTGTGTTGGTTATTTGCACCCATTCTATAGCATCAATATATATTCCCAAATACCATGTGTCTACTTCGTTTGGATGAACACCTGCTAATAAAGCGAAATTACCAGTTACCATTAAACGTTGTATGTGATGGGCATATCCATACTTTAAGGATTGTTTAATAGAGTGGCTTAGGCAATGCATTTTAGTATTCCCTGTCCAATACCAACTAGGTAATTTATTTTGATGATTGAAATAATTCATGGTTGCAAATTCTGGCATTTTAAGCCAATAAATACCTCTCATGTATTCTCTCCATCCAATGATTTGCCTAATAAATCCTTCTAACTGATTAAACTCAATGTGTGTAGGTCTTTTTTTCCACTCATCTATTGCTTTTGAAATTACTTCTGCTGGAGAAAGCATTTTTGTATTCATAGAGAATGATAATCTAGAATGATACAAAGACCAATCATTAGGTGTCATAGCATCCTCATATGTTCCAAATAAAGGAAGACACTCTTCTACAAAAAAATTAAGAAGAGCTAAGGATTGTTCTCTGTTTACAGGCCAAATAAAGTTTTTAGCATCTATAGTTCCAATAGTAGTAATGTTTGTTTTTTTAATTTCGTTTAGTATGTGGTTTACATCATTATTAAACATTAACGGAAGTGTTGGCTTATGATTAAGAGGTAATTTTTTTCTATTATCCTCATCATAATTCCATTTGCCTGTTAATGGGTCATTTCCATTCATTAGTATATGATGTTTTTTACGCATATATCTGTAAAAACTTTCCATTATATAGGTTTTCTTTCCCTTAAAAAAATCATATAATTCATGTCTAGTGCCTAAAAAATGTTCACTATCAACTACTTTATGATTTATTGTTAAGTTATTGATAAATGATTTAAAACATTTATCTAATCTGTATTCGTCGGGTAATTGGTATTCGAATTGAGTAAATTGATATTTTGAAATTAAATAGATAATATTTTTTTCAAAAGATTGTAAATTTGAAACATCGTTTATTGAAATGTAAATTACTTGATGTTTTTTTTGAATAAGTTCATTGGCAAAGTTTTGCATTGCTGCAAAAAAACCAATCACTTTTTGGATATGATGATGAGTATAATCTGTTTCTTCTCTCAATTCCATTAATACATAAGTAATATTGGAATCAACAGTTTTAAACCATGAGTGTTCATGGTTCAATTGATCTCCTAAAATTAAACGAAGTATTTTTATTTCTTTTTTTGAGTCCGACATTTATCGCTACAATATTTTACATCTTTCCAATTCTTCTCCCACTTTTTTCTCCAGGTAAAAGTTTTATTACATACCATACATATTTTAATAGGTAAGTGTTGTTTTTTTGCACCTTGCATAATAATATATAACAAACTGAAGTATTAATTGTTTAATTTAACAACCATATACTGCCATTAAGTATACTTGCAAAACTTACCCATAATAAATAGGGTATTTGAAGAGCTGCTGCTGCTTTATTAACTTTATAAAATATGCTAATCATTAAAAAAATACTAGTCCACATTAGTATTATTTCAATAAAAGCTAATCCTATCAATTGAAATTTAAAAAAAATAAAACTCCATAAAAAATTTAAAATTAATTGAATTATGAAAATGATGATTGCTTTTTTTCTATAATATGTAATAGGAGATTGTAATATAATGTAAAAAGAAATTCCCATTAATACATATAAGGTTGTCCAAACTGGGCCAAATAGGTAGTTTGGTGGATTAAAAGAAGGTTTTTGAATAGTTAGATACCAATTGGTAATACTAGTTGCAGTTGCATAACCTGATATTCCTCCGATAGATAAAGGAAATGTAATACAAAATAAAAATTTAAGATATCGGTTCATGTTTTATTTAAATGTGATTTTTGATGATTAACATGTTTTTGTAAAATTCGCTTTCCCTCTAGTTTCACTTCGTCTTTTTTTCTGTATTGCCAAACAATTTCACTAGCATATTTTCGAGTTTCGTCAATATCAACAATGGGTTTTGGGTATGTTGTCCCAATTTCGCAATTATATAATTGTTGTTCAATTATTGATAGTTTCCAAGGCTCATGTATTAAATGTGATGGGATTTCTTTTAACTCAGGCACCCATTGTTTTATAAATAATCCTTCAGGATCATGATCTTCGGAGTTTTTAATCGGATTATAAATTCTAATAGTGTTTATACCAGTTACACCAGATTGCATTTGTAATTGAGGATAATGTATCCCTGGCTCATAATCTAAAAATTGTCTAGCTAAAAAATGTAATTCTCTCCAATCTTGCCATAAATTAAATACAAAAAATGAAACCAGCATAGCTCTCATTCTAAAATTTATATATCCTGTATTTATTAAACAACGCATACATGCATCAATAATAGGTATGCCTGTTTTGCCTTCTTGCCAAGCTTTTATATAAATATCATTTTTTGGTTTTATTAAGTTGTCATAGGCTTTGTTTACATTTTTAAATTCCATTTCGCATTCATCTTCAAATTTTTGCATAAAATGACAGTGCCAATGTAACCGAGAAACAAAATTGGAAAGCGCTCTTTTGTTTTTAGAATGGGTATAATGTTGTTTCGTATATTGATAAACCATACGCATGCTAATATTACCATATGTTAGATAAGGAGACAATCGACTACAACTTTTTCTACTCAATAGTGGTTTTGAAATATGTTTACTGTAATTAATATATCGGTCTTTTACAAAACTATCCATGTATCGCCATGCCCAATATTCGCCACCTTGTTGAAAGTTTTTATTACGCGTTGTAATTTCTTTTGGAAGTTCTTTTCCTTTTATAGAATCATAAAAGGTATTATTTAAACAATAAATATTAAAGTTGTTTTCATCAATTAACTTAGGCGATTCAGTCATCTTAGCTTGCCATAATTTTTCCCAATGTTGCCTTGATTTTAATTTTCTGATAACACCATGTAATTGATATTCTCTCCAAATAATAGAATTTTTTTTACAAAAATTTTTAATTAATAGATCTCTATTATATGTAATTCTATTGCCAATCTCTTGATGAGAGAATATATGTTTAATATTGTATTGATTTAATAAGACTTTAAAAACATCTAATGCTTCTTGATGAAAAATATATACTTGAGCATTCATGTTTTTTAATTTTTCATTCATTTCTTTTAGTGATTCGAAAATAAAACGCCAATGCCTTACATCACTATCATCATAATTCATAATAGAAGGTTCAAAACAATAAACTAATAAAATTGGTAATTGCTGTTGTTGAGCCTCATATAGCGGTTCATGATCTGTAAATCTTAAGTCACGTTTAAACCATACAATGTTAATGGAAGGTTTATTCGATATATCCGAGTTTAGCATCTATCAGTTCTTTATCTATTTTAGCATACGATAATCTTGATAATCGTTTTGTTTTGTGATAACTATCTAAACCGCTACATGTAATAGTTTGTGCCTTTTCAATATCTAAAAAACCATCATCGCATAAGCAGTTGTTAGGGAAATATACTTGATTAATTTGCCCAATTACTAAGATTGTGTTATTTGTTGTGATACTTATATGTTCTTTATATTTTACGCCAAGCTTAACATAGCTTTCTTTTACAAATGGTGCTATAAAGTTTGGTTTATATTCTTCTGTTAAGCCAGTAGCCTTAAACTCTGAAATATTTTTTGGGTAACGTGCTGATGTTTGATGCGCTTGTTTATAAATAGATTCATTGACATGGTTGATGGTGTAGTAGCCAGTTTCTAAAATATTTGATAACGTGTGCCTATCAACCGAATTCGGCCGTGATATAAAACCAATGTAGGGAGGGTTAGCTCCTATATGAATTAATGAATTGAAAACTGCTAGGTTTGTTTGTGTATTATTATCAATAGTTCCAATAAGTGCTAAACTTTTAAATCCACTTAACGAATTCACAAACGCAGCTCTATAACGTTGTTCTAAACTCATCAAATCCACAAATGACAAATACCTTTGTTTATTGTTTTTAGTTTCCATTTTATAATACTTTTAAAGACGACATGCCTCCGTCTACATGCATAACTTGTCCTGATATCCATGATGATTTTTCGGACAATAAAAATTCAATCATATGAGCAATATCATTAGGTGTTCCTATTCTTTTTAATGGGTGACGTTGATGGCTAGCTTCCAATTTTTCGGGAGTATTAATTAATTTATTTGCCATTGTAGTATTGGTTAATGATGGTGCCACACAATTAACTCTTATTTTTGGAGAAAATTCAGCTGCTAGCGATTTTGTTAATCCTTCAATAGCTCCTTTACTAACAGATACAGACGAATGAAAAGGCATTCCTAATTCTACAGCAATAGTACTTATCAATACAATAGAGGCTTGTTTTGATTGTTGTAAATTTCCAGAATAAGCTTGCAGACATTTTATAGCTCCTAATACATTTAGTTCAAAATCTGATTTATAATCTTCAAGTTTAAGACCTCTGAATGGCTTTAAATTAATTGACCCAGGACAGTACACAAAGCCATCAATAGTATCATTTATTTTTGGTAATTCATCATTCGATAAAATATCATGATGTATAAAATTAATTCCCGAATTAGTTGGAGCCGTTCTTGAAATACCAATAACTCGTTCGTTTTGTGAAATTAATTGCTCAGCAAGAGCCTTACCAATGCTTGACGAAGCGCCTATGATTAATGTTGTTTTCATAATTGTATTAAACAAAAAAAAATTACTTTTGTTTAAACTAATAGATATTTAAAATGATTGATTTAAGAAGCGATACTGTTACCAAACCAACTAAGATGATGCTTGAAGCCATGATGATGGCTCAGGTTGGAGATGATGTGTTTAATGAAGATCCTACAGTATTGATGTTAGAGGATAAAGCAGCTAAATTATTTAACAAAGAAGCTGCCTTATTTTGCCCAAGTGGAACCATGACTAATCAAATTGCTATTAAATGCCACACACAACCTGGAGATGAATTGTTATGTGATGTTAATTCGCATATCTATAATTACGAAGGTGGAGGTATTTCATTTAACTCTGGAGTTCAAGCCAAATTATTACAAGGAGATAGGGGCAGATTATTTGCTAAGCAAATTGAAGATAATATAAATGGCGATTATGATTGGTTAACACGAACAGCTTTAGTATGTTTAGAGAATACCGTAAATAGAGCAGGAGGGAGTTTTTATGATTTACAAACAATTAAGGAAATTAAGGCAGTATGCGTTAAATATAATTTACCATTGCATTTAGATGGAGCACGTATTTTTAATGCTATTACAGAAAATAATTACACAACTTACGATATGGGTAATGAGTTTGATTCTATTTCTATTTGTTTAAGTAAGGGCTTAGGTGCTCCAGTTGGATCTTTATTACTTGGGACAAAACAATTTATAAAAAAAGCACGTAAAGTACGTAAGGTATTTGGTGGTGGCATGCGCCAAGCTGGGTTTTTAGCAGCGGCAGGTATTTATGCGTTAGATAATCATATAGATAGATTAAAAGAAGATCATGCTCGGGCAAAACAGCTAGGGGATGTGCTAAGTTCTTTACCTTTTATAGAAAGTTTAATGCCTGTTGATACTAATATTGTAATTTTTAATTTAGTTGATACGTATTCTCCTGAACGTTTTGAGGAGACCTTAAAATCTCATCATATAAAATCATCATCTTTTGGTAAGCAAACTATTCGCTTTGTTACTCATCTCGATTTTACAGATGATATGCTTAATAAGGTTGTAGATGTGTTAAAGGCAATGTAATTTAAAAGGAGTTTATTTTAAATTAAAATTTAACTTGTAATTTTAAGTTCAGTGTTCGTTTAGTTAAATAATTAGGTACAGCATATTGCCTATTGGTAACATCAGTTATCCATGTATATGATACTGTATTATTTACTTGTAATAAATTAAAAATCTCTAAACTCACAAACATACCTTTTAGATGATGAAAAGGATTTTGTTTAGAAAGATGATGGTCTTCTTTTAATATTTGATAAGCAAATCCAATATCTACTCTTCTGTAAGGTGGCATTCTAAATACTTGTTTCCATCTTTCATGTCCAGGAGGCCCAAATGGTAATCCTGTTCCAAATTGCATGTTTAAATACATTTTACATGCTGGTAGTTTAGGAAGGTAATCTTGAAAAAACATACCAAAGGTTATGCGTTGGTCGGTTGGCCTTGGTATATATCCAGGATAAACCACCGAGCTATCTACCGCTTTCGAGTTAAAGGTATATCCATTAACAATGGTATCTCCGTCGCTATTAAAATAAGTTACTTTTCTATCGCCGCTAATATTTTCCATTGTTTTTAAAAAACCTATGGTGGCCCACGATTCGATGCCTTTTATAAATTCTCCATTTATTCTAACATCGGCACCTGTTGTATAACCAATAGAATTATTTTTTGCGAAATAACGAATACGTGTATTGTCAATTTCGTATGGTATTAAATCTTTCATTTCTTTATAGTAACTTGCTACAATTACTTTAAAAGGGCGGTTCCATAAATTAAAATTATAATCACCTGATAATAAATAATGAATAGATTGTTGAGCTTTAATGTTTGAATTTAGCTTACCATCAAACCCTCTCATTTCTCTGTAAAATGGCGGTTGGTAATAATAACCCCACGAGGCTTTAAATACAATGTCTTTTTTCCAGTTTGGTTTATAAGATAATGTTAGTCTTGGTGATATAACGGTTTGCTTATTAAAGTCCCAATAATTTGCTCTAATTCCTCCTGTTAATGTTAGTAAAGATGAATCGTTAAGTTGTTTGTTAAATAGGTATTGTACGTATCCTTGTACTCGGTTAGTTTCTACATTTATTTTTGATTTTACAACGTCTATTAAATTAATTTCTGTTGGACTATAAGGACTAACATATCCTGCAGAATCAATCGTTCGCCATTCACTTAATTTATCATGAATGATTTCGTGTTGGTATCTTGTTCCCCATAAAAGTTGACTATTTTTATTTAAAATGCGGGTGCCCTTATGCTCAATATTAAAAACAGAAGCGTCAATTCTATTTCTGCCGTAGTTTAAAAAAGTACCAATTCCTCTATTAAATGCTACTTGTCCAAAATTATCTTTTCCAAAATCAGCTTCTAACTGGTCAATAAAATATTGTCCCTGCACAGTGTATTTTTCTTCTTCATTAGCTTTATAAGCTGATGCAATTAATTTTAATTTCGTTTTTGAGTTAGGTTTATAGGTTGTAGATACACCTCCCATCATGGTGGTGTATTGCATAAGCTCTTGTCCATCAAAATAGATACTTAATTTCACAGCATTATTTACTGTTCCAAATGTTGTTTCTCTATTTGCTGGTATTACTAAATATTGATTATTGGCTATATTCCCTAAAAATTCAATGCTCCATTTTTCGTTTAAAGTAAATGTTAAAAATGTTTGTATATCATAAAATCGTGGTCTATATTCACCTTTAGTATCCATGCTTTTTAGTAAATAAGTGTTTGATTTATAGCGAGACCCTATACTCCATGCTACCACTCTGTTTTTAGAAACACCCTGTAAATGAAGGCCTCCTCCCAAGAAGCTACCGCTTACTGTTCCTCCAAATTTCGTAGGTTTTTTATAAGTAATATCTAATACCGACGACATTTTGTCTCCATATTTTGCTTCAAATCCTCCTGCCGAAAAATTAATATTACTAACCATATCTGGGTTTGCAAAGCTCAAGCCTTCTTGTTGGCCGCTTCGGGCTAAAAATGGACGATATACTTCGATATCATTTACGTACACTAAATTCTCATCAAAATTACCACCTCTTACAGAGTATCCACTGCTTAGTTCGTTATTACTACTAACTCCAATTTGAGTTTTTATTATATCTTCAATGTTGCCACTTGGGCTTGGTATATAAAAAATGTTTTTAGGATCTATTCTAGTTATTTCTTGATTTCTGTTTTCAGAGGTAACATTTACTTCTCCAATAATATTTTTACTTATAAGTTTTGGACTAAATACTAGTTTTTCATTTGTTTTTAATCTTATTTTTTTTGTGAGTTGTTTATAGCTAATGTTATAGATAGATAATGTGATATCTTTTTCTGCATCAACTTCTAATAAATAATTTCCATTTACATCAGTTGTAGTTAATTTAGAACCATCTTCTACAATAAAGACTTGAACCTCAGGAATACCTATTCCTTCTTCATCTTTTATAACTCCTGAAATAATGGCTTTTTGTCCAAAGCAAATAACAGCTATGGTGCATAAAATTAAAGTATAGAGTTGTTTTTTTAGCACAGAATAAGTAACGCCAATATCTTACAAATATTGTAAAAAGAAATGGAATTATATACCGTTTAATTGATAAGAGATAAAAAAGAAATGTATTTATTTTATTTTTAGTTTACCTTTTCGCCAGGCATCAATAAATTGTGCCCATGCTAATGGGTTCAATAAACTTACGCTAGGGTATTGTCCTGCTTGATAAAGGCGGGTGTACTGTTGTTGCATATGAAAACGATAATTGGCGGCAGCATCCATCGTTCCACCTTTAATAGATGCTCTAACTTCATCATTATCCATATTTTTATAAGCTCTTTCAATATCAGTATCACTTAAGTCTAAATTAAGAATAGCGCGCTTAAACTGTTCTTTACTGGGCCAAGGAAACACATTAACGGTTGGTAATTGAATCGTATCTTTTGTTAAAATTTGAATAATTGAATAATGTTTTCCCGTAAGTGTATCTGATAAATTATAAGCTTTACTTTTGTGATTGATAGAGAAAAATTGCATTTCATCGCCAGGTTTTGCAACAATGGTAAAAAAACCATAAAAATCACTAACGGTTCCTGAGCGTGTTCCTTTTAACATAATAGAAACAAATGGTAATGGCTGTAAGCTATCATCTAAAACAACTCCTGAAATTTGGATGTATTTTTCGGGATCATTTTTTGTAACAGGTTTATTTTGCGAGAATAAATTTACAGATATAACTAAAAGCAATAGATTAAATAAATGTTTCATTTGAAAATTGGTATTGTATATTTATGTTAAATATACAGGTTAATGAAAGTAAAGAACAATAAAAAAACATAAATTAACAAATAATCGTTATTGATATATATCATTTTTGTTGAATCCATTTATCAATTTGAAATATAAGTAACGACGAGCCAATGCCAATAATCATACCTCCAAGTACATCACTCGGATAATGCACTCCTAATCTCATTCGAGAATAACCTACAGCACAGGCATATGCGTAGGATGGAACCGCTACATACCATTTTTTAGAAGATAATGTTAATGCAGTAGCAGCAGCAAAGGCATTAGATGTATGTCCTGAAGGAAAAGAATATGGTGCAACTTCAGTGCGTTTGATAATATCGTTAGGATAACTTACAAATGGGCGACTTCGGTTGATGCTATATTTAAGTGTTGTAGATAGTAATAAATTTAATCCAATAGCTGCTGATGTCTTAATGCCATTTCGAAGCATTATTTTGTCATGATTGATGTATCCATGAAGTAATAATGCCCCAGGTGTTATTATTAAAGCTGGATAAATAGAAGTTGATGTGATACGCATTGTTTTATCCCAGCAAGGATGCTCAGTTTGGTTAATTTTTTTTAGCATTAAAAAATCAATTGATGATGATTGAGCGTAACAATGAATGCTTGCAATTATAAATAATAATGTTTTCATATTTAACTTATGAAGCAAGAAGCGCAGCTATAAGTTTTGGTATGTAATAAACAACAGGTAGTAATAAGAAAAACAAAAACACAAAAATTGTAATTAGTTTTCCTACAACTTTTAAATCATTTATAACAGGTGTTTTTATAACAGCAACTACATGTTGAATAATACTGCCCTCTAAAACGCTATATTTATGAACTCCTGCCTGTATACCAGCATATCGTTTGTTAAATGATAGTAAGATACAATCTCTAATTGTCCAATACGTTAAATTGGGTAAATCGTCATAATCTAAAATGTAGTTTATGTTTTCTTGTTTAAGGTATTCTCTAATTTTTTGATTTTTAATTTCCATTATCAAATCAAAAATCATAGAAATTGGAATTATTAAAAATATAAAACTACCAAGTAGTAAGGATAGTATGACTAAGGTTACAATTGAAATAATAGTAAATACAACTCTTAATGTGTGATTATGGTTTATGAATAAAGTTTCTAGTAATCTCCCTCCATCTAAAGGCATAAAAGGCAAAAGATTAAAAAAGTTTAAACCAATAAAAATATGAGCAAGCATAATTAATTTTTCGCTGGGATAATATGACGCAATAACTACTAGTAAAAAACCAATGATGATACCAGGAACAGGTCCAGCTAAAATAACAATACTCATTTGACGTTGAGATATGATTGATTTTTTTCCGGTTACATAAGCCCCAATTAAAGGTAAAACAAAAAGTTTTACATTATTGTAGTTAAATGCTTTCATGGCAAAAAAATGCCCAAATTCATGAATTAAAAGCACTACTAAAACAGCAGCAATATATACAGGCTCTACTTTAAAAATAAATAAAAACAAGCCACCGTAAATCAATAAACTTATTAATGATTTACGTACCCAATTTTTTTTATCTTGAATTAATAAAGGTTTGGGTAAAGTAGTTGGTTCGTTATGCTGATCAACGTTTTCAGTTGATTGATTTTCGTTATTTGAGTCTATTGGTTCCACTATATAATAATTAAACGTTGTAAAAAATAAGTTAAAAAACCAGCACTATAACCAACCAGTGCTAGCCATGAAATGTTTTTAAAATACCAACTAAAAGTAATTTTTTCTAATCCCATAACTGCAACTCCAGCTGCACTGCCAATAATTAAACAACTACCTCCTGTTCCAGTGCAATAAGCCATCATTTGCCAAAATTCATGATCAATGGTAAAATCATACATGCCAATAGATGCAGCTAATAGAGGTACATTATCTACAATTGCAGATAAAAAACCAATTAATAGAGATATGGTTTTTAAATTGCCTATGTTTTGGTTTAAGAATACAGCAGATTGACTCAATAATTTAATTTCTTGTAGGCAAGCTACCGCTAATAAAATTCCAAGAAAAAATAAAATACTGGGAACATCCGTTTTTGTAATAGCGTTTACTACTGAAAACTGATTTTTTTCATCATTGTTTTTTTGTTTGTGAATTAATTCTGTAACAATCCACATAATACTTAATCCAAATAAAATTCCCATGTAAGGAGGAAGGTGGGTTATTGATTTAAATATTGGAACGAATAGTAAGGTGCTTATACCTAATATGAAAATGAGTGTTTTTTCTGTTTTAGAAATCCGAGAATTTAATAGATTGGTTCTGTATGGAGTGATGTGTCCTTTTATGTTTATCATACTGATTAATAAAGGAACAAGCATGCATATAAGACTTGGTAAAAATAATTGAGTTATTATGGTTTGCGGTGTTAATTTATTAGCTACCCATAACATGGTAGTTGTTACATCGCCTATTGGACTAAAACAACCACCTGCATTAGCAGAGATAATAACTAATCCTAAAAAGTAGTATCTATCTGTTTTTTGAGGAATTATTTTCTGAACCACAGTTGTCATTACAATCGCTGTTGTTAAATTGTCAAGTACTGCAGATAATAAAAAAGAAACAAAAGATATTATAATTAATAAATAACGTTTGTTTGTAGTTGAAATTTTTTTGGTAATTAAATCAAATCCATCATGCGCATCAATAAGCTCAACAATAGTCATTGCTCCTAGTAAAAAAAATAAAATTTCAGATATTTCGGATAAATGGTGGCTTAAATTGTTTATAAAAATACCACTTTCATTATTTAAAGAATAAATTACCCAACTTAAAATGCCAATTAATAATGCTACTCCCGATTTATTAATGTTAAATCTATGCTCAAAAGCTATTATTAAATAGCCAATTACAAATAGTATAAAAATAAGCACAGCCATATAAGGTTGTAAATATAATGGTTTATATGTTTTTAAAATTAATTTATATATATTTGAATAGTTAACATTAAAAAATCATTATTTAAAATTAAATATAACATATGTCAATTTGGAGAATTAAACCAGTTTCTGCTTTTGAAGCAGATATGAAAAAAAGCGAATTAAAAAGAGTTCTTGGTAAGTGGAGTTTAACAGCTATAGGAATAGGTGCTATCATTGGAGGCGGTATATTTGTATTGACAGGAACCGGAGCTTATTTTCATGCAGGGCCTGCATTAGCTTTATCTTTTGTAATTGCTGGTATTGCATGTGTGTTTGCTGCATTATGTTATAGCGAGTTTGCAAGTATGATACCAGTTGAGGGTTCTGCATACGCATACGCTTATGGCACTATTGGTGAAATGTTTGCTTGGATTATTGGATGGGGTTTAGTGTTAGAATATGCCATGGGATCAATGACAGTTGCTGTGAGCTGGAGTGGTTATTTTAATAAATTTTTAGGATTATTTAATGTTCATTTGCCCGATTATTTAACTCAAGATCCAGGAAGTTACTCGGGTTCGGGTTTTTCAATGAATTTACCTGCTACTATCATTGTATTATTAGTTACGGCATTATTAGTAAGAGGTACTAAAGAAGCTGCAAAGGCTAATAATATTATAGTTATTATTAAAATTTCAGCTGTTTTATTTGTAATTATTGTAGGAGCTTTCTGTATTAATACAGCTAATTGGGTGCCATTTATTCCTGATGAAACAACTATTTTAGATCATGGAAAAGATCGTTTAGCTTACGGTTGGAATGGAATTATTTCGGGTGCCGCAGCAATATTTTTCGCGTATGTAGGTTTCGATGCCGTTTCTACACAAGCTGGCGAAGCTATTAATCCTAAAAAAGATGTGCCATTTGCTATTATCACATCGTTAATGGTATGTACAGCATTATATATATTAGTATCATTAGTGCTAACAGGCATGATGAGTTACAAAGATTTTGATCCAATGGGCCCTTATCCAAACGCTATAAAAGCTCCAGTAGCTATGGCTTTTGAAATAGCAGGAATGCCTTGGGCAGTTTTTATTATTACAATAGCTGCAACTGTAGGTTTAATATCTGTACTAATGGTTATGATGCTTGGGCAATCTCGTATCTTTTTGGGTATGTCAAAGGATGGTTTAATACCTAAATTCTTTTCAGAGTTGCATCCAGTAAATAAAACTCCATATAAAAACACCATGTTTCTTGGAATCATTATTGCCTTGGTAGCTGGTTTTACTCCTATTAGTACGTTGGCAGATATGACTAGCTTTGGAACACTATTTGCTTTTACTATGGTTTGTATTGCAGTTTGGTTATTAAGAGTGAAGCAACCCAATTTACAACGTAATTTTAAAGTGCCTGCACTTCCTATTATTGCAGTTTGTGGAATTTTAATAAATACATTTTTAATGATTAAACTTGATAAAGACGCTCAATTATTTTCTTTAGGATGGTTAGCTCTAGGATTGATTATTTATTTTCTTTATAGTAAACGAAATAGTAATTTAGAAAAACAAGGTATTGAATGATACTATATATAGGTTTTAAAATAATAAAACCTTGTAAAAAATACTCCATGAAAAAATCCCTGAACTTATTTGATACCACGCTATTAGTAGCTGGCTCCATGATAGGCTCAGGGATTTTTATTGTAAGTGCAGATATTGCCAGAACAGTAGGTTCGTCAGGTTGGTTATTAGTAGTTTGGATGTTATCAGGATTGATAACTCTTTTTGCAGCGTTAAGCTACGGAGAGTTAGCAGGTATGATGCCTCAAGCAGGTGGGCAATTTGTTTATATAAAAAAAGCTTTTGGTGATTTAGTAGCGTTTATATATGGTTGGACAGTTTTTTTAGTAATACAAACAGGAGTTATAGCTGCTGTTGCAGTTGCTTTCGCGAAATTTACAGGAGTATTTATTCCATTTTTTGAAGAAGGAAATGTATTATTTCATGTATTAAAACTTGATATCACTAGCGCACAACTACTGGCAATCTTTATAATTATGTTACTTACTTTTATTAATACAAGAGGTGTTGAAAATGGAAAAGCTATTCAGCGCATATTTACTTCTGCCAAACTGATTGCTTTATTTGCTCTAATTAGTGTAGGGATTTATTATGGGTTTCATAATCCTATGTTTTTGTATAATATGTCAGACGCTTGGGAAAGTAAGCAAGCAGTGTACAATACAGAAAATGGAATTTTTACCGGATTCCAATCTTTATCAGGAATGTCTTTAGCAACGGCTTTGGGTTTAGCCATGATAGGCTCTTTGTTTAGCAGTGATGCATGGAATAATGTAACATTTATTGCTGGTGAGGTAGATAATCCAAAACGAAATATCCCTTTAGGGTTATTTTTTGGTGTGTGTATTGTTACTCTATTATATGTGTTGGCTAATGTTGCTTATTTATGTTTGTTGCCTATTAATGGAAATGTAAACTCAAACTCTGTAATTGAACAAGGGATTATGTTTGCTAAAAATGATAGAGTAGGTACAGCAGCTTTTTATGTTGTATTTGGTGATATTGCAAAATATATAATGGCAGCATTAATTATGATTTCAACGTTTGGCTGTAATAACGGATTAATATTAGCTGGTTCTCGTTTATTTCAATCAATGGCAAAAGATGGTTTGTTTTTTAAAAGCACGTCTAAACTTAATAAGTTTAATGTGCCTTCCAGAGCAATGATTCTTCAATGTATTTGGGCATCTTTACTATGTTTGAGTGGCTCTTATGGAGATTTATTAGATTATTGTACGTTTTCATCATTAATTTTTTACATCATCACAATAACAGGATTATTTATTTTACGTAAAAAAATGCCTCATGCAGAAAGACCTTATAAGGCTTTTGGTTATCCATTTATTCCAGCATTGTATATTGTTTTAACTTGTTTAATATGTTGCGATTTACTAGTTTACAAAACTTTTAATTGTGGAATGGGCTTATTAATAATGTTATTGGGTATTCCTGTTTATTTTATGTTTAAACGTTCTAAAAATGGCCTTTCGTAACATAAAATCGTTTCTATTTAATTTTTTTCATTTTAATAAACAAGAACGCAATGGTGTGTTTGTTTTATCTATTATTATAACTTTTTTAATAATAATTAGGTTGGCTGTTCCAGTTATAACCCAACATGAAAATCAAATTATTTTGTATGAAAAACCGTTTACTAATATTAAAGATACTTTAACTATGAATAATTACGAGTCTTTAAATAAAAAAGTAATAGAACGTAGTGGTAATATTATAATAAATCATAAATTATTTGTTTTTAATCCAAATACAATATCTCAGTTAGATGCTGAAAGACTTGGATTTTCAAAGAAATTAAGCGCTACGTTAATAAATTTTAGAAATAAAGGTGGTAAATTTTATAAGCCCCAAGATTTAAAAAAATTATATGGAATGTCTTCAATATTGTTTCATCATCTTGAGCCATATATATTAATATCTAATTTAACTCAGGCATATAAAAAAGATACTATACATTCTGTTTTTCAAAAGAAAGTTGAAAAAAATAAGATATTAAAAGAATCAATCGAAATTAATTCTGCTGATAGTTTATCGATAGTTTATTTAAAAGGTATAGGCCCCAGCTTCACCAAACGAATTATAAAATACAGAACCGTTTTGGGTGGATTTCATTCAATTAATCAATTAAAAGAAATATATGGAATGACTGATAGTTTATTTGATAATTTAGTATCACAAATCAAAATAGATCCTAATTTAATTACTAAAATTCAAATTAATTCTATAGACTTTAATACATTAAGAAAACATCCCTATTTTAATTTTCAATCAGCTCAAGCAGTTGTTAATTATCGTCTAAAACATGGACGATTAACTCAAAAAGAATTTGAAAAAATAGGAATTTTTAGCGAAGAAAAAATGCAGTTAATTTTACCATACTTAATGTATAATTAATTTTTACAAGTTAAATCAATATTAATTTGTTATTAATTTTCATTTTGTTCGTTCCTACTAAAAACGTACTTTTACAAGGATGCATAAAATACTCGAATATTTTTGGAAATATAATTTACCAAGATGGTCAATTTTAATTATTGATTTAATTATATGCGCTTTTTCATTAACACTTGCCTTTTTTTTAAGGTTTAACTTTAAAGAAATACCAGTTGAAGATTTTAAAAATTTACCCTACGATTATATAATTTTATTAGGAATAAGAGCAGTTTCTTTTTTTATTTCAAAAACATATAAAGGCGTAGTGAGGTACACGGGGTCAAGTGATGCTATGCGTATTTTTAAAGTGGTTGTAATTGGTAGCTTTTTATTAGTTTTAGTTAATTTTATTACCTTTTATATCCTATTAGGATATTATATTATACCCACAGCTATTATTATTATAGATGCTTTAGTTACTTTATTTTTAATGATAAGTTCTCGATTGGCAATTAAGGCTATATATTTTGAAAATAAAAATCCAGAAAAACAAAAATCTCAAGTAATTATATATGGAGCAGGAGAAAGTGGTATAATTACTAAACGTACTTTAGATAGAGATGTTGCTGTTAAGTATAAAGTAGTTGGCTTTATGGATGATGATGAAAAGAAAAAAGGAAGAAGTTTAGAGGGGGTATTTATTTATCCAACATCTAAATTATCTGATTTAATAAATGAAAATAATATAGAATCAGTTATTATAAGTATTCAAAATTTAGCACCGCACAAAAAAAATAATGTCATTGAGGAGTGTTTAAAATATGGAGTTAAGGTTTTAAATGTTCCACCAGTTACTAAATGGATAAACGGAGAATTAAGTTTTAATCAAATTAAGAGTATTAATATTGAAGAGTTATTAGAAAGAGATCCAATTACATTAGATACCGCATTAATAAATGAACAAATAAATAATAAGGTTGTATTAATTACTGGTTCTGCAGGCTCAATTGGTAGTGAGTTAGCAAGACAATGCGCTAAATTTAATCCTAAATTATTAGTGCTTTTAGACCAAGCAGAAAGTCCTTTACATGATTTAGAATTAGAGTTTAATGAAAACATTACATCGGTTAAATTTGAAGTTGTAATTGGCGATGTTCGAAATAAAGATAGAATGCAAAATGTATTTAATACATTTAAACCAAACATCGTTTTTCATGCAGCCGCATACAAACACGTACCCATGATGGAAAATAATCCATCAGAATCCATCTTAACTAATATTTTAGGCACTAAAACAGTTGCCGATTTATCTGCTCATTTTGGAATAGATAAATTTGTGATGATATCTACAGATAAAGCTGTTAACCCAACAAATGTTATGGGTGCATCCAAACGTATTGCCGAAATTTACACTCAAAGTTTAGGTAAAGTATCTAAAACAAAATTTATTACAACTCGTTTTGGTAATGTTTTAGGGTCTAATGGCTCAGTCATTCCAAGATTTAAAAAACAGATAGATGCTGGAGGTCCAATAACAATTACTCACCCAGAAATCACACGTTTTTTTATGACCATTCCAGAGGCTTGTCAATTAGTTTTAGAAGCTGGGTGTATGGGACAAGGAGGTGAGATATTTGTGTTTGATATGGGACAATCTGTTAAAATTGTTGATTTAGCTAGAAAAATGATTAAACTTTCTGGATTAAAAGAAGATGTTGATATTAAAATTATTTATACAGGATTAAGGCCTGGAGAAAAACTATACGAAGAATTATTGGCAAGTACTGAAAATACACTACCAACACATCATCATCAAATATTAGTTGGTAAAGTTCGCCAATATGAATTTACCGAAGTGGCTAATTTTATAAATGAATTAATATTATTATTTAATACTCAAGATAATAAACGAATTGTTTCTAAAATGAAAGAAATAGTACCTGAATTTGTAAGTAATAATTCAGTGTTTCAAACCTTAGATAAAAATTAAAATTATCATAACCTTGATATTATATTAATAATAAACATTCCTAAGTAGCAAAGTTTTGATAAAATATAATAATCTATTAGTTTAATAACGATATATCCTAAAACAGTAGTTTTAAATATGAAAAAAATAGTGTTTTTTTTAATGCTTGTTAATAGTTTGCAATCTCAAACTAAATCAATTGAAGTAAAAGAATTTAAACAACCGAAGTTAGTAGTTGGTATTGTTGTTGATCAAATGCGTCAAGATTATATTTATCGTTATTGGAATAAATTTGGAAATGGTGGTTTTAAAAAACTAATCAATGAAGGGTATTTTTATAAAAATGCACATTATAATTATGTGCCAACATATACTGGACCTGGGCACGCTTCTATCTATACAGGAACTACACCATCCACACATGGTATTATTGCAAACGATTGGTTTATAAAAGAAACTGGAAAAATAACATATTGTACAGATGATAACTCAGTAAAATCAATTGGTACAGAAAGTAAAGCAGGTTTAATGTCACCAAAAAATTTGTTAGTAACTACTATTGGCGACGAATTAAAAATTAATACCAATCAAAAATCAAAAGTATTTGCTATTTCATTAAAAGATAGAAGTTCTATATTACCAGCAGGGCATAGCGCTAATGGTGCTTTTTGGTTTGATGGATCTAATGGAAAATTTATATCAAGTTCTCATTACATGAATCAATTACCTGAGTGGGTAAATGAATTTAATAAATTAGAGTTAGCAAAAAAGTATCTTTCAAAAGGATGGAATACACTTTATTCAATTAATAATTATACAGAAAGTATTTCAGATCAAAATAATTATGAAATGGCTCCTAATAAAAAAGATACTGCTATATTCCCTTATCAATATAATACTCAATTAGAAAAAAATAATTTTGAAATTATTAAAGCAACTCCATACGGCAATACAATTACAAAGGATTTAGCATTAGCGTGCTTAAAAGCCGAACAATTAGGTAAATCAAATCAAACAGATATGTTATGTGTTAGTTTCTCATCAACAGATTACGTTGGACATTCTTACGGACCTAGAAGTGTTGAAATAGAAGATGTTTATTTAAGATTAGATAAAGATTTAGAAGAGATGATTAATATACTAAATAATACTATAGGTAAAGATAATTATGTTTTATTTTTAACAGCAGATCATGGAGCTTGTGATGTTCCAGCGCATTTAATGGATTTAAAAATACCAGGAGGATATGTTAATACGGAAGATTTAATTAAAAAAACAAAAACATTTTGTCAAAACCAATTTGGCGATAGTTTAATTTTATCACTAACTAATCAGCAATTGTTTTTAAATGAAAGTAAAATAAATTTATTGAAAATTAATAAATCTCTAATAGAAAATGAGTTGGCTAATTTTTTATTAACCATAAATGGAGTTGCAGAAGCATATCCTTCAGAGGTTTTAAAATATGAAAATTACACTGAAGGTTCCTTCAAATATTTACTTCAAAAAGGCTATAATCATGTAAAGAGTGGCAATGTTGTATTTTCATATAATCCGGCATGGATGGAATATCATGATAAAGGCACTACGCATGGAGCGTCTTATAGTTATGATACACATGTGCCAGTTTTATTTTATGGTTTTGGAATCACTAAAGGCAGTTCAGTTAAAAAAATAAATGTAGTTGATATTGCGCCTACTATTTCTATGATGTTACATATATCATTTCCAAATGGAACAACAGGTAAACCGTTAGAAGAACTATTTGTTAAATAATACATGTTTCTAAGAATAAATCATAACAATCCAAATTTGAAAGACATTCAGTTAATTGCAGAATGTCTAAAAAATGATGGCGTTATCATTTATCCAACAGATACAGTTTATTCTATCGGATGTGACATTACTAAACCAAAGGCCATTGAAAAATTATGTCGAATAAAAAATATTAAACCTGAAAAAGCTAATTTTTCATTTGTTTGTAGTGATTTAAGTCAGTTATCAAATTACAGTAGGCCAATTCCAAATGCTATATTTCGAATTATGAAAAAAGCTTTACCAGGACCTTACACTTTTATTTTAGAAGCAAATAATAATGTTCCCAAGCTATTAAAACAAAATAAAAAAACCGTAGGTATTAGAGTTCCAAATAATGCAATTTGTAAAGCAATTATTGAAGAATTAGGTAATCCTATCATAACTACAAGTTTACATAACCCTAATGATGATATCATGGATTATTTCGCAGATCCTACAGTTATTTACAATGAGTATGAACACAAAGTTGATATAGTAATTGATGGAGGCTTTGGTAATTTATATGCATCAACAGTTATTGATTGTTCAACAGATGAAATTGTAGTTTTAAGAGAAGGCTTAGGTAGTTTGGAAGGAATAATATAATAAAATAACGTTTAAAAATTCAATTTGTTATTTGTATAATTCGTAGTAACTTAGTGCCTTAAAACAAAAACTATATGATAAAAATTTATTTTACTTTAATGCTATTAGTTTGTTTTAGCATGAATATTATTGCTCAAACTACAAATACCCGTAATTGGCCAAAATCCGAAAGAGATTCGATGGAAATAGCTTTAACTATGTTTAATGAAGGGAAATTTTTACAAGCACTCCCATTATATGAAAATTTATATAATCGTCATCCTGAAGAAGTGTTTTTAAAATATTGTTATGGTAAGTGTGCGCTTCAACGAATTGGTAAGCATGAGATAGCGTTAAATTTATTAACTGATGTTTATTCTAAAAATAATAAGATTGAAGATATTGAATTGGATTTAGCAAAAGCAAATCATTATAACTATAAATTTGATGAAGCTATATCTTTAATAGAAAAATGTTTAGTCAATAAAACGTCTACTACAGATACCAAATTAAAAGCAATTCAATTAAAACAAAATTGTATAAATGCAAAACAACTATTTGCTAATCCTACAAATGCAAAAATTAATAATATAGGTAATGTAATTAATACAAACAATGACGAGTGTATGCCACTTATATCGGCAGATCAATCCATGTTAATATTTGCAAATGAAAAATATGGAGTTCAAATGCAACAATCTTTTTTAACAGATGGTATTTTTCAGTCTAATTTTGGAACTGATGGCTGGATGCCTTCATCATCTATAGATGCCATGTTAAATGGTAAAAGTGCAACAGTTGGTTTAAGCCCTGATGGTAATACGTTATTTATAAATATGTATACTAGCGATGATAAAGGTGATATTTATACAAGTAATTTAGTAAATGGAAACTGGACTAATCCTCAGAAATTAAATGGACAAGTAAATTCAAATTTTTACGAAGGAAGTTGCTCTATATCTGCAGATGGAAAAACGTTGTATTTTAGTAGTGATAGAATGGGAGGAAAAGGAGGAAAAGATATTTACAGCGCTACTTTTATGCCAGATGGCACTTGGGGTAATGTAGTTAATTTAGGAGATAGTATTAATACAGAGTTTGACGAAGACGCACCTTTTATTCATGCGGATGGTTCAACTTTATTTTATAGCTCTAAAGGAAGAAATAGCATGGGTGGATATGATATTTTTCAATCAACTTTTTTTAATAAACAATTTACTAAATCGATAAATGTAGGACACCCTGTTAATACGCCGGATGATGACATATACTATGTTATGTCGGCTAATGGTGTAGGTTATTTAGCGTCTTGTAAATCAGGTGGATATGGATTAAAAGATATATATTCGGTTGATATGGGATATGTTGGAAAACAACCGTCGGTATATGTTGTAAAAGGTAAAATTACAGAAAATGGCAATCCGATTGCAGCTTCTATTGATGTAGACAATATTACTCAAAATAATAAGTGGGGTTCTTTTATCGCTAATTCAAATGGTAATTACGTTATTATGTTACCATCAGAAGGCCAATTTAAATTATCTTATAAATATGGCAGTTATACTGATAAAACAATAAACTTTAATACTGTAGGTTTAGAAGGGTATTCTGAAAAAGTAAACAATATTGAATTCCACAAAGAAATTAATTCAAATACAATTAATCCCAAAAACGATTCTTTGGTTAAACCTGGAAGTATTTTGAGAGAAAGCACAAGATTATATAGTTTGAAATATGGTGATATAACAGCTGAAGGTCTTGTATTTAAGGTTCAAATTGCTGCATATAAACATCCTAAAAAAAATGTTCATAAAGCCTTGAAAAAACTTGGTAAAATTGATAAATTTTCTTTGGAAGATGGTATTACTAGATTTACGATTGGAAAAGATTACAATAATCTTAAGGGCGCTAATGAATTTTGCGAGAAAGTTATTGCTAATGGAGAAGAAGAAGCCTTTGTAGCTATATTATACAAAGGCAAAAAAGTTTTTCTTGAAGACTTAGAAAAAATGGGAATTTTTGTTGAAAAAAAATAACACTAAATAAAGAAGGACTTACAATTGTAAGTCCTTCTTTATTTAGTGTATAATACATTATTTAAGTTCTAAAATTTGTTTTCCATGTTCCTTAGTTTTTACATCTGTGATAATACGGCTTATAATACCTTTATCATTAATAATAAAGGTTGTTCTTATTATCCCATCATAAATTTTACCCATAAACTGCTTAGTTCCCCAAACATCATATGCTTTTATAATTTCCATAGAAGTATCGGCTAATAATGAAAAAGGTAACTCATATTTTGTAGCAAATTTTTGATGCATTTTTTCATCATCAGCGCTAACTCCTAAGACTACAAAATTCTTTTTAGTTAAATATTTAAATTCATCTCTTAAGCTACAAGCCTCCATTGTGCATCCAGGAGTATTATCTTTTGGATAAAAATATAGAATAATATGTTTTCCTTTAAAATCTTTTAAACTGATTATTTTGCCATTTTGATCTTTCGCAGAAAAATTTGGCGCTTTATTACCAACTATTAAAGATGTAGAATGCGCTATAAATTTGGTTTCTTTTTTAGTAGAAACTTTTTTTGTAGCAGCTTTAGTTTTAGAAACCAAACTAACAGATTCTGATTTTTTTGTAACTGCTTTTTTTGTTACAGTTTTTTTAGGTGATTCTAATTTAGCCATATTATCTTTTTTTAAGTGTAATTTATATACTGTTTTATGAGATAACGAATGAGGATAGTTTTTGTTTATAGTTTTTGTTTTAAAATAATGACACCATTCTTGTAGTTTACAGTCATCGCATTTAGGTGTTCTGGCTAGGCATATATATCTGCCGTGTAAAATAAGCCAATGATGCGCAGTCGCAATGTGTTTTTCGGGGATATGTTTTACAAGTTGTTGTTCGCTTTGTAATGGAGTTTTAGCTTTGGTTAATCCTATTCTGTTTGATACTCTAAAAACATGTGTATCAACTGCCATTGTAGGTTTATTGTAAATAACAGATGCAACTACATTAGCTGTTTTTCTACCAACACCTGGAAGTTTTATTAAATCATTTATTTCACTTGGAATTTTACCTTTAAAATCTTGTAATAGCATATTAGCCATATTTACTAAATGCTTAGCTTTATTATTGGGATAGCTTACACTTCTGATATAATTAAAAATCGTATCAGAGCTCGCTGAAGCTAATGCTTCTGGTGTTGGATAATCTTTAAATAAATTGGGAGTTACTTGATTAATACGTTTATCAGTACATTGAGCAGATAAAATAACAGCTACGATTAATTCGAATGGATTTGAATAATTTAATTCTGTTTCAGCAACCGGAACATTTATTTTAAAATAATTGATTACGCCTTCGTATCTTTCTTTTAGAGTCATAATAATTTATTATAATTGGTAAGCAAATATAACTAAATAAAAAAGTCATCAGTTTAGGCTGATGACTTGGTTTGTTTTGGTTAAGTTTTTATTTTTTTGAACCAAATACTTTTTTTAGTAAATCAGTTATTCTGGCCGCAGGATCTTTTCTAATTTTCACCTCTTCGTCTTGTATCAATAACATCAAACCATTAATTGTTTTTACACAAATGTATTCGTCTAAATTTGGGTTTTGTTTTTTTACTCCAGGTAATGTATTATATGCTGTAGCTAAGGGTTTCCAGTAACTTGCTACTTTTGCTTTATTAACAGCTTCTTTAATAGTAGGCGTAAATTTTTCTTTTAAAGCTAGTGTTGTTTTTTCCCTTAAATAATGAGTTGCGGAAGTATCACTTCCATTTAAAATATTAAAACCATCACTAATACTCATATTAGTAATGGCATCTAAGAATATTGGTGCTGCTTTTTTTGAAGCTTCTTCTGCTGCTTTATTAAGTGAAGTTTCAAAATCAGTTACTTTTTTTTGCATCCCCATTTTAATTAATTTGTTTTTCATATCTTGAGCTTCTGACGGCCATGGAATATATATTTTTTGATTTTTTAAAAAACCATCTGGTTTTGATGCTATAGTTGTAGAGTTATTGGTACCAATGGATAACGCTTCTTTTAAGCCTTTAATAACATCATCATTAGTTAATGTTGCTGCTTTTGAATTTCCAGTAATAATTCCTGTAGTTTTATCAATTACATTAGTTGAATTTGTTTTGGCAGCATCAATAATGCTTGTAGAGTTAGTAATTACAGCATCTTTAGCATGGTTTAGTATGCTATTTATATTTTGCGATGTTATAATTAAACTATTGAAAATAATAGTTGTTAAGAGAATTCGTTTCATATTCATAATATAATTTTAATTTTACGCTTAGTTTTTACAAATATACTATGAATGCAGAACTTTTAACTATAGGAAATGAAATATTAATTGGACAAATTGTAAACACTAATTCAGTTTGGATGGCTCAGCAGTTAAATATGATAGGTGTAAGTATTGTTCATATGAGTTCTGTTGCTGATGATAGAGAATCTATTTTAAATGCTTTTGAAGATGCCAGTAAGCGAGCAGATGTGGTATTAATAACTGGAGGACTAGGCCCTACAAAAGATGATATTACAAAAAAAACATTTTGTGACTATTTTAATACTGAATTAGAAGTAAATGATGATGTTTTAATTGATATTACTAATTTTTTTCATAAACGTGGTAAAACAGTTTCCGATTTAAATAAGAAACAAGCTGAGGTTCCTAAGGGATGTAAAGTTATTAGAAATAGTAATGGAACAGCTCCAGGTATGTGGATGGAAAAAAATAATACAATTTATATTTCAATGCCAGGCGTACCATATGAGATGCAAGCTATGGTATTAGAACATGTTATTCCTGAATTAAAAACAAAATTTAAATTGCCTTTTATTTTTCATAAAACGGTTTTAACACAAGGTATTGGAGAAAGTGATTTGGCTGATTTAATTAGTGATTGGGAGGATGAATTATCGAAATCAGAAATAACATTAGCTTATTTACCCTCTCCAGGCATGGTAAGATTGAGGTTATCCTCTAAAGGATATGATGAATTAGAATTAATAAATAAAGTTGAAACTGAACTTGAAAAAGTTAAAGTGTTAATTGATAAATATATTTATGGTTATGAAGTGTATGGTAAAGAGCAACCGAAACTCGAAGAAATAATAGGACAATTGTTACTAGATAGAAAATTGAAATTAGGTTTAGCTGAAAGTTGTACTGGAGGATATATTTCGCATTTAATTACAAGTGTGCCTGGAAGTTCTTCTTATTATAATGGTTGTATAGTTCCGTATCATAATGAGTTTAAACATTCGTTATTAAAAGTAAATTCTTTTATTTTTGAAAAATACGGAGCCGTTAGTAAAGAATGTGTTGAAGAAATGGTAAAAGAAACTTTATTAGTTTTTAATGCTAATGTAGCCATTGCTGTTTCAGGGATAGCTGGTCCATCTGGTGGTTCAGAAGATAAGCCAGTAGGCACTACTTGGATAGCAGTAGCTTATAATAATAGTGTTATATCAAAACAATTTATTTTTGCTCATAATAGGCAGCGTAATATTCAAATGGCAGCCAATTCAGCCTTAAACATGTTAAGAAAAATGATTTTAAATATTCAAGATTAAACATTAGAAATTATAAAAATGAAATTAGCTTATAGAGAATTTGGAGAAGGTCAACCACTAATTATTTTACACGGATTATTTGGACAAAGCGATAATTGGAATAGTTTAGCGAAACGATTTGCTGATAAAGGATTTAGAGTATTTGCTATAGATCAGCGTAATCATGGATTATCTCCTCATGATGAGGTATGGAATTATAAGGCAATGGCAGAAGATTTAAATGAATTTATTCAAACACATCAATTACAAAATGTAATTTTATTAGGACATAGTATGGGTGGAAAAACAGTTATGTTTTTTGAATATTTATTTCCAAGTACAGCTCAAAAATTAATAATTGCTGATATCGCTCCAAGAGCTTATAAACCACATCACGACGATGTTTTAAAAGCTTTAAATGCAGTTGATTTTACAGATATTAACACACGTAAAGATGCTGAAGCAATTTTAAACCAATACATATCTGATTTTGGAACAAAACAATTTTTACTAAAAAATATATATTGGAAAGAAGATGAATCTAAGCAAATGGATTGGAGATTTAATTTGAAAACAATTACTAATGAATATAATAATGTTGGGGTTAGCGTCCCGCATTTTACAACTACCACTAAAACACTTTTTATAAGAGGGCAAAAGTCTGATTACATAACAGAATCAGATGAATACGATATTTCTCAAAGATTTTTAAATCATCAATTAAAAACAATTTCAAACTCAGGACATTGGGTACATGCCGAGCAACCTGAGGCGTTTTTTAATTGTGTGATAGATTTTATTTCTTAATATTAAATTGTGAATTAATAATGCTAATTGCATGATGTAATCGTTCTTGGTTTTTGCCAGTAACAATTTTATATTTTTGATTTATTTTTTCTAATTCCGCAACATTCATATTAAATATGAAATCTCTTAAATTTTCATCTTTTCTTTGATCGTCTGCAACCCATTCTATATCATTATTAGTTATTAAGCATAAATCATAATGGTTAGTAATATTATTTAAAATAAAGTTTGGGCAATGGTTGAATTTTTGATTTGCCCATATTTTAATAGTAATTAAAGATGTGTCAGAAAACAACACATTATTAGCATTTTTTGAAAATGAATTTTCTAACTCTAGTTGTTTTTTAGCAATTAATTCTAAGGTTTCAATGGTGTATTGATTAATACTATGTGTTTCAAAATAGGTTCTAGCATATTCAGGAACATAACATGTTTTATAATGTAATGCTAATTGATTACAAAGCCATGTTTTTCCTGTGCTTTCAGCGCCAAGTATAGCAATTTTTATGAGTGAATTAGTTGTTTTTTCCATGAATAATATCCGTAAGTAGCCATGATGCTAAAAAAAATGTAGAGTAGGGCATAGCTTGGTAAATCTTTGATAAGATACAAAATAGCATATCCTAAATCAATAATTATCCAAAATATCCAGTTTTCTATCCATTTTTTAGCCATCATAAATGTACATGTAAAGCTACAGGCGGTTAATACTGAATCAAAAATTATTTTATCGGATTTAAAATAACGTAATACATAATAATAGATAATACTTTGAATGATTGTAACAATAGCTAAAGGAATAAAAAAGGTTTTGGGGATTGTTTTTATTTTAAAGTTAAGTTTATTTTTTTTGTGCCAATACATCCAGCCATAAATACCACTCACTAAATAAAAAAATTGCAAGCCTACATCGCCAAACAATCGTTCATTATAAAAAGTAATTCCAGATATGGCAACAGATATTAATGCAGTTGGCCAGCACCAAATACTTTCGCGGATAGTTAGAATAACACCAAAAATCCCTGTAATTAAAGCAATAAAATCCCAGATAGTCATTATTCAATAGGGATATTTTTTTCTTTACAATAGCGAATAAATTCAATGTATTTACTGTATGGAGATGAATTTTTCCATAAATGTCCATATAAAGCAATACCATGAAACCCTAATTTGTAGGCCAATTCAACACTTTTTTCATTAACCCCTCCTCTTGCATATATTTTTCGATTAGATTTTTCAATAGCTGCAGTAATAGTTTCAGGATAAAATCCACTGTATAATTCGCCAGAGATATTATGAAACATAGTTCCTAAAAAACAATAATCTGTTTTTACTTTTTGCTCCCTATATAAATCGGATATACGTTTAAATGAAATAGATTTAACTAAATGTGGGTTTCTTAAATAAATTAGTTTTGTGTTCCACCACAGCTTTAACCTATGTTTAAGGTGAGTAGATGTAAAATGAATTCCTTTAAGTTTATATTTTAAAGCAAGTTTATGATGTGAATGAATAATAATTCTATTGTGAAAATGTTCTGGTATTTCTTTAATATAATCATCTAGCTCTTTAGTTGAATATCTATTTTTACGCACGTGAAGTGTGTTTAATCCAGCTTCAAACATTTGAATGATAGATTGTATTTCATTTTCACTTTTTCTTGTAGGAGTTATAACAACTAATTTCATTTAAATAATGTATTTATTTCTGTTAATAAATTAGGATTTCTTTCAAGAGCATTGCCAATTACAATATAATCAGGATTAGCCATTAAACATTTTTTTATTTTTTCAATTGAATTTAGTCCACCACCTATTATTAAAGGGATTGAAATATTTTGTTTAACTTCTTGTATAATATGATTGGATAATGTTTTTTTAGCACCACTACCAGACTCGAGATAAATAATCTGTTTTCCTATTAATTCTCCAGCTATAGCAGTAGATATAATATCTTTTTTTTGTTTTAGTGGTAATGTGTTGGATACGATTTGTGTTGTTGATGTATTACCGCCATCTATTAAAATATATCCCGTGGGAATTACTGTTATATGAGTTGCTTTTATTTTTTTAGCTGCTAACACTTGTTTACCTATTAAATAATCAGGATTTCTTCCAGACAATAATGATAAAATTAAAATTCCATCTGCAAATTTCGTAATTTGAGTTTCGTCACCAGGAAAAATAATTACACGTTTGTTGGTTAATCGTTTAATTGATTTTACGGTTGTTGCAAGATTATTATCTTTTAATTTACTACCACCAACAAAAATATATTGCACTTTAGTATTATTAATTTGTTTAATTAACTCAGGATTGTATTTATCCGGATCAATTAATATAATAAGTTTAGTATGTTGTGTTTTTTTTAGCAATTTTAAATAGTTGTTAATACAAAAACTAAAATGTAGTCATCAATAAATTGATAATGTAATTCAAATGATTGTTGTTTATCAGGTAATGTAATGCTACCAATAATATTACCTTTAGAATTTTTAATAAATGGACTTATAAATAAATGGTTACAAAAGTCTATTTCTTTTAAGCCATATATTTTATATAAAGTTTCTTTTGCTGCCCAATATATTATTAATTTTTCTATGTCATCATTAGCATCTGTAAGTTCTGGCAAACTTAAAAATTTATGTTTAATTTTTAGAACTTTATCTCTTTTTAATTCAATATCAATTCCTGTGGGCTCAAAATCATTGATAATAACAACTAATTTATCATGAGAATGAGAAATTGATATATGCCTAGAGTCATTTTCTAAATAAGGTTTTCCCTTATCATTGTATGTTAGTGTAGCTTTGCTGTTTGTTAAGTAATTTATTAAATGTTCTTTCCCTTTGGTTTCAATGTCTCGTTTTAAGGTTAATTGATTTAATAACGCAAATGCCTTCAAATCTAATAATCCGAAGTATAAACCTTGTTTTATGTTAAAAACCTGTATCAATTGTAATTAAATAAACATTTTAATAGTTTGAGTGTTACAAACTTATATCTTATCTTTGCATAATTACAAAAAATAAACAAAATAAATTAACAATTAAATATGTCATCAGTAGCAACAGGAAAGTACTTAGCGTACAAAGTAAAAGACATCTCATTAGCAGAATGGGGTCGTAAAGAAATTAAATTAGCAGAAGAAGAAATGCCAGGATTAATGGCTCTTCGTGCTGAGTATGGAAAATCTAAGCCTTTAGCTGGTGCACGTATTGCAGGTTGTTTACATATGACGATTCAAACTGCTGTTTTAATTGAAACTTTAGTTGAATTAGGAGCAGAGGTAACTTGGAGTTCATGTAACATTTTCTCTACTCAAGATCATGCAGCGGCAGCAATTGCAGCAGCAGGTATTCAGGTTTATGCATGGAAAGGGATGACGGCTGAAGAGTTTGATTGGTGTATTGAGCAAACTTTATGGTTTGGCGAAGATCGTAAACCATTAAATATGATTTTAGATGATGGTGGAGATTTAACAAATTTAGTGTTTGATGTTTATCCTGAATTAGCAGCTGGAATTAAAGGATTATCAGAAGAAACAACTACAGGTGTTCACCGTTTATATGAGCGCATGAAAAATGGAACGTTATTATTGCCTGCAATTAACGTAAATGACTCGGTAACTAAATCTAAATTTGATAATAAATATGGTTGTCGCGAATCTTTAGTTGATGCTATTCGTAGAGCAACTGATGTAATGATGGCTGGTAAAATTGCAGTTGTTGCTGGATATGGCGATGTTGGTAAAGGTTCAGCACAATCATTATCGTCACAAGGAGTTCGTGTAATAGTTACTGAAATTGATCCTATCTGTGCTTTACAAGCTGCAATGGATGGGTATCAGGTAATGAAAATGGATAACGCTGCTAAAATTGCAGATATATTAGTAACCACTACTGGTAATAAAGATATTATTGTTGGTCGCCATTTTGAGATGATGAAGCATGGTGCAATTGTATGTAACATTGGCCATTTTGATACTGAAATTGATATGGCTTGGTTAAACAAAACATATGGTAATACAAAAGATACAATTAAACCACAAGTAGATCAATATACTATTAATGGTAAAAATATTATTGTATTAGCTGAAGGTCGTTTAGTAAATTTAGGTTGTGCAACAGGGCATCCAAGTTTTGTGATGAGTAATTCATTTACTAACCAAACATTAGCTCAAATTGAACTTTGGACTAATACTGCTGCTTATGAGAAAAAAGTATATGTATTACCAAAAATATTAGATGAAAAAGTAGCTCGTTTACATTTAGCAAAAATTGGTGTAGAATTGGATACATTAAATCAAGAACAAGCTGATTATATTGGCGTTAAAGTACAAGGTCCTTTCAAAGGAGATGCTTATAGGTATTAATTAGTGTTTATTATATTAAAAGCCCCATTTATTTATTAAATGGGGCTTTTTTATTTGAATAATGAAGTTTTATTAAGCTGTTGGTATTATTTCAACTAATACTGCTTCATGTCTTTTATTATAGTATGTACAAGTCATATCCTGCAGATTTACAATCCATTTCTCAATTCCTGTTTCTGCACAGTGTTTGCAAAATGTAAGATAATCGGTTTCTCCTTTTTGATGAATTTTTAAGAATTCAATAAATTTATTTTTGTTGTGTTGATTATTAATATTTAGCTCCTCATATTTAGGATTAGATTTTGTTTTAAAATCATATTTCCCGTAGTAAACAGTGTGGCTATCAATAACCCACGTTTCAAAAGCTGTTACACCTATTTCTTTTATTTCTGCAATGTATTTTGGGAATTCGGCGCCAGATTTAATTTTACTATGAGCTAATTCAATTTGATTTATTGTAAACATTATTAAATTTTTGAAATTAATTTATTTTAAAATACAATTATAGTGTCCTATAACAATTGGTTCTGGCGGATAAGAATTATCAAAAATAGTTGTTTCATTATTGCATTTTATTTTCGCTTTTTTCTTAGTATCTCTTATAACAACAGTTTTGTCAGGAAAGTTATCTTGACTACAAAAACAGGTGTAACTTTTTTTACAACTACTATTTAAAATAATTAAAAGTAATATTGCTAAGTTTTTTTTCATTATTATACATATAGTTTTAGATATTTAATTACGAAATAGTGAAAAATGGAGTAATTAACCCTTAATATTTCTAATTATATCTTCCAATTGAGCCATGTCTTTACAACGTACTTCACGCGCTTTTGATCCTTCAAAAGGCCCTATAATACCTGCTGCCTCTAATTGATCAACAATTCGGCCAGCACGATTATAACCTAATTTTAATTTACGTTGTAAAAAAGATGCCGATCCTTGTTGAAATTGAACTACTAATTTAGCAGCATCATCAAACATTTTATCTCGCTCACTCAAATCAATTTCATCTTTACCATCACTTCCATCTTCACCAACATATTCAGGTAGTAAAAAGGCGCTAGGGTAGGCGCGTTGCGATCCAATAAATTCAGTTATTTTTTCTGCTTCTGGCGTATCTACAAAAGCACATTGTATCCGTATTAAATCATTACCAGTGCTTAATAGCATATCTCCACGACCTATTAATTGTTCAGCTCCACCGGCATCTAAAATAGTACGGCTATCTATTTTACTGGTTACTCTAAAAGCAATACGAGCGGGGAAATTGGCTTTAATAGTTCCTGTTATAATATTTACAGATGGACGTTGTGTGGCAATAATTAAGTGAATGCCAATAGCTCTTGCTAATTGCGCTAAACGAGCAATAGGTGTTTCAACTTCTTTACCAGCAGTCATAATTAAATCAGCAAACTCATCTACAACTAATACTATGTATGGTAAATATTTATGGCCTTCGTTAGGGTTTAATTTTCTATTGATGAATTTAGCGTTATATTCTTTAATGTTTCTTACTTGAGCATCTTGTAGTAAAGCATAACGATTATCCATTTCAATGCATAACGAGTTTAAGGTGTGTATTACCTTTGTATTATCAGTAATAATAGCATCTTCAGAGTTTGGTAGTTTTGCTAAAAAATGCCTTTCTATTTTATTGAAAAGAGTAAGTTCTACCTTTTTAGGGTCTACTAATACAAATTTAATTTGAGCAGGATGTTTTTTATATAGTAATGAAACTAATATAGCATTAAGTCCAACAGATTTACCTTGTCCAGTAGCACCTGCCATTAGTAAGTGTGGCATTTTTGCTAAATCAGCAATAAAAATTTCGTTATTAATTGTTTTACCAAGGGCAATAGGTAAATCGTGAGTTGTATTTTGAAATTTATCAGATGCTATAATGTTTCGCATTGGAACCATTTCAGGAGTTTGATTAGGGACTTCAATACCAATTGTTCCTCGTCCTGGTATTGGAGCAATAATTCGAATTCCTAAAGCAGCTAGGCTCAAAGCAATATCATCTTCTAGATTTTTTATTTTAGAAATACGTACACCAGCGGCAGGAACAATTTCGTAAAGTGTTACTGTTGGCCCAACAGTTGCTGATATTTTATCAATTTCAATACCGTAATTTTTTAGTGTATTAACAATTCGATCTTTATTTGCGGTTAATTCTTCATTACTAACTTTAGCATTTCCAGTTCCGTAATCTATTAAAAGTTCATGGCTAGGAAATTGATAATTACCTAAATCTAAAGTAGGATCATATTGCCCAAATTCTTCAACCAATTGGGCTGCTTTAACTTCATCATCTAGTGATATTGAATTAGTTTTAGGTTCTTCTTTAACAAATTCAGGTTCTTTTACAATTTCATCAGCACCTGGATTATTAATTTCAAAATCTAAATCTTTTTTTAATTCCTCAGGTTTAGAATTGGAATTAATTTCTAAGGCAATGGGTTCAGTTTGTATTTCTTCGATAATAGTTTCATCTTCGATAATTGTAGTAGGTGTTGAAGAAATAAGTTCAAAATTTAATAATGCTTCTTCTTCTTCTTTGCTTAAAGTTGGTTCTTTATCAAATATGGTAGAAGCGTGTGGATTTATTTTTTCTATTTCTTCATTTAATTCTTCTTCGATAATTGATTCTTTTTCTAAACTAGGTATAACATCTTTTTGAATATTAAAATTTAAGTTAATACTTAATACTAAAAAGCCAAGAAGTGTAAAGGCTAAAATTGCTAAAGTGCCAATACTGCCAACATAGTTAGATATTTGTAGATTTAAAATGTAGCCATACCCACCTCCTAAATAAAATAATTTATCATGAAATATAAATGCAAGTGTTAAGCTGCTCCAAACCATAAAAAATAACCATTTTGCTGTAAATGCGGACGGTTTAGTAATTTGTTTATTGAGTAATTTTTGTAAACCATAAATCATCAACACTGGTACTAAAATAAATGAAGCAACTCCAAACCATTTATACATAAATAAATGAGATACTAAAGCTCCAAATTTTCCTAACCAATTATAAATTTTAGTATCAATAGAAAATAATTCTGATAAAGGACCCAGCACTTTGTCTTGATCTTTTTCCCAAGTAAAAATGTATGATAGAAGAGCAATGAATAAGTAAATACTCGTGAAAAATAATAGTAATCCTATTAGTTTTTGAGTCTTTTCGTCTTGGTATAAAGTAACAGTATTATTCCAACGTTTTAGTAACGATGTTTTAGTTTCGTTATTTGTAGGTTTAGAATTGGCTTCTTTTTTTGAAGCAGAAGTTTTTTCAGAATCTGTTTTGCTAGATTTTGATTTATTTTTTGAAGTATTTAAAACTGTTTCTTCTATATCATTTTTTTCGATATTGATATCCGCAGATTCTTCAATTGCTTTTTCCCTGAATTTGTTTTTTGTTGTTGCCATGCCTTATAGGTATTAAAAATAAGGCGAAGCCTTTAAAATTGAAGAGAATACTAAAAATGTTTTAAACGGTTAAAAGTTAAGAAAGTTAATAAGTTAATTGAATTTAAACGGCTTAAATTAGACCGATTTCTTTTCAATAAAAAAGCCTTAATATTATGCTAATTCAGCAGATACAAAGCCATCTTCGGTGATGGTTTGTGTTTGGATAGGTAAAGATTGATTAACAAGCGCTTCGTTAAAAGGGTGACTTATTTTTACATAATTTTTTGTAAATCCAAACATCATCCCATTTTTATCTTCGTGTTCAAATAATACAGTATGGTTTTTGTTTAAATTTTGCTCATAAAACTGACGTAGTTTTTTAGCAGATAATATACGTAACATTTTATTACGGCGTTTACGTTCTTGTATATCAACTACTCCAGTCATTTCAATAGCTTCTGTATTATCCCTTTCGCTGTATGTAAAAACATGTAAGTAAGAAATATCTAATGAATTTATAAAATTATAGGTATCATTAAATTGTTCATTTGTTTCTCCAGGAAATCCAACAATTACATCAACTCCAATGCAACAATGAGGCATTAATTCTTTTATTTTATTTACTCTGTCTAAATATAATTCTCTTTTATAGCGTCGCTTCATTTTTGCTAAAATTTCATTATTGCCACTTTGTAATGGAATATGAAAATGAGGCATGAAGTGTTTTGACGTTGCGACAAATTCAATTACTTCGTTTGTAATTAAGTTTGGTTCAATTGATGAAATACGAATTCTGTCAATACCTTCAACGTTATCTAACTCTTTAATTAAATCTAAAAAAGTGTATTCTTTACGTTTTTTAATATCTTTATCTATATCAATTCCATACCCAAAATCTCCTAAATTTACACCGGTTAAAACAATTTCTTTAACACCACTAGCTGCTATTTTTTTTGCGTTAGCAACGGCGTTTTCAATAGTATCGCTTCTGCTTTTACCACGAGCTAATGGGATGGTACAAAATGTACAGCTGTAATCACAACCATCTTGTACTTTTAAAAATGAGCGAGTTCTGTCTCCAACAGAAAAAGAATCTATAAAAGTATGTACATCCGAAATTTCACAATTATGAATTTCGGTATGTATATTTTTGCCCGAAAAATTAATATAATTAAGTAATTTAAATTTTTCTGAAGCACCTAAAACAACATCAACGCCTTCTATATTAGAAATTTCGTTAGGTTTAAGTTGAGCATAGCAGCCAACTACAGCTATAAAGGTTTCAGGGTTTTTTGCTAACGCTGATTTTACAATTTGCTTACATTCTTTATCTGCATTTTCTGTAACAGAACAAGTATTGATAACACATACATCAGCACCTTCATCAAATGGAATTTTTTGAAAGCCCTTTTCTTGCATTAATCTAGCGATGGTTGAAGTTTCTGAAAAATTCAGTTTACAGCCAAGTGTATGAAATGAAACAGTTTTTCCCTGAAAAGACATAGTACAAAGATAGATGATTTTAAAACAAAATGAGCTTCTATTTTATTATTTTCATTTCATTTAATAAATAACCTGCACCTGCATATTTATCAATCACAAATAATGTGTAACGAACATCCAATACAATATTTCTACATTGGTTAGGATTATACATGATATCACTCATTGTACCTTCCCAATTTCGGTCGAAGTTTGTTCCGATTAAATGCCCTTTTGCATTAAATACCGGGCTACCACTATTTCCACCAGTGGTGTGATTACTAGCAGTAAATGCTATTTGTAATTTTCCATCTTTATTTGCGTAATCACCGTAATCTTTCTTATTATATAATTCTCTTAGTTTTTCTGGCACATCAAATTCTTCATCATTAGGAATGTATTTTTCCATAATGCCATCTAAGGTAGTATAGTAGTTATATTCAACTCCATCCTTAGGTTTATAACTATTTACTTTACCATAAGCAATTCGTAATGTTGAGTTTGCATCTGGATAGAATTTTTTGTCTTTAAAAATTTCTTTTTGTCCTTGAATATATAGTTTTTGCAATTCATTAATTTCTCTCTCGTCATACTGAAATTGAGGAAATACAGATGTATTATAATATTTTACAATGGCATTAGTTATGTAAAATACGGGGTCTCTTTCGTATAATTGATTGTATTTTTCGTAATCATTAAGCATGATTTGTGTTTTTTCTTTATCTACAAAATTTGTATTATAAAATAAAAATTCTGTTATTTTTTTTGAATCATTATTATTAGCTACAATAAATGAGTCGAGTATGTATGGTCTATTACTTGATGGAACACCTTTGATATATTCAGTTAGCATTGCTTCACACAATTTCATATCAGTTGGTTTGTTATAATTTTTATAAAAGCCTAGTTTTTTATACTCTGCTAAAGTTGTTTCAAATGTATTTGATAATCCTTTTTGTTTTTTCTTAAGTTCATTATTTAGGGCTATGTATAGTCTGGCATAAGTAAATGCATCAATTGCCATTAAACATTCGCTGTAGTAATCTACTTGTTTATTTAACTCTTTGTATTCAGTATATATTTTTTGTAATTGAGGGAAGATATTGCCATATTTTTCTTTTTTAACAGGGTCTAAATTAACTGCGGTATTAAATTGCTTCTCAAATAATTGCTTTTTTGCAACGGCATCATATTTTTTTAATCCATTCATTTCCCCCATCCATTTTTTGTAATAGTTGGCAATACTTGCATATTTGCTGGCATAAGCAATTCTAACGGCATCACTTTGAAGCATATCTATATTCATTATGTTTAAGCGTTTTTCTCTTAAAGATACTTTTAGAGGGTCGCTTTCATTCATAATCATATCTACAGCATAACTTGATAAATATTCTTGGGTACGTCCTGGAAATCCATATACCATAGTAAAATCATCTTGCTTGTATCCTTTTAAAGAAATTGGAATTACATTTTTTGGTTTGTAAGGAACGTTATCTGCACTGTATTCAGCAGGTTTATTATCTTTATTTGCGTAAATACGGAAAACAGAAAAATCTGCATTATGGCGAGGCCACATCCAATTATCGCTTTCTCCACCAAATTTACCTATGGCAGATGGGGGAGCTCCAACCATTCTAACATCTTTAAATGTTTCTACTACAAATAAATAATAATCGTTTCCATAAAAAAAAGGTTTAACAAATGCTTCATAATGAGTGCCAGCAATAGCATCTTTTTCAATTAGTTTAATATTTGCTTTAATAATTGAATCTTTTTTAGCTTCAGTACTTGTGTTCGTTATTCCTTTTAAAACTTTAGAGGTAACGTCTTCAATGCGTTGTATAATGGTGGCATTTAAATTTGGAGTATATACCTCTTCCTGTTTGTTCATTGCCCAAAACCCTTTTGTTAAATAGTCTTTTTCAACAGTACTGTGGTATGCTATTGCAGAATATCCGCAATGATGATTGGTTAAAATTAATCCTTGATCAGAAATAATTTCTGCGGTACATCCGCCTCCAAATTGAACAATTGCATCTTTTAAACTCGATTTATTAACACTATATATTTGTTCGGCACTTAATCTTAAACCGTTTTTTTTCATGTCTTTAATATTCATTGCATTTAAAAGTTGTGGTAGCCACATGCCCTCATCAGCTTTGCTTATTAAAGAGGTAAATAATATGAGTATAAATACGTTTTTGATGATATTGTTCATTTTGTGTTTAATTGATTGGTATTAGTAATGTATTAAGTTGTATAGGTATTACATACTTCTTATAACTTCTTTAACAATAAAACTCATGTTTGGTTCAGCTGCAGCAGCTACTTGTTGAACTTCTTCATGGGTAATTTCAATAATTTTTCCTTCAACACCTAAGTCAGTTACAATACTTATTCCAAAAACGCGCATTCCTCCATGTTTAGCAACAATAACTTCTGGCACGGTACTCATTCCAACGGCATCTGCCCCTGTTCTTGAAATGTAACGATATTCTGCAGGTGTTTCAAAACAAGGGCCTGTTAAGCCTGCGTAAATTCCTTGGCTTACTTTTATATTATTATTTTTTGCAATTTCAAAAGCTTTTGCAATTAATTTTTTATCGTAAGCTTCACTCATATCCGGAAAACGAGGACCTAATTCTGATATATTTTTTCCTATTAAAGGGTTGGTAGGAAATAAATTAATGTGATCATTGATAATCATGATTTCTCCAATTTCAAAATTAGGATTCATTCCTCCACTGGCATTTGATACGCAAACAGTATGTATGCCAATTGCTTTCATAACTCTAACAGGAAAGGTAATTTGATGCATTGTATATCCTTCATAAAAATGAAATCGGCCTTGCATCGCCATTACTTTTTTACCGCCTAATTCTCCAAAAATTAATTTTCCGCTATGTCCTTCAACGGTGCTAACAGGAAAGTTGGGTATCTCTTCATAGGGTAAAACAAATTCGGCGCTTATTTCTTTAACTAAACCTCCAAGACCTGTTCCTAGTATAATGCCTACCTCTGGACGAAAGTTATTTGTTTTTTCAAGAATACTTTTTGTGGTAAAATTTATTTGTTCTAACATAGTTTAAAATGGTTTCATTAAATTCTTGTGTTTTGTCTTTAAAATCTATTTCTATTGGCAAGACAAACAAAGGTAGTGTATTTACAATATCCTGCAAGTCACTTTCTTTTAATCTCATGGCATCTTTTTCGGTTGTAACAATTATTTTATTACCTCCTTCAATGGTATCAAGTTCTTTTTTTATATTCTCAATATCTTGTGTTGTGTATTGATAATGATCAGAGTATTGAATGTGTTTTACATCTGAGGCATATTCTTTTATGTATGTAACCATAGGCTCAGGATTTCCAATGCCTGTAAATACTATTACTCTGTATCTAAACAAATCATTAAGAGTATCAATTGTGTTTAGGTTATTTTGAAAGCCAATAAGTTCGCCATATTTTAGCCAAGTAAAAAATAATTGTTGATGAGCTAATGGATTTAAGTCTTTAATTAAATTCCGAATTTCAATTGCAGTTGTTTTTTCGGGAACTTTACTTACAATAATTATATCTGCTCGTTTAATCTGTTTTTTTGATTCACGAAGAGAACCAGAAGGCATTAAACAATCATTTATATAAAGGTTATTATACTCGCTTATCACAATTTTTAATTCTGAATTTAATGATCGGTGTTGAAAAGCATCATCTAACAGAATAACTTTAGGAGGGGTTGAAAAAGATAAAAGTTGTTTTACTCCATTAACTCTATTAGTATCTACGCATACATCAATAGTAGGATATTTTGTTTTATATTGTAACGGTTCATCACCTATTTCAAAGGCTGTACTCGATTCGTCGGCACAAATAAAACCTGTGGTTTTACGCTTATAACCTCTGCTTAAAACGGCAGTTTTAAAATCGTTATGTAAAAGTTTTATTAAATATTCTACATGGGGTGTTTTTCCTGTTCCTCCAACTGCTAAATTACCAACACAAATGGTGTGAACTTCAAAAGATGTTGATTTTATAAATTTCCAATCGTATAGTAAATTTCGAAACGAAGTTATCAAGCCATATAAAATAGCAAAAGGAAATAATAGTATTTTCTTTAAAGTCAAATAGTTAGTTTAAAAGTAAAGGAGTGAATTTATGATGTTTTTGTTGAAAAAGAAAATTTTTCATCAAATTAATATCTTAAAAAATAAACAAAATTTTGGGTTGTATTAATTTATCTAAATAGTGAGATATGTCCATTTCGAATTATTTTCTTATCGCTATTTTTTTGAATAGCTTCAATATGATAAACATATACATCATCAGGACAAAGGTTGTTTTTAAACTTTCCATCCCATTTTCCATTTATATTATTAGAAGTATAAACTGTATTACCCCATCTATCCATAATGGTAATTAAATAGTAAGAGTATTCGCATTGAAAAACTGGATAAAATAAATCATTTCTGTCATCATCGTTTGGCGTAAAGCTATTAGGTATATATATATCACAGTCGCAATTTTTATATTTTACAATTACGCTATCTGTTTTTATACCACAATTTTTAGAAATGCTTTTTATCCAGTATGTTCCTTCTTTATTAATACTAATATTGGGAGTATTTGCTCCTGTATTCCAATATAATTCTGTTTCGGGAGGTGCTTTTACAGACAGTGTTTTACTATAGTCATTTTCGCATATTAATAATTCTTTTCCAAAGTTTGGTACTGCGAAATTCACACTTTTTACTTTAAATGTATCTATTGCATAACAACCTTTGTTGTCAATTTTAATCCAATAAATTCCTGGTTTTTCAATTTTTATTTGCCTATTTGATATTTCTCCATTACTACATATGTATTTATATTTATTATTTTTTAAAGGGATGATGATAGGGTTTCCACAAATAATTGTATCTCTAATTTTTATACGTGGTTTATCTATTACTTCTAAATAAGTGGTGTCAGTTACTATTTTTCGTTCATCAAAAATTTTAATAATGTGTAATCCTTGGTGCTTAATATACAATTGTTTAGAATGAACAATAATCGATTTTGGGGTTTGCCAATTATATGTGGCTGTTTTGCTAAATTGGTCATCAGGAAATTTTAATAAAAACGAGTCGCCAGCGCAAATATAGGTGGTGTCTTGTAATAAATTTAAAGCACTAATTTGAGCATTAATAGAAAGATGTATTAATGTGCTAAAAAGTAAGATAAATATGTGTTTTTTAATTTTCAAAAGGACCGTAAAAGTAATATGTTTTAATAATAATTGGAGTTAATTTGTATTAATTAAATTTGAAGTGAAATAATAGTTTTTGTACCTTCTTTATCGTTAGATAATTCTTGTTTGTCGATTATTTTCACATGTTGATTTTTTCCTGTTAATTTTGTGTTAAGTTCTAGAATGTTTTCAATTGTTTTTGTTCCTAATGATTTGTGACCAATTTTTGTATTTTCCTGAGCTTTTTTTAATCCAATACCATCATCTTCAATAATTATAAGTAAAGTGTTTTCGTTTTCTTTTTTAAATGAAATCCATAAGTTTCCATGTTCATGTTTAGGTAAAATACCATGAATGATAGAATTTTCGGCATAGGGTTGAATAATCATATTTGGTATTTTAATTTCAAGAGTGTTTATGTTTGAATCTACTTGGATGTGAAAATCAAATTTTCCTTTAAATCGTTCTCGTTCTAAGTCTAAGTAGTAATTTAGTCTTATAAGTTCTTCGTGCAGTAAAATTTCACTTTGGGAGGCTTTTTCAATAATCATTCGTATTAGACGCGAAAATTTTGCCAAATACTCGCTGGCTTTTAAGGAATCATTAAGGTTAATGTAATTTTGAATTGATGTTAGTGAATTAAAAATAAAGTGCGGGCTCATTAATGAATTCATTGCTTGGTGTTTTAGTAAATTAACTTGCCTATCTTCTTGAACTCTTCGAGTAGCCTTTGTTCTAACTTGTTTTATCCAAATAAAAATGATTAATAAGAATAAGATTAAAGAACCAGATATAACAGATATCGTAAACCAAATGGTTTGAATAAATGGAATTTCTTTTTTTATAGTAATTGTTATAGGTTCTGACCAATTAATACCATCATACGAACAAATAATATCTAATTGATGATTGCCTCCGTTTATGGAAGTTAAGTGTATCTGTCTATTTTCTAAACTAAACCATCTTTTATTATATTTATATTTATAGTATTGTTTGTTTGGCTTTACATAGAGTGGACTTGAAAACCCTATCATTACATCTGATTGGGAGCTATTTAAATATAAAACGGAATTATTTAATTCTAAAAAACTTCCATCGGCATCAATAGACGTAATAAATAATTTATTTGCAATTTTTACTTTTTTAAGTAAATCGTTTGTAGAACATAGGGTTATTCCTTTATCGCTACAAATACAGCAGCTATCGTTTTTGAAAATAACATCGTTAATTGTGTTTGATAGTAATCCATTAGATTTATTATATATAACTATTGGGTTAAAATTATGATCGCATATAAACAATCCGTCTAAAGTGGCTATCCAAATTTTATTTTGATAAAATTTTATTTTTTTTACGGCAGCTAGTTCATGATTTCCAATTTGTTGAATAAGAGAAGAATCTTCAAAAACTGTAATACCATTTTCATGTGCTAAGTATGTTTTTGAATTAAATTGTTCAATATGATTAATGCCAAAATTAAAAATTTGATTATGATATGTTTTTTGTTTTTTTTCTTTAAAAGAGTAGGTGGTTAGCCCATCAGAAGTTCCAATAAATAAATTGTTTTGGGTTTCAAATAAAGTATTAATTCGTGTTCTATAGTCAGGAAAAGAAATAATTGTATCTGTAATGATGTATTTGGGATTGAAGTAGTTTTTTATTTTAAATAAAGTCCCTGTTGCGTCTGCAACATATGCATATGATATATTTTTGCTAAATGAAACTAATTTTGAAGTAATAGGAAAAAAACGATAAATAGAATTATTGATTAAAAATGATCGTTTGGTGTTGGATGCTGAATTATTTTTCGAATAAATAATTTCTTTTTTTAGAAGATTTATCCCATAAATAGTTTCGTTAAATAAATCATCAGGCGTAATAACGGTTTGTGTATTAGAGCTATTTTTATCAAAAATATATAAGCCATTGTTTGTGCCAACAATTACACTGTTTTCAACAAAATATCCGCATGTTACGGGTAAAATTTTTCGATTAGAAGTAAAGGATATGTTTTGAAGTTTAGGATTTTGTATAAAATATACTCCATCATTAAATGTTCCTATCCAGATATGATCGTCAGTATCTTTAAATATACAGTTAATTAATACTTTATCTATGCCTAATAAGTCAAAAGCATCATAAGTAATATTATTTTCTATTAGATATAAGTTATCATCTGGATTGTTGGTAAACCAAATTCGTTCATATTTGTCAACTATTAATTTGCTAACTCTTGCTGTATTATTAGCATTAAAAAATATACTTGTTTTTTGAGTAATTATAGGAATATTTTTTATTATTTTATTGTTTTTTATACAATAAATAAAATTATCACTTCCTACAAATAAAAGGCCATTCGAGTCTTCTGTTATAGAATAAGCAGCAATAGTTTTTCCAATATCTATTTTTATTTGTTTGCCATTTTTTAATTCATAAAGCCCGTCACTTCTACCTATTAAAGTTTGATTGTTTTTATTTTTAAAAATACAAAATGCCTGATTATTTTTGTTTTTTATTTTTATTTCATCATCAATTATTTTACCTGTTTTTAAATTAATAATTGAAACAGAAATTTGATCATTTAAGGAGTATGCATATTGATCATCAATTATTAACTCATCAACAGAATTATTAAAAGCTAGATTTTTAATTAAAGAAGCTTCTTTGTTTTTTGAGTTATACTCGTATATACCCTCTCTTCGATTTATGATAAGCAAATTATTGTTTTTATCGAAAGCAATATTTCTAATATAATTTGATTTAAGGGGTGTTTTTGGTTTTATTTTTTCAAATTTATAGCCGTCAAAATTATATACACCGTTTTCTGTTGCTAAATACAGTATGTGGTTTTTATGTTGTTTGATCGAAAAAATATTTGCGTTACTCAATCCATCTTCAGGGCCATAGTGTTGAAATGAAAAACTTCGATTTTGACTATATATATTACTAATTAGTATTATAAAACTAATTACAACATTATATGTTTTTTTAAAATTCATCTACGCTTAAATGATATGATTTTAATTTTTAAATTAAAAATGAACTAAACTCAAACTAGTAAAATCAGATATCGTTGATAATTATTTAGGCGTAACTGCTCTTGTTTTCAAGAATTCTGAAAATTCTTGTGAACGAGCTTTAGAAACTTGGATACTTGTGCCGTCAGACATAATAATTGTTCCACCTTCTGCATTAGAATATTCTTTGATATAATCAATATTAATTAGAGAAGATCGGTGAATACGAAAAAATACATTTGTTGGTAAAATAGCTTCAAATTCTTTTAAAGTTTTTGAAGCCACTATTTTTTTTCCAGTATTTAAAAAAATATTTGTGTAATTATCAGATGCTTCTAGCCATACAATGTCTTTATAATCAATTAGCGTAAATCCTTTGCTATGATTAATTAAAACTAAGTTTTTATCATTTCCTTGATTTGGAGATGTTATTATGCTTTTTTGTTCATAATGTTTAACTACTTTTTTTACAGCACCCTGAAGTTCACTTAATAATAGAGGTTTTAATAAATAATCAATAGCTCCGGCTTTTACGGCATTAATTCCATGCTCACTGTAAGCTGTTAAAAATATTAAACAAAAATCATGATGTAAAAGTCCATCAATCATTTCTAAACCCGTCATTCCTGGCATATTAATATCACAAAAAACCACATCTGGTTTTAGATCTTGAATTATTTTTTTTCCTTCCATTCCGCTCGACGCTTCAGCAATAACTTCAATTTCTGGGCAATAGCTGGCTAACATACTTTTTGTGTTGCTTCGGCTATTTTCTTCATCGTCTATGATAATGGTTCTGAAAGTTTGCATAATTGTGTATATTATTATGCTAATCTAGTAAAAATTATGCCAATATGTTAATCATTTACTCAAAAAAACTGCAATTTCCAATAAAAATACTATTTGTTAATAGCATACAAGTGTCTATCTTCATGCATTAATATTTAATTTATAATTTATGAAATCAATGTTATATAAACTGTTCGTTTTTTTATGTTTTGCAAATAGTTGTTTTTCTCAAAAATTAATAACTGTTGAAGATATTTGGAGTAAATATGCTTTTATGCCTGCATCTGTTGGCGGTTTTAATGTTTTAAATGATGGATTACACTATTCAGATATTGAAAAAGATGGTGACTTTTTTAATATAGTTAAATATGAATTAAAGTCTGGAAAAAAAATAGAAGTTTTAGTTAAAGGCTCTGAAGTTAAATTAGCTGGTATGCCAATTGATGTAAAAAATTATTCGTTTAGTCCAGACGAAACGATGTTGTTTTTTACTATTGAATCAGAAAAAGTGTATCGTCGTTCTTCAATTGAAAGGAATTTTGTATATCATATAAAAACCAAAAAAGTAGAAGAATTATCAAGTAATGGAAAGCAAATGTTTGCTACATTTTCTCCAATAGGAAATAAAGTAGCATTTGTTAGAGATAATAACTTATTTATAAAAAATTTAGATTCAGGAAGTGAAATTAAAATAACAACTGATGGAAAGAAAAATGAAATAAAAAATGGTTGGGCAGATTGGGTTTATGAAGAAGAATTTAGTAAAGCAAATTATTTTGAATGGAATTTAGATGGAAGTAAATTAGCATTTGTTAGATTTGACGAAAGTAGAGTAAAAGAATATACTTTTGATACATATAATTCGAATTTATATCCAGATAAAGTAACATTTAAATATCCAAAAGCAGGCGAAGATAATTCTATTTTATCCGTTTTAGTATATGATTTGGCCAGTGCTAAAACAGTTACGGTAGATATTGGCAAGGAAACAGATATTTATATACCACGCATTAAGTGGACAACTGATAAAAATATATTATCTGTTCAACGTATGAATAGGTTGCAAAATAAATTAGAATTATTATATGCTAATGCTAATGATGGATCTTCAAAGGTAATTTTAAATGAAGAATCTAAAACGTACATTGATATTACAGATGATTTAACCTTTTTATCAAATAATAAAGGATTTATTTGGAGTAGTGAATCGGATAATTTTAATCATTTATATTATTATGATAATTCAGGTAAAATAGTAAATCAAATAACTAATGGAAATTGGGATGTTGTTAATTTTAATGGGTTTGATGAAAAAACAAACACATTATATTATACATCTACTGAACAAGGTCAAATTAATAGAGACATATATAGCGTGAAGCTAAATGGTACTAATAAAAAACAGTTATCTACATCTAAAGGTACTACCTCTGCTGATTTCAGTAAAGGTTTTAAATATTACGTATCTTCTTATTCTAATGCAAATACTCCGCCTATTTATGAATTGCATAGCGCTGATGGTAAACTAATAAAGGTATTAGAAGATAATGCAACTTTAAAAACTAAAATGAAAGAATATAAATTATCTACAAAAGAGTTTTTTAAATATACCAATACCGATGGTATTGAATTAAATGCATGGATGATGAAGCCTACAAATTTTGATGCTTCAAAAAAATATCCTGTATATATGTTTGCATATAATGGTCCAGGTTCTAATGAATGTAATAATGCATGGGAAACTTTTGATTTTTGGTGGCATTCGTTATTAAACCAAGAAGGGTATGTTGTAGTGTGTGTGGATGGCAGAGGAACGTTAGGTAGAGGTAGAGAGTTTAAACATTGTACGTATTTGCAACTAGGTAAGTATGAAACACTTGATCAAATAGATGCCGCAAAATATTTGGGAACATTACCGTTTGTTGATAAAACACGAATAGGGTTTCAGGGTTGGAGTTTTGGTGGTTATATGGCATCACTGTTAATCACTAAAGGCGCTGATTATTTTAAATCTACAATAGCTGTTGCTCCTGTTACAAATTGGAAGTATTACGATAATATTTATACTGAGCGTTTTTTACGTAAACCTCAAGATAATAAAAGCGGTTATGAAGACAACTCGCCAGTTAACTTTACTAAACAAATAAAAGGTAATTTTTTATTAATTCATGGTAGTGGCGACGATAATGTACATTTTCAAAATTCAATGGAATTGGCAAATGCATTGGTAAAAAATAATAAACCGTTTGATTTTATGGTGTATCCTAATAAAAATCATGGAATTTATGGTGGCTATACCAGAACTCATCTGTACAATAAAATTTTAAAGTTTGTAAAAGAAAATTTATAAATAAGTTTTTTACTTAATAGTAGTAAATTAGTTACATAGCGCTCATAATTATCTTTTTTAGTAATGCATTTACAATTACACTATATTTTTAGATACCTTTTATTAATACATCTTGTATTAATGTCTTTTGTATTTATAGCTCAAGTAAAATATCCATCAGATAGCAGTTACCTAAAAACTATTACTAATTACAATAAAAACAATGAAGGTTGTTTCTCATTTTCTGAAATTGACAGTTCAATTACTCTTTTTCAAAATTATTTTCAAAAAAATAGTAACGGAAATATTGGGCATCCATCATCTTCGCTTTTTATAAAATATAATCCAAAAACAATTGGATTTAATTTGTACAGCGCGCCTTACGAAAACGATATGATTAATTCAGATTCTATTAAATATTATCAAACAAAAGGCCCTTATGCAAATTTAACTGGTATTGCAGGTACAAAAAAAGAGCAAGTATTTAAATTTTTATATTCAAACACATTTAAAAATAAATTAAATATCACATTAGCATTTAACAGATACAGTGCAGTTGGTTTTTATAAAAATCAGCAAAGCTTTACAAATAATTTTTATACATCATTTAATTATAAAAGTAAAACTAATAGAGTAGGGTTTTATAGTTATATTTTATTTAATAAACTAAAACATCAAGAAAACGGAGGGTTATATAATGATTCTCTTTTTATAAATAATATAACTATTAATAAATCATTAATACCTGTAAATTTAACAACAGCAAAAAGAGAGTATAGAAATACAACGTTTGATTTTAATCCATGGTATAGAATAAACAAAAAAGAAGATAGTACAACAGTTTTTTCTCATTTTATAGATTATCAACTTAATTATTCGGGGAATTTTACAAAATATTATGATACGAAATCAGGATCAAATGATTTTTATAATGTATTTTATTTAGATACGGTATATTCAAAAGATTCTACCCATTGGCAGACTATCCGCAATCAGTTAAATTATACTTTAAAATATAATCAAATAGGGTCTCAACTTAAAATTGGAATTAAAAATGAGTATAATAAAGTACATCAATTTTCAGATTCACTTTTTTTTAACACAAGTTTAAATACAGGTGTTTTTGTTTCAAATAATAAGTACAGTGGTTTTATTACAGCTAATTATATTTTTAATGGTGTATACAAAAATGATTATGTGATAGATATTAGTAATCAAATAAAACAAACTTTTTTAAAATTACCTCTTAAATTATTTTTAAAAGCAAATATAGAAAAACGACATCCAGATTATATCTATAATACTTGGTTAAGTAATCATTTTGCTTGGAATAATAATTTTAAACCAGTAAATAAATTTCAATCAACTTTTTCTATTACAACATCTCGTAATAAGCTTGAATTAGGCATCATATATCAGTCTATAGATCATTTTATATATTTTAATAATCAGGCTATTCCTTTACAAACAGAAGTTAATATTCAAAACATATCGGCATTTGCTAACAAGAATTTTTTATTATTTAAGCATTTGGGTGTTAATGCAAGTTATTATTATCAAACCTCTTCATATAAAGCATTAATATCTATTCCAAGTCACATTATTAATGGGGCTTTATACTATCAAGGTAATTTGTTTAAGAATGCGTTGCAATTGCAAGTAGGTTTAAATGTTCAATACTTTAGTGAGTTTTATGGCTATGCTTATATGCCTGCGACTAATCAATATTATGTGCAAACGCAAAATTTAGTAGGTAATTATCCTTTTGTAGATTTCTTTTTAAATGCCAGAATAAAACCTGTAAAAGTATTTCTGAAAATAGACCATTTAAATCAAGGTTTTACAGGTTATAAATACAGCCTAACACCAGGTTATTATCAAAATGATAGAGCTTTTAAATTTGGGATAAATTGGTTGTTTTTTGATTAATAAGCAATATAACTTACAATAGGATAATGATCTGTTTGAGATTCGGTTAAACGATGATATCCCTTGCTTATAAACTCTCTACTATGTAATATATAATCAATTCTAAATCTTGGAAATTTTCCAGCATATGTTTGTTCAAAACCTGTGCCTGATTCAATAAAAGCATCTTTTAGATTTCTTCGAATTGTATGATATACATATGAAGCAGGTGTGTCATTAAAATCGCCACAAACAATAATTTTATATTTACAATGATTAATATGATTAGCTATTGCATCTGCTTGTACAGCTCTTTTTATAAATGCTTTTTTTAAACGGCGTAAAATGTTTTTGCTTTTTTCCATTTCATCTTTAGTATCAGATGTGTCGTTTTTGATTTGATCAATAAATTTATAATCAGCTTTGCTAAATCTTATAGATTGTAAGTGCATGTTATAAATCCTTACAGTATCATTTTTTATTAATACATCTGTATATATACAAATATTATTTGCAGTAGTGTTAAATTCAATTTTACCTTTTTTTATAATAGGAAATTTTGTAAACGTGGCAATACCCCAATGGTCTTTTTTTCTCATTGTTGTAGTATATTCAATATGATGATTTTTTGCATTTAGTAACCTAGTTACTGTATCAATATTATTAAAGTCACCTTTCTCTTCAGATGTGTAAAATTCTTGTAAACATAATATATCTGGATTTTCTTCTGATAGTGATGTTAAAATGATATTTCTGCTTTGTAAATTTTTATTCCAATTGTATAAATCAAACAGCATAGAGTTGTAACTCATAATTTTTATATCCTTGTTTGATATTTTATCATGACTTAAATCAAACTGAATAAATCCTAAACATGTTTTAGCGCCTAATAATATCGTAACAGCTGAAAATAAGGCATGCATTCTGAATTGAGCAAACCAATAGATTACAAAAAAAATATTTGCAATTAAGAAAATAGGGAATCCTAATCCAAAAAATGCCAATACCCAAAAATGTTCTGGTGAAATATATTTTGAAGCAACAGAGCTTATTAAACCAATAATAAATACATAGTTTACCCAAAGTAAAAAAGAATTAAGTTTTGATAATTTTTTTGCATTATTTTTATTAATAATGCTTCTTAATTCACTAATAGATATGTTATTTAATAAACTAATAATTTTAAATTATTGAATGAGACCATCTTTCATTACTAATTTTCTATCGGCCATATTGGCTAATGTTTCATTATGAGTAACAACTACAATAGTTTGTTTTAATTCGTCTCGTAGTTTAAAAAATAATTCATGTAAATTTTTAGCATTTTCACTGTCTAAGTTTCCACTAGGTTCGTCTGCAAAAATAACTTTAGGGTCGTTTATTAATGCTCTTGCTACAGCAACACGTTGTTGCTCTCCTCCTGATAATTCAGAAGGTTTATGATTAGCACGATGAGTTAGTCCTAATAAATTTAGCAATTTATATGCTTTTAATTCTGCTTCTTTTTTAGATATTTTTTTTATAAAAGCTGGTATGCAAATATTTTCAAGGGCTGTAAATTCAGGCAATAAATGGTGAAATTGAAAAACAAATCCAATATATTGATTTCGAAATGCAGCTAATTTTTTTTCATTTAAATTTGTGATGTTTATTCCATTAAATAATATTTTTCCTGAAGTTGGTTTTTCTAATGTTCCTAAAATAGTTAATAAAGTTGTTTTTCCTGCTCCTGATGAACCAACAATAGATACTATTTCGGAAGTTTTAATATGAATATCAACACCTTTTAAAACTTCTAAATTTTGGTATTGTTTTTTTATATTTTCACCTATAATCATGTGTTTAATTTGTGATTTAAAACTAGTATAAGAATCTCAATTACAAAAATTATATTTGTTATTTGCTAATTATTTTTAATTCTGTTCGTCTGTTTTTTGCTTTATTTTCAGCCGAATCATTAGGTTCTTTTGGTTTAGAATCTCCATATCCTTTATATGATAGGTTAACCGTTTGAATTGCGCCTTTTTCAATCACATAATCATAAATGGCCTTTGCTCTGTTAGTTGACAGAGTTTTATTAAATGTTTTGTCTCCTGTATTATCTGTATGTCCACCAAATTCAATTTTTAGTGAAGGATTGTTTTTTATAAATAAAATTATTTTTTGAAGTTCAGCTTTAGATTCAGCTCTTAACTCAGATTTATTAACATCAAAGAAAATATTTTTCAGTTCTATTATTCCAGTATCGATAGGTTGTAATGGAATTTGTAATTGAAATGGTTTAGTGTAATCGGCTATTTTATCTTTTAGCGAAAAATTATCACTGTAAAATAAAAAACCAGGTTTACTAACATTCACCAGATAATTGTGATGAGATGTTAAGGTTACCAAAAATTCGCCAGCACTATTGCTATAGGCATTAGTAACGGATTGTTGAGTTTCTAAATCTATTAATTCAAATGACGCTTCTACTGGATTTTTTGTTTTAGCATTATAAGTTAATCCTTTTACGTAGGTTATCTTCTCTGGTCTAACAGATTCTGGTAATTCAAATTGATAGATGTCTAGCCCTCCAAAACCACCTTCTCGTTCACTAGCAAAATAAGCTAATTTTCCGTTAGCATCTACTAGTAAACTATTTTCATCGCTAGATGTATTGATTGGATAGCCTAAATTTAATGCTTTTCCCCAGCTACCGTCGGGTTGTTTTTTACTCATAAAAATGTCTAGACCTCCCATTCCTGGATGTCCTTCGCTACTAAAATAAATGGTTTGGTTATCAGGATGAATAAAAACACTCTCTTCTGCCTCCAGGGTATTAATATTTTCGGATAGTTTTGTTGGTTCAGAAAATTTTCCATCGTTACCAATCGTAGATACATAAATGTCTGGATTTTTTATCCCTTCTCTTGTTACAGTACCTCTAATAAAATATAATGTTTTTCCATCACTACTAAAGCTTGGTTGAGTTTCCCAATTTTTAGTATTTATCACGGGGCCTGCATTTCTTGGTTTTGCCCATCTGCCATTTATTTTTTGAGAATAAAAAATATCACAACTACCATATCCTTTTCTATCTGATGAACCGTAGTCTCCACTTAGTTCCATACATGATGCGAAAAACATAATTTCGCCATCAGCACTTAAAGATGGCGCCCCTTCATTTCCTAGTGTATTTACAGAGTTAATTGGATTTGCAGTTTGCCATACATTATTAACTTTTTTACTGATGTAAAAATCTTCTTGTCTTGGGGCATTTACACCTTCTCCTTCTCTAATATTTCGTGTAAATAAAAATGTGTTACCGTCTGCTGTAAGTGCTGGAAAGTATTCATATTCATTGGTATTTATTCCAGAACCAACATTTATTGGATTAAATGGCTGTGGGTGTTTAATAGCATTTGCGCCAAATTGTGCATTTTTTAAATATCGGTTTGCTTGATCTTTTATATTAGGATTAATCCTTTCTGTTTTTAAAATAGTTTCAAAACAAGAAATTGCTTTTTCGTATTGAGCTTCATGGAGTAAAGCTCCTCCTAAGTAAAAATTATTATCAATAAATAATTTGGGATTTATTTGAATTGCTTTTTCGTACAGAGGAATAGCTTCTTTTATTCTATTTTGCCCCATTAAAAAATCTGCATAAGCTGAATAAGCTTCAATAAAGTTCGAATCTTCGTTAATTGATTTTTTAATTAATTTTTCTGCTTCAGTATCTTTTCTAATTTGAAACATTTTTTTACTTTCTTCAAAATATTTTATTGCTTTTTTGTTAGTAGTAGTATAGTTACCAGGAGGTAAATTACTTTGAGAGAATGTAAAATTGAAATTAAAAATTAATGTTAGAATGATTAAAAATCGTTGCATAATTTGGTTATAGTATTTTTTAAATATAATGATATATTGTAAGAATAGATACTAAAAAATACTAATATTTTAATGTTTTTTGAAAGCTAAATTACTTATTATTCTCTTGTCAGTTCTTTGATAATAGCTTGATGTTGAGGAAATTTTTTTATTAAGTCAGCACATTTTGCTAATTCAAAATCATTAAAATTAAAACCAGGATAAACTGTACAACCAACTAATGAAAATCGTCCTTTATTTGAAACGCGAGAACCAAACCAAGTATTTGCTTTTACAGTATATTGAAAAGTTTCTCCTTTTAAAATATTTTTCCCAATATTAGTGATGGTTAATATACCTTCATCATTAATCTCAATAACTTCCAAAGTGTCACCATCATAAAAGTGCCATGTTTCGTCGCTTTTAATTTTGTGTAATGCTGAGAAGTTTTCTTTTTCAATTAAAAAGTAAATTGCTGTAGCAATGTTTCTATCTCCTAAAAATTCTGAGGAAATACAAGTGTCTTTTAAAATATAGTTTGAACGGTATGTTTCTTTATAATAACCACCTTCAGGATGTGGAATTAAGTTTAATTTTTTTACTAATTCTTTTACAGGCATAGTTATGTTATTAATATGATAATATAGTATTTAACCAACGTTCAGCTTCTTTTACAGTGATTTTTTTTCGCTTTGCATAATCTTCTATTTGTTCTTTATTTATTTTTCCAATTCCAAAATAATGAGATTGTGGGTGTGCAAAATACAAACCACTAACTGAGGCCGTAGGTAACATTGCCAAGCTCTCGGTTAAAGTAATTCCAATACTTTGTTCTACATCTAACAATTTCCATATAGTATTTTTTTCTGTATGATCAGGTTGAGCTGGGTAACCAGGGGCTGGTCTAATGCCTGCATATTCTTCTTTGATTAAATCTTCGTTTTTAAAATTTTCGGTTTTAGCGTATCCCCAAATTTCTGTTCGTATTTTTTTATGCATTAATTCTGCAAATGCTTCTGCTAATCTATCTGCTAAAGCTTTTATCATAATGGCATTATAATCGTCGTGATCTTTTTCAAAACGGTTAACATGTGTATCAATACCTATGCCTGTAGTTAATGCAAAAGCGCCAATGTAATCTTGTTTTCCTTTTGGTGAAATAAAATCTGATAAAGCTATATTGTATTGTCCTGCTGGTTTTTTGCTTTGCTGACGTAATGAATGGAGAATTGTTATTTCATTTCTTTTTTCATCATATACTTCAATGTCATCATCATTAATAGTATTTGCAGGATAAATGCCTATGACAGCTTTTGCTTGTAACCATTTTTCTGAGATGATTTTATTAAGCATTGTTTGAGCGTCATTAAACAGTTTGTTAGCTTCTGCTCCTTGAGTAGCATCTGATAAAATTTTAGGATAAGAACCTTTTAGCTCCCAACTATGAAAAAAAGGAGTCCAATCAATGTAATCTGCTATTTCTTTTAAATCATAATTGTCAAATATTTTTCTACCAATAAAATTTGGTTTAAATATTTCGGTTTTGCTCCAATTAATTGGGAATTTATTTTCTTTAGCTTCTGCCAATGAAATTAATTTATTTTGAGATTGAGCGTTTTTATTTTGCTCTATTATTCGTTCATAATCTTTTTTAATATCGTTAATAAATGGAATTCGTAATTCCTTTGAAATTAAATGACTTGCTACAGGTACAGATTTACTGGCATCATTAACATGAATTACAGGACCAGAGTAATGTTGTGAAATTTTGACGGCTGTATGTACTTTTGAAGTGGTAGCTCCTCCAATCATTAATGGTATTTTAAAATTTAAACGTTCCATTTCTTTTGCTACATGAACCATTTCATCTAATGATGGGGTTATTAATCCACTTAAGCCAATGATGTCAACATGATGTTTTTTTGCTTCTTCTAAAATTTTATCGCAACTAACCATTACCCCTAAATCAATAATTTCATAATTATTACAGGCTAATACTACACCTACAATATTTTTACCAATGTCGTGTACATCACCTTTAACTGTAGCCATTAAAATTTTTCCAGCATTAGTTCTGCCATCACCAACTATCCCAGCTTTGGCATTATCTTCTTTTTCTTTTAATAAATAGGGTTCTAAAAAGGCGACTGCTTTTTTCATTACACGTGCACTTTTTACAACTTGTGGCAAAAACATTTTTCCGCTTCCAAATAAATCTCCTACCACATTCATTCCATCCATTAATGGCCCTTCAATTACATGTATTGGTTTTCTTAATTTTTGTAGAGCTTCTTCTGTATCTGTATCAATGTATTCTACAATTCCTTTTACTAACGCATAACTTAAACGCTCTTCAACTGTTCCTTTTCTCCATACTTCATCTTTTTCTATTTTTTCTTTTGTAATTCCTTTTAAAGATTCAGCATGTTCAACTAATCTCTCTGTAGCATCATCTCTTCTATTTAATAATACATCCTCAACCAGTTCAAGTAATGTTTTGTTAATATCATCATATACTACTAATTGCGTAGGGTTTACAATTCCCATATCCATGCCATTTTTTACAGCATGGAATAAAAAAGCAGAATGAATAGCCTCACGAACGTGGTCATTCCCTCTAAATGAGAAGGATACATTACTAACACCGCCACTTACTTTTGCTAGAGGTAAATTGTTTTTTATCCATTTGGTTGCATTAAAAAAATCTAAAGCATTTAAGCGATGTTCTTCCATACCTGTAGCAACAGGAAATATATTTGGATCGAAAATAATATCGTGTGCAGGAAAATTAACTTTGTTAACTAGTATATTATATGCTCGTTTGCAAATATCTATTCGTCGTTGTAATGTATCCGCTTGTCCAACTTCATCAAAAGCCATAACAATTACTGCAGCGCCGTATTGTTTTATCTTTTGGGCTTGTTCAATAAATTTATCTTCTCCTTCTTTTAATGAAATAGAATTTACAATGGCTTTTCCTTGAACGCATTTTAATCCAGCTTCAATTACACTCCATTTACTAGAATCAATCATAATAGGTACACGAGAAATATCCGGTTCTGAAGCAATTAAATTTAAGAAAGTTGTCATCGCTTGTTCGCTATCTAACATACCTTCATCCATGTTTATATCAATTACTTGAGCACCTCCTTCTACTTGTTCGCGAGCTATGGATAAGGCTTCTTCGTAATTTCCATCTTTAATTAAACGTAAAAATTTTTTAGAACCAGTTACGTTTGTTCGTTCACCAATATTTAAAAAATTACTTTCAGAAGTAAGCGTATAAGGTTCTAACCCACTTAGGCGCATTAATGTATCTGGTTTAGGCTTCACTCTTGGCTTTGCATCTTTAGCGATTTCTGCAATACGTTTAATATGAGAGGGAGTTGTTCCGCAACAGCCACCTACAATGTTTATAAATCCTGCTTTTAAAAAATCTTCTATTTGATGTCCCATTTCATGAGCATCTTGGTCGTACTCACCAAATTGATTAGGTAGTCCGGCGTTTGGATACGCACTAATATAAAAAGGAGCTTTATTAGAAAGCTCTTCTAAATAAGGGCGCATATCTTTAGCACCTAACGCACAATTTAATCCAATACTTAATAAATCAACATGTGAAACTGAATTTAAAAATGCTTCGGTTGTTTGACCTGATAATGTTCTTCCGCTTGCATCAGTAATAGTACCAGATACCATTACTGGCATTTTTTTGTTTATTTTTTCGCAATAGTTTTGGATAGCATATAGTGCTGCCTTTGCATTTAGTGTATCAAAAATAGTTTCAATTAACAATACATCTACTCCTCCATCTATTAATCCTTTAACTTGTTCGGTATAGGCATCAACAAGTTCATCAAAAGTAATGGCTCTATAGCCAGGGTCGTTTACATTTGGTGATAAAGAAAGTGTTCTATTGGTTGGCCCTATTGCGCCAGCAACAAACTTAGAAACAGAAGCAAATTCAGGAAATTCAGATTTAAATTCATTAATAGCCTCTTTGGCAATTTTCGCAGATTCGTAATTGAGTTCATATACAAATTCTTGCATATCATAATCAGCCATTGCAATCTTTGTATCACTAAAGGTATTTGTTTCTATAATATCTGCTCCTGCTTTTAAATATTCTTTATGAATTGTTTTAATAATTTGTGGCTGAGTAATAGAAAGTAAATCATTATTCCCCTGTAAATCTTTATGCCAATTAGCAAACCTTTTCCCTCTAAAATCTTTTTCTGTTAGTTTGTATTGTTGTATCATGCTGCCCATAGCACCATCAATTACTAAAATTTTTTTTTCTAATTCTTCCTGTATTGTTGCCATATATTTAATAAAAAATCCCTTCTGTTTTATTATCAGAAGGGATTAGGTTTATGTTAAATTTTTATACTAATGTTTTCTGACTTATTTTTCTCATTTATTTGAGACGAATTCCCACCTTCTAATTTTAGTATTGTTTTATTATAATAATTAATTATTTTTTAATTGAATTCTATAAATAGGGTTGGTAAAGCTTCATAGGGCGTTTCCCTCTGCTTTTCTTAATAAGTGTTTAAAAGAACGTGTAACAAATATAAAACAAATAGTGTAATTTTAAGAATTAGATTTTTTAATATTTTCAACAACTATGGCTCGTTCTATTTATCAACTATTAGTGATTAGTTTTTTATTTTTTAGCTTGAATATGTTTTCTCAAAAAAAGAAAGAAACAGATGTTTTAACTGTATTATTTAATATGAAATTACAAGAAGATGCCTGGAATGAAGGAGATGTAAGAAGATTTATGAATTACTATTGGAATAATGACAGTTTAAAATTTATTGGTAGTAAAGGCGTTACTTATGGTTGGAAAAATACATTGGATAATTATTTGAAAAGTTATCCTAATAAAGAAGCAATGGGAAGATTGGATTTTACTGTTATAGAAAATACTCAGGTCAGTAAAAATTATATATATGTAATTGGTAAATGGGAATTAAAAAAAGAAAAACCGTTAAGCGGTTATTTTACATTGCTCTGGAAAAAAATAAAAAATGAATGGGTTATTATTTCAGATCATACAAGTTAAATATATATGGAATTAGGATTGTATAAACACTATAAAGGAAATGTTTATGAGGTAATTGGTATTGCAAAGCATTCAGAGTCATTAGAAGAAATGGTAGTGTATAAAGCTACTTATCAAATAGAAGGCAATAATTTATGGGTTAGACCTCTTAAAATGTTTCAAGAAATTATAAGTATAGATAATAAATTCGTAAAAAGGTTTACTAAAATTTAAATACAAAATTTATAACCAACGCCTCTAATAGATAAAAAATGAATTGGTTCTTTTTGGTTAATCTCAAATAATTTTCTGAAATTTAAAATATAATTGTCAATTGTTCTTGATGATGGATTTTCATCTTTAGACCATAATTGAGTTAAGATATCTTCTCTTGAAACAACCGTATTTATATTGTCAACTAATAGCTTTAATAAAGCTATTTCTCTTTTAGATAAATTTTCTTTTTTACCATTTTTATTAATTATTTGAAATGTAGAAAAATTAATTTCTCCACCTTTAAATTTAAAAACTGCAGTATCTCTTTTGTGATTGTTGTTTCTTTTTAAAACATTTTGAATTCGTAATAATAATTCTTCTAAATCAAAAGGTTTAGTAATATAATCATCAGCTCCTAATTTTAAACCTTCAATTTTATCTTGCACATTATTTTTTGCTGTTAAAAAAATAACAGGTATTTGAATGTTTAATTTTTTAAGCTCCATGTAAATTTCAGTTCCATTTAAAATGGGGAGCATAATGTCTAGTAAAATTAAATCAGGATTGAATTTTTTTATAAGAGGTATTGCCTTTTCACCCGAATTACAAGTTTCTACCACATAGTTTTCTAACTCTAAATTTAATTTTAGAGTATCTAAAAGAGTTTGTTCATCTTCAACTATAACTATTTTAAATAACATAATCTATTAAAGGCTCTAATTTACCCCAAAAAATGAGTTTAAAGTTTCTTTTTTATAATATTTTTTGTAATTATGTAATATAAAATATTGATTATGAATAAACTAATTACTTCTTTGTTATCGTTCTTATTTGTTTTTTACAGCATAATTGCTCAAAACATAAATGTTCAGGTGTCAACACCTCGTAAATGTGGCTCTCCAAAGGTTAATTTAGCATATGAGGAAGCATTTCAAAATATGTTGCAAAAACATCAGCAGTTTTCTAATGGAAAAAAAACATCTATCGTTTATACAATTCCTGTTATTTTTCATGTTTTACATTCAGGAGTAGCTGTTGGTTCTGGGCGTAATTTAAGTCAGGCACAAATAAATTCACAACTTACAACTTTAAATTCTGATTATAGAAAATTAAATACTGATTTCAGTACGTACGTTACACAACCTTCTTTTTCAAGTGTTGCAGCTGATGTTGAAATTAATTTTTGTGCAGCTAAGGTTGATCCAAATGGTAATGTTTTAGCAGAGCCAGGTATTGAGCGTATCAATGTTTCTACAAAAGGGTGGAATGCTTTGCCATATGCTATGAATTATATCGAATCTACTGTAAAACCTGGGTCTTCTTGGGATCCAACAAAGTATTATAATGTTTGGATTTTAGAATTTGGAGGAGCAGATGTAGGAACGTTAGGTTATGCACAATTTCCAACAATTCCTTCTGGCACATCACCAGTTACTGATATGGTTGGCCAAGGAGGCTCAGCGGGAACAGATGGTGTGGTAATAGATTATCATTATATTGGTAGTGTAGGTAATGTATCTGCTCCATACAACAAGGGTAGGACATTAACTCATGAAACTGGTCATTGGTTAGGATTATGGCATATTTGGGGCGATGATGGTACATCATGTAGTGGTACTGATTATGTTACGGATACACCTAATCAAGCCGGCGAAAATTACACTTGTCCAACAGTTGCTGGTTCTGTAAAAACAGATGCTTGTGCAGGCCCAACTGGCGCTATGTATCAAAATTATATGGATTATAGTGATGATAAATGTATGGTGATGTTTACTGCAGGTCAAAAAGCCCGAATGCAAGCAGTAATGGCTAATTGTGTGAGAAGAAAAACACTACCAGCATCAACCGTATGTAATATTACAAGAATAGAAGAATTAGCAACTGAAATTAATTTCGATTTATTTCCTAATCCATCTAATGGAGAATTTACAGTAAGTGTTGATTTATTGACTCAACAAGATTTTGTTATTACAGTTATAAACACATTAGGTCAAACTATAAAAGAATTAAACCAAATTCAGTCAAATGGTGGAAGCTTTAAAATAAATTTAACAAACACATCGCAGGGAATTTATTTTGTTACAATTAAATCTAAATCAGGTTCTAAAACAAAACGGATGATTTTGCAGTAAACATTGATATTAAAATAATTAAAAAAGCCTTTGTTTAACAAAGGCTTTTTTAATTATTTTAATTGTTTCAAATAAAGTTGAATAGTATTTTCTAATCCAAAGTACAAAGAGTCGCTAATTAAGGCATGGCCTATAGAAACCTCTAATAAATTTTCTGTATTCTTTTTAAAGTAAGCTAAATTTTCTAAACTTAAATCATGCCCAGCGTTTACACCTAAACCTATTTGGTTTGCTAATTTTGATGCTTCTTTAAAAGGAATAATAACAGATTCTTTGTTTATAGGATATTTCCTTGCATATTCTTCTGTATATAATTCTATCCTGTCAGTCCCTGTGGCTTTTGCGCCTTCTACCATCTGTAAATTTGGGTCAACAAAAATAGAAGTTCTAATCCCTGATTTTTTAAATAATGATATGATATTAGTTAGATATTCTTTGTGAGTAATGGTATCCCATCCATGGTCGGAAGTTAGTTGATTGTCTGAATCAGGAACAAGAGTTACTTGAGTAGGTTTTATATCTAAAACTAAATCTATAAATTTTTCAATTTTAGGATTGCCTTCAATATTAAATTCAGTTTTTAATAATGGTTTTAAATCATAAACATCTTGGTATCTAATATGTCTCTCGTCGGGCCTGGGGTGTACAGTTATGCCTTCTGCTCCATAACGTTCGGCATCTATAGCTATTTGTAATAAATTAGGAGTATTCCCTCCTCTAGAGTTTCTTAGCGTTGCTATTTTATTAATATTTACAGATAATTTTGTCATGTTGTAAAGGTATTATTTATAACTACTTTATAAAAAACGTTTCATGGTTTTTTCTGTAGGAATAATGCATGAATTTGATTTCCCAAACCATCTATACCGATTTTTAGCAATGTAATCATATACGATATCTCGTAGGATTTTTGGTATTAATAATAGGCAAATAGTTAATGGATATAGCCCTTTTAGATATTTGGTTAATTTAATGGCCGCTGTTGATTTTATATAAGCTTTATTATTTTCTATGAGTACTAAACTTTCTAATTTATTTGTATTGATAGAATAATGATTTAATATATCTATTCCTGTTTTAGATTGCAAAGAAGTGAAAAATAAGTGTTCATTTTTTTCTTTTTTTAGAATAAACATTACAGCTGAATTGCATAAATGGCATTCCCCGTCAAATAGTAAAATAGTTTTAAGGTATAAGTTAGTGTCCATTATTGTGTAATACCAATAGAATAGGGGTCAGAAGCAACTTCTGTTTTTTGAGAAAGCAATTGCATGGTATTGATATTAAAGTAATTAATAAAGCCGTTTCTTCCACATGTACCTGTATGATGTGGAGTTGGTCCACTAGATAAAATATTTCTACTAGCTACGATAATGGATTCATTGAGTTCATCAACTATTATTCCATGTGGTTGATAGCCCACACTATAATTAATGGATTGAAATGTTGTCATATCAATGGCTGTAATACAACCTAGTGAATTAGGATTAGGGTTTGGTTCATTTTCGCATGTTACATATAATTTATTTTTATTTTCGCTTTTAGCAAATTCTAAAGGATATTGTCCTGTTTGAATGGTATGTAATAAAATATCACCTGCAGTTTGAATTACTCTTACTTCATTTGATTTTTGACAGCTTACAAAATATTTGCTTCCGTCTGTTGAAAATATTATTTCGTGAGGATCAAGAGAGCTTGTTTGATTAGGATTTAACGAACCATCTATTGGAACTTCAATAAAATTTGTTAATCCAGTATCAATCTTAAAAATATAATTTCCTGTTTGTCTAGTAATATAAATTGTATCGTTTGTGTGATTAAGAGCAATACCATGAGCATCCGTAAAATTTCCACCGCCCACATTATATAATACACGCATGTTTTCAATATCAACCACAGCTAATCTGCTGCTAGCTTGCCACGATACGCAGTATGCTTTTTTATTATCTCTGCTTATAGTAATTGTATTCCAGTTTTGATAATTCCCTAACGACACCTCTGCAACAAAACTATCATCCGATGTTTTGTACTTTTGTATTATGTTATTAGCTACAAAAATTACATACCAATATTTTCCGTCAGGCGAAACTTTAATCATATGAGGCAACTCTGCTGATTGGTTATTTCCTACTGTAATATACCTTATAGGAAGTTTTGTTTTAGAATCAAAAACAGTTACCACATCGCATCCTTGATTTAAAACGTAATATTTTTTTCTATTTGGATTATCACTCCACATAATTTTTCCATGTATATCTGGCGCTCCATTGTCAATCCAATTTTTAATAGTTGTTACTTCTTGTCTACTAAGATGCTGTGCATTAATAGGCATAGTTGGAAAATTGCTTGGTCCTAAATCTGAAAATGTGTTTATGAAATAACAAAGTGATGAAAAGTCGCTTCTAAAAGGAATAACAGGTGAGCCATTATTAGAACCTTGAAATAAAGCAGAAAAAGAACTTAAGTTTAAATTAGCAGCAGCCTTATAACTTTCGGAATTATGACACCCAGAAGTAGCACATTTATTAGAAAATATTTTACCTACATCTTCCGGAAAATCTCCATTAATAGGTATGGCGGTATCTTTGTTACAGGAAATATGACATAAAGCAATAATAAATAATAACCATAAATTGGCTGTATTAGTTTTGATGATATATTTTCTGTTACCCATTTTTGCTTATCTAGTTAAAGATAAAAACTTTATTCTATATTTTATGTAAACACTTATAAGCATGCGTTTTTTAATAATTGCATATATTGTAGCCCTTTTTTTCTAGCAAAATCAATATTTCTGTGAGGAATATTTTCTGGATCAGGAAAAAGACTTATGGCTTTTGTTAAACTATCTTCGCGTAAAATGTGTAACATTGGATAAATAGAACGATTGGTGTAATTTGCAGCATCATTTTCATCAGAACCTTCAAAACAATAGAGGGGATGAAAACTTGCAACTTGATAAATACCATTATAATTTTCTTTGATAATTAATTTTTCTGCTTTATGAACTAAATTTAGATAGTCATTAAAGTTTTTATAATCATTTTCAAAAATTATAAAACTGGTTTCTATCCCTGTATCACTATCTAAATGAATTAATTCTTCTTTTAAAGCTATTAAACTATCCTTTACACTAATATTTGATTTAACAATGTATCGAATACTATTTTTGATAATTGATTTTGCGGCAAATGGACAGAAATTACAATCTATTACTACTGATTTTATCCATCTTATTGTTTGGTCAATAATTTTTTGATTTGTGGTTTCCATATTATCAATTACTTTTTTTAATTAATCAAATCTAAATAAAATTAGTGTTAAATAGGTAGTAGTAAAAAAAGTATATATCTTGTTTCAATCAAAAATGATATTTGCTAATATATATACAGATGGATCTTGTCATACTCAATTATGTATTGGAGCCTGGGCTGCTGTTGTTTTAGTTGATAATTCAAAAGTAGTGTTGAGTGGCATAGAATATGAAACAACTCATAACCGAATGGAAATATTAGGTGTTATTACTTCTATAAAGTACGTTTGCGAAAATTATAAAAATATAACAGGTATTAAAATAGTATCAGATAGCCAATACGTTGTTGGTTTAATAAATAGACAATCAAATTTTATTAATAATCAATTTAAAACAAAAGCAGGAAATAACATTAGAAATATAGATTTAGTAAAAGAATTATTAAATCTATTAAATAAAATTGATGTTGAGTTTGTTAAAATTAAAGCACATCAAAAACCTAGTGATGTTACTAACTATAATATAGAAGTAGATAAGCTTTCTAGAAAATTAGTAAGAAATAAAGTAAATCTTTTGAACAGAAATCTAAATCATAAAAAAAGCCTTTAAAATTAATTAAAGGCTTTTTTACCGAATAGTTTACATTCTTGTGATCCTGCTGGGACTCGAACCCAGGGCCCATACATTAAAAGTGTATTGCTCTACCAACTGAGCTACAGAATCATTAAATTAAGAACGTTGTTTCCTTTTCGGGCTGCAAATATATAAACGATTTTATAACTAGCAAAACTTTTTTTATTTTTTTTTAAAATAAATTACCTCTTCTTGTTTTTACTGGCTATTAGCGTTATTTTTATAGTCTACTATGGACTTTATACCTCAAATAAATTTATTAAAAGGATTTTGCACACTAAATTTTGGAGTAACTGCCATTGATGCCGAATTGGTTTTTGGAAAGCCCGAAGAAATTCAGGTTTTAGACGATAATATTTTAGAAACATCTTGTACGGTTTTTCATTATTGGGATTCTGGATTTTCGTTGTTTTTTGATAACAAAAATGCAATGAAATTTGGAAGCGTGGAAGTTGATAATGAAAACGCATTATTATTTTCAAATAAAATATTTGCTTTAAGCGAACAACAATTAATAGATTTGATGAAAGAAAATAATTACTCATTGTCAGATACTGAAAAACAGGATTGGGGGGAAAAACGATTAAGTTTTGATGAAGCGGGTTTAGATTGCTATTTTGAAAACGGACGAATGTCTTCTGTTAATTTTGGAGTAATTGATGAACATAATAATTTTGAATTTTTACCTAATTAATATTTAACATATAAAATAACTAAAAATAAAATACAATGCCAGGAACAGAATTATTTGGCGCCGAAGAGCGTAAGGAAATTGAAGATGTGTTATCTACAGGAATAATGTTTCGTTTTAATCATGATGCTCAACGCAATAATATTTGGAAAGCAAAAGATTTTGAAGCAGAAGCAAAAAAAATAACTGGTGCTAAATATGCACTAGCAGTATCTAATGGTTCGGCAGCTATTTTAGCAGCTTTAGCAGCAAGTGGTATTGGTACAGGAGACGAAGTAATATGTCCTCCTTTTACTTACATTGCTACAATTGAAGCTGTTTTGATGTTAGGAGCTTTGCCTGTATTTGCCGAAATCGATGAAACATTATGCTTAAGTGCAGAAGGTATTAAAAAGGTAATAACTTCAAAAACAAAAGCAGTATGTTTAGTTCATATGTGTGGTGGAAATGCTAATATGGATGAAATTATGGCTGTAGTTAAAGATCATAATTTAAAACTAGTAGAAGATGCAGGACAAGCATTTGCCGCTTCATACAAAGGAATAGCAACAGGTTTATTTGGAAGTGCTGGTGCTTATTCATTCGATTTCTTTAAAATAGCAACTGCTGGAGAAGGCGGAATTTTTGTTACTAATGATGAGGCTGTTTATAAACTAGCAGATAGTTACTGCGATCATGGTCATGATCATATTGGAAATAATCGTGGTATGGAAAATCATCCAATCATAGGATTTAATTATCGTATTTCTGAATTACATGCTGCAGTTGGAGCAGCACAAACTCGTAAGGTGCCAACTATTCGATTAGCTAATTTAAAAAACAAGGCTTTTTTACAAAAAGAATTATCAAAAGTTGAAGGTATTTCTTTTTCTAAATTAGGTGATGATAATGGTGATTCGGGAACATTCTTAAATATTTTAATGCCAGATACTGATACTGCTAAACGCACTGTTGAGGAATTTAATAAAGCAGGAGTCACTGGATTTAATTATTGGTTCACAAACATGTATCATTTTATTAATCAATGGGAGCATATTAAAGGATTGAAAACTACCTCTAAATTACCAATTCAACTCTTGGGGGCTCCTCAAGATTATAACAATTTAAATATACCAAAAACTCAAGAAGTTGTTGGACGTTTAATTTCTTTTGGTATACGTTGTACTTGGTCAGAGGAAGAATTGAAAACATTAGCAATTAAAATTTCAGAATGTGCTACTAAGGCTTTAAAGCCAATTAATGCTTAAAAAAATGCTACATAAAAATTTTAAAAACATAGATAAAGTAACTTATGGTCGTGGCTCGTTTGCTCAATTAGCAGAAACAGTTGAGCCTATTCGTAAAGAAAATAAAAACTACTTTGTTTACGTAGTAGATAATTATTTTAAAGGAAAATCGTTATCAAATCAATTACAAAATAAACCTGAAGATTTAATTTATTATATCGATGTTGATTCGCATGAACCAAAAACAGAGCAAGTGGATGTATTACGCGATGAAATTTTGGCGAAGCAAGGTTTACCAAGTGGAGTAATTGGAATTGGTGGTGGAAGTATTATGGATATTGCAAAAGCCCTATCATTAATGCTTACAAATGAAGGGTCTTCTACTTTGTATCAAGGATTAAACTTAGTGAAAAAACCAGGAATATATCACCTGGGTGTTCCAACTATTTCTGGTACTGGTGCAGAGGTTTCAATGACAGCTGTTCTTACAGGTCCTGAAAAAAAATTAGGATTAAAATGTGATTGGACAGTTTTTAATCAAGTGATTTTAGATCCAGAATTAATAGCAACGGTTCCTACAGATTGGTGGTTTTTTACAGGAATGGATACCTATATTCATTGTATTGAATCTGAAACAGGAATCCGAAATAATGCCTTTAGTTTAGCTTATGGTGAACAATCTTTAAAGTTATGTAGAGAAGTATACTTAGGTGAAAACGCAGGACGTACTCCTGAAAATGATGATAAATTAATGGTTGCTTCTTTAATGGGTGGGTTAAGTTTAACGTATAGCGAGGTAGGTGTTTGTCATGCGCTAAGCTATGGTTTATCAATGGTTTTAGGAACTCGCCATTGTTATGCTAATTGTATAATATTTCAACACTTAGGAGATATTTATTTAAAAGGCCACAGCGAGTTTATGCAAATGATTAAAAAGCACCATATTCAATTACCTCAAAACCTAAGTAAAGATTGGACAGAAGAACAAATTACGGCAATGGCTCAAGTGTCTTATAATTTGCCATTTATGTGGAATCATGCATTTGGAGATAATTACAAAGAGATTGCTACCATAGATTATATTAAAGATTTATTTAGAAGATTGTAAAAAAAACTCAGTTTGAGCGAAGTCGAGAACTAATTATCACTTCTTGATATGTTTCGCATGAGGCACGACAAAAAATTAAAAAATAAAAAAATGACAAAAAAAATAGTAAAAGTAGGAGATATTGAGTGCGGAACAAAAGAGTTATTCTTGATTTCTGGACCATGTGTGATAGAAGAAGAATCTATCATGATGAAAACAGCAGAGATGCTGAGAGAAGTTCAAGAACGTTTAAAAATAAAAATTATTTATAAATCGTCTTTCACAAAAGATAATCGTAGTAGTTTAAGTTATTATCAAGGCCCAGGATTAATTAAAGGTTGTGAAATGCTAGGAAAGATTAAGCAACAGTTTGGTTTTCCGGTATTAACAGATATTCATTCTCATGATCAAGCTGCTGCAGCTGCTGAAATTGTAGATGTATTGCAAATTCCAGCATACTTATGTATGCAAACATCTTTATTAGAAGCATCTGCAAAAACAGGGCGAGTAATTAACATTAAGCACGGTCAGTTTTTAGCACCAGATAACATGAAACATCCGGCACAAAAATGTGTAGATGCTGGTAATGATCAAATTATTTTAACTGAAAGAGGTTATGTATTTGGATATAATGATTTGATTGTTGATCCACGTGCATTTTATCATATGAATAATATTGGTTATCCAGTTGTATTTGATGTAACACATTGTGTTCGAAAATATGGTATTCCAAGTTCAGATAAAAAAGGAGGGGCTCGTGAATTTTTACCAGTATTAGCAAGAGCAGGTGTGGCAAGTGGTATTGATGGAATGTTTATTGAAACTCATCCAAATCCTGAAACAGCATTATGTGATGCGGCTTCTCAATTATGTGTTTATGATTTAGAAGAATTTTTAAAGCCAATTATAGAACTTCATCAAGTGGAAGTTAAATACAGAGATTAAATATTAATATAGTATTGAATTTTTATAGAAATAACAATTTTCACATTATTTCTTTCTGTCAAAAACTAATAATTAGATGAAGTATATAATTCATTTCAACATGAAAATATTATTTTTTATTTGTGTTTTAGTTGTTCTATATAAAGATAGTTTTTCTCAAAACTTATACATACATGGTTCTAAAAAGGCAGAAATTAAAGTTGATGGAGCTGTTTATATAAATGGTTCGAAAAAAGGCATTATACAAAAAGATGGAAACGTATATGTTGGAAGTGTAAAAAAAGGACGAATAAAATTTGATGGTTATATTTATATAAACGGAAGTAAAATTGGTCAAATTAAAAGTGATGGAGATGTTTATAAAAATGGATCTAAAATTGGTCAAATTAAAGATAATGGCAGTATTTATAAAAATGGCAATAAAATAGGAGAGTGCAAAGAGATAAAAAAAGAATGGATAGGAGCAGTAGTTTTCTTTTTCTTTATTGAAGATTTAGCGTATTAATTATGAAAGTATCGATTATTGTTGCCACATCATTAAATCACGCAATTGGTAAAGACAATCAATTGCTTTGGCATTTGCCTGCTGATTTAAAATTTTTTAAAACAACAACTATGGGTTGTCCAGTAGTGATGGGAAGAAAAACATTTCAATCAATAGGAAGAACATTACCTGGTAGAAAAAATATAGTCATTACAAGAGATAATAGTTTTAATACCGATAAACAATATGATTTAATAACTGTGGGAAGCATCGATGAAGCATTGGTTAAATTACATGCTGAACAAGAAGTTTTTATTATTGGAGGTGGAGAAATTTACAAACAGTCTATTGATTTAGTAGACACTATATATATTACTTTAGTTAATACCGTTATAGATGGTGATGTTTATTTTCCTGAAATCGACAAATCTAAATATGATTTGGTATGGGAAGAAAAGCATTTGGCTGACGAAAAAAACAAATTTGATTATACTTTTCAAAAGTTTGAAAAAATATGAGTCATATTAAAATAGAAAATATTTTGTTTATTGATATTGAAACAGTTCCTATTCAATATCAATACTCATCTTTATCCGAAACAGAAAAAGAATTATGGGATAAAAAATGGGTTTATAATAAAGAAATAAATCCAGAACAACTGTATGCCAAAGCAGGTATTTATGCTGAGTTTGCCAAGGTGGTTTGTATTGGATTAGGTTTTATGAGTGAGGGGAAATTCAGAACTAAAGCCATTGCAGGAGATAATGAATATGATATTTTAATGGAATTTTCTAAATTACTAGAACAGTTTTTTAATACAAAAGAACATTTTTTATGTGCTCACAATGGAAAAGAGTTTGATTATCCATTTTTATGCCGCCGTTTACTGGTAAATCGAATTTCACTTCCAAAATTATTACAAATACAAGGTTTTAAACCTTGGGAAGTTAAACATTTGGATACAATGGAAATGTGGCGTTTTGGAGATATTAAAAATTTTACATCTTTAAATATGTTAGCACATATATTTGGCATTCCTTCTCCAAAAAATGATATAGACGGTAGTCAAATAGCAAAAGTATATTACGAAGAAAAAAATATAGAGCGAATTAAAACATATTGCATCAAGGATGTTATTACCTTAGCTCGTATTTATCAATCTTTAAAAGGGCTAATACCTTTACACGATAACGATATAATTTATACATAATAATATGATAAACGGAAAAAGAATAGCAGTTATAGGTAGTGGAAGTTGGGCAACAGCCATTGTGAAAATATTATGTAATAATGCAAATAAAGTAAGTTGGTACTTTAGAAATCAAACAGATGTTGATTATATGATTCAGTATCAACATAATCCTCGTTATTTAAGCTCTGTTAATTTCGATTTAAATAAATTAGATTTATCTTCTAATTTATTAGACACAATTTCAATTGCAGATGTTGTTATATTAGCAGTTCCTTCAGCATTTATTAATAATACAATAAAAGATATCCCATCTGATATATTAAAAACTAAAACAATTTTTTCTGCCATTAAGGGAATAGTTCCTGAATATAATTTAATTGTAGGAGAGTATTTAAATACGGTTTTTCAAGTTCCTTTAAACAATATTGGTGTTATTACAGGTCCTTGTCATGCCGAAGAAGTGGCTTTAGAAAAATTATCTTATTTAACACTAGCCGCTAGAGATATTTCTAAAGCTGATGAGTTATGTGAATATATGCGCTGTAGATATATTAAATGCTCAAGTAGCGATGATATTTACGGAACAGAGCTATCTGCTGTTTTAAAAAATGTTGTGGCGGTTGCAGGCGGTATATGTCATAGTCTTGGTTATGGCGATAATTTTTTATCTGTATTAGTAAGTAATGCAATTCAAGAAATAGATCGTTTTGTAGCGGCTGTTCATCCAATAAATAGAGATACAAAAGCATCTGCATATCTAGGCGATTTAATTGTTACGGCATATTCTCAATTTTCTAGAAATAGAATGTTTGGAGCTATGTTGGGTAAAGGCTATAGTGTTAAAAATGCTCAATTAGAAATGAATATGATTGCAGAAGGTTATTATGCTGTAAAGTGCGTTGTTGAGATTAATAAAAAATATAATGTACATATGCCAATAACAAATGCAGTAAATAATATTATTTATAATCAAAAAACAGCTAAACGAGAAATGGAATTATTAGCTGATCAATTAAGCTAATAGTTTTAACTATCTTATTTATTTTATTTTAGATAATAATAATACATTTCCTGTTTTTATTATATTTTCTCCACTCATTGTTACTATTTCTATCATGTACGTATAAATGCCTTGTTCACACATATTTCCTTCATGTTTTCCATTCCAGCCAATATTACCTTTATTGCTTTTAAAAATTTCTACACCCCATCGATTATAAATTGATAGTTTTATCTCATCAATTCCAAAACCTACAGGAGTAAACGTGTCATTTATTCCATCATTATTAGGTGTAAATGCATTAGGAATAAAAATATCCCAATCTTTATTAATTTTTACACATATTTCATCTCTGTTAACACAGCCAAATGATGATATGCCTTCAAGAATATAGCATACGTTATTTATAGGACTTACACTAACTGTTGGACAATAATTGCAATTTAAATTAACGCCATCCGATGAACTTATAAACCCAACAGGCGCATCTCCAATTCCATTTAGTACTAAACTACTTCCTATATCAATTGTAGTATCTTCTCCAGCATAAACTAAGGGAAGTGGGTTAACCGTTACTTGAACTGTTTCTGTGCTAGAACAATTATATATATTTGTTCCTGTTACAGTATAAATATATATACCTGAAGTATTTGGTTTAATGATTGTTGATGAATTATGTGGAGTTTTTACACCGTTTAAAGGATACCAAGTATAGGTATTAGCTCCAGTAGCATAAATAACAGATGATTTTCCTTCACAAAACATTAATGGTGGATTAACACCAATAGTTGGTGTTGGATTTACTAAAACATCAATAGTTTTTAAATTATAACATATGTATGGCGATACACCATTAGAGCCAATAACACTGTATGTTGTTGATGTTGATGGACTAGCTATTGTTGTATTACCATTTGTATTAGTAATTGTGTTTGATGGTAACCAACTATAAGCATTAGCTCCACTTACATATAAAGTTGTTGTTTTCCCAATACAAATAATGGATTGAGTTGATGATATATTGAGCGAAGGTGTTGGTATTACAGTTACAGAAGAATTACTAGAGCTTATGCAGCCTAATGAGGATGAGCCTGATACAGTATATATAACAGACGATGGAGGTGTAGAATTTACGTTTGATGAATTATTATTGTTTAGATATGTAGATGGACTCCATGTGTAGCTTATAGCACCACTCGCTACTAAATTACTTGTATTACCAGAACATATAGTGCTAGAATTTACTGTAATAATCGGATTTACTGTAACAGTAATAACAATTTGTGTTGTGTCTGTACAATTACTATTCGATCCAATAACGTTATATGTAGTAGTAGTTATAGGTGTGGCTATTGTTGTTGAATTTGAAGTTGTACTTAATGATAATGAAGGACTCCATAAATAATTATTAGCTCCACTAACTATTAATGTAGCTGATTTTGTAGGGCAAATTATATTAGAAGAAGAAAATACTGAAATTGTAGGCGTAGTAGTGACACTAATAGTAGTAATAGCATAATTTGAACATGAATTCATATCAGTGCCAAAAACAGTGTATGTTTCTGTACTTTGTGTTGTAGAAAAAACGGTACTTGTAGTTGTACTACTAAGATTTTGAGAAGTATTCCAAGTATAAGTATTTGCTCCGCTCACAGAAATAGTACCTGTGCTACCAGAACACATACTAAAACTAGGTGTAATTAAAATAGTAGGTAAATTGTTAACTGTTATATTAGATGTAGTAGTGTTAATACAACTATTTACATCTGTAGCAGATATGGTATAAGTTGTATTAATTAAAGGACTAGCTATAACTGTATTTCCATTACTGGTGTTTAAAGAGTTATTAGGATTCCAAGTGTAAGT
>CAZIPC010000004.1:158067-286629 GCA_964541155.1 uncultured Flavobacterium sp.
ATATGGTATAAGTTGTATTTATTATAGGATTAGCCGTAACTGTATTTCCATTACTGGTGTTTAAAGAGTTATTAGGATTCCAAGTGTAAGTATTAGCGCCGTTAGCAGATAATGTAGTTGAGTTTCCAATACAAATGGTAGCATTATTAGCAGTAATAGTTGGTAGAGGATTTACTAATACATTAGCTGTAGTAGTATTAATACAACTATTTACATCTGTAGCAGATATGGTATAAGTTGTATTTATTATAGGATTAGCCGTAACTGTATTTCCATTACTTGTATTTAATGAATTGTTAGGATTCCACGTGTAAGTATTAGCACCGTTAGCAGATAAAGTGGTTGCGTTTCCAATACAAATGGTAGCATTATTAGCAGTAATAGTTGGTAAAGGATAAATTGTAACTAAAGATGTATCTGTGGATATACAAGTATTTCTATTTACTGAAACTATATATGAATGTGTAATACTAGATAAAGTATTATTTATTTCTGTTAATGTTGGATTTGATATTATAGAAGAGTTTAAATTAGTTCCTGGACTCCAATTATACGTATACGATGTAATAGGATTATATCCAAGTGTCGTACTTTCTCCAGAACAGATGGTTCTATTTACTGCTAAATTTTTAAGAGCTAATGTTATTGGCAATTGAGACATAGTACAAGAGCATTGATTAGAGGTCGTGTCAAGAACTGCTATGAGGTGACATCCAGAACCAGATGGAATGTTTAGGGTATAGCTATAGGCAATACTCCCATTATTAGGAATTGATACATTAATCGTGTCTTGAGTAATTAAAATATCACCAGAATTATAAATACCATTAGAATTAATATCATTATAATAATTAATTATTGTTGAATTCGATGCGTTAAGCGCTTCTCCAGTATTATTAATGTTAAAATTAATAAATGCTGTTTCTCCTGAAGGTGGATTGGGGATAGAGTAACCAATAGCATTAGAAAGGCTTAGATAGCTTTTATAAGTAAAAATAGGTAAAGTATCTCCTCCTGTAATTACTTTTACTCCGCATAAACTACCCGATAAAGAACATAATAATGCTGAACTACTTGTTGTTTTTGCCTCAAAATTAGAAATATTACAATTTAAAACAGTTGGATCCCCTATAAAATTGATTGTATAAACTGTACTATCATTCATTGAAACTCCATTTGGTAATTTCCAGCTTAAATGTTGTTGATTATTATAGAATGAAATACTAGGTATAGGATTAATAGGTGCATTATGAATAGCATTAAATGAATTTATAACATATGACACTCCATTGGGTAAAGTAACATCAATAGAGTCGGTATTTCCATAAGATAGTGGCCCTAAATTATGGCTTGAAATTCGTAATATTGAACTTGAATTACAGGGTGATATATAAGTGCTTTTTAGTTTTGTAGAAGTTAAATAAGGAGTGCTAGCGCCAATGATGCCTAGTTGCGAAGATAAAGAAACCAATTGTCCAGTTGAACTGCCACATCCACTTACCCCAAAAAAACTAAAGCTGGCTAAACTTCCTGATGTATAACCACAGGTTGTTAAAACTTTAAACTTTATTTTAACAGCATTTAAGCCGTTACTCAATATTCCTGGCATTCCATTAATACCAATGCTTGGGCATGATGCTGAAATATTATATTGATAAATTGTTCCACCTATATAAATTGGATCGCTTATGCTAACATAAGATGACGAAATTGGATATGCGAGTTGAGAACTACCATTTACAATATTTACTCCTATAGGTAAATTTACACTAACTGTTAGGTTATATACGCTTCCTAATTGAATATTAGTTCCTATAACTTCATATGACGCAGTGTCACATAAATTAACTGTAGTTGCTGGAGTAATTACATTTGTTATTAATAATGGCGTTTGTGGTGTTTCTCTTAGTGTTATTTTTTTAGTTGTACATGGATATGATTGTAAGTTTATTGGATAACCTTGACAGTTCCATCCTGCGTGAATAACAATACTGTCTTGAGAGCATAAATTATATGATCCATACAATTTATAATTTTTTATTACTCCTCCATTTAAAGAACCCAGTTGATAAATTCCATTATTTGGAGTAATGGTATTGTTAGTGGCAATATCAACTACTGTTGTAATAGTAATACCAGAAATAATAGGAGCAGAAATCCAAGTATTAAAAGCTGTATGTGAAGATGTATTAGATAGTGATATGTCCCATGAAATAATATTTGTAGTAGCATTTATATTTGGAAGTAAAGATTGTATGAAGATATTTGGACCGCTATATGTAATTTGATCTTGCGTGCTATTTGAAATAATAGAATTATAGTTTTGATCTAAATAAGCAGTAGGTTTAAATGTCCAATTATTTCCTATAGGTTGAGATACATTTTGTAATACTCCACAACTAGGTTCTAAAGTTGCTGTAAATACTCCTGCAAAACCATCATCACTAGGTTGTATGATAGGTGAAGAGCCACTAAAAAAATGACCTACAGGAAATTCAAGTGTAGTAGCATTTGGATTAATTGGATTAATAGAGTATGTTGAAGATACAGCAGAGCCAAATGTTCCAGCGGTTCTGTATTCATAAAAATTTGCTGCAATATATTTATATCCCGTAGGAGGAATTAATTTTAATGTATCAATTGTAGCCCATTTTCTATATTCAAATGGAAATAAATTTCCTCCATTATAGTTATTACAGCATGGGCCTATCGAAAGGTAATAATTTTGATATGTAGTAAATTGATTACAATCAGAAGCTGAATAACTATCTGGACCCCAATTTGTGAAGTAATAACCTATAATTGAAAAATTTCCATCAAATGTGTTACAAGAAAATTTATTAATCGTGTTTGTTGGATTTGGAATATCAGAAACAAAAATTGTATTTGTAACCGTTGCAGGAATAATAGCTCCCCCAATATTTGTTGTTACTTTATATTGTGGTTCAAAAACTAATGAATCGTTATTTAAAAAAATAAAGTTAGAAGGAACTCCTCCGCTTGATATCAATGCACTTGAACTCAAGTCATATTTAAATGTTGCTGATGGAGGTACTGCGGTAACACTTCCTATATTACATGTTGCATATAATCCTAAATTTGGTCCTCTGTATATTTTTAGTTTTCCACCAATGGCACTTAAATTATTGCCATTGGTAATGGTAGAACTTGCATAACAATATTGCCAGTTTGGATGATTACTACTGGTTTTTATAGTTGCATAAAAACTAGATGTAATAGTGTCTCCGTACATAGCTCTACTTCTTTTTATTTTATTAAAATCTAACACTCCTGCAATATCAGGAACTCCATTATCATCATTATCAGGTAACCCATAACTAGTTCTTTTTATAGAATAATTTTTAAAATTTACGCCTTCGCAAGTTATTGGACAAACTAAATTTAAAGGGAAACTTGCAGTGTTAAGAAGCATTTCACAGGTACATGATGTTGATGGCGAGTAATAAAAACCGATATCTATATTAGAAGGACCACTTGTGCAAGATGTGCAATTTCCAGTTAAATTAATTAATAATTGAGCTTGATCTAGGGTAGTATATAGAGTTGAATTAAAAGGCGATGTACCAGAAAATATAGCTGTAATAACATTTCCACTCTGAGATACAGAAGATGGTATATAAGTAGAACTACCAGTACTATTAATTATTTTTACACTATTTGGCGAGTATGAAAAACAAGGACTTATGGTAAATGTTACTTTAAACGCAGCATCAGCTAATGCTGGAGAACTATTGTAAACACTATTTAATAAATAATTAAATGTTGCCGTTTGGCCACCCAATAAACTTGAAGGAGAACCATTATTAATGATGTTATTTATATAGTTTTGTTTATACACCATTCCCCAGGCTGGAGGAACTGTGTAATTATTTAAACATATGTTTTGGTAAGTTGCTGAATAAGCCCAACCATTATAGTATCCATATCCGTATTGACAACAACTTTGTGTGTTCCAGGTTATTCTAACTGTATCTCCAGCATTAATTATAGGAATACTTAAATCTACAGCTCCTTTTGGATTAGATGATAAGCAATTTGTAGAATTACTAGCATATGTCGTAGATGGAATAAGAGTATTTGCAGGGCCACCATTTACTTTTTTAGTAATAGAAGATAATATAATCTCTGTTTGTTGTGATGGATCATAATAAGTAGGACCAGATGTTTGAAAAATTTTAACAAGAGTGTTAACGGCTTGACCAGAACCATTATTTACAATAATAAGTGTTTGTTGACTATAGTTACCTATTCCTAAACATGGGTTTGTGTATGGTAGAGGTGTAATAACTAAATTAGGCACAGAGTTTGGAAATGTAATATTAGCAGTTGAAACAGATGTTTGACAATTTTGAGAATTACAGCCCCATGATGCTTCAAAATTACTAGATACAGAAGAACAATTGGTTATAGAAACTGTTTCACAAATAGTAATACTTTCGCCTGTTTCAAATAAATTGTTATTATTTCCTATGCCAGTGAAATCATTTCCATTTAATATATAGGTCTCTGTTCCAGAATTACTTAACCAAGCTCCTGGTGTTACCGAATTAATAACAACGCCATTGCCATGAATATTGGTTAATTTAAATGATGTTAATTCGCCTGTTCCGCCGTTAGTAATTGTAATGCATCTTGTGTATGAACCTCCAATATTTCCATTATAAGATTGATTAGTTATAGATGTAATAGATATATTTGGCTGTTTGACAAGATATGTTTGAGTAGTATGCGTATCAAAATTACTATTATTATTAGCTATATAATTTACTTTAATTTGATTTTCAGTTGGTAGCCCTAAACTTAAATAATTTAATATATCGCAGTTTGAAGTTGCAGAGAAGCTTATAGTAGTGGAGGTATTAGCATTTATATTAGATAAATTAAATGTAAGAGAGTTTGTTGGAGATAAAACCGAAGTGGTAGCATTTGTTATTGAGCCTAATTGATAACTTATTCCAGATGGCATAGTTAAATTAACACTAACATTTGTTAAATTAAATGCTGATGGGTTTGTAATTGTAATTGAAAAATATTTTGATTGACCACAAATTGTAATATCATTTGGCACCACTGATGAAATAGTAATGTAACCTCCTGTTGAAAACGTATTAAGAGTTGATAATGAGATTAAAAATAGAAATAGTAGTTTTTTCATATATATATATATATATATATACAGTTTTACTATTACTAATTGTTTAGTAACAGATTAATCAATGCGTAGCTTATTTATAAAACAAACTTCTTAAAATTAAAAAAATAAAATGTATTGATATGATTTTCTAATTAAAAAATTAGAAAAAAAATAGATTATTGAAAAAATAATTCAACTAAATCATTTTAATATTAAGCTTTATATAACTCATACATTGAGTTAAAAATACGAATAAATAAAAAAAATTATTTCTTCTTTTTTTCAATTCCTTTCCATTCAAAGGTTTTAATCATGTGAATGATGTCTTTTCTTAAAAAGTCAACTACTATTTTTAGAGAATCTATATTTGGAACAACGTTAAAATATAATGCACCTCGCATAAAATGATGTGTGCTATCTGTTAAATAAAATTGAACATTAGATGCCGTATTACCACTAATATCATACACTAATCCATATACTTGTGAACTATCTCTTATAATTACTGTTTCGTCTAATCCAGTTGCTTTAATTTGATGTTTGATAGCGAAATCTCTACTGTCATTTAAAAAAGTATCTAAATTATTAGTTACTACTTTATAACTTAAGTGTATTTGGGCATTATATCTAGGAAAGTTAACATTTATCCAACAAGGGTTTGTTCCTTTATGTTTGTCGTTGCTAATATTGGCGTATGTAGGAATTTCAAAACTATATGGGCATAAGCTATCATAAAGTCGATATGATTTTTCAGGAAAAATTATTCTAGGATACCCTTTTGGTTTGGGTATGTATACAGTTTCGTCTTCATCATTACCACATGATGAAAATACTACAATACTAGATATTAAAATGGCTAATATGTTTTTAAATTTAATCATACAACAAATTTACATAATAAAAAATCTAAGTATGGTAATTACATTAAATTTGATAACAACTTATTATAATTTAAAATTTTAGAACGGTAAATTATCTTTTTTATCTAAATCATCAAAATTTATATTGTTACTTGCGTCATTTAAATTAGATGAGTTTTGATTAGGAGAATTTTCCTTTTTTTGAAGCACCAAAAAAGATTCTCCAACTATTTCTGTAACACTTCGTTTATTGCCATCCTTATCAATCCATTGGCGAGTTTGTATTTTACCTTCTAAATAAATTTGAGTTCCTTTTTTTAAAATTTTTTCTGCGCTTTCGGCCATACTTCGCCATAATACAATGTTATGCCACTCTGTTTGCTCTATTTTATTGCCATTTTTATCTTTATGAAATTCACTAGTTGCCATACTAAAATTAGCACGAGCAATATTGCCCTCTAAATATTTTAATTCAGGATCTTTTCCTAAATTTCCTACCAATATTACTTTATTTACACCTCCCATATAATTTTAAAATTAGCTTTAATTTATTTACGCAAACAAAGTAACTTTTTTTTGTTTTTGCAATGGTGTTTTTATAAAAAAATAAATTGTTTTTTTATAAATTAATCTATAAGAGTTTATAATTTTTTTAGGTTAGTATAACTTAAACTCTTATAATAATGTATTTTTGTATTAATGAGCAATTATTTAAATGAATTAAACCCAGTGCAGCGCTTGGCTGCCGAAACAACGGAAGGGCCTGTAATGATTATTGCAGGAGCCGGTTCAGGAAAAACAAGAGTATTAACCTATCGCATTGCCCATATTATGGAAAAGGGGGGAGATGCATTTAATATATTATCTCTAACATTTACTAATAAAGCGGCTCGCGAAATGAAAGAACGAATTGGTAAAATTGTTGGAAATAAAGAAGCTAAAAATATTTGGATGGGCACATTCCACTCAATTTTTGCAAAAATATTACGATTTGAAGCAGAAAAATTAGGATATCCTTCAAATTTTACCATTTACGATACTGACGATAGCAAGGGAGTTATTAAAGATATTTTAAAACAATTAAATTTAGATGATAAAGTATACAAGCCTTCTTTAGTTTTAAATCGGATTTCTTCAGCAAAAAATAGTTTAATATCAGCTCATCAATATGCTAATAATCCAATTACTCAAGCCGAAGATAGAGCTTCTAATAAACCATTATTAGGTCAAATTTACTTAGCCTACCAAAAGCGTAATTTTAAGTCTGGCGCAATGGATTTTGATGATTTATTGTATAATACAAATATTTTATTGAGAGATTTTCCGGATGTACTATTAAAATATCAAAGTAAATTTAAGTATATATTAGTAGATGAGTATCAGGATACTAATTTTTCTCAGTATGTAATTGTTAAGCAATTGGCAGCACGTTTTCAAAATATTTGTGTTGTAGGAGATGATGCGCAAAGTATTTACTCTTTTAGAGGAGCGAATATTCAAAATATTTTAAATTTCGAAAAAGATTACCCAGATTTAAAAACATTTAAGCTTGAACAAAATTATAGAAGCACTCAAACTATTGTAAAGGCTGCAAGCGCAGTAATTGCAATTAATAAAGATCAGTTTAAAAAAAATATTTTTACTGATAATGAAGAGGGTGAAAAAATAAAAATTATAAAAGCCAATACAGATAACGAAGAGGGGCAAAAAGTAGCTGCTTCTATATATGAAACTCATTATACTCAGCAGGCTCATTATAAAGATTTTGCAATTCTATATCGTACAAATGCACAATCTAGGGCTTTTGAGGAAGCTTTAAGAAAATTAAATATCCCATATAAAATATACGGAGGTGTTTCTTTTTATCAACGTAAGGAAATTAAAGATGCATTATCTTATTTTAGATTATCAATTAATCATAACGATGATGAATCTTTAAAGAGAATTATTAATTATCCCACAAGAGGTATAGGTCAAACTACTATTGATAAGGTCATGATAGCCGCTATGGAACATGACATTAGTATGTGGCAGGTGTTAGATAATTTGAAAGATTTTAATATTGGTATTAATTCAGGAACAGCATCAAAAATTTCTGAGTTTACAACTATGATTAAAACATTTTCGATGATGATACCATATAAAGATGCATTTGAGTGCGCAAATCATATTGCAGTAACGAGTGGTATTGTTAAAGATTTATATCATGATAAAACTCCTGAGGGCGTTAGTCGTTATGAAAACATTCAAGAATTATTAAATGGAATAAAAGATTTTGTAGAACAAGAGAGAACGCCACAAGAGGAGGAATTAAAGGAAGCTATTGTAAGTTATGTGGATAATAATCCTATTGAATTGTTTGATAAACCGGAGCAAACTTCTGAATTAAAAACTCTTGATGAATTTATGCAAGAAATTACTTTATTAACAGACGTTGATAAAGAAAAAGAAGATGAGAAAAATGCTGATAAAGTATCGATGATGACTATACATGCCTCTAAAGGCTTAGAGTTTCCTCATGTTCATATTGTTGGATTAGAAGAGAATTTGTTTCCCTCTCAAATGGCGTTAAACAGTAGAAGTGAATTAGAAGAAGAGAGAAGATTATTTTATGTAGCAATTACTCGTGCCGAAAAAAAAGCAACTGTTAGTTTTGCTACAACGCGCTATAGGTTTGGAAATATTATATATTGTGAACCTAGCCGATTTATTGATGAGTTAGATGAAAGTTGCATTGATTTTCCTCAAGATGCAGAAAAAAGAAAATTTAGTAATGATTTATTTAATCGCTCAAATAAATCAGTTCAAACACATGCAAATGCGTTTGAAACGAAATATAAAGATACTGGGTATGTAAAGTCTGAACCAAAACAAATTAATTTTTCACCTCCTAAAAAGCTTATTCCATTAGCTAAAAGAATGGCCGCTTCCAATACACCAACTGATAATAGCGCTAACGCTAACTTAAGAATAGGTGCAGTAGTTGAACATGAAAAATTTGGCATTGGAGAAGTAACTTCAATAGAAGGGATTTATCCAGAATCTAAGGCTTGTATTCAATTTAAAAATGTGGGAGAAAAAAACTTATTATTAAAATATGCTAAATTAAAATTAGTGATGTAATTATTTTTTATAAGATTTAAGTTTTAATATCTCAAATTTTAATACAGTTATAATACGTTTACTTACTAATTTTAAATTCAAAAAACATAAATAAAGTGCAGAGTGGATATATTTAGTCAAGCATTTTTAAATTACATATTTATTTTGTTGGAGTATTATTTGTTTTAGACATTTTTATTAAAAAATATAATATTGGTATGTATATTAAACCTAATATTATTGGTAAAAACCATATTCCAAATCCATCTGTTTGCCCGTAAGCATTTTTAATAGTTTTAAAGATAATAATGCCAAAAACAAGCACAATATTTAACTTTAAAAATCTTATCATTTTTGTAGCATCAGTATATAGTTTCATCGCGTTAAAACTTGTAACGGGTGTTGGATAATTAAAAACATGTGGAAATTGATTTAAAATGCTAAGACCTATGAAAACAATAGTTGCAATTACTGGTAAAATAAAAATAGTGCTTTTGTTACCAAAACCGTCAGTTTTGCCAATGCCATTATAGTGTATGGGTATAGTATTTGGAAGTAAATAATAGCTTTTCATTACCAAAGTCCAAATAATAACAATAAATAGCCAACCTATAATTTCAATCACTTTATCCGTAATACTGAGCTTTATTTTTAACTTAGGTTTTTCTTCCATTCTCTGTAGTTTATTATTTTATATTAAATAAAAAAGCCTTTCAAATTCTGAAAGGCTTTTTGTTATGCTTTATTAAAGTCCCAAGTTTCCATGAACTTGGTGGTGTAATTTCCAGCTTTAAAATCTTCATTTTGCATCAATTTAATATGAAATGGAATTGTAGTTTTAACTCCTTCAATCACATATTCGCTTAATGCACGGTGCATTTTAGCAATAGCTTCCTCTCTTGTTTGTGCAACTGTAATTAACTTACCTACCATGCTGTCATAGTTTGGAGGTATACGATAACCGCTGTAAACATGAGAATCTACGCGTATTCCATGACCTCCAGGAGTATGTAATGTAGTAATTAAACCAGGAGATGGAGCAAAATTCTTAAAAGGATCCTCAGCGTTAATTCGGCATTCAATAGCATGCAACTGTGGATAATAGTTTTTTCCGCTAATAGGAACACCAGCAGCTACTAAAATTTGTTCACGTATTAAGTCGTAATTAATAACTTCTTCAGTAATAGGATGTTCTACTTGAATACGAGTATTCATTTCCATGAAGTAAAAATTACGATGCTTATCAACTAAAAATTCAACAGTACCTACACCTTCATAACCAATTGATAAAGCTGCTTTTACAGCTGCATCACCCATCGCTTCTCGTAATTCTGGAGTCATAAATGGAGAAGGAGTTTCTTCAACTAGTTTTTGGTGACGACGTTGTACGGAGCAATCTCGTTCACTTAAGTGGCAAGCTTTACCATGAGCATCACCAACAATTTGAATTTCAATATGACGTGGCTCTTCTATATATTTTTCCATATACATAGCGCCATTACCAAATGCTGCAGTTGCTTCATGTGTAGCACTATCCCAAGCTGCCTGAAAATCCTCTTCTTTCCAAATAATTCGCATTCCTTTACCACCACCACCGGCAGTAGCTTTTATAATCACGGGATATTTAATACCTTTTGCTAATTCCATGCCCTGGGCAGCACTCTCTAATAATCCTTCAGAGCCAGGAACACAAGGAACACCAGCAGCAATCATTGTAGCTTTAGCATTGCTTTTATCTCCCATTTGATTAATCATTTCAGGAGAAGCACCAATGAATTTAATTTTATTTTGACGACAAATTTCAGAAAACTTAGCATTTTCACTTAAAAATCCATAACCTGGGTGTATAGCATCTGCATTTGTAATTTCGGCAGCAGCTATAATATTTGCCATATTTAAGTAACTGTCTTTACTTTGAGGAGGACCAATACAAACAGCTTCATCTGCAAATTTAACATGTAATGAATCTTTATCGGCAGTAGAGTATACAGCAACTGTTTTAATCCCCATCTCTTTACATGTTCTGATAACACGCAGAGCAATTTCGCCACGATTGGCAATTAATATCTTTTTAAACATACCTTTTTCAATTAGTTAAATTATAGATAACTCGTTAATTAGACAATTTCTTTTTGTCAAATATTTTTAATCGACCAATTGTCGAATTATGAAGGATCTACTAAAAATAAAGGTTGATCATATTCAACAGGAGTTGCATCATTTACCAATACTTTAACTATTTTTCCTTTTACTTCGCTTTCAATTTCGTTAAATAGCTTCATAGCTTCAATAATACACACCGGTTTTCCAGTATCTATATCGTCACCTACATTAACAAATGGAGCTTTATCTGGACCAGCTGAACGATAGAATGTGCCAATCATAGGGGATTTGATAGTAACATATTTTGACTCATTATTAGTATTAGCTGGTGCTGCCGGAGTAGCAGTTGTATCAGCCGCTGGAGCAGCAGTAACCGCTGGAGCTGCTATAGCTTGTACTGGAGTTGTTGTAATTTGAGTTGGAGCTGTTTGGTAAACTACAGGAGCTGCTTGTTTACCAGTTTTAATAACAATTTTTATTTCTTTTGTCTCTAATTCAACCTCATTTACTCCGCTTTTCGAAACAAATTTTATTAAATCTTGAATTTCTGTTAATTTCATTTTTAATTGTTTTAGTTAGTGTGTACAAAAGTATCATTTTTTTATAAAAACAATCTAAATTCGATGATTTTTGGTGAAAAAATGGGCAAATGTTAAGAAAAACATCTAATTATCAACAAAATAAAATATATAACGATGAAAATGTAGTACTAAAAATTTTAAAAATAGAAGGGGTATAGGCCTTTTATTTTCATATATTTTAATTAGACACGTTTTAAACGATGCTATCTAATTCTATCAACACTTCTTACTAATTGCTCATCTTTTTTAATTAAATAAGCAGCTATATAAGCTAAAAATGCCGAAATAATGGGTAAAAATGATCCAAAAGAAAAACTAATATTTTTTGGAACTATATTTAAAAAATCTAACAGAAAAAACAAACCAGTTAAAAATACATTAAATACAACTAATAAATTACCTAATTTATATTGTAAAACTCTGTTTTTATATAAAAATATAACAACTAAGGATAGTAAACTAATAGATATATTTAGAGTAAACGGGTAATATATGTTAGAGGTTGTATTAGCTGTGTTAATGGAGTAAATTAAATTTAAATTAAATTTTTCCCCTTCATTTAATGTATAAGATTGAAAAGGAATAAAAAACATTAAGATACTTATAATTGTTGTTACTAATAAAAGAAGGGTTTGTTTTCGTTGAATCATGGGGGCAAAATTAAGGTTTTTGTTTAATTTATTTAATAAAAAATAATTAACGTTAGCTTTATTTTAAATAAACCTAATCTAATACATTTAGATTAAGTTTTCATTAATAAATGTAAATTACTTACTTAACTACTTTGTACTGTGATGTAAGTGACTTACATTTGTGCAATGGAAAATAAATACCAAAATCTGATTGAACAAACTTTCGATTTCCCTCAAGAATCATTTGAGGTTGTAGATAACGAATTATATTTTAACGATATTCCTTTGATGGATATTATTAAACAGTATGGTACTCCTTTAAAAATCACATATTTACCTAAAATTACACAGCAAATTCAAAAAGCTAAACGTATGTTTAACGTTGCAATGGCTAAATCAGATTACAAAGGTAAATATGTTTATTGTTATTGCACCAAAAGTTCTCATTTTAGCTTTGTTTTAGATGAAGTACTGAAAAATGATGTTCATATAGAAACTTCTTCGGCTTATGATATTCAAATTATAAGAGAACAAATTAAAAAGAAAATGATAACCAAGGATACATATATTATATGTAATGGTTACAAGAAAACAAATTATAAACAATATATCTCGGAATTACTAAATGATGGTTATAATGTGATACCGGTATTAGATCATTTGGATGAATTTGAGCACTATAAAAAGAATGTAAAAGTTGCTAAGTGTCAACTTGGAATTAGAATTAGTACTGAAGAGGAACCTTCTTTTGCTTTTTATTCATCACGTTTAGGTGTTCGTTATACAGATATAATAAGTTTGTATAAGGAAAAAATACAAAATAACCCTAAGTTTGAATTAAAGCTATTACATTTTTTTATTAATAATGGAATAAAAGATACGATTTACTATTGGACAGAATTGAATAAATGTTTAAATATTTATAAAGAATTAAAAAAAATCTGCCCAACTCTAGACTCTCTAAATATAGGTGGAGGGATGCCAATTCGAACATCATTAAGCTTTGATTATAATTACGAGTATATGATCGAAGAAATAGTATCTCAAATTAAAACGTTTTGTACTCAGCACGAAATAGACGAGCCAAATATTTTTACTGAATTTGGTTCTTTTACAGTAGCCGAAAGCGGAGCTACATTATACTCTATTATTGATCAAAAACAGCAAAATGATAGAGAGCAATGGTATATGATTGATAGTTCATTTATTACTACATTACCCGACACATGGGGAATTAATCAACGATTTATTTTATTAGCAGTAAATAATTGGGATAAACCTTATGTACCAGTGAATTTAGGCGGATTAACCTGCGATAGTATGGATTATTATAACAGCGAAGCTCATACTAACCAGGTGTTTTTGCCAAGGGTATCAAAAACAGACAAGCAACCTTTATATGTTGGATTTTTTCATACTGGGGCATATCAAGAAGCTTTAAGTGGTTATGGAGGAACCCAACATTGCTTGGTGCCAGCCCCAAAGCATGTTTTAATTGATAAAGATGAAGATGGTAAAATAACAACTAAACTATTTGCTAAAGAACAGAGTTATAAATCAATGCTTAAAATTTTAGGATATTAATTTGTTCATTTCTCCTAATTGAGTAACTTTCGATCACATTTATTTTTTTGCTAGTCATTAAACGTATATTTCTTGTTGTTATAATAATTTGTTTAACAGTTATTATTTCTTTTTGTACTTCAAGAAGTAATCCTGCTGTACTAAATGAAGGAATTATTGAGTATTCAGCTAAAGTTGTAGGACACTCTCATCCTTTTGCTGGTTTAGCTCCAAGTGAAGCCATTATAAAATTTAAGAACAATAAACTTCAGTTTGAAATGAGTTCGATGGGAATTTTGGATATTAAATTTATCAGTAACCCAATACAAAAAACATTAACTCAAATGATAAAATTTATGGATATTCAAAGCGCCTGTATTCAAACAGAAGCCGAAGTGTTAAGAGATCATAAAGATTATTTATTAAAATTTAAAGAAACAACTGAAACTAAAAAAATTGCAGGCTATATCTGCAAAAGAGTAATAGCATGTTTTGTAAATGATACGAACTCGGTATTTGATGTATATTATACAAATGAATTAGGATTAGATAGTATTAATAATATAGGCCCTTACAAATCAATTAGAGGTATGCTCATGGAATATCGATTAAAAAAAATGGGATTAGAAATGTGTTTTACTGCAAAATCAGTAAAGAAAGAAACCGTTGGAGATGAGATATTTGAAATACCTAAGCATTATAAAATTATTACACATACAGAAATGGAAAAAATATTTACAGATATGCAAAATTAGCCCATTTTATATGAGTTATTTAGCATAATTTTGAAATGAAATTAAAAACTTAAATGTATATTGGTGTATTAATAAAAATACTAACATTAAAATATAACACAAACAATGAAAAAAATAGGATTAACTATTGCAGCACTTGCATTAACAGTATTGTCTGTAAATGCTCAAATTAAAGAAGGTACAATCATTTATGATATGAGAATAGAAGGACTCCCTCCTGAAGCTGCTGCAATGATGGATGGTATGGAAACCACTATTACTTTTAAAGGTAATAAATCTCTTACCGAAACAACATCAATGATGTTTAACAATCAAGTGTTAGTTGATGATAATGGAATGTTGATGTTAATGGATCAAATGGGAAATAAATTTGCCGTAAAGCAAACAAATGAAGAAATTAAAAAAGAGCAAGAAGCAACAAAAAATAAATTAGAGTCAAAAATTATTTATTTAGACGAAACTAAAACGATAGCTGGTTATGAGTGTAAAAAAGCAATTGTTACAATGACAAATAAAGATCATAAAGAAGAACAAACAGAAGTTTGGTATTGTGATAAGTTTGAGAATTTGAATAAAAATTCTAAAATACAAGAACAAGGACCATTAAAAGGTTTAAATGGAGTACCGTTTGAATATGCTTTTAATAGAGGTGGAATGAAAATGTATATGCTTGTAAAGCAAGTAACAGCAGGTCCATTAGATGATTCAAAATTTAAATTATCAATGGATGGTTATAAACAGGTAACTGCAGAGCAATTAAAAGCAATGAGAGGGGAAAAATAATTGATTTTTAAATAGTTAAACAAAAAAGTCCGACCTGTGTCGGACTTTTTTGTTTAAATGTATTTGTTTTTGGGGATAAATAATAGATTGCTAATTGGCTTATTACTTTAATAACCTTAACTTTGCACTTTCAAAACAACTATTCAAATAAATAATCACAATGATTCATTTCTTCGGAAACCAATCCAACATTGTTTACGCTGTTCAATCACAGCAAGAAGTATCACCAAAAGACATTCAAAAATTAAATTGGCTTTTTGGTAATGCACATAAAATTGAAAAATCCGTATTAACGGATTTTTTTATTGGCCCACGTGCTACTATGATAACCCCTTGGAGTACAAATGCTGTTGAAATAACTCAAAATATGGGTATTTATGGTATTATCAGGATTGAAGAATTTGAAAAAGTATCTTCTGATTTTGTTGATTTTGATCCTATGCTTTCTCAAAAATATAGCGAATTAAATCAGGATATTTATACCATAAATATAAAACCAGAGCCAATTTTAGAAATTAATGATATTTCGGCCTATAATAAATCAGAAGGTCTTGCATTAAGTGATGAAGAAGTAGATTATTTAAATAATTTATCCACAAAGCTAAAACGTAAATTAACTGATTCTGAAATTTTTGCTTTTTCTCAAGCTAATTCAGAGCACTGTAGACATAAAATTTTTAATGGAACATTTATAATTGATGGAGAAGAAAAATCAACCTCTCTTTTTAAACTCATTAAAAAAACATCAGAAACAAATCCAAATGATATTGTTTCGGCCTATAAAGATAATGTGGCTTTTGTAAAAGGTCCAAAAGTAATTCAGTTTGCGCCTAAGAGTGCGGATAAACCCGATTTTTATCAAGAAAAAGAGTTTGAATCTGTTTTATCATTAAAAGCTGAAACTCACAATTTCCCTACAACCGTTGAGCCATTTAATGGAGCAGCTACAGGTTCGGGAGGAGAAATAAGAGATCGTTTAGCAGGAGGACAAGGTTCTCTTCCATTAGCAGGAACAGCAGTATACATGACTTCGTATTCTAGGTTAGAAAAACACAGAGAATGGGAAAAAGGAATGCAAGAAAGACCGTGGTTGTATCAAACTCCGATGGATATTTTAATTAAAGCTTCTAATGGTGCATCCGATTTTGGAAACAAATTTGGTCAACCATTAATTACTGGTTCAGTATTAACTTTTGAACATGAAGAAAATAATCGTAAGGTTGGTTATGATAAAGTGATTATGCAAGCAGGTGGTATTGGTTATGGCAAATTAAATCAGGCCATTAAAAAAGCACCACAATCAGGAGATAAAATTGTTATTTTAGGTGGAGAAAATTACCGTATAGGCATGGGCGGAGCAGCTGTATCATCTGCTGATACTGGAGCATTTGGTTCAGGAATTGAGTTAAATGCAATACAGCGTTCAAATCCAGAAATGCAAAAACGTGCTGCAAATGCTATACGAGGTTTGGTAGAAAGTGATGCTAATCCTATTGTTTCTATTCATGATCATGGCGCTGGTGGACATTTAAATTGTTTATCGGAGTTAGTAGAAGCAACAGGCGGACTAATTGATTTAGATAAATTACCAGTAGGTGATCCAACATTATCTGCAAAAGAAATTATTGGAAATGAATCTCAAGAAAGAATGGGCTTGGTGATTGGTGAAAAAGATATTGATACTTTACAACGTATTGCAGAGCGAGAGCGTTCTCCTATGTATCAAGTAGGGGATGTTACAAATGATCATAGGTTTACGTTTCAGTCAAAAACAACTGGATTAAAGCCTATGGATTACGCATTGGATGATTTTTTTGGAAGTTCTCCAAAAACGATAATGACAGATGAAACTGTTAAAATAAATTATTCAGAGTTAACTTATAACGTATTAAATATCCCCGAATATTTATCTAAAATACTACAATTAGAAGCGGTAGCTTGTAAAGATTGGTTAACGAATAAAGTTGATAGATGTGTTGGAGGAAGAGTAGCCAAACAACAATGTGTAGGGCCATTACAATTACCATTAAATAATGTTGGCGTAATGGCTTTAGATTATAAGGGTAAAGAAGGAATTGCAACTACTATTGGTCATTCTCCAATATCCGCATTAATAAATCCAGCAGCTGGTTCGCGAAATGCAATAGCTGAGGCTTTATCTAATATTGTATGGGCTCCATTAAAAGATGGTTTACAGTCAGTATCATTATCTGCTAATTGGATGTGGGCTTGTAAAAATAAAGGAGAAGATGCTCGATTATACGAAGCTGTAAAAGCATGTTCGGATTTTGCTATAGAATTAGGGATTAATATTCCAACAGGGAAAGATTCTTTATCTATGAAACAAAAGTATCCTAACGATGAGGTCATTGCTCCAGGTACAGTTATTATATCTGCTGCTGGAAATTGTTCTAATATTACAAAAGTAGTTGAGCCAGTTTTAAAACGTAATGGTGGAAATATCTATTATATTAATTTATCGCAAGATGATTTTAAATTAGGAGGTTCATCGTTTGCGCAAGTATTAAATAAAATAGGAACAGAGGTTTCAACAATTACTGATGCAGTGTTCTTTAAAAAAGCCTTTAACGTTTTACAAAATTTAATTAAAGAACGTAAAATATATGCAGGGCATGATGTTGGAAGTGGTGGTTTAATTACAACATTATTAGAATTATCCTTTTCTGATGTGAATTTAGGAGCAAATTATGATTTAACAGTTTTAAATGAAAGTGATACTGTTAAAGTATTGTTTAATGAAAATATTTCACTAGTTTTTCAGGCAGATGAATCTGTTGAGGCTGAGTTTGCAAAGCATAGTATTGAAGTTTTTAAAATTGGTTCTGTAGTTGATGGGAACTCAGTAACAATTAAAAACAATGCTGATACATTTACTTTTAATATTTCTGAAATAAGGGATGTTTGGTATAAAACATCTTTCTTATTAGACTCTAGGCAGTCTAAAAATGGAATGGCACAGGAACGTTATAGTAACTATAAAAATCAACCTTTGAAGTTTATATTTCCTGAAAATTTTGACGGTAAAGCACCTGCTATAGATTCTTCGAAACCCCGTCCTAAAGCTGCTATCATTAGAGAAAAAGGTTCTAATTCTGAAAGAGAAATGGCTAATGCCATGTATTTAGCTGGTTTTGATGTGAAAGATGTGCATATGACTGATTTAATTTCAGGTAGAGAGAATTTAGAAGATATTCAGTTTATTGGTGCAGTTGGTGGATTCTCAAATTCGGATGTGTTAGGCTCAGCTAAAGGTTGGGCTGGAGCTTTTTTGTATAATGAAAAAGCAAACACAGCTCTTAAAAATTTCTTTAAACGAGAAGATACATTATCTGTTGGTATTTGTAATGGTTGTCAATTGCTAATGGAATTAGAATTAATTAATCCTGAACATGAAATTCATGGTAAGATGCATCACAATACATCGCAAAAACATGAAAGTGGATTTACTTCTGTTAAAATTCAAAAAAATAATTCGGTAATGTTATCTACTTTAGAAGGAACAACATTAGGAGTTTGGATATCACATGGAGAAGGTAAATTTAAATTACCTTACACAGAAGATAAGTATAATATTGTAGCTAAATATGCTTACGATAATTATCCTGCAAATCCAAATGGTTCGGATTTTAATACAGCTATGATGTGCGATAAAACAGGCAGGCATTTAGTTATGATGCCTCATATTGAGCGTTCTACTTTTCCTTGGAACTGGGCAAATTATCTAGATAGAGGACAAAAAGATGAAGTTTCTCCTTGGCTCGAGGCGTTTGTAAATGCTAGAAAGTGGATTGAAAAAAACTAATATGTTTTTAAATTAAAAAAAGGCTCAGTATACTGAGCCTTTTTTAGTGTTTAATATAAGTATTAACTTTTTGCTCTAAAATAAAATGATAACGGAACTCCAGTAAAATTAAAGCTTTCACGAAATTTATTTTCTAAGAAACGTTTGTAAGCATCTGTTAAATATTGAGGTGAGTTACAAAAGAACACAAAGGCACAAGTATCTTTAATTTGAGTAACGTATTTAATTTTTACAATTTTTCCTTTTACAGCTGGAGGTGGAAAGTTTTCAATTAGTGGTAAAAAGTATTCATTTAATTTACTAGTAGGAATTTTTGTTGTCCTATTTTGATATACTTCCATTGCTGTATCTATTACTTTCATGATACGTTGTTTTTCTGTTACTGAAGTAAATATGATAGGAACATCTTTAAATGGCATCATGCTAATTCTGATTTGTTCTTCAAAGTGTTTAGTTGTCATTGTATTTTTATCTTCAACTAAATCCCATTTGTTTACAACAATTACAATTCCTTTGTGGTTTTTTACAATTAAGTGAATAATGTTTAAATCTTGAGACTCTATTCCTTGAGTAGCATCAATCATTAATACACACACATCCGAATTTTCAATAGCATTAATGGTGCGCATAACGCTATAAAATTCAATATCTTCGTGTACTTTTGCTTTTTTACGCATTCCTGCGGTATCAATTAGTAAGAAATCATGCCCAAACTTATTGTAGCGTGTATGAATTGTATCTCTTGTTGTTCCTGCAATTGCGGTTACAATATTTCTATCTTCTCCTAATAATGCATTTGTTAACGATGATTTTCCAACATTTGGACGCCCAACAATAGCAATTTTTGGTAAATGGCTATCGGCAATTGCTCCTAAATCTTCAGGGAACGTTTTTATTAAAGCGTCCAGTAAATCTCCAGTTCCCATACCGCTATTAGATGAAACGCAGTATGGATCCCCTAATCCTAAAACATAAAATTCAGCTGCATATGAATTTCGTTCACTATTATCTACTTTATTAACTACTAATAATACAGGTTTTTTACTGCGTCTAACAATATTTGCAACATCTTTATCAAACTGAGTAACCCCATCAGTTACATCTACCATAAATAAAATACTGGTACTTTCATCTACAGCTATTTGAACTTGTTTTCGAATTTCTTCTTCAAATATATCATCACTTCCTTTAATGTATCCGCCTGTATCAACTACAGAAAATTCAACACCATTCCAGTTTGATTTACCATAGTGTCTATCACGAGTTACACCAGGCTCATCATCTACGATGGCTTCTCGAGTTTCGGTTAATCTGTTAAAAAGGGTCGATTTTCCTACATTTGGACGACCTACGATAGCTACTAAATTTGGCATAATGCCGCAAAGGTAACAAAAAAGCCTAAAATATTAGGCTTTTAACTATAAGATTCGTGAAATAGAGTATTGTTTATGTATTATTTTTTTGAAGTTTTAATATTGTTTACAAAATCATCAAATAAATAACGCGAGTCTAGAGGTCCAGGACAGGCTTCGGGATGGTATTGAACTGAAAATACGGGTTTATTTTTAATTCTAATTCCCTCAATGGTATTATCATTAAGGTTTATATGAGTAATTTCTATGGATGTGTTTTTAGCAATATCATCTGCATTCACTGTAAAACCATGGTTTTGAGAAGTGATTTCACATTTTCCAGTGATTATATTTTTAACAGGATGATTTATTCCACGATGCCCTGCATGCATTTTATAGGTTGAAATTCCTTGCGATTCAGCCAATAACTGATGCCCTAAGCAAATTCCAAAAACTGGCTTTCCAGTTAAAACAATATTTTTTATTAATGCTATTTCATCTTTCATAACTCCAGGGTCACCTGGACCATTACTTAACATGATACCGTCGGGGTTGAAATCTAAAATGTCTTGTAAAGAAGATTTCATAGGAAATACTTTTAAATAACAATCTCTCTCTGCTAATGAGCGAAGTATATTTTTTTTAACTCCAAAATCAATAACTGCTACTTTATAAGTTGAAGTAGATTCTCCAACATAATAGGTTGAGGTAGTAGCTACTTTTGAGGATAGTTCTAATCCTTCCATTTTTGGGACTTTTGCTAATTGAGCTTTCAATTCATCAATGTCTTGATTATCAGATGATATGATGCAATTCATAGCTCCTTTATCTCTTATGTAGCGAACAATTGCTCTAGTATCTACATCGCTAATAGCTACAATATTATCTTTTAAAAAATAATCTTGTAATGATTGCTGTGCTCGTTTTCTCGAAAAACCATCATTAAACTTTTTACAAATCATGCCTGAAATTTTAATGCTATCGCTTTCTATTTCGGAAGATTCAATGCCATAATTACCTAAATGTACATTATTCATGACTACAATTTGCCCAAAATAGGAAGGATCAGTGAAAATTTCCTGGTATCCAGTCATCCCAGTATTAAAGCAAATTTCTCCGGTGGTGGTTCCTATTTTGCCAGCGGCTTTTCCTTCAAATACTTTACCGTCTTCTAATAAAAGGATGGCTTTTTGTTTTGTGTGATATTTTAGTTGCATAGATTTTTAGAAAGGTTTTTCTAAAAACCAAAGGTGCAAATAATTTAAAGAATGTAAAAGGTTTGTTGATAGGTTTTTAAAAACTTAGATAATTAACCAATACATTGAGTTTATAGCTTTTGCTTTAAATACTTTCCTGTATGGCTTAATTTAGCTTTAATAATATCTTCAGGAACCCCTTGCGCTACAATATTTCCTCCTTCTTCACCTCCTTCAGGCCCAATATCTATTATCCAATCAGCACATTTAATGACATCTAAATTATGTTCAATTACTATAATAGAGTGTCCTCGATTAATAAGCGCATTAAATGAGTTTAATAACTTTGCTACGTCATGAAAATGAAGACCAGTGGTAGGTTCGTCGAAAATAAAAAGGGTTTTTGTAGTGGAACTTCCTCCAATTAAAAAAGTGGCTAATTTTATACGTTGAGCTTCGCCTCCGCTTAATGTACTTGATGATTGACCTAATTGTATGTATCCTAATCCAACTTCTTGCAATGGCTTTAAACGTTCAATAATTCGTTTACATATTCTATCTGTTTCATCTTGTGCGAAATAAAATACGGCGTCATCAATTGTCATTTCTAAAACATCTGATATTGATTTTCCTTTATATAAAACTTCAAGCGTTTCGGCTTTAAATCGTTTGCTGTTACAGGCTTCGCAAGGTAATGAGATGTCTGCCATAAATTGCATCTCAACTGTAATAGAGCCTTCTCCTTCGCACACTTCACATCGTCCGCCATCTACATTAAACGAAAAATGCGATGGTTTGTAATTTCTTATTTTTGCTAGAGATTGTTCAGAAAATAAATTTCTGATTTCGTCGTAAGCTTTTGTGTATGTTACGGGATTACTACGTGATGATTTTCCAATTGGATTTTGGTCTATAAATTCAACATGTTGTATTTCTTTTAAACTTCCTGAGATTTTATCACTTTTTACATTTGCAAAATAACCTTCTATATGTTTTTTTACATTTGGATACAATACTTTTTTTATTAGAGTTGATTTTCCAGAACCGCTTACACCTGTTACACAACATAATGTATTTAATGGAAATTTAACTGATATGTTTTTTAAATTATTTTCATTAGCATTTGTTACTTCAATAAACTCTTTCCATCTACGTCTAGTTTTTGGGACTTCAATTTGTAGTTTATTAGTTAAATACTTTGTAGTAAAACTTCTCGAATCTTTTAATAGTTCTTTATGATTTCCTTGAAATACAAGTTCTCCACCGTTTGTTCCTGCTTCTGGTCCTATATCAATTAATTCATCAGCCGCGTTCATTATCTCTTCATCGTGCTCAACTACAATTACAGTATTTCCTTGTGCTTTTAAAGATTTTAAAACACCAATTAATTTTTCTGTGTCTCTGGAGTGTAAACCGATACTAGGTTCATCTAAAATATATAAACTACCAACTAAGCTACTGCCTAATGATGTTGCTAAGTTAATACGTTGGCTTTCTCCTCCGCTTAGTGTGTTTGCTACACGATTTAAACTCAAATAGCCTAGTCCGACATCTAGTAAAAATTGTAAACGGTTATTAATTTCTAATAATAAACGTTTTGCTATGGATGAATCATGTTCATTTAATTTTAATTTTTTGAAAAAGGTTCTAATATCAGAAACGGGCATTAGTACTAATTCGGAGATACCCATATTGTCTATTTTTACATAGTTTGCATCTTTTCGTAATCGGGTTCCTTTGCAATCAGGGCAGCTAGTTTTTCCTCTATATCGGGCTAACATTACGCGATATTGAATTTTATAACTTTCTTTTTCTAACATTTTAAAAAAAGCAGTTATTCCTTCAAAATGCTCATTGCCATTCCATAATAAATTGTATTGTGATTTTGTTAATTGAGCTATGGGTTTATGGATAGGAAAGTCGAACTTATGTGCGTTTTTAATTAGCTGATTTTTGTAATAAGACATTGTGTCTCCATTCCAACAGGCAATAGCATTATCGTATACGGATATACTTTTATTTGGTATAGCCAAATCTGGATCAATTCCAATAATACTACCAAATCCTTCGCATGTTTTACAAGCACCAACAGGATTATTAAAACTAAAGAAATTCATATTAGGCTCTTCAAATTCTAGGCCATCAGCTTCAAATAAGTTAGAGAAATGATGATTTTCGTATGATTTATCTTCTGTTTCAATTAAAATGTTACATTCCCCATTTCCTTCAAAAAAGGCTGTTTGAACGCTATCAGCAACGCGATTCTGAAAATCTTCATCGGTAATATCTACTATTATTCTGTCGATTAATAAAAAAATGAAGTCGTTTTTTTTAGACTTTTTTACATCAAAATCAGAAATTTTAATAATTTGATTATTTACTAAAATTCGAGCGAATCCTTGTTGATTTAATAGTTCTAAATGTTTTTCTATACTTCTGTCTTTTGGTACAATTAATTTAGAGACTATTAAGCATTTAGTGTCGTTTGCTAGTGTATTTATAAAATCAACAACATCAGTTACCGAATCTCGCTTAACAATTTTACCAGAAATTGGGCTGTATGTTTTTCCTACTCGTGCGTATAGTAATTTTAAATAATCATAAATTTCGGTAATCGTTCCTACTGTACTCCTTGGATTTCTGGATATAACTTTTTGTTCAATGGCAATGGCCGGAGAAATTCCTTTGATATAATCAACTTTGGGTTTTTCTAAACGACCTAAAAATTGTCTTGCATAAGCGGATAGACTTTCTACATATCTTCGTTGTCCTTCAGCATAAAGAGTATCAAATGCTAAAGATGATTTTCCTGATCCTGATAAGCCAGTAATAACAATAAATTTATTACGAGGTAACGCTACATCAATTCCTTTAAGGTTATGCATACGAGCACCTTTAATTATGATATATTCTTTTGGATTAAGAGTAGTAATGTCTTTTCGTGTAGCCAAAATGTTCATTTAAAATATGAATCAAATATAATAGTTTGAAAGATGAAAATATCATCTAACTATTAACAACAAATAAAGTTTTTAGTTTAAATTTAGCTAAGGCGTTTAGAAATGATTTTTGAAATATTACCAAAAACTTGTCCTGGTGAAAATTTTCGCCATTCAAAATCATTTAATTCTCCTCCGGTATTAAAATAATAATCCAAATTAGCCTGTTTAAATTCTTTTATAACATGTTCTCTAAAATTAATAAATGTAATCCATCCATCCTTATCTTGAACATCTTCAAACCATTCTTCATAATATGAATCATCTGAGTGATGAAAATTTAAAACGTTTTCGCCAATAATGATGTATTTATTAATTCCATGAAATGCTAACTCATCAATAATATCTCGTTTTAAAAGCATAATATCATTGTTAATAGCATCATTCCATTCTCCTATTAACTCAATTATAGCATAATGCTCGTCGTAATCAACAAACAAAATTTTCAAATATAATGTTTCACTTCCCATGTCGTCCCATTGGGGATGTATATAGTAATTATAAACAGTGTTGCTGAAAGTAAACTCACTGTACTCTGAGCCATAAAATGGTGAATCTTCGTCTTCAGACGCAATGTATAAATGTTGCCAATTATAAAAAGGTTCTAATTCGTGCATTATATTATCTTATCTTAACTTTTCATACTCAAACGAATTTGAGTTAGTATTTTTTTTGTATATAAGGGAAAATCACCTTGCATCATCCAATTATAATAAGATGGCTCTTTTTCAAAAACTTCTTTTACCGATTTATCTTTATGTTTTCCAAAATTAAAAACTTCTATATTGTGTTCGTTGTATACAATTCTTCCCGCTAAATCAACATTTTTTGTACGAGCAGTTAATTTGCTTAATATATTCATATCGTTTTTAATAGGGATGAATGTATTTCCTTTATCGTCTATTAGCTCTGTATTTTGATAACGCTCTAGTTGCGCTTTAAAAATTTCATATGTTGCTAATGTATCAGCTTCTGCAGAGTGAGCATTTTCTAAAGGCTTATTGCAATAAAATTTATATGCGGCTGTTAAATTGCGAGGTTCCATCATATGAAAAATATTTTGTACATCAATTAATTTTCTGTTTTTCAAATCAAAATCAACATCAGCGCGTAAAAATTCTTCTATTAAAAAAGGCACATCAAATTTGTTAGAATTAAATCCAGCTAAATCACAATTATTTAAAAAAACGGCTAATTGAGGCGCTAACTCTTTAAAACTTTCGCAGTTAATAACATCTTTATCATATATACCATGTATTTTTGACGAAAATTCGGGAATAGGGATACCGGGATTTACTTTTTTAGTTAAGATATCTTTCGAATTATCTATGTTTATTCTAACAATTGATATTTCAACAATTCTATCGGCTCCAATATTTACGCCAGTGGTTTCTAAGTCAAAGAATGCAAGAGGTTTGGTTAAATTTAATAGCATAATTTAATTTGATAAATGTTTAATAACGTCTTCAAACGGCTTAATATTATTGTAAAAACTGTTGATTTTATGAATAACACCTTCTATAACAGAATCAGGACAAGAAGCACCGCTAGTTAAAATAATACGAATAGGGGATTTGTTTGGCAGAAAGTTTGTTGTAGTTAAATGTTTTTTATTAGGATAATCAAAATGATTAATAGTATTATTATTGATAATTTCGTTTTCAGAGGAGATGAAATAAGTTTTGAATTTACGTTCACATAATTCAACTAAATGAGATGTGTTACTACTATTATAACCTCCCACAACAATTGCTAAATCAGCTTCTGTTTCTAGTAATCCATAGGTAGCGTCTTGATTTTCATTTGTAGCATAGCAAAGTGTATCTCTAGTGTCAGCAAAATGGTTATTAATATTGTTTGCTCCATATTTATCAGTCATTATTTTTTTTAAATAATCTGCAATCTCCTGCGTTTCGCTTGCTAACATGGTAGTTTGATTAATAACACCAAGTCTTTTTAAGTCTATATCAATATTTAAATCTTTTGAGTATCTTTCATTAAAATCTATCTCAAATTGTTGTTTTGTTTTATTTCCTAAAATATAATCAGCAAGTAATTTAGCTTCGTTTAAATCTCTAATTATAATTGCTTTATTGTGTTTATCACTTCTTGAGAATGTTGCTTTTGTTTCTTCATGATTATGTTTACCATGAATAATGATGGTATAATTATTTTTGCCAATAGTTTCTGATTTTTTCCAAACACGTTCTACAAAGGGGCAAGTTGTATTGTATGTTTCGGTTTTTATCTGTTTAGATTCTAATAATGCAATAATGTCTAATGGTGCGCCAAATGCAGGGATAATAACAATATCATCAGGGGTTAAAATGTCAAATGAAATTAATTGATTGCCGTTTGTATCTTGTAAAAACTGAACGCCTCTTTCTATTAAATCATTATTTACATCAGGGTTATGAATCATTTGGCTTAACAAAAAAATTCTTTTCCCTGGGTTTTCATCTAATGCTTTAAATGAAATTTCAATGGCATTTTCTACACCATAACAAAAACCAAAATGCCTTGAAACCAAGTATTGAACGGCCCCAAAATCAATTAGAGTGGGGGAGTTGTCTTTTTTACGAGGATCTTGTATTTTACGAAATTGTTTTATTTTGCTTATAATTGGGCTTCTGTAAAACTCTGGTACGTTAAATGCTTTCATTTATTTTAAAACTATTTCTTTAATTAATTTTTGTCCTACAAATTTATTTACCTTTTCAATAATCAATTCTTTAGCGTATGTTGTTTCGTTTCTAATAATCGCAGAATCTATGGATACAAACAAAATGCCTTGGGCATAGTTTATTTGAGTAGTATGTTTAGCTACTGTTTTTCCTACAATACCTTCCCAACCATTTCTAATAGCAAAAATGCTATATTTTTCATCTAATTTTTCTTCTTTAAATAGTTGAGAAATCGCATCGCCTAGTTTTATGAGATTATTATTTTTAGCCATGTTTTTCTATTTTTCCCTCACTTACTATATAAATTAAATGTTCGGTGTTGTTTTCATTAAATAGTGATTTTATTCTCTCGGGATGTGTATCTGTTATAAATACTTGTCCAAATTCATCACCACTTACTAAAGTAATTAATTTTTTAAATCGAGTTTCATCCAATTTATCATATATGTCATCCAATAATAGCAATGGCTTAGTATGTTTTTTTTCTTTAATAAACTCAAACTGAGCTAATTTTAAAGCCAGTAAATAAGATTTTTGTTGACCTTGAGAGGCGAATTTCTTTAAACTATTTCCCATTAATTTAAAGTCTAAATCATCGCGATGTGGACCAATACTTGTGTGATGTATGGTTCTGTCTTTTGATAAACTAGATAATAAAAGGGTTCTATAAGATAAATCTTTTATAGGGGTTTCGTAATGAAGACTAACGCTTTCATTACTACCGCTTATAAATAAATAATTTTTATTAAAAAGAGGTGTAAATTCCTCTAAAAATTGTTTTCTAGCATGAATAATTCCTTCACCAAAAATGATTAATTGTTCGTCCCAAATTTCTAGGTTTGAACTATCAAATGTTCGGCTTTCATAGAAATGTTTTAATAAAGTATTACGTTGTTGTAAAACATGATTATAGGAGATTAACTTTTCTAAATACACTTTATCGTATTGAGAAATAATACTATCCATAAATTTTCGTCTAACCTCACTTCCGTCCCATATTAACTCCATATCTGAAGGAGAAATCATAACTAGAGGATATAATCCAATATGTTCAGATAATCTTTCGTATTCTTTTTTATTGTGTTTAAATTGTTTTTTGTGTCCTTTTTTTACACCACAAAAAATTTCATGATTTTCTCCATTTTTGTTAATCCAAGCTTGAATGGCAAAAAATGGTAAATCATGTTTAATATTTTGACTATCTATGGCATTAAAAAAACTTTTACAAAAAGAAATATAATAGATGGCATCTAATAAATTAGTTTTACCCATACCATTATTACCCACAAAGCAATTAATTTTTTTGCAAAAATCAATTTGTGCTTCATCATAATTTTTAAAATTTATAAGTGATAATTTTTGTAAAATCATTTCAGTTTAAAGGTACGAATGAAATTCTAAAAATAATGCTAACCACTAATTAATTTGTTTTATATAAAAAATGCCCCAACTATTAAGAAGGGGCATTTCATTTTTAATACAAATTATGTTTAGTGTTTCTTTTTGTCAAAATCAACAACAATTGGAGTAGATATACATAAAGAAGAATATGTACCAATAATACGTCCAATTAATAAAGCAAAGATAAATCCACGAATGCTTTCTCCACCAAAAATAAAGATAACTAATAATACAAAGAATACAGTTAAGGATGTTAAGATAGTACGGCTTAATGTACTGTTTAAGGCATAGTTAATTAATGTATTACGTTCTTCGTTAGTAGCATCTGCATTTACATGCTCTGCTAAACGCTCACGAATACGGTCAAATACAACTACTGTTTCCGTCATGGTATATCCCATAACTGTTAAAATAGCGGCAATAAAATCTTGCCCAATTTCAAGTGAGAAAGGAACAATGCCATCTAAAATTGTATAAAATGATAATACCATTAACACATCGTGGAATAAGGCAACAACTGCTCCTAAACCATATTGCCATTTTTTAAATCGAACAACAATGTAAATAAACATTACTAAGCAAGAGAATAAGATAGCAGCATAAGCACCATATAAAATATCTGTTGCTATTGTTGGCCCTACTTTTTGCTGACTCACTAATTCATGTTTTACATTTAATGTATTTAATCCTTCATTTAAAGCTGTTTCAACTTCTGTATCTACAGTAGGAGAGTTGTCTGATACTCGGTAAGAAGTTGTAATTTTCATTTGATTGTTTCCACCAACAGTTTTAACTTCTAACGACGCATCTTTAAATGCTGATTTTAAAGATTGTTTTACGTCTTCTGTATTCATTTCTTTTTCAAAACGAACTTGATATGTACGCCCTCCTTTAAAATCAACACCTAATTTTAGTCCGCCATGAGCAAAATACATAATTGCACCTAATACAATAATAATTGATGAAATAGTATAATAGATTTTTCTACGACCAACAAAATTAAATGCTACATTTTTAAATGCATTTCTAGTTGCTGAATTATCAAACGGAATTTCCATTTTACGAGATAACATCCCTTCAAAAATTACGCGAGTAATTAATATTGCAGAGAATAAAGATGCTCCTATACCAATTAATAGAGTAGTGGCAAAACCTTGAACAGGTCCTGAACCAAATACCATTAAAATAATAGCTAAAATTGCTAATGTAACGTTTGAGTCAATAATAGAACTCATGGCATGTTTAAAGCCCTCTTTAATAGCGTGAGCAGCATTTTTACCATGTGCTAATTCTTCACGTATACGTTCAAAAATTAAGATGTTAGCATCTACTGCTAAACCAATTGTTAACACTATACCTGCAATACCAGGTAAAGTTAAAACAGCATTCATAGAAGCTAGGATTCCCATTATAAAGAACATGTTTGCTATTAGTGCAATATTTGCTACCATACCAGCTTTATTGTAATACATGTACATAAATACTAAAATGACTAATAACGCAATTACAGTACTCATTAATCCAGAATCAATTGCCTCCTGGCCTAATGTAGGACCAACAACACTTTCTTCAACAATACGAGCAGGAGCGGGTAATTTACCAGCACTTAAAACAGCTGCTAATGTATTAGCTTCTTCAACAGTAAAATTTCCTGTAATTTGAGATTTACCGCCTTTAATTTCTCCATTAACTGTTGGAGCTGAATAAACCATATTATCCATTACTACAGCAATTGAACGACCTTTTTTATCTCCTTGAGGTGAGTTATCACGTGTTAATTTTGCCCATTTGGTAGCTGCTTCACCAGTCATTGTCATGCTAATATATGGATGTCCTCCGCTTTGAGCATCAAAATCTGGACGCGCATCAGTGATAATATCTCCATACATAGCAGCTTTACCGCTTCTGTCAGTAACTTTAATAGCATATAATTCATAGTAAACACCAACAATTTCACCAGATTCGTTTTTAACCTCCTCAGGTTTTGAACCCCACATGAATTTTAATTTGTTTGGTAAATATGATTTTAATGCTGGATTTTTTAATAAAGCATTTGCTTTAGCGGTATCTTCTTTACTATAAGCACGAGCAATTACTGGTCCTGGTAAAAATTGCTCAGGTTGTTGTGTTTGTTGATTAAAGGATACATTTGCTTTTAAAGGACATGGTACATTTCCAACATAAATTAACGGAAAACGCATGTTAAATGAGTCTAAAGACGTAGGAACAGCAGTAGATGTTTTAACTGAAGCAACAGTTGCTGTATCAATTTTTGCTTTTGCTGTATCTGATTTTGCTGGAGTAACCGCAACTTTTGTTGTATCAGAAGATTTTGACGTAGTATCGTTTTTAGTGCTAAAATTAGGATATAAGGCTTTTGATAATTTATCGTTAGCGCCAATTAATAGATTTCCTAATTCAGTGTTATCATAAGTTTCCCAAAACTCTAAGTTTGCAGTTCCTTGTAGTAATTCACGAACTCTTTCTTTATCTTTTACCCCTGGCAATTCAACTAAAATACGACCGCTATTTCCTAATTTTTGGATATTTGGTTGAGCAACTCCAAAACGATCGATACGAGAGCGGAATGTTTTCTCAGAGTTTGAAATAGATTCTTCTACTTTAGTACGAATAAATTTAATAACTTCTTCATTTGACGCATTATAGGCAATTTTTCCTTTTAATTCAATAGTTTGAAATAAGGGTGCTAATTGACCTGTTGGTGCATTTGCTTTATACTTTTTTTCAAATAATGTTAAGAAATCGTCATTATTTCCAACTCCCATACTAGCTTGTGCATCTTTAATAGATTGATTAAAAGCAGCATCTGGATTATTGTTAGATAAATTTTTAACGATATCAGCTACCGAAATTTCTAAAGTTACATTCATACCGCCACGTAAATCTAATCCTAAGTTTATTTCACGTTTTTTACATTCTTCGTATGTATAACTTGCAAAAATTAAATTGTAAACAGGCTGATTCTTAACAGAATCTAAATATCTATCAACTAATTTTTCTTTTAAAGAATCTACATAAAATAGCTCTTTAGTAGCGTCTCCGTTTGCGTATTTCTTAGCATTTGCTTGAACTCCAGCAGAACTAGAAATTCCTTCAGCGTATTCTTTAGCTTCTGTTTCTACTCCACGAGTAATCCAAGTGAATGATAAATAAAAAATACAAGAAAGCGCTAAAAGTATAGCGAAAATTTTAATGGCACCTTTGTTTTGCATAAATCGGTATTATTTCTAAATAAATTAAGGTTGCAAATATAGTTTTATCGCTTATATAAAGCAAATTAATTTAGTGCTGAAAATTAAGTAGTTAGCATTTTTATGCTTAATAATTTGTATTTTTGCTATTTATATGGCGCGTATACCTTTTTTAGTGATTTTTTTGTCTTTTTTTTACTTTTTAAAGTCTCAAACGGCAGTTTATAGAGATACAATTGAGGTTTATGAGTCTAATGTTAAACTTCGTATGCCTTGGGCGGGAGGTATTAATTTTAGTTCATTTACACAAATTGATTTAAATAATGATGGCAAAAAAGATGTTGTTGCCTTCGATAAAATTTGTGGTTCTGGTGGTAGATTAAGAGCCTTTTTAAATACTGGAGGAGTAGGAGAGGCTAAGTATTTACATGCCTTTAATTATCAAAATAAATTCCCTAATGTTACTGATTGGGCTTTGTTTTTTGATTATAATAATGATGGTAAGTCAGATATTTTTACATATACAACAGGTGGTATTAAAGTTTTTAAAAATATTTCTGTAGGACAAAATTTAAATTTTATTCTTGAAAAATCTCTTTTAATGAGTAATTACAATCCTTCGGGAACACCAAGTATATCAAATTTATATTGTAATTCGGTTGCGATTCCTGGTATTGCAGATATTGATCAGGATGGTGATTTAGATATTTTAAGTTTTTCTGTATTTGGTGTAAAAATAGAATACCATAAAAATATGAGCCAAGAGTTATTCGGCAATTCAGATAGTTTAATATTTAATATGGTAGACGATTGTTGGGGGGACATTAAAGAAAATAATTGTCAAGTTGATATGAATGAATGTCCATTTATGAAAATGTACTCGTCTGTTATACAAGATAGTTTAAATAAACCTTTGCATTCTGGTTCTTGCATTATGTGCTTTGATAGAGACGGTGATGGCGATCAAGAATTAATAATGGGAGATATTTCTTGCAGTAATATTTTTTATGTTGATAATCAAGGCACTAATTCAAATGCTCATATAGGAGACACTACCATATTGTATCCTAATTATCCAAATAAAGCCAGTACTACGATTATTAAATTAAATTCTTTTCCGTGTACTTATAATTTAGATATCGATAATGATGGATTTAAAGATTTAATTGCTAGTCCAAATGCCATAGCAGGTTCCGAAAATTATAAAAGTGTTTGGTATTATAAAAATGCTTCGGTTACACCAACTGTTAATTTTGTTTTTCAGAAAAATAATTTTTTACAAGAAGATATGATGGAATTTGGAGAAGGGGCTTATCCTGTATTATTTGATGCAGACAGTGATGGCAAAATGGATTTAATAATTGGTAATTTAGGTTATTATACTGGAGGAATTAACAAATCTAAACTTGCATTTTACAAAAATATAGGTACTACAACGGTTCCTTCTTTTTCTTTAATAACAAGAGATTATCAATTATTATCAAATTATAACATATATTCAATGGCTCCTACTTTTGGAGATTTAGATAATGATGGAGATAAAGACCTAATAATAGGTGATAATAATGGACAATTACATTATTTTGAAAATACTGCTCCTATTGGATCAGCTGCTCAATTCTCTAATCATGTTAGTTATTATCATGCAATAGATGTTGGTAATTTTGCGTATCCTCAGCTATTTGATGTAAATGCTGATGGAACTTTAGATTTAGTGATTGGTTCTTTAAACGGAAAAATTAGTTATTACTCAAATATTGGTTCATCATCTGTTCCTGTATTTAGCTTACAATCTACTTTTTTTGGAAATGTAGATGTTCGTCAAATAGGTTGGACAACAGGGTATAGTTATCCGCACTTGTTTAAAGAACAAGGCGTAACTAAACTATTAGTTGGTAGTGAGCTTGGTAATTTATATTTATTTGATAATATTGATGGTAATTTATCTGGTTCATTTAACCGAGTAGATACAGCATTATTTCAAATAAATGAAGGACCTCGTTGTGCCCCATTTTTTGAGGATATTACAAACGATGGTAAGCGAGATTTATTTTTAGGTAATTATGCAGGAGGCCTAGCATTTTTTAATTCAACTAATAATAGTGGTGTTGGACTTAATGAAGAATTTATTGACGAGCAACTGATTATATATCCTAATCCAGTGTCTGATAAATTTACAGTTTTAGTAAAAGGTAACTCTAATTTGGGTAATATGTCTGTAAGATGTTTTGATGCACTAGGAAATGAAATAAATTTAGTAAGCACATATAATAAAATTAATGAATTTGATGTGTCTTTATTAAGTAAGGGTATTTATGTTATGACAATTCAATTCAAAAATGCCTATGATATAAAATCTGTTGTTAAAAAAATCGTTGTTCAATAATAAGTTAATGAGTCATATTTAAGATAATTTATATAAAATTGATAATTATTTTTTCACATTAAGTTTTAATAATTTAAAAATTTAATTACATTTGCATTCTCTATTTAAATATAGAGTTGGAGAGATGCCTGAGAGGCCGAAAGGACATGTTTGCTAAACATGCGTACGGGTAACCGTACCGAGGGTTCGAATCCCTCTTTCTCCGCCAAACAAAAAAGCGTATGATTTTTTAATCATACGCTTTTTTGTTGATATAAATTCAAAATAGTTACATCGAATATTTTAATACATGGAATAATTTAATTTTTTTTATTTTAGATTGCATAAAGTAAAATTTAAAATTAATGAGAGCGTATTATTCAAATTTTTTCAATTCAATGTGTTGCCCGTCAAACTCAGCATATGTACAATAATTTATCCACTCTCCAAGGTTAATATAACGAGAGTTATTATTTATTTTTAAATCTAGTGGTAAATGACGGTGACCAAAAACAAAAAAATTGATAGATTCTTTTTTTAAATAATCTTTACAAAAAGACATCAACCATTCATTATCATTTCCTAAAAATTCTTTATCTGAATCTCCTGTATTTATTCTGCTTCTTTTACTAGAACGACGAGCTATCCAAAATCCTATATTTGGATGCAGCATGTTGAAACACCAAATTAAAAATGAATTTGTAAAACATTTTTTTAAAAATTTATACCACTTGTCTCCAGGTCCTAAGCCATCACCGTGTCCAATAAAAAAAGTTTTATTATTGTATGTTTTTATTATTGGTTGGTGATTTACAGATACTCCTAATTCTTGATTAAAATAGTCGCGCATCCATAAATCGTGATTACCTGTAAAAAAATGAACTAAGATTCCGTTATCAGTTAATTCTGCAATTTTGCCCAATAATCGTGTTTGCCCTTTAGGAATGGTATATTTATACTCCCACCAAAAGTCAAAAATATCTCCTACTAAATATATTTCTGACGCATCGTGTTTAATAGTTTCTAACCAACGTACAATTTTTTTTTCTCGCTCTAAACTAATTTCAAAGGTGGGCACACCTAAGTGAAAATCAGAAGCGAAATATATTTTTTTACCATTTTGCATTACAAAAAGTTATTTGTTATAAAATTACGTGGGTTAATATGATGCAAATTTAATGTAAATCGAATAGTATCAAAAAAACCTTTATGATTTGTAGTTAAATCTGTTTTAATTTCTTTACTATAGATAATAGGAATATATATATCTATAATGTTTTTCCACAAGCAAATATCAATGCCTGTATTGTATAGAATACTATTTGTATATTTACTTGTATTAGTTTCACTAATTCCAAAATCACTGTATAATTTTACAGGAAGTTTACTAATTTTTGGCGACTTAACATTTAAAGCAATTAATCCTTTTGAAGATTGGCCTACTGTAGTAGGAATTTTAAATGCACCATCATTTTCAATAAATTGAGCAGCTGCAACACCTTGAGTTTCATTTCTGCCAATATAATTGTAATCAAATAAATAGTCGTGATAACCACTAAAACCACTCATTCTAAAAAGATAAGGAGTTTTATCTGAAGTATTACCGTATATAAACACACCTGTAAATAGTCTAAAATCAAATGTTTTATTGTTTTTTAATGTTATAGCATAATTTAATGAAAAATTTGCTTTTCCAAATAGTTGATTGTGTTGAATATTTAAAGTGAAATCAAAAGGATTAATGGCTCTGGAGTTTTTAAAAGTATAATAAACAGTATTAATTATACTTTTTTTATTAGTAATGTTAATAGACGATAAAGAAGAATTACTTAAGTTTATCTTATACTCTACAGAATCTGTAAATAAATTTGTATTAGTATATCCAACATGTTGAATGATGTTGCTCTTTGGGTTTTGTTTTTTGATTTCGAAATCAAGATTGAACACCATTTTGTAATAGTTTAAATTAAATGGTTTAAAGGCTGTATGATTGATTTCGTTAAACGAATTTGGATTTAAATAGTTATAAGCAAAGCTTTTACTTTTTGTGTTAAATGTAATTTGTTGAAATAAATGACTATGTGGTGTAAAATATCTATTTAACTCAAAAAAGCCAACTGGTGTTTTGCTACCAAAGGCATACATTGGAGCAAATGTAAACTCTGTTTTTTTTTGCAAAAAACTATAATTATAAAAAGCGCAACCTAATGTTAATTTGTTGTAGTGGTTATAATTTAAAATTGGAAAATAATTAATTTGATTATAGCGAGGATCATCTATTTTTCCAATAAAATTAAATTGAAACGGTTCTAATTTTTTAAATAACCCAGATGTTTTAATAGTATTGTTTTTTCTATTTATATCTATTGTAGACTCATTGAAGTCTATTTTAAATTCATCAATATCTGATGCAGGAAACTCAAAAACACGTTTGCCTTTAAATCCATTATACCATACAGTGCCAATTAATTGGCCATTCTTAAATCCTGATAATGACAATGGCCCAGATAAATGAGTATTATTTTTTATTAGAATAGCATGGCTATTGTTTTCTAATTGTTTGTGTTTAAGTATTTCGTAATCTAATTTTTTATTGCTTTTAATAATATCATCAGTAAACCACGTTAAATCAGAGGTTAAATAATAATCTAAAGTTTTAAATAAATCGTCATAATTAGGATGTTTAAATTTCCATTGTTCATAATAAAACCGCATAGCATTATCAAAATTATTTTGATTGGAAAAATTCATTAAGTAATTAAAAGCTAAGGCAGATTTGCTATACACAATAGCACCATAATTGTAGTTTGTAAAATCAATGGCTTTTAAATGTATTGGCTGATCTGTGTTTTTTTTAGCGGCCAATAAATAAGACAATTCGTATTGTGCTTTGTGTTTAAGTTTATGTAATCCAAAAAAATGGAAAGAGCTATCTTTACCTATTAAGCTGGTTAATGTTAAGTTGGGATATTTTTCTTTAAAATAACGCATTTCATAAAATGAATTAATCCCTTCATCCATAAAAGGAGCGTCCCTTTCGTTACTCCCTAAAATTCCATAAAACCAGTTATGTCCAACTTCATGCACGATAGTAGTTTCTAAATTAAATAAATTTCCACTTTCGCCTACAATAGTAATGTTTGGATATTCCATTCCTCCACCAGCGCTTATGGTACCATCAATAGCAGTGATATGATTATACGGATAATTTCCAATTTGTTTTGAATAAAAAAAAGCCGCATCATTAATGTATTTAATAGATTTACTCCATAATTCAGCTTCGTGATTAGTAAAAAAAGCCCATGTAGTTACTTTGTGTTTAGAGTCGGGTAATTGAATTTCGCCTTTTAAAACATGAAATCGCTTGTCGGCAAACCAAGCAAAATCATGAACTCTATACTGTTTAAATTCTATTGTTTTAAATTCGGTACTTGATGGTGGAAAAGATAAATCAGAAGAATAATTTTTAAGATTTATCATCTTTTGTGTTGAGTCAGCTTTTGATAAAAGCCATAATTCTTCATCTGTTTCATCAATTCTGTCGCCTGTAGCAGCTAAAACATAATTTTTCGGTAAAGTAATTTTTACATCATATGAGCCAAATTCACTATAAAACTCTCCTTGATTTAAGTAAGGCATAGGATGCCAGCCTGTATTGTCATATACAGCAGGCTTAGGGTACCATTGGGTAATAGCATATGCTTGACCAATATGACCTAAGCGAGAAAATTGAGCTGATGGTAATTTTACATGAAACGGGGTAGTGATAGTAATTGTATCTCCAGCAATTAAAGGTGTGTTTAAAAAAAGTTTACAAATATCAATGTGTACCTTGTCAAATTCCCATTTAATAGATTTGTTATCTACATAAAAATCCAAACTATCAATGTATCCCAAATCATTTGCCTTCGCATAATACATTTTAGTATCCTTAAATTCTAACAATTGTTTTGCTAAAGCTGTTTTATTGTTTTTATAGGCATTAGGCCATAAATGAAAGTAAAGAAAATGCAGTGTATCTTTAGATTTATTGATGTATTGAATACGTTCATTTGCAAACAATTCATGTTTTACATCGTTTAATAACACATCGATTTTGTAATTAACTTCCTGTTGAAAATAATTATCTTGAGAATAATTTAACTGAAATAAAAAAAGGAAACTAATTATATAAAAAAATTTAAACATAATTTAAATATAATAATTAGTAATCCTTTTTTATCAATTTAATAAACAAGGTGTTTTAAAGGTTTTATTTTAAAACTTCTGATAATTTTTTGTCTAATTCAACACCTCTTAAATCTGTTGCAATTATTTTACCATTTTTATCAATTAATACGGTGTATGGTATTGATTGAACGGCATAAACCTGGCAAGCTTCACTTTGCCAAAATTTTAAATCACTAACCTGCGGCCATGTTAAACCTTCTTTAGATATTGCTTCTAGCCATGACGCTCTATCTTTGTCTAATGAAACTCCTAAAATTTCAAATCCTTTATTTTTATATTTTTCATAAGCGCGTTTTACATTAGGTAATTCTTTTCTACAAGGTGCGCACCAACTAGCCCAAAAATCAATTAAAACAACTTTTCCTCTTAATGAAGTTAAAGCTAAATCTTTGTTGTTTGGCATTGGTAAAATTAATTCAGGCGCTTCGGCTCCAATTTTAATTGCCTGTGTTCTAGCAACCATCATTTCGGTTTGTTGAACCATCGCGTGATAAGATTTTATGTCAGAATTGTTAGGATACTTTTCACTTAATCCTTTGTCTAATGCTTTATAAATGTCTAAATAATTTTCTGGACGTAATTGTTGAATAGCCATTATAGAAGCAAATGAATTAGTATTTTCTAATATTTTTTTAGCTAATACATCGCTATATTGATTAACCATTACTTCGTATGGTTTTTGTAATTCTTTAGATAATGAATCAGCTCTTAGCGAGTCTAATTTTAGAGTTACCATAGCTGTTCTAAAAATATTTTCTAATGAATCGGTTCTTACTTTTTGTGATTGAGCCAGTTTGTTGTATTCTAAAAATAATTTTGTATCGGCAGATCCTTCAGCCTTAAACGTATTTCCTAAATCTCGAGCATCTGCCGAAATGGTTAATTTTTGAGCGGAATCTAAAACTAGCATGGCGAAATTTGAATTACTAATTTTTAATCTATAAAATCCAACGCTTGGAGAATAATGATTCATTATAAATTCTCCTTTTTCATCTATAATAGCGCTATCAACAGGCATTGTTCCTTGTTGAGATAATTTTTCTAAATAAATAGATTCTCCTTTAGAGTTTAATAAGTTTCCTTTTATTTCAAATCCAGAAGTATTTCCAGAATGAGATGAGTTACAAGAATAAATAGCAATAGCTGCTAACGCGATAAAAGTTATTTTTTTCATCAATAATTATTTTTTAGGATGTCAAATATCTTATTTATTTTGATATTGGCAATGATATAGGAAAATAGAGTTATAAAAGTTTAACAAGAATATTTTTTTTTGTAATTGTTACACGGTAATGTTTAATTTAACTTCGATGGCACTACCATTAAAAACTCAGGAATTAAGACTTTAAATTTAGATTGATCTACTAATTTTTCCATTGTATAGTAACCTTTCATCTTACCTAATTCTGTACTAAAATTACATCCACTGTTATACTTAAACGATTCTCCTGGTTCGATAATTGGAGTTTCACCAACAACTCCCTCTCCATCAACTTCTCTAGTTTCTCCAAAGGCATCTTTTATTTCCCAATGTCTATTAAGTAACTTTACTGTATAATCACTTTTATTAGTGATACTAATTTCATAAATGAAAAAATAATAATTTTTTTTTGGGTCAGACTGTAGAGCAAAGTAGTGCGTTTTTACAGAAATCTCAATGCCATGTGTTATGATAGAATTCATGATTGATTTTTAAGTGTAATTGATGAAATTTAGACTTTATTTTTATAGAAACAAAGATTTGTAATTAATTTAAATATTTGAATATCAGTAATTTAAAAATATTTTTTATTTTAAAATTATTACTCAAACAAACCTTAAATAGTGTATATTTGTAGCCCAATTTTTAATCAAGGTAATAATTGGACTAAAAACTAAAAACTAACCACTTCGGTAACCTTGATTTATCGAATACAATTATTAAATAAATGGCAGACAAAAATGCAACAGTTGGTAATCCAGATTTTGACTGGAATTCAATTGGAAAGAAAAACGACAATTACTCATCAGAAGAACGTACAGCTTTAGATGAAATGTATGGTAAATCATTAAGCACTATTGCTGATGCTCAAACTATGCAAGGTACAGTAGTATCAAAAAATACTCGTGAAGTTGTAGTAAATATTGGTTATAAATCTGATGGAGTTGTATCGTTATCAGAATTTCGTTATAACCCAGATTTAAAAGTTGGTGATTCTATCGAAGTTTTTATCGAAAAAGCAGAAGATTCAAATGGCCAATTAATTTTATCTCATAAAAAAGCTCGTGCTGGAAAATCTTGGGATAGAGTTAATGAGGCTCTTAATACAGATGAAATTATTAAAGGTTTTGTTAAATGTCGTACTAAAGGCGGATTAATTGTGGATGTATTTGGTATTGAAGCTTTCTTACCAGGTTCTCAAATTGATGTTAAGCCTATTCGTGATTATGACGTTTATGTTGGTAAAACAATGGAATTTAAAGTTGTTAAAATTAACAACGAATTTAAAAATGTTGTAGTTTCTCATAAAGCTTTAATTGAAGCTGAAATTGAAACTCAAAAACGTGATATCATTTCTAAATTAGAAAAAGGACAAGTATTAGAAGGTATAGTTAAAAATATTACTTCTTACGGTGTGTTTATTGATTTAGGCGGTGTAGATGGTTTAATACATATTACTGATTTATCATGGGGTCGTATTAATCATCCTGAAGAAATTGTGAAATTAGACGAGAAAATTAATGTTGTAATTTTAGATTTTGATGATGATAAAAAACGTATTGCTTTAGGTTTAAAACAATTATCTGCTCATCCATGGGAAGCTTTAAATGCTGACGTAAAAGTTGGTGATAAAGTGAAAGGTAAAGTAGTTGTTTTAGCAGACTATGGTGCATTTGTTGAAATTGCTCCAGGAGTAGAAGGCTTAATTCACGTTTCAGAAATGTCTTGGTCTCAACATTTACGTTCAGCTCAAGAGTTCTTAAAAGTTGGTGATGAAGTTGAAGCAGTTGTTTTAACTTTAGATCGTGAGGAACGTAAAATGAGTTTAGGAGTTAAACAATTAACACCTGATCCTTGGAATATGATAATTGATAAATACTCTAAAGGAAGTAAACATTCAGGAACAGTTCGTAATTTTACAAACTTTGGTGTATTTGTTGAATTAGAAGAAGGAGTTGATGGATTAGTTCATATTTCTGATTTATCTTGGAGTAAAAAAATTAAACATCCATCAGAGTTCTGCAAAGTTGGTGATAAATTAGATGTAGTTGTTTTAGAAATAGATGGTGAAAATCGTCGTTTATCTTTAGGACATAAGCAATTAGAAGAAAATCCATGGGATGTATTTGAAACAATTTTCACAATTGATTCAGTTCACCAAGGCACAGTAACAGCAGTTAATGATAAAGGAGCAACAATTGGTTTAACTTATGGAGTTGAAGGGTTCTGCCCATCTCGTCATTTAAACAAAGTTGATGGCACATCATTAAAAGCTGAAGAAGTTGCTGATTTTAAAGTAATTGAATTTAGTAAAGAGGCTAAACGTATTGTTGTATCTCACGCTCGCTTACACGAAGAAGTGAAAGATGAAGTTCGTAAAGCTGAAAAAGCATCTAAAGCAGCTGAATCTGATGATACTAAAAAAGCAGTGAAAAAAATGAAAGATAATCAAGAGAAAACAACATTAGGTGATATCTCTGCATTATCTGATTTAAAAGATAAAATGGACGGAAAAAAATAATTCCTTCTGCAATAACTGATGATTAGAACTAGTTCTAATCATCAGTTAAATTAAAATACTCATGTGGCGTATGCCTATGAAAAATACTAAAAACACGCCATGGTTTTTAGTTTTTGAGAACCAAAAAGCCCTTTCAGGAAACTGAAGGGGCTTTTGGTTTTTTTATATAACTAATTATAAATAATGTTAGTTAAAATAATATGGATTAGAATTGCTAAAGATAAGATATTAAATGATAATTGATATTACTGTTTTTTAAAAGGATAATGTCAAATAACTTAATTATTAATTCATTCCTCTTTGTTTTTTTATATTTTCGTAAGCTTCTTGTATTTTTTGAAATTTTTCTTGAGCACCTTTTTGATATTCTTCTCCCATAGATGCTACTTTATCAGGGTGATAACGAACAGCCATTTGTCTGTATGCTTTTTTAATTTCTTCTTCGGTTGCAGTACTTTCAATTCCCAGTACTTTGTAATCAGAGTTGGTATCTCTGTAAAACATGTTTTTTAAACTTTCAAAATCACTTTGCGGAACACCAAGTAATTGAGAGATTTTTTGTATTACCTGAATTTCAATATCAGAAACATGACCATCAGCTTTTGCAATACCAAATAAATAATGTAATAATTGTATTCGTACTTCTAATTGAGTGCGCAGTTTTATGTCATTGCAAATTTGAACCAATGGAATTTCTCCTCCATTAGCATAATGTTTTAATGTTTGTAAATGAGATACAGTAAAATTTGGACCAAATTGCTGTGAAAAAAAAGATTTCACGTAATCTAACTCAGCTTTAATGATTTTTCCATCAGCCCTCATTACCGCAGCGGATAAAGCAATTAACATATTAGCAAAATCACCACTGCCTGAGGTAGAATGTTGCTTATAATAATTAAAAATATCGTCTGCGCTTCCGCCTTTAGATTTAACTGTTCCGAAATTGTCGATAAATGAACCAACTAAAAACCCAAGAAATGCAGCTAAAAAATTTCGCCCTAATAAAAAAAAGCCAATAATAGCACCAATAAACTTAAACAATGTCTGTTATTTTAAATGTGAATAAGGTTACAAATATACAATTTTAGCCAATTTTATGATGCATAGGCATTTTTCATTTGTAAAAACATATCGTTAAATCGTAAACGAACAGTTTCTATAAATGATTCATTAATAAGTTTTTTTAACCCATCAACCGATTTAACATCTTCAGTTAAAAATTTAAATGCTTGTTCCATAGGGCCAGCTTCAAATTTCAAAATAAATTTGTCATTCATTTGAAAAATAGAAATACTCATTGAATGATGGGGAATAGTATCAATAATACGCATAGGTTTATTTTTGAAATGCTTTTTTAAAATCTAACATGTTTTTTATAACACCTGCAGGAGATGTGTTTCTGTCGCCATCTTCATGAATTCGTCCTAATATAGAATGTGCTAAGGCAATATAATGTCTTTTGCCAGCAGCAATAAGAGCTTGTTCTGCTTTATCATCTCCATTAATAAAATTGGCACAAGCAGCCCAATCAAAAGCTTTTACTTCAATTAAAAATTTAAAGGCTTTAGAGTCTTCCCAAATAGCATTTACAAAAGCTGCTAATACAAAATGTTTATTTTCAATTAAAAATTTAAAAGCATTTTTATCATCTCTAATTGCATCTAAAGTTGCAATTAGTTCTCTGTAATTATTTTCTATTAACCAATTAAATGCTTGTACATCTCCATGAATGTATTTTCCAAATTGCTCAATTACAAAAGTAGAATAGTGTTTCATTAAAAAATACTTAGTATAATTTTTTTGATAAAGTTAAATAAAAAGTTTTGTTTTATTTCAAAAATTAAAATTTGATATCATTGCAAATAGTTATATTTGTAAACTATTTTATAATTAAACTATTATCATGAATACTAATAATTACGATAAGCTTTCGATAGGAACTAAGGCTTTAATTTTATCGAAATTATATTATAGTGTATTGAGCAAGAGGGTTGAGAAATTAGATGTAGAAAGGTATTTTTCGGTTTTATATTTTTTATTTGAAAATAACGGATGCAATCAGCAGTGTATTTGTAATAATTTAAATATTGATAAAACTGCTATGGTAAAAGTTATTGATTATTTAATTAAAGTTGATTTTGTTGATAGAAATATTAATCCAGGAGATAGAAGAGAACATTTTATAGTATTAACTAAAAAAGGGCAAAAGCAAACAGCAGAAATCGTAAAATCATTTTCGGAAATTGATAAAGCCATTTTTTCTTCTGTATCAAAAGAAGATCAAATTATTTTTAATAGAGTTCTAAACCAACTATCAAGTAAATTAAAAGAACTTCCTTCAAATGAGTTGTTTTTTAATTTTAAGAAAACAAAGAAAAAGAAACAAAACCTGTCTGAAAAAATATAAATACTACTACAGATAATATGAAAAAAATACCAAACTGGATAATTGCATTAATTGTAATTTTAATAATAATTTCATCAAAATTTATATTTTTTCCTAAAAAGGAAGACAATTCTTTAATAAATAAAAAAAATAATAAAGGTCCTGTAGCAGTTAATTACTTTGTAGTTCATACAACAAATTTTGATAATAATGTATTTACTAATGGAAAAATTGTATCGCTTAATCAAATTGATATTGTATCTGAAGTAAATGGTAAAGTAACTGCAATTTACTTTAAGGAAGGAGAAATTGTAAATAAAGGAAGTGTTTTATTAAAGCTTAATGATGCGGATTTACAGGCACAATTATTAAAAATAAAAACTCAGATTCAATTATCTGAACTAAAATTAAATAGATTAAATAAGTTATTTGAAATTAATGGTATAAGCCAAGAAGAACTTGATATTCAAAAAAACGAATTAAGTTTATTAAAGTCAGATCAAGCATATGTGTTAGCTCAATTAGCAAAAACAACAATTATTGCTCCTTTTACAGGTGTTGTTGGATTAAAAAATATTAGTGAGGGGTCGTATGTAAATACTTCAACCTCTATTGTTTCCTTGGTTCAATTAAATCCATTGTATATTGAATTCTCAGTGCCTGAAAAGTATAATTTTATTCTTAAAAAAGGAATTTTAATTAAATTTTTAACCGAAAGCAATACTGATACATGTGAAGCAACTGTTTATGCAATAGAACCAAAGATAGATGAAGCTACAAAAACTATAAAGGCGAGAGCTATGTATGAAGGTTCAAAACAATTATATCCAGGAGCATTTGTGAAAGTTTTTGCTAATTTGAAAGATATACAAAATACCATCATGATTCCTACACAGTGTGTAATACCGACTTTAAAAGGACAAAAAGTATTTGTTGTTAAAAATCGAATGTCTGTTGAGGTAATGGTAAAGCTGGGAGTTAGAACAGATGAAAAAGTTCAAATTATTGAAGGCTTGCAACCGTTTGATACCGTTATTACAACAGGCTTACTAGGTTTAAAAAAAGACATGAATTTGAAATTATTAAAATCGGTTAATTAATATGGATTTAGCAGAAATAAGTGTTAAGCGACCGGTATTAGTTACCGTATTTTCAATTATAATTATTTTATTTGGAGTAATAGGCTTCAAATATTTAGGGGTAAGAGAATTTCCATCAATAGATCCGCCAATTATTACAGTGCGAACAAGTTACACTGGTGCAAATGCAGATGTTATTCAATCGCAAATTACAGAGCCGTTAGAAAAAGCAATAAATGGAATTGATGGGATTAGAACATTGTCTTCTTCATCTAATCAAGGATCGAGTGTTATTACAGTTGAGTTTAATTTAAATTCTAATTTAGAAGCTGCTGCAAATGATGTTAGAGATAAAGTATCCCAAGCTGTAAAGCAATTACCACAAGATATAGATGCGCCTCCTGTTGTTTCAAAGGCTGATGCAAATTCAGATCCTATTATATCAATGACTTTAGTTAGTGATACTCGTTCATTATTAGAGGTTAGTGATTATGCTGAAAATGTTATTGCTCAAAATTTACAAACAATCTCGGGTGTTAGTTCTGTTCAAATATGGGGGCAAAGACGTTATTGTATGCGAATTCGTTTAATGCCTGATAAATTATCAGCGTATAATCTTACACCGTTAGATATTAAATTAGCTTTAGATAAAGAGAATATAGATTTACCATCTGGTAAAATAGAAGGAAATAAAACTGAATTAACCGTAAATACTATAGGTAGGTTATCTACTATTACAGAGTTTGAAAAAATGATTGTTAAAGAAAATAACAATAGTATAGTACATTTAAGCGATGTAGCAAAGGTAGAATTAGGAGCAGAGAATGAAGAAACAATATTAAAAGAAGCAGGTACACCTATGGTTGGATTAGCATTGGTACCCCAACCAGGAGCTAACTATATTGATATTTCAAATGAATTTTACAAACGATACGAAATATTAAAAAAAGAATTACCTAAAGATTATACGATTAATATAGCATTGGATAATACAAGATTTGTGAAAAAATCTGTAAAAGAAGTAGGAGAAACTTTAATAATATCATTATTACTTGTAATTTTTATTATTTATTTATTTTTTAGAGACTGGTTAATTGCGTTTAGACCTTTAATTGATATTCCTGTTTCGTTAATTGGAGCATTTTTTATTATGTACTTGATGGATTATTCAATAAATGTATTAACCTTATTAGCAATAGTTTTAGCAACTGGTTTGGTTGTAGATGATGGAATTGTTGTTACTGAAAATATTTTTAAAAAAATAGAAAAAGGATTATTGCCAAAAGATGCCGCTATTCAAGGAACTCGTGAAATTTATACTGCAGTTATTATCACATCACTAACGCTAGTTGCTGTTTTTATGCCAGTTATTTTTTTAGAAGGATTTGTTGGTAGATTATTTAGAGAATTTGGAGTTGTGTTAGCAGGAGCTGTTTTAATTTCTGCTTTTGTATCATTGACTTTAACCCCAATGCTAAATGCAAAACTGGTTAGAAAAAATCCATTACAGAAAAGTAAATTTTATATACTAACAGAGCCATTTTTTAATGGGATAGATGAATGGTTTAAAAAATCAGTTACTCGTTTTATGAAAAAACGCTGGTGGGCATTAATTATACTTGTATTATCAATAAGTTCTATATTTTACTTTGGTTCTCAATTGCAATCAGAGCTATCGCCTTTAGAAGATAGAAATTGGTTAAGATTATCTATAACAACACCTGAAGGCACTTCGTTTGAATCTACAGATGCTTTGATGGACAAATTGTCAACATTTGTAGGAGATTCTATTCCAGAAAAAACGGTATGTTTAACAGTAACTGCACCAGGTTTTGCAGGTTCAGGAGCTGTTAATACAGGTTTTGTAAGAATTGCATTAAGTGAATCTGAAAATAGAAACCGTTCTCAAATGGATATAGCTGATTACATAAATAAAAATTTAGCACAATTTCCTGAAGGAAAAGTATTTGTTATTCAAGAACAATCTATATCATCAGGAGGTGGGCCAAGAGGATCTTTACCTATACAATTTGTTTTACAAACCAATAATTTTCAAAAGTTAAGACAAAAATTACCTAAGTTTTTAGAATTAGCTAATAAGCATCCAATTTTTCAGGGAGTTGACGTTAATTTAAAATTTAATAAACCCGAATTAGAAATTGAAATTAATAGGGATAAGGCTAAAACGTTAGGTGTTAGTATAGCTGATGTAGCAAAAACTATTCAATTAGCATTAAGCGGGCAAAGATTTGCGTATTATATTAAGGGAGATAAACAATATCAGGTAGTTGGCCAAGTTAATAGAGAAAATAGAGATGAACCAAGCGATATTAATAATTTATTTATTAGAAATAATAATGGAAAAATGATTCAATTAGATAATATTATTTCAATCAAAGAAAGAAGTAATCCTCCTCAATTATATCATTATAATCGGTATCAATCAGCAACAATACAGGCAGGGTTAGCTCCAGGGAAAACAATAGGCGATGGTATAGAAGCTATGAATAGTATTGCAAAACAAGTATTAGATGATAATTTTACAACATCATTAACTGGCGCATCGAGAGATTTTGCTGAAAGTTCATCAAATATTTTATTTGCTTTTTTATTATCTGTAGTTTTAATTTATTTATTATTAGCAGCGCAGTTTGAAAGTTTTATAGAACCATTTATTATTATATTTTTTACAGTTCCTATGGCATTAGCCGGAGCTTTATTCGCACTTTGGTATTTTAACGAAACATTAAACATTTATAGTGAAATTGGAATGATTATGTTAGTTGGATTGGTTACTAAAAATGGTATATTAATTATAGAGTTCACTAATCAACTTCGAGAAAAAGGCATGAAAATTAAAGATGCTTTAATTGAGGCGTCAACTGCTCGTTTACGTCCAATTTTAATGACTAGTTTAGCAACTATTTTAGGCGCTTTACCAATTGCAATGGCTTTAGGAGCTGGCTCAAAAAGTAGAATGGGGATGGGAATTGTTATTATTGGAGGCTTATTATTATCAATGCTTTTAACTATTTATGTTGTACCGGCTATGTATTCATTTTTAATAAAAGATAAACAAAACAATAATGATGTTAAATAAAATTTTAAGTTTCTTTTTAGTTGTTAATATAGGGATGTTTGCTCAACCTTTGCTAACAATTGAGGATGCTATCAAGTTAGGACTAGAAAAAAATTATGCTGTTTTAATTATTAAAAATCAACAAGAGATAGCAAAACTTCAAAATAATATCGGTAATGCAGGAATGTCTCCTACTGTTACAATAAATGGTAATATTAATTTATCAAATTTAAATTCATATCAAGAATTTAGTTCGGGTGTTATTCAAGAAAAAAATGGTGCTCAATCAAATAATACAGGCGCATCAATAAATGCAGGTTGGTTGATATTTGATGGTTTTAAAATGTTTGCAGTAAAAAAACGATTAAATCAAAGCGAACAATTATCCTCAATTGTATTAAAGCAACAAATGGAAAATACCGTGTATGATATTATTACAAATTATTATTCTGTAGTAAAAATTAATGCTTTAATAAAAGCAGCAAAACAAAATTTAAATTTTTATGATGAACGAAAAAAAATTGCTAAGCTAAAGTATGAAATTGGTTCAGATTCAAAAGTGGAGTATTTATTATCTCAATCTGATGAAAATAAGGCAAAAAGTTTAATTATTCAGTTAGAGTTACAGTTGTTAAACTCTAAAATCAAATTAAATACCTTACTTAATAATCCTATAGATTACGATTTTAAAACAACCGATACTATTGTAGTTAATTATAATCCAGATATCAATGATTTAAAAAAAGATATTTTAAAAACGAATACCTCTATTTTAGTATCAAAACAAAATGAGTTCATTATAGAGCAAACCATAAAAGAAGCTAAAGCAAATAATTTACCATTTATACAATTAAATGCAGCCTATAATTTTACGCGTTCTCAAAGTCAGGCTGGATTTGTATTTTTAAATAAACAAGTAGGTTTTAATGCAGGTTTAAGTGCTGGTTGGCTATTATTTAATGGCACCAAAAATAATAAGTTGGTAAAAGAAAGAAATTTATTGTTTTTAAATCAAAAATATATTTCTGAGCAAACTCAATTAAATGTAAATGCGCAAGCATTAAATAGTTATAAGATTTATGCTTTAAATAAAGATATTGTTGCAATAGAAAATCAAAATTTAAAGGATGCTGAAGAAATATTAAATGTATCTATACAACGATATAAGATAGGGAAGGGGAGTTTACTTGAAACCATTGAAACTCAAAAAAATTTAGAAGATTGTCAAGTTAGATACATCGATGCGCTTTATGAAATGAAAGTTGCAGAAACAGATTTGCTAAAAATTAATGGAGCCTTGATTAAATAGTTTTTAAATAATATTTAAAATTTCATAAATCTCATTTGAACAACACCAATAAATGCTTCTTTAAATATTTTAGAACTCATTTTACTAACACCTAGTATACGATCTGTAAACATTATAGGAACCTCAATTATTTTAAATCCTTTTTTATAAGCTCTATATTTCATTTCAATTTGAAATGCATAACCCATAAACCGAACAGCATCTAAATTAATAGATTCAAGTACTTTTTTCCTGTAACACTTAAAACCAGCAGTAGTATCCTTCACTGGAAGCCATAACACTAATCTTACATAAACAGAAGCGAAATAACTCATTAAAATTCTTCCTATTGGCCAATTATTTACTTTACCACCTTTGCAATATCTAGAACCAACAGCTACATCTGCTCCATTTTCACAGGCATTTAATAACCTAACTAAGTCATTGGGATTATGACTAAAATCACAATCCATTTCAAAAATAAAATCATAATTATGTAACAATGCCCACTTAAATCCGTGAATATATGCAGTTCCTAGACCTAATTTACCTTTTCGTTCCTCTATATATAATTTATTAGGAAATTCAATTTGTAAATTTTTAACCAATTGAGCAGTTCCATCAGGAGAGCCATCATCTACAATTAGTAATTCAAACTCACGAGATAATCCAAAAACAGTACGAATCATTCTTTCGATGTTTTCAATTTCATTGTAAGTTGGTATAATTACTAAACTCTTGTTCATAATAGATTGCTAATATACTATTTTGTTAGATTATTTTACTTCTATTAGTCCTTTTTTTATATCTCTTTAAAGTAAGTTAATAATAATGCTTCATTTTAATCTGTTTTTTGTAAAAAATGATGTAGTTTTGAGTGTGAAAGTTTTTTTTACAGCTTTAATAATAGTAAATATTGCAGCTAAATTATTTAGTCAGAAAGCACCTGTAACTAATAATTCAACTTTTGGAATTGCCAGTTTTTATGCTAAAAAATTTAATGGAAGAAAAACCAGTTCTGGAGAGAAATTTTCAAATGATAGTTTAACAGCTGCTCATAAATATCATAAATTTGGAACGCTTCTGTTAGTAAGAAATTTAAATAATGATTCAACAGTTGTTGTTAAAGTTAATGATAGATTACCTCAACGCTCTAAACGAACCATTGATTTAACATTAAGAGCCGCTAAACAATTAAATTTCGTAGCAGCAGGTCTTACAAAAGTAGAAATTTTGGTTATTGATTCTATAAAATATACACATGAATAAAATAGTAATTAAAAATGCGACAATAGTTAATGAAGATGAGATTTTTGTATCAGATTTATTGATTGAAGAAAATATCATTTCTCAAATTGATAAAAATATATCTGTTAATGGCGCTAAAATTATAGATGCTGAGGGGTTAATATTAATGCCTGGAGCAATTGATGATCAAGTTCATTTTAGAGAACCAGGTTTAACTCATAAAGGCGAAATATATACAGAGGCAAAAGCTGCAATTGCAGGAGGTATTACATCTTACATGGAAATGCCTAATACAGTTCCTCAAGCTGTTACTATTTTAGAATTAGAAAAGAAATATAATAGAGCAAAAGAATGTTCTTTGGCTAATTATTCTTTTTTTATGGGAGGAACAAATTTAAATTTAGAAGAAACTCTAAAGGTAGATTATACAACAGTTTGTGGATTGAAAATATTTATGGGTTCCAGTACTGGAGATATGTTGGTAGATAATGAAAAAACATTAGAAGGTTTTTTCTCACAATCTAATGCATTAATTGCTACTCATTGCGAGTACGATCCTATGATTAAAGAAAATCAAAAAAGAATAGTAGAAGAATATGGAGAGGATTTGCCGGCGTATTTTCATCCTATTATTCGTAATGATGAAGCTTGTTTCAAATCGTCTTCATTTGCAGTAGAACTTGCCAAAAAATATAATACTAGATTACATATTTTACATATTTCCTCAGCCAAAGAATTAAGTTTATTTTCTAATACAATTCCTCTAAATCAAAAAAGAATTACTTCAGAAGCATGTATACATCATCTGTGGTTTAATGATGATGATTATAAAAAGAAAGGAAATTTTATTAAATGGAATCCCTCAGTTAAAACAGAATATGATAGAGCTCATATTTTTGAGGCTGTTTTAGATGGAAGAATTGACGTTATTGCTACTGATCATGCCCCTCATACATTAGAAGAAAAACAACTACCTTATTTAAAAGCTCCTAGCGGTGGACCATTAGTTCAACATTCAATTTTGGCTATGCTAGATTTTTATAAGGAAAATAAAATTTCATTGGAGATGATTGTCAGAAAAATGTCTCATAATGTTGCAGACATTTTTAAAATAGAAAAACGAGGATACATCAGAGAAGGTTATTTCGCAGATTTAGTGTTAGTGGATTTAAATAAATCAACAGAAGTAACAAAATCATCTTTACTCTATAAATGTGGCTGGAGTCCATTTGAAGGGCATACTTTTAACTCAAGTATACAAAAAACGTTTGTTAACGGAAACTTAGTATATGATAATGGTGTTTTCGATGAGTCTAACAAAGGACAACGTTTAACATTTAAAAGAAATTAAAATACTCAAAATAGGTTTATTAATTAGTTTTGACTAAATAAACTATCTACAAATTCATTTCTATTAAAAACTTGTAAATCTTCCATTTTTTCTCCTACACCAATATACTTTACTGGAATTTTAAATTCATCAGATATACCTATTACTACTCCTCCTTTTGCTGTCCCATCTAATTTAGTTAAAGCTAAAGAGGTAACATCAGTAGCCGCTGTAAATTGTTTACATTGCTCAATTGCGTTTTGACCCGTACTTGCATCTAAAACTAATAACACATCATGAGGAGCATCAGGTATTACTTTTTTCATAACGTTTTTTATTTTAGTTAACTCATTCATTAAGTTAATTTTATTATGTAAACGTCCTGCGGTATCTATAATCACTACATCAGCACCTTTTGCTTTTGCACTGCTTAATGTATCAAAAGCAACACTAGCAGGGTCAGCATTCATTCCTTGGCTAACAATATCTACACCAACACGCTTACTCCAAATAGTAAGTTGTTCTACAGCGGCAGCTCTAAATGTATCTGCTGCACCTAACATTACGTTATATCCCGCTTTTTTAAATTGGTGTGATAATTTTCCAATGGTTGTAGTTTTCCCAACTCCATTTACCCCTACTACCATAATTACATAAGGTACTTTTTCTCCATTAATCTGAGATCTTAGTTCGGGGATTTCAAAAGAGTTATTATCGGTTGAATTATTTTCTGATAATAAAGACGCTACTTCTTCTTTTAAAACAGTGTTTAATTCATCAGTGCCTACATATTTATTTTTGGCAACTCTTTCTTCAATTCGTTTAATTATTTTTATTGTTGTATTAACGCCAACATCACCTGTAATTAAAACCTCTTCTAAATTATCTAAAACATCAGCATCAACGGTTGATTTACCTGCAATTGCTTTTGCTAATTTACCAAAAAAACTTTCTTTAGTTTTGGATAAACCCTCGTTTAAACTTTCTTTTTCTTTTTTACTAAATAATTTATCAAAGAATCCCATAAGTTTTATAATTCAAATGAAAGTTTAACTGTTATACTAGCAGTTTTATGTTTTGCTTTAGTATTAAATGAACCTCCCCAAGAGTAATCTTCATTCGTATTTTGTCCAGTAATTTGAAAAACACCCATTTCAGCTTCCTTTAAATTACCAATATTACTTTTAGCATTTTCCGCTATTGTTTCAGCACGTTTTAAGGCATCTTGTGTTGCGCTTTTCAAAAGTTCTAATTTTAAATCAGCTAGTTTAGTGTAGTAATAATCTGGCTCATCTGCTGTAAATTCAATACCTTTTTCAATTAAATCACCTATCTCTTTAGTAGATTTTTCAACTGAATTTAAATTTTTAGATTCAATAATAACTTCTTGAAATAAATTATAACCTTCAAATACACTCCCAGTAGGATTTCCTTCGTTATTATATAATTGTTTGTAATTTCTACTTATTTTTAAAGAAGTAAAAGAAATTTCATTTTCAAGAATTCCATTTTTCTTTAAAAATGATTTTACAGCTTCAATATCATTTTTTATTAACGAATTTGCTTCAGATAAGGATTCTGCATTTCTTGAAAATGAAGCTCGCCAAACAATTAAATCTGAATCAAAATTTTTAGTTCCTAAGCCAGTAACACCAATATTGTTATAAGATGTGTGTGTTTTTTCCCAGGTAGAACTTAATCTGTATCCAATAAAAATTAATGCGATAGCAATAATTGAAGATGATATGACTTTTGATTTATCCATTATTTTAAACCTTCTTAAAAACAAAAAATTTCTTTCCTATTAAAAAGAAAGAAATTTTAAATAGTATTTGTATGAGTAATCGATTATTTTTTCAAATAATCTGCTACAAGTTCATTTTGAACAATCTCTTCTCTAAATGCATAAGCACCAGTTTTTGGAGACTTAATTACTTTTATAACTTTTGTAAAGCTATTTCCTTTACCAGTTTTTAGTGTTGCAACTACTTTCTTTGCCATTTTATCTTATTTTAATGGATTATTTAATCTCTTTATGAACAGTCATTTTTTTCAAAATTGGGTTGTATTTTTTCAACTCAATACGATCTGGAGTGTTCTTTTTATTTTTAGTAGTAATGTAACGAGATGTACCGTGTTTACCACTATCTTTGTGCTCTGTGCACTCTAAAATTACTTGAATTCTATTTCCTTTTTTTGCCATTTTCTGTATAATTTATTGAATTAAGCTAAAATTCCGCCTTCTACTGCGTCTTTTAAACAAGCAAAAATCCCTTTTTTGTTAATATTTTTGATAGCTGATGTAGAAACACGAAGTGTAACCCACTCACCAGTTTCTGGAACAAAAAACTTTTTTGTTTTTAAGTTTACTTTAAATTGGCGACGAGTTTTAGTGTTAGAGAAAGAAACATGGTTTCCTTTCATCGCTTTTTTACCTGTTAATTGACAAATACGTGACATGCTATAATATTCTTAAATTGTTATCCCTTAAAATAGGGACGCAAATATAGTATTTCTTTTTTAACCTACAAAAAATTGTATGCTTTTTTCTTAAAATCTTATATTTGCATCCAATATTATTTAATTTTATTTAGAAAAACGTCTTCTGCGTTCACCTCCTTCGCGGCTTCCCGAATTTGATTTGTCTCCGCTTTGTTTCTCAAATGAGCGTCTTTCTCCATTTCCTCCATCTCGGTTAAAAGTTTTACGTTCTCCGTTACCAAAAGATGAGCGTCTTTCTCCTCCTCCAGAGTAAGAACGTCTTTCTCCACCGCCATATGATTTACGTTCTCCATTTTCTCGAGAACCTCCTCCGTATGATCTGCGTTCCCCATTTCCATATGATCTACGGCCGTCTTCTCTAGAACCACCGCCATATGAACGTTTTTCTCCATAACCTCCAGATGGTTTTGCTTTTGAAATCTCAAATGAAATAACACGTCCATTAAATTCAATGCCTTTTTTGTTCAAGGCTAAAAATTCATCCACGCACTTGTTTTCTGTTTCAAAGAAAGAAAATGAATTTTTAACATCTACATTAAATATTAATCTTGGATTTAAGTTAGATACTTCGGATAAAAAATCTTTTATAGAATTTCGATTAAATCCATCTAATTGACCCATATTTACGAAGAAACGTGTTGTTTTTCCGTTATTTCCACTTTCATTACTAATATTTAAATCCTGTGAATTTTGATAGTACGCATAAAAACGATTAAATTCTTCAGAAACGAAACGTTTAATTAATTCTTCTTTAGACAAATCTTTTAATTCTTCATAAATTTTAGGAAGATAATTTTCTATTTCTTCATCTTTTACCTCAACTGTATGAAGTTTATTAACTAAATGAAATAATTGTTTTTCGCAAACAGCAGCTCCATCAGGAATTAAAGCTTTTGTAAATGTATTTTGGATGATTCGTTCTATGTCTCTAATTTTTCCTGCTTCTCTTGGAGTAACTATGGCAATAGCAATTCCAGTTTTTCCTGCACGACCAGTACGTCCTGAACGATGTGTGTAATTCTCAGCTTCTTCTGGCAAATTATAATTAATGACATGGGTAACATTATTTACATCGATACCTCTGGCAGCTACATCAGTTGCTACTAACATCTGTAATGTTCTGCTACGAAAACGTTTCATTACTAAATCTCTTTGAGCTTGAGATAAATCTCCATGAAGTGCATCTGCGTTATAACCATCTTTAATTAAATTATCCGCAACCTCTTGCGTTTCTGCTTTAGTTCGGCAAAATACTATTCCAAAGATATCTGGATAAAAATCAGCAATTCGTTTTAATGCTGCATATCGGTCTCTTTGATTTACTGTATAATAAATATGCTGGATGTTTTCATTACCAGAATTTTTCTTACCAACAGATATTTCTAATGGAGATTCCATGTATTTACTTGCAATTCGTTCAACTTCACGAGGCATTGTAGCTGAAAATAACCATGTATTTTTTGTTGGAGGCGTATTACTTAATATCTGATCTAAATCATCTTTAAATCCCATATTTAGCATTTCATCGGCTTCATCTAATACCACAATATCAACATGAGATAAGTCTACTGCTCGCCTTTCAATTAAATCTATTAAACGACCAGGAGTTGCCACTATTACTTGCGATCCAGATTTTAATTCGCGAATCTGTCCCATAATTGGTGCACCACCGTATACAGCAGTTACTTTTAATCCATTTAAAAATTTCGAATAGTTGATTAAATCTTTACTAATTTGAACACATAATTCACGTGTTGGCGCTAATACAAGTGCTTGCGTATGTCTATCAGATAAATTTAATTTAGTTAATAAAGGCAGCCCAAATGCTGCAGTTTTTCCTGTTCCTGTTTGTGCTAAGGCTACCATATCGGTAGATTTTCCTTGTAGTTGAGGGATAGTTTGTTCTTGGATAGGCGTAGGATTTTCGAAGCCCATCTCGGTCACGGCTTTTAGGAGCATTGGCTCCAAGCCTAATTCTTGAAATGTCATTTGTTTTTGTTTAAATTTATTTATTACTAACTGCTTTTGAGATTTAATTTTCGCAGTAGCTGTGAACATTTATAGCCCGACGTAGGCGCGATCACAATGTATTGAATGCAAATATTAAATCTTATTGCGGTGCAAATATATAATTTATTTAGTTAATAACAAAATATTAACAAGTTTTTGATTGAAGGCTACTTGTTTAACTTGGATTTTAATTAAAATAATTAAATTAGGATTTATACTAGTTATATTTGTAAGGTGAACCTGTTTTTTAAAATATTTTTTTTCTTTTTTATATGCCATCACATTAATTCTCAAGAATTAATTAAAAATGATTTTTTTAAGAAAAGTGTCAAACAGTTTGAATCAGCACACTCTGTTATGGATTTGATTATCGTATCGCATAATTTTGAGAAAGTTATTCAGCTAGAAAAAAAAGAGTGGTTAGTATTTTATTATGCGGGTTTATCTAATATTTTGGTAGCACTTCAAAAACAAAATCAAGAAATAGATGTATGGTGCAATAAAGCTGAAACGTTTATTATTAAAGCAGACTCCTTAAGTAAAAATAATTCTGAAGTATATGTTCTTAAATCAATGTTAGCGGCTGCTCGTATTCAAGTAGATAAAACATTTAGGATTCAAAAATATGGATTACTTGCTTCTAAATACGCTTCCGAGGCATTAAGTTTAAATAACCAAAACCCTAGAGCTCAATTAGTTAAAGCTCAAGTGATTTTAAATATGCCAAAAGTGTTTGGAGGGGGTTTTGATAAAGCTAAACCATTATTTGAATTGGTAATCGATAAATCAAAAAGTTATAAAATAGAATCTGAACTTTACCCTAAATGGGGGAGAGAGGTGGCTGAATTAGAGTTGATGAAACGAATAAAAAAACAATAATTAATAATATGGAAACAGAAAGAGATAAACAATTGTGGCATTTAGCAAAAAAGAGAGCAAAGTTTAAAAAATATTTTTATAGCTATTTATTACTTACCGTTTTATTTTGGGTTATATGGTATTTTACTGATTATAAGAATGAGAATGCGGGCTTGCCTTGGCCAATGTTTCCTACTTTAACATTAGGTTTTGTATTATTTTATGTTTTCTTAAATGCGTATGTTTTTTCTAATCATAATGCTATTGAAAGAGAATATGAGAGATTAATTAATAAAAAGTAATTTTAATGCTAATAAAAAAAGGGAAGTATTACTTCCCTTTTTTTATTAGCATCTATTACATTATTTCATGTATTTTTGCTTAACATCGCTAAATGTAGGGAAGTTATTGTGATGCCAGTTCATAATAATAGTTCCGTCTTTAATTAATATAAGACCTGGATTAGCTCTTATCATTGTTTTTAAAACTATTCCGTCTGCGGTTGCAAAATCGTACATTGCTTGATGTTTGTGTTTATAATCATCAATTTGTTTAGCATCACTTGCTGTTAAGGCTAATACTTTAATATTTTCTGCTAATGCTAGTTTATATAAATCATTTATTTTAGCATGCAAGGTTTCGTTATCTTCTGTTTTACTTAAGTCGTAACATACTAATAAAAACATGTAATTTTTATTATTTAAAATGCTATCTTTTAAATCAATTCCGTCTAATGATGTGATTGCAAAATCAACAATTTTAGGGGGATTTATAGCATCATGAAGTAAAATATTATCTGTAGCAACCCATTTCCAATTTAATGTATCTTGCCATGGATAATTTTGCATATTAAAATGTTCTTGCTTACCTGTTTTTAAATTTTCATAGATAAATCCAGATTCATATTCTGCAGGCTTATAGTTTTCTCCTGGCTTCATATTTTCCTTAATATTCATTCCTATAGCATACGGTCTAAAATCAAGAGGGGGTAAATTACGATATGCATATATTGGAAAAGTAATTGATAAAACAGTTGCAATTAGAGTTAAGGTTGTTGTAATAAGCGAAGAGAATAATTCATTGATGTGTTCTTTTCCGGATATAAGTAGTGTTATTAAAATTAGTAATACAACATCTTTCCAAAAACTTGTCCACGGTTTTAGCACTAAAAAATCACCAAAGCATCCACAAGTAGTTACTTTGTTATAGCAAGCTGAATAAAATGTTAGGAAGGTAAAAAATGCAATTTGAGTAAATAGTAGCCATAATGTAAGATTTCGTTTATATCCAACTAGTAACATAAATCCTAGAGCTATTTCGCTTACGCATAACAATATCGCTAATGGTAGAGCAATATGAGCAAAACTCTCAAATATACTTAAACCTGAATCTGCTTTAAAAACTTCAAAATATTCTTGTAATTTGTAGCTAAATCCCAAAGGGTCATTAGCTTTAATAAATCCTGAAAAAATAAATAAACCGCCAACTAAAAATCTAGAGATGTGAGTAATAATTGGATATTTATTTAAAAAAACAGAGCCATTAACAATTAATACTAATATTCCTAGTACAATGGCAATAGTAGTTTTACTAAAGCAAGCTGGGCATATGTAAAATAAAAAAGCGGCTACGCCCAACGACCACAAAGCACGAAATACTTTAGATGATAAAAATTTTTTCATAGTTGTTTTATTTTAAAAAAAATATAATTTATTAATTATCTAAAGTATAGTCAAAAGCATTAAGATAAAAGTGTTTTAATTATTTTTAACTAACAATGTTATTTTGACAATATTAGTTAGTTTTAAATTTATTTTTGAAGTATTGCTTTTTTGTGTAATGGTAATAGTTTTAAAAATTCAGCAATTGTTTCATTTAAATCATTTGTATTTCCTCGTCCTCCGGCCGCATTAATATGACCACCTCCATTAAAATATTTACGTGCAAATTGATTAACATCAAACTTCCCTTTGCTTCTAAAAGATATTTTAATTTTCCCATCACCTTCTGAAAAAAAAGCGCAAAATTTTATGCCTTTTATAGAAAATGGATAATTTACAATACCTTCTGTATCGCCTTTTTGATGGTTGAATTTTTGTAATTCTTTTTCGGATAATGATATATAAGCTGTATATAAATCGGGAATAACTACCATTTTTTCGGTCAAACAGTATCCTAATAGTTTTACTCTGTTTTCACTGTAAGTATCATAAACAGATGTGTGAATATCGCTTGGTTTTAGTCCCGTGGCTAATAATTCAGATAATATTAAATGCGTTTGAGATGTCACACTATCAAATCTAAAAGACCCAGTGTCTGTCATTATTCCTGTGTATAAACAAGCTGCTATATTTTTATCAATTAAGTTTTTTCCACCTAATCCAACAATAAATTCATAAACTAATTCGCATGTAGAACATGCTTTTACATCATGATAATATAAGTCGGCATAATTATCAGGTTGTTGATGATGATCAATAATTATTTTTTTAGCGGTTGAATTTTTTAATAATTCGCCTAGTCCTTCTAGTCTGGAGTAATTATTAAAATCCAGAGTGAAAATTAAATCACTTTTAGCAATAAGTGAAGCTGCTTTTTTAGATTCTTTGCTATATTCAACTACTTTTTTATTTCCGTAAAGCCAATGTAAAAATTCAGGATAATCATTAGGTGTAATAACGGTTACTTTTTTTCCTATTTTATATAAATAATTATAAAGAGCTAACGAAGAACCCATTGCGTCACCATCCGGATTATAATGAGTGACAATAACAATATTGTTAGATTTTTTAAGTAAAGATTTAAATTTTGTGAATGTATCTTTTAGCATAATTGAATTTTGTACAACAAATTTAGTTTATTTTATAGAGTTAATTTGATATAAAAACAATATTTGTATCTTTGCACACTAAAAAAAAAATAATGGCAGGAAATATTACATTTACAATGATTAAACCCGATGCAGTTGAAGCTAACAATATTGGGCCAATTTTAGCTAAAATAAACCAATCTGGTTTTAAAATTGTAGCTATGAAATACATGAAATTAAGCAAAGAAACAGCTGGTAAATTTTATGAAGTTCACAAAGAACGTCCTTTTTATGGAGAATTAGTAGATTATATGAGTAGCGGACCAATAGTAGCAGCTGTGTTATCTAAAGAAAATGCTGTTGCAGAATATAGAACATTAATAGGTGCTACTGATCCTACGAAAGCAGACGAAGGAACCATTCGTAAATTATTTGCAAAATCTATTGCGGCTAATGCGGTTCATGGTTCAGATAGCGATGAGAATGCTAATATTGAAGCGAATTTTTTCTTTTCTCAAATAGAACGTTTTTAAATTAAGATTTACATTAAACAAAAAAGGATTTCTAATTTAGAAATCCTTTTTTGTTTAATATATTTAGTTTATGAAATTCCATCTAGAATATCAGCCACCTATAAGTGATTATAAAATAACACATCAGTCAGAAATTATATTAATTGGCTCTTGTTTTAGCGATCACATAGGAAAACGATTACGTGAATTAAAATTTAATGTTGATTTCAATCCTTTAGGTATTGTATTTAATCCAAAAAGTATAGCTATCATATTGAGTCGAATTATTCATAAAAATTATTTTACAGAGAAAGATGTGTTTGAAAAAAGTGGATTATGGTATTCGTTGGAAGCTCATAGCTCAATTTATGAAACAACTAAAGAGTTATTAATTAACCAACTAAACCAAATAATTAATAAATGGCATATTAAACTCAAGAGTGCTGATGTTCTAATGATTACAATGGGTTCGGCATGGGTATATAGTTATAAACAAACTAATTTAATAGTTGCTAATTGTCATAAATTACCATCTGACGACTTTGAAAAAAAAATATATGAAACCCATGAGATAATTGTTGATTTTCAAATTTTAATAGATGAATTAAAAGAGTTTAATCCAAAGTTAAAATTACTGTTTACAGTTTCTCCAGTTAAACATTTACGAGATGGATTAGTTGAAAATAATTTAAGTAAGGCTATTTTAGTTCAATCTGTTTATCAACTAGTAAAACAAAATATAAACTGTTTTTATTTCCCAGCATATGAGCTAGTTACCGATGATTTAAGAGATTATCGGTTTTACGAATCAGATATGGCTCATCCTAATTTACAAGCCATTGATTATGTTTGGAAAAAATTTTCAACTGTTTATTTTAATAACATTACAACTACTATTAATGATAGAATAATTCAGATTCATCAAGCATACCATCATCGTTTACTCAATAAAAATAGTGAGTCATCTGCTAAATTTAAACATAATTTTTATCAAAAATGTGTTACATTGCAGGCAGAGTATACCTATTTAGATTTAACTAAAGAATTAAAGTATTTTAATACAATAGAAGATTAATAATATAAAGCACATATTTTTTGATTTAGATAACACATTATGGGATTTTGAAAAAAACTCAAGAGAAGCATTGCGTCATTTGTTTTTTGAGCATGAGATAGAAAAATATTGTAAATCAAATTTCAATGAATTTATTTCTGTCTATGAAAGGATTAATCATCAATTATGGCATTTATACAGTCTAAATCAAATTTCGAAAGAAGAACTTCGTTATCAAAGATTTTATAAATCTTTTTTACATTTTAAGTATGATAATTTAAAATTAGCTCATATTTGGGCAGATGATTATTTGAAAATTTCACCATATAAAACACATTTAATAGATGGTGCAATTGATGTTTTATTATATCTAAAAAACAAATATCATTTACATATTATTACAAACGGATTTAAAGAAGTTCAGCATATAAAACTAGATTATAGTAATTTAAAATCTTTTTTTAAGCATATTATTATTTCCGAGGAGCATGGTTTTAATAAACCTGATATTGAAATTTTTCACAAAGCCGAACAATTATCTAATGCTAATAGTTATGAATGTGTAATGGTAGGAGATAACTTTGATACAGATATTAAAGGAGCATTAAATGCTAATTGGAAAGCTATTTATTTAGCTGATAAAGATACCAATATGTTTAATCAAAAGTGTTTTCAAATAAAGCGTTTAATCGAATTAAAAGAAATATTTTAGATTAAGATTTCTTCAACCAAATTTCAATTTCGGATTGATCAAGTTGCATATAATTAATCCAATTTTCAACAACAGAATTATTTACCATAAAAATAGCAGGCATATCAATACCAGCTAAGTACACAAAATTTTTTCCATTTAAAATGCAGTAATCAATATTTCTAGCCTCTGTATCTTCAAAAAAATCTTTAATTTTTATGTAATCTCCGTTTAAAATAAAGTATATAGGAATACTCGGATTTTTTTCTTTGATTAAACGCAACTTTTTAGCAGCTATTCTGCAATGAGGGCATGTCATACTCATAAAAGCAATAATATGTTTGCCTGTTTTTAAATTTTTTGGTGGAGTATATATTTTAGCGTCTTTATAAAGGCTATCTAATTCTAATTTAAACGTGTTTTCTTTTTTAGTTAAATAAGCTTCCGAATAATTAAAATCAATATAGTTAAAAATATGAGGTAAAGAAAAAGATGTTATAAAAATAACCCAAAATAATAAGCGCTCTGGTTTTCCGTATGATATCCCTTTATAATATTTTGCTAATACTAAAGTTGTTATGAGGATGATGCTATTTTTAATCAGTGCTTGAAAAGGAGTCATAACAATGGCATTGCCAAAACATCCGCAATTTCCATTATTTCCTTTAGTTATTAAGATAAAAAATAAATATACCGAAAAAAAAATAAGTGATCCTATAGTTAGTTTAATTGTAATTTTTTTAATGTAAATTCCAAATACAAATAAGAAACCAATAAAGAATTCTAGCCCTATCATAAATCTTGCTATAAAAGGAGCCATTCTCCAACTACTAATACCTAAATCTACAAATGTAAATTCAAAAGGTTCAATGGGGTATAATTTACTATAGCCACTATATAAAAATACTAACCCTATAACAGAACTCAGTAATACTAGTAATATTTTAATTAAAACAGATTTCATATTTATTTTACGAATGTAATATTAATATTAAAAAATAAATTATAAAAAAAGCTACCTTTTTTAGGTAGCTTTTAAATTAAAACAAATTGCTTTATGCAATTAGTTACTTAAAGTACAAGTTGTAACATCAACTGTGGTTAATGTCCCAGATGTTGATGTAGTAGTTTTAGAAACACAATTAGCTGTAGCTGTTTTTTTATTTACTCCAATAATTTTAACAATATCTGGAGTTGAACTCCCAGCTGTAGTGCAGGTGCACGTGTAATCTTTTTTGCAAGCAGAAAATAATGTTGCTATAAAGGCAATAGTGATAAGTGATTTATAAGTCATGTTTAATATTTTTAATATGTTATTTTAATTTACAATCAGTTGTTTGAGTATAGGTTGCTCCATTTGATGTATACTCAGATGTTGTTTTTACACACATTTTTTTAGCATCTTTCTTTTTAGCATCAATAATTGTTACATCAACTACCGAAGCAGTATAACCTGATTCATTAGAAGAATATGTACACTCACATGTTCTATCTTTTTTGCATGATGTTACTCCTAAAGAAACTAATACAGCTAAGCTTAATAATATTTTTTTCATAGTTATTTGTTTTATTTTAATGTACAAGTTGATTGTGAATTATAGGTGTATGGTGTACCAAGATAACTATCAGTATAAGTCATTTTCATAGATTGACAATTTGCTTTAGCCGTACCTTTAGATACTTTAGTCATAGTTGTAACATCAGTGCTTGATTCTGAAGAGGTTTGCCCTAACATAGTATAGGTAGTGGTAGTCGTACAAGTACAAGTACGGTCTTTTTTACAAGACGCTAAGCCTAAAGCAGTTATTGCAAAGCTTAATAAGATTGTTTTTTTCATAATTTTATTTAAAATGTTTTAGCAAATATATTGTTTTTTTAATAAAAGCTAAAGTGCATAAAAAAAGCCACCTAAATAGGTGGCTTTTAAATTAAAAAAATTAAAATTAGTTTAATTCACAAGTTACTTCTTCTGTAGTTGTACCGCCTGTTAAAGGGTTGGTATAATCTGTTTTGTAACTTAAACATGCAGCTCTTGCATCACCTTTTCTAGCTTTTGTGTATGTGATTTTGCTTACTTCAGTACCTGCAGAAGATTTACAAGTACATGTTCTGTCTTTTTTGCATGAAGCAAAAGAAATTGCTACTAAAACTGTAGCTAATAATGTAATTTTTTTCATATTTTTTGGGTTTTCACAAATTTATTATTTTTTTATATAAAAGTCAATAATAAAAAACACTTAATCATGTGATTTTTTATTCAGTATTAGCCATGAATCGTTTCTTTTTTTCCGTAATTTTTTATAATCTCAGATTCATAGCGTAACCATTGTTGCCATCTTTCATCAATATCTTCTACATGACTACCATATTTTCTTGCAAATCCAATAAATAAAGTATAATGATTTGCTTCACTTATCATTAATTCTCTGTAAAATGTTTTTAAATCGTTATCATTAATTTGTTCTGATAATAACTTGAATCTTTCACAACTTCGAGCTTCAATTATTGCTCCAAATAATAAACGGTCAATCAAAACAATTTCTTTTTTATGACCTTTTCTCATAAATTTATATAGCTCACCAACATATTCATCTTTGCGTTCGAAACCTAATTTCAATCCACGGTCTTTTATTTTTTGATGTACCATTTCAAAATGTGATAATTCTTCCTTTGCTAATTTTACCATTTCTTCTACTAAATCGGTATGATAAGGAAACCCAATCATTATAGAAAGGGCATTTGTGGCTGCTTTTTGCTCGCAATAAGCATGATCTGTTAAAATCTCTTCAATGTTTGTTTCAACAATATTTACCCAACGAGGATCTGTTTCTAATTTTAAGCCTAACATAATTTAAATTTATCTTGTAATACAAAATTAAAACTTAATATTAGAGAATACTATTTAGATAGATAATTTTAATCTCTTAGTTTATCTAATAAATGATTAAGCTCATTAATCTCCTTTAGAGTTAAGGATTTGAATATTTTCTTTGAAGTTTCGTCGATGTAATCTAATGATTTAAGAAGCTCTAAGCCTTTATCAGTAATAATAACATCCACGCTTCTTCTATCATTAGGGCATTCTTTTCTTACTAGTAATTTTTTAGTATTTAATTTGTCCACAATTCTTGATGCATCACTCATTCTATCTAGCATTCTATCTTTAATTAATTTAATGCTGCTTGGATTAGGATGCTGTCCTCGTAAAATTCGAAGAACGTTATATTGTTGAATGGTAATGCCTGAGTCTTTAAAAAAAGAATCATATTTTGCATTTAACCAGTTGGTTGTATACAATAAATTTATCATCAACTTTTGTTCGTTGGATTTAAATTTTTTTTGTTGTATTTCGTTCTCTAAATTCAAAAGATGTGTATAAAAAAAGTCCCTAACCAATAGGTTAGGGACAAAAATAATTATTTTATATTATTTTGCTTTTGTAATCTCAACATTGATGTCTAATCTTACATCTTCACTAACAGCAACTCCGCCAGCTTCTAAAACAGCATTCCAAGATAAACCAAAATCTTTACGATTTAATTTTCCAACAACTTTAAATGCATAACGCTCCATTCCGTATGGATCTTTTACTATTTTTGATGCGCCATACGCTGTTAATGTGATAGATTTAGTAACGCCATGCATTGTCAAATCTCCAGTTAATGTGTATGTTCCTTTAATTTTACCAGCTTTCATAGATTTACTAACAAAAGTGATTTTTGGATATTTTTCTACATCAAAAAAATCTGCACTTTTTAAATGACCATCTCTTTTTTCATCATCTGTATTAATACTAGCCGCATCTACAGAAAAGTTAATTTTAGCATCTGTAAAATCCATATCAGATTTAGAAGTTACCTGACCTTCATATATTTTAAATTTACCTTCAGTTTCGCTTACCATCATATGAGTAACTGCAAAACCTAATTTACTGTGAGATGCGTCTACATTCCAGTTTGTTTGTGCTTTAGCACTTAAAGAGATAGCTGCTACAGCTACTAATGTTTTAAAAGTTGTTTTCATAAATATTGTTTTAAAGATTAAAAATTATTGATTGCAAATATATGTTATAACATTTAATGTTACAACATTTAATTTCAAATTTTTGTTAAATTATTTATAATAATATATCCCAATAACTTTTGTTTTGAGTTAAAAAAATATTTAAAAATTAACAAATTCTACTATCTTTGTTTCCCTAAATTAAAACCCACGTTGTAAGTGGGAGAAAGTCATATGATAAAAATAACTCTACCGGATGGTTCTGTTCGCGAATATCAAAAAGGAACCACCTCTATGCAAGTAGCACAGAGTATTAGCGAAGGATTAGCAAGAAATGTTTTAGCTGCTAAGCTTAACAACGAAGTTGTAGATGCAAGTAAACCTATAACTACTGATTCAACTTTAAGTTTATTAACCTGGAATGATACAGAAGGTAAAAATACATTATGGCATTCGTCTGCACATTTATTAGCTGAGGCATTGGAAGCATTATATCCAGGTGTTAAATTTTGGGTTGGTCCGCCATTAGAAAATGGATTTTACTATGATGTAGATTTAAATGGACAGACATTAACTCCTGCTGATTTTGAAAAGATTGAAGCTAAAATGTTAGAATTAGCTAGGCAAAACAATGTTTACAAGCGTATTGATATTACTAAAGCAGAAGCTATAAAATATTTTGCAGATAAAGGAGATGAGTATAAATTAGATTTATTAGAACGCCTTGAAGACGGAACTATTTCTTTATATAATCAAGGTAATTTTACTGATTTATGCAGAGGGCCTCATATTCCTAATACAGGATTTATAAAGGCTGTAAAAGTTTTAAATATAGCAGGAGCTTATTGGAAAGGCGATGAAAAAAATAAAATGTTAACTCGTATTTATGGAATTGCATTTCCAAAAGACAAAGAGTTAAAGGATTATCTAGTTTTATTGGAAGAGGCAAAAAAACGTGATCACAGAAAATTAGGAAAAGAATTAGAATTATTTACCTTTTCCGAAAAAGTAGGGTTAGGTTTACCACTATGGTTACCTAAAGGAGCAATGTTAAGAGAACGATTAATTCAGTTTTTACAAAAAGCACAATTAAAGGCTGGTTATTTACCTGTAGTAACCCCTCATATTGCTCAAAAGGAGCTATATGTTTGTTCTGGACACTATGAAAAATACGGAGCAGATTCCTTTCAGCCAATTAGAACACCTCATGAAGGAGAAGAGTTTTACTTAAAACCAATGAATTGTCCACATCATTGTGAAATTTATAAATCATCCCCAAAATCATATAAAGATTTACCACAGCGATACGCTGAGTTTGGTACAGTATATCGTTATGAGCAAAAAGGAGAACTGCATGGTTTAACACGTGTAAGAGGCTTTACTCAAGATGACGCACATTTATTTGTTCGTCCAGACCAAGTAAAAGAAGAATTTTTGAAAGTAATTGATTTGGTTTTGTATGTTTTTAATGCTTTAGATTTTAAAGATTATACGGCTCAAATATCTTTAAGAGATCCTGATAATAAAGCGAAATACATTGGAACTGATGAAAATTGGGCATTAGCAGAACAAGCGATTATTGAATCCGCTGCAGAAAAAGGCTTAAGAACAGTTGTAGAGACTGGAGAGGCAGCTTTTTATGGTCCAAAATTAGATTTTATGGTAAAAGATGCCTTAGGCCGTAAATGGCAATTAGGAACAATCCAAGTAGATTATAATTTACCAGAGCGATTTGAATTAGAATATACAGGTTCAGACAATCAAAAGCATCGCCCTGTAATGATTCATAGAGCTCCATTTGGTTCTTTAGAGCGATTTATAGCTGTTTTAATTGAGCATTGTGGAGGAAATTTTCCATTATGGTTAACGCCAGATCAATACGCTATTTTGCCTATTAGCGAAAAATATAACGATTATGCAAAAAAAGTTTCAGAATTATTAAATATTTCCGATATTCGCGGCCTTGTTGATGAGAGAAACGAAAAAATTGGGAAGAAAATTCGCGACAACGAAGTAAATAAAATACCGTTTATGCTTGTTGTTGGTGAGAAAGAGGCTGAAGAAGGAACCGTTGCAGTAAGAGAACATGGAAAAGGAGATATAGGCACAATGACTATAGAAGACTTTGCAAAACTCGTGCAAACAACAATAGATAATGATTTTAAACAAAAAATAAATAAGTAATAATTTAAAAAGCGGAGGTAGTTATTAGCGTTTTTAAGAAACCAATAAACAACAACAACAAAAATACTGGGCCAGTTAAGCCTGGTGATGTTGAGGCTGGGCAAGCTCAAGCCGTTAAACGTCCTCGTGGATTAAGGGATGGTTTTAAACGTCCTGGAGTTAGAGAGGATGCACACCGTATTAATAGAAATATTAGAAATACGCCAAAAGTTCGTGTAGTTGGTGATGATATAGAAGCAGGCGTATACTCTATTGATGAAGCAATTAAAATGGCAGAAGAGTTAGGGGTTGATTTAGTAGAAATTGCACCTAATGTAGATCCACCAGTTTGTAAAATTATAGATTACGGTAAGTATTTGTACGAACTAAAAAAGAAAGCTAAAGAAGTAAAAGCTAAAGCATCTAAAGTTGTTGTAAAGGATATTCGTTTTGGACCACATACTGACGAGCATGATTATCAATTTAAGAAAAATCATGCAATGAAGTTTTTACAAGATGGATGTAAGGTTAAAGCATTTGTTTTTTTTAGAGGCCGTGAGATTGTATTCAAAGAGCAAGGTACGATATTATTATTACGTTTTGCTTCTGAATTAGAAGAGTGGGGGAAAGCAGAGCAATTGCCGGTTTTAGAAGGAAAAAAAATGCAAATGGTTTTAGCGCCAAAAAAGGCAGGTAAATAAGCTTAGCATAATTATTATAATAGAGTACTAACAAATAAATAAATAACGAAAAATGCCAAAAATGAAAACAAACTCTAGTGCAAAGAAGAGATTCTCTGTAACTGGGACCGGCAAAATTAAAAGAAAACATGCTTTCAAAAGTCATATTTTGACTAAGAAAACAACAAAAGGAAAACGTGCGTTAACAAAATCAGGCTTAGTACATGAGCGTGATATGAATAACGTAAAGTTTTTATTATGTATGTAATCTTTAAATTAACCCGAGTACAACGGTTATTCAATTAACCAGAAACTACGTTTTAAAAGAGCTAAAAATTAGCCACGTAAAATCAAAAAATTAAAAAAATGCCACGTTCAGTAAATCACGTAGCGAGTAGAGCTCGCAGAAAAAAAATCCTTAATTTAACTAAAGGTTATTGGGGTGCTAGAGGTAATGTTTGGACAATTGCTAAAAACACTCTAGAAAAAGGTTTAACTTATGCTTACCGCGATCGTAAAAACAAAAAACGCACTATGCGTTCATTGTGGATACAACGTATTAATGCTGGTGTTCGTCAGTATGGTATGAGTTATAGTGAGTTTATCGGTAAGGTAAATGCTAAAAACATTAATTTAAATCGTAAGGTTTTAGCTGATTTAGCGATGAATCATCCAGAGGCTTTTAAGGCTATTATTGATCAAGTAAAATAATTGATTTATAAAAACAATAAAAAACGCTTACACTTTTGTAAGCGTTTTTTTTATAGAGTTATTTGTAGTTAATTGGATATTTAAGAAGTAACTGTTTTACTTTTTCTTCACATTTAGATGAATTGTTGTATTTATATGTGTTTTCATTTTCATCAAATAAATTACCAGTTAACTTAATGCCACCTAAGTAAAATTTTTGAGTTAGTACAATTCCCCAAGTAACAGCATTAAAGTATAAATTGTTTTGAAATAAGGCATATATGGTATAAGCAGTACCAGTATTTAATAGTAATGATGTAATTCCTTTTTGAGGTTTGTTTAGTGCTAACATTCCACTGCCAGGAATAATAGCTGAAAAAACTTGATACATTGATTTCCCTTTTTTTTGATATTCAATAGATGATTGATAGCATTTTAAATTAAAAAATAAACTATCCAAAATTTGGTTTTCATTTAGAAATGAATTTAATTTTTCGCTATCAATATTCATTAAAATAAGTGCTTTAAAAAATTGTGATACTGTTGATGTATCATAATGATTAATGGATTGGTAATTTTCAAAATAATGATATGCCCTGTGGTATCTTTTACTTAATAAATTAAGTAAAGCGGCATTCCATAAATAATCTTTTATTTGATTACTATCAGTAATTAAGTTCCAATGTAATCTGTCCATTTCAAGTAACAAAAGACTATCATTATAATGATGGTGTAAGTATACCTGAGTTTTCTTAAGTATTAATGTTGCTTTAAGTGTATCGTTAGAAGCTGTATAAATTTTTTTTTCTATATCCAGTAATACCGAATCGGTATTTAACTGAGCCACACAATTAATACAAATAAACAGGATTATTGATATGATAATATTTTTCTGCATCTATTAGTAATTGTCTTTTTCGTTGTTTTTTTAAAGAAATTAAATCATGATAACTCCCGTAAATGTTGCTTACATAAAAAAAGCTAAAAAAGGATATTGTAAAAATTGAAAATCCATTTTTAAATCCATTTTTTTTAATGCTTTCAAAAGCTTGATATGCATTAAGGCTTTGACTAAAAAAAGTAACTAATGCTGAATTTGGTCTTTGTCCATATAATTTACCCAATCCTGGTACAATTGCTGATAAACATGCTGCAACAGTTGGATTTTTTTTCTGTAATTTGTTGTATCTTAAGATTTGATTATTGAATTTACGATTGATAAATGGAATAGTTTTAATGTTGTTACTATTATTGATTTCACTATAAAAACTAACAATAGTAGAGTTTAGAGTATTGTTAGTGTCTGTATTAAATTTTGTAAACCATAAATTTTGATAGTGAGTTGAAGAATGTTTTAAATAGTAGTAATCTGCAAAAATTAAGGCACTAGAATCTTTATTAAAAAGGCGATTTGAAAGGCTATAATATTTAAAAAATAATGAATCGTTTTGTTGCTCAAGAAATAATTTGGCATATAAATAATTTACAGAATCTATACTTGTTCCCTTTTTTTCTAAAGTATTTATATAATAACGTTGCTCATTAATTAATTTATTTTTGTGTAAATGAATAACAAAAGAGTAGTCAATTTGTGAAATACAATTTGAAAAATAAATTAATACAAATAATAAACTGATGCATTTCATTATTCTATTGAATTATTAATTTTTCCATCCTTGTTAATTTTATAGCCAGGATAATCATCTAAAACATTATTCATGCAGTTCCCTAGTTGGTTTAGCCCACTTAATACGCCAAATAATAACCCTTTAGTTTTTATTTCATTTTTCATATTTTCAGAGCAACTTATTTGATACTGGCAACTAGCTTGTATTTGTTCGGACGCTACATTTTGATATAAATAGAGAAGGCTAGAAGAGATGTAGTTTAAAGGATTAATTTTATTTAAAACAGTACTTGATTTAGTTTTTAAAAAAGTGCGTTTTTGTTTACGGGGTAATTCAAAATCATTAAACATATTATGTAATAAATTTGAATTTAATATGTAGTTAGATTGAGCTGTTGAGACACTATAAATGAAAGTAATAAAAACAATAAGAGTAATTTTGTTTTTCATTTAAATGGAATTAAAGAACATAAAACTAAGATAAAAATTACGACTTTGGTTAATTATTTTTATTAAAAAACAACTTTTCTCAATTATTTTCATGTTAAAATTATTAAAAAATAGTATATATTTATGTTTTTAAAAATTAAATCAATGTATCGTTTTTTAGCAGCATTTTTATTAATAATGTCATTTTGTACAATTCATGCACAAGATATTATTTACTTTGATAAAAAAGGTAAGGTTACATCTCAAGAAGAGGCATATTATTATCGAAAAAAACAAGATGGTAATTCTTATAAATCTATTTATGTAAATGGGGGAACTACTTATTTTGAAGGAAATATCACTCAGGCTAGCAATACGGATGAAAATCTAAATAAGTATACTGGTAAGTGTAAGTGGTATTACAAAAATGGGAATTTAAAAACTAGCAAAACATACAATGAAATAGGCCTGGAGAATGGAGAAGCCACTTTATACTATGAAACAGGAAAGGTATGGAAAGAATTAGAGTATGTAAACGGAGTTATTAAAGGAAACAAGTATATTGAATATTCTGAAGACGGAAGAGTAAATCGAATTTTTGAAGATAATTTTAGTAATAATTCAAATGATTGGGATTTGTATTCTAGTGATAAAAGTTCGGCAAAAATTAATAAAGGGGTTTTAGAACTCGAATCATTTACAAAGACTGGTACGTCAAGATATATAAGTATTGCAGGAAATAGCGAGGATGTTACCATTGAAGCAAGCTTTAATTTAGAGAAAATTCAAAATGATGAGAAAACTGGACTAATATTTGGATTTAAAGATTGGGATAATTATTGTTATTTTTTAATTACAAATTCTGGCATGTACATAGGTTCTGTGTATGAGGGAATTCATAATGATAAAGTAGAAGGGATGTATGCTTCATCTTTGCAAAAGACTAAGAAAAATTCAATAAAAGTGATTACAAGTGATGATAAAATTATTTTTTCAATAAACGGTGAAATTCAATACACATGCGCTAGATTTCCTTTCGTAGGATCTAACGTTGGATTTGCAGTTTCAGGAAAAAGTATGGTAACAATTGATGATTTTATTTGCAAGGAAATTAATTATAAAAATACTAGTGTATCTGTTTCCAAATCTGATTTTGAAGTAAAGGCAACTGGTTCTGGTATTTTGATTTCAGAAAATGGATATTTGATTACTAATGAGCATGTGATTAATGGTGCTAATAAAATTCAGGTAGAAATGACTAGTGAAGGTGTTTCAAAAATATATTCTGCAATTGTTGTTCAAAAAGATGTAGATAATGATTTGGCTATTTTAAAAATTAATGACGATTCATTTAAACCACTTGATAAATTAAAATATGCGTTTAAAGAAAGTGGTGCAATAGAAGTAGGTTCTTCTGCTTTTACTATTGGTTTTCCTCTAGCTTTATCTGGAATGGGAAAAGAAGCTAAGTATACAGATGGAAAGGTAAGTTCAAAAACAGGTTATAATGGGGCCTTAAATTCTTTTCAAACCTCTATCCCTGTACAGCCAGGAAATAGTGGAGGCCCTGTGTTTAACGATAAAGGAGAGTTAATAGGATTAATTAACGCATCAGTAAGGGAAGCAGATAATGTTTCTTATGCAATTAAATTAAATTATATTAAAAATTTAATTGAAACGGTTGGAGAAACTACAAAACTGCCAGATAATAAATTAATTCAAACATTAACTTTAGAAGAAAAGATAAAAATTTTAACTAACTACGTGACGCTTATTAAAATAAAATAATCCTTTAATTAAATATGAAATTAAAAGTTAAATACAATTTTTTACTGCTTGTTATCTTTTTAATAAGTCACACCTATATTGCTCAAACTGTTTTGCCACAAAATGAGTTAGATTTACAATATACCCCAAAAGGTTCTGGCCCATTAAGTTCAACCTCTAAAAGTAGCTCGTCTAGTTCAGGTTCTTACAGTGGAGAATATCCTAAAAATATTGTAAAAATTACACCAACTTTAATGCCTCGAAGTATAGTTGCTTTTCATTATGAAAGAAATTTTCACCAAAACTTTTCTCTTCAAGGTGGTATAGGATTTAATTTTAACAAAGATCGATTATTTTCATCCATTGGTTCAAATTTGATTTTAAGTGAAGATAATAACGTTGCTAATGAATTATCATCTAGTGAAGTTTTACCATCGTGTGTTCACGATGGAATCTCTCCTTATTTTTATTTTGCTCCAAAATTTATGTATGAAAGTTATTTTTTTGATGGAATGGGATTTGTGGAATTTGCATTTATGAATTATGCCAATAAATTAAATTATGTTATGCCATCTACTTATTCTTCATCATCAACCATATTAGTAGGAAGTTCTCATTTAAAATACAACTTTAATATTTTTGCATTAAAATATGGATATCAGGTTAATACAGAGGGAAAAGTTCCAACAACTCACGAGTTTTATTTTACAATGGGATACCGCATGACAACTTATAATCCTGTAACGTATAATTACAATAATCAATTAGGATACCAATCTGAAATTGCAGTATTAAAAACTAAAGTTTCTCAACCATCTTTTATATTTGGTATTGGATATACTTTCGGAATTGGTTTCTAACAAATATAAATTAAAACTACAAAATAAAATAATTATGAAAAAAACACTAACAGCATTTAGCATAGGTTTTATGTCGTTGTTTGTAAATGCACAAACAATAGATTTAAATTGGTCTGATAAACAAGTTTATGAAAATAAAAAAGATGGATTTTTTGATGAATTTATCGGAGGTAATTCTAAATACATTTACGCTAAGTACAATAAAGCGGCTTGGAAACCAGCAAAAGCTAATTCTAAAATTAAATTAGTGGCTTATGATAAAAACACGATGGATCAGGTTGCTCAAGAAGCAATAATTGGTTATCGTGAAAATGAGGCTGATAAAGACTTGATGAAAGATTTAAAATATTTTGATCAAATTGTATTTGAAAATTCAGTTAATATTTTTTGGATAAAAACAGAAAAAGGAAAGGCAGAGCTTTATGCACAAGTGTTTGATTCTAAATTAAATCAAAAAGTGAAGTTGAAAAAAATATATGAAGTAAAAGCTTCTGGTAAAAAAGGTAATCCTAATATGTTTGTTATTGGTAATAAAAAAGCAGGAGAACGATTAGTTATTGGAGCAGAATTACCAAGAGATAAAAATGAAAATGTGAAATTTGAATACAAAATTTTAAAATCAGACTTAACATTTGATGCGGCAAATCAAGTGTCTTTGCCTTATTCTACGCCATCTGACAGATATTTATCTGCAAGTTATGAAATTGGCGATGATGGATTGTTGTATGTGAATACAAATATTAAGATGGATAAAGAAGAAAGAAAAGAGTTGGCTAGAAATGAAATCGCTAACTATAATTTATTAACTATTGTTAATCCAGCTACTGGAAAGTTTACTAGTTATCCTTTAAAGTTTGATAATAAAAATTTATTTGATGTAGATTATATGGTTACTCCAACTAAAACAAAAATCTACGGAATGTATTGTGATTTAAAGAAAGATAGACAAGGCGTTGATTTACATGGCATTTTTTATGCAGAAATAGATAATAGCACAAATTCAATGACTTCGGCTAATTTTGTTGAATTTTCAAAAGCTACTTTAGATAAATTGTTTGCTAAAGACAAACAAGATAAAAAGAAGGCAGGAATTTTTAATAGCAAAAAAGCAAAAAAATCTAACGAAGAATCTTTAATGGGAGATTATGTTATTGAAAATATTCAGTCTATTGATAATAATAGTGTTGTGTTATTCACTTCTCGTATGAGAAATTATTCTATTACTACTTGTGATGGAAAAGGTAATTGCACAACAAGATATTATTGTGAAAAAATAAATGTAACAGCTTTTAAAGTTGACAATACAGGTAATTTAGTATGGGCTACAAACTTAGATAGATCAAAAACATATGATGGATGGAATATTTATGACATTAGAGTAATGAATAAAGAAGATAAAATGTATGTAATTTATGGTTCTGCATTTAATGTAAATGAAAAAAAGAAAAGTAAAAAGAGTTCTAAATCTAAATCTCAACGTACAGATAAGTTAGAGTACGCTGTGTTTGATTATAATACAGGTAATGTTAAAAGAGATGAGTATAGTGTAAATGCACCAAATGCTAAGAAAAAAGAAAAGAAATTTGTTTCTCCTTTAGGTATTGATGTGATTGATAATAGAATGTATATTAATTCTTCAAAAGTATCAATTAAACCATTGCATATATTATTTGGTTGTTTAGGGGCATTAGTATGTCCTCCTGTAATATATATACCATTTGTTAGTGGTGGTTCAAAAACAGGTACTGGTTATGTAGGGAATATTATTCCTTTAAAATAAAAAAAGTTGTTATTAACAATAAAAAAGACCATCATTGATGGTCTTTTTTATTGTTATAAAATGAAAAATATTAACTATGATAGGTAATCAAACCATCTATAGGCGATTTAATAATATTTCCAATTGAAAATCCTTTTTCATGAGCTGCTTCTTCTAATAAGTTTTTGTAGTAAAACCCAATAGAACCTACAGAATTAACAGGTTGTTTTATTGCATCCGTATATTTAGATACCTGAGCATCAAAAAAATCTAAAAAACAATGTTTAATTAAATTTTTTATATAACTATCATTATCATAATTAGATAAAAATTTTACAGTGCTTGCTAAATATTTACTAGGCATTGGTTTTTTATAGACGTTTTCTAAAATAGTTTCTCTGTCATATCCAGCATTTTCAAAAGCTTTAGTTAAATGTAAAGGCAGTTTATTGTCAAAATAATGCTGAATAAAGGTTCTTCCAATAGTAGCACCACTACCATGATCACCAAATAAATATCCAACAGAAGGAATATTTTCTATAACATCTTTTCCATCATATAAACAACTATTGCTACCTGTACCTAAAATACATGCAATCCCTTTTTCTTTACCACATAAAGCTCTTGCCGCAGCTAATAAATCATGATTAACTTCTGAGCTAATATTTCCAAATGCTAAGTATAATCCTTGTTTAACAACTTGAATTTTTTCAGGTGTAGAACATCCAGCACCGTAAAATGATATGTGATTAATTGTATTTAATTGAGTTTGTAATACAGGAATTAAGTTTGTTTTAATTTCATTGTAAATATCTTCGCTACTTTGAAAATATGGATTAAATCCAATGGTTTGAAATTGAATAATGATATTGTTTTTTTCAAGTAAAACCCAATCTGTTTTAGTAGATCCACTGTCTGCAATTAAAATAGACATAATTAGTAAAGAATTTAAATATTAATAAAGTATCAGATACCTCAAGTTTACAATTTTTTTTCTTTGTGATAAAGTTTTTTAAAGTGTTTTTTAATGAAATACCAATTTTTGGTTTAATAATAACATTACTTTTTTCATCAAATTGATCATTAAATAAACCCTATCTTTGCCAAAAAATAAAACATGCGAAAAATTATAGAGTATAGAAAGTTGTTAGGTGTAGATAAATCAGTATCGTTGAGCGAATTAAAAAGCGTATATCGTAATTTCATGAAAGAATATCATCCAGATAAAATACAAGATGATGAGGTTTTGAAATTAGAAGTAGAAGAGAAAAGCAAACAAATTATTGAGGCGTATCATTTTTTAGTAAGTATTGCTCCTGAAACAATAGAATCCTCATTAGAAGAATATACAAAAACAACTACTAATTCGCCAATTAAAGATATATCGTATACCGGAAAACGCTTGCGGATAGATTTTCAAGATGGAAGTGGATATGAATACTTTAGCGTTCCTGAAAACACTTATATTAAGCTTGTAAATGCTGATTCTCAAGGTAGATTTGCTCGCAGACATATTTACACAACCTTTTTATACAGAAAAGTAAGTAATACTTCAATTGCGCTTTAATGTTTTTAAACTGCCAATAATCATACAACATATTTAATAAACCTTATATCTATGAATAATCCATTTTTATTAAAATTTAATACTCCTTTAAATACAATTCCATTTGATAAAATTAAAGTTGAACATTTTTTGCCAGCTATAGATGAAGGTATAAAAATAGGTTTATCAGAGGTAGATGATATAGTTAATAATCATGAAGAACCTAATTTTTATAATACAATAGAGGCTTTAGAAAAAGTTGGTCGATTGTTAGAGTTAGTTAGTTCAACTTTTTTTAATTTAAATTCATGCGAAACGTCTAAAGAGATGCAAGAATTAGCAAAGGTTATTTCGCCCAAGCTTAGCGATTATTCAAATGATATCATGTTAAATATGAAACTTTTTAAAAAAGTAGACTATGTTTATCAGCATAAAGACACATTACAATTAACTACAGAACAATTTACATTATTACATAAAACCTATAAGAGTTTTGTTCGAAATGGCTCTAAACTTAACGAGCCTCAAAAAGAAACATTAAGAGCCATTGATAAAGAAATTTCTAAATTATCTTTAGTTTTTAGTGAAAATGTATTAGCCGAAAGTAATGCCTTTGAGTTGGTTATTACTAATTCAAACGATTTATCAGGATTACCAGAAGGTGTTATTGAAGCTGCAAAAATGACGGCAAAAGAAAAGGGAAAAGAAAACGCATGGGTATTTACATTAGATTATCCTAGTTATGGCCCATTTATGACCTATTCTGATAATAGAACTTTAAAAGAGCAATTGTTTAAAGCCTATGGCTCTAAAGCATTTAAAAATAATGAGCGTGATAATCAACATGTATTAAAGCAAATTGCTATTTTAAGACATGAACGCGCTGAGTTATTAGGATACAAATCACATGCCGATTTTGTATTAGAAGAACGAATGGCAGAATCTCCAACAAAAGTTATATCTTTTTTAGATAATTTATTAGATAATGCCTTGCCTTTTGCTAAAAAAGAGTTAGAAGAATTAAAATCATTTGTAAAATTAAATGGAGGGCCAGCAGATTTGAAAAAATGGGATTTACCTTATTATGCTGAAAAATTAAAAAAACAAAAATTTGAAATTGACGATGAAATTTTAAGACCATACTTTAAACTAGAGCATGTGATTGAAGGTGTTTTTGAAACAGCAAAACGATTATATGGTTTAACTTTTGAGCAAAGATTTGATATTCCATTATATCATAAGGATGTTACGACATATGAAGTTAAAAATGCAGCTGGCGATTTTTTAGCAGTATTTTATGCTGATTTTTTTCCTAGAGCCTCAAAGCAACAGGGCGCGTGGATGACATCATTTATTAATCAAAAAATAGAAAATGGAATTAATACCAGGCCGCATGTATCTATAGTTTGTAATTTTACAAAGCCTACAGAAAGTAAGCCATCGTTATTAAGTTTTGATGAGGTAACAACCTTGTTTCATGAGTTTGGACATGCTTTGCACGGTATGTGTGCTAATACACACTATGCAAGTATGTCGGGAACAAGCGTGTATTGGGATTTTGTTGAATTACCTTCTCAAATTTTAGAAAATTGGTGCTACGAAAAAGAGTGTTTAGATTTGTTTGCAAAGCATTTTGAAACTGGAGAACCTATACCTGCTCATTTAATTCAAAAAATAATCGACTCTTCAAATTTTCAAAGTGGCTTAGCAACTATTCGTCAAATTGGTTTAGCCACTCTAGATATGGCATGGCATAGTAATAATCCAACTACTATTAATGATGTTAAGAATTTTGAGGTAAGTATTACAAGTAAAACAGATTTAATGGAAACCGTTGCGGAAACAATTACGTCATGTTCTTTTTCTCATATTTTTTCAGGAGGCTATTCTTCGGGTTATTATTCTTATAAATGGGCTGAGGTTATTGATGCTGATGCCTTTGAAGCTTTTAAAGAAAAAGGAATTTTTAATAAAGAAACGGCAACTGCTTTTTATAACCATATTTTATCAAAAGGAGGAAGCGAACACCCGTCTATTTTATATAAACGATTCAGAGGCCGAGATGCTGATCCTAAAGCACTATTAAGAAGATCTGGATTAATATAATTTAAAGCCATCATTACATCTAATGATGGCTTTAAAAATTATTTAACTGCAATTACAGATATTTCAACATTAACATCAAGAGGCAATCTGGCTACCTGAACGGTTTCTCTTGCTGGAAAATTACCACTAAAAAAAGAACCATACACTTCATTCATCGCTGCAAAGTTATTCATGTCTTTCATAAATATGGTAGTTTTAACAACGTTAGTAAAATCCATATGGGCTTCATTTAAAATAGCCGAAACATTTTCCATTACTTTTTGTGTTTCACTTTTAATATCACTTAGGGTTAGTTCTCCTGTTTTCGAATCTTTTGCCACTTGGCCAGATACAAACAAAAAGTTGCCTGAAGCAGGAACCATGTTGGCATGGCTGTACGGACCTATAGGTTTTGGAGCATGTTCTGATGTAATAACTGTTTTCATGTTTAAATATTAATTAGTAAAGTGTAAATATATAGGTTTTTGTTGTTATGTTTGTTTTATGCGCCTACAAGATATTATATTAGAAATTAAAAACTATAATAATTCATCGATACATAAATCGGCTCTTGATATTTATAAATTATTAGAAGCCAATAAAAAAGTGTTTTTAGAAAATATGAATTCAGATAATTATCATCATTTATTAAATAATTTTGAAAATTTAAGTTACGCAAATCCAAAGGAGTATCAAACCACAGGTTATTCCAGAGAATATCAAACTCAGTATGACTTATTATTGTTTTACCTAGATAGAATTGTATAACAGCTTCTAAACTCTAAATAATGTTACCTTTACATTATGAAATTTGAAGAGTATCATATCATTCCCGAATTAAAACAAAGTTTGCAAGAGTTAGGTTTTAAACGCCCAACAGACATTCAGTTTAAAGCTATTCCTAATATTTTAAATGGCGAAGATGTTTTAGCTATTGCACAAACAGGCACAGGTAAAACAGCCGCCTTTGCTATTCCAATTATTCATTTAATTTCTAAATCAGGCACAAATCAAGGCGTAAAAGCTATTGTTATGGTTCCTACACATGAGCTAGCCATACAAATTGCCGAAGTGTTTGATAAATTAGCGAAATACACAGATGTTAAAACGCTTGGTATATATGGAGGTGTGGAGCAAGATCCTCAAATACAGCAATTGCATCAAGGTGTAGATGTTGTGATTGCTACACCAGGTAGAGTTTTTGATTTAGTTAATCAAGGATATTTAGTATTGAGAGATATAAAAGTGTTAGTGTTGGATGAAGCTGATTTAATGTTGGATTTAGGTTTTTATAAAGACATAGAAGACTTAATAAAATATTTACCTCGCCATCGACAAACCCTTTTTTTCTCAGCAACTATTAATGAGAAAATAAAAAAACTGGCATACTCTATTGTAAGAAATGCTATACGTATTCAAATTTCGCCAAAAGATCCTGTTTCTAAAAATGTCACACATTCGGTAATGTTTGTGAGTATGGATGATAAACGTTTCTTTTTAGAACGCATTGTTAAAGAAAACCCCGAAAGCAGAATATTAGTATTTGTAAGAACTAAAGTGCGAGCAGAGCGTGTATTTGAAGCTATGAATAGAGTAGGCATTAAAACACAAACCATGCATGGTGGCAAAGATCAAGAAAGTAGAATGGATGTGATGAGTGATTTTAAAAATGGCACATTCAATGTTTTAGTAGCTACTGATATTAGTGCGCGTGGTGTTGATATCGCCAATGTTGATTATGTGATTAACTATGATTTGCCAGAGGTTGCCGAAAATTATGTGCATCGTGTAGGCAGAACAGGACGTGGAAATAATAAAGGAGTGGCTGTTTCGTTTTGTAGCCCAGAAGAAAAAAATGTGTTGCAAGAAATAGAAACATTTATGAATAAAAAAATAAATGTGTTGGAGGTTGATAAAGCAGATTATTCAGAAACATTAGCTTTAACAGAAGATGTGAATGATAATTGGAAAAAATTAATTGCCGACGCCGAAAAAGAAAATCAACTTTATAAGAGCAAAAAGAAGAAAAAAAAATAATTCAATATTCAAATTATACATGAAAGTAGATAAATATATAGGTCATAATGGTTTCACGTCTCGACGAAAAGCTTATGAGCTAATAGAGGCTAAACGAGTTATGGTAAATGGCAAATTAGCTACTTTTAGTACAAAAATAAAAGAAGGTGACGTGATTTTAATTGATGGGGAAGAACTAAAAACAAAAGAGTTTATTCCAACATACATAGCCTATCACAAACCAAAGGGTATTGAATGCACGAGTGAAAAAATAGAAAATAATATTATTGATGCCATTGGCCATTCGCAGGCTATTTATCCTGTTGGACGATTAGATAAAGATTCGGAAGGATTAATTTTATTAACTAATCATGGAGAAATTATTAATAAAATTGGTAACTCTAAGTTTGAACACGAAAAAGAATACATTGTTACACTTAATTTACCTGTTAGAACTCAATTTTTAAAAGACATATCAGAAGGGATAGAAATACAAGGTATAAAAACAAAGCCTTGTAAAGTAAGCCGCGAACCAAATACTAAACGTATTTTTAGAATTACCTTAACACAAGGTTTAAACCGCCAAATACGACGCATGTGTAATGCGTATGATTACCAAGTAATAAAATTACAACGTGTGCGAGTAATGAATATTACACTAGATAAACTAAAAATAGGGGAGTGGAGAGATTTAACTGAAGGTGAATTAAAAGAGTTAATGAGGCAGTTAGTATAAACAATATAAATTTTAATTTCTAATGAAATTATATTTTCTATTTTTTAATGTCTTTTTTTTTGAGTGCATCATGTTATCTCAAAATTACATAGATGTGGTAAAATTAAATGTAAATACTACACCTTATGCAGTGTTTGACTCAAGTGAATCTAAAACACGAGTAAACGAACAATTTTTTGATTTAACAACCCCTATAAAATTAAATGATAAATGGTCTATCATTACAGGTTTTATTTTCGAATCTATTCAAACTAAATTGTTTGCCAATGAGTCTGAAAAATCATTTGGGTCTTCAACTTTAAAACTAGGTTTTAATAAAATACTAAATGATAAATATACATTTACGCTAGTGTTTTTACCTAAAATAGCTTCTGATTACAAGCAAATAAATCATAACGATTTTCAATTTGGAACACTTTCGGTATTAAAATTTAAGAAACATCAACAACTAATTTATAAGGCTGGTATTTATCAAAACGTTGAATTATTTGGGCCATTATTTGTTCCTATGTTAGGGTTTTATTATTTAAGTCCAAATAAAAAATTAGAAGCTAATGTTTTTTTACCCTTACAATTAGATGTAAATTATAAATTATCAAATTGCATTTTTGGCGGAGTAAATTTTAACGGCTTAGTTAGGACATATCATCTCACAGATGTTACATCTAATTATAAAAGTTCCTATTTAAACCGATCAACAAACGATATTTATGCCTATATCAAAATGAACATTACTAAAAATACTAGTGTTCAAGCAAAAGTGGGTTACTCCATAGCAAGAAAGTTTATTGTTTATAATGAAGGAGATGGCATTTCGTTGGCTTTGCCTGCCACCTATATTGGCGACCATCGCATGCCCTTAAATTCAAATTTCTCAAACAGCGTGTTATTTCAAATTTCTTTTCTTTATAGAATTCACTTGTTGAATTAGAAGAGTTGTTAGTGTAGTTGGTTTAAGATTTTATTTTTTTTATTTATAGTTCATACTTATTTTAAAAATCAATTTTTAAATAAGTATTTTTTGTAGTACTATTTCATTTCATTTGCTTTGGTATAATTATACCTAACGGCTGGCAGCTATAACTTGTGCGGTTTTGCAACCGTGTCTACCGAAACGTTTAAATAAAGATACATGTTTAATGGACTTTTGTAAAGCGAAAATAACTTCCGCCGTCAGCGGGCAAAAGCCTTTGCAAAAGCTTTGGTGTCTGTGCCGATGTTGCAAACCGTGTGTTATGGGTAGTTAGTTGTTATCTTTTTGTGGTGGTTCGTATGTCCAAAACTCATTTTTATTTAATGCTCCCATTAATCTTCCAAGTCTACCAACGACTGTTTTGTTTGGAATATCATTCATTTCGTTAACGCTAGCTTCCGGTTTTGCAACTAGGAAAAAACCACCATTTCTGAGTATGTCTGGTTTATTCAAATAACTATAGTGATTAAATGTATATGCGTCACTAAGAACTACTAGTACGTCCGAATAGCCAAAGTTTCTTTTTATGTTGTAAACATAATATTCTTCCGTGTCCATTTCTTCAATTGCTTTAACTGCTTGATGTCTCAGTAGTGCATTTTTAATAAATGGTCTGATTGAATAATGCAAGTCTTTACCCATTTCCAATATATTTAAAGTTATTTTTTGATAGAAAATTTTGAAAGGCTTCAATTTCATTTTGGGCAAAAGCAGTTTCATGTAAACTAATTTTAAATTTCAATTTGAAATCGAATTTTATATCCCTAATAGACTCCCTTAGTTTTGTACTTTCATTTGGAAGCAAAAGTACTATGTCCATATCGCTAGACGTGCTAGGAGTAAATAAACAAGAGCCAATTATTTGCCATTCTGTTACTCCTGCTTTTTTAAATTTCTTGTTTAGCCATTTTTTTCTCTTCATGAATACTTCAGAAGATATTGCAGAATTGTAACATGTTTCTTCAATGATGTTCTTAAATTCCAATGGAAATCTATGTTGGGAATAGTCAAAATTTGGATTTTGACAATGTTCCTCAAAAGCATCAATATGTAAGATTTGTTTTCTTATTATCTCCAAATTTTTCGAAGGAATTATTGATTGATTTGCTGCTAATAAGGCTTTAATTTTCGCATTGTTTGGAATGATGGTCTCTTGTTTATATCTGTTCCACATTGTTAGATCTGTTCTTAGTTCTTCAGTGGTCAAAAAGCCTGAATTTGGCCCAACAGTTTTAAAAATATATTCATTATCATTAAGAAGTGGGTATATATTCCGACACAGTTCTTCGAATGACTGTAATTTTAAATTGTTTATAGATAAGTATGCTGGTTGAGTTTCTGGATGATACTGGAGGTCTATTAGTCGGTTTTTTGTATTCCAGTACAAGGCACCTGCAATAAGAGATAGACCAATTAGAGAGTCCCATACAGGACCAACAGCATTCAGTTGTATTGGTTTGTAGTTTGGATTATATGTTGCTAAAATTGAATTTAAGATGTCTACCCATATAGGTTTGGTTAGTAATGATCCACCAATTGTAACTATAAAATATGTCAAGCCATCATAATATTTTGGCTTTAGAAGTTTAATAATTCGTTCTATTTTTTCGAACATATTTAGTTTTCAGTCTAACTAATTACCCATAACGTTTTGCGGCTTCATGTCAGTTGCGAACTTCGTAACTGCTTACTTTCTGCTAAGATAATAATTCCTTGCGAAAGCAGAACGTCCGGCGACCACAAATTTCGCAATTGCATGAAACCGCTGTTACCAGCAGTTATTCTTGCAGAAATTCATACTCATAAACTTTCGGTGCAATTTTGTTTGCTAATACATTTAGTTTATCTCGCAATTCGGTAATTAGTTCTGTATATTTTCCGTCAGTGCTTTTTGCGTTCATTTGTCCCTGTGCATTTCTGCCTTGAAAAAACTCTCTTATGTCATACAAACTTGCATTAGGAATAATTGCGTTAAATGAATGATAGTATTTCCAAAGTTCTCGTCCAGCATTAAAAACATTTTTTGCTTCGTCGGAAAATTCAATTTTTTGAGAAAAGGCATTTTTTATAGCATTTTCGGTATTAAACAAATTTGTTTCGTCTCTGTATGACTTCATTTTTCCTGTGATAAAATCAGTCATAAAATTGCTTTCGAATTTTTCCTTTGCATTTATTTCTTGCTCAGTGAATGGAATCCAATGATTTACTAATCTCTCATTTGTAGAAACTCTGTTTTGACTATGAAACAAGGTAAAAGCTAAACAATCATTTTGAAATGCTTTATCAGTTTTCCAATTGTCGTTTGGAAACAAAAACTGATCACGGTAATTTAGCCAATCAGCACTTATGCAATGACGTACAGAAAAATAAATAGATGTTTCAAATAAATTTTTTGATGTTATAGGTAAATAATAAACGTGTCTTGTGCCTATTTTTATTGATAAAAACAGAAAGTTTTGGTTTTGAAAATCTGGGGCTGGGCTTGGTAAATAACCTATTATTTGATTTTGACTTTTATCTGTAAAAAGTTTAATCCATCTATTAATATTTTGAGGTAGTTCTCCATAAAATTTTTTCGTTTTTATATAATTACCATTTTTGTCAAAAACGTCCGTGGGAATAGTGTTTAATTTTGATTTTTTGCTTGTATCCCAAATATTAAAACCGATAGGAAATTTCCCTTTCACATTGTCAAATGTTTCGGCTTGCACAACAAAACCACCTTTGTATTCAGCTAAAAAATATTCTTTGAATTTTTTGAAATTTGTGCCATTTATAAATTTAAGTTTTGAAAATTGTGCTAAAATACAATTAGGAATTTTATCATAAATATTTGCCATAAACAATGCAAATATTTCATTTGAGGCGTTTCCAATTTTGGGACTTAAATACTGGTTGATTTTAAACTGTGTAGTGACACCACTTTTGTTTTCGCCTGTTCCTGTCACTGTCTTTGCTGAAGTCGCTTCTGCATATGGTGGATTTATGTAAACAATCAATTTCTTGCGTTTTTTTTCATCGTTGATTATATCTTGCAATGGTTTTGGAAGTTTTGAAAAATCGTCATTTAAAAAGTCAAATTGAAAAACGTGATTTTCTAAAAGGTTTGCTCCGTGATTGATACGGTCGTGCATAACCTTTACGTCTGCTTGGTCTAAGGTGCTTGCCCAAATGTTGTATTTATTGGTCAAACCAGCAAGAAGATTGCCTGTGCCAGCGGCACAGTCCCAAATAAAATATTCTTCTTGCCAGTTTTCTCCTAACAAATCGCACAAATATTTTTGGGAAAGTTCAACCCATTGTCTTGGTGTAAAAAATGCTCCTTTCCGTTCTCGGATGTCTTGCGGAACAAGTAAATCTCTACGCTCAATTATGTATTCTTGAAATTCTTTTACCGGTGGTCGTTTATAACGTTTCCAAAACTGTTGATAGGTTTCTTTTGCTTTGATATTTATTGTAGCATCAAACATTTGTTTGATATTCTCCTTTGCAATTTTGTAACCTTGATTTTGAAATATTACAAAAAGACTTTCACGGATTGTAGAATCGTCTTCAATCTTGTTGGTGTCTTTATCATCAACAAACAAGTCTGCCAAATAAAAATCGCTGTCTAAAATGCTTGCTTTTTTAAGGTCGTCCCAGTTTACGTCAATAATTGGTTTTACAATATCAAGCCAACGCAAATAAATCGGTATAAAATTGTTTTTATCAATTTTAATTTTACTTGTTTCTGTAGCTTTTGCGATGTTGTTTGCAATAAAATATTTTAGTTCTTTTTCGTCTTTAATGTAGTCGTAAACGTAGCTGTTCTGTCCTAGATTGGCTTCAATTCTTTCTTTTATTAGCTTGAACTCTTTTGTGTCGTGGTTACTTGGCGTGACGTTCCAGTTGAAGTCATTGAGGTAAAAAATGTCTTGAACGTTTATATAAGGAACAAATGCAATTTTTTTGAAGTCAAAAGCTCCCAAAAATGCAGGTGGCAAAGTTTTGTCAAAAGTTCGTGCTTTACCGATTGTCAAGATGAGTTGCACAAACATTGTCGGAATATCAAAGTCGCCAGTTTTAGCTTCTGCCCAAATTAGCGGTGTCCGTCCGAAAATGTTTGATTGTTTTGGGAAGGCTGTAAAGTCAATATTGCCTATTATTTCTGTCGTGTCGAATGATTTGAACCAGTCCGCACCGACTTTATTTTTCAGTTCTTCTTCTCTTATATTTTTATACTTCATTTATCGTCTTTATTCGTCTGTTACGGTTTCGTCATAGCATTGGGCATAACGTATTGCAAGCAGGCGCAGTTTGTAGTTTGAAACAGTGTCTACCGAAATGTTTGTTTAAAGATACCAATGTTTGTTGCTTTTGCAAAAACAAAAAAATGTCTGCCGAAATTTTTTGCAAAAGCTATTACCTCGTCTGCGCAAATTGTGCTTGCTTGCTGTTAGTGCCAGTTATTTCATTCTTGTATATGTACTTTGACCTTCAGTCGCCTCGTCACAAATAACTTCTTTAAGCAGCAATTTTTCATTGTCAACGGATAGTATTTTATTACCGTGGTCTACAATTACTACTTTTGGGTCATCAGGGATGTCTTGATTGTTGTATAAAAATAGAATGTCCCCAGAATTTATTTTCCATTTACCTTTTTGAACTTTCTTGCCTTTTAGCGTCATTATATATGTTCCGTCAGATAATAATGTTATCTCCGGTGAATATACTTTGGTGTCACAATACTGTTTTTTTGTCCCAGTTAGGTAAAAATGCGATGTTAATTTCCATTTTCCTGTCAAAAGTGATTTGTCAACTTTTGTTTGAAAAGATGTCAAAATGGTAAATAGTAAAATTGTCAATATGGTTCTCGTCATAATAATTGGCACTAACGGTTTGCAGCTACCCGAAGGGCGGGACTTTTACCACAAAACTTGATTTGAAAAACTAATGTTTGATTAACCATAAAACTGTCTTTGGAACACGAAAACCCGCCTTTTGGGTAGGTGCTGTTATGCCCAGTGCTTCTTTCTGTCCAAGGATTACAGACCGTCAACACCACTTAATCCTTCGTCCTTTTTTACTTTATAAAGGAATATTCCTTTGTCATTATTTTGGTTTGTTTCGTTGTATATTGCTTGAACGAATTTTTTGCCTTTCCTTCTGCAACTTGCATAACTTGGCGAAGGGTCGTCATAGTATGTTGTTTTGTAACTGTAATACAGACTGTTCAGACTTTTACCAAAAAATATACAATAACTATAGTTTTCAAAATCAAGATTACTTGAATTTGGAAAAACTGTTTTTAATTTTATTGTATTAGTATTCCTTGCGAAGAAACTCTCATAAGCATTTTTTGAATGAAAAAACTCATAAGCCATTGGATGGAACTCTTCATTACTATTTGGTATTTGAGAAACTAATTCATAGTCCAAATAATTTTTTTTAAAGAAGAAATAACTTCCAGAAGCAAATATTATCAAAGCGATTATTCCTACGTATAGCATTTTTCTTTTCATGATTTATTTTTTTGCTGGAGTTGTCGGTAAAGCTGGTGGAGTGTAATATAACCATTTCCCATCTTCAGGATATGGTTGCATATAACTATCACTCCAAGGAGTTGTGCCATTAGTCCAAAATGAGTTATAGTTTACAGAACCTGCCGTTCCATATACTCTTTGAAATTTGAATGTTTCAGAAAAAACGTTGGCAATTGTTTTTCCTGTACCTTTTAAATCACCTTGAGCGTGGTCGCCTTCACCATGTGCTTTCTTTTGAGCATCAGCGGAATGGCATGAATACATAAACAAGGTAGCATTTTGAACATTTCCTTGAGGCTTCGGTAAATCTTGTATGTTTGGTGCTTGGGTTCCTGAAATATTTGTTTTACCATCACCTGTTGCTGTGAATTGTTGTCCTTCTCCAACCTTTATGGACTGATTCTTTCCATGTGTCATAATCATAACTTGATTTATGTTGCCTTGCATATTACCCCAATCAGTAGAAAAACCAGCAGTTGTTCCCGTATTACTTAAAGCAACCGCACCTGCTCCATATTTAGCAACCGCAGCATTATATTGAACCATTGCTTGTTCCGCAAAATCATTATCATGGAAAATATAAATCTGAACTTGCCCCAATGCTTTTGGACTTATTGCATTGCCATTGCCATCAACCCAATCCCTACCATCAGGGTCAATATATCGTATTGGATTATTCGCACAGAAACCATAAGGTGTATAATCGGGATGTTTACCTGCTAAAGGGTCAACGCTTAACCATTTGAAATTGTTAGGTTGGAGCTGAGTTTGAGCAATCAACAAACTATCTTTCCCAAAATATTTTAGAACCAAAGATTCGTTATCAAGCTCAATAAATTTTATCTTACTCGTTGTGTCAGAATTTATAGCTTTAAAAGTTGCTTCGGGCAACTTCAACATTTCTTTTTTCTTACTACTTGGTGCGAAATCGTCATAAGGCGTTTGAGCAATGGCGATATGAGTAGTTGTGGCGATAGCCACAACTACTAAAAAATTTTTGATTGCTGATTTCATTTTGTTTGAATTAGAAGTTATCAAATTTATTAATTTTTTGCTTGGGTTGATTCATTTTTGATTTGCATTACTTTTTCTCTGTATTGTTCGGGAGTCAATGAACTATAACCGATTTTGGCAATGTAATCTTGGGTTGTTTTTAATTCTTTTTCAAGTTTTACAAGTTCGGGATATGGTTTTATTTTACTGTAATCTTTCAGCCCTTTCTTTTCCATTGCCTTGTCAAGTTTGTATTTTTGGTAATCTACTTTAGATAGTTGCAATAGGCTGTTTGGGTAAACTTTAAGTCCAGCGGTGAATGTTTTATAAACAAATTCGTCATAGTAAATTCCTGTTTTCTTGTCGTAATAAACTAAAAGGTCGTTAAGGCAAAGTGCTACACTTTCTTTGTCAGATAAGGGTTTCATATAAAGTCCGCTTTCCATTCCTGCGTCTGAAACATTGAAACTTTCCATAATGAAACTTGTTCTTGAAAATGTTCCGCTTGTTAATTCCAAATTCCACCATTGTTGTTTTTCGTCTTTATGTTTGATGAAAACATGCATTGGAGCGGTTGCAATAAATGCTTCGACATTTACTTCGTCTGCCAGTATTTTATATAGAAAGGGTAAGGAGTGGCAGTTTCCTTTTCTTGTTTTTAAAAGCGATGAAACCATAAAACTTTCATAGTCCTTGTCGCCCATAAAATTTTCGAGGTCGTAAGTGTAAGGATGAAAATTGTTTTCAGCTATACTGTCTGTCATGTACGTGAATATAGCCCAATTACCTGCTGTTCGGAAGCGTTGCAAGTTCTTTGCAATAATCATTTGATTGATTTTAATTTTCACTTGGTCTATTTCATTGCAAAACTCTGTCCAGTTGAGTTTACCGCCATAATATGCGTTTTCAGTCAAGAATACTGCACGTTTGAAACTCAATGGTTTTGTTCCGTTTAGCATTTCAGTCATTTCGTCAACTGCAATTTGATAAGGGTCTGCTGTTGTTGGCTTTGTAGTTGCTTTTACTGTTGTGTCCGCTGGTTCAGTAAAATTCACTTGTTCGGTCTGCAATGTGTCAGCCGTTTGAGTGGTTTCTTGGGCTTGTGATTTTTCTGTCCCAAAGTAAAAAGCTGTCGCCCCGAACGCTGCTGTCAAGGTCGTAACAGTTAAAATTAAAAATGTTTTCTTCATTGTCTTACCGTTTTTACGTTGTCCGTTTTGTGTCTGTTGTGTCGTCATAGCATTGGGCATAACGTATTGCAAGCAGGCGCAGTTTGTAGTTTGAAACAGTGTCTACCGAAATGTTTGTTTAAAGATACCAATGTTTGTTGCTTTTGCAAAAACAAAAAAATGTCTGCCGAAATTTTTTGCAAAAGCTATTACCTCGTCTGCGCAAATTGTGCTTGCTTGCTGTTAGTGCCAGTTATTTCATTCTTGTATATGTACTTTGACCTTCAGTCGCCTCGTCACAAATAACTTCTTTAAGCAGCAATTTTTCATTGTCAACGGATAGTATTTTATTACCGTGGTCTACAATTACTACTTTTGGGTCATCAGGGATGTCTTGATTGTTGTATAAAAATAGAATGTCCCCAGAATTTATTTTCCATTTACCTTTTTGAACTTTCTTGCCTTTTAGCGTCATTATATATGTTCCGTCAGATAATAATGTTATCTCCGGTGAATATACTTTGGTGTCACAATACTGTTTTTTTGTCCCAGTTAGGTAAAAATGCGATGTTAATTTCCATTTTCCTGTCAAAAGTGATTTGTCAACTTTTGTTTGAAAAGATGTCAAAATGGTAAATAGTAAAATTGTCAATATGGTTCTCGTCATAATAATTGGCACTAACTTGTTTATATCCGCCATAAAATGGCGGATATCTTACAAATAGTGGGTAGATAACCGCCATTTTATGGCTGGTTTGTTTTTCATAAATTTAATCATTTTTTGCTTTATATAAACAATTTTATACTGTAGCAAGTTTGCTTTAGTATAAATAGTAACAGCTACTTGGCTAAAATGGCTCTCCATAAATACATAAAGGTTTATTTTAGCATTTCCAAAAATTCCTCTTCGTTAATTAATTTTACGCCAAGTGATTCTGCTTTTTTTAATTTTTCGGGCCCCATATTATCACCTGCTAATACATAGCTTGTTTTTTTGGAGATTGAACTTGAGTTTTTTCCGCCATGTAGTTCAATCATGTCTTTATATTGTTCTCGGCTGTGTTTTTCAAACACGCCACTAATCACAAAGGTTAAGTCTTTTAGCTTATCGCTACCACCTTGTTGTTGTTCTTCGCTTAACTCAAATTGCAAGCCAGCTTGTTTTAGGCGTAAAATAATGTCTTTGTTTTTTTGGTTAGTAAAAAAATCAGCAATGCTAATGGCAATAATTTCTCCAACTTCATCAATGGCTAATAATTCTTCTTTGGTAGAGTGTATCAATACATCTAATGATTTTACTTTTTTTGCAATTTTTTTCGCGGTCGTTTCTCCCACATGTCTAATGCCAATGGCATACAGCACACGTTCAAAAGGCACTTGTTTGCTGGCTTCTAATCCTTCTATTAAATTGTTCGCCGATTTTTCGGCCATGCGTTCTAAAGGCAATAGTTGTTCTTTTTTTACATCATACAAGTCGGCTATGTTTTTTACTAAGCCTGCATTGTATAATTGCACTAAGGTTTCGCCACCCAAACTATCAATGTTCATGGCCTTACGCGATACAAAATGATCCATCTTACCTATCACCTGTGGCGGGCATTCATTTTCGTTAGGGCAATAATGGTTAGCTTCACCTTCGTAGCGTTTCAGTTCAGTATTGCATTCGGGGCAATGAGTGATGTATTGTGTAGATTCTGTATTTGGTTTACGTCTGGTTAAATCTACTCCAATAATTTTAGGAATAATTTCTCCGCCTTTTTCTACAAACACAAAATCGCCCACACGCACATCTAATTTTTCTATAATATCGGCATTGTGCAACGAGGCACGTTTTACGGTGGTGCCACCTAATGCCACTGGTTGCAAATTAGCTACGGGTGTAATAGCACCTGTGCGCCCCACTTGATAAGCAATGCTTAATAACTCTGTGCTCACTTGCTCGGCTTTAAACTTGTAGGCAATAGCCCATCGTGGCGATTTAGCTGTAAAACCAAGGTTTTGTTGTTGGTTATAATTATTTACTTTAATCACAATGCCATCAATGTCATAGGGTAAATCAAAACGTTTTTTATCCCAGTAATTAATAAAATCAATTACTTCATTAATGCCGTTGCATAATTTAGCGTCTTCCGAAATTTTAAAGCCCCAAGTTTTAGCGGCATGCATATTTTCAAAATGCGATTGGTGTGGTAAACCATCGCCTAACACATAATATAAAAAGCAATCCAATTTGCGTTTAGCCACTTGCGCCGAGTCTTGCATTTTCATACTACCAGATGCGGCGTTACGAGGGTTTGCCATCAAGGCATCCCCAATTTCTTCGCGTTCTTTGTTAATGGCATCAAACACTGGCCTTGGCATAAATACCTCACCACGTATTTCAAACTTAGCAGGGTAGTGGTCTTTTAATGTTAAAGGGATAGATTTGATGGTTTTAGCATTGGTGGTCACATCATCGCCTTGCACACCATCGCCACGGGTAATGGCTTGTTTTAATTGTCCGTCTTCATAAATTAAACTAATCGATAAACCATCAAATTTTAATTCGCATACATATTCAATGTCTTGATTAAATAATGTTCCAGAAGAAATGATTCCTAATCCTTCTTTTACTCGTCTGTCAAAATCTATTAAGTCTTCTTGATTATAACTATTACTTAACGATAACATGGCGTATTGATGTTTTACGCTTTTAAATGTTTTGGTAATTTGTCCGCCAACACGCTGGCTAGGCGAGTTTTCTGATAAAAATTGAGGAAATTGTTTTTCTAATGCTATTAATTCTTCCAATAACATATCAAATGCATAATCACTAATAGTTGGATTATCTAACACATAGTAATTATAGTTGTGTTCTTCTATTTCTTTTGAAAGTTGTTGTATTTTATTTTTAGCCTCGTTAGGAATCATATTTCAGTTCTATTTCTATAACAAAATTGGAATTTTTGCTCAATAATTCAATATAAATTTGTGAGTAGAAATTAACAGATGATGTAATTATACGGTTGGTTTTATTTTTTTTACTTAAATTTACTTAGTGAAAGTTTTTTTGTACATATTTTTCTCATTATTTTATCTGCTTTCTACCAGTGGCGTTGCTATTAATGCTCATTACTGTTCAGGAAAAGTAAAACGAATTTCTTTTTTTAAGAATTCTGAAAAAAATTGCTGTGGGAAAAAGAAAATGAACAAAAATTGCTGCAAGGATAAGGCGGCTTATTTTAAAGTTAAAGATAATCATCAGGCAAATAATCTATTAAAATCTCCTTCACCAACTAGTACATTTTCAGCATTAATGTTACCTCACTTTGATGGTGCATTTATTGTACATCAAAGTGAGGTAAACTATTTTAAAAAATATTTTCCCCCCGTCTTATACCACAATCCTATATACCTTAAGTATAGGGTATTATTAATCTGATTTTTTATTTAGAAAGGATAGCTTAACTATGTTTAGTTAGGCTATTGTTGTTTACTAATATATTGCACCACAGTGTGCGTCATTTATAATTAAAATATTTTAAAAAATAAACATATGAAAAAAACAATTATCACTTTATCTACTATTGTATTAACAAGCGTATCGGCATTTGCTCAAATACCAAATTCTGGTTTCGAAAATTGGACAACTGTTGGTAATTACTCTGTACCAAATAATTGGGGTACAATGAATAATACTACAACTTTAGCAGGCGTGTATACTGCCGAAATGGGAACTCCAGGTAATCCGGGCGCATCCTATTTAAAACTAACATCAAAATCAATAATGGGTTTAGGTGTGGTTAATGGAATAGCTGTAAGTGGCGTGTTAGATTCGTTAACAATGACTCCAAAATCAGGATTTGCATTTTCTCAAAGACCATTAAATATGACTGGTAAATGGCAACATATGATTTATGGCAATAGTCAAGGTTCGGTATCGGTAAAATTAACGCGTTGGGATAATGGCTTAAATACAAGAGTAACAGTTGCCACAGGAAGCGTAACTCTTTCTGGTATGGCTATGAGTTGGGCAAATTTTTCAATACCATTAAGTTATACTGATGGAAACAACCCTGATACTTGCATAATTGTTTTAAAAGCAAGTGGAAGTAACCCTACTGATATGGATTATTTATGGGTAGATAATTTAGCTTTTTCAGGCACTGTAACAGCTATTCAAAATCAAACATCTGTTTTGTCTCAGGTTTCTGTTTTTCCAAATCCAACGGCCGAAATTTTAAATTTTAAATTTAATTTAACAACTGAGCAGCTAGTAAGTGCAGAATTATTTGATGAAACAGGCAAATTAATGGTATCTAAAGATTTTGGAAAATTACAAGGAGAGAGTCAGCAGATACTAAATATTAATAACATAGCAAAAGGTATTTATTTTATAAAAGTAACTACTCCTTCAGGAATATCAGAAATTAAAAAAATAGTAATTGAATAATGTGGCTTATTAAACTTGTGGAATAATTTTTTATGATGAAAAAAACATGGTATATTTTTTTATGTGTTTGGGCATTTGGTATAAATGCCCAAACACCACTAGTTATTCCTGATACAATAGCTGGACCTAATTATGTTTTAACGATGCATCAAGATAGCGTGCAATTTTTTCCTATCGGAAAAAAATCTAAAACGTATGCTTTTAATGCAAATAACTATTTAGGACCCACATTAATTTTTCGTAAAGGTAATAGCGTAAATATTACAGTTAATAACCAAATTGGAGATACCACTACGGTTCATTGGCATGGGATTCATCTTCCTTCAAAATGGGATGGCGGACCTCATACCCCAATTTTACCGGCAGGTACCTGGAATCCTCAGTTTACGGTGATGGATAATGCTGCAACGTATTGGTATCATCCGCATTTTCACATGAAAACAGCTAAGCAAGCCATAAAAGGAGCTGCTGGTTTAATTATAGTAAGAGATCCAGTAGAGGCTTCATTATCCTTGCCCAGAAGATATGGTATAGATGATATTCCACTAATTGTCCAGTGTCAGCAATACGATTCATTAAATCAGGCAATGCCATTAGGAATGCAGGATTCAACTGTTTTGGTTAATGGATTAAGAGCAAATTATGGATATACAGTAGCTGCAAATTTACCAGCTCAAATAGTGCGGATGAGATTGCTAAACGCATCGGGCGAACGAACTTTTAATTTTGGATTTACTTCAAATAAACAGTTTAAAATAATAGCAACCGATGGTGGGTTATTGAATGCTCCAGTTAATGTAACTCGTGTTAGATTATCTCCGGGCGAACGTGCAGAAATTTTGCTTGATTTAAATGGTATGAATGGTCAAATAATTAATTTGATGAGCTATGCTTCTGAATTATCTATGGGTATACAAGGTGGTCCCACCATGCCTATGCCTCCTGGTAATCCACCCATGGATAGTCCATTGAATGGAATTAATTTTAACATCATGCAAATTAATGTGGTGCCTCAAACAGCAAATGCCATCACTACAATTCCATCTTCATTAACCACTAATGTTACATATTCTGTAAGTCAAGCTAGTAGTACCAGAACAATTAGATTTACAGCTGATAGCTTAATGGTTATGGACGGTCCCTTTTATTTTAATGATAGTACTTTTAATATGATGCGTATTGATTACGAAATACCGTTAAATGCGATTGAAATATGGAAGTTAGTAAATGAAACAATGGTAGGACATCCATTTCATATACATGATGTTCAGTTTTATTTAATTGATAGAAATGGCAGTATGCCAAGTTTAGAAGAAAGCGGAAGAAAAGATGTTGTATTTGTTCCCCCTGGAGATTCCGTCATGTTTATTACAAAATTTGAAGATTTTACAGATACCATTATTCCATTTATGTATCATTGCCATATTTTAATGCACGAAGATGCAGGGATGATGGGGCAATTTATTGTAAAACCAATTATTACTTCAGTAAAACAAGTTGTATTAAATCATAGTTTAATTAAGGTATATCCCAATCCTTCATCTACTTATTGTTATATTAATATTAGCCAAATTAGTAGTGAGTATCCTCACGAGCTAAAGGTTTACGATATGACAGGAAGGTTAATAAGTTATATCCCAATTTTGGGATTAAATAATCAAATTACTACGTCAGATTGGTCGGCAGGAGTATATACACTTGAAATTACTCAAAATAAAAATCATGTTTATCAAAAAATAATCATTAATTAATTATGAAAATATTTAAATACATCGTACCTCTTATAATTGTATGTATTACTGTTTCTTGTAATACTAAAACACATGCAGATGATACTAAGGTTGTAACTACCACGGTTAATGGTATAACCACATCTGTTTTTAAAGTATGGGGTAATTGTGATATGTGTAAAGAAACAATTGAAAACTCCTTAAAAGTAAATGGAGTAGTATCTTCTGATTGGAATACAGAATCAAAAATGATTACGGTTAGTTTTGATAGTACGAAAATTAATTTAAATCAAATACAAAAAAACATTGCATCGGTAGGCTATGATAATGTAAAGTATACAGCAGATGACCATGTGTATAACGAGTTACACGATTGTTGTAAATATGATAGAAAGCAATAATAAAAAACACAAATGAATATGAAAGTTTTTAAGATATTATTATTTGGAATTTTATTTTCAATTAAAATAAATGCGCAAACAACCATTACAACATCTACTATTTTGGTGAAAGGAAATTGTGAGGAATGTAAAGACCGTATTGAAAATGCAGCCGATATTAAAGGAGTTAAAAATGCAATATGGAATGAGTCTACAAAATTACTTACGGTAACATATGATTTAAATAAAGTAACCATTTCTGAAATTGAAAAAGTAATTGCAAAGGCTGGACACGAAACATCCAATCAACAAGCAGATAGTATTGCTTATAAAAAATTACCGTCATGTTGTAAATATCAAACTACAGATTGTAAGAAAAAATAATTCATGCATTTTAATCGACTTGTTATATTTATATTGACTTTATGTTGTTCTACTTTTCTTCATGGTCAGATTAAAGGAAGAGTCGAAGAAATATCTATCAATAACAAGGATACTATTCCTCTTCCAGGTGTTACCATATTTTGGTTAAATACAACTATTGGTGCAACAACAGATGAAAATGGTTTTTTTTCAATTCCTCTATCTCATCAAACAAATCAATTAATAATTTCAGCGCTTGGCTATAAATGCGATCCATTGCTAATTAAAGATACTACAAGGTTTTTGTCAATTCGTTTAAAAGGAGGAGTAGCATTAAATGAAGTGGAAATAGTATATGAAACCACAGGAACAGAGTTGTCATATTTGAATGCTATGAAAATGGAAACATTAAATGAGCGTTCATTAATGAAAGCTGCCTGTTGTAATTTATCCGAAAGTTTTGAAACTAATCCTAGTGTAGATGTAAATTTTACAGATGCAATTACTGGAACTAAGCAAATACAAATGTTGGGTTTATCTGGTCAATATGCTCAAATCACTAAAGAAAACATGCCATATATGAGGGGGCTGGCAAATGGTTACGGTTTAAGTTTTGTTCCAGGAACATGGATTCAATCAATTCAATTAAGTAAAGGATCAGGATCGGTAGTTAATGGTTATGAAAGTTTAACCGGACAAATTAATACCGAACTTCAAAACCCTGAAACCGCAGATAAATTAAATTTTAATTCATACTTAAATCAAAATGCACGGAATGAATATAATTTAAATTTAAAACACCGTTTTAATGAAAAATTTGCAGTGGGGTTATTAACTCATGCTAATTTTAATCCTATGTCGGAAGATTTAAATAATGATAAGTTTATAGATATACCAATAGGTAAACAGTATAATATTATGAATAAATACATTTACCAATCGGGTAAAAATATTGAAGCGCAGTTTGGAGGAGGTTATTTAGAAGATAGAAGAGAAGGAGGGCAATTAAAAACACTACAAAAAAACAATAGCGATACGTTGCCATATTATTTAATAGGAATTACAAATAAAAAATGGGAGCTATACAGTAAAACGGGTTATGTGTTTAGAAAAAAACCTGGAACAAGCATGGGATTACAATTATCGTATTTAAATCATAAGCAGCATAATTTTTATGGCGAAAATAGATATACTGGGATACAAAAAACATTTTATGCAAATTACATATTTCAAGGAATTATTAAAACAACAGATAATACCTATAAAATAGGGATTAGTTACATGAATGATAACGTTGCCGAATTGTACCGTTCTACTAATTTTAATCGCAATGAAAAAGTAGGAGGTGTGTTTGCCGAATATTCTTATAGTACAGGAACTAAATTTAATTTAGTGGCAGGCTTACGAGCTGATTATCATAATTATTATAAAATGTTTTTTACACCTCGTTTGCACATGCGTTATGCTTTAAATCAAAATAAAACAGTTTTTAGAATTAGTGGTGGACATGCTTTAAAAACCGCAAATGTTTTAATTGAAAATGCATCTCTTATGGCTACATCAAGAGAGTGGATAATTTATCAAAGTGATGTGAATATGCCATATGGTTTAAAGCCAGAAACAGGGTGGAATTATGGCTTTAATTTTACACAAAAAATGACGTTAAATTATAAAGACGCATACATTATGTTTGATTTATATCGTACTGATTTTACTCAGCAAGTTGTAGTTGATGTTGATGCAAATACTCAACAGGTACTGTTTTACAATTTAAAAGGTGTATCATTTTCAAATACAGCTCAAATTGAATTTGGTTGGGAAATTCGTAAACGATTACATATTAAAACAGCATACCGTTTTGTAGATACAAAAGTGAGTTATCAAACTGGGTTAATGCAAAAAGCTTTATTATCAAGGCATAGGGCTTTTGTAAATATAAGTTATGAAACAAAAAATAAACATTGGTTATTTGATGCAACACTTCAATACAATGGCCAAAAAAGATTACCTCAAACATATTTAAATCCATCAGAATATCAACGCCCCGCTTATTCACCACATTTCTTTAACGTATTATCTCAAATTACTTATTTAATTAAAGTAAAAAAAACAGATTTTAATGTTTATATAGGTGTCGAAAACGCATTAAATTACAAACAAATAAATCCAATTATAAGTAGTGATGCACCATATAGTAAGTATTTTGATGCAAGTATGGTATGGGGGCCAATTTATGGGCGAATGCTATATCTTGGTTTGAGGTATAAAATAAAGTAATTAGATTAATGCTTTCTTTTAGTATGATTAAAGCTAGGGCAGGTATCGCATTTATTTTTACCATTTAATAAATAACAGCTACTAAATAAGCCACATAAGCCTATTGATAATAGAATGAGGGGTATTATTTTTCTTTTCATGTTTTGATAAAGATAATTAAATCTTGTAAAAAAATAACATGTTTTTGCAGTTTTAGTTGTTAATATAATTACAAAACATCAATCTAAAAAATGAGTAAAAAACATACATTTGTTATAGGCTCAATATAACATTTAATTAAATTGCAACAATATGGATCATTACAGAGGAAGAAATAATAGAAATTCTGAAGAAAATTTAGATAATTTAATTTTTGGTACTCGTGCCGTTATTGAAGCAATTAATGCAGGAAAAGAAATAGATAAAATTATTATTCAAAAAGGGCTATCTAATCAATTGTATAGTGAATTAAGAAAAGCTATTAAAGATTTAGAAATTCCGATTCAAATTGTACCACCCGAAAAAATTAATCGAATAACTTCTAAAAATCATCAAGGCGTATTGGCTTTTGTTTCTCAAATAACGTATTACGATGTAGAAGATGTATTAGCAGATGTTTTTGAAAAAGGAAAAACACCTTTAGTTTTAATTTTAGATAGAGTAACCGATGTTCGTAATTTTGGAGCAATAGCTAGAAGTGCTGATTGTGCAGGTGTTGATTTTATAATTATTCCTAGCCGTGGCGCAGCACAAATTAATGCAGATGCGGTTAAAACAAGTGCAGGAGCTTTAAATAGGATGAAAGTTTGTAGAGTTGATAATTTAAAAAATAGTATAGAGTATTTAAAAGAATCTGGTTTGCAGATTATTGCCTGTCACGAAAAAACAGATAGTTATCATTTTAATGCTGATTTAACTAAGCCATCTGCTATTATCATGGGATCTGAGGAAAACGGAATATCAAACGAATATCTAAAACGTAGCGATTTACAGGTGAAAATACCGATGAAAGGAAATATAGCGTCATTAAATGTATCTGTAGCAACAGGCATTATTTTGTTTGAAGCAGTAAAACAAAGATTAGATTAAAATACCTTTTTTGAAAAATATAAAAAATGAATTTTTGAATGTAAAAGTTAAAATTGCAGATGTCTAAAATTTTAATCATAGATGATGAAAAATCAATTCGAAGAACGATAAAAGAAATTTTAGAGTTTGAGAAATATACTGTTGATGAAGCAGAGGATGGACAGCAAGGTTTAGATATGGCATTAAAAGGAAAGTACGATGTTATCCTTAGTGATATCAAAATGCCTAAATTAGATGGAATTGAATTATTAAACCGACTAATTCATAATGGCACAGACTCACCTTTAATAATGATGAGTGGGCATGGAAGTATTGAAACTGCCGTTGAAGCAGTTAAAAACGGAGCATTTGATTACTTGTCTAAACCAATTGATTTAAATAGATTGCTCGTTACAATTCGTAATGCAATAGATAAACTAACTTTAGTTACAGAAACTAAGAATCTAAAATCTAAAATCAGGAAATCTCATGAAATGGTAGGTAGTTCAAAAGCCTTAAATAATATTAGAGACATGATTGATAAAATAGCGCCTACAGATGCAAGGGTTTTAATAACAGGTGGAAATGGAAGTGGAAAAGAATTAGTTGCTAAAGAAATATACCATAAAAGTAATAGAGCAAACGCCATGTTGGTGGAAGTAAATTGTGCCGCTATTCCCGCTGATTTAATTGAAAGTGAATTGTTTGGACATGAAAAAGGCGCTTTTACAGGTGCAGTTGCAATTAGAAAAGGTAAATTTGAATTAGCAGACGGAGGAACTATTTTTTTAGATGAAATTGGAGATATGAGTTTGCCAGCTCAAGCTAAAGTATTACGTGCTTTACAAGAAAATAAAATAGTTAGAGTAGGTGGAGATAAAGAAATAAAAGTAGATGTAAGAATCATTGCGGCAACAAATAAAGATTTAAGAAAAGAAATAGAAAAAGGTAATTTTAGAGAAGATTTATTTCATAGATTAAGCGTCATTCCAATTCAAGTTCCATCTTTAGATGATAGAAAAGAAGATATTCCAATGTTAGCTGAACATTTTATGAATTTAATATGCAAAGAATATGGAATGCAAAAAAAAGTAATTACTAAAGATGCTATTAAGGAATTACAAAATAAAAGTTGGACTGGAAATATTAGAGAATTTAGAAATGTAATTGAACGTTTAATTATTTTATGCGGCAAAGAAATTAATGATAAGGACGTAAAACAATTTGCTTAAGTGAAAAAAACTAATCTTATATTATTTTCTTTCTTGTTGCTATTATCATGTAACACCAAGCCTTCTTCAGAGGAGAAATCTGATATGTGTAAGGATTATTCTCCTAACTCTATAGAACAGGCAAATTGGTTTATAGGTTCTTGGCAAAATATATCAAATGATGATTTGTTTGTTGAGAATTGGAGGTATGTGTGTGATTCTATTTACAAAGGCGAAAGTTATATACTACAAAATAATGATACTGCATTTTATGAATCAATTAATTTAGAAAAGATAAATAATGAGTGGTATTATACTGTAAGTGTAAAAGGACAAAATAAAGAAGAGCCTGTTGCTTTTAAATTAACATCCTTATCTCCTAATCAATTAGTGTTTGAAAATCCAACACATGATTTTCCAACTAAAATTACCTATTTAAAAATTTCGCAAGATTCTATAGTAGCTTCTATTTCTGGATTAATTGACGGAAAAGAAAAATTAGAACAATTCCCAATGAAAAAAATAAAATAAGATGCAAAAAACAACCGAATCCGATTCATATTATAATAACCTCGAAACGATGAGTGTTCAGGAATTATTAATAAATATGAATAAAGAAGATAAATCTGTACCATTAGCAGTTGAAAAAGCTATACCACAAATTCAAAAATTAATAAGCTTAATTGTAGAAAAAATGCAGTCTGGTGGTAGATTATTTTATATGGGCGCTGGAACAAGCGGGCGTCTTGGGATTTTAGATGCCAGTGAATGCCCCCCAACATATGGTATAGAGCAGGGTAGAGTAGTTGGTTTAATAGCAGGAGGCGATACCGCTATCAGAAAAGCTGTTGAATTTGCTGAAGATGATATTAATCAAGGATGGATTGATTTACAAGAATGGAATATTAATCAAAATGATGTGGTAGTAGGTATTGCAGCTTCAGGTACAACCCCTTATGTAGTAGGAGCATTAGAGAATTGCAATAAACATAATATACAAACTGGATGTATCGTATGTAATCATAATTCACTAGTTGCCTCTGTAGCTAATTTTCCAATCGAAGTAGTGGTTGGTCCTGAATTTGTAACAGGATCTACTCGAATGAAATCAGGCACGGCGCAAAAATTGGTTCTAAATATGATTTCAACATCAGTGATGATTAAATTAGGTCGTGTAAAAGGTAATAAAATGGTTGACATGCAATTGAGTAATCATAAGTTAGTAGATAGAGGCACCAGGATGATTATGAAAAATACAGGAATAGAAGATTACGATTTAGCAAAGGAATTACTGTTAAAGCATGGTAGTGTTAGAAAAGCAAGCGAAAGTTTAAATAAATGATAGAACAGAAAAATAATCCTTTACACGGAAAAACATTACAGCTTATTTTAGAGCATCTCGTTAAACATTATAGATGGGATGGATTAGCATATCATATTGATATCAATTGTTTTAAAAATAACCCCAGTATAAAATCAAGTTTGGTATTTTTAAGAAAAACACCATGGGCTCGCAAAAAAGTTGAAGAATTGTACCTGAATTTATTAGACTCCTAAAAGAATAATAATTATTTATTTTTTAATTTAATCAAAGCAAACACAGCGTAGTTTAACATATCCATGTAATTAGCATCTACGCCTTCACTTACTATAGTTTGTCCTTTATTATCTTCTATTTGTTTTACTCTAAAAATTTTCATTAAAATTAAATCGGTTAATGAACTAATTCTCATGTCTCTCCAAGCTTCACCATAATCATGGTTTTTGTCTTCCATTAGTTGTTTAGTTTTACTAACATATTTAATATATAATGTTTCAACTTCTTCATAAGGAAGTTCTAGTCTTGTGTCATTTTGTAATTCTATTTGAATTAATGAAATAATACAATAATTAATAATTCCAATATACTCGCTTGTAATATCATCAATAATTTTTTGAGTGCCTTTTTCCTCAATGCTTTTAATGCGTTGAGCTTTAATAAAAATTTGATCAGTTAAAGAGCTTGGTCTCAAATTACGCCAAGCTGTGCCATAATCTTTCATTTTTTTCAAAAAAAGATCTTTACATAAATTAATGGCAGAGTCGTATTGTTGTGAAGTTGTATTCATATATTTACACCGCTAATTTAATTAAAATGATGAATCAGTATTTAACAAATGGTAAACAATTGAGTTTTGAAAAAGCTCAAGTTATGGCCATCATAAATGTAACCCCCGATAGTTTTTATGATGGGGGGAAGTATTCAACAGTTACAGATATTATAAAAGATGCTCAAATGAAAATTAGCGAAGGGGCTTCTATTATTGATATTGGAGCCGCTTCATCAAGGCCAAATTCAGAAGTTATTTCTGTAGAAGATGAAATTAAACGATTAAAAGAACCTCTAATTGCTTTAAGAAGAGAGTTTCCCAATACGTTTATTTCAGTAGATACCTATTCCTCTAAAGTGGCTGAATTTGCTATAGATTTTGGTGCTGACATTATTAATGATATTTCGGGAGGTGATATGGATGAAAAAATGATAGAGGTAGTGGCTAAACATCAAATCGCTTATGTATTGATGCATATGAAAGGCACTCCTCAAAATATGCAGTTAAATCCGGTATATCAAAATATAGAACAGGAATTATTAAATTTTTTTAAAGATAAAATTGATAGCTGTTTAAGTAAAAAATTCAATAAAATTATAATTGATTTAGGGTTTGGATTTGGAAAAACGGTTTCTCATAATTTTCAGTTACTAAAAAATATGAATCAATTTACAAGTTTGGGTTTTCCTATTCTTGTAGGCCTTTCTCGTAAATCAATGATTAATTCAATCATTAATACATCCCCCGTTACTGCATTAAATGGTACAACGGTTGTAAATACTATAGCTTTGCAAAACGGAGCAAAAATTCTTAGAGTGCATGATGTAAAAGAGGCTAAGCAAGCAATTGATTTATTTGAATATTATAAAAGTGTATAAATTATATTACTTAATTAAAATTTGATTAATTCTTCGTACAGTTCTTTAACTGGAAGTCCCATAACATTATAAAAACTACCTTCAATTTTATCAATTCCAATATAACCCAACCAGTCTTGTACACCATATCCACCTGCTTTATCGTATGGGTTATAGTTGGTTAAGTAATATTCAATTTCCTCTGGTTTTAATTTTTTAAAGTATACTTTACTTACATCATAAAACGTAGTTTGTTTATTTCCGCTTTTTAAGCAAATAGCTGTAAATACCTCATGCATTTTCCCGCTTAAAGTTTCTAACATTTTTTTCCCTTCAACAAAATTAGCGGGCTTGTTAAATACTTTGCCTTCACACCAAACAATTGTATCTGCAGTAATTAAAATTTCATCGTCGCTTAAATCATCTTCGTAAGCATCTGCTTTTTTTTCGGCTAAATATAAAGGAATTTCTTCTGCTTGTAAATTTACAGGAAATGATTCGTCTGCATGTATGGGTCTATTTAAAAATGTAAATCCTAAACTTTTTAATAATTCTTGGCGACGAGGTGAGTTTGAACCTAAAATAAGTTTATAAGGAAATTCTTTAATATGTTGTTCTACGATATTCATGATTAAGAAATTTGAAAAAAATACAGCTATAAATTTAGTAATAAAAAAAATTAATAATTAGGGTAAATGCTATTCCAAATAACATAATAAGCTTAAGTATTAAGCTTGAACGCTTAAAATCTCTACTGTTTTTAGCTTTTATAATTTGAATTAATAAACCCATTAATGGAAGTATTACAAAAAATAAAATATAATAAACGGCAATGATTTGTTTGTTTTTATAAAATTTAATACTAGCTAATAATAAAAGACCTATTGTAATTGTGATGATGAAAAAGGTAACAACTTTGCTAGTAATAACTCCCCATACAATAGGCATCGTTTTGCAGCCAGTTTGCATATCTCCTTTGTAATCTTCTATATCTTTTATGACTTCTCTGGCAAATGATGTTAAAAATGCAAATACGGCGTATCCAAAGGTAATAATACTAAGTGTTTTGATGAATGCATAAGTTATTAATTTAGTAAACGAATCAGCCTCTTTCATTAAATAATAATCATACACTAATGGTATTAGTGGAATACAGGCAGTTAGTATAGCAACAGTTATATTTCCCACTAATAATTGTTTTTTAAAATGAGTAGAGTAAAACCATAACAAAATGATACTTAATAGTTGAATTAGTATAAGTTTTAAGTTATGACATGTTAAAGCCAAATAAAAACCTAACATTAATCCAATAATATTAAATAAAATATGAAGTATCATGGCCCACCTTCGTTTCACAAAAACATCAATTACAACGGCGTGTGGCTTATTAATTTTATCTGTTTTTACATCAAAATAATCATTAATGATATAACCAGCTGCGGCTATTAAAATAGTGCTAGTTAGTGAAATTGTAAATAAAAAAGGAGTAAAGGTTGAGAACGGATTAATGGGAGTAAAAATTAAATACTTTATGCACCATTGTGTAATGGCTATAATTAAAAGATTCTCAATTCGAATCAATTTTAAAAATGCTATAATTGGATGTTTTAACAAACTCATTAAATTTGAAAGAAAGTTAGTAAATTAAATCTTAACTTTATAAAAAAAATAAAATGCATGATTTAACTCCAAATTATTGGAATAATAGATATAAAACTGATGATTTTGGTTGGGATATAGGAGCCGCATCAACTCCCTTAAAATGTTATATTGAGCAATTAAAGAATAAAGACTTACGTATTTTAATTCCAGGTGCTGGAAATGCATATGAGGCTGAATTACTATATAAACTAGGATTTAAAAATAGTTATGTTTTAGATTTTGCAGAAACACCTCTAAAAAATTTCAAAAATAGATTTCCTCATTTTCCAGATGAGCAATTGATTCAACAGGATTTTTTTGAACATCAAAATAGATATGATTTAATATTAGAGCAAACTTTTTTTTGCGCCTTAAATCCTAATCTTCGACTAAGATATGCTAAACATATGAATGAATTATTAAATGCAAATGGTAAATTAGTAGGATTGTTATTTAATGATGCTTTAAATAAAGACCATCCTCCATTTGGTGGCAGTACTATTGAATATATTAATTTGTTTAACCCCTATTTTGAAATTAAACAATTCGCAAACTGTTATAACTCTATAAAGCCCAGAGAGGGAAGAGAAATTTTTATGACATTACTCAAAAAATAAAAAAATGCAAATGCAAATGCAAAACAAAATATTTGATGAAAAACAATATATGGGGCACAATCGCTTGAGTATAATATGGCGAACTATCATTGCTTTTTTTTGTTTTGTAGGATATTACTGGAGCGAAAATCCAAAGCCTATTCAAATTGCAATTTTTAAAATTGGATATTATCCAGCGATAGATATACCCAATTCGGGAAATATTTTTTTCTTATTGGGGTTATTGATTATGATGTTTTCTGCAATGTTAACTTTTATTTTACATATGAGAACCCAAGTATATCAAACATATATTATTATCGATGGGTTTTGGACAGCAAGAAGGGTTAAGATAAATTTAGAAACGATTAGTCACGTCAGAAAAAGCAGATATAAAAAACATATTTTTAGAAGTGCAGTTTATAATTTACATAGTAAAGGAATTATTCGTTTTTACACAAGCGGTAATGAGTTTATTGAATTAAAAGATAATAGTGGATTTATTTATCGAATAGGTACTCAAAAATCTCCAGAATTGTATTCAATATTAAAACAGCAATTAAAACAAACTCATTTAATTAGCAATAACTAAAAATTATCATACCATTGTCTTTGTCTTGGTATTTTAACATCGCTAAGCATACTTGTTTTTAAATTTATAGTAATACTATAGCTTTTTCTAAAACCAAATGGAACCCAGTCAATTCTGGCTTCCCAGCATTTTAAATCTCTGTATATATTAATGCTGGTATAACTTAAATTTCTATTAGTGAAATCATAGCCACTGGTTAAGCCTAGTTTCCAAAATTTTGTAACATCTATATTACCACTAAAGTTTAATGTTTGTATCTCTTTAAGTTTATTGAGGTTTTTAAAGTAGTTGATATTGTAATATATATTTAAACTCCAAGGTAATAGTTCTTGAGATTGATTAGTGTTTACAGCCCCTCTTTCGGCACCGTTTGTTAAATCTGGTTTTTTAGCTTTAGATGCTGTTAAAGAATTAGAGCTAAATGAGGCGTTTATAGCAATATTTCCTGATTTAAAATCTACTAATCTTCCATTTTCTGATAATAAAAAATGGCTTGTTCTGTATGTTTTTTGTGTGTTTGTGAGTGTATTAGTTGTAATTGTAGAATAATATGGATCAAATACAGAATTAAAAACTAAATCAAAATATTTCCAAATTTTAGTACGACCTGTTGCTGAAATTAAGCTTAATTTAAAGCTATCTGCTGCAAAATTATAATTTCCTGCAAAGCTTAAATTTTGTAGTAATGTTACTTTATTAAATACATAACCAGTATCAGTTTTACGTCTTATTTTTGCTTCTAAATTATTATTTAAATTTATACTCAAGCTGTTTTGAGTACCTTGTGCAGGGCCATTAAATAAATTGTTTTCAAAAATAGAATATTTAGTTTTATATCTATTAGTAGTATCACTTATAACATCTTTCCAAAAACCATATTGCTCTTTCCCAAAATCAGGTCTATATGTATAAGCAAGGCTTGGAATTAATAGATGTCTAATTTGTTTTATACGTTTACTTTTAAATAAATAATCCATAAATAATTTAGTACTTAACGAGGTGTTAAAGTAGCCATCATAACCTGTTTTAAAATTTTTATCGGTTGATGTTATAATTTTATTGGTGCTTTCATCAAGATTTTTTCGTGTTGTTTTAGTGTACATAACTGCACTTAAATTAAGAGCTGGCGTAAATGTAAAATATTTAAATAGTGTAATATTTGTAGAAATAGGAAGTGAATGCCTAAATCCATACTTTAAACTATCACCTACATTTCCTTTAAAAATAGTACTATCTATACCAGATAATGTATTTCTAGATTCAAGTAAATAACTAATTCCTATTTTATCAATTGGATTTTGTTTTACTCTATTTTCATTTTTAAATGGGTAAAAACGATTTACATTAAATGTTAACTCAGGAAAAGTAATATTCATTAATTTAGTTTGAGTATTTTGGTCGTGTCTGGCATTTATAGATAAAACACCTATTTTAAATGTTTTAGCAAAGTTTATATTAGATTGAAATGTGTTTGTTAAATATTGTCCTGTATTTTGAGCATTAAACTTATTGTATTTTGATGTTCTAATATTTACATCACTGCTAAAACGAATACTTGGATTGTTTTTCTGGTTCTGAGTATGTTTCCAATTAATAGCTAAGTCCTTTTGTTTGGCATAGGAACTAGGTATTTCTTTTTCACCAGTTCTAAATTCAGAATATCCTAATGATATGTATCCATTATACTTATAATTTACGTTATAATTGTTTAATGTTCTTAATCCCCAACTGCCATTACTATAGATGTCCCCTCTAATAGTCATGTCTGTTTTTTCATTTATTCCCCAATAAAATCCACCATCTTTAAGGTAAAAACCTAAAGCTTGGCTGTTTCCATAAAACGGAATTAAAACACCAGAGTGGCTTTTTTTAGTGTTTGGAAAAAAGCCAAATGGTAATCCTAATGGAGTAGGCACGCCAGCAATTTCTAAATACATAGGTCCAGTCACTATTTTATCATTTGGAATAACTTTTGCTTTTTTGGCTTTAAACAATGTTTTTGAATCTTCAAATTCACAAGGTATACATTTTAAATTTTTCATGTAAACCACATTATTACTATCTTTTTTAACCTCACTACCTTGTAATAAAAGGCTTCCTTCTTTTGATGACATGTCGTAAATTTTTCCTTTTTTTGTTTTTAGATTATAAATGATTTTTCTGGCATTTGATTCTTGGCCTTCAACTTTCATAACCGGATTCCCAATTTGATTTCCAATGCTGTCTATTTTTCCATAGGCTGTAATAGTGCTCTTTTCACTATCAATTTCAATGAATTCTGCTGTTAAATTCATGTCTTCATATTTAACATAGCCATCTCCAAATAAATAAATTTTATTTCCTTTAGCTTCATACCTAATAGAATCTTTTGCATTATATATAATTTGATGTTCCAAGGTCTCAGAGTCATCTGGTGTTGCTATTGAGTCTTTTTTTGAAATTATTGAACTGTCGGGATTAGTTGTTAGTGTGTTAGTGTTTAATGAGCCTCCTGATTTATTAGGAATTGTAAGAGTAGTTGTGTTTTTTTTGAGATCTGACTGACCAAAAACATAGCTGCTACTTATTAACAATAATAAGAGTAAAAAATATATATGTTTATCTGTATTAATAACTGTCTACTGCTAAATTTACCTTAGCATACAAATCTAACAAATACTATATAATTGGTAGCTATTTTTTACAAATATGATGATAAAAAAATATAATAAATTTATGAAATTAGCCTTTTTTCAAGTACTAATCGTTTGTGTTTTTTGTTCATTTCATCAATATAAAGATGGGTTAAAACATAAAGTAAAAACTATTGTTATTGATCCAGGTCACGGAGGAAAAGATCCAGGATGTTCAGGCTCTTATTGTAAAGAAAAAGATGTTTCGTTAGCCGTTGCTTTAAAATTAGGTAAGATTATAGAAGAAAAAATGAAAGATGTAAAAGTTATTTTTACTCGAAAAACGGATATTTTTGTTGAACTAGAAGATAGAGCTAAAATTGCTAACGAAAATAATGCTGATTTATTTATCTCTATTCATTGTAATGCTGCTGGTAAACCGGTTATGATTAGAGACAAGAAAACGGGAAAATTACGTCCAAAAACGTTTAAAAATTCAAGAGGTAAATTAGTTGTTGTAGAAACAGCCAACCCAGAGCCTTACGGTTCAGAAACTTATGTTATGGGCTTAAAAAATGAGGAAGGGAAAATGAAAGTTGCTCAACGAGAGAATTCTGCAATGTTGTTAGAAGACAACTATGAGGCTAAATACCAGGGTTTTGATCCTAATAGTGAAGAAAGTTATATTATCATGAGTAATTATACATCTAGCTATGTTATCCAAAGTGCATCTTTAGGCTTAAAAATTCAAGAACAATATTCTAAAAAAGCAGGAAGGGTTGATAAGGGAGTTCATCGACAAAGTATATGGGTATTATGGAGAACATCTATGCCTAGTGTTTTAACAGAAATTGGTTATTTAACCAATCCGCAAGATGAAAAATTTTTAGGCTCAGAAAAAGGACAATATTACCTAGCAGCTTGTTTGTTTAGAGCATTAAGAGCATACAAAGATGAGCAGGAAGGAGTAAAAAATGTTTATAATGATGACATAGAAAATCAAACTCCTTTAGAAAGAGAAAAGTATAATACTATCCCTGTTAAGGAAGATGAATCAATTGATGATTCAGAGCAAGATTCAAATAAAACGATTCAAGGAGAGAATAGTAAAATAAATAATATTGAATTTGGTGGTGAAAAAATGACAGTTGTTCAAAAGCAAGAAAACGACAAGGTAGAAACAACGAAACAAGAAATTAAAGAAGATTCTATAGCTAAATCTATATTAATAAAAAATAAAACTGAAATTCAGGAAAAAAAATATAAGCAAATAATCACTTTAGCAGATTTAAATTTTAAAAATAAATTTTATGAAGATGCTTTAAGTTTGTATATAAAAGCAAATACACTAAAAGATAATAAGGATAATTATTCTTTAAAGAAAATAGAAGAAATAAATACTTTAATTAAAGCTAATTCAGATTCAAAAAAATAAAACTACCAAAAAATTACCTATTAAGCTTTTGTTAGTTCAATGACAGTTATTTCTGGCCAAATACCAACTCTTCCTGGATAACCTAAAAATCCTAATCCTCTATTAACATATAAATATTGGTTATCTTGTTTATATAATCCAGCCCAGTGTTTGTATATGTATTGTGAAGGGCTCCATTTAAAACCTGGTATTTCTATTCCAAACTGCATGCCATGCGTATGGCCACTTAACGTGAGGTCTATATCTTTATACTTTTCTTCCTGACTAACTTCAACATCCCAATGTGATGGATCGTGAGATAATAATATTTTAAAAGGATAATTTTCGGTTCCAGCATAGGCATTTTCTAATTTACCGTATCTAGGAAATCTTAAATTTCCACCCCAGTTTTCTATACCTAATAAGGCAATTTTTTGCCCATCTTTTTCAATAGGCACATGTTCATTCATTAATAACCTCCATCCAGATGCCGCGTGAATAGCTTTTAAGTCTTCTAAATTTTGTTTTTTATGTGCATCACTTTCCCATTGTTTGTAATCGCCATAATCATGATTCCCTAATGTACTATATACGCCATAAGGTGCTTTTAATAATTTATAAGTATTTAAATGTGGCGTTGTTTCAATTGCTTCATTGTTTACTAAATCTCCAGTAAAAAAAATAATATCTGGTTTTTGATCTAAAACAATATTAAATGCTTTTATAAGAGGTTCTGTACTCATAAAACTTCCACAATGTATATCGGATAGCTGTACGATTTTAAACCCTTCAAATGCTTCGGGTAAATTTGGAGAAGATACTTTTACTTTATGTATTCTGTATTTGTATGCACCTCTTACCATTCCATATAAAAAAGAAATAGCTGGAATTACAGTAAATGTGATAGCTAAATAACTTAAAAATTTAAGTCTGCTGATTTGATTGCCATCTACATCTGTAATGGGTTGTTTTTTTTGAAATAAAGTAACAGTCCATTTAAGTAAACGAAATAAATCATCAATTAATAAAAAAGAGGACCCAATGAGTTTACATACAAATAAAATTAAGCCAATGGATGAAATAAATCTAAAAAAATTATTCCATTCTGGTGGTGGATAAAACATAGCTACTAAACTTAATATTAAATTAAATCCAGCAAAAAGGTATGCAATCCATAAAATGATTTTCCTCTTTTGAGGGCTGTAATCAACGCAAATTGTTTTAATAGCTTGCAAGAAATAAATTTCAACAATGGCAATTAAAATAAAGAAAAGTAAAAATCGTAAAAACATATTATTTTATTTCAAGAATCAAAGGTATTGTTTTGTTGTGTTTTTGCACATAAATTGAATTTTAATTTTATTAAAATATCATAAAAAACAAGATAGTTTAAAATTAAAGTATTCGTTTTTAATTGAAAATAAAATTAATTGTTAATTACTTTCAAAAATGTTAATCATTTTTAGGGGAATAGAAATTTAAATTACAATCTAAACGCTACATTTGGCGCACAAAACATATAAAAATATTTATTATGAGCAAAGAAGTATATATTGTATCGGCTGTTAGAACTCCATTAGGTTCTTTTGGAGGTTCATTATCAGGAGTATCTGCCACTAAATTAGGGGCAGTAGCTATTAAAGGCGCTTTAGATAAAATTAAATTAGATCCAAAACTAGTTAATGAAGTATTTATGGGGTCTGTATTACAAGCTAATTTAGGTCAGGCTCCTGCGCGTCAGGCTGCAAAATTTGCTGGATTACCAGATAGTGTGAATTGTACAACTGTAAACAAAGTGTGTGCAAGTGGAATGAAATCAATTTCATTAGCTGCTCAAGCTATTATGCTAGGAGATGCAGATGTTGTGGTAGCCGGAGGAATGGAAAGTATGAGTCAAGTACCGTTTTATTTGGAAAATAACCGTTGGGGTGCTAAATATGGAAATGGAGTGGTGGTAGATGGATTAGCAAAAGATGGATTAACAGATGTATATGGAAATGTGCCAATGGGTAATTGTGCAGATTTATGTGCAAAGGAGCATAACTTTACTCGTGAAGATCAAGATGCTTTTGCAATTGAATCGTATAAACGTTCTGCTGCTGCTTGGGCTGCTGGAAAATTTAAAGAAGAAATTGTACCTGTAGAAATCGTAACTAAGAAAGGTACAGTTATTTTCTCTGAAGATGAAGAATATAAAAATGTAAATTTCGAAAAAATACCAGGCTTAAAAGCTGTATTTAGTAAAGATGGAACAGTTACTGCTGCAAATGCCTCTACAATGAATGATGGTGCAGCTGCTTTAGTTTTGATGAGTAAAGAAAAAGCAGATGCTTTAGGTTTAAAGCCATTAGCTAAAATAAAAGGATATGCAGATGCTGAACAGGCTCCAGAATGGTTTACCACAACTCCATCTTTAGCTTTACCAAAAGCTGCGGAAAAAGCTGGGTTAAAAGTTAGTGAAATAGATTATTTTGAATTAAACGAGGCGTTTTCTGTAGTAGGATTGGCTAATATCAAATTAATGAATTTAGATGCGAATAAAGTAAATGTAAATGGAGGAGCTGTTTCTTTAGGTCATCCTTTAGGTTGTTCAGGAGCTAGAGTTATTGTTACTTTAATTAATGTTTTAAAACAAAATAACGCCAAATTTGGTGGTGCAGCAATTTGTAATGGCGGTGGCGGTGCTAGCGCGTTAGTTATTGAAAATATGTAACTATCTCTATTAATAATAAAAAAGGGCAAAGATTTTTCTTTGCCCTTTTTTATTATTTTTTGTTTAATCTAAACTATCTTCTATATCAATTAGTGGCTGTTCCATAATTTCTTTCTTCATCGATTTTTTATTTATTGATAATAAAATTGCAGGTAATAAAATGATGTTTGTAAACATTGAGATTAATAATGTAATAGACATTAAAATTCCCAATGCTACAGTTCCTCCAAAGCTTGATGCTGAAAAAATAGAGAATCCACAAAATAATATAATAGATGTATATACCATACTTAATCCTGTATCTTTAATTGCTGCAGATATTGCTGCTGCTGCGCCTCTATTATGCCGTTTCAATTCTTGGCGGTATTTAGTTAAAAAGTAAATCGTACCATCACTAGATATTCCAAAGGCAATACTAAATATTAATATTGTAGATGGCTTAAAGCGAATGTTCAAAAAACCCATTATGCCAGCTGTAATTACCAACGGAATAAGGCAAGGTAATTTTGATAAAATGATAATTCTTACAGATCTAAATAGTGCAATACCTACAATAGCAATTAAAATAATTTCAATTAATAAACTTTCTAATAAATTTGATAATAAATAATCATTGTTTTTTAAAAACACTAAACTATGCCCGGTTAAACTTATATGGTATTCTTTAGGGTTAAAAATTGAATCAATTTTTGGTCGAATAATTTTCATTAGTTCTTTCATTTTTTTAGAACCAATATCGGCAACTTGGTAGCTCACTCTTGTTATTTGTTTTGTGCTATCAATAAAATTAGCGAGTTTGTTGTTTTTGCCTTTTAATGAACCATTATATTCTGACAGCGTTTTTAAATCTGTAACACTTGGTAATTTATAATATTTTGAGTTACCATCTTTATACGCTTGGTAAGAAAATTTAACTCCTTCTACGATAGATAAGGGTTTTGAAAAAATAGGATATTCGGCCAACATGTTTTGCATGGCTTTAATTTTATACAAGGCTTTAGCATTATTTTCAAATAATCCATTTTCTTTTTTAGTGTCAATTGCAATTTCAAAAGGTAAAACTCCATTAAAGTTTTCTTCAAAAAAATGTAAATCTGTATAAATAGGATCTTTTTTAGGTAAGTCATCAACAACAAATCCATTCATGTCAATAAATGTCATTCCCCAAAAACAAATTGCCGTTATTATAGTTGTAGTCACATATATAGTTGCTCTTCTTTTTTGAACTAAATGATCTACAAAATCAAGTGCTTTGGTAATTATTTTACCTTCTTGGTGTTTGGTATGTTTTTCTTTTGGTGTAGGTAATAAGTTTAATATTATAGGAATTAAAATTAATGTGATAAGATAAGTAGCCATAACACTGATAGAGGCAACCACTCCAAATTCTACTAACATTAAACTTTTTGTAAAGTATAGTACACCAAATCCTATGGCTGTGGTAATATTAGCTAAAAATAAAGTAACTCCAATCGTTTCAATACTTCTGGCAATGGCTTTTATTTTATTACCATGTAGTACAAATTCACTTTGATATTTATTTATTAAAAATATACAGTTAGGCAAACCTATAACCATAATCAACGGTGGTATTAAGCCCGACATAATGGTTATTTTATAACCAAATAATTGCATAATTCCCATCGACCATAAAACGCCTATAGCGGTTATTATAAGAGAAAAGAAAACAACATTAATAGATCTAAAGAAAGCCCATAAAATTAAAGCGGTAACTATAATAGCTAAAACTAAGAATAACGTCATTTCATGAGAAACCTTTGTCATTACTTGTGAACGAATATAAGGCATGCCAGAATAATGCATTTCTATATGATGCTTTTGAGCAAATACTTCAGCTAATTGTTTTATATGAGCAACAATCTCTAATCTTCGTTTTGAATTCAAATCTTTTTTAGTAAATGTAATTGCCATTACATTAGCACCTGTTCCTTTATTATAAATAATACCCTCGTAAAAAGGCATATTTAAAAAGGTTAATTTAATACTATCGGCATCTTTTTGATTATTGATTGGATGTTGTATCAATGGAACAAAATCAAACTTCTGCAAACTATCATTTTTTATAACCTTATAAACAGTAGGTACAGACATTAAATCTTTAATTCCTTGAATATTTTTTATGGTTTTACTTAATGCATACCAGTCTTTAAATTTGGTGTATTCAAATAGGTTTTTGTCTTTAAAACCTATAACCATTACGTTTCCATCTTCGCCAAAATGTTTTTTAAAGTTTTGATATTCAATAAATGTGCTATCAGTATCAGGTAAAATTTGTGCAAAATCATACGACAACTCAACCCTAGATGTTTGATAACCCATAAATGCAGTAATGATTAATACAATACTGGTAAATATGGCTTTGTTTCTTAATAATTTACTCGAAAAATATTTCCACATAATGTTTTTTTGTTTTTGTAATTTATTTTTAATAAAGCTACTATTTCTAAAATTTAAAGTAATAGATAGTAAAGCTAAATTAGAGGGTTAAAGTTAATCATTTATTGAATTTATAATAAAAATTATTTTATCCGAATAACTGTTTTATTGTATTGATTTCTGTATGTTTTATTAATTTATTTTTAGTTCTTTTTTTACAGTTTTAAGATTTAGCAAATTCATAGAATTAGTTGTTAAACCTTTTATATTTTTTTGAACTAAACGAATAATTTGATCATAATAAAGTGGTACTATAGGAGCATCGTCAATTAATAATTGATCCATTTGTTGATATAATTTATTTTTCACAGTATTATCTTGTTCTTTAATTGCTTTTTCAAACAGAGCATCAAATGTTTCATTTTTATAATGGCAGTAGTTAGATCCAATAGGAGCAAAATTTTTACTGTAAAATAAACTCATGAAATTTTCCTCATCTGCATAATCGGCAACCCATGATTTTTTAAAAAAATTATATTCACAACCAGCAACAGCTTGTCTCAAAACAACAGGCTTATCAACACTAATTTTTATTTTAATATGATTGTCTGCTAATTGAGATTGAATAAATTCTGTTTGAGAAGAATAATTATCAGTGCTATGAAGAATTATCTCAGGTAGTCCCTTCCCGTCAGGATATCCAGCTTCTTTTAATAATTGTTTTACTTTTTCTGGATTGTAAGTGTAACCTTTTACAATCTTTTCATCAAATGAAACCATACCTTTTGGGATAAAACCCGAGGTACCTGGATATCCAATATTATTTCTAAAGTATTTTACTAATTTATTTCTATCAAATCCATAGTTAATTGCTTTTCTCAAAGCTTTAAGGCGTAAAGGTGATTTTTTTACAATATCAATGGTTTCATCAATTAAAATTCCTAAATAATCTGTTTTTAAAAATGTTTGTTTTTGCAAATTAAATTTATCTGCATAAATCGGTTTTAAGTTTCCTGTTTTATCTAATACTTCATTAATATTAAATGCATCAGCTCCGCTTAACATATCGTATTTGCCATTTAATAATTCCATAAAAGCTGTTTCTTTATCCTTAACAAACGATATGCTTATAGCATCTAAATAAGGAAGTCTAATAGAGTCTTTAAATTCAAAATAATGGTCGTTTTTTATTAAAACCAATTTACTTCCTTCTTCCCAATATTTAAATTTAAATGGCCCTGTTCCTACAGGGTTTCTTCTAAAATCTTGACCGTAAAAATCAATAGCTTCTTGAGGTATGACTGAAAAATATTTCATTGTTAGTACATTTAAAAAAGCACTAAAAGGTTTTTTAAGATAAATAATAAACGTTGAATCGTTTGGAGCAGAAAAGCCTTTATAATGTGTTTTTTCGGTTTTGTCAATATTTTCTAATAAAGAAATGGCACTGCTTACCTTTGGGTCATATAATCTATTGAAGGATATTAAAAAATCTTCAGATGTCACTTTTCTTCCCTTTTTATTTTTAAAACAATCGTTATCATGAAAATAAACGTCATTTCGTAAAATAAATGTATAAATTAATCCATCTGTGCTGATGTTCCATTTTTTTGCAATTGATGGTTTTACGTGTAGTGAATCATCCAGTTGAACTAAACCTTCAAACAGTTGATTGATAGGCCAAATAACTTCAGTGTTGTTAGAAAACGCAGGGTCAAGTGTTGATATACCTGCCATTTCATTGTAATTAAATACAGTTCGAGTATCTTTTTTTGATGATGATTTACTACATGCTATAGCCATAAAAAAGGGTAAAGCAATTAAAATATATTTTTTAAAAAGAGTAATCAAATATGTTTTTTTATTCATTTTTTAAGAAGTCTTAATCAATATTACAGAAATAAGATAGAATTCTAAAAATTATCTTTTGCAGTTTTACACATTTATATGTCAATTTTTAATTTAAAATATATATGAGTCATACGTTGTTAAAACTAATAGTAATAAGACTTATTTTTATATTTAGTAAGTTGTATTTTTACACTCAAACAATTTAGAGTAATTATAAAGTGGAATTTTCATCAAAATTAATAGAGCAGGCTGTTGAACATTTCTCAAGTTTACCAGGTGTTGGAAAAAAATCAGCATTAAGATATGTGTTGCATTTAATTAAACAAGATGAAAAAGATATTGTCAATTTCTCAGATATATTAAAATCTTTAAAACATGATTTAAAATTTTGTAAAAATTGCCACACTATTTCAGATCACGACATTTGTGATGTTTGTTCTAATCCATTAAGAAATCAAAAATTAGTTTGTGTAGTACAAGATTATAGAGATGTAATGGCAATTGAAAATACGGGTTTGTATAAGGGAGTATATCATGTTTTAGGAGGATTGATTTCTCCTATGGAAGGAGTAGGGCCAAGTAATTTAACAATTGATTCATTAATTAATAAAGTTACGCAGCAAGAAGTTGCCGAAATAATTTTGGCACTTAATGCTACCATGGAAGGCGAAACTACTAGTTTTTTTATATTTAAAAAATTAGCACCATATAATTTAACATTATCTGTTATTGCTAGAGGAATAGCAGTAGGGGATGAGTTAGAATACACCGATGAAGTTACCTTAGGGCGTTCAATTGTTAATCGAATTCCTTATAATAATAGCTTATCTAGATAATTTTTTAAAATAATTTATGGAATTTTTAATTATTAGTCATCTGTATAGAAATTATAAAAATCTATATTATGAAAAAGCTAATAATTATTGCATTGTGTTTAAATCTGTTTAATCTTAATGCTTCAGAATCTGAAAAAAATAGTAAATCAAAACCCGAAAAAATAATTGTTTATACTCAGGGAGCACAAGTGTTTAGAACGATTTCTGTTAATTTAGTTGCTGGACAAAACACAATAATTTTTTCGGGATTAGAGAATTGTATTAATAGTGAAGCAATTCAGGCTTCCGGAAATGGGAATTTCATTATTACAGATATTCAACATGAAATTCATTATCCCGAATTAGATAAAGCAAAATTAAATGGAGATGCTCGATATAAAAAATTATTAAAACTCGTAAATGATAGTTTAAAAGAAATTAATTATTTGATAGAAGAGATAAATTCTAAATCAGAAGTATTAGTAACTGAAAAAAATGTACTGTTGAATTATAATTTATATAAAGGTCAATCAAAAAAAGATAGCATCATGTTATTAAAAGATGGATTAACTTACTTGAGAGAAAAATTATATAACATAAATCATGAACAATTAAAATTAAAACGCGAACGAGAAAAATATGAGGTTTTAAAAAATTTATTAAATCAACGATTAACAGAGGTTAGTAATGAATTAGCTAATCAAAATAATACAGGAGATATAGAGAAAGTCGATTATAGAATTTTGGTGCATGTGATTTCTGATATACCAACTCAAGCTAGCATAAATATTAATTATTATATTACTAATGCTGGTTGGACACCTTCTTATGATTTACGAGCAACCTCAAATGATCAAAACATTAAATTAACATATAAGGCCCAAATTTACCAACAATCAGGTATAGATTGGAATAATGTAAAATTAATTTTATCTACAGCTAATCCTAATCGTTCGTATAATTTGCCAGAATTATCTCCTTGGTATTTAGGTTATACCACATATAATTATAAAAAAATAAATAATAGTAAAACGCCAGTAACTGCCGGATCTGTTTATGAAGATAATATGATAACAAGTAAAGCATTAGCTTTTTCAGAAAAAGATGAAGCAGCTAAAAACGCATATGATTATACAACTGTTAGTGAAAATTTGATTGAAATGGAATATGAAATTCGATTAAATTATAATATACCCAGCGATGGTAAAGAGCATTTTGCAGCTATTATGGTAAAAGATTTAAAAACACTATATCGTTATAAAGCTATTCCTAAATTAACCACTAACGTTTATCTAACTGCTATTTTACCTGATTGGGAAGATGCTATTACAATGGGAGGTTTAGCGTCAATATATTATGATGGTTCGTATGTAGGTAGTACAAATTTAAATCCAGGTGGTACAGAAGATACCATGCAATTATCTCTGGGTATTGACAAAAATATTGCTATAAAACGTCAAAAAATAAAAGAAAAGTGTTCTCAAAAAATAATTGACAATGATATTTTGCATCAATATACATTTGAATTTATTATGAAAAATTCTAGAAATTCAAAAATTGAAATAGATATAGAAGATCAATTACCGTTATCTCAAGACAAATCAGTTTCAATTGAAAGAAAAGAATTGTCGGGCGCAAAATATGATGAAATATCAGGAAAATTAAATTGGAGAACTATAATTTCAGCAAAAGATACTAAAAAAATAATATTAAGCTATCAAATAAAAGCCCCTAGAACAATACCTATTGTTATAAATTAAATTTATGTATAATTAAAAAGCCTAATAGTAATATTAGGCTTTTTAATTACTCTTCAGAGGTGTTTAATTGTTTCATTTTTCTTATAAATAAGTCGCGCTTTGTGGGGCTGCATAAATTAAATTGAAATGATGGTCCGCTTTTTACTTCTTGCTTTTTATCTTTAGTTTTTAATTCTTTAATTGAATTATTAAACTCGGCATTACTACTCACTACACTCATTACTCCTTTGTAATAATAAAAATAATACCAATTTTGTTGATCTAATTCAAAGTATAAAGTAAAGTTATCCCCTCCTTTTTTTCTTTGAATTTGAATGTATCCCGGAATTTGTTTGTATATCTCATTTTTATTAATGGCACCCAATCCTATTTTTCCAATAGAAATAAATGATCTACTAACTTTATTATAACGCATTTCGGTGTTTGTAATCATAAATGTTTTCTCAAATTCATCAGGAAATTTTTTAATAGAACCATTTAAATTTAAATCCGAAATTGCTTTATCAGCCCTTTCTTTTCCTAATATTTCTGTAATTCCTTTATTAAACACTTTATTACTAAAGTCAATAGGAGATAATGTATTGTTATACACTTCTATATCTTTTATCATCTTTTTTAATGCATTTTTATCAAAAAAGAAGTCAATAGTAGTCATTAATTCAAATATTGCTGAATCATTTATTGTACTGTGTGATGCAATTCCAATAGTATTAAATTTAACTTGACCTAAATCAGCGCCTAAGTCCATTTTACCTTCTGCATACACTGTACAATTATTGGTATTTAAACTTATGTAATTTCCTGGTAAAGATTGTTCGATAAACTTTTCTTTATTGGTAATTCTATATTCTTTAGAACTTTTATCATAACCCAAATAACCATCAGCTCCAATTACATCAATATCTTTTCGGCCACCTCTTAACGAAACAAAAGAAGAATAAACCATATTAGTATCTTGTCCATAAATAATTGCAGAACCAACGGGCTTGTCATTCATATCAGTAGTATTGGGAGGCAAAGGAATTAAAATCTCAGAAGGATCAATTTCTCCATTAAATTTTAAATAAGCTTTACCTATTTTACCACAGTTGTGAACTATTTTAGTGCCACCATCGTAAGTTAAAAATTTATTAGAAGCAAATAAAAATACCTTACCAGCAAAACTAAAGTAGTCATTAAACTGAAATTTAGAATCTTCAGTAATTATTCCAGATGATACCGTTTGACCAGATGTGTCGGGTTTAATTGTTGTAAATTGTATTAAATAAGCTTTATTGTTTTCGTCTAAATATTGATATTCCCCTTGCGCTAAATAATTTTTTCTTCCAAAAATATTTGCCGTTACATTGGTAATGGTATGATATTTAGTTACAGTATTAGCTAAAATAGTTGAATGTTTTAACGTATCTAATACAGCATTTTTATATATCGTTACTTTACCCGAATCAGGAAAAAGTCTAGCGTCAGCTACATTTATAAACGGAACGTTTATGCAGCTAATAATATATTTTCTTAAATTATATTTTGCTGCAGGAGCTATAAATCTTAAAGAATCTTGTTTTGGATGAACAGATATAAATTCAGGTCCTTCTAAATCAATAGCATTTTCAATATTCCTATCTAATTTTTTACCTTCGTCTCCCAGTTGAATTTCTTCTGAATCCATAAACCATTTAAATCTATCCATATAGGCGATATATTGATTTTTAGGAAATCTTACAATAGTTGCTTTTCCATTAGCAACAAACTCTCCTATCCTTTTAGATAAATCCATTTTTGCATTAACATTATCAGAAGCAAAAGTTAATCCCTCTTCACCTATTGCTTTTAAATGAAAGTTTGCGGTATCCGCAAAATATTGATGTTGTTTAAATAAAATATTTACGGATTCAATATCTGCTTTTAACATATCAACAATTCCTTTTCCCCTTAATTCTTGTGGACTTAATGAATATCTGCCTTTAAATGTACATTTTGTATTATAGGTTTTAAAAGAACTAGCTTTATTTGAAGCTAGCATTAAGTCTTTATATGGAACCCAATGGATATAAACTGTATCACCATGAACTTGAGGAAATTCAATAGGATTAATCTGTTCTTTTACATCAAAATTATTAGCCATCGTATTCATACTATCCGGAAAAAAAATGAAATCTTTAGATGTAGTAGTAGATGTTATGTAATTCAAATTACCATCCGCTCTTAATCCTTTATTACTTAATCGTATTTCATTTTCAAATTTCGCTTTTCCTCCATATAATGTAAATCCTTCTGGCGGTGTATTTCTTATAAAACCTAAAGAATAATCGCTTTGAAGAGATAATTTTTCTCTAAAGGTTGGGAAAATACCTGAGGACGAAAACTCTCCATCAAATACTAATCCTTCACTTCTAAAATTATCTAAACTATCAATCGTAAATGCATCTAATTTGAAATAAAATTTACTGCGATTATATACACCTTTAAAAATAGTTTTTTTGTCATAAAAGGTATAGCTCTCTTTAAAACTTTGAAACTGAGGAAATGTTGTTGCTTTTCCCCATCCACTGTGATTTTTAGGAGCATCAATTCTAAGTTCTCCATTTAAGTTTTCAATAATAGATTGAACTCTTTTAAATGGATAATTTCCATTTATATCTGGTTCATTTGATACAACATATATTCTGCACGAGTCAATTGTTTTCATTTTAATTTTAAATAAATCATAATCAAACACAAAATCTTTTCCGTGAAATTCAAACTTACCCGAAGCTACAGTCCCTGAAAATTCAATCGCTCTGTTCTTTTTTAAAACAACTTCATTTCTCTTAGGAAAAACAAATACTTTTTGAGTATCACTTAACAAAATATTTTCTACTCCCCTAATTGTCAAATCATAAGAATTATTTACTAAGCTTAATGTTGCGTTATCTTTGTTAGGAAAAACAGAATGAATAGTTAATATGTCATAATCTTTTTCGTGTTTTAAATTTTTTATATAATCAAACAAGCGAGGTTTTATAGTTATTAAATCAGTTTCTGGCTCATAGTAAATTAAACCAAACACAGCCATCTTAAAAATAATAGGCCTTAAATCAACTGCTAAATATTTAATATATTTAGCCAAATCAACAGTGCTAAATGTTAGTAAATTTCCATTATTGTTATAATAATCATTAATTTTTTGAACAGGACTAATATTTTCCTGACTTTTAATAGCATCTAATCTGGCTTTCGAGAAAAAATCTTGTGATTCAAAAAAAGCTTCTCCTTGAGTGTTATTTGGTAAAAAATTAAATTGTATTTTAGGTTCATCAATATTCCAAATCAATTGTTCAAAATACATGTCAATTTTATGATAAGTATTAAAATAGGGAGATTTTTCTAAGCCATCATCGGTTCTTAGTAATGTCACAGTTTTTTTTTCTACTTGGTAAACAAAACTTAATCCAGGATGAATAATAGAGTCTTTATCTAGGTAAAATTTGATTGCAGCGGGTTTACCATTTATTTTTTCTTTTGTCATTGCAAATGATAAAGCAGATACTTCTAAAAACCGAACATTATTTCTTTTAAAAATAAGTTTAGCTGGATTTTTTGAATTTCCAGACCCAACAAATTTATTTCCCCGCATTCCAAATCCACCGTCATAATCAACATCAGGGTAAATATTCTTTACAACTAATCGTTTACTATATGAATCAAAACGCGGATAGCTGGGCTCTCCATTTTCTGTCACAATTTTATCCGTAATTTTTCCTTTTTGAGGAATGTCAAAATATTGCTTACCTGTAAAAGTAGCAGAATCAGACGTATACCCTCCTGTCTTACAATCTAATGAAACTCTAATTAAATCAGCATACACATCATCTCCAATGCCAGTTCTTTTCCAACTCAATCGCCCACCTTTCCCTATAAATTTACCAAAAGAAGGATAATAAATTCCTTGAATATCCTCAATAGCAATCGAATCTCCTCTTGGGCTAATTCCAAGCAAAGTAATCTTAGGATATATAACTTTAGGAACAGAATCAAACTCAAATTTATAATTCGTCTCAAGGCTCTTATAACTATAAGTAGGTGATTTATAAAATATATTATCTAAAAATAATGTTTCACTCATCTCTAAGTATTCTCCAAAATATTTAAGTTTCTTAGAATTAAATATTTTTTCAATACATAATTGCCAATCCGAAAATACATCAGGATGCTGCTTAGAATTAATAAAATTAACCACAGCGTTTAAATAACTAATAAAGTTAGGGTAGGGCTTTAAATTTCTTTCTAACATTTGATTACATGTTTTATAAACAGCAACCCTATAAATTCTCGAAAAATCTGGAGATTTCCATGATTTTTGAAATTTACTCATATACTCTTCTGCATCTTTTTTATTAGCCGAAAATTCATAAAAATAGTCATTCAATTCTTTATAAAATTTTATAGAATCATTACTAAACTTTACTATTTTTTGACTATAAACAATAGTTGTAGATATTGTAAATAAGGTAATCAGAAAAAATCTCTTTAACATAACTAATAAAATTGATATAACATCAAATATATTAATAGCAAATAACAACTAATACAAATTTTACAAACAAAACTTTTAAATGCTTTCATTTAATTAAATCAGTATTTTAAATTGATTTTTGTAATTTTATCCAAATTAAATTAATAAACAGTTAATTAGTATACATATGCCATCCTTCGATATTACTAGTAAAGCAGATCCTCAAACACTCGATAATTCTATTAATGTAGCTAAAAAAGAAATATTAAATAGATTTGATTTTCGTGATTCTAAAAGTGAAATTGAGTTTAATAAAAAAGATTTAATTATCAGTATTACAACCGAGCACGATATGAGATTAACAGCTATTATAGATGCTGTTCATAGTCGAATGATTAAACAAGGCTTAGATCCAAGGTGTCTAGATGAAAGTAAATCCCACTATTCATCAGGAATGTTTATTAAAAAAGATATCAAAATCAGGCAAGGAATAGAAAAGGAAGCTTGCAAAAAGATTTTAAAAGACATCAAAGACAGCAAATTAAAGGTAACAACTCAAATTATGGATGATATTATTAGGGTTTCAAGTAAGAGTATAAATGATTTACAATCAGTAATTGCATTGTGCAGAAAAACTGATTACGAAATACCCTTGCAGTTTGTTAATATGAAATAATCAATCCTGCCTTGTATTTACGTACTTTAGTAACTAAAATTACTCTAAGTTATTCTAACTAAAGCGTTATTACACGATTTTAAAATAGTTAATAAACTTAAATTCATAAAAAATAATGTACAGTAAATCAGTGCTTTACAGATAATATCTAAATCATTCAAAAAAAAAATAAAAAAGTTCTTGCCAATAGATAAAAAGTTATTAAATTTGCAGCCCGTTAATTGATAGGTTAGGA
>CAZIPC010000005.1:0-282557 GCA_964541155.1 uncultured Flavobacterium sp.
GATAAAAAAACACAATGAAATCTATCGGACTTTTTTATCTTAGAAAAGTTTATATTATTTATCTAATGCTTCCTTTACCAAATGGTTAGCCATTTTAGGATCAGCTTTGCCTTTACCTAGCTTCATTACTTCTCCAACAAATAACCCTAATAGATTTGTTTTTCCATTTTTGTATTCAGTTATTTTTTCAGGATATTTTGCAAGAGCTTGGTTTACTAGTTTTTGTAAAGCATCTGTATCGTTACTTTGTAAAATATCCAAACGCTGTGCAATATTCAATGGAGCTTCAGTTACGTTTGATATTAATTCTGGAAATAATTTTTGTGTAGCTGCTGCATTACTAATTTTTCCTTCGTCAATCAAGGCAATTAAATCGGCAATGGTTTTTGGCTTTATTTTAAATTGTTCAATTTCTAATGCGTTTTCATTCAAATAGGATTTAATACTTCCCATCATCCAGTTTGCAGCTGCTTTGTAATTTTTAGTGTAGGTAATAATTTCATTATAATACAAAGCTATTCCTTTTAAATCTGTTAGGTTGTATGCATCGTATTCAGACAACCCAAATTCTTTAGTAAACTTGTTAAACAAATCGCCTGGTAGTTCAGGCATGTTAGACTTTACTTTATTTATATATTCTTCAGTGATGTAAACAGGTTGTAAATCAGGCTCTGGAAAATAACGATAATCGTTTGCATTTTCTTTACTACGTAACGAAAATGTGACACCATTTACAGCATCAAAACTACGAGTTTCACCGGCTATACTTTCTCCAGATTCTAGTAAATCAATTTGGCGTTTAATTTCAAAATCAATAGCGCGTTGTACATTACGGAAAGAGTTCATGTTTTTCACTTCTACTTTTTTCCCATATTCTTTAGCGTCTTTTAGCATTACTGAAATATTGGCATCACAACGTAGCGACCCTTCTTCCATATTACCATCACAAATATCAAGGTAACGCACTAGTTTTCGGATTTCGGTTAAATATATATAAGCGTCATCACCTCCGGTAAAATCAGGTTCAGTAACAATTTCCAATAAAGGAGTCCCTGCACGATTTAGGTCTATTAAAGACTCAAACGGATCGATGTCATGCATACTCTTACCTGCATCTTCTTCCATATGAATACGTGTTAAATTAATACGTTTTTCAGTGCCGTCTTTTAATTTTATGTCTACATGACCACCTGCGCAAATAGGTGTTTTGTCTTGAGTTATTTGATAACCTTTTGGTAAATCAGCGTAAAAATAATTTTTACGTGCAAATTGATTTTCTTCTCTAATATTTGAGTGAGTTGCAATGCCTAGTTTTACAGCAAATTCAATAGCACTTTTATTTACTTTAGGTAAAGTGCCAGGATGCCCTAATGTAATAACGCTTACATTAGTGTTTGGCATTGCGCCATATTCTGCAACATCATTGCTATACATTTTAGTTTTTGTTAGTAATTGAATATGACACTCTAGGCCAATAACCGCTTTATATTTATCGTAAACAGACATACTTAAAAAAATTATATTATTTATATTGCAAATTAAATTTTTGAAATATAGAGTTTAAAGATAAGTATTTTTGTTTTGTGAAAAACAGCTACATTTTTCAATTTTACATTATCTTTAAGGTTTAAAATTATATTTTTTTGATACCTAAATTAACTATAGATAAAATTATTGATGCGGCTAGAATAGAAGACGTTATTGGAGATTTTATTACGTTAAAAAAAAGAGGAGTTAATTTATTAGGATTATGCCCCTTTCATGGAGAAAAATCACCTTCGTTTACTGTATCTCCAGCAAAAGGCATTTACAAATGTTTTGGTTGTGGTAAATCAGGCACAGCAATAAATTTTATAATGGATTTAGAGAGTTTATCTTATCCAGAAGCATTAAAATATTTAGCTAATAAATATGGCATAGAGGTTATAGAAAAAGAAATTAGTGTAGAGGAAAAAGCTCAACAAAATGAAAAGGAGAGTTTGTATATAGTAATGCAATATGCACAGAAGTATTATACAGATTTATTAATGAATGATGATTTAGGTCGTTCGATAGGGTTGGGCTACTTTAAAGAAAGAGGGTTTACGCAAACAACAATTGATAAATTTAATTTAGGTTATAGTTCGGAAGAAAGAAAAAAATTTTCTGAAACAGCTGTGAAAAACGGCTATAAACCAGAATATTTGGTAAAGACAGGAATGTCTATACTATCAAATAATTATGTTGAGGGAAATTCAATAACTGTTAGTGATATTTTTGATAGGTATACTGGTCGTGTCATGTTTCCTATTCATAATGTTTCTGGAAAAGTAATTGGATTTGGTGGACGTGTTTTAACGAGCGACAAAAAGCTAGCGAAATATATAAATTCTCCTCAAACAGATATTTACGACAAAAGTAAAACACTGTATGGCTTATACCAGGCAAAAAAAACTATTATACAAGATGACAACTGTTATTTAGTAGAAGGATATACAGATGTTATATCAATGCATCAGTCAGGAATTGAGAATGTTGTAGCATCTTCAGGAACATCATTAACAGTTGATCAAATAAAATTAATTCATCGTTTTACTAAAAATATTACCATTTTATATGATGGTGATTTAGCTGGTATTAAAGCTAGTTTTAGAGGAATTGATTTAATTTTAGAAGAAGGAATGAATGTGAGAGTATTATTATTTCCTGATGGTGATGATCCAGACTCTTATAGTAAAAAAGTAACTAATGAAGCATTTAAAGAATTTATAAAAAATAATAGTAAAGATTTTATTGCCTTTAAAACGAATTTACTTTACAAAGAAGTTGAGCATGATCCTATAAAACGCGCAGAATTAATTAAGGATATTGTAGAAAGTATAGCTGTTATCCCCGATGCGATTAACCGTTCGGTTTATGTTAAAGAATGTTCGAAAATAATGGACATTAGCGAACAGATATTGCAAATAGAAATTAACAAGATCATTCGTAAAAAAACAGGAAAGCCAACTCAACAACAAAATCAATCTGTTGATTCTGTTAACGAAACTCCTTCTGATAATTATATAGAAGTAGAAAAGCCTCAAGATCCTATTTTAGATAGTGAAGAAAAGGAGTTGTTGAGGATGATGATGCAATACGGTAATGTATTAGTAGATGTAGAAGCAGAAGATACGGATAATACTCAGCATTCTTTTCAACTAACAGTTTGTGAGTTTGTAGTTTTTGAATTATGGAGAGATAATTTACAGTTTATTAATCCTATTTATCAGATGGTATTAGAAGAGTTTCATCATGAACTTGAAAAAGGAATAATTCCATCCTTACAAACATTTATTCATCATTTAAACCCTGCTATTGCTCAGGTTGCAATAGATATTGCTTCTTTTTCTGATACGGTAAGTTACAAATGGGAAAAATTTGGAGTAAATGTGCCTCAAGAAATTCAACTTCTTAAAAAAGGAATAGAGCATCAGTTATTTAGTTTAAAAGAGAAACGACTAAATTCAATTATAAAAGATGCTAAAGAATTAATAAAAACTGCAGATCCATTTGAAAATAAAAATGTTTTCGAATTTGTAATTTTATTAGAAAATCAAAAAAAACGAGTTAATAAAATTTTAGGAAGAACTGTTATTAAATAATATTTTCAACTGGTTTAACATGAAAATGTTTTAAAACGTTTTAGCTATTGGTTTTACTAATAACGCACGATTAAATCCAGGATTTGGTTTAGCAAATAATTTCTAGTGATGATTTTGAAGTGGTATATTTATCATGTTAAACCATCATGATATGAAAAAGACGCTACGCCATTTTTCTTTTGTATTACTATTTATAATAGTTGGTACAAATATAGCTTACAGCCAATACATAAATCCTAAAGTGAAAGAAATGTATTGCGAAAGCATTAAAAGAATTACTTTGACAGATTCTTTAAGAATTAATGTTTTTAATGATTTAATTGAAAACAGAATAAAAATTATTGAATCTCCTTTTGATGATAGAGAAAAATACATAAAGCTGTCATCAGTTTCATTACTAAATAAGTATAATCCTGCGTTAGTAAGAGATGAGTTTTTTGATATCAATACATTTAATCCTTTAAAGTATAATCTTAATTTTTTCTCTAGCAAAACAGAGGTCTATCGAATAGATCGTACAAATTATGTTATTGTTATTGTCCCACAATTATCTAAATAAATTATTGTTATGAGAAAAATATTTACGATACTATTTTTTATTTGTGTAACATCTATTTTTTCACAAAATTATAATATGACTAATTCTAATATTAGTACATGTTCAGGTGTTTTTTATGATTCTGGAGGTAGTGGAGGATCATATTTAAATTCGGAAAATTATGTGATGGTTATTTGTCCATCTACACCTGGCTCAAAGCTTAGATTAAATTTTACAAATTTTAATTTAGAAAGTAATTTTGATTTTTTGACTTTGTATGATGGTAATAATACTTCTGCCCCATCACTAGGTGTTTATACAGGAGTTAATGGTCCTGGAATTATTCAAGCTTCTTCTTCAAATACGTCTGGCTGTATAACAATAAGATTTACATCAGATGGAAGTGTTACATTAAATGGCTGGTCAGCTAATATTTCGTGTATATTTCCTTGCGAAACGATTACATCCGTGTTTAATAGTTCAAATCCAAGTTCCAATAGCAATGGAATCATTAGAGTTTGTCAGGGGCAAGTCATTAATTTAAATGGTAGTGGCATATTTTCATCAGGAAGTAGTTTGGGTGCAAATTATAGTTGGGATTTTGGTAACGGAACAAGTTCTGCATTTTCATCAGGCACTTCAGCTTCTGTATCGTATAACGCACCTGGTGTATACGCAATTAATCTTAATATTAATAAAGGAGGTTGTGTAAATACAAATAAATTAACTAATATCGTTCAGGTTTCAACTACTCCCTCTTTTTCTGCTACAACAACATCAACTAACACTATATGTTTAGGACAATCAGTTTCTTTAATAGGAGGTGTTACACCAGTTCCATTTATAAAAAATTGTACTCCTCCTGTATCGGGAACTACTTTTTTACCTGATGGATCAGGTGTATCTTATAGTACATGTATAAACGTTGATTGTTATTCTCCTGGTCAAACTATTACTAGCGCCAATGATATTAGTAATATTTGTTTAAATATGGAGCATTCGTATATAGGGGATTTAAAAATAGAAATACTTTGTCCAAATGGACAATCTACTGTTTTAAAGAGTCATCCATCTGGTTCATCAACTTATTTAGGATGTCCATTAGATGACCCTGCTGTAGGGCCAGGAACTGGCAGATTGTATTGTTTTACGCCAACAGCTTCTACGCAGTTAGTAAATGGAACCACCTCACAATGTGGCACTCCTTCATGGAATTCAATAGATGCGGGTAATTATGCGCCATCGTTTAGTTTAAACAGCTTAATTGGATGTCCTTTAAATGGAGGATGGTGCATAAAGGTAACAGATAATTATGGCGCAGATAATGGTTATATATTTAATTGGGATTTAAATTTTAATGTACCTGCTCCAGCAGCGCAATCATTTACCCCAAGTATAGTTTCTCAAGTATGGACTGGGCCAAACATAACATCGGTCTCTGGAAATAATGCTATTGCATCACCAGTTTCTGCTGGAACAACATGCTATACATTGACAGCAACAGATAATTTTGGCTGTAGCTATTCAACGGTTAAATGTATTACAGTAAATGCGGGACCTTATGCGGGGAGTAATAATACATTGGCATTGTGTAATTCAGCAATGCCATCTAATTTATTTTCATTACTAGGTTCAGGTGTTGCTACTAATGGAATATGGTCAGGACCATCTCCATCATTAACGGGAGGATATTTAGGCACATTTAATCCTTCTGGTATAGCAGCAGGTACATATAATTATACTTATACAGTTCCTTCAAGTGGAAGTTGTCCGCCATCTACAGCAATTATATCTGTAATTATTAGACCAAATCCTTCAGCAACATTATCATATACAAATCCTTCATGTGGGAATAGTAATGGAATTATACAAATTAATAATACTTCTACAGGAGTTCAAACAATAACAAATTTCGCAACAAGTATGGGTAATATTAACGGGCAGATGATTACTGGATTAGGTGCTAGTAGCCCGATAATTACACTCACAAATAATTATGGATGTACTTATAATCTGTCTGCAAATTTAACAATGATTCCTGGTCCTTCAAATATTACTGTTTCTTCTATTAGTGCAACATGTGGTAATAGTAACGGCAGTGTTTCTTTTGGCTCTCCTGTGGGAGGAACAGCACCGTATACTTATTCGTTTAATGGAGGCCCATTTTCAGCTGGCTCTCCAATTACAGGGTTAGCTTCAGGAACACATTCCGTATCTGTAAAAGATATTAATGGATGTGTGTATACTAAAACTGTAGTTGTGACTAATATTTTAGGGCCATCTGGAGTAACAAGTAATTTAATTCAAGCAGGTTGCGGGTTAAGTAATGGATCTTATCAAATAACGAATGTAAATGGCGGAGTGCCAGCTTATACTTACAGTGTAGATGGAGTATCAACTACTAGTTTAACAACGGGGCTATCAGCAGGTACACATATTATTTTAGTTAAAGATGCTAACGGATGTGCATATAGTACAAGTTTTACTATTAATTCAACTAGTGGCCCTACATCCGCTGTTATAACTACAACAAATGCTACATGTGGAAATTCAAATGGTTTTGTTTCTGTTAATTCTGTTACAGGAGGATTGTCTCCATATCAATATTCATTTAATGGAGGAACATATACATCTAGTAATTCACAAACAGGTTTGTCGGCAGGATTATATTCTATAATTATTAAAGATGTTAATTCTTGTACATTAACGTTAACATACAATATTTCTAATACTGGTAGTCCAACGGCATCTGTTACAAATGCATTTAATATTAATTGTTTTGGTGCATCAAATGGTAGTTTTACAGTTGCTTCAGTTGGCGGAACACCTCCTTATACATACACTCTTTCGTCACCCTATCAATCAAATGGAACTGGTCAGTTTAATGGATTACCACAAGGATTGTATAATGTTACAGTAAAGGATTTTGTTGGATGCATTACAACGGCATCTGTTTTATTAACTCAGCCTAGTTCTTTAACATTGTCGTTAACATCATCCTCAGTAAAATGTTTTGGCACTGCTTCAGGAACTATAAACGTAAATGGAGTTGGAGGTACTCCAGCTTATGAGTATAATATAAATGGAGGAGCTTATCAATCATCATCTGTTTTTGCAAATCAATCTTCAGGAATTTATTTGATAGGAGTAAAAGATAATCATGGATGTTTAGCTTCTCAAACTGTTGTAGTAAATCAACCTCCCTCCTTATTATTGCAAGTTTCTACACAAAATGCAAATTGTATAACATCTAATGGAGTTGCATCCACAACTGTTACTGGAGGCACTCCTAATTATAGTTACAGTTGGTCTAACGGAGTGACTACTGCTTCGTCATTAAATGGACTTTCTCCTGGCACTTACACGGTAACTGTTACAGATGCTAATAATTGTATAAAGTCACAATCATTAACTATTGGTATAACAGCAGGCGGTACAGCAACTGTTACATCGATAAATAATATCACATGTAATGGGTTTAATGATGCATCTATAACGGTTAGTCCTATAGGTGGAACAGCACCATACACTTATTCTTGGTCTCCTGGAGGGCAAACAAATTCTACTGTTACTAATTTAAGTCCAGGAACTTATACTTGTACAATAACTGATTTTTATGGTTGTAAAGCAACAAAGGTAGAAACTATTTCTCAACCAGCAGTTTTAAATATAATTGCAAGTTTAAATAATGTAAAATGTTATGGAACAGCAACAGGAACTATTTCAGTTGCAGGAACAGGAGGTACTAGTCCGTATACTTATATGTGGCCAACAATACCAAGTACATTATCTACAGTTTCTAATATTTTTAGTGGCAATTACGTGTGTGTTGTTACAGATGCGAATGGGTGTTCAAAAACTCAAACATTAATGGTTACCCAACCTTCGTCAATATCTATTACATCTACAGTTTCTCCATCTACCTGTGGGCAAGCAAATGGTTCGGCAACAGTTACAGCAACAGGAGGATCATTTGGGTCTTATATGTACTCATGGAGTTCAGGTTCAACATCTATTAGTCAAGGCTCTTTACACGCTGGTACGTATACTATTTCAGTTCAAGATGCCAATAGTTGTATAGAAACACTTGCAGTTACAATTCCAGATATATCAGGACCAAGTATCAGTATTTCTTCTCAAACAAATGTAAGTTGTTATAGTGGTTCAGATGGAGTGGTAACAACAACTGTTTCTGGAGGAACAGGCCCATATATATATTCATGGAGCAATGGTAATACTTCTCCCATAGCATCTAATTTAACATCTAATATATATACTGTTTCTGTAACTGATATAATAGGATGTGTTTCTTCCACAAGTGTTAGCATTTCTGAGCCCCCATTATTATCAGTTGGATTAGTAGTATCACAACCTAAGTGTTATGGGGCTATTAATGGATATGCTATTGCTTCTGCAGCAGGAGGAACTGCTGGGTATGGATATAGCTGGTCTGGGCTTGGAGGCAATTCATCAACAAGTAATTTATTAGGAGCGGGTAATTATAATTTAGTAGTTACAGATGCACATGGATGTGTTGTAACAACAACATTTGCTTTAACAAATCCAATGCCAATGACTGCAAGTATTACATCAACCAATGTTTCATGTTATGGTAGTTGTGATGCAATTGCTATAGCAACTGTAACTAATTCAATAGGAGCTGTTAATTACACATGGATAGGAGGAATTAATCCAATTGTTTCTTCTGTTGCTAATAATTTATGCGTAGGAACATATACATTATTAGCGGTTGATCAAAATTCATGTTCAGCAAGTTCTCAAATAATAATAACTCAACCATCGCCATTACTAGTAACTACAATTTCAACAGGAAGCGTAACTTGTTATGGAGGAAATGATGGTTATGCAAGTGTTATGGTGAGTGGAGGAACTGGAGCATATAGTTATACATGGTCTCCGTCTGGAGGTAATTCAGCAAATGCAAATAATTTAATAGCAGGAGTATATACGGTAACAGTTAGTGATGTTAACGGTTGTATATCAAATGCTTTTGTTTCAATAATAGAACCATTACCGTTTACTACAACTTTAACTACGTTTAATCCAAATTGTAATGGGATTTGTGATGGTGTTGCAAATATATCTTATAGTGGAGGAACTGGAACTACAACTTTTTTATGGCAACCAGGATTACAAACTACAAATAGTGTAAATAATTTATGTGCAGGTGTTTATACTGTTAATATAACTTCTAATGGGTCTTGTTTTTTTTCTCATACTTTTACATTAGTAGACCCTCCATCTTTATTGGCTTCTTCTAATTCATCTGCGTCTATATGCGGGCAGGCTACGGGTCAAGCATGTGCAACTGTAACTGGTGGTTCTTTGCCATATACTTATTTGTGGAGTAATGGTGTGAATACGTTGTGTAATAATAATATTTATGCAGGGGCTTATACCTTCACAGTAACAGATGCTAATGGTTGTAAAGCCTACACAAATGCTTTAGTAAATGCAGTATCGAATTTAGTTGCTGCAGTTACTAGTCAAACAAATGTAAGTTGTTTTGGTGGTAATAATGGAGGCGCATCTGTTTCTGTTACTGGTGGTAATGGTGGGTTAACATATCTTTGGTCTAATGGGCAAACTTTATTAAACCCTTTAAATTTAACCACTGGATTGTATAATCTTACTGTAACTGATTTATATGGATGTGTTGGAACAGCTTCTGTTTATATCAGTCAGCCAACTCAATTAGTGAGTGCTATTTCAAATTACACGAATGTAAGTTGTTTTGGCGGCAATAATGGAAGAGCTGTAGTTATGATTAATGGAGGTACACCTCCATATGTTTATAATTGGCTACCATCTCTTCAAACAACATCTCTATTAACAAACGCTTCAGCAAATACATATACCGCAAATATTGTTGATGCAAATGGATGTATCATTACTTCTTCAGTTGTTATATCTGAGCCGCCTGCATTAAGTATATCTAATTACAGTATTACAAATGTTTCATGTCATGGCTATTTAAATGGGCAAATATCAACATTTGTGCAAGGAGGAACACCAGGTTATACTTATTCCTGGACACCTCAATTATCAAGTAGCAATGTGTTGAGTGGAGTACCAGCAGGTAGCTATACTTTACAGGTAAAAGATAATAAGTTATGTAGCGTTAATTCAACATATACTGTCACACAGCCTTTAGCATTAACATCTACGTATACCTCATCTCCTTCAACATGTGGGATTTCAAACGGTTCAGTAACTTTAATAGTAAATGGAGGCACGCCTTCTTATACCTTAAATTGGAATACCTCTCCTGTTCAGCAAGGTTTTGTAGCAACTAACATGTCTCCAGGAAACAACTGGCAATGTGTAATTACAGATTTAAATGGATGCTCATTAACACAGACAGTAAATGTAAATGATGCGCCATCCCCGGTTTTATTAAATCCAGTAGTAACTCAGCCATCTTGTTTTGGTTTATCAAACGGGAGTATAGCATTAAATTTTATATCCGGCACAAGTCCTTATACTATCTCATGGTCAAATCCATTATCACAAACAGTTACAACCTCTGCTTTAACTCAAAGTATTTCGGGGGTTGCGCAAGGACTTTATTCTGTTAATTTAACCGATGCTTATGGATGTTCAACATCTCAGCAAATATATGTTTCTCAGCCAGGAAATTTAATGTTGATTGTAACGCCTAATCAAACAATATGTTATGGGCAAACCGCTCAATTAGCTGCAACTGGACAAAATGGTTCCCCTGTTTATACGTATACTTGGTTTCCAAATACCATTTCGGGTTCTGGTCCAATTACTGTTAATCCTACAATACCAACATCATATACCGTGTCGGTTAGCGATGTAAATGGCTGTTCTCCTTCTCCAAAAGTTATAACTATAAATGTAACACCACCATTAAATATTACAGGTAATTCAATTACATTATGTCATCAAAATTCTTCTGTAATATCACCAACTATTACAAGTCAAGGAAATGGAGGACCTTATTTATATTCATGGAGTACATCATCTGTTACAACAAACTCACTTACAATTGTTGGTAATGCTCCTACATTAGTAACTACAAATACCATTAATGTTGTTGTTGATGATGGATGTACTATACCTAGCGCATCAACCATATATACTATAACAACTAATCCGTTACCTACAGCTACATTTACAGCAAATATATTAGAAGCCTGTGCGCCATCATTAATTAGTTTTTCGGCAACACCAGGTTTACTAGGCAATTATTCCTATTCATGGATATATGATGATAAAGATGAGATTGCTACAGTTAACCCGATGAGTTATAATTTTACAACTGCCGATACTGTTTCGATAAAATTTGTAATTACAGATTTAGCAACAGGATGTTCAAATGCAGTGATTAAAAATGATTATATTTTAATTAATAAAAAACCAATAGCGTCATTTTATGCAACTCCAGAAAGCGCATCAATTGTGGCATCTCAAATAGATTTTACAAATACATCTCAAGGAGCATCCAGTTATTTTTGGGATTTTGGTGACCCTTCTTCTGGAGCTTTAAATAACACATTAGTAGTTAATCCAAGTCATTTTTACAATTTAGTAGGGATGTATAATGTGCATTTAGTAGCTACATCTGCTAAGGGATGTAAAGACACGGCAAGAGTTGACGTTGAGATTACACCAGACTTTGGCTTTTTTATTCCAAATGCCTTCACGCCTAATGGAAATGGTAAAAATGATATTTTTCAACCAGTAGGTTTAGGTATAAATGAAGATGATTACAGAATGGAAATTTTTGATAGGTGGGGTGAGCTTATGTTTACAACCAATAATTTTAGAAAAGGTTGGGACGGTAGTATAAAAGGAAGTTTAAAAATTGCCCCACAAGGAGTTTATATTTATAAAATTGAAGTATACGATAAACAAGGCACAAAGCATCCTTATACTGGGCATGTGACACTGATGAGTGATATTAGGTAGTTGAACATAAAAAACCTTTACGTTTTCAGTAAAGGTTTTTTATGTTTATAAAAGTTGTACTTTCGCATTCAAAATTATACTGTCAACTACTACTTAATGAAAAACATTGCCATATTTGCTTCGGGAGAAGGAACCAATGCCGAAAATTTATTTCATTATTTTAATAATGATAAACGCGTAAAAATAAAATTAGTAGTTGCTAATACAGATACTGCAGGTGTAGTAGCTAGAGCCGAGAAGTATAAAAAAAATGTTCAAATTATTAGTAAAACAGCATTAGAAGAATATACCTCTCAGATAATTGAATTTTTAAATGCCGAAAAAATAGATATCATTGTGTTAGCAGGTTTTTTATTAAAAATTCCCGAACAATTTATTAAAGCATTTCCTCATAAAATTATTAATATACATCCCTCTTTATTACCAAAGTACGGAGGTAAAGGTATGTACGGCATGCATGTTCATCATGCTGTAATACAAAATAAAGAAACCGAAAGTGGAATTACTGTTCATTTTGTGAATGAAGAATATGATAAAGGAACAATTATTTTACAAGTGGCATGTGATGTAACGTCGCAAGATACCCCACAAACATTATCTGCTAAAATAAGAAAATTAGAGTTTGAGTATTTGCCTAAAGCTATTGAGCAAATTATTTAGATTATCTATTTTCTTCTTTCCATCTGTAATAACAATCCATTACACGATAGTATAATTCATAGCCATCATGCTTAATAATAAAATCATTACTTAAGTAGTAACAGTATTTTCTAAATTTTTCAAAATCAATTGCGTCGTCGCCAGTTAATTTTCTTAAAACTTCTGGATTAAATTTTTTAGCAACGGCTTCTTTAATAAAAATATCTTCAAAAATAGCTGCGAGTTTGCGTTGTTCTTTTCCTTTTTGGCTAAATTGCATGTATAATGCAGAAATAGGGCTTTGAGCGGCATTTATTACAGTAGTTTTTGAACCATTAATAATTCGTTTCATGTAATCTTTTTCGTAAGGTTTTAATTTAAAATCGCTAATGGTAATTTGATTTAATTTATAGGCTGTTTCTTGCATAACAACCTTACACTCTTTATAAACGCCTTTGTATAGCTTGTTAGCACAAATTTTTAAACGTAAATATCCTATAAATGAAAAAATAATTGAATCTTTTTCGTTGGCAATAATAGTAAATTTACCATTTCCATCGCTCATTTGACCTTGACCAGTTTGAGTATTAATAACATACACAAATGGCATTGGCGTGATGCTATCAGGTTCGGTAACCAAACCTTTAATTAATATTTGACTAAATCCTTGAAAACCCAAGAAAACAATTAACAAAAAAAATATGTATTTAGCCTTATTCAGCAGAAATGGTACTTTTAGAATAAATCAAATATATATAACTTATTCACAAACAGTTAATAATTTAACCTTTTTTATGGAGATATAAACACTAAATTTACCTCAAATTATGGATGATTTTATAGTATCGGCCAGAAAGTATCGCCCCCAACACTTTAATACAGTAGTTGGCCAAAGCCATATTACCAATACTTTAAAACAAGCTATTAAAAATGGTAAAATAGCACAAGCATATTTGTTTTGTGGCCCCAGAGGAGTAGGTAAAACCACATGTGCTCGAATTTTTGCAAAAACCATTAATTGTACCAATTTAACAACTGATGGAGAAGCGTGTGATGCTTGTGAGTCATGTTTGTCATTTAATTCAGGTTCGTCACTAAATGTATATGAATTAGATGCGGCATCGAATAACTCGGTAGATGATATTAGAAATTTAGTAGATCAAGTTCGATTTGCGCCCCAGTTAGGCGATTATAAAGTATATGTAATAGATGAGGTTCATATGCTATCAACCGCCGCATTTAATGCATTTTTAAAAACATTAGAAGAGCCGCCAAAACATGCTAAGTTTATTTTAGCCACTACAGAAAAACATAAAATTATACCAACGATTTTATCTCGTTGTCAGGTGTTTAGTTTTAATAGAATTAAAGCCGAAGATATAACAGAGCAACTAGCCTATATTGCCAATACAGAGCATATTACTTTTGAACCAGAAGCCTTGCAAATTATTTCGCAAAAAGCTGATGGAGGGTTGCGTGATGCATGTTCTATCTTTGACCAAATGGTAACTTTTACAGGGAATCATTTGACTTATAAGGCAGTTGTTGATAATCTTCATGTGTTAGATTATGAATATTACTTTAAGTTAACAGATGCCGCTTTAAATGGTCGTTTACCCGAAGTAATGGTAACCTTTGATGAGATTTTAAAAAAAGGATTTGATGGCCATAATTTTATTATTGGCTTTGGAGAACACTTAAGAAATTTATTGGTTAGTAAAGATCAATATACAGTACAATTACTAGAAGTAAGCGAGGCCTTAAAACAACGATTTGCTCAACAAGCCCAATTGTGCCCAATGCCATTTTTATTAAAATCTTTAGCTGTTATTAATAAATGCGATATTCATTATAAATCAGCAAAAAATCAGCGATTACAAGTAGAGATGGCACTGATGCAAATCAGTTATTTAAATGCCGCATCACAAGATGCGGAAAAAAAAAATGAGTTAAATTCGGGTTTTGAAATTCAAGCCCCTACATCTAAAGTCATCGAACAAACTTCGGTAGTTACAAAATTTACTGATCAACCAACTGTACAAACCAGCTCAAGGCCTGTTGTAGGATTTAACGAATTAAAAATAAAATCTCAATTTTTATTAAAAGATAACACGCCAAATACACAAACTATTTCTACAAAAGCTCAAGAAGTTAATCAAGCTGAAACCCATGATTTAGAGATAACAGAAGAACGAGCATTATCCGCGGTAAAACAATTTGCCGAAGAGAAAAATAAAAACGGAAATAAGCAGTTATATGCTACTTTAACCTCGTGTAAATTATCACTTTTTCAAAAAACAATTGTTATTGAATTAAATAATGAAGTTCAAAAAGAAATGCTTGTAACTATTAAACAAGATATGTTAGATGAACTAAGGCGACTAGTAAGCAATAAACAAATTCAATTAGAAATTAAAGTATCGGAGATAGTAGGAGAAATTAAAGCTTATAAGCCATCTGATAAGTTTAAATTAATGGCTGATAAGAATCCTGCTTTATTGGAACTCAAAAAGCGATTTGATTTAGATATCGAATACTAAAATCTAAAAAACCATTAATTTTTAAATAGCTACAAATTATAGCAATCATTTGCTATCAATTAGTTTACTTTTGATTTAAAAATAGTATGGCAAAAACTAAAACTTCATATTTCTGTCAAAGTTGTGGTGCTCAAGCAGCAAAGTGGGCTGGCAAGTGTAATAGTTGCGGAGAGTGGAATACTTTGGTAGAAGAAATAATACATAAAGAAACAAAAAATGATAGGTTGCAATTATTTTCTGCTAATAAAAATGAAAAAAACCAATCAAATAAACCTATTTTACTTCAAGAAATAGGTTTAACAGAATATCCTCGTATACAAGTGCCGGGTCAGGAGTTAGCTAGAGTATTAGGTGGAGGAGTTGTTCCTGGAAGTTTAGTATTATTTGGCGGTGAGCCAGGGATAGGAAAATCAACCTTAATGCTTCAATTAGCATTACGTCTAAAAAATATAAGAGTATTATATGTAAGTGGCGAAGAGAGTGAGCAACAGATAAAGATGCGGGCAGAGCGAATAGGAGTTACTACTGATAATTGCTTTATATTACAAGAAACCAATACTCAACACATATTTGCTCAGATAGATAAAGTTGAACCTCAATTAGTAATTATTGATTCAATACAAACTATTCATACAAGTTATATTGACAGCAGTCCGGGAAGCGTTAGCCAGGTTAGAGAATGTGCTGCAGAGTTTTTAAGATTTGCTAAAGAAACTAATGTGCCAGTTTTTATGATTGGCCATATTACTAAAGAAGGAAGCTTGGCTGGCCCAAAGGTATTAGAGCACATGGTTGATACAGTATTGCAATTTGAAGGAGATAGAAATCATATTTATAGATTATTACGTGCTACAAAAAATAGATTTGGTAGTACTAATGAAATGGGAATTTATGAAATGAATGGCGATGGATTAAAAGAAGTATTAAACCCTTCAGAAATATTAATTACACACAGAAAAGAAGCAACTAGCGGTGTAGCAATTGCCGCAACGTTAGAAGGTAATAGGCCTTTATTAATAGAAACACAGGCTTTAGTAAGTAGCGCTGCTTATGGCACACCACAGAGGTCTTCAACAGGGTTTGATTTAAGACGACTATCAATGCTTTTAGCAGTATTAGAAAAACGTTGTGGATTTAGATTAGGGGCAAAAGATGTATTTATTAATATTGCCGGTGGAATCAAGGTAGAAGATCCTGGTATTGATTTAGCGCTAGTGTGTGCAGTATTATCGAGTAATGAAGATTTGCCTATAGCGCAGAATGTTTGTTTTGCTGCAGAGGTAGGTTTAACAGGAGAGATAAGACCGGTTAATCGAATTGAGCAACGTATTTCGGAAGCTCAAAAACTTGGATTTGAAAAAATTTATATTTCTTCCTATAATTTAAAAGGATTAGATATTAAGCAATATAAAATTGAGATTTTTGCTGTTGCCAAAATGGAAGAAGTATTTAGCCACCTATTTGGTTAATTAATTTTAAATGTAAATTCTCCCATTGGAAAAGTGTCCCATCCTTCTTTTAACCTTATTTCAGCGTTAACAACACCTTTTTGTGTGATGGGCTTTATCCATAGTTCTATATTTTTTTCTTTAGAAGAATCGCCTTCAAAAATAGAACCCATAATGCCACATTGTATTATATATGAAATTCCATTAACATTGGGATCTCCAGAGTTTTTAATTATGCTGGCATTATAAAATTTAGCTAGGCCAATTTTTCCAGATATCTGTTGATTTTTATCAATTGATAAAGAGGCAGTAATGTTACTGCTTTTGAATTGGTATTTTAAAAATTTAATTTTTTTACGTACTGTTATTTTAGTGCTATCAGTTTTCCATTCACCAATATAATCTATAGGAAATTGCTGAGTACTACATTGTAATGGCAAAATTAGTATAATTAGTAAAAAAAATAATTTTAAAATAACTAAAGATATATTTTTCATGCTGCTAATATCATTACTATTTATTAATTATCATTGAGTTCAGTTACCTTTTTAAAACTTTTTTTCTTACCATCAAGTTGAATTTCTATACATGGCTCAGTTTGATAAAATTCTGTTTTTTTGAAATTTCCATTTTTGTCATAAAGATACCTAGTAATATTACAGAGTGTTCCATTGGGATAACAGTATGACTCTTCTTGTTTTTTGTTTCCTGGCTGTATGTAAGTTATTTTATAAAATTGCTTGTTGGGGAGCTGAAGTGCATACATTGTTTTTTGTTTATACTCATTGTATTGTTCAGTATATAAATAATCCGGGCAATAATCAGTAAACTTTCTGTATTCACGAATGTCACCATCGTCAAACCTAGAAATAAATTCAGCATACAAATCAACATAGTGGCTGTAAAAATATTCGTTTTTAGGAATAGAAAAGCTACCAGCAGGTAAATTAGTTATGTGTATACAACGTAAATCTGTAACTATTGTATTTAAATTTTCAGATAAATAATAGTAATAATATCCATCTGTTTTAATGTAATATTTTTTTCTTTCAATAGATACAATTGTGTCAGAACTTCTTTTAATTTTCAATTCAATCATGTTACTTGTTTCTCCGTTGTATGGCATGTATAATTTTTTAGAAAATGGGATGTCTGTATCGGTATCATTATAATAGTTGTAAATGCTATCGCCTAGTACAATTCCTTTTGGATTATAGGTTATATTGAATTTATATATTCCAGCAAAAAGAGGAATATTAAAACTATGATGTGAACTGTTTTGAGTGTGATAGTTGTAGTAGTTTTCAAAATCATTTAAATAAATAGGAATTGTAATTTCTTCTAATGGTTTAAGGTATTTTACTTTAACTGACCCGGTATCTTTAACCATCATGTTCAGCATTTTGTTTTCTGTATATCGAAGTAAGAAACTATTATTAGCTTTATCATACGCATTCAAGTAAAATAATTTTTGTCCTACGTTTTGAGTATGTGGTATTAAAACCGGATATGTATTTTGATTATCAGTATTGATGATGGTAATTAAAAATGTAATTTTTTCTCCTTCATAATAACTGTCTTTATCAGTTGTTAGTTTAAATTTAATAGGATGATATTTCAAATCGGCAAAAGCGGTTATTTGAAATATAAAACAAAATAGTACAATTAGTATTGGCTTCATATTGTATTTTTTATACACTTTAGTTTGTATTAGTTTTGTACCAAAAAATAACAATTCCTTTATTTATTTCGCTAAGTTGATAAGATCTTTTTATATGGTATATACTATTAGATGAATAAATCATTAATGTAATTAATAAAATAATGATACTACAAAATATCCATAAACAGGTAGTAATTATTTTTTTTGAAGTTGGTTGTAAAATAAATCTTTTAAAGAAGATAAAGATAACAATCGCTGTAGATACAAAGTAAATTATAAAATCAGCAATAAATTCTAATACAAAAAACTGATAAGATGATGATGTGTGCCAGCCTTCTCCCATAAAAATAAATGGATATCCCCAATATAATGTTTCGGGTCCATCTAATGGTTTAGCTTTCCACCACTGAGTAAAAAAAACAAATACAATAACCGTAATTGGTATTGTAGTTGATAGAATTGTTTTTTTTATTGAATAATTTATTTTAAAAACGTTGATTTTTTCCATTTACGTATTCTATTTTTTGCATTTTTGTATGGAGATGATGTATTAAGTTGTATCATTCTACCAAGTGTCCATGTATTATACCAATAGGTTTCATATAATTCATAATTTGTTTTATGATTTATGATATCTAAGATAGTTAGTACCGTTTCATCTAGTTTTGTTATTAATTTTTCATGATTATAATTTTCATAGTCTTTATAAAATTTTTGTGCAAGTTGCCCAAGTTCGTTCCATTTATAGCCTGTTTCAGGAAAATCAATAGGAATATGATTGTTTTTTTTATTGTCCCATTTTATTACTAATTCACCCCATCCTATTAAATAAGCCAAAAGATTATTTATACTTATTAATGTGTTTTTAGCATGCCCCTCGAGTTCTTTTTTATCAGTATATTTTGTGGGGATATTTATAATTTCTTTACTTAAACTTTCATAGTTTATAGTAATGGCTTCAATTAACTCAGTTTTATTTTTTGGAATAGGCATGAGGCATTATTTATTTTACGCAGATATTTATATTTTTATTACTGATAATAATTAAAACAGAAATTATAAATAGAATGAATTTTGTATTCATGCTATGTTTGTTTACATACATATTTAGGCTAAATAATATAATTTTAAAAACTAAATCCCCATCCAATATATATTGTCTCTGGCCAACTTACGCCGGTTCTAAATATATAGTGGCTATTAGGTTTTTGTCTTCTATAACCTATGGTTGCAGATGGGAGAATAAGTTGACTTGAAAAGTCGTTAAAAACAACAACACCGCCACTTAATTCTAAATGTCGTTTTCCTGTTCCTGTTAACATTCCATATTGAGCAATGTAATATTCAGATGAACCTTCCCAAAATTCACACCCACCATATCCAACTTTGAAAAATGTAGAGATATAATCTTCATTAAAATCACTTTTTAATAGTCGTTCGTAAAATCCACTTGCGCTGAAGTACCAGCCAGCACATCCCATGCTCCCATATATTGCATTTTTATATAATGCAGGAGTAGGATTTTCTTTTTTGAGAGTTTGAGCTATTGTACTATTTGATAACAGTAAATAAATACCAAATAACTTAATTTTAGTAATAATCGCTTTTGTTGTCATTTAATTAAATAAGAGTTAATATGAAACTGTTTATTTTTAAGAAAAACAATGGCAGTTAATTGGAGGCGAAGAGACTATAAGTTATCATTATACTTAATTATAACAAAGATATACGTTTAAAAGAGTTATGCAAAAAAAGATGTTTTGTATTTGATTTTTATGGATTTAGTATCTAAAATAAATCGTATTCCAATTACCTTCCTTTATTAAGGTTGATTTTGAGTTTAAATTTCCTGATTTATCATAAGTAAATTTTGTCACATAAATATCTGGATTTATGTATGATTCACTATTAGCATTAATTCCAACAGAGCTATATTTATTAATCACTTTAATTACTCTTCCATGAGCATCATAGTTAAATAAAAATTCTTGCCTTATAGATCCTAGGCTCTCTCGAGAAAAATAAATGATACGATTTGATTGATCGTATTTTAAACTATCTATTTCTACACCATAATCCCAATGATATCCTATTACTCTGTATAAATTATGTTTTTTATCAAAATCGTATGTTATAAATAAATCAACTAAATAATCATACATTGATTTACCATCGATTACTGTGTCTGGGAAAGATAGTTTGTATCTCAATTTTTCACTATTTTCTGTAGTTAAATAACTATTATAATATTGATTAATGTATTGAATTAATATCTTTTTAACTGAAGCTATAACAGAGTCTGTTAAACCATCACCTCTAATATCATCCGTAAAATAATTATTTTTTAAATCATTCGATTTATCTGTATTATTGACAGATAACGAATCTTTAAAAACAAATGGTTCAAACGAATAGGTTTGTGTTGGCGCTAAATAATTTATATTGTTTTTTAATTCAGTTATTGTGTCTTTTATTTTACTTGGATCTTGGTTGCAGGGTAGTGTCCAAATAGTTCTTGGCGATTCTATAAAAGTTAAGTAGTCATATTTTAAATTACGTAAATCAATTATTTCTTGTTGGTTATTAAAGCTTATAATAACAGTGTCTGTTAACTGCCCATTACGATTAGGTTCTGTATGCCAAAAATTAACTTTCCCATCTGTATTTAAATATAATCCTAAAGGGTTTATTTGAGCCATATTATTTGTTAGAATGCTAAATAAAACAAACGTTATGATAATAAAACGTTTCACTTATAATTAATGGTTAAGAGGTCGTCTTTTAATCATGCCGCCTTTGGTGTCTTTAACACTGTTCATTACAACAAATGCAGTAGGTTCAATTTTCTTAATCTCTGTATTTAATTTACTCAACTCAAGCCGAGTAATTACAGTATAAATAATTTCTACTTCTTTTATATCTCCTCGTTTACCATACCCTCTTTTTCCGCTATATACAGTAACTCCACGCCCCATTTTATTAATAATCATTAATCTTATTTCTTCGCTGTGAGTTGAAACAATAGTTACTCCAATATATTCTTCAATGCCCTCTACAATAAAATCTAATGTTTTTGAAGCAGATAGGTAGGTTATCATAGAGTATAATGCTATTTCAATTCCTAAAAAATAAGCTGCAGCCGAAAATATTAAAACGTTTATTATAATTATAATATCGCCTAGTGTCGCACTAATTTTTTTGCTTAAAAAAATGGCTAGTACCTCAGTCCCGTCTATTACTGCGCCCCCTCTAACGGCTAATCCAATTCCTGATCCTAGAAAGAATCCTCCAAATATGGCTACTAATAAATTATCGTTAGTTACATCAGGAAATGAAATAGTAGCTAAACAAATTGAAAGAGCGCTAATTGCTATTGTTGTTTTAATAGCAAATTGTTTTCCCATTACATGGTATGCCAATATGATAAAAGGAACATTAATACAAATAATTAAGATATATAATGGAGTGTTTGTTAAGGCAGATATTAGTAATGAAATCCCTGTTGCTCCACCATCAATAAAGTGATTGGTTAATAAAAATCCTTTAAAGCCAAACGAAGCAGAAAAAACGCCAAGGGTAATAAATAAAAAGTCTTTAAATTGGCTTTTTAAGTTAATAATAAATTCTCTATATCCTTTAGCAAGTTCAAATTTTGAGTACTCCTTTTCTGAATCTTTTTTTTTACTCTTATTCTTAAGAGTGGTTTTAATTATTATTTGAGTCCAAAATGGGTTCATATTAAATACTTTATTTAATTTTTGACTTTAGTGCATCCATTAAAGCATCTTCAAGCACATGTAGGCTTATATCTTTTAGAGTTTTAAATTTAATGCAATAGCCTGTTATACTAGCTTTACCAATTTGTTTTTTATAAGTTTGGGCTAAATATGTTTTGTCTTCAATACCAAAAATATAAATAGATATTCCGGTTTGATTTGCACTCATTCCTATTTGATAAAATTCTTTTGTTTTTCCGTTAGCATAGTTTATAGTATAATTTCCATATCCTATATTAGGGTTAGATACTATTTTATTTTCCGCATTTTTCCCATCTAAAAACCATAATTTACATGATGGCATTATTTTTAAAATAAGATTGTGTAGTTCTTTCATGTCACTACATTTAGGCTCAGGCTGATTAATAATATAATCTGTAATTTGCAAATCTATATTCATTTTTAGCTTTGTAATTTATTTAAAATGAACAATTATGTATTATTAAATATATAAAAAATGATAGACATATCATTAAAAAGGCGAGGATATTTCCTCGCCTTTTTGAATTTTTTGTAATTACGTTTTATTTTTTTGCTATTGGTGGTGCTGTTACAGGCACTGTAATAATAGTGGCTAATCCAGCTTTTGCTTGTGCATGATCTGGTTTAATTTTAATACACTGTTCCCAATAAAATTTAGCTTTATCGTATTGTTTATTTTGGTAGTAAGCCCCTCCTAAATTATAAAAGCCTTCAGGATTTAATTTATCAATGATAATTGTTTTACGTAATTCATAAATGGCGCTATCTAACTGCCCTCTCTGAGCTTTTTGATAACCTCTATTTAGCAAATCATTGTAAAAAACGGTATAATAATTTCGTAAATATGGGTTATTAGGGTATAAATATTCGGCTTGTTTCCAGTAATACAAAGCGTCTCTATCTCTTCCTAATTGGTAGCTTCCTAGTCCTAAATTTAAATATCCATTTACATATCTTGGATGTAATTCTATAGCATGTTTTAAATACTTAAGTCCCTTTTCTAAAAATGCTACTCGTTTTCTGTTAAATGAGGTTTTTTCTACTGAATCTACATGATATATTTCAATAGATTTAACGTATGGTTTAACTTTCTGTCCAGCCGATTCTATTAATCCTGCATTTGATTCTTTAGGATTAGGACTTAATTCTTTTAACTGTACTAAACTTGTATCAGATGGATTGGATACAAATGTTTTTGTGCTGGCTAGATCAATATAACGGGCTCCGGCATTACCCAAAACTAATACTGAGTTTGGAACTGTTTCTACATCTTTTAAGAAAAGTGTAATGTCATTTTTCCAATCCCAGTTTCTTTCCCATGTTTTACATCCATAAAGTAGAGTCATGGTAGTTAATACTACAAAAAAACTAATTTGTTTTGCTTTAAATGAAAATTTTGGAATATTGTCAAATCCTTTTAAAATTAACCAAGCTAATGCAATCACAAATCCAATAGTTGAGTGAAATAACAAACGTTCACCCATGGTTGCTCCAATATCCATTAAAATATTACCAATCATCAATAAAAAGGCAAAATATACAGCAATTGCAAACCCTAAGATATGTTTCTTTAAAATTAATTTAAATCCTGCATAGATTAATCCTAGGTGTAATGCCAATGATAACAGAGTATCCCAGCTAGCAAACGTGCGGAATTGAATGGTGTTAAATGAGTAATCTGAAGATAATGGGTGTGGGAACCAACATAATGTAAAGTATTTTAACAATACAAAAAGTTTAGTAGCCCATTGTTCATGTTGAGTAGCTAATAAATACGGATTGTTTAATATTTCGGTATCTGGCACACCTGGTTTTAGTTTTACAGCTATTAAACGCATTCCTAAGTAAAACAACATAATAAAGAAATGCCAACTCATTAAAGTTGCAAATTTGGTTTTAATTTTTGTTCCTATTAATACTACACCTACCATTAAATATACAAAAGGAAATAACCAATAAGATGTGGTTGCTTTTTGCCCTGGTAAAATATGTATGTCGGAATTTCGTTTTACCATTAACATTAATAATGCACAAGCAAAAAATGTTCCGAAAAGGTATAAACTTTGTTTAAATTCTTTGGATTGAAAAAAAGTTTTAGGATTAAATTCAATTTGATCAAATACATAAAATGCTACTGGAATTAATACAACTAACACAACCGCATATTCTTTAGATAATAGAGCTAGTAGAAAGTTAAAGGCCGCCCAAAATAAATTTTTATTTGTTTTGTCTTCCATGTATTTAAATGAATAGAAAAATGTTAAGGATATAAAAATCAATGAAAAAATTTCATCTCTACTTTTTACATTAGCAATAGCTTCCGAGTGTATAGGATGCATTAAGAATAAAAGAGCAGCTAAAAAAGCTAAGTCGTGGAAATTTTTAAAAATATAATTTCTGAAAAATAAATACAACAGCATTACCCCAATTATAAAAGAAATAATATTTACAAAATGTCTTAAAGATGCTCCTTTTACTTGACAGTCAACCTCATTAAATACCCCGTCATCATTAGTGTCTTCTTCAGCATCATTGATTTTATTACCATTGGTGTCCCAGCATTGAGCAGGATATAAGCCATCTTTTGGATATGCACCAATAAATTCTTGCTCAATAGCAAAACTCACAACAGATAAAGGACGGTAACGACCACCAGCTAATTGATCTGTAGCATTCATTCTTCTATAAAAACTCTCATAGGCATCTTTTGTCATAATGTCTTTAATGCCTTTAACACCTTTTATAACATGATCATTTTGATGAATAATAATACCATCATCTAAGGCATATTCATTATTTAATGATGTTAAATTAAAAATTAACCCTAGTAAAATAATTACAATAAATGGAGTTGTTTGATTTTTGAAAGGGAAAAAACGGAAAGTGTTTTTTAATTCCTTAAAAGTAGGTTGTTTTGAACTCGTAGTTTGTTTTGCCATAAAATAGTTAGAGTGTTTTATACAAATATACTTAAATCTTCAAAAAAACGATTTTTGAAGCTAAAAAATTCGTTAAAAAATAGTAAATTGCTTAATATAATTTATGAAAAAACGCATTGTAAAATTATATAGCATTATTTTATGCAGCATTTTGTGTGCGCTTTTTTCATATTTTTTGTCACGTACTAATGCTTTAACCACTCAAGATTTGGCCAAACAGGCCGAAAGTAAATTACATATTAAAGAAGAATTAGCTCAATTTAAATTACAGTACTTTCAAAAGGCTTTAGAAACCGATCATCCTAAATATTTTTTTTTAAAGTATCAGCATGCTATCTCTGATGATGATATTGCTATTTATGTATTCAAAAACGATTCGTTAAGCTTTTGGACAGATAATAAACCCTGTGTTAATTTGCTAGAATATATTAATGAAAATGAAGTTCAATTAATAAAAATTAGAAATGGTTGGTATGAATTCATTAAACAACCCGTTATAAATAATTATCATCTAATAGCTTTAATTCCTATTAAATATCAATATGACTTTGAAAACAAATATTTAAAAAATAATTTTAGTAGCTGGTTAAGTCTACCCGAAAATACAAAATTAATAACGCCAGTTAATTATCTAAATCATGCAGTAAAATCAAATACAGGCACACCACTTTTTGAAATATATAGAACTGACGGGGTATATATTGATAAAATTATAAATGAGTATGCATGCTGTTTAATGTTTATAGCTTTCACTCTTTTTTTAATAGCTATTTTTTTAATAATAAAGCAAAATATAAAACACTCAGGTATTGTAATTGCTTTATTTACAGGAATTTGTTTAATAGTAAGAACATGGATGATTTATTACAAAACACCAAGTGTATTTTACAATGATGCATTGTATGCAAGTAATTTGTTTGCTGATGCTTCTTCTTTTTATTTTTCGTATTTGGGTGATGTTTTATTAAATAGTGTTTTAATTTTATGTTTATCTGTTTTTGTATATCAATATAAGTTCAAAATACAATTTACCTTAAAAAAAAATATTCTATTCGTACTTTGTTTTTTTGCTCTCGCTTTTTTTTCATACAAAATAAATTGTTTAATCATCAGTTTAGTCAATAATTCAACTTTATCGTATAATATTAATGAGCTATTTAATTTTAGTATATATAGTTTTGTAGGATTGTTATCTATTGGTTTTTTATTTTATGCTTTTTATTTATTTACAGATAAGCTCATTTATATTTTATTTTTTAATATTACTCTTAAACGTGTTTATCTTGTAGGTGCAATAATTGGCTTGAGTTTAACAGTACTAGTTGTTTTTGATTTTATAACTTATGATAAGTTATGGCCAATATTATTTCTGATAGTTTGTTTTTGTTTTAATTATATTAAAACCACACATCATTTTATAAAAATTGGAGTAATAGTGGTAATTACTACGATTGCGGTGTCTACCTTGTTTAATAAATATGAAAAAGACAATAAAAAAGAAACTTTTTTAGCTTTAGCATTGAGTTTAACCGATAAACAGGATGTAATAGCGGAAAACGAATTTACCAAAATTAGTGTATCGATAAAAAATGATATTCGATTAAAAAATTTATTATCCTTACTTCCCCTTAGTGTAAATCAGGTTGAACAAAGTTTAAGACAAATTAATTTTAGTGGTTATTTTGAGAAATATGAAATTATAATGTCGTTATTTAATAGTGAAGGGCATCCTATTTTTTTACAGCTTAATTCATTATATCTTACAGAGCATTATTTTACAAAACAAATACAAAATTATGGTGTGCCAACTATTTGTAATGATTTGTATTTTATAGAAAAGAAAAATATAAGTTACATTGCTAAAATAAATATTGAAGACGTTAATAAAAATCCAGATAAAACTTTTAAATTATATTTATTGTTAGTCCCAAAATTAGTAACTAATCTTGGTTCATTTCCAGATTTATTGCTCGATAAATCATTAGAAAATAAATTTGAATCAAAGCAGATTTCTTATGCTGTTTATCATTCTAATAAACTACTTAATAGATTTGGAGATTATCAATATCCTTTATTTATTCATAATGCTGATTTTTTAAATAGAGATGAAAAAGACTATGAACATTATGTGTATGAGCTTAGAGATGGTACTACCATTGTGATTTCAGATAAAATAATTGCTACATGGATGTCTTTTACGTCTAATTCTTATTTACTGATAATGTTTTCGCTATTAGTATTGATGGGTATATTGTTTAATTCTGTGGTTATAAAAAAAAACCATCGCTTTATTTCTTTAAATCATCGTATACAATTTATATTAGTTTCTGTCGTAGTTATATCTTTAGTAGTTGTAGTAGCAGGTACAATAAGCGTTGTAAATTCTCAGTTTGAAATTAAAAACAACAAAGATTTAATTATAAAAGCTCAATCTGTATTAATAGATTTACAACAGAGTGTTGGTGAACAAGAATCATTATTATTCTCTTATAAAGAGAGTACTACTTATTTATTAAAACATATAGCCCAACTTTTAAACAGCGATATCACGTTATTTGACAAAGAAGGCGTGTTATATGCGACATCTCAACCGGCTATTTTTGAGCGAGGTTTAGTATCTGAATTTATGAATCCGTTTGCATATAGTGTTTTTAAAAATAATTTGCCAGCTAGTTATATTCAAAAAGAAAACATAGGTAAGCTTAATTACTTATCAGCTTATATTCCGTTTTATAGTCAAAAAGGAAATTTATTAGGGTATATCAATTTACCTTATTTTTCAAGGCAAAAAGAGTTAGAAAAAGAATTATCGGCCTATTTAACTAATTTAATAAATATTTATGCTGTATTATTTATTACCACAATTTTTATTGCATTATTGGTATCTAGTTTATTAACTAAACCACTAAGAATTATTAAACAACAAATTTCAAATATTCAGTTTGGAAAACCTAACGAATCTTTACAATGGAATTCTAAAGATGAAATAGGGGATTTAGTTGCTGAATATAATACTATGTTAATTAAACTTGAAAAAAGCTCTGAATTATTAGCTCGCTCTGAAAGAGAAAGCGCTTGGAGAGAAATGGCAAAACAAGTTGCACATGAAATTAAAAATCCTTTAACACCAATGAAACTTAATATTCAACATTTACAACGATTCTCAGAGACAAACTCTCATAACATAAAAGAAAAAATAAACAAAGTTACAACAGTTTTAATTGAACAAATAGATACATTATCTCATATAGCAACTGAATTTTCTAACTTTGCAAAGTTTCCTAATCCATATTTAGAGCCAGTGAATTTATATGAAGTTTTACAAAACATAACCTATTTATTTCAGCAAAATACAGAGTGTGAAATTTCTTTATCAGCTCCAAAAAAAATATTTATAATGGCAGATAAAGAACAATGTTTAAGGGTTTTTACTAACCTATTAAAAAATGCTGAGCAATCTATTCCTAACTATAAAAATGGTAAAATTGAAATTTTTGTTTACTGCAATCAAGCTATTGTTACAATTAAGGTTAAAGATAATGGAACTGGTATTTCTAAAGAAGCACAATCTAAATTATTTATGCCAAATTTTACAACTAAATCAAATGGAACAGGTTTGGGATTAGCTATGGTAAAAAGTGCTATTGTTTCGTTTAATGGAACTATTAGTTTTGAGACTGAATTAAATAAGGGAACAATATTTACTATTACGTTTCCTTTATTACAATAATAGTTACAATTTTTTTAAATTTTTTGTTTTTATATTGTACAGATAGAGTGCATTATTATTTTTGCAAATAATTAACTCTTTGTAAAGAGTTTCAATGACTTGATATTCGGTCGCTAATATTAATTTCCCTTCATTATCTATTAAACCATTTAAATTATTTTTAGTAATCTTATATACAAAATCATGGTTTAATTCAGTTATTTCACCATCTTTAATAGAAAAAACAACTGCTCCATTTTTATTAATTAATGATGAAACGTTGCTTTTTTTAACAATAGCAACATCGTTTTTAAAATCATTCGCAAAGTCAAATTCACAAGAAGTAATAGCTTTTAATTTTCTATTCACATAACCATATTTATTATTTTTCTCAATTCTAATTAATTCACATTTTGCAAAAAATAAATTTGAATATGTCCCAAAGTTGATACTAATTCTACCATTACTATCTACAAGAGATACATTATTGTTTTTTAGTAATTTAAAATAGTTGCCATTGGTATAATAATCGGTACTATAAGATGGATTGTATTCATAATCTATTGCTGTGATAAAGCAATTTTCGGTAGAATTATAAAATCCATATAAATTATTTTTGACAACTAAGTAAATATTATTTTTACAATGTACTATATAATCATATTCAACTGGCAAAAGTATTTTTTCGCTAGTGTTAATTAAACCAAATTTTAAATTTTGTTTTATAATAGCTATTAAATTTGTGTCAAGGTCTGATATCCAATCCCATTGTGCTTTTAAAGTTTTATTATTAATATCTACTAGCCCATATCTATCAGTTAGATAATATGCGAATTTATTTTTAAACTTTCCAAGTTTTGTGTAAATAAATGGAATAACAATTTCGCCCTTTAAATTTATGGCACCGTATAAATTATTAGATTGACATATGTATAAATTATATTCTGATTCTATAATATCTTCATAGGCTTTTGAAATAATTTGTCCAGATCGATTTATTAAGAAGTAACTATTGTTGTTTTTTATAATAGCAATACCGTTTTTATAGTTTTCTGTTTCTTCAAAAGTACGAGTCGATAACCGTTCATTATCTTTGTTAATATAAAAACAACTATCGTTTATACAAACGGCAGCAATGCCTTCACTAAAATTATTAGCATCATCATAAATTGGAGGGATAATCCAGTTCCCTATTGTGTCTATAAATCCATATTTATCGTTGTTGTTTTTTAACGGTATTAAAACATTTTCAGTTAAGGCAATTTCTTTTTTTATTGTTTCGTTAAACGGATAATCTGAGTATTTATTTGAAAATTCAATTAATTCTTCTTTACTATATTTTTTTACAGAAAGACTATAAAGTAATTTCCAAGCCAGTTCATTAGTCAGAGATGAGCTATAATATTTAATATAGTTATATACACTATCTGCTTGTTGGTACTCTTGAATTAACTTAAATAAATTTTTTTCTGCAATTGTTGTATTTGGATTTGAAGGAAAACGTTTTAGAAATAATTTAAATTCATTGATTGATGAGTTAGGTGTTTGTTCAAGATATTCAAAGTCGTAAAATGTTTTTTGGCCTTTCTTATAAAAATTTGTTTCGGGATATTGCTGTAAATATTGAAGTATTTTTTCACTTTTCTTACATTCTATCGCTTTATTTAAAGCGATAGAATCTCGTTTAAAATAAGCCAACTTTATTATCGAATCATTTGAAAAGTAAAAATGAGATAAAAAATTATTTAAAGCATCTATATCATTGTTCTTACAATAATTATTAAAACCAACATAACTTATTTTTTGTTCTAATACATGAATACTCTTTTCCGATATTTGATAACCGAAATAAGATGCTGTATCTTTAAAATTAGCTTTACACTTAATAATATATTTAGCTGCGCTATCAATATTATAAAAAGGATTGTCAGATTTAGAAAATATAATAGCTAAGCCAAATGAAGATTGACATGGATATCTGTTTTGTGTACTATAAAATAAACTCTTGGCTTTAAAATAATCAAAAATAGAAAGTGCATTAAAAGCATCTGAAATTTTATTTCCAAATGCATTAAGCGTAAAGCAAATTATACAAACACTAATTATTTTTCTCATTAATTCATTGTAAAATTATAAATTGCACACAAAAATAATTGAAAAGATGTTGACAACAGGAAAAATAGTATTTGCGCTTTGTTTTATAGTCATTTTTATAATGGCGATGTTTTGGTCATATAAAAAAGATAGTTTTACTACTAAAATTCATTTTAAGGGAGCCTCAAAAGTGTTGATTATCACGTTTTTAGCCCTACTTTTACTCGTATTTTATGTTAAAATTCGTCATCATTTCTAATTAATGGTGTTTTTTAACTAATTTTGCGCCCTTATTAAAGAAATTTAATTTTAAGATGAAATATCTTTTATGTTTTTTGTTTTCGTTTATTGTTTTTTTTACAAATAAAGCTAATGTTTTAGTTGTAGAAGGAAAATATCAAAACAAAAACATTTATATCAAAAATTATTTTGGTGGAAGCGGTGTTGGATTTTGCATTACTGAAATCAAAGTCAATGGAAAAATTATTCCAAACAATCTAAATTCTTCCGCTATCGAAGTAGATCTTACATCAATGAATTTAAGTTTTGGAGAAAATGTTGTGATTCAAATTATTCATAAAAATGATTGTACTCCAATTGTTTTAAATGCTGAGGTTTTGAAACCTAGGCCAACTTTTGAAATTATTAGCATGAACATTACTCCAAGTGGAATTTTAAAATGGGAAACAAAAAACGAATGTGGTTCGTTACCATATACAATTGAGCAATATAAATGGAACAAGTGGGTAATAGTTGGGGAGGTAATAGGAGTAGGGACGCCTGATTATCATCAGTATTCTTTCCAAGTATCGCCACATAGTGGAGATAATAAATTTAGACTAAAACAAACTGGCCTTGCTGTTGTGCCAAAAATATCATTACCTGTTGTTTATCATTCTAGTACAACTAAGCCTAGTTATACTATAACTAAAGATTTTAATTTCATAAAATATTCATCAGAAACTTCTTTTGAAATATACGATGTGTTTGGATTAGTTGTGAAAAAAGGTTTTTCTAAAGAAACCGACATCTCTAATTTAGCAATAGGTAATTATTATTTGTGTTATGATAACCAAATAGTGGAATTTAATAAGAAGAAAAAATAATTTAAATAATTCTATCACTTTCTGATTATTCTATTATATAATTGATATGATAATTAGTAATCGTATTTTATATGCAACTTTCTTTTAAAAATAGATATTTTATTATAAATAAGCCATATAAAATGGTTTCTCAATTTGTTAGTCCAGATAAGGTTAACTTATTAGGAGACTTAGATTTTGATTTTCCAGAGGGTACTCATGCAATAGGAAGATTAGATAATAATTCTGAAGGACTATTAATATTAACAACAAATAAGCGTGTTACTAAGTTATTATTTGAAAGTTCAATACCTCATAAGCGTACTTATTTAGTTCAGGTAGAGAAAGTAATAACCCAGGAACGGTTAAAGCAATTACAAACAGGAATTACAATTAGAGTTAAAGGTGGAGGTTATTATACAACTTCTCCTTGCGAAGTAAATATTGTTCAAAAACCAAAAGAGCTTCCAAAACGTGGTCATGAGTTTAGAGAAGATTTACCGCATTCTTGGATTACAATTACTTTAACTGAAGGTAAATATCATCAAATCAGAAAAATGGTTTCATCTGTGCATCATCATTGCAAACGTTTAATTCGCTTATCTATAGAGGATTTAGAATTAGGAGATTTGCAACCCGGATGTGTAAGAGAGATTGAGGAGGAAGATTTTTTTAAAAAATTAAAAATTGACAATTGGGAAGTAAGTATTTAAAAAATGATGAATTATAATTTGTTTTTAAGAAATTTTGTAATTGATTCTATAATTTTATTGGCGTCTTCATCATTTAATTGCATTCCAAATTTTGTAATTTTAGATTGACAAGTAAACTCTATACGTTCGCCACCTTTTACCCAAAAGGTTTGGCTAAAAGTATCAGCAATGCTGCCATTGGTTAGTTTTATTAAATTAAAATTAGAAACTAGATTTATATCAAATTCATTTATTTTACCCCTTCCATTTATATCTTGTTGGTAAAATAAGGTCCCGTTTTTAATCCAAAGTTTTTCTTTGCCTAATCGCTTCCATGTAAATACTCTTATTATTTTAAATTCGAAATATGCCCAAAATGCCAGCCAAATAATAATAAATAGTTTAGCGTTTTCTTGAGTTAAAGTAAAATAATTAGTAATTACAATAACCCCACTCACGCTCCATGCTAGGAGCCATAAAAACATAAAATTTATTTTTTTCTTATCCTCAGTGGGTAAAATTACTAAGCTAAAAACTTGATCTTTAATTAATATAGAACTACGCTTGCCTATTGCTTGAATATTATCCATGAATTACATTTTAACTAAGTATTTCCCTTCCATAATTGGTATAACAGGACATAAATTAAGTGTTAAACAATATTTGATATCACGTTCTAAATCTAATTTTGCTAAACGATTACGATGTGATGAATGTGATAAAAATTCATATAAGTTATGTTTTGCAATATTATATAAATGTTTAGAGGCAATTGCAGAGTCGCAATGTGTTTCAAAGTCAAATTCTGTAGTTAATTTTTGCACTACAGCTCCAGCAAAAACAGTATCTTCTAAATTAAATTTATTTTTCCATCCTGCACAAACTAAAACCACGTCTTTTTTTTGCTTAGATAAATACTCGCATAATACATCAAGATTTAAAAAACTACCTATAATTATTTTTGACGCATGTTTACTAGCCTCAATAGCTTGTGTACCATTAGTTGTTGAAATAGCAATTGTTTTTCCTTTAACTTTATTATTCATATAACCAAAAGGACTATTACCTAATTCAAAGCCTTCAATTACTTCTCCATTTCTTTCTGCGGCAGCTAAGTAACCGTTATTTTGGTATTCTTTAGCTTCTTCAACACTAGCAACAGGTATCATTTTGCTTACTCCATTATAAAATGCTGTTACTATAGCAGAAGTTGCTCTGAAAATATCTATAACAACTACAATAGAATCATCTTTATGAAAAAGACTATAGCTTTGTGGTGAATAACAAACTTCTATATTCATTTATCTAATTATGTTTTTATGTGTTGAACTAATGGCTTATTTTTTTAGGAAAGGTAATTTGCAAACTTTTGCTTTAATAGCTTTGTCACGAATCATAATAAAGATTTCAGTGTCTGATTTAGAAAAATCTTTATTTACATAACCCATTCCAATTGCTTTATTTAAAGTTGGAGATTGCGTACCAGAGGTAACTGCTCCTATTATTGTTCCATTTGCATCCGCTATTTCATAGTCATGACGAGGAATTCCTCTATCTATCATTTCAAAGCCAACCAGTTTTTTTGTAACGCCCTCTGCTTTTTGTTTTTCAATTGCTTCACGATTAGTAAAGTTTTTTGTAAATTTTGTAATCCATCCCAAGCCAGCTTCAATTGGAGATGTCGTGTCGTTAATATCATTTCCATACAAACAAAAGCCCATTTCTAATCTTAATGTATCACGTGCGCCTAAGCCAATTGGTTTGATGCCATATTCAGCTCCAGCTATAAAAATAGAGTCCCACATTTTTTCAGCGTATTCATTTTCAAAATAAATTTCAAATCCTCCCGCTCCTGTATAACCAGTATTAGATATAACAACATTTTCAACGCCATTAAATGTACCTTTTGCAAAAGAGTAGTATGGGATATCTGCTAATTTTACATCTGTTAATTTTTGTAATGTATCAATTGCTTTTGGCCCTTGAATAGCTAATAATGATGTTTTTTCTGAAATATTGTGCATTTCTACATTAGCTGTGTTGTGCTTACTTATCCAATCCCAGTCTTTTTCAATATTAGAAGCATTTACTACTAGCATATAGGATTTTTCATCTATACGATATACAATTAAATCATCTACAATTCCACCATCATTATTTGGCAAACACGAGTATTGAGCTTTTCCATCGGTCAACACAGAAGCATCATTACTAGTAACTCGTTGAATTAAATCTAATGCATTTTCACCTTTTAAAATAAATTCACCCATATGGCTTACATCAAATACACCAACTGCGTTTCTTACAGTAGCATGTTCATCATTTAGGCCGCTATATGAAACAGGCATATTGTATCCTGCAAATGGAACCATTTTAGCTCCCAAAGAAATGTGTTTTTGTGTAAGTGCTGTATTTTTCATAAGTATATTTTAAATGTGTTTTGTAATTTTAGAGCAGTAAATCTACTATTTTATTGCAGATTTTAAAACTTAATAGTGTTTAACTTTATTAGCAATTATAGGCTAGTTTTTAACCATATAAGCCACCTTTAGTACTTGTTTATGTTTTAGTTGTTATTTTAAAGCAACCAAGTATTACTTTACAGTATAGTTATACTTTAAATTAAAGAACGATAATTTTTTTAGTAATTTGTTGTTCTTTAAATCTTATAGTTAGTAGGTAAGTTCCTGCGCTTAATTTTAGTTGATTAATATTAATTTTAAGAATAGTAATACCTGGAGTTAACTTAATTTCTTTTTGTTCTATTAGTTCACCTAATTGATTATTTAAGCTATAAGTAATAGTTTTAAACTCTTTACTAATTAAATCAATAGTTATTATTTCATGTGTTGGATTTGGAAATATGTTGATATTACTTTCCGTCTCTTCTTCATTTATTTTATTTGGTGCAATGTAAATAATACCATCACTAGTTATACTATCGCTTATTAAGCCCGCTCCGTTTATTGCCTTTACTGTAGCGTAATATTTTTGATTATTTATTAAAGATAAGCTATTAATGGTTTTATTTAAATTCAAATAGTTTGTTGTCCAATTAACTATATCATGAGCTCCTGGGGAGCTTCCAATAGCATAGTAATAATTAGTAATACTTGAGTTTGTATCTTTGGCAGAGGTGTAGTTTATGTTTAATTGTGTTCCTGTATAAGTAGTGTCTAAATCATTTTGTATTCCATCATTTATTATTTGAGTATTAATCGGTTTTGTCCAATCTATGTTTAATGTTGTTGTATTAATACTAGACAAATTATTAGCTACATCTTTAGTAATGCTGCTTATTCTTCCAGCAGCATTTGCAGGAGAAGAATTTTCATTTCTTAAATCGCTTGAGCTTGAACTACCTGTTATGATAGATTGATTTGATGAACGTGAACGAAATATTTTTAGATCATCAATTGCAAAATTACAATTCCCACTTCTAAACGAAATTGAAGTTCCATTTGTTAATGGATTTACATCAGTCCAAGAGGTTACAAACACATCATTTATCCATAATTTTAATTCGCCAGTTGTATTATCAAAAGAAATTTTATAGTTATTAAATGTATTTGCATTAATAATAAAGGGGATTGTTTTTACAACATTTAGTGTGTTTGATATATTTTTATAAAACTCAATTGTTCCTTGATCTGGTCTAAAATAAATTAAATAGTTATTTCCTCTATTGGTTTGAGTTGGAGAATCGCAAAATAAATGTATTCCTGCTCTTCTATTATTACCAATACCACTAATTTTTGCGTTAAAACAATATAAATATCTACTAGACAAATTCTGAGCAATGTTAGTATAAATATTAGTATTACTGTTAGTTTCATCACTTTGTATCAATTGCCCAGATGAAATGCTCCATGTTCCAATTGTTGGAACCCATTCATTATTTAAAATTAATGTATTAAAATCGTCATAAAAAAAACCTCTTGCTCCATTTGCCCTCCATTCAAAGCCATTATAATAGCTTGGTAAATAAAAACTTTTTTCTATTCCTGTTCCTCCACTATTATCAGTATCTACAAATGTTGCTGTAAAATTTTGAGTAATCCATCCACTTGGAGTTATAATTTGTGTAGATGGATTTACTGAATCTTGAATACAATTCCAAATGGCTTTAAATCCGCTTTTAGTTGTGGCATTATCAGATTTAAATTTTAGTGTTATAGCATTACCGTTTGATATTAACGTATTAGGCACAGTAGTTCCAGTAAAAGATCCTAATAATGATGCGTTGGTAGAATTTCCATCATATACATATAAAGAATCGTATCCTAGTTCTAAATTCATTTCATTAAAAAATAGTTGAATTTTATTTGCTCCCGTTGGAGAAATTGTATATTCATATGATTCCGAGTCATAATAATTTCTATTAGGCCCTCCCATATCAAAAATACTGTCTGTACAATTCACGGTTGCGCAATTTGAAAACTTATTTTTAATTAAATTCCATAAATCCGAATACCCATCATCATATCCTAAAGCCCATATACCAATACCGCCTAATCCTCTTTGATTTACCATGTCAAATTTTCTACTGTAACTATAGTTGTCATCAATCCAGCATTGTCTAATACTACTTCCTGATAAGTAGGTGTAATATGGATTAAAGCTATTACTATCCCATTTTTTATTTGCAGTTGAATATGTACTTGCGTTATTTTTTATGTAACTATAAGTTCTAGATGTAGTAAAATTACCTGTAGTATTAGAAGGAATTGTAGTTGCAATAGTTTCCCACTCTCTTCCATACCATGGTAATCCAAGTAATAGTTTATTTTTAGTAGCTCCTTGTTTTAAATAATAGGTAATTGATTTGGAAAGTGTTTGATTATAATTTGTTTGAAAATTATATAACGGTGCTTCTGGGCCAGCTTGTGCCGAATTAGAATAATAGTAATCGTAACCCATAATAATAAAATTATCAACTAAAACATTAAGGGCACTAATATTAAAAACAGAATTCCAATCAACAGCATATAACGCTAATGTTACTTTATAATTTGAGTTTGCGGCATGCACTTGATTACAAAGTGAAGTCATAAAGTTAGTAAAAGGTGTTTTATCGCTCGAACTCATTCCTTCAAAATCTATATTAATGCCATTACTACCAGGCCTGGCATTTAGTAAATTGATAACGTTAGTTATAAATGTTTGTTGAGCACTTGCACTAGCTAAAAATGTTGAATGGCTAGCAAATAAGGTAGCGCAAAAATGAACATTAATGCTATTGCTTATAGCAGCTGTTACTGCCGCACTAGTTAACCATGCAAACGAGCCGTTTGTGTTATTTCCAGTAGTTGGGCTTACAGAATAATCAAAGTAGCAAAAATCACTAAGCATACTCCAATCGTAATTGTTATAAACGTTGCCATTCCAATATGGATGCCAGCCATATACTTTTTTTGTTAAGCTACAAGTAGGTAAAATTGAGATACGATGATTGGAATTAATTGGAGAAGAATTGTTGTTGATACGGGTTAAACTATCCCATTGAGTATCATATTTAAACGAAAATTTTTTATAATGATTACTTTGTTCTTGAATGGTTGAATAAGATTGAGCAAAAAAAGTAAATGGTAAAAAAATACAAAGGAGGATATTTTTGATCATAAAATATGGTTTAGACCAGTAAATATAACAAAAAAGCTGCCTGTAAAACGGGCAGCTTTGTTAAAAAAGATACTAAATTGCTTTAGATAAAGCTATTATTTATGCGTTTTTTCGCTAGATACAGTTAATTTCTTACGACCTTTTGCTCTACGAGAAGCTAAAACTCTGCGACCATTGGCAGATGCCATACGCTCACGAAATCCATGTTTGTTTCTTCTTTTACGTTGCGATGGTTGGAAAGTACGTTTCATGATATTAAGTATTTAATTTTTATAAGTTTTTCAAAATTGGACTGCAAATATAATGGATTTTTATAAAGTGACAAATTTTTTACGATTTTTAACCTTAAAATAGCTATTTTTTTGACTTATAGCCAGCTTAAAGCTGTACATTTGCGCACTAATTTACTGTAAAATGGCTAAAAAAGAAAAAGCTAAAGACGAATTGCCTAAAGCAAAGTTTTCAAAAGAGAACTTCAAAAAATCATTTAGATTGTTTAAATATCTAGGAAAAAGTAAGTGGTTGTTTGTTTTAGGAATGTTTTTTATTGCTGGAACTGCTGCTGTAGGTCTTTATTTTCCTGTGGCTGCGGGTAAAATGTTTGGGTATTTGGGTAATACCGGAATGAATTCTTCCGCTTTCAGTAATATGGTTTCCGGAACAGGCATTGAACTACTAATATTATTAGTCATTCAAGGATTAGTATCGTTTGGAAGAGTATATACCTTTTCAATTGTTACTGAAAACATCTTAAAAGGGTTGAGAACAGATACTTTTAACAAATTAGTGCAAATGCCAATGAGTTTTTTTTCAAAAAATCAGGTTGCTGATTTAAGTAGTCGTTTGGCTACAGATATAAATGTTATCTCTGAAGCTTTTACCATTAATATTGCCGAAGTAATTCGCCAAACTATTGTTGGAGTAGGAGGCTTGTGTTTATTAGTTTACTTTACATCTTGGGATGTTGCAAAATGGTTTTTTGTAATTATCCCGCCTATTACCATGATAGCCATATTTTATGGTAGAAAAATTAGAGGATATTCAAAATCATTACAAGATAAAATTTCTGAATCAAGCGTTATCGTATCCGAAGCATTGACAGGTATTACCAGTGTAAAGGCCTTTACAAACGAACAACTAGAAATTGGCAAATACGATAAGGTAACTAGTGAAATAAGAAATTTTGGAGTAAAATATGGAATAATGCGAGGAACATTTTTTGCTTTCATTATTATGTGTGTATTTGGCTCTATATTTTTTATATTATACAAAATGCTCTTATTAATTAATACAGGTGAACTTACTACAGAGAATTTTGGAAAATTTATGATGCTATCGTTATTTATTGCCGGGTCTTTAGGCGGGTTACCCGAACAAATAGCGTCAATACAAAGAGCATTAGGCGCAACAGATAGAGTGTTTGATATTATAGATGATACCAATGAAATGATTAATCTAACGCATCGCAATCATCTAAATTTAAACAGAGTAAAAGGTGATTTAGAATTTAAACATATTCAATTTACATATCATACCCGTCCAGATTTTGAGGTGTTGAAGGATGTTTCTTTTTCAGTAAAAGCAGGTCAAACGATAGCTTTAGTAGGAAGTAGTGGCAGTGGCAAATCAACTTTAGCATCTATGGTTTTACGTTTTTATGAGCCAAGTTCAGGAGAATATATTATTGATGGAAAAAAATCAGTAGATTATGAATTAACAGAGTTAAGAGATCAAATGGCTATAGTTCCTCAAGATGTGTTATTATTTGGCGGAACAATTAAAGATAATATTTTATACGGTAAACCAAATGCTTCTGAAGAAGAAGTAATGGAGGCTGCTAAACAAGCGAACGCATTTGATTTTATAATGAGTTTTCCTGATAAATTTGATACATTGGTTGGCGATAGAGGAATTCAATTGTCGGGAGGGCAACGTCAACGTGTTGCTATTGCCAGGGCAGTTTTAAAAAATCCATCTATATTAATTTTAGACGAAGCAACTAGCAGCCTAGATAGCGAAAGCGAACGATTAGTTCAAGAGGCATTGGATAAATTAATGATAGGTAGAACTTCTATTGTTATTGCTCACCGATTATCTACTATTCGTAATGCTGATAAAATTGTGGTATTACAAAAAGGAGAGGTTGTTGAGATGGGAACACATCAGGAATTAATAACTAATCAAAATGGATTGTATCAAAAATTAAGTAGGTTACAATATGAATTAAATTAATTAGAATAAAATAATTCAAAAGGTGTATTTGTAATTTTAATGGAGGCGTTTTTTTCTAAAATTAATGATGTAAAGGGACTTAAATCAAAATTGAGTTTTATTAAGTTGTATGCTTTGCAAAATGATGGGTTTATCCAACGGAGATTAAAATACAATTCGCCATTTTTGTTAATTTTCCCATCGGTTAGTAATTCAATATTACCATTACAACCGCCGTATACTATGGTTAGTTGAAGGCATTTTTCATTAATTTGAGCGTCTTTTATTTCACAATAATAACCATTTATTACTTCTGGAATAGGCGTAATTGTTTTAATTTCGGCACAAGTAAGTTTACTTAATCTAATCCCATTAATTTGTATTTCTTGTTGGCTTAGTGTATTTAATGAAATGAAAACCAATACAAAAAGTAATAAATTGTAAGACTTCATGGATATAGTTTTAATGCCCAATTTTCTTTTTTACGCATTATTTCTGCATCTAATTTTGATTTATCTTTATATCCGCACAAGTGTAAAATCCCATGAATCATAACACGATGAAATTCTTCATCAAAACTAACTTTAAATTTTTCTGCGTTTTCTAATACTCGCTCGATACTAATAAAAATATCGCTATTAATAGTTTTTCCTTCTGTATAATCAAAGGTAATAATATCAGTTAATGTATTATGATTTAGGTGTTTGATATTAATTTCAAGTAATTCATCGTCGGTGCAAAATATATAATTAATTGTGCCGAGTTTGTGTTTTTCTTTTTCGGTAATGGTTTTTATCCATTGTTTAATTTTTGTTTTCCCTTTAAAATTAAAGGTAATACTTTGGTTATAAAAAGAAATCATTAGTTTAAGTGAAAGGTCAGTAATACTTCTTGCCCGTTATTATTAAATTCAATTTTATCGGCTAAGTGTTTCATTAAAAAAACTCCTCTGCCATTTGGTTTATCAATATTAATAGGGTCGGTAGGGTCTGGCAAATTGTTAAAATCAAAACCATTTCCTTCATCTGTTACCGAAAATTTAATTTCTTTATCTTTAGATTCAAAGCCTATTTTTATGTTTTTTTCAGGATTTCCTTTGTTGCCATGATATATGGCATTGTTTACCGCTTCGGTAACTGCTATTAAAATATTACCGTAGTTATCTTCGTTGATATTAAATACATCGCACACATCTTCCACTAATCGTTCTACTAATCTTATGTTTTCAGAGGAAGAACTTATGTTTAATGGGTTTCCTTTAGCTGGTATCATTTATTTAGATTATTAAAATAGGTATTTACTTTTTGTTTATAATAAGGAGTCAAACTTGGCGAAACGGTATTTAGCAATTCTAATTCTTTTTCTTTTAGTCTTTTATACTCTAAAAATTGCTTAGGGTTACTAAAAATTTCATTTTTTGCTTCATTACTTTTTCTTTTTTCATCTTGTTCTCTTTCTCTTTCGGCTTTTTCGCTTTCTAATAGTTTTGAAATAATATCTTGTTGACGTTTTAAGGTTTCTTGAGTAATTTGTTTGTTAACAATATCTTTTTCTGTTTGTTCCATTAAATCAGTGATATTGCTTCCTGGATTTGCACCGCCTTCTTTTTTAATTTTGTCCATCATTTGTTGCATTTGTCTTCTCAAAGCTTCTTGTTGAGCTGCCATTTTAGCTAATTGTTCACTTAAACCTTGGCCTTGAGTTCCTGGCATTGCTCCATTTTGGCCACCTTGTTTGCCTATTCCGCCTTGGCCACCTGGTTTTTGTCCACCTGGTTTTTCTCCTGGTTTGCTTCCGGGTTTTTGTCCTCCAGGTTTATTTCCTTGTTGTTCTAGTGCTTTTTTTAATTCTTCTAATTGCTTATTTAATTGTTGTTGCATTTGTTTCATGCTTTGCATAGATGGTTTACCTTCTCCAGAACTTGGTTTTTGTCCTTTACCAGGCTTTTTGCATTTACCGCTACCGGGCTTACTTTCTTTTGAATCTTTTGCTTGTTTCTGCATTTGCTCTAACGATTCATTTAGCATAAGTGCCAAATTATTAATAGAGGTCATTGAATATTGCATTCGAGTTTGTGCATTAGGTTGTAATCTTTCAGCTAAATCGGTAACTGCTTTTCCCATATTCATATTAATAGATGAAATTTCTCTGTTAACAGTGGCGCTAATAGCAGGAACCCTTTTACTTAATGCGAGCAAACTATCTTCAATGATTTTAGAGTCATCTTGTAATTTTTTTTGAATTTGTGTGATTTTTAAATATTTAGGGTTGTCTGTTTTTAATTTGGATAAATCACTCATTAATTCTTCTTGGGCAAAAGAAAGGTGCAATAAATTTTCTAAAATTTGACGAAGTGCCTGCATATCTTCTTCTTTCTCTTCTTCTTCTAGTTTATCCATTGCTTGTTGCATTTGCTCTTTAAGTTCCTGCATGTCTTCAGCAGCTTCTTTCTGTGATTTTGTGGCATTTTTTTTATTGTTCTGATTTAATTGCTCAGAACTTTTCTCCATTTCTTTACTTATTTCATTTTGTTTTTCTTCTGTTTTTGGTAGTTCATTTGGTTGTTCAAGCGAATTGTTTTTTTCTTTTATTTCTTTTAAATCTTTTTTTAAGTCTTCAAATTGCTTGTTTAACTCATTTTGTTTTTTCTCTAATTCTTTTGAAGAAGATTCTTTTTTAGCTTGATTGTCAACTTTATTATCATTGTTTTTTGCGCCATCTTTTTCCTTATAATCTTCGGTTTCTTGCTTTAAATTTTCTTGTTTTGTTTTTAATTCATCAAGTTTATCAATGCTTTGTTGGAGTTTTTGCTCTATTTCCATTTGCTTAAAGGTTTCTAGAGTTCGGTCTAGTTCCTTTTCCATATCCTTATTTGATAGTTTTAATTCTTCTAATTTTTCTTGTACTTGATTTTTATCTAGTTTTTCAATTAATTTATTAAGCTCATCAAATAATTTTTTCATTTCAGGAGTCATAATGTTTTCAAACAATTGTTCCAATTGTTTTTGTTTTTCTAATAATGATTCGTCAGGCGAAGTAAATTCTTCTTGTTGTTTATTATTTTGTTGATTTTCTAGTTTAGTTTCTTCTATTTTATTTTTTAATTCATTTTGTTTTTTTAAGATGGTTTCAAGTTTTTTCTTTTCTTCGTATCCTATTTGTTTTTTTTCTGTTAATTTTTTACTGAGTTCATTAATGTCTTTTTGCAAATCTTTTGCTTTTTTTATGCCATCATCTAAATCTTTTTTTATTTCTAAGTTGTTTTTATTAGTGGTTTCATTTAATTCTTCAATAGTAGGAGCCTTGTATGTCATTATTTGTGTTTTACTGCATTTTGGGCCAATAATTCCATCGTTATCCCATACTTCAAAAAAATAATTTATTTCATCTCCAGGCATTATGCTAAATAGAGAGGTGTTTAAAAAGTAAAAATAAGATTGCGTAATTTGTTGTTTATTAATATTAATTAAATGTTCTCCAGTTTTAAAAATTGGGTTTCCTGTGGAGTCTTTAGTATGATGAATATATTTAAAATATAAACGACTGAAGCCGTAATCATCTTTTATACTTCCAGCAAAATATATGTTTTTAGAATTTAAAGAATCTACTTTTTCAGATACATCTATTAAAGGCATTTGATCTGGAACAATGTTTATGGCATAACTAAGAGAATCAAAACTTTGTTTTAAAAATTGATTAATAGGTTTAATTGTCAAATTAGAACTTTGCATCATTTGTTTTGAAAAACTAAATTCATTATTTGAAGTAGGTGAAATTTTAATTACACTATCAGATAAATTTAAAATAAGGTGTTCTGTGTTTTTAGTTTGAAAAACCCATTTTATTTTAGTGCCTTGTGGCAATTGCATGTCTCCAACATTAAACACGCTTTCATTTTTTTTATTTAAATAAACTGGGTACGTAAGCTCTAAATAAAATTTTAATAATAATGGTTTAGGTAAAATATTTAACGTGTATGATTTGGAGTTATACCCAGCCGCATTGAATACAAAATGTAAATTTTTTTGAACGTTTTTAAATGTATAGACATAATTAATTTTATCAAGCCTTTCCATTTTATGTTCAATGCCATCTACATTAATAAAAACTTCGGCAGGTATTTCATTGCCGCTTAATTTTAATTCTAAAACATAATCTTGTTGTTGAATAGCTTCTAAAGATTTATTACTAATTATAAATTTAAAAGGTGCAGATTTCTCGAAATACGTTTGATGATAGACAATGTGTTCTGTTCCTTCTTTTATAATGTTTGGTTTTATAATTAATATAAGTATCATTACAAAAATAGGGGGTAATGCATATTTTAAATAACGTTTGTTCTCAGTAATATCAATAGCAGCTGTAAATGGAATTGGTTTAAGCTCTTCCATTTTTTGGTTAATACTAGCTGTTAATAATTCAGAAGAAAGAATAGAGCCTGAGTTTCTCTGTAATTGTAATGTATTTAATAGTTTATCATTAATAGTATTAAAATGTTTGCTAATAATATTTGCCGCTTCTTCGTACGAAATTACATCTCCTAATTTGTTTAATTTTAATGATGGTATTGCAATATATTTTAATAAAATAAAACAGCTGGTACTGATAAATAAATAAAATAAAACAGTTCGAACAGTAGTTCCAAACTCAACAAAATATTCAGTAATTACTAAACATAAAAATGCAGCAACTAGTAGAGCGCTAGTATATAATGTTCCTTTAACAAGTTGATTCTTGTAATACTTACGAATAAATTCATCAAGTTTATGAATTAATATATTTTGTGTTGCAGCCAATTTATTGGTATTTACACAAATTTAGCTAAAAACAAGAGAGGATTAAAATAAAATTCTGTTAAATAAAATCTATTTAAATTAAGTTCTTATCCATCTATTATAGATTTTAAATAGGATTAACTAGCGGCTTGTGATGATTTATTACTTTTTAAAATCTCTATAACTGAATCATATATGTTTTGAATAGAAAACCCACATTCTAAATATAATTCATTTGGTTCTCCATGTTCAATAAATTTATCTGGAATACCTAGTCGTTTTATTTGAGCATGATAATTATTTTCGGCCATAAATTCTAGTATTGCACTACCTACGCCGCCTACTATAGTTCCATCTTCAATTGTAATAATTTTTTTATATCTAGAGAACACTTCATGTAGCATTGTTTCGTCTAGTGGTTTAGCAAAACGCAAATCATAATGCGCAACATCAATATTTTCTATTTCTAATTTTTCTATAGCTTTTGTTACAAAGTTTCCAGGATGTCCTAAAGATAATATGGCAACATTTTTGCCATCTTTTAATTTTCGTCCTTTGCCTATTTCTATTTTTTTAAATGGAGTTTTCCAATTTACCATTACACCATTACCGCGTGGATATCTAATACTAAATGGCCCTGTTATTTCTTCTAATTGAGCGGTGTACATTAAATTCCGTAGCTCTTCTTCGTTCATTGGTGCGCTCACAATCATGTTTGGAATACATCTAAAATAAGCAATATCAAATGCGCCATGGTGTGTTGGTCCATCTGCCCCAGCTATACCGCCTCTATCTAAACATAATATTACTTTTAAATTCTGAAGTGCTACATCGTGCACAACCTGATCGTAAGCTCTTTGCATAAATGAGGAATAGATATTACAAAAAGGAATCATGCCTTGAGTGGCTAATCCTGCGCTAAATGTAACAGCATGTTGTTCGGCAATGCCAACATCAAAAGCTCTATCGGGCATTGCTTTCATCATAATATTTAATGAGCAGCCGCTAGGCATAGCAGGAGTAATACCCATTATTTTTTTATTTTGTTCGGCTAATTCTACAATAGTATGTCCAAATACATCTTGATATCTTGGTGGTTGAGGTTCTGTTTGAACTACTTTTATTATTTCACCAGTATCTTTATTAAATAAACCTGGTGAGTGCCATATAGTTTCGTTACCTTCTTCTGAAAACTTATATCCTTTACCTTTTTTAGTTAAAACATGAAGTATTTTTGGTCCAGGAATATCTTTTAAATCAGCCATTACTTTTGTTAAACGAACAACATCATGCCCGTCTACTGGCCCAAAGTATCTAAATTTTAAAGATTCAAATAAATTACTTTGTTTTAATAAAGATGTTTTTACAGCATTTTCTAATTTGCTGGCTATTTCTTGAGCATTAGGACCAAATTTGCTAATTTTTCCTAATAGTTCCCAAACTTTATCTTTTGTTTTATTATAAGTGTGTGAAGTTGTTATATCTGTTAAGTAATCTCTTAAGGCACCTACATTTGGATCAATACTCATGCAGTTATCATTAAGTACTACTAATAAATTACTGTTAGATATGCCGGCATGGTTTAATGCTTCAAATGCTTGACCTGCGGTCATAGAGCCATCACCAATGACGGCAATATGTTGTTTATCTTTTATACCCAGGTATTGGCTTGCTATAGCCATGCCAAGCGCACCACCAATAGAAGTAGAAGAATGCCCAACACCAAAAGTATCATATTCGCTTTCAGAACGTTTAGGGAACCCGCTAATGCCTTTGTAAATTCGGTTTGTATGAAATACATCACGGCGTCCAGTAATAATTTTATGCCCATATGCTTGGTGTCCAACGTCCCAAACTAATTGATCGTATGGGGTATTGAATACATAATGTAGTGCAGTTGTGAGCTCCACAACACCAAGAGAAGCGCCAAAATGACCTCCTTTAACTGATACAATATCAATTATAAACTGACGTAATTCAGAGCAAAATTGCTCTAAATCATCTTCTTTTAATTTTTTTAAATCAGCTGGAGAATTAACTTTTGACAATAATTCACCAGGAATAACGCCTGAACCCTTAACAATTTCCATTACAACAAAGATAAACTATTTTATGAATTGTAAAAACGTGATTTATAACGCTTTATTATCTATAATAGGGTTAACAAACGTTAAACAAAATGGTTTAGATTAAGGTTTATTTAAAAACAATGAATTTATCTTGTTTGGAAATAACAGTTCCGATTTTTGCAAAAAATTGATTTTGAGAGTTTAAAAAAGCATCCATCTCATCTTCAAAATTTTTAGTAACACTAAATAAAAGCCCTCCAGATGTTTGAGGATCACAATAAAATATAAAGTCTAAATCAATCATGCCTGAAGTATATTTAGAGTGTGAATTATAATTACGAGTGGTATTATCCGGAAAAATAAATTGTTTAGCGTAATTTTTAGAAGCTTCAATAATAGGAATAGTATTTTTAGTTATAACGGCGCTTAAATCGGAGTCTTCTAACATTTCTAGTAAATGCCCAATAAACCCAAATCCTGTTACATCAGTCATAGCATTTACCTCAGAAAAACTTCCTAATTTTTCACCAATAGAATTTAAGGTTGTTGTTTGATTTATGAGTGTCTCATAGTCAGAGTCATTTAGTAATCCTCTTTTTAAAGCAGTGCTTAAAATGCCAATACCTAAAGGTTTTGTAAGGTATAAAACATCATTCTTTTTTATGGAATTGTTTTTTTTAATTTTTTCTTTTTTTATAATACCTGTTACTGCTAATCCAAACAGTGGTTCTTGTGTTTCAACACTATGCCCCCCTGCTAATGGAATACCAGCTTTTGAGCAAATATTTTGAGCCCCTTTAATTACCTGTTGAGCAATGCTACTTGGTATTTTATCGGTAGGCCAACCTAAAATAGCAACACTCATAAGTGGTTTGCCTCCCATGGCATATATATCGCTTATAGCGTTACATGCTGCTATTTTCCCAAAATCAAATGCATTATCAACAATAGGTGTAAAAAAATCAGTGGTACTTATGATGCAATTTTCATTGTCGATTTCGTAAATAGCTGCATCGTCTTTGGTTTCGTTACCTACCAATAAGTTTTTAAATGTAATCTCTTGATTACATCCATTTAATATTTCTTCTAAAATAGCCGGGGCAATTTTGCAACCACAGCCTGATGCTTTACTAAATTGAGTGAGTTTAATTGACATGTTTAATTTATAGTATCAATAATTTGTTTTACTTTTTTTGCATTTATGTTTGCGTCAATTGTATCTGATTTTAAAGGTATGATGGTTTGTTTTTTGTTTTTATAGCTGTATTCATAGGCTTTGTCGTAATATAATAGTGATAGTTTTGCAACATCTGCTAATTTTTTTTCATCTAAGTATTGTAAGCATAATTTAGTGTTTAGCGTACCAAGTTGTTGTTGTATTTTAATAACACATAATTTTAATGCTTCAATGTTAATTGTAGTGTAATCATTTACTAGTTTTTGAACTCTTAATTCAAATGGAATTTCTAGTTTAATGATTGGAGCTTTTTTCATTTCAAGCCAAAGCCCATGAGGTAATTTATTAAATCCAATGGTTTGAGATTCATCTTCAAAAACAATGTACTCATTAGGATTTAGTAATGATAATTGATTAAATAATTGATGTTCGAAATTTTGTTGTGGATGTTGTTTTTGCTCGTTTATTCCTCCAAATGCCGAGCCTTTATGATGGGCTATATTTTCTAAATCGATAGTTTGTAAAGATAAATTGTATAATTTTTTTAATATATCTGTTTTTCCACTGCCAGTTTTTCCGCCAAGCAAAATAATTTTTTTGTTTAAGTTAAAATAATTTAAAACATAATTTCTAAAAGCTTTATATCCGCCTTTCATAACAACAGCTTCTAGCCCAGATGAGTTCATTAACCAAGCAAAGCTATTACTTCTCATTCCTCCTCTAAAACAATAAACAAATACCTTTTTATTTTTAGATAATTGTTTTACTTGTGTAACAAATGTTGACATTTTTGGGGATACGATTTCTAACCCTCTATCAACAGCCCTTTCTTTTCCTTGTTGTTTATATAATGTGCCAATTTCAGCACGTTCGGTGTTTTCAAATAAAGGAATATTAATGGCATTAGGAATATGACCTTTAAAAAACTCTATGGGAGCTCTAACATCAACGATTAATTCATTTTTGCTTTTTATTAAAAAATCATCTACGTTTATTGAATCGGCAATCATTATTACGAAACTACATAAATTATAATTAGAAAGAGACTTTAAATGCAATCATTTTTAAAAAAGAATGTAAATGATTTTTTAAAAATCTAATTGTTTAAATCTTAGTATTTTTTTAATAAAATATAGATGCAAACACAATAATTTATGAGTTTATTTGTATAATATTGTGTAAATGAAACTTACTAAATTTTTATCCATTTTTATTTTATTAACAACCATAGGTTTTGTCTTACCTATGTCTGCTCAAGTAAAGGGTGGTCGTATGAAAGAACACCGTAATCAAAGAGGTGGTGGTTTTAAACTTTTCGGTCCAAAGGCGAGAGGGAATGCAAATTCTTTTGCTAAAGGCGGACGAAAAAGAAGTTTATTAGCTAGGATATTTAATAGTAAAAAAAGCGGAAGTGATTGGGTTTACAAAAAAACAAATCCAGGATTTAAGCAAAATAAAGAACAATCACATTTGTTTTCAAGAAATAGGACTAGTCACAAACGCTTCTCTGATGGTGTTTTATCTCGCCAAAACAAGAAGAGAAGTTCTAATAGGGTTAGAGGAAGTTCAAGTTTTAGTAAGAAAAAACATTAAAATAGTTTTTAAAACTTTTCATTTGTCCCATTTTGATAAGGTGGGATTTTTTATTTTTACATTTTATTTGGAACATTATGAATGTATTAATATTAGGATCGGGAGGAAGAGAGCATGCTTTTGCTTGGAAGTTATCTCAAAGTAAGCAATTACATAATTTATATATAGCGCCAGGCAATGCTGGTACAGCTCAATGCGGAACCAATATTAATATTTCGGTTTCAGATTTTGAGTCCATTAAAAAAATAGTTTTAGAGAAATGCATTGATATGGTGTTGGTTGGGCCAGAAGATCCTCTGGTAAAAGGGATTCATGATTATTTTTTGCAAGACGAAACATTAAAACATATCCCAGTAATTGGTCCAAAAAAAGATGGCGCTCAGTTAGAAGGTAGCAAAGATTTTAGCAAACAATTTATGTTAAAATACGGTGTGCCTACAGCAAAGTATAAGAGTTTTACAAAAGAAAATATTTTTGAAGGAGCAGCGTTCATTGATTCTTTAATGCCTCCATATGTTTTAAAAGCAGATGGATTAGCAGCTGGCAAAGGGGTTTTAATAATAGATGATGCAAAAGAAGCAAAAGCAGAGTTGCAGAACATGATATTAAATGCAAAATTTGGATCTGCTGGTAATACAGTAGTAATAGAAGAATTTTTAAAAGGAATTGAGTTGTCTGTATTTGTATTAACAGATGGACAATCGTATAAAATATTACCAGCTGCTAAAGATTACAAACGTATTGGAATAGGGGATACAGGCTTAAACACTGGAGGTATGGGAGCAGTTAGCCCTGTGCCATTTGCAGACGAACTATTTATTAAAAAAGTAGAAGAAAAAATTGTAAAACCAACAATTAATGGATTATTAAAAGAGGGAATTGACTATCGAGGTTTTATCTTTATTGGATTAATGAATTGTGACGGCGAACCAAGTGTAATTGAATATAATTGCCGAATGGGCGATCCTGAAACTGAAGTGGTGATACCACGTATTGAATCTGATTTATTGGATTTGTTGCAAGGTATAGCAACACAATCTTTACACGAAAAACAATATCATACAACTTTGGATATTGCAACTACCGTTGTATTAGTAAGTGGCGGTTATCCCGAGGAGTATGAAAAAAACAAAGTGGTTTCTGGTTTAAACATGATTCAGGATAGTCAAGTTTTTCATTCAGGCACATCATTAAAAAATGATGAGGTTGTTACTAACGGAGGGCGTGTATTTGCTATTACTTCATTTGGTAAAACCATTGAAGAAGCAGTTAATAAAAGCTTCTTAGCTGCTGAAACAATTACGTATGATAAAAAATATTATCGGTCAGATATAGGTAAAGATTTGATGAATTGGGGAAAATGATAGTTATCTAGCATTAAATAACCAACCACTTGGATCCATGGTTTTTTGCCCTTTCCAAATTTGAAGATTCATACTAGTTTTTCCGTCATCGTCTAAAATTGTACCAAGCGCTTGTTTGATAGTTACTTTATCTCCTTGTTTCACAAACACATCGCCAATGTTGCTATACACACTTAAGTATTCGCCATGTCTAATAATAATTAATTTTCCTCCTGTTGGAGATATGGCTATGCTTGTTACTTCTCCATTAAATACAGCGCGTGCTTGAGAGCCTTTATTTGCGCAAATTTCAACACCATTATTATTCATCATAAATCCTTTGATAGCAGGATGTTCGTATTCGCCATAAGCTTGACAAATAACTCCCTTTGCAACAGGCCATGGTAATTTTCCTCTACTGCTTGAGAAATCTGCACCAACTGCTTCAGCTTCGGCTGTAAGTTCAGGAGCTGTGGCTTTTACATCTGTTGTTTTTGATTTCGGCTCTGTTTTGGTTTTATTGGTTTTAGTTTTTTCGGCTTTCGCTGCTTTTTCAGCAGCAATTTTTGCTGATTCTTCGAGTTTGCGTTTTATTTCGGCTTCAATTAATTTTTTAATAGCAATTTGTAAATTTTCGGCATCACGTTTTTTCTTTTCTAATTCTTTTTTTAATTCTTTTTCTTGTTGTTGTAGTTCGTGTAATACAATTTCTTGTTGCTGTTTTTCGCCATCTAGTTGAGATTTTTCTTCTTGTTCATTTCCGAGTAAAACGTTTTTTTCATGTCTTTGAATCTCTAATTCTTTTAGTTTATTATTTAAGATAATTTGTGTGGCAATAATCTCATCAGCTTGCTTTTTTCTAAAACTTGCATATTGTTGAAAGTATTTAATTCTCATGTAAGCTTGATTGAAATTTCCAGCCGAAAATAAAAACATAATTTTTGTATAAGAGTCTTGATTGCGCTGAGCAAAATAAATCATCTTAGCGTATTCATTTTTTAATTTAATGAGACTAGCATTTAATGTATTTATCTCATTAATGCTTTGTTTTATTGTTAAATTAATTTGAGATAATTGTTCATTAATAGTGCCTATTAATTGTTCTCTTACTTTAATTTTAGTGTTTATAACTACAATGGTGTTAATTTGAGATTTTTTATTAGCCTTAGTTTGGTTTAGTTGAGAGTTAAGTTGTTTGATGTCGTCGTTTAACTTATTTTTTTTGTTTAATAAGTCTTTTTGAGAGGGTTGTGATTTAGTTTGAGAAACAAGAGGGGAGTGTACTCCAATAAAAAAGATAGTAAAGCAAACTAAAATATTAATTTTAATGTTGTTCTTTTTTAATAGGAATTGGCTCATAATTTTTTGGTATGTTCAGCGTTAATTTTTGTGGCTGATTTATTTCTATGCGAACATAGTTAATTTTAAGGTCAATTTTCTTCTCTGCTTTTATCTCAATATTAACATGGTGTGGTGCAAAAACGGAGTCTGATGCTAAAAAAGAGTCATATTTGGCATAAAAGCTTCTATTAGTAGAGATGTCTTGAAATTCATTACTAATAATTTTAAAATTTTCTGGGTTTAATCTCATGGTTTGTAATGAGCGTTTTAGAGAATCTATTCCTGTAGTAATACGTCTTAATTTTCGTTTTCTTTCTGTGCTTAAAATGTATTCGCAGTTATCTCTATCTATAACTGGTTTCATTTTGCTGTCTTCATTATCAAAATCAGCACTATTTCCAATTAATGCAGCTTGAACGAGATCAAAATCTAAATCAGCATTTAATAAGTGATTGATGTAATTAAAATCACCAATAAAAAATTGTTTTTTCACATATACTACCATTTTAACTGTATCGCGAGTAATTAAAATTTTAGCTATATCAATCAATCCAACTGCTTGTATAGAAATCCATATAGCACTATCCTTTTTGCTTTTTATTCTAACATCTAAATTATGATCTTCTCCATCAATTAATGTTTGAACATCGGCTTTAGCATAAAGCCAATTGTAATTTAGTTCGTGTTCTTTAATATGTCTAGATAAAGAATTGGCAGATTTGAAAGATAAGTGACATTTTCCAATTGTATCAATAGTTTGTACTTGTTTATTTGTTTTATTGTTATGTCTCAAAGATTTGCATGAAACAACAGAAAATAGAATTGATAATAACAATAAACTATTATAGGAAAAAGTATGTTTTGTTTTAATCATTTAATTTTTTTTCAGTAATTTTTTTATCTAAATTCTCAGTCCCCCCTCCCGAGTTTTTAGCTTCTTTCCAGTACTTTAAAGCTTCGTCTTTTTTGTTTAGTTTAAATAAAACGTCTCCATAGTGTTCAATTATTAAACCTTTAGCTCCTTTATTTAACGCTTTGTTAATCCATATTTCTGCTTCTGTATATTTTCCTTGCTGATAAAGAATCCAGCCATAAGTGTCCATAAATGAAGAATTGTTTGGAGATAATTCGTTGCTTCGTTTTGAGAATTTTTCTGCTTCATTTAGTCTTTCTTTACGAATAGATAAATAATAGGCGTAATTATTTAATACATAGGCATTATCAGAATCTATTTTTAATGCATCATCATATGCCTTGTCAGATTTGGTGAAATCTTTAATATAGTTGTAAGTGTTACCAAGCATTGAGTAAAATTCAAGTAATAGGGGGTTATTATTGTAAATATATTCAATACCGGTTTCGAGAGATTTTATAGCAGTTGCATATTTTTTTAATTGAACGGTTGCTACTGCATTAAAATAGTATGTTAATGGATTATTAGGGAATAATTCAATGGCTTCTGTGCTGTGTATTTCAAGAATACTATCTTGATGTAATTCAGATTCTACATACATTAATTGTTGCCATATCGAGAAACGACTTTTATCGAGTTGCATTGATTTATAATATTCATTTTGAGCGTCAATTAATTTTTTATCTCTAAGTAAAAAATCGCCGAAAATAGTATGAATATCAGCAGAGGACGGGTGAAGCTTTAGTGCAATATTACAAAGTTCAAATGCTTGATTGTTATAGTTTAAATTATTTTCAGATAATTCATAATAAGAGGCTAATATTTTTGCTTTAGTTTCTGCTTCTAAATCAGGATTCTCGAAGGCTAGTTTAATTTCGTTAGAAAAATTATCTTGGTCGCCTTGATTTTTATAATAATCTGCTAAAGAGAGATGAACTACAGGATTTTTCGGGTCTATTTTTAAAATAATTTCATATGTTTTTTTAGCATTTTCAGGCTGATTAGTTTCTAGATAAAACTCTGCTAAGTAATTATAATATTTTGTTTCATTTGGTGTTAATTGAATTAATTTTTTTAATTCAGATTCTGCTTCATTAATTTTTTTTAACTGTCGTAGAAGCTTTATTTTATTGAGAGTAAATGCTTCATTTTGACCAAACTGGTTTTCAAGTTCGTTATATGTTTTAAATGATTTCTCGTAATTTCCACAGTACATGTATTCTGCAGCTAATCCTTCTAAAAATTCTGATCGGTTTGGGAAATTTGCAATCAGTTTGGTATATATATCGGCAGCTTGATTAAATTGTCTGTTATTGTTTAAGCATTCTATATACAATAATTGATACCACTCATTTTTAGGATCAGAATTTGCACAATCTTTACTTAACTTTAATGCAATATCATACAGTCTGTTGTATTTATATATGTTGGCAAGTTCATATTTTACTGCTGCCGAAGAAGGGTCTATTTTTAAACATTCTTTGAATTTATTTTCGGCTAATTCAATATTTCCTTTCATACGTTCTTTACAGCCTTCAATAAAAATGAAAGTAAATTTTTGTTGATCGGGTTCTGTAATATGCTTAGAATTAGATGAACTGGTTAATTCTTTATTTGTTTTGCATGAATAATTTACCACTACTAGGGTAAGTAGCATAAAATAGAGAGAGAATATGTTTAATTTAATATTCAAAAATTAATTGTTTACATTACAAAGAAAGCGTTGTATAATCACTGAGGCTTACATCTAGTGATTTTCCTTTTACTTCGGCTCCTTCGCCAATCATACTATTAGCAATATTAGCATTGCTAATTTTTGTGTTTGATTGGATAATGCTATTACAAATGTTGCCGTTAATAATAGTACATTTTGAACCTATGGATGCATGTGGTCCAATAATAGAATTTTTAATAATAACATCATTGCCTATATAACAAGGCTCAATGATAATACTATTTTCATTAACGATGTTTGTTCTGTGTAATTTGTTTTTGTTTTTATCAAACTCTAGTATGCGCTGATTAGTGTATACAGTAGCATCTTTATTTCCGCAATCTAGCCACTCTGTAACTTTGCCAGGAGTAAATGCAATACCTTTTTGCTTCATGTTTTCTAAAGCATTGGTTAGTTGGTATTCGCCCTTTTCGGTTACGTTATTATCCAATAAATATTGTAATTCCTTTTTTAAATTTTCTCCGTCTTTAAAATAATAAATACCAATAATAGCTAAATTGCTTACAAGTGTTTTTGGTTTTTCTACAAAGTCAGTAATAATACCTGCCTCATTTAATTTAACAACTCCAAATTGGCTAGGATCTTCAATGCCTTGCACCCAAATAACTCCTTCTTGGTTTGTATCCATAACAAAATCGGCTTTAAACAAGGTGTCTGCAAAGGCTACAACTGTTTTCCCAGAAATACTATCTTTTGCACACATAATAGCATGTGCTGTTCCTAAGGCTTTTTCTTGATAGCATATTGTTCCTTTAGCGCCTTGTTCTTCAGCTATTTTAATTAGATTCTCTTCTACTTCTTTACCAAAGTCAGGGCCTATAATAAAAGCAATTTCATCAACTTTTTCTCCACATACTTTTGTAATATCTTCTACTAATCTTTGTACAATGGGTTTTCCGGCAATATTTATTAATGGTTTAGGCACAGTAAGTGTATGCGGACGCATACGTTTTCCTTTTCCGGCCATGGGTATAATAATTTTCATAAAAATCTTTTAGTTATGTTGTAACACAAATAACAAATATAATATTTAAAATAGTATTAATTGCCAATTTTGAGGCAGTTATATATCTATAATTTTACAATAATAATCTTAATTATTTAATGCATCACATAATAATTATTTTTAATTAATTTATTTACAAACAGCCAGTTCTACCGCCATCAACAGGTAAGTTAATGCCATTAATATATGAGGCAGCTGGAGATGCTAAAAATGCTACAGCATTGGCAATTTCAGAAGCTTCTGCAAAACGACCCATTGGAATTTCAGAAATCATTTCTTGCGTTACATCATTTAATGCATGACCAGTTTTTGTAGATTTATTTTCGATAATTGATTTTAATCTAATTGTTGATGTAGCACCTGGTAATACATTATTTACAGTGATATTAAATTTTCCTAATTCTCCTGCTAATGTTTTTGCCCAATTTGCAACAGCTGCACGTATTGTGTTAGAAACACCAAGATTTGCTAAAGGTTGTTTTACAGAAGTAGAGATAATATTTATTATACGCCCATATTTGGTATTTTTCATGCCTTCTATACAAGCTTGTGCTAAAATATGATTGCAAATTAAGTGATTATTAAATGCAGATAAAAATTCATCTGTTTTTGCTAAATGTGCAGGGCCAGCAGGTGGTCCGCCTGTATTATTAATAAGAATGTGTACTATTGGTTGGCGTTGCAAATAAGCTTCAATAATGTTTTTTAATTCTTCTGGCTTGCTAAAATCAACGCATAAATAAGAGTGTAATTGCCCAGCAGTTGTGCTTAATTCTTGTTTTACAATTTTTAAAGCCTCTTCATTTCTAGCAATTAGCGTTACATTTGCTCCTAAGTTTGCTAATTCTATAGCAATGGCTTTTCCAATTCCTTGAGTGCTTCCGCAAACAATTGCTTGTTTATGTTTTAAATCTAAATTCATGTTTATTTTCTTTTAGTTTGAAAAAAATCTTTTAATAGTGTTGAGCATTCATGTTCTAAAACACCTTTAACTATAAATGTTTTTGGATGTAATACATTTTGATTAATAGTTGTGTATCCTTTTTTTTCATCAGTGGCACCAAATACAATTTTAGTAATGTGAGACCAATATAATGCTCCGGCACACATTAAACAGGGTTCTAATGTAACATAAAGAGTGCAGTCATTTAAATATTTTCCACCAATAGCACTGGTTGCTGATGTAATGGCTTGCATTTCTGCATGTGCCGTTACATCATTTAATCGTTCAGTGTAATTATGAGCTCTGGCAATTATTTTATTGTTGGCTACAATGATGGCACCTACAGGCACTTCATCTGCCTCATAGGCTTTTCGAGCTTCTTTTAGCGCTTCGTTCATAAAATATTCATCAGAGTATAATTCCATTTATTTACTTAATTTAAATTCTGGATTATAAATAAATCCAACGATATTTTCCCAAGGGTCTTTTATTGTTGCTACTATTATTTCACCTCCAACATTTTGAGGCATCTCGTGAACTGTAGCTCCCATTTGTAATAAGTGATTAAAAGCCTCTTCAACATTATTAACCCCCCAGTAGGATAATATATTTTCACCTTTTCTAAAATTCGCTTGCTCTTCAGGTTGAAGGCCTAATTCATAGCCTCCAATATTAAATCCTACATAAAACGATTCATCGAAGTATGGTGTCACCCCAAATGCCTTGGTATACCAATCTTTAGCCATTTTTATATCTGCTACTTTATAAATTGTAGTTCGTAATCCGAGTATATTGTTAGCATTCATTTAAAAATGGGTAATTGTTTTTAGAGTTTACTTAACGCAGAATTTAATCTTTGTATAGTTTCTTCTTTCCCTAATAAAGCCAGCATATCAAATAACTGAGCGCCACCTGCTACACCAGTAGTTAATACGCGCACTAATTGCATATCAATTTTACCTAATTCAGGTTCAACTGCTGCAAATAAATCATGTAAACTCGTGCTTGTCCATGTATCTATGGTAGATAGCTTTTCAGTTAGTTTAGTGTAAGTTGCTTTTGAATTTTCATTCCATTTTTTAGCTATTACTTTTTCATCATAGCTTGTTGGACTTGTAAAAAAGTATGAGCCTAAATCATAAAACTCTGTTACAAAATGTGCTTTTTCTTTTATCAATTTACAAAACTCAGTTACAAAAGGTTTATCTTTTTTTATACCTTTTGCTTCTAATAAAGGCATAACAGAATCAGCTAATTGTTCATCTGTTTGCATTCTTAAATATTGTTGATTAAACCATTTTGTTTTTTCGGGATCAAATTTAGCGCCAGATTTATTTACTCGCTCAAAAGAAAAATTAGCAATCAATTCTTCTTTGCTCATGATTTCGCGATTATCACCAGGATTCCATCCTAATAAGGCTAACATATTGATGAAAGCATCTGGAGCAAAACCAGATTCTCTATAACCTACATATTTTTCGCCTGTTCTTTCATCATACCAATCTAACGGAAACATTGGTAATCCTGATTTATCACGTTTAGATAATTTTCCGTTGCCATCTGGTTTTAAAATTAAAGGTAGGTGTGCTAATTTTGGCATTTCTTCTTCTAAACCTAAGTAACGATAAATTAAAATATGAGACGGTGCACTTGGCAACCACTCTTCGCCACGCACGGCATGTGAAATTTTCATTTCAATATCGTCTACAATATGTGCTAGGTGATAGGTTGGCATACCATCTGATTTTAATAACACTTTGTCATCAACTTGACTTGAATTAACTGTTACCCATCCGCGAATAATATCATGAAAACGTATTTCTTCATTTCTAGGCACCTTTAATCTTACAACATAAGGAGCTCCGCTTCCAATTAATTTATTTACCTCATCTTCTGGTAATGTTAATGAATTACGCATGTTTTGACGAGTGATAGCATTGTATTGAGGGGCAACAACTTTTGCAGCCTCCAAGCGTTTGCGCATTTCATCTAATTCTTCGGAAGTGTCAAATGCTATATAAGCATGACCAGATGCTATTAATTGGTCAGCATATTTTTTATATATTCCAAGTTCTTTTCTTTCGCTTTGACGATATGGGGCATAAGGACCATCTCCAAAACCAACACCTTCATTAGGTTCTATACCACACCATTTAAGTGCGTTAATAATATATTCTTCAGCGCCATTTACATAACGGGTTTGATCTGTATCTTCTATTCTCAATACAAAATCACCATTATGCTTTTTTGCAAATAAATAGCTAAATAAAGCAGTTCTAACACCGCCCATGTGTAAACCGCCAGTTGGACTTGGCGCAAAACGTAATCTTACTCTTTTTTCCATAGTGCGCAAAGATAATTATAAAAATGAAACTGTTTTTATGAAAAACCAATTATGGGTTATTCGTTTTATTATACTGTAAATATTGCTTAAAATTTTTAATGAGTTTATTTAATCAAAAATTTATCGATATCTATTTTTACAGTAAATATATGTGAATATAAAGAAGTAGAAACATTGCCAATATTTGTCATGGCATAATCTAAATTAAATACTTTATACTTAATTCCAACTCCAATATTAGGTTGAATTGTTGTTGAGGTTCCTCCAAAATTATTCATTGTTTTTTGAATGTTACCAATACCGCCTCGTAAAAAAATAAATTTCTTATACCCTAATTCTAATCCAAAAGCGGGCTCCATGCTCCAGTGATTGGTTTTAATTACAGTATTTCGTTTACCATCAAATGTATTAATAAGATTTATTTCGCCATTAATAGATAATTTATTGTTCCAAACTAACCATGTTTTAGTAACGCCTAATATTAATTTTGGAACGGTAACTTCTATTGAATTGCTTGGAATATCATTTCCTGTAGTGATAAATGTTTGTTTAAGATTATCTGATAAATTATAACTCCAAGCATTAAATGTGCCAGTTATGTCTCTTGCCATGGCTGCAAAGCGCCATTGTTTATAATCATACATGGCTCCTGCGTCTAATCCAAAGCCCCAAGCTCCAGCAAAGTCACCTAATTTTCGACGAATAATTTTTGCATTTCCACCAATTGTTAATCCTTTTATTTTAGTTATGTTTCTTGCGTAGGATAGTAATAAAGCGGCGTCAACAGCATTAAAAGATTTCAATCGTGAATAATCGATATTGCCATTTGCATCAATTAATTCGGTTGTATTGGGTATATTATCTACACCAAAGCGAATAAAAGATATGCCGGCAACACTATTGCTATCAATACGTTTTGAGGCTCCAATGAAATCATACTTTGCTATTCCAGCAAAATATTCGGCATGCATTAATCCAATTTGTAAGTTACTTTTTTGAAGATTTAATCCAGCTGGATTCCAATAACCAGCAGTTACGTCGTTAACAGATGCAATATTTGCGTTAGCCATTGATAATGCTCGAGCTCCAACACCAACGTTTAAAAATTCGTTACTATATTTTGCAATTTGCGATTTTATTAAAGAAGCATTTAATAAAATTGCAATTAGCAATACTGTATTTTTTATTGAAAATAGACGCATAATTTAATCAAAATCTAAAATAAGAGTTTATTTGTTAAGAAACGTGTTTATTATGAAAATAGTATAGTGATAGTATGATTTTGTTTATGTAATTTACAAAATACACTTTTGGATATGAATAAAGTTTTATTCATTTGTATATATTTACATGCTATTATGAAAATAAAAGAAAACATTCCAAATGCAATAACATCTTGTAATTTATTATGTGGCTGTTTAGCTATTGTTCAGGCTTTTGAAGGAAATTTAGTTTATTCGGCCTATTTAGTTGGATTAGCTGCTGTATTTGATTTTTTTGATGGCTTTGTAGCTAGAATATTAAATGTGAGTTCTTTAATCGGTAAAGATTTAGACAGTTTGGCTGATATGGTTACATTTGGTGTAGTTCCAGGAATTGTTTTATTTCAAATGGTTAATAGAGGGATGATGGTTAATGAGAAAGATTTTGAATCATTAAGGTATTTAAAATATATTACATTTTTAGTTCCAATTTTTTCAGCCATTCGGTTAGCTAAGTTTAATAATGATTCTCGTCAATCTGATTCATTTATTGGTGTGCCAACTCCTGCAAATTCAATTTTAATTTTATCAATACCTTTAATTGTAGGCTGGCAAAATAATTTTTCTTATGATAGTTATAATCATTATAATATGTTTATTAATCCTTATTTTTTAATTATTTTAAGCTGTGTAATGAGTTTTTTATTAATTGCGGAACTTCCTTTATTTGCTTTAAAATTTAAGCATTTTAAATGGATAGGTAACGAGATACGTTATGTGTTTTTAATGTTAAGTATTTTATTGCTTTCAGTTTTTCATTTATTAGCAATCCCACTAATTATTTTAGTTTATATTTTACTTAGCTTTTCTAATAATATTATTAAAGGAGTAAAAACAAAATAATTGTTTGTTTAAATTGTAACTATTGAGCATTCAAACAAATTACTGAAATGTTTTTTTAGTTTATTTTTTACGTCATCCATATTTACATCGTGGCCTAATTCTTTATTTAAGCTAGTAACGGCTTTGTCTTGAATGCCACACGGTATAATATTCGAAAAATAATCCAGGTTTGCATTCACATTAAATCCCCAACCATGCATAGTTACCCATCTGCTGCATCTAACACCCATGGCGCATATTTTTCGAGCTTTAAAAATATTAGTTTCATCAATCCAAACTCCTGTTTCTCCTTTACTTCTTCCAGCTTTTATTCCATATTCATCTAGGGTTAAGATAATAGTTTCTTCTAGTAATCTGAGGTATTTGTGAATATCTGTAAAAAAATTATCTAAATCTAAAATGGGGTAGGCTACTAATTGACCTGGGCCATGATAAGTAATATCTCCACCTCTGTTAATTTTATAGTAACTAGCCTTTTTTTCTTCTAATTGATTTTCGGTTAGTAATAAATGAGTAGCATTTCCACTTTTCCCTAAAGTATACACGTGAGGATGTTCAACAAATAATAAATGATTATTTGTTTCTGTTTGTTTATCAGCAGATAGACTTCTGTTGGTTATTTTTTGCTTTATAGTTTCATTAAACAATTGTTCTTGATAATCCCAACATGCCTTATAATCCATAAGACCAAGATCATTAAAAATTACTTTTTTATTCAAAGGAAACCAGTATTAATTAAGTTTTGCTAATTCATTTTTTAAATTAGTGATAACATTTACTTCAATGGCATCAATGTTTTTTATATCAGCAATGTAACAAGAAATCCAATCGCCTATATTAATTAAGTAAAAGAATTGCTCTACTTTTGAGCTGCCTTTTGCATTAATATCAGTTACTGAATGGCTATATTTTTCGAATAGAGTTTTACAGATGTCATAGCGTTTAATTGTTCTGTCATAATCAAAAGAAGATTTAAAAGTAACAACAGCCAAATTTTCATTTCTTTCCGTCCAGCCTACTAATTCATTATGATTCATTTCGGGCAAAGTGTGGTGCCAACATAACATTTTACTATTTTCATTAATTTGCTGTCTAAATCTTACACTCACTCCTTCGCACGAACCTAAAGAATAAATAACAGGTATTTTATTAATTAATTTTTTGGCAATATCTTGAGCCTCTAATTTAATAGCTTCTTTTTCAGTATTCAATAATTCAATAGATTTTTTTACGTCTAGTAGTAAGTCAGAAGAAACTAACCCATTAAATTGAACAATTTTTAGTAATTGAACTAATGAATATCCTATACATGAACGAGGAGGGTTTCCACCAGGAATAAGAATTGTGTCAAAATTATTTTTTTTTGCAATTTCGTATACCTCACCACCACTGGTTACACAAACAATTTGAGCATTTTTAGAAATGGCTTGTTTCATGGCAGATAGTGTTTCTTCGGTATTTCCACTGTAGGACGAAACAATAACCAATGTATTTGAATTAACAAATTCAGGCAAAAAATAATCTTTATTGATAGTAACAGGCACTGGGCATTCAGTTTGAATAAGTTCTGAAAGGATGGTTCCACCAATCCCAGAGCCCCCCAAACCAGTAATTATTATATTATGGATATTGTTTTTTTTACTGAGAACTGCCGAGTTTGCAATATCTAGTGCTTCTTGTAATTGTTTGGTGAAATTATCTACTAATATCTTCATTTTAAAAATTTGCAATCATGTAAAAGTATCTAAAAATCACGAATATTGAAATTTTTGACTTTTAAAGTGACATTAATTGTTTAATTTACATGTAATAAATATAAAATTTAGGGTATTATTTTAACTTTTTTCAAAGAAAAATTTTTTTGTTTCAAAAATTATACTATTTTCGTTATGTTAAAAAATATTAAATATGAAATATATGCTAAAACTTACTACTACAATTGTGTTTATGGCTGCTTTTATAAGTCGAGCTGAAGCACAAACTAAACGAGTGGCTGGTACCGTAAAAGACGCATCCTCAAAAGAAGCTCTATTTGGAGTAACTATTGGTGTTAAAAAATTAACGGTTTCTGCTTTTACTGATAGTGATGGGCACTTTGTTATTAATGTACCAGACTCAGTAAAAAAACTATCTTTTAGATTATTTGGGTATAAACCACATGATTATCCTGTGGCAGATAGTATGGTTGTTACATTAATGCCAGAGGCACTTCAGTTAGATGAGACTGTTGTTACTGCAAATGCCATTAAAAGAGAGAAAAGAAGTTTAGGATATTCTACACAGCAAGTTAGTAATGAAGAATTAACAAAAGGACAAAGTTCTAATATTATTACTGCTCTACAAGGAAAGGTTTCAGGTGTAAATATCACATCTACAACTGGTGGCCCAGGTACTTCAAACCGAATTGTATTAAGAGGAGGTTCTTCTTTAACTGGAAATAACCAAGCTTTAATGGTAGTAGATGGTATTCCAATTGATAACTCTAATTTTAGAAATGGAGATGATTTAAATAATCAGGTTGACTATGGAAATAGAGCAAATGATATTAATCCAGATGATATTGAAAATGTTTCTGTGTTAAAAGGTCCTGCTGCTGCTGCATTATATGGTTCTCGTGCATCAAATGGTGCAATTATTATTACAACTAAGCATGGTAAAAACATGCTTAATGAAAATAAAAAAATGGATATTAATTTTACGTCTGGAGTAACTTTTTCAAGAGTGTTAAAATTACCTCAATTTCAGCATGAGTATGGACAAGGTGATTTACATGGAACGGCAGATGATCGTAGAGAGAATTTTTCATGGGGATTACCTTTTGATGGAGAGTATCGTCCTTGGGGGCAAATTATAGATGGAGAACAACGTGTAAAAAAATATGAGGATCAGCCAGATAACGTGAAGAATTTTTTTGTGACTGGCTTAACATATAATAATAATTTATCAATCAGCGGAGGAGATAATAAAACAACTTACTTTTTATCTATAAATGCATTAAATAACAAAGGTATAGTTAAAACTACTGGATATAATAAATACAGTGTTCGTTTTAACGGAAGTACAGAATTAACAAATAAATTTTCATCTTCTATATCTGTAAATTATACTAGCTCAAATAGTGATAATCCAGGAGGAGGACAAGGTGCGGCTGGTATTTTTAATAATTTAGTTCAAACACCTAGAGACATTTCGATAGTAGATAGTGAAGATTTAGATAATCAATTTAGTGGTTATAATGATGTTACAGGCACTTATGGATTTTATGGAGCTTACACAATGAATCCATATTTTGTATTAAAAAATAATAGAAATACAAATAAAGTAGATCATATTCAAGGAAATACAACCTTAAATTACAAAGCAACCCCATGGTTAACTATTACAGAGCGCATAGGAGGAGATGTATATACCGACAGACGTTACCAAAAATGGAAAAAATATAGTTATACTCCAATAGATCCTTTTTGGACTGGTAACGATCAGGTATATCAAGGAAAATACTCTGAAGATATCTATAATGTAAATGAAATTACTAATGATTTAATGTTGAATTTTACTAAAGATTTAAATAAAGACTTTAAAATTTATGGAACATTAGGACACAACGTTTATCAAAGAACCCAAACAAATTTATTTGCAGAAACTAATGCTCAAGGAGGATTAGCAATTGCAGATTATTATAATATTTCAAATTCTAATGGCGCTATAAACTCAACAAATGCATCTTTTAAACGTCGATTAATAGGCGCTTACTTGGATTTTAATGTGTCATACAAAAATATGTTATTTTTAGAGGCCACAGCCAGAAATGACTGGTCTTCTACTTTACCACAAAATAACCGTTCTTATTTTTATCCAAGTGTTAATGCTTCTTGGGTGTTTTCTGAGTTATTTAATGATAGTTTGAAAAACGGATGGTTTAATTATGGAAAAGTAAGAGCTAATTATGCAAAAGTAGGTAAAGATGCTGGAGAATATTTAACATCTTCTGTATTTAATAAAACTACCATTGATGGAGGTTTTGGAACAACTACAACTCCATTTAATGGAATCAATGCATTTACTCAAGGAGATAGAATTGGAAATGCTAATTTAAAACCAGAGATTACCACATCTTTCGAGATAGGAACAGAATTAAGCTTCTTTAAAGATCGTTTAGGGTTTGATGTTTCTTATTATTTCCAAAATTCTAAAAATCAAATCATCAATGTGCCTGTTTCAAATGCCTCTGGTTTTAGCTCTAACACCATTAATACTGGACTTATTGAAAATAAAGGGATTGAGTTATTAGTAAGAGGTACCCCTATTAGTACAGCTAAAGGATTTAAAGTAGATATCGTAGGAACATTTACTAAAAATAAAAACAAAGTTGTTTCTATTATGGATGGTGTAGATCAAATTACATTAGGTGGTTTCTCAAGAATGGCTATTGTTGCTCAAGAAGGGCAACCATATGGATCTTTTTATGGAATAGACTTAATGAATGATGGAAATGGTCATGTAGTTGTAGATTCAGCAACAGGATTACCACAAACATCAACAAACTCAACTATCTTAGGTAATTATCAGCCAAAATGGATTGCTTCTTTGGGAACAAACATAACGTATAAAAGTTTCACATTTAGTTTTATGTTTAATACAAAACAAGGCGGTTCGTTTTACTCCCACACTAAGGGAACAATGGCTTTTGTAGGAACATCTCAAGAGACTGCTGAAGGTGGCCGTGACTTAAAGGTATGGGAAAATTCAGTTTATTTAAATAGTCAAGGGCAATATGTTACAAATACAGATATAAAATATGATCCTTACAATTATTTCACAAATGTTATTCCTGATGGAAGACATATTATCGATGCTAGTTTTGTAAAATTAAGTACAGTTGATTTTTCTTATAGGGTTCCTAAAAAATATTTAAATAAAACACCTTTTGGAGCTATTTCTATAGGTGTATTTGGTAATAATTTATTTATTTGGACTCATAAAACAAATGTATATTCAGATCCAGAGATGAGTTCTTCAGGGTCAGGAAATGTTCAAGGATTTGAATTTTCAGCAACACCTTCTCAAAGAAACTTTGGTTTTAACATGAAGTTTAATTTTTAATTATTAATAAAGTAGATATTAAAATGAAAAAATCAACAACATATATAGTTATAGCAGCTTTAATAACCTTGGTGTTTACTGCTTGTAAGAAAGATTATCTAGACATTAATGAAAACCCAAATTCACCAGCAAAAGTTGATATTAAAGAAGTGTTGCCTTCTGCTGAGCTTGCAATTGGACATGTAATGGGTAATAATTTTCAAATATTTGGAGGTATCTGGGCTCAATACTGGACGCAAAATCCTTTTTCCTCTCAATACAAAACAATCGAACAATACTCTCCATCTGCAAATGATTTTGACAGTCCTTGGAGAATATGTTATTCAGATGCTTTACAAGACTTAAATTTTGTAATTAAAAAAGGCACTACTGATGGTAAATACCAATATGTAGCTTGTGCTAAGATTTTACAAGCATACACTTATCAAATATTAACTGATAATTTTGGAGATATTCCTTTTTCGGATGCGTTAAGAGGTGATGAAGGTGTAACTGCTCCTAAATATGATTCTCAAAAAGATGTGTATGATGGAATTATTAGATTAATTAATGAAGGGTTGGCTTTAATTGATGTTTCTGCTACTAATGGACCTTCTTCAGATGATTTAATTTTTAATGGAGATATGTCGATGTGGAAAAAGTTTGCTAACACTTTAAAATTAAGAGTGTATTTAAGAATGGCATATATTGACCCTGTTAAAGCACAAGCAGGAGTTGCCTCTTTAGCAGGCGCTACTTTTTTTGCCGCTGGTGAAGATGCAAGAATTCGTTATTCTTCAAATCCCGGAGGAACAAATCCATTATATTCTGTATTTTCTGAAATAAGAAATACTCAAAACATAGTTGCAAGCTATACTTGTTTAGATTCAATGTATTTAAACAATGATGATAGGATTACAGTATTTTATGATACTATACCTGGGCCAGATTACAATGGTCATTTACAGGGAGATTATACGGATATCAGTACTCCAATTTCAGCCATTTCATTTCCTCATCCAAATACTGGTGGTAACGCTTCAAAAGCGGCTTCAGCTTCTGCTCCAGTTAAATTGATGAGTGATTATGAGAGTATATTTTTACAGGCGGAAGCAGCAGCTCGTGGATGGTTAGCTGGTTCAGCTCAAACTCTTTATTATGATGGTATTACAGCTTGTTATCAAGCATATGGATTAACAACTGCTTCTACGTACATAGCAAATCCTAATGTTGCATATCCTGCATCAGGCACTCTAGACCAAAAAATTGAAGCTATTATTACTCAAAAATATTACAGTATGTGTGGTAATCAATGTAACGAAGCATGGGTAGAATATAGACGTACAGGTTATCCTTCGTTTTTAATTGAATCAGCTTCTTCAATAATTGGTTCTGGCAGAATGCCAAATCGTATGTTTTACCCAAGCACAGAATTAACTAGAAATCCTAATGTGCCAGCACAGCATTTTATTTACGACAGAGTTTGGTGGGATATTAACTAAAAAGTATTAATATTTAAAAGATATGAAAATGAAAAATTTAATCATGATTTTATTTGCAAGCGCACTGATAATAAGTGGCTGTAAAAAGAAGGAAAGTACAACAATGGTTGTAAAGGTTCCGAAATTTGAATTAATTGGACCAACAGCTTTTAGTACTCCTGCAGGGGCTGGTGTGTATGTAGATCCAGGTGTAAAATATACTGATGAGGAGGGTAATGAAAGTATATTAACAGAGCCAACTTCTAGTAATGTAGATTTATCTGCTCCGGGTTTTTATTCTTGTTCTTATGAGAAAAAAACTGAGCATGGCTATAAATTAAAGGCTTCTCGTTTAGTTTTAGTTACACCAGTATCTCCTTCTGTTGATCATAGTGGGGTGTACGCTAGAACAGCAAATAGTCAAACGGTTACTGTCTCAAAAATAGGCACGGGTCTTTATACTACCGATAATGTTGGTGGTGTGGCAGGTAATGATGCTTATATATTTGATGTATACTTTGGTTTAGTTAATGATACAACAATCGTTGTTCCTTCTCAGCCTAATGTAGTTGGAGGGGGTGAGTTATATTGTACAAATGGTAAACTCAAAGTTTCAGGATCTACAACCACTATAAAATGGATTGTTATGGGAGCTGGTTTTGGTACATCAACAAGAACATTTGTTAAGTAGTTTTTCTATAAATCATTATCTAAAAAAGGTTCGTTAAAGCGAACCTTTTTTATTTTCTTTCAAAATTATTTACAGCCTCTATCCATTCTTTTGGAACTTCAACAGTTTCTTGTGTGTTGTAGTTGATACATACTAAAGTGCTTTTTCCAAATGCTGACAAGTATTTGTTGTGTTCATCTTCTGTAGTTATTATATTTTCTATTTCAAAGCTTTTAGTGCCAAATTTTGTAATTTTTGTATAGCAATATACTTCATCTTCTAATTTTATTGGACGCTTGTATGTAATCTCTGTGTTAGCTAAAATCATTCCTGTTTTAATCCAGTCAATTTTGTTTCTAAAAACATCTTTAAAGTATTCTACACGAGCAGTTTCAAAATAAGTAATGTGATTGGCATTATTCACATGACCTTGCTTATCAATATCTTTGAAGCGAATTTGAATTTTTGTTTTATAGATGAATGAAGATAATAACTCGTGCAGTTCCATTTACGTTTAATTGTCTCGGTTTAATAAATGTAAAGCAAATGTTTTTAAATCATTTTTTTTAGAAGAATTGGCTTCTAACTCTTCTAGGTGTTTTAAGGCTATATCAGTATGATTATTAGCTTCTTTAATAGCTAGTCCTTTAACATCTAAAGTATTATATAGTTCTGTTACCTGAGTTACTTTGTTGGTGTTAGATAGTTCGTTAGAGGATAATAAATGGATTAGTGTTTTGGTTTGTTCTTCATTGGCTAATTCAAAAGCTTTTAATAACATAAACGTTTTTTTGTTGCAAATAATATCGCCACCAATTTGTTTTCCAAATTTGCCGTCAATTGCATATACATCAAGCACATCATCTAGTATTTGAAATGCAATACCAACGTGTTTCCCAAATTCATATAAATGTTTTTGTTGTTGCGATGATGCATTTGCACATATAGCACCCATTTGCAAACTACAACCTAATAAAACGGCTGTTTTGTATGTAATCATATGAATGTAATCATCAACACTAACTTGATGTTGTGTTTCAAAATTCATGTCATATTGTTGTCCTTCACATACCTCTAATCCTGTTTTAGAAAATAGGCTCAGTAATTTTGATGTATGTAGGCTATTTGATTTTGATAGCACTTCAAATGCCTTAACCATCATTCCATCGCCACTTAATAAAGCAATATTATGATTCCATTTTTCATGAACGGTTTGATTGCCTCTGCGTAATGGTGCATTGTCTAAAATATCATCATGAATTAATGAGAAATTATGAAAGAGTTCAACAGCTAAAGCAGCAGGTATAGCATTTTCGGGATTTGAATCAAATATATCACATCCCACTAAGGTTAGCAAAGGTCTTACGCGTTTGCCACCTAAGCCAATAATATAACTCATTGGTTCATACATCTCTTTTGGAAAAGCAGTATTTAAAGAACGTTGTTGTTCTTCGATAGCTTTGTTTAAAATTTGAAAAAGAGATAAATACGCTTGCACTTAAATAATTATTTAGATTCGGCCATTTTTAAAAGGTATGTTCCATAACCACTTTTAGTTAATGGAGTTGCTATTTTAATTAATTGTTTATTATCAATAAACCCCATTTTAAAGGCAACTTCTTCTATGCATCCTATTTTTAAACCCTGACGTTCTTCAATCACTTGCACAAATTGACCTGCTTGCATTAAAGATGCAAATGTTCCTGTATCTAACCATGCAGTTCCTCTATCTAAAATCGAAACTTTTAATTGTTTTCGGTTTAAATATTCTTTGTTTACATCTGTAATTTCATATTCTCCACGAGGAGATGGTTTTAGATTTTTTGCAATTTCAACTACAGAGTTGTCGTAAAAATATAATCCAGGAACTGCATAATTTGATTTTGGTTGAGTTGGCTTTTCTTCAATTGACAATACATTATAGTTTTCATCAAAATCCACTACGCCGTATCTTTCAGGATCACTAACGTGGTATGCAAATACAACACCTCCTTCGGGGTTATTAATTTTTTGAAGCATTCTTCCTAAACCCACACCATAAAAAATATTATCACCTAGTACTAATGCCACTTTATCATCGCCAATAAATTTTTCGCCAATTACAAATGCTTGTGCTAAGCCATTTGGCACCTCTTGAACAGCATAGCTAAATTTACATCCTAGTTGCTCTCCATTACCTAATAAGCGTTCAAAATTAGGTAAATCTTGAGGGGTTGAAATAATTAAAATTTCATTAATACCAGCCATCATCAATACTGACAATGGATAATAAATCATTGGTTTATCATAAATAGGCATCATTTGTTTACTCATTGCTAAAGTTAGCGGATGTAAACGTGTTCCTGAGCCTCCTGCTAATATAATTCCTTTCATACCTAATATACTTTAAGAGCTTTAAAAATAGGGTTTTTATTTTAAAACAATTGCTTTTTTGAGCTGTTTTTTATTTAAATATTAGGTAAATGCTTAGTAAGTTTACACAAAAAATTAATGAGTATGATGTCTTCAAATTCAAATAAAGCAGTTATTTATTGGCTATTAACAGGCTGTGCCTTAGTTTATATTATGGTTGTTGTTGGATGTATTACCCGATTAACTCACTCGGGGTTATCTATTACTGATTGGAGTTTTATGGGGTCTATGCCACCTTTATCTGAAGCTGATTGGATGGATCGTTTTGCTAAATACCAACAAAGCCCCGAATTTATAAAAGTAAATTATTCAATGCAATTGTCTCAGTTTAAACACATCTTTTTTTGGGAATATATTCATCGTATGATTGGAAGAACGATTATGTATGTGTTTTCAATAGGTTTAATTTTGCTAGTTGTTAGAAAAAAAATAGATAAAAAGATGCTCCCTTCTCTTATTTTATTATTTATGATGGGGGCTATGCAAGCCGTTATTGGCTGGTGGATGGTTTATAGTGGATTGCAACAAAAACCTGCTGTAAGCCATTATCGCTTAGCAATACATTTAATGAGTGCGTTTACTTTATTTGCATTTACATTTTGGTTTGCCCTCAAGCTTTTAAATCCAAAAAATGAAATTGTTGAAAATGAAGGACATCAATTAAAGTGGTGGAGTTTATTGTTTTTTACGGTATTGGTTAAGCAAATCATTTATGGTGCTTTTACAGCGGGTTATGTAGAAGGTGATGCTTCAAAAATTCGCCCTGGTCATATATTTAATACTTGGCCAAAAATGGGCAATGATTGGATTGCAGAGCAAGTAACAATGAAGGGAGATTTTTTGTCAAATGTAATGGAAAACGCTAGTGGAATTCAATTTATGCATAGAACTTTAGCTCTTGTTGTTGTGATTGTACTTTGTATTATCTGGTATAAGTCAAATAAATTAAAATTAACGCCATCTCAGTACAGAGGAGTAACGTTTTTAATTTATGGAGTTACTATTCAATTTATTTTAGGCGTTTTAACTTTACTATATCAGGTTCCTGTTATATTAGGAGTACTTCATCAAACAGGTGCTTTTTTCTTATTTGCTACTAGTGTGTATTTAATGTTTCATACGTTTAGAAAAACACCTCAAATTATCTAATTCCAATAATTGTATTTTTTTTTCTTTGCTTAAATAAAGCATTAAACTTGTATTCAATTCCTTCGCTTGGCATTAATGCTGGAGATTGAATAAGTTGCATTTGAGGATTAATGAAGAAGTAACCTGATACTGTTTTAATATTATAGGACTGTTTTGCAGTACTGCTTATAGTTTGATATAATATTGTCCAATCTTGTTTTGGATTTGCTTTTAAGTATGATTTATATTTAGTGATACTATCGTCTAGGCAAACGCTTATAAACGTAACCTTGTCATTAAATTTTTTCTTCAGATCAATTATTTTTTGCATTTCCTTTATGCTTATATCGCTTTCGCTAGAAAAAAAGTTTAAGTAAATATGTTTGCCTTTGTATTGAGAGAGATAAACAGGAAGATCAGTTTTATCAAATGCTAAAAAATCAGGGGCATTTGCGCCAGCTTGTAATTGATTAATAGTTGATAAAATATGTTGAGTTATTTTTTTATGTTCAGGTATTGTAGTTTCTCGGTATACTTGTTCTATTACACTTTGTACTTGTTTTTTGTCAAAATCTGGGCTATAATAAAAATCTCGTAAACCTTTTATAATTAGTAATTCTCTTAATGTAGGATTTAAAATGGTTTTATCTGTTTTAAATTGATTTTGTAAATCTGTATAGCTAGCAAACGCATTAATACTATTATATATATTTCCGCCGTTTTTAGTTGATGCAAAAGCTTTTAGGTACCCGGTATAATAGGTATTAAAAAATTGCATGTATTCGTAATTAGAATATAATATTGGTTTTCCATCAATAAATTGTTTATATAAAAAAGTTCTGCCTCGTGACGTGCTAGAATAAAAATTAGCAAATGAATACTCTACATAATTTTTAAAGTAAGGATTTTTAATAGATGAATACCTTTTTTTACAAGTAATTAAAAATGTATCCAGTAATGCATTAACCTTTGCTGGAGTTAAATAACTATTAGAATTACGAATAAATAATTGATTGTATTGACTATTAAAATCAATTATTAAGGCATTTAATTCTGTACTGTCCTTTCCATATATACTTATATCAACAGTTGTTTCAGTTCCTTGTTGATGATTTGCAGCAGAGTCTTCTTCTGGAAAATAAATGCCATACACAAAATTAGGTTGAACATAGATTTTACCTACTAAATTATTAATGGTTATTAAAACAGGCTTTGTGGCTGTTGATTGAAGTTTGAGTTCAAAATAACCATCTTTATCTATGGTATCTATGCTTTCTTTAACAATTGTATACGTAATATAATCTGTAAAATCATTTAAAACAATTTCTTTTCCAATATGAGAAGGATGTGCTTTGCCTTTAATGGTAATATTTTGTGCATTACAATTAATAAATGCTGTTAATATAAAAAATAGGATAAGTCGCATGAAAATTATAATGTTTAAATATACAATTAGTTACATTATATTAAAACTAAAACAGATTAACTATAATTGACTTTGACTGTTAAAGAAACTAAAATGAACATTGCCGTATTTTCGAGTTTCGATATAGTTTGTTTTAGAGCTTAAATCTGTTTTTGGACCATGTTCAATAATCAAAACACCATCCGTAAGCAATAAGTTATTATTAAAAACTATTTCATGAATCATATCAATGTTTTCTAATTCATAAGGGGGATCAGCAAAAATTAAATTATAACGCATGCTTGCTTTTTCTATAAATTTAAAAACATCTGCTCTTTCTGTTATAATTGTTTTTATTTGTAAATTTTTAGAAATGTTTTTTAAAAAAAATAAACAAGGGCTATGTTTGTCTACAGCATATATTTTTTTTGCTCCACGTGACGCGAACTCTAGGCTAATGTTTCCTGTTCCGCAAAATAAATCTAAAACTATTAAATCTTCAAAATCAATTTTATGATTTAAAATATTAAATAGTCCTTCTTTCGCAAAGTCTGTAGTAGGCCTAACGGGAAGATTTTTTGGGGCTATAATTTGTTTTCCTTTATGTGTTCCTCCTATTATTCGCAAAACAATCTGTTTAATATAGTATAACTAAAATGTTGAGGTAGCCCATTAATTTCATTCCAATTTATGGCTTTATTTCCTGTTGCCAAACGAATGTGTTTAATGTACTTTTTTAATAACTGAATTGTACGTGCCGTAGAATCAATGTTTCCGGCAACTGTAACATGAACTGTTAGTGGATTTAATTGATATTGTTCTAAAATAAATAAAACATAATACAGCATGTCTTCTTCTGTTTTTATAGAAAATTGGTTGGCTAATAGTAGTTGCGAACCTGTTTTAACTGTAATTTCAATGTAGTTTTTATGAATATATAAAACAATATTTTCATTTATTAACTCTTCAGTTTGAAGAATTAATTTAGATAATACCGTAAGCGTGTGTTTTATTTGATGATGAGGAAATACTAGGTCAAACGTAGATTTTAGCTCTTCTCCTATTGAGTAAATTAACTTTATATCAGTATTTATGTCATCTACTAATAATACTTTTTCGTTTGTTGACCCAGAGTTAAACTCTAATAATGTTCTATTGTTTTCAGGATTATAGAAATTAGTGGGACATAATGTAAATTTAGAATCAAAATAATTTATATATACATGCTTGTAATCTTTTTTAGAAATCCTAAAGTGATTAATTGCATTTAAAAAATGTTCATGAATATCTTGTTTTAAAATGGCATCAATTGGATAGCTACAAATGAATAATGGTTTATTTTGTTCAGATTGTATTTCGCAAAATTGAATTAAGTTTTCTGATAGTTCAATAATTAGACTATCTGCTAAAGTAGACAACTGTCCGAATGAAGAAAGATTAATATTTATTTCAGTTGACATTATTAATTACAAATCTAAACTATAAAAATGATTACTAAAAAAATATTATCTATTTTAATATGTTAATTGCCTATGAAACTCTGAACAGATTATAGCGCAGGCATTTGCTGCATTTAAAGATTCGCTGCCATTAGATGAAGCAGCAGGAATAGTTATTTGATTTGTGATTTTTTGTAATATTTCACTTGAAATTCCATTTGCTTCATTTCCAATAACAATTAATCCAGGTTTTAAAGTTGAAGTGTAAATATTATTACCATTTAATACAGCACCATAAATAGGAATTTTAACTATGTTGTGTAATAAATTATGAAAATCTTCAACAATAACATTAACCCGTAAAACAGCTCCCATGCTTGCTTGAAGTGTTTTAGGGTTATATAGTTCGGTGCATTTAGGCGAGCAAATTATTTGTTTAATGCCAAACCAATCTGCAATTCTAATGATAGTACCTAAATTCCCAGGATCTCTAATGTCATCTAAAAATAAATTTGTGCTAGAATTTAATGCATCATTATCTAAGGATTGTTTTGATTTTTTTACAACTGCCAATACTTGATTAGGGGTAGATAATAAGCTTATTTTATGAAGTTCGTCAGTTGAAATTATTGTAAATGCTATTTTATTAGTTATTAAAAGTTCCTTCTGATTTTCAATATATGCAGAAACAGCATAAATTTCTTTTATTTCAAATTTAGTATGAGTTATAAATTCTGTCACTAATTTTATACCCTCTACAATAAATAAACCTTCCTCTTCTCTGTTTTTTTTGGTATGTAAAGATTGAATATGTTTTATCTGATTTTTACTAATCATAATTTAAACTTAAATTAGTGGACTATAAATGTAAGTAATCCAATTGACCTATTTAAAATATATTTCTAGTATTTTAAAAATTACTTTTAAAAGTAGTTACGTGCTTTTAGCGTATATTATATTTTTATCTTCTTGCGGTATCAATAAACACTTAAAAGAAAATGAATTTTTATTGAGTAAAAATGAAATTAAAGAAAATGGAACCCACATAGATCATGCTGAATTAGAAGCTTTTGTTAGACAAAAACCAAATCGAAAAGTTCTTAAGTTAATTCGATTAAATTTATGGTTATACAATCAAGTTGATCAAGTTAAAATGCTTAAGCATAAAGCAAAAAGAGATGCGAGGTACGATAGAATTAATGCAAAAAGAATAAAAAAGAATAATCTTAAAAATCAAAAAAGAATAGCTAAAGGTAAATCTACTAAAGCCCCTAATCTTAAAAACAAAGAAAAAGCAACCTTTAGAGAAAGTATTATTGAAGTTGGAGAACCACCTGTTATTTTGGACACTGTTTTAACTAGGATAACTAAAAATCAATTACAAAAATTTATTTTTTCAAAGGGTTATTTTGATTCTAAAGTAAAAGATAGTTTAGTTTTAGATGTTAAAAACAAAAGAGCAAAAAATTATTTTTTTATAACCAAAACAAAGCCATATACTATTCAAAATATTGATTATAAAATTGAAGATACACTTATTAAACCTTTTGTATTAAAAGACACTGTAACATCATTCGTTAAATGTCATATGATTTATGATGAAGATGTTTTTCAAAAAGAGCGTGAACGCATTACGGAGAATCAATTAAATAATGGATATTTTTATTTTGCTCCGGAATATATTAATTATATTGTTGATACAAATTTAGTAGGGCAGAATGTAAATCTTACTATCGGATTAAAACAATATTCAAAAACATTTAATGAAACTAATGATTCGTTAGTTTATGTAAATCATCCAAGGTTCTTTATACAAAATGTCTATCTTATCCCAGAAACAATACCTGATTTTAAAGGAAAGTCAGATGCTGTTTTTATGAAAGATACCACGGAGTATTACGGAATAAAGATTTTACACAATAATGTATTAAAGTTTTTGGAAAAAGATTTGGCAAGAAATATTTTCATTTCTCCTAATCAATTATATCAACAAAGTTTATCAGAAGAAACATTTAAAAATTTAAGTGCCTTAAGAGTTTTTAAAAATGTTTATATTCAATATTTAAAAAATCCTTACTATTCTGACAAATTAGATTGTTATATTGTCTGTCAACCAGTTGTTAAGCAATCTGTAACTATCGAAACGGAAGGCACCAACACATCAGGGAATTTAGGAATTGCAGGAAGTTTAGTTTTTCAAAATAAAAACGCGTTTAAAGGAGCTGAATTAGTAGAGCTAAAATTAAAAGGATCATTAACAGCGCAAAAACAATTTAATAAAACTACTAATACAACCAATATTAACGATGTTCAAAGAACATTTAATACCATTCAATTTGGGCCAGAATTAAATATTTATTTCCCTAAACCGCTTTTCCCATTTACTTTATTTTATAATAAAAAACACACAAATAACATCCGCTATTTCATACAGCCTAAAACTATATTAAATCTATCTGTTAATTATCAATCTCGTCCAGAATTTAATAGAACAATTTACAACGTGTCTTATGGATTTAAATTTACTAATAGTAAAAGTTTACTTTATTATGACATAGTTCCATTAGAAGCGTACATTGTAAAAGCAAAATTGTTTGGTAATTTTCAAACAGAATTATCAAAACTTAATGATTATTTTTTATTGAATTCATTTCAAGATCATATTACGACACTTTCAAAAATTTCTGCAGTATTTAATAATCAATTACTAAGTAAAAAAAGAAATTTAATGTATTTAAAAGTAAGCTTAAGTTCTTCAGGAAATATCTTAAGAGGATTATATTCTGTTACTCATCAAGATAAAGATATTCAGGGACGTTATTTAATACAAGACATTCCCTTTTCTCAATTTTTAAAATTTGACATAGATTTTCGTTCTTATCATAAAATTAGAAAAAATGAAAAATTAGTTTATCGCATCGTGGGAGGTTTTGGTAAACCCTTAAAAAATTTAACCTCATTACCATACGAACAAAGTTTTTTTAGTGGAGGGCCAAATAGTATTAGGGCATGGAGGGCAAGAACCTTAGGTCCTGGAAGCTACAATCAGCCAGATTCTGTTACGGCCAGATATGATAAAATTGGAAATATTCAAATTGAAAGCAATGTTGAGTATAGATTTCATATTTTTAAATCATTTTATGGAGCTTGGTTTGTAGATGCAGGTAATATTTGGCAATCATATAGCGATCCAAATAAACCAAATGGACAGTTTAAATTAAATAAATTTTATAAAGAAATAGCTGTTGGTTCGGGTTTTGGACTAAGGTATGATTTTAGTTTTTTTGTTTTACGTTTTGATGGAGCTATTAAAGTTATTGACCCACAGTTTAATGAAGGAAACAGATTTGTATTAGGAAAACAAACTATACGACAATCTGGTATTTTAAATTTTGGTATAGGTTATCCTTTTTAATAACCGTTTTTTTATAAATATTACCACTTAGGTATCTATCAAAAAAAGTTATCTTTGCAATCTTATTTTAAACTTCAATGAGCTTTATTCAAGAATTACATAAAAGAAAAACGTTTGCTATTATTGCCCACCCCGACGCTGGTAAAACCACACTTACCGAAAAATTGTTACTTTTTGGAGGGGCAATTCAATCAGCAGGAGCTGTAAAATCAAATAAAATTAAAAAGTCAACTACTTCCGATTTTATGGAAATTGAGAAGCAACGTGGTATTTCTGTTTCCACATCTGTAATGGCTTTTGATTACAAAGATTTTAAAGTAAATATTCTTGACACTCCAGGACACGAGGATTTTGCTGAAGACACCTATCGCACTTTATCAGCAGTTGATAGTGTTATCATGGTTATTGATTGTGTAAAAGGAGTTGAACCACAAACGCGAAAATTATTAGAGGTTTGTCGCATGCGAAACACACCAGTTATTGTTTTTGTAAACAAAATGGATCGCGAAGGACAAAACGCTTTTGATTTATTAGATGAGATTGAAAAAGAGTTAAAAATTAGAGTTCGTCCTTTAACCTGGCCAATAGGAATAGGTAAATCATTTAAAGGAGTATATAATCTTTACGAAAAAAAACTATCATTATTTCAAGGGGATAGCAAAACAACCGTTGAAGAAAGTGTGGTTTTAGATAATGTAAATGATTCTGAAATCGAAAAATATATTAGTGAAGATTTTGCAAATCAACTACGAAGTGATATCGAATTGATAGATGGTGTTTATGATGATTTTGATAAAAGAGAATACTTAAAAGCCAATGTTAGTCCGGTATTTTTTGGTAGTGCTGTTAATAATTTTGGTATTAAAGAACTATTAGATTGTTTCGTAGAAATTGCACCAACCCCACAAGGTAGAGATACAGATACAGCAGGACATATAGAGCCTGAATCTCCAAAGTTTAGTGGATTTGTATTTAAAATTCACGCTAATCTCGATCCAAAACACCGAGACAGAATTGCATTTTTAAGAATTGTATCAGGTAAATTTGAACGAAATAAATACTATTATAACGTTAGAGAGGGAAAAGACATGCGTTTTAGTAATCCTACTGCGTTTATGGCTCAACAAAAATCAGTTATTGATGAGTCATTTCCTGGAGATGTGATAGGTTTATATGATGCAGGTAATTTTAAAATTGGTGATACATTAACAGAAGGGCCTAAATTTAATTTTAAAGGTATACCTAGTTTTTCCCCAGAGTTATTTAAATATGTAACTAATCTGGATCCAATGAAAACAAAGCAATTACAAAAAGGATTAGAGCAGTTAACAGATGAGGGCGTGGCTCAATTATTTACTAAAAAAGCAGACGGAAGAAAAGTGGTAGGTACCGTTGGTGCCTTACAGTTTGAGGTTATTCAACATCGTTTAAAATCAGAATACAATGCGTCTTGTGGATACGAATCTGTTAATTTATACAAAGCGTTGTGGATTGAATGCGATGATAAAAAAAAGTTGGATGAATTTTTGATAGATAAATCTAATCATATAGCATATGATAAAGAAAATCGATTAGTGTTTTTAGCAGAATCTGCTTGGTTGTTAGAGATGGCACAAACTAAATTCCCCGAAATAAAATTTCATCTTAAGAGTGAATTTTAAAAAAAAATACAATGGCAAATATTTTCGAATTTAATGGTTATAAACCCGTCATACATAAAAGTTCATTCATTCATCCAAATGCAACAGTTACAGGCAATGTAATTATTGGCAGAAATGTATATATAGGCCCAGGCGCTGCTATTCGAGGAGATTGGGGGCAAATTATTATTGAAGATGGCTGTAATGTTCAAGAAAATTGTACAATTCATATGTTTCCAGGAACAACGGTATTGTTAAAAGAATCGGCACACATAGGTCATGGAGCCATTATTCATGGAGGAACGATAGGAAAAAATGTGTTAGTAGGAATGAATGCAGTTGTAATGGATAATTGTGTAATAGGTGATAATTGTATAATAGGCGCACTTTGCTTTATTCCTGCCGATACAGTGATAGAAGCTAAAAAAGTTGTAGTTGGAAATCCTGGAAAAATAGTAAAAGATGTAAGTGATGAGATGATTGAATGGAAAACAAAAGGCACAAAATTATATCAGCAGCTACCCGCAGATTGTTATAATACCCTAAAACCTTGTGAACCTTTAAGAAGAATTCCGGCTTTTAAACCCGATCAACAAAGTGAATATAAAACATGGAATGAAGAAAAATCAAAAATTATAAAAAAATAATTAATGATTATATGCATAACATGGCTGAAGTTTCGGATTTAATTTAATACTTAATGTAACACCAAAAAAGAAATACCAATCTTTTGTTCTAGGATTCCCTCTTTGTTTATTAATATTATTACCAGCATTTTTTGAACGATCAGATAACTGAGAAGCCTGCTTTGTAGAAAAAGGATTTAACAAAGGATCAGGATAGGTTCCGCTAACATCATCTAAATAATCAGTAAATGTTTTTCGTGGCCCCCATTCAATACCAATACCCACTTGCTTAGAAACATTAACTTTAGCGCCAATTCCAAAAGGTATCCCTACTTGAGTTAATTTGTAAGCTTTAGATTGCCCTTCTGTTTTTAAAGGCTGTAAATCTAACCAGTAACTACCTAAGTTTGCTTGAGGATTAAAATGAAAAACATCTACTCCTAAAAATAAAAATGTAGTAAATTTATATTTATCATTACTAATTCTATATTCTAAAAAATTAAATTCTGCAAGTGCATTAAATTCTGTAATTTGTGATTTAAAATTTAAATTACGTTGTAGTTGATCGGCATCATCCGTCTGAGAATCATCACCTAAAATATTACCAAAATTTATTCCAGCTCTAAAAGCATATCTATAATTTGGAGTAAACCTGTATAATAATCCAAAAGCTGGTTGGCTTGAGGCAAACTGTCCTCGAGGATTTAAATCACCGATATAATATGAGCCACCTACAAAAACGCCAATTTCATGTTGCCTAAAATTTCGTTTTATCGTTTGAGATAATAACGATTTATAAGTTATCATTGAAATCAATAATGTATATAATAAGAATTTCATATTAAACTATACAACGAATATTTTTAAAGAATAGTATTTTTAAAATTAAACTTAATTCACAAAATAACGATTAAAATTTTAAACTATGTGCTTTTCAATGTAATTATTATTAAAAACCTAGGCTATTTTTTAATTATAATGTTTTGTATAATTTTTAATACTTTCAATTATTTAATATAAAAGTTCCAAATAATTCAGATATTTACCATATGCAATATCTTTTAGTTTCGTTAATTATTTTTATTTCTAGTAATTCTCAAGCACAAGATTCTGTTGCATACAATAAAGATTTTAGATTATATGAAGGCTTATATCTCCATTATCAAGATTTTAGGTACAATTGGCCAATTTCTAATGATAAAATTATCACTAAGCTAGATAAAAATCAGTTAGATTTCTATTCCAAACTCATAGAAGAAGAGTTTGTTAAATACATAGAAAGAGATGGTTCAATGTCTACTATTAAATCAGAAAACGTTTGGGGGTACTGTCAAAATAATATTATTTATATAAATCTCGATAAAAATTTTTATAGAATACCAGTGTTTGGGGCAATTAGCAATTTTATTGGAACTGCTGAAGTAGTAAGCTACTCGCCTGGTTATGATCCATTCATGAATGCTCCAATTAATAGCACGGCTAATAAAACTCGAGAAATTAGACAGTATCTATTTGATTTTTATAGCGGAGACATATTGCCATTTAATATTGATAATTTAGCAAATTTGCTCAAACAAGACGAATTTATTTATAGAGAATATATGTTATTAAACAAAAAAAAGAGAAAAGAATTTGCTACAAAATATATCAGAATGTTTAACGAAAAACATTTAGTACATTTCCCAAAGAACTAATATTTAGATAACTATTTTCGTAAATAACTTCATTTTTTCCACTAACTTTATCACCTTAATTTTTAAAATATGTCAGAAGTAGGAAGACAAATAATTTACAGTATGGTTAATGTATCAAAGATACATCCACCACAAAAACAAGTTTTAAAAGACATTTATATTTCCTTTTATTATGGAGCCAAAATTGGCGTTTTAGGTTTAAATGGTTCAGGTAAATCTTCTTTACTCCGAATTATGGCTGGTATTGATAAAGATTACCTTGGAGAAATACATCAATCTCCTGGTTATTCTATCGGATTATTAGAACAAGAGCCAAATTTAGATGAAAATAAAACTGTACTAGAAGTTGTTCGTGAAGGTGCTCAAAAACACGTAGATATTTTAAATGAATTTGAAGAAGTTAATAATAAATTCATGGACGAGGAAATATTAAATGATCCTGATAAAATGGATAAATTAATTAATCGTCAAGCTCAATTACAAGAACTTATAGATCAATATGATTTATGGAATCTGGACTCTCGTTTAGAGCGCGCTATGGATGCGTTAAGATGTGCAGAAAGTAACACGCCAATTAAAATTTTATCAGGAGGAGAACGTCGTCGTGTGGCTTTATGTCGTTTATTACTTCAAGAACCAGATATTTTATTGTTAGATGAGCCAACCAATCACTTAGATGCTGAATCAGTTGATTGGTTAGAGCAACATTTACAACAATACAAAGGAACAGTAATAGCAGTTACTCACGATCGTTATTTTTTAGATAATGTTGCTGGTTGGATTTTAGAGTTAGATAGAGGAGAAGGTATTCCCTGGAAAGGAAACTATTCTTCTTGGTTAGAACAAAAAGGAAATCGTTTAAAACAAGAAGAAAAAACAGAGTCTAAACGTCAAAAAACGTTAGCGCGTGAGTTAGAATGGGTTCGTCAGGGAGTTAAAGGACGTGGCGTAAAGCAAAAAGCACGTTTAAATAACTACGATAAAATGATGAATGAAGACATTAAAGATAAAGAAGAAAAATTAGAAATCTTTATCCCTAATGGACCACGTTTAGGTAATGAAGTAATTGAAGCAATTGATGTATCAAAAGGCTTTGGTGATAGATTACTTTACGAACACTTAAGCTTTAAACTACCCCCAGCAGGAATTGTTGGTATTATTGGACCAAATGGAGCAGGAAAAACAACTCTATTTAGAATGATTATGGGGGAAGAAAAACCAAACTCTGGTGAATTTAAAGTAGGACCAACTGTAAAAATCTCTTATGTAGATCAAAATCATAAAGAGTTAGACCCAAATAAAACGGTTTATGATGTTTTAAGTGGAGGATTAGATAATATCACGCTGGGCGGAAAAGCAATGAATGCAAGAGCTTACATCTCTCGTTTTAATTTTGGAGGAAGTGATCAAGGGAAAAAAGTAAGCGTGTTATCTGGAGGTGAGCGAAATCGTTTGCATTTAGCAATGGCCTTAAAAAATGAAGGTAACGTATTGCTTTTAGATGAACCTACTAATGATTTAGATGTAAATACATTAAGAGCTTTAGAAGAAGGTTTAGAAAATTTTGCTGGATGTGCAGTAATTATTAGTCATGATAGATGGTTTTTAGATCGCGTATGCACTCATATTTTAGCTTTTGAAGGAGATAGTTCTGTTTATTGGTTTGAAGGTGGTTATAGTGAATACGAAGAAAATCGAAAAAAACGTTTAGGAAATGTTGAACCCAAACGCCCACGATATAAAAAGTTAGCAGTTTAAAAAAAAGACCTTTCAATCGAAAGGTCTTTTTTTTAATTATTAGTTTCCTTAGTTAATTTTTCTAATACTAATTGAGCTATTTTTTGTTCAGCTGTTTTCTTAGATTTATGTTCAAAAACACCTTGTTCAATTCCATCAATAGATAACTGAACTGAATATATTTTTTCTTTACCGTTAAAATCTTCTTTTATTACAACGTATTCAAATTGTTTTTTTTGTCGTTGCATTAAAATCTGAAATTGCGATTTATAATCGGTATCATTTTGTAATAAGTCATTAATATCTAAATGAGATTTTATAATTCTGTTTAATATAAATTTTCTCGTAACATTAAATCCTTTATCCATAAAAACAGCACCAATAAGAGCTTCAAACGCATCTCCATATGCGCTTGAACTTAGTTTTTCTTTTTTTGTTAAACGAGAATTTAATAAAACATCAAATCCAAATTTCTTCGACAACATAAATAAATGCTGTCCATTAACAATTCTACTTCGAATTTGTGTTAAAAACCCCTCATCTTTTTTTGGAAAAATTTTAAATAAATATTCAGTAATAACGGCACCAAGTATCGCATCTCCTAAAAATTCGAGACGTTCGTTACTTTGTAAATGTTCAGTAATTTGATCAGAAGAACTACTATGCCTAAAAGCTTGTTTGTACAAAGCAATATTATTAGGCATAAAACCTAAAATATTCCTAAGTTTTCTTTTAAACTCTTTATCTTCTTTTGAGATTGGTGTTAAAACTGATAAAAGTTTTATCAAAACACTAAATTAGACTGTGTATTTTTTTACTACAATAGCCGCATTATGACCTCCAAAACCAAATGTATTACTAATAGCATAATTAATAGTACGTTTTTGGGCTTTATTAAACGTTAAGTTTAATTTTGGATCTAGTTCTGGATCAGGATTTACATTATTAATTGTAGGAGGAACAATATCATTTTGAACAGCTAAAACAGTTGCCATTGCTTCAATAGCTCCAGCTGCACCTAATAAATGACCAGTCATAGACTTTGTAGAACTAATATTCATTTTGTAAGCTTGTTCTCCAAAAATATTAGTAATTGCCTTTAATTCAGCTAAATCACCTAAAGGTGTACTTGTTCCGTGAGTATTTATATAGTCAATTACATCTGGAGAAATTTCAGCGTCTTTTAATGCACGTTGCATAACTAAAGTTGCACCTAATCCTTCAGGATGAGGAGCAGTAATATGATGTGCATCTGCACTCATACCACCACCAACAATTTCAGCATATATTTTTGCACCTCTTGCTAGTGCGTGTTCAAGTTCTTCTAACACTAAAGCAACTCCACCCTCTCCTAAAACAAATCCATCACGGTCAACATCGTAAGGACGGGATGCTGTTTCAGGACTATCATTTCTGGTACTCATAGCTTGGCAAGCATTAAAACCTCCAATACCACTTTCATTAATCGCTGCTTCCGACCCACCCGCAATTATAGCATTCGCTTTTCCTAATTTAATATAAGTGAAAGCATCAATTAAAGCAGATGTAGAAGATGCACATGCTGAAACAGTTGTAAAATTAGGACCTCTAAATCCAAAACGCATAGATATATGCCCAGAACAAATATCCGCAATCATTTTAGGAATAAAGAAAGGATTAAATCTAGGATTTCCATCACCCTTTGCAAAGTTAAATGTTTCTGTTTGAAAAGTATCTAATCCGCCAATACCAGAACCCCAAATAACTCCAATTTCATTTTTATCAATTCCTTCAGCATCAATACCAGAATCTGTAACAGCCTGAACCGAAGCTGCAATCCCGTAGTGAGAAAATGCATCTAAACGTTGAGCTTCTTTTCTATCAAAATAGTCTTCTAACTTAAATCCCTTTACTTCACAAGCAAATCGAGTTTTAAATTTAGATGCATCAAAACGAGTAATAGGTCCGGCACCACTAACGCCATTAATTAAATTTGTCCAATAATCGTTAACATTACTGCCCAAAGGTGTAACAGCACCAAGTCCCGTAACTACTACGCGCTTAAATTGCATAAAAATGATTTTAAAAGTTAATTCTTAGTTTTTTGCGTTTGCTTCGATATAAGAGATTGCATCTCCAACAGTAGCAATTTTTTCTGCTTGATCATCTGGAATAGCAATATTGAATTCTTTTTCAAATTCCATAATTAACTCCACTGTATCTAAAGAATCAGCTCCTAAGTCGTTAGTGAAACTTGCAGTTGGAGTTACTTCTTTTTCTTCTACACCTAATTTATCTACAATAATAGATTTTACTTTTGATGAAATGTCTGACATTGTTTTTTAGTTTTAAAAATTTGTGACAAAGATAATGGTATGAAGCAAATATCAAAAAAAAAAGCCTTTAACTAAACAATTGATTATCAGATATTTAAATAATTGTTAATTTTTGATTATCTCCTTATCTCAATTTTTGACATAAAAAAATTAAAAAATAGGGTATTAAGGTGTTTTTTTGATTGCTTTTTGATGACGGCGATGGCGTCTAGAAATAAATCGATTGGTTTTTTTTGATGATTCGTCGCCTTCTTTGGAGTATTTAGATGCTATTTTAGAAATAGCAAATATTAAAATTCCAAATACAATAACGCTACATATAATGTAACCACTTACAATTAGGTCTTTTGGTTTCTCATTTAAAAATTTACTAGTTGACTGAGCATTAGCTAGTACTGAAATGAAAAATGATAAAAAAGTTAAAATGAGGCCGCTTTTAGAGTTCTGTTTCATAGTCATGATTTCAAGAATTATGTTTTTTATTTTTTAAATAAAAAAAAGTTAAACATTAAATTTTACAGAGGCACTTGCACTAATGTATGGCTTTATTTAATGATTAGTAACATAAAAAACATTTGGTATTTAATTATTATATACTTACATTTGTGTCCGCAAATTAGAAGATAGAAAAGATGAGGGACCAAAAAGTCCCTTTTTTATTTTATAAAAATGATAAAAAAACAAGTAATAATAGATTTAATAGAATCTCATTTTGAAGGTACAGACAAGTTTATTGTTAATGTGAAGGTATTAACCGGAAACAAAATAGAAATTTATATTGATTGCCCTAGTCATATAGTAATTGCGGATTGTGTTGCTTTAAGTAGATATATTGAATCAAGCTTAGATAGAGAAAAAGAAGATTTTGAATTACAAGTATCATCACCTGGAGCTACAGAATCATTTAAAGTATTAAATCAATACAAAAAATATATAGGCACTAAAATTAAAACAGTTACTAAGGATGGATTAAAGTATGAAGGTGTTTTAAAAAGTGTAAACGAACAGGAGTTTGTGATAGAAGAAACTAGAAGAGAGAAAAAAATAATTGGAAAAGGAAATCATACAGTTATAGAGGATATAACTTTAACATATAATCAAATAAAAGAAACAAAATCAGTATTACCATTTTAAAAAAACAAAACAATGGAAAGTGTAAATTTAATTGAATCATTCTCGTTATTTAAAGAAGACAAAAACATTGATCGCGCAACGTTAATGAGTATCATAGAAGACGTATTTCGTACAATGTTAATTAAGAAATACGGTTCGGATAAAAACTTTGATATTATTGTAAATCCGGATAAAGGAGATATTGAAATATATAAGAATAGAACCATTGTTGATGATGAGTTTGCAGAAGATTCTTTTGACTATGATCCAAATAAACATATTAGTTTAACGGATGCGCATAAAATAGAACCTGATTTTGAAATTGGCGAGGAAGTAACTGAATTAGTAAAATTAGATGAAATAGGTCGCCGTAATGTTTTATCAGTTCGCCAAAATTTAGTTCAGAAAATACTTGAATTAGAAAAAACTGGTATTTACAATAAATATAAAGAGCGCGTTGGAGATATTATAAACGCTGAAGTTTACCAAGTTTGGAAAAAAGAAATAATGTTATTAGATGACGAAGGAAATGAATTATTATTACCTAAAACGGAGCAAATTCCTTCTGATTTCTTTAAAAAAGGAGATTCTGTTAAAGCGGTTGTTTATAAGGTTGAATTAAAAAATGGAACACCTTCTGTTATTATGTCTCGTACAGCCCCTACTTTTTTAGAGCGTTTATTTGAGTTGGAAGTTCCAGAAGTATTTGATGGTTTAATAACAATTAAAAAAATTGTTAGAGAACCTGGAGAAAGAGCAAAAGTTGCTGTTGAATCGTATGATGATAGAATTGATCCAGTAGGAGCTTGTGTTGGTATGAAAGGATCTCGTATTCATGGCATTGTTCGCGAACTTAAAAATGAGAATATTGATGTTATTAACTTTACATCTAATGCGCAGTTATTAATTCAAAGAGCATTAAGCCCAGCTAAAGTAACTTCAGTAAAATTAAATGAAGATACTAAACGAGCAGAAGTTTTTTTAAAACCAGATCAAATCTCTTTAGCAATTGGTAAAGGAGGATACAACATTAAATTAGCAGGTAAATTAACTGGATATGAGATAGATGTATTCCGAGATAATGATGAAGCATCTGCAGATGTTGAAGATGTTGATTTAATTGAATTCTCTGATGAAATTGAAGAATCAGTTATCAATGCATTACAAGCAATAGGTTGTGACACTGCAAAATCTGTATTAGAATTAGATTTAGCTGATTTAGTTCGAAGAACAGGACTAACAGAGGATGTAATTGAAGATGTTAAACAAGTATTGCAATCTGAATTTGAAGATTAACATAAAAAGTGAGTACGTTTTAGAAAGTTAGCTTTCTTTTTTAAAAAAGCAAAAATCGAATACATAAAAAGACAAGGAAATATAAATATGTCAGACGCAAAAACAATGCGATTAAGTAAAGTAGCAAAGGAATTCAATTTATCGTTGGGTAAGATTACTGAATTTCTTGCTTCGAAAGGTCGCTCAGTAGAAAATAATCCTAATGCTAAAATTGGTGATGAAGAATACTCTTTATTATCAAAAGAGTTTTCTGGAGATAAATCTGCTAAAGAGGAGGCTAAACACGTTGGATTAAATCTTAATAAATTAAAACGTGAATCAATTGTTGTAGAAGATACAAAAGCAATTAAAGCTAAAGAGCTTGAAGAACAACGTGAACGAGAAGTATTAGCAGCTGCTTTAGCAAAAGCAGCAGAAGAAAAAAGGAAAGCAGAAGAGGCTAAAAAACAATTAGAAAAACAAATTGAAGTATCAGAGAAAACTGAATCAGTTGTTGCCGCAGTGGTTGAAAAGTCAGATTTACCAGAATCTTCTACGATTATTTCTGGTCCAAAAGTTTTAGGTAAAGTTGATTTAAGTACTCTAAATCAAAAAACAAAACCAGATAAAAAAACAAAAAAAGAAATAGAACAAGAGCGAGCAACTGAAGAAAAAATCACAAAAGTTAGTAAATCTAAATCTAAAAAAGAAGAGGTAAAAGAAGAGACAGCAACGCCAATCTTGTCTGAGATTCCAGAACCTTTAGTCTCTCCTGAAATTGAAGAACAGAAAGAAGTATTTCACGAAACGGTTTATCAAAAATTAGAAGGTCCAAAAATTATGGGTAAAATAGAGTTACCCGTAGCAAAAGACACAAAAAAATCTAATACTCCTAATGCAACATCTAGTGCAGCTGATAAGAAAAAAAGAAAGCGCATTAGAAAAGGAGGAATGAGCCAAGAAGAGATTAAAAAAGTAGGAAGCGAACAAGCGCAGATTGCAAAAGATAGAGCAAAAGAAAAATATGGAGACCCTCGCGCAAAAAAACCAGTAGCTCGCGAAGCTCGTCCAGCTTTAACAGACGTTGAAATTCAAGCTCAGATAAAAGAAACCCTTGCTAGATTAAGTAGTAAAGGTTCAAAATCTAAAGCATCTAAATATCGTAGAGATAAACGAGAAGATGTTAGAGATAAAATGGCAGAAGAGCAGGAGCAATCTGACTTAGAGAAAAAAACATTAAAAGTAACAGAATTCGTTTCGGCCAATCAATTAGCACAAATGATGAATGTATCTGTAACTCAAATTATTTCTACGTGTATGAGTTTAGGATTATTTGTGTCTATTAATCAACGCTTAGATGCAGAAACATTAGCTATTGTTGCTGAAGAATTTGGGTATAAAACAGAGTTTGTTAGTGTTGAAGTACAAGAAGCTATTGAAGAACAAGAAGCAGAAAATCCAGAAGATTTAGTAGAGCGCCCACCAATTGTTACAATTATGGGACACGTTGATCATGGTAAAACATCATTATTAGATTATATTCGTAAATCTAATGTATTAGCTGGCGAAGCTGGAGGAATTACGCAGCATATTGGTAGTTATAATGTGAAAATGGAAAACGGAAAGTCTATTACGTTTTTAGATACTCCTGGTCACGAAGCCTTTACAGCAATGAGAGCACGTGGGGCTAAAGTAACAGATGTTGTTATCATTGTAATCGCTGCCGATGATAGTGTAATGCCTCAAACTAAGGAGGCTATTAATCATGCTCAAGCGGCTGGATCTCCAATGATTATAGCAATTAATAAAATAGATAAGCCAGGAGCTAATCCAGATAAAATTAGAGAAGCATTGGCATCAATGAATATACTTGTTGAAGAATGGGGAGGTAAAGTACAATGTCAAGAAATTTCAGCAAAAATGGGTAAAAACATAGATTTATTGTTGGAAAAAGTTGTACTAGAAGCTGAAATATTAGAATTAAAAGCAAATCCAAATACAAAAGCTTCGGGGTCTGTTATTGAAGCAAAATTAGATAAAGGTAGAGGTCACGTTGTAGATGTTATTGTTCAAAAAGGAACAATGCGAGTTGGAGATATTTTAGTAGCTGGTTGTTATAGTGGTAGAGTAAAAGCTATGACTAATGAACACGGTGTAAATATTAAAGAAGCAGGGCCTTCAATTCCAGTTCAATTATTAGGGTTAAATGGAGCTCCTACAGCAGGAGATAAATTTAATGTAATGACGGACGAAAGAGAAGCTCGTGAGTTAGCTAATAAACGTTTACAATTACAACGTGAACAAGGTATTCGTACTCAAAAACACATTACACTTGACGAAATTGGAAGACGTTTGGCTATTGGCGATTTTAAAGAATTAAATGTAATAGTTAAAGGTGATGTGGATGGTTCTATTGAAGCATTATCTGATTCATTATTAAAACTATCAACCGAAAAAATACAAGTTAATATTATTCATAAATCAGTAGGCGCAATTAGCGAAACGGATGTTATGTTAGCTAGTGCTTCAAATGCTATTATTGTTGGTTTCCAGGTTAGACCATCCGTTACCGCCAGAAAATTAGCAGAAACTGAAGAAATAGATATACGTTTATACTCAATTATTTATGATGCTATTAATGAAGTGAAAGCAGCAATGGAAGGAATGTTAGCTCCTGAATTTGAAGAAAAAGTTGTTTGTAACATTGTAGTAAGAGAAGTATTTAATATTACTAAGGTTGGTACCATTGCAGGATGTTATGTTTTAGATGGTAAAGTGATGCGTAACACTAAAGTTCGAGTAATTCGTGATGGTATTGTTATTCATACTGGATCTTTAGGGTCGTTAAAACGCTTTAAAGATGATGTAAAAGAAGTAACATCAAATTATGAGTGCGGATTAAATATTGATGGGTTTAATGATGTTAAAGTTGATGATATCATTGAAGGATACGATATGGTTGAAGTAAAAGCCAAATTATAAATAATATAAACATACAATAAAAATGGGCTATAATTTATAGCCCATTTTTAGTTTAAATAATTTTGTGATAAAATTTTGATAGTTTTAATCATTTAAAATAGTATTGTTTTTAACACCTTTTAAGACTAAAAACGCCTAATATTTGTGCTATTTCATGTAAAAGTGTAAATTCGTATTTCTAAAAACTATGAGTCACAAAAACAGTATAAATCTTCACAATGTTCCACAACATATAGCTATTATAATGGATGGCAACGGTCGTTGGGCCAAACAACAAGGTGAAAACCGAATATATGGTCATTACGAGGGGGTTAATTCTGTTAGAGATATCGTTGAAGGTGCTGGAGAAATTGGTGTTAAATATATAACGTTATACGCCTTTAGTACTGAAAATTGGAATCGTCCAAAAGAAGAAGTTGATGCACTAATGGAGTTATTGGTATCTACAATTAGCGCTGAAACTCCACAATTAAATGCTAAAAATGTAAGACTTCAAGCTATCGGAAATTTAAATAGTTTGCCTCAAGGATGTTTAAATGAACTTAACGAATCAATTCAATTAACATCAAAAAATACTGGATTAACTTTAATTTTAGCACTAAGCTATTCCTCAAAATGGGAAATTGTAAATGCTGTTAAGAATATTGCAAATGAAGTAAAAAATGGAAATATTAATATTGATGATATTTCTGAAAAACATATTGAAAACTATTTATGTACAAATAAAATTCCTGACCCTGAATTAATGATTCGTACAAGTGGAGAACATCGTATCAGTAATTTTTTACTATGGCAACTTGCTTACAGTGAATTTTATTTTACTGAAAAATTATGGCCAGATTTTAGAAAAGAAGATTTATTTGAAGCTATTTTTAATTACCAAAATCGTGAACGTCGCTTCGGCAAAACTAGCGAGCAAATAACACAATCTAACAAATGATATTTTTAAAATATTTCACTTTACTTTTTTTGTTGACTTTATGTAAAGTAAACTTTGCTCAGATTGTTCCAAACGAGACAAACTCAGATAATAAATTAGATTGGTCGAAACCAAAAGAGTATACTATTGCAGGTATAGAGATAGAATGCTCAGAATTTACTGATAAAAATATTGTAAGATTATTGTCTGGAATTTCATATGGAGATAAAATTCAAATACCTGGAGATAAAATATCAGAAGCAATTAAAAATTTATGGAAACAAAGTTTATTTGAAGATGTAAAAATTTATTTAGTTAAAACCATCGGAAATGAAGCGTTTTTAAAAATAGCTGTAGTTGAAAAACCCCGACTATCAAAATTTTCATTTAGAGGAAAAGTTAAAAAAAATGATGCTGACGAAATAAGAGGTAAAATTAGATTAGTAAGAGAAAAAGTAGTAACTGATTATACGCTAGGTTACATAAAAAATATCGTAAAAGATTTTTATGTTAATAAAGGATTTTATAATGCTAAAGTAGAAATTACTACAGAAACTGATAAAGCTGCTAAAACCCCTCATGTGATAGTTTATATAAACGTTAATAAAGGAAACAAAGTACGTATTCAAAATTTAAACATTATTGGTAATACTGTAATAGAAGATTGGAAACTTCGTCGTAAAATGAGTGATAGTAAGCCTTATAGAGTATATACATTTTGGAATTCAGGAAAATACCTAGAAGATAATTTAGAAAAAGATTTACCATCAATAATTTCAAAATATAACAGTAAAGGGTATCGTGATGCTAGAATAAAAAAAGACACTGTATATTTTATAAGTAAAAATAGAGTAAATATTGATGTTACCATTGAAGAAGGAAATAAATATTACTTTGGAAACATTAATTGGTTTGGAAATTCAAAATATCGTAGTGGGCAGTTAGATACTATTTTAAATATCAAAAAAGGAGAAGTGTTTGATCAGTCTTATTTAGACCAAAAACTTTTTATGAATCCTAACGGTTATGATATATCCTCTTTGTATATGGACGATGGATATTTATTTTTTAATGTAACTCCTCAAGAAGTAAATGTTCATAACGATACTATTGATTTAGATATTCATATGTATGAGGGCAAACAAGCTACTATTAATAGAGTAACCGTGATGGGTAACTCCAAAACAAATGATCATGTTATTTATCGAGAAATAAGAACTCGACCAGGTCAACTATTTCGTCGTTCGGATATTATTAGAACACAAAGAGAATTAAGTCAATTAGGATACTTTGACCCAGAAAAATTAGGAGTTACTCCTACACCTAATCCAGCAGATGGAACAGTTGATATTGAATATAGAGTAGAAGAAAAACCATCTGATCAAGTTGAGTTATCAGGCGGTTGGGGTGGTGGCCGAGTTGTTGGAACATTAGGGTTATCCTTTAATAATTTTTCTATGCGAAATATTTTTAAACCCTCTGCATGGAGCCCATTACCTACAGGAGACGGACAAAAATTTAGCATAAGAGCACAAACAAATGGAGTGTACTATCAATCCTATAATATGTCATTTACCGAACCTTGGTTAGGAGGCAAAAAACCAAATTCATTAAGTGTTTCTTGTTTTTATTCAATGTTTAATACTACGGGGGCATCGAAGTATATAAAAAACGCAGATGGAAATAAAATATTAAATCCTAACAGAAGTACAATGAAAATTATTGGAGGTTCAGTTGGTTTAGGAAAACGATTAAAAAAGCCTGATGATTTTTTCTCAATTTATACAGATTTAAGTTATAATTATTATGAATTACAAAATTACCCTTATTTTATTTTAGCTAATGGGTATGCAAATGATTTTAATGGAAAAATTAATATAACACGCAATAGTGTTGATGGACCTATATTCCCAAAAAATGGTTCAAACTTTTCATTATTAGGACAATTTACACCACCGTATTCCTTATTTAATGGTAAAAACTATTCTAATTTAAGTATCTCAGAGAAGTATAAATTTATTGAATATCAAAAATATAAATTTACAGCAGAGTGGTTTACTCAGTTAACTAATAAAAAAGCAGCTGAAGGAAAAGAAGCTCGAAATTTGGTATTAAGAACAAAAATAGGATACGGTATTTTAGGAACCTATAATAAAAAAGTTGGCGTTTCTCCATTTGAAAGATATTATATGGGAGGTAGCGGTTTAAGCGGTTACCAAAATTTTGTAGCTAGAGAAATTATTGCATTAAGAGGTTACACAGATAATTCATTATCAAGTTCAAATGGAGATCCTTTATGTGCAAGATATACAATGGAATTGCGTTATCCTATCTCATTAAATCCACAAGCTACAATATTTGTATTAGGATTTGCAGAAGCCGGTAATACATGGGCTAAGTACAAGGATTTTAATCCTTTTCAAGTAAAACGTAGTGCAGGGTTTGGATTGAGAGTATTTTTACCGATGTTTGGATTGCTTGGGTTGGATTATGGATGGGGTTTTGATAATATACCAGGAAACTCAGGATCAGGCAATGGTAAGGGGCAATTTCATTTTACTTTAGGCGCACAATTGGGAGAATTATAATAAAAAATAAATTTTATTAAAATAAACGTATCTTGTTAATCGTTATAGTTAAATAAAAAATAAAATCATATGAAAAAGTTAATATTATCAACCCTTGCCATCATTTTCGCATCAACAGTTTCGTTCGCACAAAAAATTGGATATGTTGATACAGATTATATCTTATCCAGCATTCCTGAGTATAAAGCCGCTCAAGCTGAAATTGATAAAACTTCGGTTGATTGGCAAAAGGAAATAGAAGTAAAATATGCCGAAATTGATAAATTATATAAAATTTATCAAGCAGAATCTGTTCTCCTAACCGATGACATGAAAAAGAAACGTGAAAATGAAATTATCAATAAAGAAAAAGAAGTAAAAGACTTACAAAAACAACGTTTTGGAGTTGATGGTGAATTATTTACAAAACGTATGGAATTAGTAAAACCTATTCAAGACAAAGTGTATAATGCTGTGAAACAAGTTGCAGAGAGAGGTGGACTAGCATTTATTTTTGACAAAGCTGGTCAAGTATCTTTACTATACTCTAATAGTAAATATGACAAAAGCGAAGATGTCTTAAATCTTTTAGGATATAACAAATCAAAAAAATAAATAAAACATAAAACAAAGAACCATGAAAAATTTAGTAAAATCAGTTGCGGTTATTGCCTTAATGGTAGGAACTATTTCAATCGCAAAGGCTCAAAAAATCGCTCACATTAGCTTAGATTCTGTAATTACAACTATGACAGAAAGTAAAACCGCTCAAGAAGTAGCTCAAAAATATTTAAAAGACTTAGAAAATCAAGTGGCTACTATGGATAATGAGTTACAAACTAAGTATGCTGATTATATGAAAAATAAAGATTCTTATTCTGCTTTAGTTGCCCAAACAAAAGAAACAGAATTACAGGATTTAAATAAGCGTATTGAAGATTTTAAAGGCCAAGCTCAACAAGATTATCAACGTAAATATAGCGAGTTATCAAAACCAATTTATGACAAGGCAAAAAAAGCTATTGATTTAGTGGCTAAAGAAAATGGATATAAATATGTTTTAGATACTAGTAGTGGCAATGTTTTGTATTCAGAAGCATCAGATGATATTTTATCTTTAGTAATGAAAAAATTAGATACAATGCCAGCTGCACAAATACCAGGAGCTCCAGGAACAGTTAAGCCTGCTCCCGTAAAGCCAAATCCAACAAAACCAGCAACAAAATAAATTATAATAAACCCTAAATAAAAAAGCTGAATGGTTTCATTCAGCTTTTTTATTTATATATTGAAAAGTTGTGCTAGTTATTTAGCATTACAGGCATAACTAACATTAAGATATCTTCTGCTGGATTTGATTTTTGTGTTGGAACAATAATTCCGGCACGATTTGGAGCACTCATTTCTATAGTAATTTCATCGCTTTCCAAATTAGTAATCATTTCTAATACAAATTTAGAATTAAATCCAATTTCCATATCTTCTCCAACATAAGTGCAGATTAATATTTCATGCCCTTCGTTAGCAAAATCTAAATCTTCTGCAGAAATGGTTAATTGACTGCCAGCTATTTTTAAACGAATTTGGTGTGTGGCTTTGTTTGCAAAAACACTTACTCGACGAATGGCCCCTAAAAAAGAAGTTCTATCAACAGTTAATTTATTTGGATTTTGCTTAGGAATAACAGCTTCATAATTTGGATATTTTCCATCTATTAATCGGCAAACTAAATTTATATTTCCAAAACTGAAATAAGCATTCGTTTTATTGAATTCAACTTTTACAGCATCATCAATGCCGGCTAGTAAATTTTTTAAAACATTTAATGGCTTTTTAGGCATAATAAACGATGCTGAAGCTCCTGCTTTGGCGTCGTTTCTAGTATATCTAACTAATTTATGAGCGTCTGTTGCTACAAAAATAGAGTTATCGTCGTTAAATTGACAAAATACTCCACTCATTACTGGTCTTAAATCATCATTGCCAGTTGCAAAAATAGTTTTATTAATAGCGTTACCTAAAACATCACTTTTAATAATAACAGATGTTGCAGATTCTACTTTTGGTAATTTAGGATATTCATCGCCATTATGACCAGTTAATGTGTAATCACCAGTCTCAGTTTTAAGTTTCGCGCTAAATTTTTTATTATCAATAATAAAAGATATTGGTTGCTCGGGCAAATTACTTAGTGCTTCTAATAATGTTTTTGCTGGGATGGCTAAATTTCCATTCTCAGAAGATTCTACTTTTATACTAGTGGTGATAGTAGTTTCCATATCACTAGCAAATAAGGTTAACATACCATTATTAAGTTCAAACAAAAAACAATCTAAAATTGGAATTGTATTGCTAGAGTTCAATACTCCACTTATCGATTTTAAATGTTTTAATAGCGTTGATGATGATACTACGAAGTTCATATTGTTATTTTTTATCAATCAAATTTAGTGATATGTAGCTGGTAACTACTTATTGAAAGCGTGTTTTTATAAACTACTTTTTAACATTACTTCCGGGCAAAAAATACTGATAGGTTTGTAATATTTTGCCAAAGATGTAAAATTGAGCCACTCCAAAATCTTTACCATGATTATATTTTACAAATAATCTATCAGGGTCGTATTTGTAGTTAACACCATACTCTACATTTTTAGAGGCACTAGGTTGTTTATGATAGAATTCACAAGTTGTATTTCCATTGTTTCTATCAATTATTGTTAGTGTTGCAAACGGAATAGCTTGTGTGTTAAGAGAATCTATTAATTTATTTTTTTTATCTAATACAACCTCACAATTTACATTTTGAAAATATGCGATGTATTGTTTTAATTTGCTTTCTTCAAAAGGAATAAATTTTCCTTTTGAAGTTTTTAACCCAAAACGTTGCATGCTAAATAAATCAATAATAAAAGAAGAATCGGGGATTTCGTGTAAATCTAATTTTATTTGTTTAATCTGAGGAGGGCGATAGTTAATTAACAAACGGTCTCTCCAATCAATAGCATCTGTAATATATCTAGTTGTTAAAAATCCATCAAAGCCAGGAATGTGAGTAATAAAGGGCTCTTCATAATTCTCACCACTGTCTATATTTGTTAATAACATGTATGTACCAGTATTATCTTGAGTTGCATGACCAACATAATATTGTTTTATTTTTTTGCCTTTACTATAAATTTCAATTTTAGTAGATTTTGCGGCCATTATTTTAATAACAGAATTTCTAGCACTTTTAGCAACAGGCGATTTTACTTCAACTGATTTTATGGTATATAGTAATAAATCAATAACATCTGGCCTCACATGATATTTTCCTTCCAACATCCATCCATTAGGCGTTCTTTCAACCAAAACGTGTTTTCCGTCTTTATCAGCTAAAAATAATTTATCAATTGCTGCGGTGTCTTTATATTTAAAGTCGCTAGCCTCTTTATCAATGGTTGAGGTTTTGTTTTTGTTTTTATAAACGTAAATAGAAAAGCCCGTGAGTGCAATTAAAATAGATAAAATTATTATAGTTGATTTTTTCATTTAAAATAATTGTGTGAGGGTTAATGGCTGTACTTTTTTTTACGGATATAAAACTGAATTAATCCGAAACAAATAATTATACATAAAGGGATACCAACATTTATTAATTTCCATTTAGTAGTTTGTGTTGTTGTTTTCTTTTTATCAAGTAATCTTAGTTTCACTTCTCGAGATCTAAGTTGTAACAAGCCTTCATCGTCTAACAAGTAATTCATACAATTTAGCAAAAATGTTTTATTAGCAAATTGTTGTTTAGTATACATGTCATATCCAACCGGAAATATCATTCCTGTACCTCTTTGGTATTCGTTTTTAGCGATATCTCCATCAGCAACAACAATCATTTTGGTTGGTTTACTGTGTTCTTTAAAATGAAATAAACTATCGTTTAAAATGGCCGAAGTTATTCTATTTTTATAGTTTGATTCAAATTGTCCCTCAAGTAAACAGGCAACATTTTGAAATGAATTGTTATATTGACTTTCTTGTGGTTTTAATTTTACTTGTGCAGCTAAAATTCGAACAGGGGTAGGCTGTGTTTTAGTATATCTAGATGTTTGTAATAAAATAGTTTTAGTTATTCCTTTAGCATAAACAGTGTCTAATGTTCCTATGTATTCTGTTCGAATTAAATCTAAATTTTTCACAATAGGATGATTAGATGAGGGAAGTAATAATGGGTAGTAATTCCAAAAGAAAGGTTTAAAATCGGGCTGCCCTTGTTTAAATCCAACATTTACAGGAACTTGAGCAGATTGCAAATCTTGAACCAGAACAGAATTTAATCGCACACCATATTTAAATAAGATATCGTCTAAATTTAGGTCATTTCTAAAACCTAAAGAATATCCCCTTGTTGTTAAAGTATCTCTATTAACATAAACTGGATCGATAAGCCAAAGTGCTTTGCCTCCATTCATTATAAATTGGTCAATAATATATTTATCTTTTTCATCAAACATCGAATCGGGTTGTGCAATAACAATTGCATCAGCTCCTTTTAAAGCGTATAGTTTATGATTAATATTAACTCTAGAAACATTGTAATATTCTGCAACAGATCTCATAAAATCTGCACCTTTTATTGTATCCAGTTCATCATGTCCTTCAACAAATAAAACTTCGGGTTTTTTAATAAGTGTGGTTTTTCTGATGGCATTTGTTAAGCCATATTCCATTTCTTGAATAGAATTATTAATGCTTTGTTCAGCTTCAAAACCAAGTTGGCGTTTATATATTTGCCAAACACTTTCTTTACCTTTGTATGTAATAATAGCACCAGGCCAAATAAATGTTTCAGATATTTTTTGATTACTTCTATCAACTATTTGTTCAGGCATAATGCCTTTATCGTATAGCTGTTTTTCTATTTTATCAGTTTCTTCTTTGCTTGGATTATCTAGTGGATTTATTAGTTCGTATTCTAAGTTTCCATTAGAATACGCTCTAAATTCATCTAATAGTTCTTTTGTTTCATTTTTTAAACGAGTGAAATTTGGGTTAAAATCACCTTGTAAATATACTTTTACGTATACAACATCATTTAAATTATTTAATAGTTTTCGTGATGATTCAGATAAAGTATATCTTTTTTCTGAAGTCAAATCAAAACGTTTAAATACAAACGAACCAACAAAGTTCAAAAGAATGACAATAGTTAGTAATGCTATTAAAATAGCAATATCTTTTTGTTTTCGGTTAGATTTTTTTTGCATCATATTACCACTTTCTACTTTCTAAAACTAGTTTAGATAATAAATTAAATAAAGCAATTATGCTTATAAAATAAATAACGTCTCTAGTGTCAATCACGCCTCTGCTCATACTAACATAATGATCATTCATCCCTAATCCTTTTACAAATGCATCATATTTTCCAAATAAACCAGATGATGCAATGAAATCAAATCCTATATAGGTTATAAAACATAATAGCAGAGCCATAATAAATGCAATAACTTGATTTTCGGAAATAGCAGAAGCAAATGTTCCAACTGCCACAAAGCCTGCTCCCAAAAATAATAATCCTGTATATGATCCCCACATGCCTCCAGTGTCGATATTTCCTTTTGGGTATCCTAATTGATGAACAGAATAGTAATAAATTAAAGTAGGTAACAACGATACAATAACTAAAACAACTCCTGCAAAATATTTTGCTAATACAATTTGTAATTCGGTTAATGGGCGAGTTAATAATAATTCAATAGTTCCAGTTTTTTTTTCTTCAGAAAAACTTCGCATAGTAATAGCTGGAATTAAAAACAAATATACCCATGGCGCTAGTATAAATAACGGATCAATATTAGCAAAGCCATTTTCTAAAACATTAGACCCCGCACTTTCTGTTGGAACAAGCCACATAAATGTTCCTATTCCTGTTATAAATACGCCAATTGCAATGTAACCAATCAGTGAACTTAAAAAACTACGTATTTCTTTTATTAGTAAGGTAATCATATAAAAATCAAAAATAGCAATAGATTTTAAAATATACTATCATATCTTACATCAACTGTTTTTTTTAATGTAAATTAGCATTTTAATTAAAAAATAATGAAACAATTAGCTGCTTTTATTTCTTATGCCTGTCACCCTCTATTAATGGTTACATATGCATGCTTATTATTGTTTTTTGGACTAACAAACACTATTTATTATGTTTTTACTCCTTTTAGTACAAAGATGGTTTTAATAGGTGTTGTTTTTGCTTTTACGTGTTTATTGCCAATCTTAAATTTATTGATTTTATATAAACTTAATTATATATCTTCTCTTAAAATCAAACATAAAAACGAACGAACATTTCCTTTAGGTATAACAGCTTTATGCTATTTTGGATTGTTTTATATGATTTATGATTTTAATGTTTGGCCAGCTATTAAATTACTTGTTTTAGGCGCTGCATTATGCATTTTTATTGCTGCAATTATAAATATTTGGTGGCAAATTAGCACACATATGATTGGAATAGGAGGCATATTTGGAATGTTATATGCAATGAGTTATTTTATGCAAATACCTTTGTTTTTAGGATTAACATGGTGCTTGTTAATTGCAGGATTTATTGGATTTTCTCGTTTAATGTTAGGTGCTCATACATCTGGCCAAGTATATATAGGATTTATATTTGGCGCAGTAGTTCAATTTACATTATTTTTTATAGCACAAAATATTGCATTTATTTAGAAATTTATAATATGAATTTAATAACAGGGGCAACCGGATTAGTAGGCGCACATTTAGCGTTTAATCTTTTAGAGAAAGGTAAACCAGTTGTGGCAATTAAAAAACCAAATAGTGATATTTTAAAAACAAAAAATTTATTTTCATGTTATACGCAAGATGCTGAGACGTTATTTAATAAAATTAAATGGATAGATGCAGATGTGCGAGATATTTATTCAATTTTAGATGCTTTAGATGGAATTGATACAGTTTATCATTGCGCGGGTTTTGTATCATTTAATTCAAAAGATGCTAAGCAATTGCATCAAGTAAATGTTGAAGGAACTGCAAATGTTGTAAACGCATGCTTAGAAAAAGGCATAAGTTCTTTTTGTTATGTTAGTTCAATCTCCACTCTTCAAAATCCAGATATTAAAACAAATATTAATGAATCTGTATATTGGAAATCGTCTCCACAAGCTAGTGATTATGCTATTAGTAAGTATAATGCCGAAAGAGAAGTTTGGCGAGCAATAGAAGAAGGGCTAAATGCAGTGATTGTAAACCCAGGGATTATTTTAGGGCCAGGTTTTTGGAATCAGAGTTCAGGAAAACTATTTGAAACATCTAATTCAATAAATCCTTTTTATACGAAAGGGACAAGTGCTACAATTGATGCAAGAGATGTTGCTTCCTGCATGATTCAATTAATAGAAAATAAACACTTTAATAATCGGTTTATTTTAATAGAAAATAATTATTCTTTTAAACAAATAATATCGTTAACTCGAGAGGTTTTAAATAAAAAGCCTCCTTTTATAGAGATAGGAAGAGTAGGCTTATATATTGTAAGGTATTTAGAAGTATTAAAAAACTTTATTACGCATCAAGAGCAATTAATTACTAAAGCCACAATTAATTCGAGCTTAGACCAAAATTCTTATAATAATGATCGCATTAAAAACACTTTACATTTTCAATTTATTCCTTTATATCAAACTATTCAATTTGTATGTAAGGCGTATTTAAAAAATATAAAAACTACAACAAATGTCTAGATATACTTATATATTTATTGCAATTTGTAGCCTATCAATTATAGTATTTAGTACATGTAAAACTTCTAAAAAAGCTATTGATAAAAATGATGTATCTGTTTTAAAAGTATCCGAGTCTGATAAGCAGTATCTTGATTCCATTTCTATTACCTATTTGCCAAAAGTTGACACTAATACAAGTATTACTATCAATTTAGTTGGTGATTTAATGTGTCATTTACCTCAAACTAATAATGCAAAACTTAGTAATGGTGAATATGATTTTAATCCAAGTTTTGAGTACATAAAGCCTTATTTACAAGATGCAGATATTACAGTTGGAAATTTAGAAACCACATTTGCGGGCACAACATCGCCTTATTCTGGTTATCCTGCATTTAATTCTCCAGATGCTTATTGTACTGCATTAAAATATGCAGGCTTTGATTTTTTAGTAACAGCTAATAATCACAGTATGGACACAAAAGAAAGTGGTTTGTTAAGAACAATACATATTGTTAAACAACATCAACTAGGATATACAGGAACTTATTTAACGCAACAAGATCACGATTCGGTTAGGATATTAAATATAAAAGGTATAAAGTTAGCTATATTAAATTATACATATGGAACTAACGGTTTATATCCTATTAACGATCATTCATATATGCTAAACCTTATTGATTCAGTAGCCGTTGTAAATAGTATAAAAATAGCAAAAATTAAAGGAGCAGATATTGTTTTGGTTTTTTATCATATGGGAACTGAAAATATAATAGAGCCAACTCAAGCTCAAAAAGAAGCTGTAAATATTGCATTAGATGCAGGAGCCAACATCGTTATTGGATCTCATCCACACATGGTGGGTCCAACACAATTTGTTTTTTCAAAGTCAATTAACGATAGTGCATTTATAGCTTATAGTTTGGGAAATTTTTTATCTAATCAGTATTGGCGATACACAGATGCAGGTGTTATTTTAAAACTAAAAATTCAAAAAAATCATGTAAATAATGCCACTTCTGTAAAAGAAGTAAGTTATTTACCCACTTGGGTTTATAGAGGTGATGGTGCAAAAAAAATGCATATTATCTTGCCAGCTCATTTAGCTTTAGATTCAGTAAAATTGCCTTATTTTTTAAATAATTCACATCGACTAAAAATGATAGAAGCGTTTAATGATACCAAGCAAATCTTTACAAAACATAATTATAAATTAACATTAATCAATCTTAAGTAGTTGTTTTTTAAAAATAAAAAATTTTGAATAATTATTTAAAACTGTACCTTAGTGTACTATAAAATAAAAATATAATTTAAAAAAATTATGCATATAGCAATTGCCGGCAATATTGGTTCAGGAAAAACCACTTTAACATCATTATTAGCAAAGCATTATAAATGGACTCCTCACTATGAGGATGCAGATGATAATCCTTATTTAAATGATTTTTACGACGATATGCAACGTTGGTCGTTTAATTTGCAAGTTTATTTCTTAAACTCGCGCTTTGGTCAGGTGCAAGAAATAAGAAAAGGAAAACAAAAAGTGGTTCAAGACAGAACCATTTATGAAGATGCATATATTTTTGCACCTAACCTTCACGCTATGGGATTAATGACTACACGAGATTATGAAAATTATTTCACCCTTTTTAAATTAATGGATAGCCTGGTAAAAGCACCAGATTTAATTATTTATTTAAGAGCATCGGTTCCTACATTAGTAAAACAAATCCAAAAACGTGGTAGAGATTATGAAAATTCAATTAGATTGGATTATTTAAAACGATTAAATGAAAGATATGAGGCTTGGATTACTACGTATGAAGGAGGAAAACTTTTAATTGTTGATATAGATGAAATTAATTTTTCTGAAAATAAAGAAGATTTAGGAAAAGTAATTAGAATGATTGATGCAGAAGTAAATGGGCTATTTAAGTAGACTGTTTTGACTATTGATAAATCACATATCGAAACTACTTTTGTTCAAAATGAGTATGAACAATCAATTCAAAATCATCTTGAGCATAAAAATATTTTGGTTTCTTATTATGGCTCATTATCTCAAAATGTGATATCAGATATAGAAGCTAATGTAGAACATCAAATTATTTCTTTAGGTATTGAAAAAGGGTCTTTAAAAAGACTCTTTTTTATTACCGTAGAAACATTACAAAATATGCTCTTGCATGGCGTTAAAACAGCATCAGGAGAACAGCCAGTTTTTTTTATTTTATTATATAATACTTCATCTGCCAAAATCATCTGCTCTAATTTAGTTTCAAATGATTCAATTTTAAATATTCAGAAACAAATTTCAGTTATAAATGCATTTGACAACGAAACGGATTTAAAAACTTTTTATTTAGGGCATTTAGAAAATAATTCTATATCAGAAAAAGGAGGTGCAGGACTTGGATTTATTACTATCTGCATGAAAAGCAAAAATAAATTAAAAACAGATTTCAAAAAAATAAATCATCAAACGTCTCTATTTTCTTTAACCATTACAATTAAATTAAAGTAATTTTTTTACAGTATATTTTTTAGGCAACCCTTCAATTAAATTTATTCCACTTACTTTATTTTTTTTAATTAATCCAAAATCATTATCAATACCTAAAAATTTAGCACCATTATAAGTGGCAGCTTTTAAAAGTATCTCAATTGAGATTTCAGGGCTGTGATTTAGAATAGTATTTATTTCTTGAATTATAGATAGTCGATTATTACTTGCCAAACTATCTGTTCCTATAGTAAAATTACAATTATGCGATTTAAGCATTTTAATATCTGGTAAACTATTTTCGATGTATAAATTTGCATTGGGGCACAAACACCAAAATAAATTAGTAAATTGATTCATACTTTCAACATCTTGTTTAGTTGTAAATGTGTTATGAACTAATAAAGTATTAATTTTTTTATTGAGTGCAGGCATTATTGTTTGTAAGCTACTTTTTTTAGAGGCTGTAAAAAAATCTAGTGAAACTTTTATAGCTTCATATAACCGCAAATAATCACCTTTTTTGTAATTAAAAAAATCATTTTCAGCTTCACTTTCTTGATTATGGATACTTGTGGGCTGTTGTTTTAAAAAGCACTCTTCCGAAATTTTATGTATTAGTCCTAAAGAAGTGCTATATGGTGCATGAGGTGCTAAAGATGCTTTTAAATTAGCAATATTAAATTCATTGATTAATTCTTTACCTTCATTAAAAACTAAATTTAAGCGATTAGGATTAAGTGCAATTAGTTCGATAAATGTATGGTAGTATAATTTAGATTGTTGTTTAACTGAAATAGAATGATTGGTATTGCTAATATCCCCAACAGCCACAATGCCCTCATGTATCATTTCTATATCAGCTTGTTTCATTAATTCTGATTGAATTTCTTTTGAAACTTCATTGCGATACCGCATAACATTTAGTCCAAAATCAACAATTCCGGTATGTTGGTTAATTTTATTTTTTAAATGACTTAGTTCTAGATGACAGTGGGTGTTTATAAACCCTGGACAAATAATACCTTTAAAATGTTCAATATTACTAATTTCTACTAGCGTTTGAGGAATAATATCGGTTATCATACCATTACTATTTAATACTAATACTGTATTTTTAGATAAAAATTCAGTACCTGAAAAAATATAATCAGCACTAATAAAACGCATAGCGTAAATTTAAACTTATTAAATGAAATTGATACGTTTTTTCAGTATTTATAGATAACTTTGTGGTTAACAATGAGTGTTAAAAAAGATATACGAGCATTAAGTGAGACAGAAATAATAGATATCCTTAAAGAAAAAGGAGAAGCAAAGTTTCGTGCTAAACAAATTTATGAATGGCTTTGGAAAAAAACGGCTCATAATTTTGATGATATGTCAAATTTATCTAAACCTCTTAGGGATTGGTTAAAAGAGACATTTACAATTAATGCGGTAGAAATTAGCGATATGCAAATTAGTAGCGATAAAACAATCAAATGCGCTATGAAGCTATCTGATAGTAATGTGGTAGAAAGTGTTTTAATACCTACTAAAACTCGTATGACAGCTTGTATATCATCTCAAGTAGGATGCAGTTTAACTTGCAAGTTTTGTGCAACAGGTAAATTAAAGCGGCTACGTAATTTAAATGCCGATGAAATTTACGATCAAGTAGCATTAGTTAAAAATTTAGCAGAAACAAAATATAATCAAACGCTTACTAATATTGTATATATGGGTATGGGTGAGCCGTTGTTAAACTATTCGGAAATGATGAGGTCTATTGATAGAATTACATCTGCCGATGGGTTGGCAATGAGCCCTTCACGCATTACAGTAAGTACTGCAGGTATTGCTAAAATGATTACAAAATTAGGTGATGATCAAGTTAAGTTTAATTTAGCTTTATCATTACACGCTGCTAATGACGAAAAGCGAAATCATATTATGCCAATAAATGAAACTAATTCATTAGTTAATTTAGAAGAGGCTTTAAATTATTTCTATGAAAAAACAGGCTCTAGAGTCACGTTTGAATACATTGTGTTTAAAGACTTTAATGATGGTATTCAAGACGCCAGAGAATTGGGTGATTTTTGTAAAAAAACAACCGCTAAAGTTAATATTATAGAATATAACCCAATTGATAATGGAGAGTTTAAGCAAACGACGCCAGAACGTTTAGATGCTTTTGTAAGACATCTAGAGGGTAGAGGAATAATTGTTAATGTTAGAAGAAGTAGGGGCAAAGATATTGATGCAGCCTGTGGACAATTGGTAAATAAAAATAAGTCAACTATTCAAGTTTTTAAAGAAGTAAAGTAAAAATATGCTTAAAAAACAATCTCTATTAGAGTGGCTTAAGGCTATTGGTATTTCATTTTTATTTGTGATTTTAATACGCACATTCTTTTTTGAGATTTCTCCTGTTAGTTCTCCCTCCATGGAAAAATCTTTACTTACAGGAGATTATATGTTTATCAATAAGTTTTCTTATGGCCCTCGATTATTAAGAACTGTTTTTAGTATACCATTTAGTAATCAAAAATATTATTCTGATTGGATAACTTTACCGTACATGCGATTGTTTGGTAGTCCTGATGTTGAAAGAAATGATGTGGTTGTATTTAATTATCCACTTGAGGATGAGTACCCCGTAGATCACAGAAGTTATTTTGTGAAACGTTGCGTGGCTATACCAGGAGACAGTTTAAAAATTGTTGACGGGCTAGTATACACAAATCATAAATTAACTGACAACTCTAATTTATTACAATTTAATTACCATTTAAAATCAAATCAATTATTAGATACAACTTTTATGCAGCATTACAATTTAATTGAAGGCGGTAAAATATCTGATAATAACGATTATTCTTTTACTCTAACAAATGCACTAGTTGATAGTTTTAAAACTAAACCCTACATCACTGTTATCGAAAAACACAATGAAAAAAAAGACGTATGGGACGAATTTGTGTTTCCTTTTAATGAACACTTTAAATGGAACGTAGATAATTATGGTTCTATTAGAATTCCTGCTAAAGGGGATGTGGTAAAATTAGATTCTTTGAATTTATGTTTGTTTGACAGAATTATTTCTGTGTATGAGGGAAATAAGTTGGTAGTTAAACATGATAGTATTTTTATTAATGGAGAATATAAAACGAGTTATATCGTAAAACAAAATTATTATTTTATGATGGGAGATAATCGTCATAACTCTCAAGATAGCCGTCATTGGGGTTTTGTACCAGAAGATCATATTATAGGAAAGGCTACTCGCATTGTTTTTTCGAATGATAAAGTATATCATCATGAAATTAGATGGGATAGATTATTTAAAAAAATAAATTAAATGAGTTCTATTCTTTTATCTACAGCTTATCTACCTCCTATTAATTATCTTTCTAAGATAATAAGTCATGACATTATAATTATTGAAAAGCACGATTATTTTCTAAAACAAACATATCGAAATAGAGCTGAAATTTTAACAGCTAACGGCAAATTAAGCCTTACAATTCCGTTAATTAAACAATCAGAAAAAGAAATCATATCAGAAAAAAAAATTTCGTATTCAGAAGATTGGCAAAAACAACATTGGAGAACCATAACAAGTGCCTACAAAAATTCCCCCTATTTTGAATTTTTTGAAGATGATTTAAAGTCTTTTTATCAAAATAAATATGAGTATTTATTGGATTATAACATGAAATTATTAAATAAAATACTTGATATATTGAGGATACAAAAAAATATACAATTTACTAACCAATTCATTTCACATCCTATAGATGTTTTAGATTTAAGAAATTTATCAGATATCAAAACCATTCAATCATTAAGTACTTCAAAGTATTATCAGGTTTTTGCAGATAAATTTGGGTTTACTCAAAATTTAAGTTGTTTAGATGCTTTATTTAATATTGGTTTAGATACTGTTTTATTATAATAGTTAGTGAAGCGTTGCCCCGATTAAACTAATAAATTCTTTTCGAGTAGCATCTTTTAAAAACTCACCAGTAAATGCGGATGTTGTTGTTGCACTATTCTGTTTCTGTACTCCTCGCATTTGCATACATAAATGAGAGCATTCCATAACAATAGCAACACCAAGTGGATTTAAAGTGTCTTGTAAACAATCTCTAATTTCATTAGTTAATCTTTCTTGCACTTGTAATCTACGTGCAAAGGCATCAACTATTCTGGGTAATTTGCTCAATCCTACAATGTGACCATTTGGAATATAAGCAATATGAGCTTTACCAAAAAATGGTAATAGATGATGTTCACATAAACTATAAACCTCAATATCTTTTACTATAACCATTTGGCTATAATCTTCTTTAAACATTGCTGACTTTAAGATTTCAGCTGGATTTAAATCATAACCCTGAGTTAAAAATTGCATAGCTTTTGCAGCTCTAACAGGTGTTTTTAATAATCCTTCTCTATCAGGGTTTTCTCCTACATCATCTAAAATATTTTTATACATGCTAGATATAGAATCAATTAATCTGTCATTGTATTGGTCTATTTTTTTATAACCTGTAATATCGTGTTCAAATTCTTCGTTTAGCATGTTTTTTAGTATTTTTTGATAGTAACAACAAAAAGAATAAATTGTTTAATCGCCAAAGTATTCAACGTAGTTACTATCTGTTTCAAACAATTTAATACAATGTAATAAAGCTCCCATTTCACTTATTTTTGGTGCCAAGATATTCCAAATAAATATAGCAACATTCTCTGTTGATGGCATAATAGGCATGCCTTTTACATCCATATTTAAATTTTTATGATCTAAAATTTCTGTTACATCTTTTCTAATGATGTTGCTCAAGTCTTTTAAATTAACAACAAAACCAGTATCTGGGTTAATTTCACCTTTTACAGTTACAAACAAATCATAATTATGACCATGCCAGTTTTTATTAGCACATTTGCCAAAAATGGCGTTATTTTGTTCTTCGCTCCACGCCGGATTAAATAATTTATGTGCAGCGTTAAAATGTTCTTTGCGGGTAATATAAATCATAGTAAATTAACGCAGTAAAAATACTAATTATAAATGAACATTTTAATCGTATCGGCCACAGAATTTGAGATAAAACCATTATTAGATTATCTTGAAATAGAACAACCCGCTTTTGGGTTAAATAGTTCGTGTAATTTACAAATCAAAAATAATAATATTAGTGTTTTAATTACTGGTGTTGGAATGGTAAACACGGCTTTTATGCTAGGAAAACATTTAACAAATGATTATGATTTGGTTTTAAATGTAGGGGTTTGTGGTTCATTTAGTAAGTCATTTGATTTAGCAGAAATAGTGCATGTAATAAAAGATGTATTAAGTGAGTTAGGCGCTGAGGATGGCGACAACTTTTTAACGTATGATCAATTAAACTTGCCGGGTATATATCAATTTTGTAATAAATTTAAATTATCTAATTCATTAATAAATTCTTTACCAGTTGTTAATGGAATTACAGTTAATACAGTTCATGGTAACGAAACAAGTATTAAAAAAGTAAAGCAAGTGTTTAATCCTGATATAGAGAGCATGGAAGGTGCTGCTTTTTATGCAAGTTGTTTAAACTATACGTTTCAATATACCCAGATTAGAGCTATATCAAATTATGTTGAAAAGCGGGATAAAAGTAAATGGCAAATGCCATTAGCAATTAAAAAATTAAATCAATTTTTAATTAATTTTATTACTTCAAATTTATAAAAAGTATGAATGTATCATTAGGCTTTTCTCCTTGTCCAAACGACTGTTTTATTTTTGATGCGTTAGTTCATAAAAAAATTGACACCCAAGGTATTGATTTTACAGTTGTGATGGAGGATGTTGAAGCTTTAAATAATAAGGCTTTTAATAAGGAGCTGGATGTTACTAAACTGAGTTATCATGCTTTTTTATATTTAACTCATCAGTACGCTTTATTAAACAGTGGAAGTGCATTAGGTTTTAATTGTGGGCCACTGTTGGTTAAAAATACTAATCATGAAATTAACGACATTAATCATGCAAGTATTGCAATTCCTGGTAAATATACCACAGCAAATTTATTGTTATCACTCGCATATCCAAAAGCAGTAATAAAAAAAGAAATGCTATTTAGCGATATCGAAGAAGCAGTGATATTAAATAAAGTAGATGCAGGATTATTAATTCATGAAAACAGATTTACATATCAAGAAAAAGGATTAGAAAAAATTATTGATTTAGGAGAATTTTGGCAAAGTTTGATTAATGCCCCAATTCCATTAGGAGGAATTGTTATTCGTAGAAATATAGATTCTCATACACAAAAAATAATAGACGAGTTGATAAAAAAAAGTGTAGAGTTTGCATTTCAAAACCCCGAAAGTTGTATGCCCTTTGTTAAACAACACGCCCAAGAAATGAGCGAAGACGTGATGCGAAAACACATCGCATTGTATGTCAATGAATTTTCTGTTAATCTCGGCGATATTGGTAAAAATGCTATAAATCTTTTAATAAATAAAGCTATTGATATTAAAATTATTAATAGTGTGGCCAACCAAATTTTCATAGATTAATCCTTTCCGTTTATCAAGTATAAAAACTCTTTATCTAAAATATCATTATACAAATTAAATTCAACTTATATTTACAAAAAATAATTTTCATGAAAAAAATTCTAGTAATTCTATCTACTATTAGTTTAGTAGGCAACATGTTTTCTCAAAGTTCAAATCCAGGAATTAATATGTCTTATATTGATTTCACTGTTAATCCAAAAGATGACATTTATAAATTTGCCAATGGTAATTGGTTAAATACTCAAAAAATTCCAGCAAGTGATGGAAGTTGGGGTAGCTTTAATGAAATTAATGAACGAAATATTGCTAATTTAAAAGCCCTAATGGCGGATATCTCTAAAGATAAAAAAGCTGTAGTAGGAAGTAATAATCAAAAATTAAGAGATTTTTTTGTAACTGCCATGGATTCTTTAAAAGCAGATAAAGATGGCTATAAACCTATTATTAAAGATTTAGCAGCTATTGATGCCATTAAAACCAAAGACGATTTACTAAAAGCAACAGCTTTATTGGCTAAAAAAGGTGTTGGTGCAATGATAGGATTTTATGTTTATTCTGATTTTAAGAATAGTAATGCTAATACAAGTTATTTAGCTCAATCAGGCATTGGACTGCCAGACAAAGATTTTTATTTCGAGCCACAATACGAGTCAGTAAAAAAAGAATACATAAACCACATTACTCGTATGTTCGAATGCTTAGGAATTAAAACTGAATTAGCTTCAAATTATACAAAAGTTATTATGAATATCGAAACTGAACTAGCTAAAATTTCTCAAAATGCAGTTGAACAAAGAGATCCGCAAAAGCAGTATAATCCATATTCGAAGCAAGAATTAATAAAATTAACACCTAACATAAATTGGGATATATATTTTTCAAGTATAGCAATTAAAACTCCGGATACATTGATATTAAATCAACCTAAATTTTATGAAGGGTTAAATACACTCATAAATTCTATTACAATTAATGATTGGAAAATATTTTTAAAATGGAAATTAATAGACGAAGCAGCGCCCTATTTATCAAGTAGTTTGGTTAAAGAAAGTTTCAAATTTAACGGAACTGTATTGTCTGGTAAAAAAGAAATGAAGCCTAGATACAAAAGAGTTCAAGCAACTACAGATGAGGCTTTAGGAGAAGCATTAGGTAAATTATATATTGAAAAATATTTTGATGCCAATTCTAAAAAGAAAGTAAACGAAATGGTTGATAATTTAATTGCGGCATACAGAGATAGAATTAATACACGAGACTGGATGAGTTCCGAAACAAAAGTTCAGGCGCAACTTAAATTAGACAAAGTGATTAAGAAATTAGGTTTTCCGGATACATGGATAGATTATAAGACTTTAAATATTGGCACAGAATCATATTGGAAAAATGTTTGTGCAGGTCGTGAATTTCAATATCAACGAATGTTAGATAAAATTGGTAAACCAGTTGATAGAATGGAATGGGGAATGACACCTCCTACTGTAAATGCATATTATAACCCAACATCTAACGAAATTGCTTTCCCTGCAGGAATTATGCAAATTCCGTTTTTTGATGTAAATGCTGATGATGCTTTTAATTATGGTGTTATGGGTTCAATTATTGGTCATGAATTAACACATGGTTTTGATGACCAAGGCTCTCAGTTTGATGCTGATGGAAATTTAAAAATGTGGTGGACTGAAACCGACTATAAAAATTTTACCGATAAAACTAAATTAATTATTGAACAGTTTAATTCTTACATTGCTATAGATACGTTACATGTAAATGGTGAATTAACACAAGGCGAAAATATTGCCGATTTAGGAGGCTTAACCATGGCTTATTATGCTTACAAAAAATCATTAAATGGAAAAAAATCTCCTGTAATTGTAGGATTTACAGGAGAACAAAGATTTTTCTTAGCTTGGGTGCAAGGTTGGAAAACATTAATAAGAGACGCATCTTTAAAACAATTAATTGCTACAAATCCACATGCTCCAGGAAATTTTAGAGCTTTTGGGCCATTGTCTAACATGCAAGAATTTTATGATGCTTTTGATGTAAAAGAAGGAGATGGAATGTATCGTCCTTTAAACAAACGAGTATCTATTTGGTAATTATAATTTTAAAAATTAAAACGCTGAATTTATTCAGCGTTTTTTATTAAATCATTTAATTTTACATCATGTTTGCAATTGTAGATATTGAAACCTGTGGTGGTAATTTTAATTATCCAAATAGTCGAATTACTGAAATTTGTGTTTTAATCCATGATGGATTACAAATCGTAGAAAAATATTCTACTTTAATAAATCCACAATGTTATATTTCTTCTTTTTATACAAGTATTACTGGTATTACAAACGAGATGGTTTCATCAGCTCCTAAATTTGAAGAAGTGGCTCCTATTATATTTGAATTAACAAACAATAAGATTTTTGTGGCTCATAATGTTAGTTTTGATTATAATTTTATTCGTTCCGAATTTGAAATGCTTGGATATAATTTTGAGAGAGAAAAACTATGTACTGTTCGTTTAAGCAGAAAGTTAATTCCGGGAAAAACAACATATAGTTTAGGACCACTATGTCAATCGTTGGGTATAAACAACAATGCAAGGCACAGAGCAGAGGGCGATGCGGTTGCAACTGCTAAATTGTTTGATATATTATTACAAATAAAAAATAATACACGATAAAATCATTTTATGGTTTTTGTATATTTAACCCATGCAAAAAATATTAATTACCGGATCTAACGGATTACTTGGTCAAAAGTTAGTTTATAAATTAAAAGATAAATTAAATATAACCTGTATTGCTACAGCAAGAGGCGAAAATAGGCTAGTAAATAAATTAGGATATACTTATGTTGAATTAGATATCACGAATTATAAAAATGTAGAAAGTGTTTTTTCTGAACATATGCCAGATGTGATAATTAATACAGCTGCAATGACAAACGTTGATGCGTGTGAAACAGAAAAAGAAAATTGTTGGTTGTTAAATGTTACAGCTGTTCAAAATCAAATTACTGTTTTAGAGGAATTAGTAAAAGTAAATAAAGGTTATAATCCACATTTTATTCATTTATCTACTGATTTTATTTTTGATGGAATTCATGGCCCTGTTGATGAAAATGAAATGCCGAACCCATTAAGTTATTATGCCGAAAGCAAATTAGCTGCTGAAAAAATAGTACAAAACTCTTCGTTACAATGGGCTATAGCTCGTACTGTTTTAGTGTATGGCATCGTAGATAATATGAGCAGAAGCAATATCGTATTATGGGTTAAGCAAAATTTAGAACAAGGTAAAACTATTAATGTTGTGGATGATCAGTATAGAACTCCTACACTAGCAGAAGATTTGGCAGATGGCTGTATTTTAATCGCCCAAAAAAAAGCAAAAGGTATTTATAATATTTCAGGAAATGACTTTTTAAATATTTTACAAATTGCCCATTTAGTTGCAGATTATTATAAACTTGATAAATCCTTGATAAATCCTTCTAAATCAACTGATATTAAACAACCTGCAAAACGCCCTCCCATTACAGGCTTTATTATTGAGAAAGCAAAAAAGGAGTTAGGGTATAATCCTCATAGTTTTACAGAGGGCATTAAATTTTTAGAAGAACAATTAAAGCAAATGACACGTTAATTACCATTTGCATTTGCAGCTAGGCGACATATAAACTTTAGCTTTAGGAAGCATATTTATAATGGTATTTTGTGTGTCATCACTTATTAATATATTCCTTAAATCTAAAACCCTAAGTGATTTTAAGTTTGATAGAGTAGGAGGATATTCATCAAAATTATTACTCCATAAATCTAATATTTCTAATTTTTGTAGTTTACCAATTTGAGGTGGAATACTCACTAAATTATTTTGATTAAAGTTTAAATATATTAAATGGCTTAATTCTCCTATTTCTTTAGGTATACTCTCTAATTCTGTCTTACTACAAATAAAATATTGAAGTTGGCTTAATACAAAAATACTATCAGGCAATTCTTTAATTAGGTTTTTGCTAATATCTAAATATTGTAAGTTTTTTAGCTTTAAAATTTCTTTTGGAAATGTTTTTAAATGTTGCTTTCTTAATACTAATTTTTTTACATTATCTGCATCTTTTAATGCTTCCTGAATAGATGTATATGTTTTTATTGTATCTATCGATAAAGAATCTAATAATTGCGCACGAATGTTTATATATGAAAACGATAAAATAACAATTAATACTATTTTAAAAATAAATTTACCCATGGTTACAAGCTATTTTATCATCTGCAAGTGTTTTTTTTAGCTCTTCTAATGTAGTAAATTTTTTCTCGTCGCGTATCCTTTTGATAAATTCTACACGTATTTTCTCGTCGTAAATCGATTTATTAAAATCAAAAATATTAACTTCAATTTTTATGGTATTATCATTATCCGTAGTAGGATTTACTCCTATATTTAACATGCCATTGTATTGGTTATTTCCAAGCTTTACATTCACCGAATAGACGCCATTTTTAGGGATTAATTTATCTGAGTCTTCAATTAATATATTTGCAGTAGGATAGCCAATAGTTCTTCCTAGTTGTTTGCCTTTGATAACTTTTCCTGAAATAAAAAATGGGTATCCTAAAAAACTATTCGCTGTTGTAATATCGCCTTCCTCAATAGCTTTTCTTATTCTTGTGCTACTTACGTTTAGTTGATTAATTTCTTGTGCTGCTATTTCTTCAACTTTAAAGTTAGATATTTTAGACAACTCTTTTAAAGTTTCTATATTTCCTTCTCTATTACTACCAAATTTATGATCATATCCTATTACTAAAATGGTTGTTTTTAGTCCCTCAATAATTATTTTTGACACGTAATCATTGGCCTGCATTTTGGAAAACTCTTTGGTAAAAGGATATACCAACACATGATCTACCCCAAAAGAATTAAGTAATTCGCATTTTTCTTCTGAAGTAGTAATAAGTTTTAAATCTTTTTGTTCTGGAAACAATATTTTTCTGGGATGAGGATTAAAAGTAAAAACTACAATGTTACCGCCATGCTGTTTTTTTAACTCGGTTAATCGTTTAATTATTTTTTGATGTCCTAAATGAACCCCGTCAAATGTACCAATAGTAACAATAGAATTTGTTAACTCAGATAGTTCGGATATTTGATTATAAATACTCACAAAAAGTTAGTAAAGATAACAGATTTAAAATAGATTTCAACTTGCTTAAAAAACAAATACTATGCTTTACAGTAGTGTAAAGTATATTTTAACTCCCGAAAAGACAAAAAATATATTTTAAATAGAGATATAAATTAAAAGAACTCTATCAACTATCTAAAATTGTTTAAATTTGTTGTAATTATCAAATAAGTATGTTAGAAAAAATAAATACATTATTGCAGGATGTTGAAAATTTTACAGCTCAAAATAAAGAGCAAGTAGAAGAATATCGAATAAAATGGTTAAGTAAAAAAGGAGAAATTACATCATTATTTGATGATTTTAAATTAGTAGCCCCTGAAGTAAAAAAGGAAATTGGTCAAAAACTAAATGTATTAAAAACAAAAGCTCAAGATAAAATAAATGAGTTAAAAGAGAATTTTGATAATCTTACAGAGAATAATGCTAGTAATCAAATAGATTTAACCTTACCCTCTGATCCAAGCATACAAATAGGTTCAAGACATCCATTATCATTGGTGAAAAACCAAATTATTGATGTGTTTTCTAGAATTGGTTTTACTGTGAGTGATGGAAGAGAAATTGAAGACGATTGGCATAATTTTACAGCTTTAAATACACCCGAGAATCATCCTGCCAGAGATATGCAAGATACCTTTTATGTTGAATTAAATCCTGAAATGGTTTTACGTACTCAAACATCATCCGTTCAGGTGCATATTATGGAAAACCAAAAGCCACCGATTCGTACTATTTCACCAGGTCGTGTTTATCGAAATGAAGCTATTAGCGCTAGAGCTCACTGTCAATTCCATCAAATTGAAGGTTTATATATTGATGAAAATGTATCTTTTGCAGATTTGAAACAAACTCTAAATTTCTTTGCAAAAGAATTATTTGGTACTGAAACTAAAATAAGGATGCGTCCAAGCTATTTTCCATTTACTGAGCCAAGTGCAGAAGTAGATATTAGTTGTTCAATTTGTAAAGGAGAGGGTTGTAATGTTTGTAAGCATACAGGTTGGGTAGAGATTTTAGGTTGTGGAATGGTAGACCCTCAAGTTCTTGAAAATTGTGGAATAGATAGCAAAAAGTATAGTGGATTTGCTTTTGGTATGGGTATTGAACGAATTACTATGCTAAAATATAGAGTAAAAGATTTACGACTATTTTTTGAAAATGATGTTCGGTTTTTAAAACAATTCTCTGGTCAATAATATGTCCCAATTTTCTCGAAAACAACAATTATTAAGCATGTTAGTTAATGAGCCTGATGATGTGTTTTTAAACTATGCTCTTGCTATGGAGTATCTTTCTTCTAATCAATTTAATGATGCAAGCGAACAATTAAAAAAAGTACTTTTTTTAAACTCAACTTATTTGCCTTGCTTTTATCAATTAGGACAAATAAATGAAAAACTTGGTAATAATGATATAGCATTAACTTATTATAAACAAGGCATTGATGTAGCAAAGTCTCAAAATAATAACAAAGCAATTGGCGAATTAAATGAGGCTATTTGGATGCTAGAAGAATAATAATTATTTATAAATGTTTATTTAATACAGAGGTATTTCCTACTTTATCGGTAATCTCTATTTTAAGATCTCCAGTAATAATTGGATGGGTTGTTAAAACATTAATAGTATTACTTTTAAAGTCATATTCCGCAATTTGCCATACATTATTTAAATAAATACAATAATCCTTTATACCACTTAAATTATCTGTAACTTTAAATTGAATGTGTTTTAGCTTAGAATTATTTTTTGATTTTGGAAATGAGATTACTGGTGGAATGGTATCATAAGTGACTTTAAAATTACCAAAATTCTTACTTTCAGATGTAAACCAGCCATCTTCAAACACGCCAGTTAAACAATTTTTTTCATTTGCAACAACTATTTTATTTTCTTTATTTTTCAAAGGCTGGTTTATCTTTACCGAAAACACAAATGGTTTTAATAAAATATCATTTTTGTTACCAATAACAACTTCGCTAAGTTTGTTAGTGTAAATTGCTACAAATGTTGATTTTGTTAAAGCTCCTTTTGGTATAAAGCACGTTGTGTTTTCTTTTTTTATGGTTAAATCATCATTACAAAAACTATTATAATTAGTTGTAGTTGTTTTATATCCACTTAAATATTTTGTTTTTACATAAAAAAACACAACACTACTGTTTCCTTGTTCATCTGTAGTAATTAATTCAATACGATGTTTTAAAGTGTCCATTAATTCTATCTTTCCGCCATTTATTATTTTTTTATAAATATCAATAGTATAACAAGATGGAACGAAACATTTTTGAAGCTTATGACCATTTATTTTTTCACTAAAATAATTTACATATCGTCCATTATCAAAACTAATGTTGTTAAGTTGATGATGATAAATGAGGTTATTATCCAGAAGAATTTTTATTTCATATATATTATTTTTGTTAGCTGTTCCATTAGCTTGATCATAACCCGAAAATGCAATTGCAAAAGTGTTTTGTTTAAGATTTATAGTATTATTAGCAGATATTTTTTTTGTATGTTGATTTATTTCATAGAAAGTTTGCAATGATATGTTATTGGTGTCTTGAGTATTAAAAATAGCTATATGACTAATTATGGGCTTAATATCATCCCTAATTTTATAAAAAAGTAAAGGGTTTAATGGTATCTCAGATTTTTCATCTCTAATTTCAAAATGTAAATGTGGCCCTGTAGAACTTCCAGAATTTCCAGTATATCCAATTATTTCGCCTTCTTTTATTATTAATTCATTTGGAGCAGGGAATAGCTCTAATTCATTTTTATGAAGAATTAGTTGTTGTGCTTTTACATAGCTATCAATTTTTGAACTGTATTTTTTTTGATGAGCATAAACTGAAACTATGCCATTTGGATGAGTAATATATAAAACTTTACCATATCCAATGCTACTAATTTTAATTCTACTAACGTATCCATCACTGATACTTTTAATTGGTAAATTTTCAGTTAAACTGGTTGTAAAATCTAGTCCAGCATGAAAATGATTTGGTCTTATTTCTCCATAATTTCCAGTAATTACAGGCGCTCTTTCAAGAGGATAACTAATTCTTAAACCGTTATATTGACTAAAACATAAAACGGAATAATAAATAAATAGTATAATAAAAAATAGTCTAAAAGAGGCCATTAAGCTAGTATTAAATTTAAGTAAAGTTAATTAACAACAGGTTGTTGATGTAAAGTTAATGTAAGCAGTAAAATATACCCTCTTAAAGTTTATTTTTAACCAACAACAAACTGTTTATTTTAGTATGAATGTAGAAAATATCAAATCAGAATTACAACAAGTTTTAGATAGCGATGTAGTACTTCGTAAAGAATATAACGAAATTAAACGTTCATTAAGTGATTATCGTAATCAATTGATACAACGTGATGAAGATTGCAAGCGTCTGCAAGTATCTATTGATATTTTAAATACAAAATTAGTTGTTATGGAACGTGACAACTTAAACTACAAAAATGAAGTAGGATCTTTTAAAGAACTACGTGATAGTATTAGCGAGCAACTGCAAGAAAAACAAAATGAAATTAATGCTTTGCTTTCTAAAATCGAAGAATTAAATCACCAAATGGCTTCTATATCATCAGAATATGAAGCAAAAATAAATCAACTAAACTATTCGTCTCAACAAGAAATATCTGATTTAAAAACTTCTTATGAAGCCCAGTTATCTGAACTAAAATCAAATACAACATATCAACAAAGTGGAATTCGTAGCGAGTTAGAAGCAAAAATAGATAGTTTAACAACCACATATAATACAACTTATCAAGAGACAGTTTCATCATACGAAACCCAAATTGAAAAATTAAAACTGGAGTTTAATATTCAGTTAGAATCAGTAAAAAATGAATCGCAAAATCATTTAGCTTCAATTTCTGGTTCAAATGAGCAAGCTATCCTTAATGTTTCGAATGAGTATGAACTAAAAATTAACAAACTAACTGCTCAGTGGGATAGCGAAAAGGCAGAAATTACTTCTTCATATGAAAATCAAATTTCTTCGTTAACTGGCGCATTTTCAGCAGAAAAGTCTGATTTAGTGAATACTTATGAGTTACAAATAGCTGATTTAAATGCTGAATTATCATCTAAACAAGAGGTATTTGAAACTGAATTACAATCTAAAATAGATAGTTTAATTCAATCATATTCAGAAAAAGAAAACGAATTAAAATCATTTTATGAAGACAAACTATCAAATACATCTCACTCATCAGAATCTTTAATAGAAGCAATAAAAACAGAGTTTGAAGTAAAAAACGTTGAATTATCTGATAATTTAAATAAAGTAGTTATAGAAAACGAACACTTTAAAGAAAAAATCAGAGAAATGGTTTATTTTATTGATGAGCAAAACACTAAAATAGACGCTTTAACAAAAGATATAGAAATAAAGGCAGAAGAAATTAATACGCAAATTGACAATTATAATTCATTATCTAGTCAATACGAAGTTTATAAAACATCACAATTATCAAGTGTTGGAGAGCAAGTAAATAATTTAAATTTAAAAATTTCAGAATTTGAAGCAAGTATTATAGAAAAAGATTCTTCTATAAAAGATTTAACAATTTCACTTGAAGAAAAAATAAATCAAAATATCATCCTAACAAATTCTCTTGAGGAATTGCAAAATTCAACTACACAAATTATTCAAAATAAAGAAATAGAATTTGAAAAACTATTAGTTGAAAATACGTCATTAATATCAGAAATTGATACAGTTTCAGATAAATTAGAAATAGCTGAAGCAGAATTAAATTTAGTAAAAAGTGAGTTAACAGAAATAAAGGCTTCAACAGAAATAAAAGTTTTAGATTTAAAAGAAACGTTAGATGCTAAAAATTATGAAATTACAGCACTTGCAGCAAATAACATTGCATTACAAACAGAGTTAGAAATACTAAAAGCAGAACTAGATAATGTTAGAGGAGAGTTAAAATTAGCTACAGAAGCGAACGAAAGTAATGCATCTCTGCATGATGAAATTAATGCATTAATTTTAGCAAAAACTGAATTAGAAAATCAAATCGCTTTTTATAAATCTTCAATCAACACATTAAATAGTCAGATATCAGAATTAAATAATACGATTTTAAGTTACCAAAAAGAAATTGCTAGCTTAAAAATCTCATCTCAAACTAATGATCAAGAGTCTGTTATTACTCGTTTATCTAATCAGATAAACATATTAAGTGATGAGCGATTAAGTTTGCTAAATGAGAAAGAAGAAATGGCAAATCAACTGTTAAAAATGAATGAAACAGTTTTTGAAATTTCGCAACATGTTGATTCTCATGAAATTAATATTTCGGAATTGGATAATCATAGAAAAAATGTTATATTAGCGGGAAGTTCTAATAATGTAAGTTCTGACAAAACAATTATTAAGAAACAAATAAATGAGTTGGTGCGTGAAATTGATAAATGTATAGCTTTATTGAGTGCTTAAAAAACAAATTAGCTTAGTTTAATGAGCGATGTTAGTGTAAAAGTTGAAATTGCTAGTGGGATTTACTCACTTAAAATTAAAAGTGAAGACGAGAGTAGTGTTAAACAAGTAGTTGAATTAATAAATCAGAAAATTTCGGAATTTGAAAAAAATTACGGAGTAAAAGATAAAAAAGATGTATTGGCAATGGTAACTTTACAATTGGTAAGTCAATTAGCAAAGGAAAAAAACCAAGCACAAAAAGAGTTAAGCACTCTAAAATTGGCATTAGAAGATGTAGAACAAATGTTAGTTCAACATAGAGATAATATCAATTTAAAATAAAAGTAACTTTAAAGTCTTTAACTAGACAATTTTAACGCACAGATTTTGAAGAAATTCAATGTTTGTGCTTTTTTTTTAATCACTATTTGGATAGTCGCCCTAAATAGTAATTAATGTAATATAAACAATGTGCGACAGAAAAAAACATGAGTGTATTAGCCATTATATTTATTGCCGTAGCATTAATTGCAGGTGTAGTAGCGGGTTTTGTTATTGCAAACTCCAGATTAAATCAAAGTAGTGTTCAAGCTAAAGAAAATTTAGTAAAAGAAGCCGAAGTAAAAGCCGAAAGTTTAAAGCAAGAGAAAATTTTACAGGCAAAAGAAAAGTTTTTACAATTAAAAGCTGAACATGATAAAACAGTAAATGAACGTAATCAACAATTAGCTGTAATTGAAAATAAAGCTAAGCAGCGCGAAAGTGAATTAGCTAAAAAAATAGAAGAAGCTGTAAAAAAAGATAAAGAACTAGAAGCTCAAAAAAATCAACTAACTTCTCAATTAGATCTTTATAAAAAGAAAAATGAAGAGATTGAAAAATCTCATAGAAAACAAGTTGAATTATTAGAAAAAGTATCTGGATTAAGTGCAGATGAGGCAAAAGCACAATTAATAGAAAGTGTTAAAGCCGAAGCCAAAACAGAGGCCATGGCTTTTATTAAAGATACCATGGATGAAGCTAAAATTAATGCTAATAAAGAAGCAAAAAAAATAATCATTCAATCCATACAACGATTAGCAACAGAAACAGCCATTGAAAATTCAGTTACTGTTTTTCATATTGAAAGTGATGAAATTAAAGGACGTATTATTGGTCGTGAAGGACGTAACATTAGAGCATTAGAAGCAGCTACAGGGGTAGAGGTGATTGTAGACGATACACCAGATGCAATTACATTGTCTTGCTTTGATTCAATTAGACGTGAAATTTGTCGTTTATCTTTACATCAGTTAGTTACTGATGGTCGTATTCATCCAGCTCGTATCGAAGAGATTGTTGAGAAAACGAAAAAAATGATTGATGAGGAAATTGTAGAAACAGGTAAACGTACATGTATTGACTTAGGTATACATGGATTGCATCCCGAGTTAATTAGAATGGTAGGTCGTATGAAATACCGTTCATCTTATGGTCAAAATTTATTACAACATAGTAGAGAAGTTGCAAACTTATGTGCTATTATGGCAAGCGAGATGGGGTTAAATCCAAAAATTGCAAAACGTGCCGGATTGTTACATGATATTGGTAAAGTACCTGATGAAGAACCAGAATTACCACATGCTATTTTAGGAATGAAATTAGCAGAAAAATATAAAGAAAAACCAGAGGTATGTAATGCTATTGGCGCACATCACGATGAAATTGAGATGACTACTTTGTATTCTCCAATTGTTCAGGTATGTGATGCTATTAGTGGTGCCAGACCAGGTGCTCGTCGTGAAGTAGCTGAACAGTACATGAAGCGTTTAAAAGATCTTGAAGCTCTTGCGTTAGGATACGATGGCGTAGAAAAAACTTATGCAATACAAGCTGGTAGAGAAGTTAGAGTATTAGTATCTGCTGATAAAGTAGACGATAAACAATCCGAACAATTAGCATTCGATATTTCTCAAAAAATACAAACAGAAATGACATACCCAGGTCAAGTAAAAGTAACTGTTATCAGAGAAATTAGAGCTACAGCATACGCTAAATAAATTAAATTATATAATTAAAAGCCCTACTTGATATCAAGGGCTTTATTAGTTAATGTTATTTCTAATATAAAAGTACTAGAATATATTTGGCTACATATATAAAAAAAGGGAGTTATAAAATAACTCCCTTTTTTTATAATTAATAGCTTATTATTTTTTGATAACGAGTTTGTGGTAATATGAACCCTTATCAGTTATTATGTTTAATTGATAGATTCCATTTGCAATATCAGATACATTAAGCTCAGTTTCTGATGAATCAATTACCTTTGAAGTAATTAATTTTCCAGTTACATCAAACACATTAATAATTGACGGATAAAGGGTTGATTTAATAATCACAAGCCCATTACTTGGGTTTGGATAAATACTAAATATAGATGCTTCTATAGATTTTATACCATTACAAGCATCAACTGTAATTGTATCAGAAGCTGTGTTTGTACAGTTATTTGCATTAGTGTATGAGTATGTAATAGTATAATTACCCACTCCAGCTAAAGCAGGGCTAAAATCGCCACCTGTAACGGCTACGCCGCTATATACGCCTCCAGCAGGCGATCCTCCAATTAATGTAACACTATTAATACTTACACATTGTAAATTTATGGCAGATGTATTTAGTGTAACTATAGGTAATGGATTTACATTAACATTTGCAGTTGCTGTTCTTGAGCAGTTGTTTGCATTAGTTACAGTTACTGAATATTGTGTAGTTGTAGTAGGAGAAACCGTAATCATTTGTGTTGTTTGCCCCGTACTCCATAAAAAGCTAGGATTCCCAAAAGAGTTTGCAGTTAAGGTAGCTGTTTTGCCAGCGCAAATAGTTCTTGAATTAACAAAAACATTTGGTAATGGATTAGTGACAACTCTTGCTATAGCAGAATTAACACAATTATTAGCATTGCCTGTAGTAACAGTATATTGTGTAACAGGTGCCGTTGGACTTACAGAAATACTCGATGTATTTTGTCCGCTACTCCATGTATAAGTAATCGATCCAGAAGCAGTTAAAATAGCAGTTTGTCCATTACAAATTGTTTGAGAATTTACAGATATAGTTGGTAAAGCATCAACGGTAACTGCGGCAATAGCTACATCTAAACAACTACTTGCATTAATTCCTAAAACAGTATACTGTGTTGAAGTATTTGGTGAAACAGTAATACTTGCACTTGTTTGATTTGTACTCCATGTGTAGGTTGATGCACCTGATGCAGTTAATGTAGCTGTTTTACCAGGGCATATTGTAGTAGAGTTGACGATTATTGTTGATGGATTAATAGAAACAGAACTAATAGCGCCAATCAAATTCACACATCCATTAGCATCAGTTCCAGTTACAGTATAATCTGTTGCACTTGTAGGATAAACAATATTAGAGCCACTAGAATAAGTATATGTTGATGCGCCAGAAGGAGTAATTGTGAATGGATTTCCTAAACAAACTGTACCGCTATTTACGGTGATATTTGGTGGAGCATTAACTGTTACGGAGCTAATAGCGCCAATCAAATTCACACATCCATTAGCATCAGTTCCAGTAACGGTATAATCTGTAGTAGTTGTAGGAGAAACAATATCTGAACCACTTGAATAGGTATAAGTTAAGGCTCCTGTGGGAGTTATTGTAAATGAATTTCCAGGGCAAATAGTTCCACTGTTTACTATGATATTTGGTGGTGCACTAACTGTTACTGAACTAATAGCACTTATTAAATTTGTACATCCATTAGCATCGGTTCCAGTTATTGAGTAATTTGTTGAAATTGTAGGTGAAACAACATCTGAGCCGCTTGAATAAGTATAAGTTAAAGCTCCAGAAGGAGTCATTGTAAATGAATTTCCAGGACAAATAGTACCACTATTTACACTAATGTTTGGTAAAGCATTAACCGTTATCGAGCTTATAGCACTTGTTGAGGATTTACAACCATTGACATCGGTTCCGTTAACACTATAATTTGTTGTACTAGAAGGCGAAACAATATTTGAACCACCAGAATAGGTATAAGTTAATGCTCCTGAAGGAATAATTGTAAATGAATTACCAGCGCAAATAGCACCACTATTAACGGATATATTAGGCAATCCATTAACTGTTACAGAGCAAATAGCTCCAGTAGTATTAGAACAACCATTTATATCAGTACCAGTTATAGTATAGTTGGAGTTACTAGTTGGAGCAACGACATTTGTTCCATTTGAATAAGTATAAGTTGTAGCTCCTGTAGGAATAATTGTAAATGTTTTTCCTAAACAAATTGCACCACTATTTACATTAATAATAGGTAAAGGATTGACATTGATACTTATAGATGCTGTTTTAGAACATCCTGTTAAAGTATTAGTTCCAGTTACTGTATATGTCGCACTAGATGAAGGCATAAAGCTGATACCATTGCTTACTCCGCCAGTCCAAGAATAAATATCAGAACCGTTTCCGTTTAATACAATATTGTTTCCGAAGCAAACAGTAGTATTAGAAGCGGCGGCACTTACAGTAAAATTTGGGGGTTGAGTTAATGCAAAAGTTTTAGTAATAGAACAAGAGTTAACATCTTTGATTATACAAGAATAAGCACTCGCTGATAATCCGGTTGCTAAAGATGATGTTCCTCCACTAGGTGACCATGAATAAGTATAAGTACTGCCAGTTCCTCCTGATGCTGTTACTGAAGCCTGACCGTTAGACAAACCAAAGCATGAAACATTTGTTTGTGATGTTGTTGCTGTTATAGCTAAAGAAGGTTGTGTAATAGTTAACGTTTTAGTAAAAGTACATAGTTTACTGTCTTTAATTGTACAAGTGTAAACGCCTGCGGTTAAAATCGCTGAAGAAATAGCGGTTGTTCCTCCTATTGGAGACCAAGAATAAGTGTAAGGAGCTGTTCCTCCTGATACTACCACGCGACCAACACCCGTAGCGCCACCATTACAAAGTATGTTGGTTTGTGAGGTTGTTGCTGATAAAGCAGCAGGTTGTGTTAATGTGTATGTTGCTTTTGTTATAACATTAAGAGCATCTTTTACAGTTAAAGAATATACTCCTGCTGCTAAACCAGAAGCGATTGCAGTATTTCCGCCAGTTGGCGACCACGTGTATGTATATGGTGCATCACCTCCAACAATTGAAGCTGTTAAGGTTCCTGCAGCTTGTCCATAACAAGATATAGTGCCAGTTTTTACAATATTTAAACTAGATAAAACTGTAAAAATAGCAAGTCCATTACCAGTATTAAATCCAGCAGTATTAGATTGATTGGTTCCAGAGTTATATGAACCGCCACCGCCGCCAACTCCTCCTCCCAAAGAGTTAGATCCAGCTCCTCCACCAGAGTAACCGCCGCCGCCGCCGCCTGTTCCAGTTCCAGAACCACTTCCACCACCACCAAAACCACCGTTTGGCAGTGAGGTTCCTCCATTCATAAAAGAAATTCCACCAGTATTTATTAAATCACCGTCGGTACCATTTGTTAATAAACCACCGCCAGCTCCTGCTGAAAAAGAAGCTCCTGAATTACCACCATTTCCACTTGTTCCTCCCGTACCGCCACCACTAGCACCACTAGCACCTGATGTTGAAGTTTGCCCATCTTTGTTTGGAGAATCAATAGCTGAAGCAGCACCGCCGCCGCCGCCAGCAATAATTTTAGGGTTATTAGACATATCTGTAACAAAAGTACCGCCACCACCATTATTGGCTATTGTTGGACTTTGACCAATTAAAACTTTTAATAATTGACCAGGAGTTACTGTAAAATCACCAATCATACGTGCTCCTAATCCCGCAGGGATAATAGAACCTGCTGGATTACCACCAGAAGCTCCTCTAACTTCTATTCTAATTAGGTTAACTCCAGCTGGCACAGTATATGTTTGCATTGCTCCTGAGTAAGTTAAAGTAGTAGTTAATTGAGCTTTAATTTGAAAGGATAAGCCAATAAATAAAGCGATAAAAAACAAAGATTGTTTTAATTTTTGCTGAATGGAAGGTAATTTTATATTCATTGATTTTTTTATAAAAGTATATAACTGCAAGTTAAGTAATTTTTTGATGCATGAGTATGTGTACAAAAGAAATTAACAAATCAAAAAAAGTTTATTTTTTGTTATTAAAGTATGTTTTTAATATTGGGATTGTTGTTAGGACTATTAACCCAATTACAATGGTTCCTATATAGTTTTGGATGGCTGGAAATTGTTTGCCTAAGAGATAAGCTATACTACAAATGCTTCCTATCCATAGTAATGCGCCAATAAAGTTGTATAACATAAATCTTTTAAAATTAATTTTAATAACACCTGCTAAAATTGGAGCAAATGTTCTGATTATTGGTAAAAATCTTCCTAAAACAAGAGCCTTTCCTCCATGTTTGTTGTAAAAATCTTTAGTAAGAATTAGATGTTTTTTTTTGAATAATAAACTATCTGATCTGTTATATAGTTTTTCTCCTGTTTTTAATCCAAACCAATAACCAAACATATTTCCTAAAATAGCCGATAGCATTAATAGAGGTAGTAAAACAAAAAATGATGTATTTAATAATTGTGGTTTGGTTGCACAAAGTAATCCTGAAATAAAGATTAATGAATCCCCGGGTAAAAAAAATCCAATAAATAAACCAGTTTCTGCAAATACTACAAATAACAAAAGCCAAAGTCCACCATATTGAATGATGCTTTGAGGGTCTGTTAACTGTTTTAGAAAATCGAACATGTTTTAAAAGTAGATAAACTTATTATTATATCAAGCTTTAAAGTTTTATTATTTCATTACCCAAATATTAAAATTAAAGTGTCATTAGTTTTTTTTCGATACTTGCTTTGATATCTGTTAATTGACCTTTTGGGATAGAGTTAATTAAGTTTTTTGTGTATTGTGATGTTGGATTTGAATATATTTTGTCGGCATCTCCCATTTCTTCAATCTTCCCTTTATTCATAACAACCATTCTGTCGCTCATAAATTTAACAACAGATAGATCATGTGATATGAATATGTAAGTAAATTTAAATTCGCGTTTTAAATCATTTAATAAATTTAAAACTTGGGCTTGTACAGAAACATCAAGTGCGCTTACACTTTCATCACAAATAATAAATTTTGGATTTAACGATAGCGCGCGTGCAATACAAACACGCTGTCTTTGTCCACCACTAAATTCGTGAGGATAACGGTTAAATTGTTGCTCTGTAAGACCTACTTTTTTTAGAAGTTCATATGCTTTTTCTTTACGTTGATTGTTATTTGATAAAATATTATGAACTTGCATAGGCTCCATTAATGCATCTCCAATTTTTATTCTTGGATTTAAAGAAGAGTAAGGGTCTTGAAAAATGAGTTGCATATCTTTTCTTAGCGTTCTCATCTCTTCTGAATTTAGTTTTAATACATTACTTCCCTGAAACCAAATTTCTCCAGATGTAGGTTCATTTAGTCTTAAAATAGTACGTCCTAATGTTGTTTTCCCACAGCCACTCTCGCCAACTAATCCTAGTGTTTCACCTTCATAAACATCAAATGATACATCATCAACGGCTTTCACGTAATTAATTGTTTTTCCAAAAAAAGTTTTATCTTTTGGAAAATAGGTCTTAATATTTTTAAGTTCTAGTATTTTAGGTCGAGCGTATAATTCTTTATGTTCGGCTATTCGTTGTTCTTTAGTAACTACAACATTATTAATGGTTTCGTTTATGGTAGTTGGAATTTCGAGCATGTTTCCATTATCATCAGTTTTCATGAAATCACTTGAGATAGGTAATCTCACTAATCTTTTATCTAATGGCGGGCGACATGCTAATAAACTTTTTGTGTATGGGTGTTTAGGATTGCTAAATATTTCTAAAACTGGACCTTGTTCAACTACTTTTCCTTTATACATCACCATTACTGTATCCGCGAGTTCTGCAATTACGCCTAAATCGTGCGTTATAAACATAATACCCATATTATATTGTTTTTGCAGGTTGAGCATTAAGTCCAGAATTGTTTTTTGAACTGTTACATCCAGTGCTGTTGTGGGTTCATCGGCTATTAAAACGCGAGGGTTACAGCTCATTGCCATAGCAATCATAACACGTTGTTTTTGACCTCCAGAAATTTGATGTGGGTATACATTAAAAATTCTTTCGGGGTCTGGCAACTGTACTTGTTCAAATAAATGTATTGTTTTTTCTTTTGCTTCTTTTTTTGATAATTTTTGATGTTGTATTATAGCTTCCATGACTTGGTTCCCGCATGTATAAACAGGGTTTAAACTAGTCATAGGTTCTTGAAAAATCATAGCTATTTCATTTCCTCTAAACGAACGCATTTCTTTAGATGGTAAATCCCGAAGATTAACAACACCTTTAGATTTTGAATGGTATAATAATTCTCCTCCAGAAACTCGGCCAGGAGGATTTGGAATAAGTTGCATAATAGATAAAGAAGTTACGGATTTACCTGAGCCACTTTCTCCAACAATGCCAATTGTTTCGCCTTTATGAAGCGTGAACGATACATCATTTACTGCTTTAATAAATCCATCATTAGATTTAAATTCAGTAACTAAATTTTTTACCTCAAGTAATATTTCTTTTTGCATAATAAATTATTATTAATAGGCTTAATTGATTTTAATATGCAATTACCCTTTATAAAAAAGCCATTTACCTAATTCTTTCCATGTTGTTTTTTTTCCATACATTAATATACCTGTTCGATATATTTTACCTGCCATCCATGTAAAAAACAAGAACCCAACAACAAGCATAAACATCGATAGTGCTAATTCCCAAATTGGAACATCAAAAGGTAGCCTCACCATCATTACGATAGGAGATGTTAAAGGAAAAATAGAAAAAAATTGAGCCATTGAACTGTCAGGATCAGTTACAATACTTTGAGCGATTATAAAACTTCCTATTAATGGAATTGTAACTGGCAAGATAAATTGTTGTGTGTCAGCCTCTCCATCTACAGCCGATCCAATAGCTGCAAATAAAGCGGCATACAATAAGTATCCAAATAAAAAATAAAAAGCAAAACATATCAATACTTTAGTTATATTAATATTTTTTACATTGTTTATTAATTCAATTACTTCATTTGGAGAGTTTACTTTTTCCATATTATCAATATCTGCCGTTAAATCATTTTTCATCACTTTTTCCATTTGCGAATTATGTTTTACCGTATCTGCTAATTGATCTTTAAATAAAATGGAGTTAATAGTTGTACTAATACTTATTGTAAGTATTATCCATAAAATAAATTGTGTTAGTCCTACTAAAGCTACTCCAATTATTTTTCCAAGCATTAGTTGAAATGGTTTTACGGAGGATACAATTACTTCAACAATACGATTTGTTTTTTCTTCAATAACTCCTCGCATAACTTGAGAGCCGTATAAGAATATCATGAAATATATTGCAATTGCTCCACCAAAACCAATAGCCATATTTATTTCGGTGTTAGTTTTTTCGTCTTTGCCATCTTCGGTAACTTTTAGTGTAAGTATTTCTACTGGTCGGCGTGCTTTATCAATTTTTGTTATATCAATACTATCCCCTTGTAATCTGTAGTCAAATAAAATGTTTTCCATAGTATTGCTAATGTATTGTTCGGTGCTAATACCTGGTTGTTTTTTGTAATATAATATTGGAGTTGTTTTTGAATCATTTAAAGCATCACCTTTAATTTCCATTATTAAATCAAAAGGGCCATCTTTTAATTTTGCTTTAGCTGATTGGATAGATTCAGAACCATAAGTAAATTTAATTTGTTTGGTATCAGCTAATTTATCAATAAATAATCCGCTATGATCTAATACTAATATTTGATGCTCTGTTTTATCTCTCATGGCTAACCAAACAGGCACAATCATTAGTCCTGCCATTAATAATGGACCTAAAATAGTCATTATTAAAAATGATTTTTTCTTTACTCTTGAAAAGTATTCGCGTTGTATGATTAAAAATAATTTATTCATTTTATTAAAATGGATTCAGGTTTTTGAAAAATAGTTATTCTGTAAACACACTTTGAGTATTTAAAGTGGATTTGTTTTCGACTACTGAAATAAAAATATCATTCATTGAAGGGATGATTTCTTGAAATGATAATATTTCAGCGTTATTTAAAACAGCTTGTAGTAAATCATTTGGTTTATTTTGATGTAATATTTTTACTGTAACTGAATGAATATTGTCTTGATCTGATGTTTTATTTAGTAATTCAGCTCCTGCCCATAAAGCATTTGTAAAACCAATTAAACTTCCTTTAAAGGTGATTTGGTATGTGTTACTCTTATAGTTTTTTCTGATATCTTTTACAGGACCATCTAATAATTTTTCTGATTTGTTAATTAGAGCGATATTGTCACAAAGTTCTTCTACACTTCCCATATTGTGGGTAGAGAAAATAATTGTAGCGCCTTTATCCCTTAATTCTAATATTTCATTTTTAATGAGTTGAGCATTAATTGGGTCAAAACCACTAAATGGTTCATCCAATATTAATAATTTGGGTTCATGCAAAACTGTAACAATAAATTGTACTTTCTGTTGCATTCCTTTACTCAGTTCTTCTACTTTTTTATCCCACCAATTTTCTATTTCAAATTTTTTAAACCATTGTTGCAGTTTGATTTTGGCATCAGTTTTTTTTAAACCTTTTAACTGTGCTAAATACATTGCTTGTTCTCCAACCGACATTTTTTTATATAAACCACGTTCTTCGGGTAAATAACCAATATAATCAACATGTTTTGGGGCTAAGCGCTCTCCATTAAAATATACTTCACCTTTGTCAGGTCCAGTAATTTGATTAATAATTCTAATAAGAGAAGTTTTACCAGCCCCATTTGGACCTAATAATCCATAAATTTTTTGTGTCTCAACTGTTAAACTTATATTTTTTAATGCAGTGTGATTTGAGTAATTTTTATAAATATTTTTTACTTCTAATATAGGTGTCATAATATAACGTGTAAACGAATTTAATCAATAAAAATTAGTGATGTATATTATTTATGATTTTAAAGTAATTTGATCATAAACACTGTCCCATAAGTTAATTCTCATTTTTAAAGATTCAATGGTAGCATCTTCAACTTCTTGCCATTTTGCTAGATTTGTTCCGCATAAGTTAGAAGTCATTTTTAAGGCTAAGTGACTATGATGATCTCCATCTACTTCAATATGACGATCTAGATAATATTTGAAAATCGAAATATTATCAGGAAAATTTTTATGAATGTCATTTATTATCGACATAAACATTCCTGGTATTAAATCTTCTCTGCCAAATGTAAAAATAGCAGATTGTAAGTAGTCTTTATTGCTATTAATGGTTTTAAAAGTGAAATTTACAAATTGTTTAGCTTTTTCAGGTGTTTTAGCGGCATTAAAAGCTTCGTTTAAATTTTTAGTTTGTTTTAATGTAGTTATAAATGTCTGTATCTCAGATAAATTTGCGCCACATTGATTCATAGCATCTATATACAATTCAAAATGACTTTTTCTATTTCCGTTTAAATCAATATCACACTCTTCACCAACTACAATTTCATTAATCAAAAATCTGGTTTCAGGGTCTCCAATTGGAAACCATGGAGTAGAGGTACATGTTAAATTATTTTGTAATGATTTTAATAGAGACATAAAATCCCAAACAGCATATATATGATGTTGCATAAAGATTTTTAAGTCATCAATATTTTTAATTACAGAATAAACCTTGTGATTCATAATCTCTAACCTTAAAGGTTCGATAGTTTTTTTTAGTTTTTCGATTTGTAAATCCATTCTTAATAAATTATTCTACGTAAAATGCTAAACCTTTTAAATATTCTCCTTCAGGAAAATTGGGAGTGATGATGTGATCTGATGGTTGTGATAGTGTATGAAGTAATTTCATGTTTCTTTTTGATTCTATTGCAGCAGCAGTCACTGTGTTATAAAATAATTTTTTATCAATTACTCCAGAGCATGAAAATGTAAATAAAATGCCTCCTTTTTTTATATTCTGTAAAGCCATTTGATTTAATCTTTTGTATCCAATAACTGCATTATGAGAGACATCTCTACTTTTTGCAAAAGCTGGAGGATCAAGAATAATAATGTCATAATTTTTTCCATGATCTTTTAAATAATCAAATGTATCTACTGCAAACCCTTGATGGTTGGTAGCATTATTTAAGATGGCGTTTTTATTGCAAAGTTCAATAGCTTTACTACTTGAGTCAACTGAATGAATTATTTCGCAATTATTTTTTGCTGCATACATCGAAAAACCGCCAGTATATGAAAATGTATTTAATACACGTTTTCCTTTGCTGTAATTACCTAATAATGCTCTGTTTTCTCTTTGATCAATAAAAAATCCAGTTTTTTGACCATTAATAAAATCAATATAAAATTTTACGCCATTTTCAACTACAACTAAGTCATCATCACACTTACCAAATAAAAATTCATTTTTCAATCCAGTTGAGTATGTATTAGGGAGTGTTTCTGAACTTTTATCATATACACTTTTTAAATTGCTAGCATATATGTTTTTTAGGGCTTCAGTAATATCTTCTCGGCATTTATGCATTCCAATGCTATGTGCTTGAAATACAATATGACCATTATAAAAATCAAGAATTAACCCAGGGCAGCCATCACCTTCACCAAATATTAAACGATAGACATTAGTATGAGGATTATTAGATAGATTTAAAAACTGACGATATAAATATGCTTTTTCTATTTTTTTTATCCAAAAATTAATATCAATCTGCTGTTTACTAAAAGATATAATACGCCCTGTAATGCTGCCTTTTTGGTATTGAGCCATCCCTAAAAATTGTTGTTTAGCGGAGTATACTTCAACAATATCGCCATCAGAAATGCCAGAATCTTGGGTTTTTATTGCTCCCGAAAAAATCCAGGGATGAAAACGAAGTACAGGCAATTCTTTGCCGTTGTGTAAGGTTAATTTGGGATAATTTATCATATTACAAATGTATTGTATTATTGAGTGTTTTTAAGAAAATAGCGTAAATATTTTAACTAAATTTGATTTTTTATAACAATATATCATTATGACTACTTCAGAAATAAAATTAAAAATTACAGTTGACGAAAATCAATTACCACATAAGATAGAATGGGAGGCACCAGATGCTAACGAAGGTAGTATCTGTAAAAGTATGATGCTTGCGCTATGGGATGAAAAAGAAAATAACACTATGCGTATTGATTTATGGACTAAAGACATGAGTGTGGATGAAATGAAAAAGTTTTTTCATCAAAACATCACTACTCTTACAGATACCTATTTACGTGCAACTAACGACGAAAATACGGTAAAAGAAGTGCGTGAGTTTATGAGTGATTTAGGAAAAAGAATGGGAGTTTTAGCTGCTAATTAATTTTTAATAATATTAATTTTAAAATAGCGTAAGAAATAGTATTAGTTAACTAATACTATTTCTTACGCGTTGACTAAAATCGCGTAAAGCTTGAGAAAATGAAGTTGCATGATGTTCCATTTTTTCTTTAATATAAATAGATGCTAATACATGTGTTAAGCATTCTCCTTCATCTTTGCCTTCAATATGTATTAATGGTTTTTGTTCTTCCATTAAAGCGTTTTCTGCTTCTTGTAATTGAGCTAATGTGTAGGTTTCTACTAACTGTTTAATTACTGGTATTTGCATAATTAGTTTTTTAAATCATCAATCATTTTTTGTAAATATTCTTCTTTGCTTGTAGCAGCACCTTCTAATAAAACGCCATTTTTAAAACTGGCTAAATAAGGTAAATTATCTACTCCCCCTATTTTACGGGAAACTTCATTTTCTTCAGCATTTATTTCTAAAAACAAAATGCTAGAATTATTTTCATCATTTGAGTGACGTTTATATTTTGGTGCAAATAGTTTACATGACCCACACCAATCTGCATAATATTTTACAATCACTAAATTGTTTTGTTTTAACAATGTTTCAAAATCGTTATCTGTGCTTGTTTGTACCATATTTTGTGTTTTTATAAATTATTGTTTAGTTTATTGTGGAAGGTGTTTATTAATAATACAAGGAAATTGCTGTGGACACTTTGGTAACTTAATATTATCCACTATAGTTATGTTTTTTTTAGAAACAGTGATCTTTAAATCTTCTTTTTCCCACTCTTCTTTTAAGCAATCTAAATTTAAATTTTCGGCTTCTTGATTGTAAGGGATTTTGTTGTAGTATTTCCAGGGTTCGTATAATTTATAAGTATCATATTTCCATAGTTTTTTTAAAAAGCCATTTTTATCTGTAATGATAGTATCAATTACATAGTGGCTTGATATTACTATTAGTTTTTTGTTTGCATATGCTACGGCATTATTTGATGAGTTTTTTAGATCATGATTGGGCTTTGCTCCTCCACAATATGGCATATATTGTACTAATTTTATATTCACTTTTTTTGATTGAGAAAAAGCAAAAAAACTTATAATGGTGAATAATTGTAATAGAAATAGTTTCATAGTTTAAGGAGTAGAGGATGATACTGGAAGTATTTTGCCGTTATAATATAAATGCCCTTTAACAGAAAATTCAAAAATATACTCAGCCATTTGCAATGGGGATAAGGGTGCTTTATAACCAGGAAAAGCTTCAGCTAACATTTCTGTTTGAACTGCACCAATAGCAAGGCAATTAACAGAAATGTTTTTTTCTTTTAACTCCTCAGCTAAGCATTCGGTTAACCCTGCAATAGCAGCTTTTGATGAACTATAAGCAGATAAACCAGAAAACTTCGAACTTCCTTGAAACCCACCCATACTACTAATGTTGACAATATGTGATTTAGTATTTTTGCCTAAGTAGCCAATTAATTTTTGAATTAAATAATAAGGTGCAAATACATTTGTTTTGTATGTATTTTCTAATTCATCGTACGAAATAGTCTCAAAAGGCTTGTTAACTAATGTTCCAGCATTGTTTATGATACAATCTATTTCTATGGTTTCTTTTTTTATAAATTCAATAGCGTAATCTAAACTTGTTTGAGAACTTAAGTCTGTAGAAATATATTTTAGATTGCTGTTTTGCAATTTTTTTAAAGGCTCTATATTTCTGGTAAGACAAAATACGGTGTGATTTGCATTTAAAAATTGTTTCACCAATTCAAATCCAATTCCTCTGCTTCCTCCTGTAATAATAACATTCATAATTTACTATTAATAATTTACAACTTGTTCAACAATTTCTTTTGGCAATTCTCTTTCTCCATATTGTTGATTCCTTAATTGTGGTTCAAAACCAGCTTCTTTTATGGCATCTTGAATTGTTTTATAAGTAAAACGATGCGGGGCGCCAGCTGCACTAACAACATTTTCTTCAATCATAATACTTCCAAAATCATTAGCCCCGCCGTGTAAACAAATTTGCGCTGTTTGTTTACCTACCGTTAACCACGAAGCTTGAATGTTTTCGATGTTTGGCAACATAATTCTGCTTAAGGCAACCATTCTAATATATTCATCAGCAGTTACATTATTTTTTATTCCCTTTACACGTTTTAATAAAGTGCCATCATCTTGAAATGGCCAAGCTATAAAAGCTAAAAAACCCTTTGCTGTTGTTGGTTTTTCAGATTGAACTTCACGTATCCATACTAAATGTTCAAATCGTTCATAAATAGTTTCTATATGCCCAAACATCATGGTTGCTGATGTTGTAATATCCAATTGATGGCATGCTCTCATAACATCTAACCACTCACGCCCTGTACATTTGCCTTTAGATATTAAACGACGTACTCGATCATTTAATATTTCGGCACCAGCGCCAGGCAAACTATCTAATCCTGCATTTTTTAAGGCAATTAATACTTCTGTATGACTTAATTTTTCGAGTTTAGCAATATGTGCAATTTCTGGTGGACCTAACGAATGTAATTTAATAGTTGGGTAAAGCGATTTTAATTCTTTAAATAAATTCACATAGAATTCTAATCCTAAATCGGGGTGATGTCCTCCTTGTAATAATAATTGGTCTCCACCGTATTTTATAGTTTCTTCAATTTTTACTTTATATGTATTAATATCTGTTATGTAGGCTTCTGCATGTCCAGGGATTCTATAAAAATTACAAAATTTACAGTTAGCAATACAAACATTTGTTGTATTTAAGTTTCTATCAATTTGCCAAGTAACTTTATTTGAATTAAATTTTTTAATGTTCCTAATTTCATTAGCAACAAACATGAGCTCTGAGGTTGCTGCATTTTCATATAAAAACATACCTTCTTCAATAGATAAAAAATCTAAATTTAGAGCACGTTTTAAGAGTGATTGAGTATCCATGTTATTATTTTTACCTAACAAAAGTACATTATAAATGTAGAAACAAAAAGCCCTTTTAAATGTTTAAAAGGGCTTGGTATTATATATTATAAATTAAGCTAATTTTTGATAGGTTTGCCACCATCTATCTGGCATTTCATTATTTACGGCAAGTTCGTAGTCTTTATAGGAGCATGGTAATAGTGTGTGACGTTCAAATTTTAATCCTTTATTTGGTGGGTAAGGTATTTCCATCCACCAGCGATCACTTTTTTTGCTTTTAAAAAAATTAATTTCATGTTTTCCATCTTCTAACACAACATGAAATTTTACATAATCAGAATTGTTACGAGAAGGAAAATCATTTTTGCGATTGTAAAATCCATCCATGAAACACCAAATCATTTGTGCAGCTAAATTTGAGGTCTTATCTTGCGTATCATATTCAGGATTTATTTCATAAATACCAAGAGATGATAATTTATCATTCATGCCTGCGTAACGCATCATTTGACAGGCTTCTTCCGAATAAAATCCGTTTGGTGAGGCATTTACATGTGCTGGAGCGTCACTGTGTTTGATAGAGGAAATATCAAAACTCAGCATATCAGCATGTCTAATAACAGGTTCAGATTCTTCTATAGCATCGCGTACTTGTCCCAATCTATATGTATCAAAATACAATTTATTCATCATATTTAAACTAGTTTGATCTACTAAATAGGTTTGGTATCCTATGTTACTAAAATTAAATAAGTAATTAGGTTGATGTAAAATAATTTTTCCTAAATAAGCTGTATTTGTTGTGTCTTCTTCTGGGTTACCTAAATCAAATTTTGAGTCGATTGAAACAATATTGATAGTTTGCTCTAAATTTTCGTAACCTAAAAATTGTGCATAGGTTAAATCTTGGCTTCCGCCAATAATTATTGGAATAATATTATTTCGTATTAAATAATCAATAGTTGTTTTTAATGCATAGTATGTATCTTCAACGTTATGCCCAGCTTCAATATTACCTAAATCTGCAATTTGTGGCCTAAAGCTTCCTGAATATAAGGTGTAAAAAAAATCTCTTACTTTGTTTGGAGCTGTTGAGCAGCCCTTATTTGTCTTAGCCCTTCTATCCTCACAAACGCCAATAATGGCCATATCAATATTGTTTAATTCCGGAAAATCAGAAGTTGTAGTATATGCAAAAACAGATTTCCCTAGTTGGCTCTCTAAAAAAGCATCTGCTTGTAAATCAATTGGGGTAAAAAAATGTTGAATATCGCTCATTATAATTTTATATACTGGTTAAGTAGACAGATTAAATTTATTTATAATGATTTAGAGAGTTTAATGTTTAAATCAAACTTATTAACGATTGTAGGTTAGTAGTTTAAAAATACTGGTAAAATGAGATTTATATTTTACTTTTTTGCTTTTAAGATGTTAGTTTCATAAATCTTTATCCATGTATCAACGGTTATTTTTTGTACTAACTCCCCTATTAAATCAAAGGGTATTTGATCTGGTTTTTTAAAGCGAATACATCCTTTTCCCATATCTAATTTAGTTTTACTGTGTTTTGGATATTCATTAGTAAACCACTCTACTAATTTTTGATCGGCATAAATACCCAGGTGATGTAAGGCTATAAAATTTTTTTGAGAGGCAATTGTTATAAATGGCAAAGGTAATTTAGGATTACAGTGATATCCAGCTGGAAATATTGTGTGAGGTACTACATATCCAATCATACCATAGTTTATACATTCTTCAAATCCTTTCGGAATATTTTTTAAAATAGTGTCTCTTAGTTTTAAAAAATAGGGAGCTCTTTCTTCTGGAAGTTCTTTGATATAATCTTTAACTGTAGTTGCTTTTGATGACATTTTTTTGGATATTTTTTATTATAAATATATGATTTTAAATATTTATAACGAATCCTTAATTCAGTATTATTTTTTTACAAAATTAAAATGATAATGTTGAGGATGATACATTGTTTTAGTAAACAAAAACCACCTGATTTTACAGGTGGTTTAGCTATTTACTCGTGATCCCGATTGGATTCGAACCAATGGCCCACAGCTTAGAAGGCTGTTGCTCTATCCAGCTGAGCTACGGGACCAGTTTTTAAGTAAACTTAAAATTGGAATGCGAATTTAATACTTTTTTCTCAACTTCAACAGTCTTTTTTAAATACTTTAATTATTACAATATTTTGTTATTTTTAACGCTTTATAGCTTGTGACTAAATTATCCGTCGTTATTGTCAATTATAATGTAAAGCACTTTATTGAACAGTGCTTGTTTTCTGTGCTTAAAGCTTCAGAAAACATTGCTTGTGAGGTATTTGTAGTTGATAATAATTCAGTTGATGGCTCGGTTACATTAATTAAAGATAAATTTCCACAAGTACATTTAATTTGTAATAAATCTAATACAGGCTTTTCGGTTGCTAATAATCAAGCTTTAAGCATAGCTACTGGTCAGTATGTTTTACTATTAAATCCCGATACGGTAGTTCAAGAAGATACATTTACAAAAATTATATCTTTTATGGATGCTCATCCTGAAGCAGGAGGTTTAGGAGTGAAAATGCTTGATGGGCAAGGAAATTATGCTCCTGAATCTAAAAGAGGACTACCGACACCAGAAGTTGCGTTTTATAAAATGTTTGGATTTGCTCGTTTGTTTCCAACATCTAAACGATTTGGTAAATACCATTTATCCTATCTTCCCGAAAATCAGTTAAGTGAAATTGATGTGATGAGTGGCGCATTTATGCTTATCCGAAAATCTGTTTTAGATAAAATTGGATTTTTAGATGAAACATTTTTTATGTACGGCGAAGACATTGATTTATCATATCGTATAAAACTAGCAGGATATAAAAATTATTATTTTCCAGACACTCAAATTATACACTATAAAGGAGAAAGTACCAAGCGAAGTAGTTTAAATTATGTGGTTATTTTTTATAAAGCCATGGCTATTTTTTCTAAAAAACATTTTAGTGGGTCAAATGCATTTTGGTTTAATGCTTTCATACATCTTGCTATATTTTTAAAAGCAAGTTTAGCTGTATTGTCAAGGTTTTTAAAAACATTTACAATTCCAGTTTTAGATTTTTTAGTATTAACCTTTGGTTTATTTTTTACTAAAAATGTGTATCAAATAAATTTTGGAATAGATGGAGCGATTTATTCTGATAAAATATTACATATAGCTTTTCCATTATATTCATTAGCATGGATTGTTATGGTTTATTTTAACGGAGGCTACGATAAACCCATAAAATTATTAAAAATAGGGCGAGGTGTGCTATTAGGTACTGTATTTATTTTAATGGCATATTCTTTATTGCCAGAGTATTTAAGGTTTTCAAGAGCTTTAATTTTATTAGGAACGGCCTTTGCTTTAATTGCTTTTATTTTAACAAGAATATTATTTCATGTATTAAAACTTAAATCGTATACTTTAAGTAGCGCTAAAACTAAACGAATTGCTATTATTGGCGAGGAACAAGAATTTAATAGAGTAGCGTCTTTATTAAAACAAACACATGTTAATCCTAGCTTTGTTGGCTTTGTGAGTGCTGAAATAAATGGAGTACATAATCCATTATACATAGGTAAGATAAACCAGATAGATGAGATTATAAAAGTGCATCAAATTAATGAAATTATTTTTTGTGCTAAAGATATTAGCTCTCAATTCATTATTAATAATATGCTAACCCTTGTTTCAAGTGGCGTAGATTTTAAAATTGCTCCTCCCGAAAGCCTTTCTATTATTGGCAGTAACGATGTGGATACGGCTGGTGATTTATATGTGATAGAAGTAAACAGTATCTCTAAATCTAATAACAAACGTAATAAGCGTTTATTAGATATAGGCATTAGCTTGTTAGCATTACTCTTAAGTCCTGTTTTATTATTTCTTCAAGATAAAAAAGAAAATTATTTTTTAAATTGTTTTAATGTGTTGTTTGGTTTTACTTCTTGGGTAGGATATGGTAATATAACAGATAAATCCTTACCAGAAATTAAGCGTTCTGTTTTGTCTCCTTCTATGTTCATAGAATCTACAATAGATGTAGATAAAATAAAGTTAACTAATTTAAGGTATGCAAAAGATTATAGTTTAGAAAAAGATATTATTTTAATTTGGAAAGGCCTTCGTAAATTAGGAAATTAATTAAAATCCTAAAACACTTCGTACTTGTTTAAGTTTTTCTTGAGCTATTTTTCTTGCTTTTTCTTCCCCTATCTGTAATTCTTTTTCTAGTAATGAGGTGTTGTTCATGAACTCGTTATAGCGAGCTCTGGGTTTTTCAAATTTCGATAAAATAACTTCGTATAATGCGGTTTTAGCATGTCCATAACCATATCCACCTCTTAAATAATTAGTTCTCATTTCTTCAATTTGAACTTGGGAAGCTAATAAGCGAAATAGTTTAAATACATTACAGGTATCTGGGTTTTTAGGGTCTTCTAAAGGGGTTGTATCGGTTACAATTGTTTTTATAACTTTTAGTAAATCTTTTTCTGGCAAAAACACATTAATAAAATTATTGTAAGATTTACTCATTTTTTGACCATCGGTTCCGGGTATGGTCATCATGTTTTCATCTATTTTTACTTGAGGTAAAACAAATATTTCTTTTTGATATTTATTATTAAAAGCAGATGCAATGTCTCGAGTAATTTCAAGATGTTGAATTTGATCTTTCCCAACCGGAACAAAATCAGCATCATATAAAATAATATCGGCAGCCATTAATACTGGATAAGTAAATAATCCTGAATTCACATCACTTAATCGGTTAGCTTTATCTTTAAAAGAATGAGAATTAGCCAACATGGGATATGGTGTAAAACAATTTAAATACCAGGTTAGTTCACATACTTCAGGAATTTTACTTTGACGGTACAATAAATTTTTTTGAGTGTCAAAATCAAAGGCTAACCAAGTTGCTGCAACAGAATTAACACTTTCAATTCTTGCACTTGCCTCTTTTTGAGAAATGAGAGAATGTAAATCGGCAATAAAAAAAAGAGATTCGTTATGAGATTGTTTACTCAGCTCTATTGCAGGTATAACTGCACCTAATATATTTCCTAGATGAGGGATGTTATTACTTGTTATTCCGGTTAAAATGCGTGACATAATTTTATTAATCGTATTAAATTCCCTTAATAATTCCGTCTTTAGAGTTTCTGATAAATTGTACGATTTGATGCCTAATGTCAGTATCAGATATTTCTTGTTCAACCAATTCTAAAGCATTTGTTACGTTGTGACCGCGAACAAAAATAAAACGGTAAATATCTTCAATTTGATTGATTGTTTCTTTTTCAAATCCTCTTCGTGATAGCCCAACTGTATTAACCCCAATATATTGCAGTGGATCACGAGCTACACGAATAAATGGAGGAACATTTTTACGAACTTTAGATGCTCCAGCAATAAAACTATGCATTCCTATTATTACAAATTGTTGTATGGCTGCATATCCTTCTACAATTACATAATCTTCAATGGTTACATGCCCAGCTAATCCTACATAATTGGCCAAAATAACATTATTTCCAACAATACAATCATGGGCAACATGGGCGTAGGCCATAATTAAACAATTATTTCCAACTGCTGTTAACATTCTATCAGAAGTACCTTTATGAATTGTAGCATATTCTCTAATAATGGTATTATCACCAATAGTAGTAATGGCTTTTTCACCTTTGTATTTTAAATCTTGAGACACAACACCTACTAGTGCACCAGGAAAAATTTGACAGTTGGCTCCAATAGTTGTGTCAGGATAGATAATTGCATTTGGATGAATGTGTGTATTGTCTCCAATTACAACATCTTCATAAACTGTAGCAAAAGGCTCAATAGTAACATTGTTCCCTATTTTTGCTTTTGAACTAACATTTGCAAGTGGTGAAATCATATTTTTGTGATTTAAGCTTTTACTTCGTTTCCTTTTACTTTAACAATTTGTGCCATCATTTCACCTTCCATTACAGGTTTATTATTTACGTATGCCACACCACGCATATGGCAAATTCCTCTTCTAATTGGTGTTACTAAACTCAAACTAAATACTACGGTATCTCCGGGTATTACTTTTTGTTTAAATTTCACCCCATCAATTTTCATGAAATAAGTAAGGTAATTTTCTGGATCAGGCACCGTTTTTAAAACTAACACACCGCCACATTGAGCCATTGCTTCAATTAATAAAACCCCTGGCATTACAGGATTATCGGGAAAATGTCCTTTAAAAAATTCTTCATTTAAAGTTACATTTTTTACACCAATAACATGTTGATCAGAAATTTCCATAATCTTATCTACTAACAACATAGGCTGGCGATGAGGTAAAAGATTCATAATATCCATGATGTTAAGCACTGGAGGCTTATTCATGTCTATTTTAGGATAATCTTTTTCTGCTTTTTGAATTTTAGCTAATGCTTTAAGTTTCTTAGCAAAATCAACATTTCCAGCATGTCCAGGACGAGCAGCTAATACATGAATTTTTAATGGTTTACCAACTAAGGCTAAATCACCAACAATATCAAGTAATTTATGACGAGCAGGTTCGTTAAAAAAGCGCAGCTTTGTATTATTTAAAACGCCTTTTCCTTTTACTTCAACATCTGGTTTATTAAATACTTTTCGTAAATGATTTAATTTTTCTTCTGGTAAATCACTATCAACTAAAACAATGGCATTATCCATATCCCCACCTTTTATAAGATTGTGAGCAAGTAAGGCTTCTAATTCTCTTAAAAATACAAATGTACGACATGGAGAAATTTGCTCTTTAAATTCATTAATATTATACATGCTTGCATGTTGAGTGCCTAAAACTTCGCTACCGTAATCTACCATAACGGTTATTCTAAATTCATCTTGAGGAACGGCTAACATTTCTACCTTTTTGATAGGGTCTTCGTATGTTAAATTTTCTGTTAGCTCAAAGTAATCACGGTCTGCGGCTTGCTCTACAATTCCTGCTGTTTCTAAAACTTCAATAAAATTTAACGAACTGCCATCCATTATTGGCATCTCAGGGCCAGTTACTTGTATTAAACAATTGTCTATTCCCATACCTACAAGTGCTGCTAAAACATGTTCTGTAGTATGAACTCGTGCGCCATTTTTTTCTAATGTTGTGCCTCGAGAGGTGTCTACTACTAAATCGCAGTCAGCGTCAATAATAGGTTGTCCTTCTAAATCTGTTCTTTGAAATTTATACCAATGATTTTCCTCAGCTGGATTAAAAGTTAAGGTAACAGGTACCCCTGTGTGTAATCCTTTACCGGTAATAGAAACTGCTTTTTGGATGGTTCTTTGTTTATCAGCCATAATTTTAGTGTTGCAATTAGTAATGTATTCGTGGTACTAATTGTTTTAGTTTAAATCAATTAATTATTCAATTTTTTTCTCAATATCTTTTATTCTATCGTTTAGTTTAGGAAGATTTCTAAACAATACGTAGCTTCTTCTAAAATCTCCTAATGAAAAAGCAGGAGATCCTTGTACAATTTCATTTTCTTTTTCTATGGATGAACCAACTCCTGCTTGTCCTGCAATTTTAACGCCATCTGCAATGCGTATATGTCCGGCAATTCCAACTTGTGCCGCAATCATACAGTTTTTACCAACTTTTGTTGATCCTGCCACACCTGATAGTCCTGCAATAACTGTATTTTCTCCAACTTCCACATTATGTGCAATTTGAACTAAATTATCTAATTTGACTCCTTTTCTTAAAATTGTAGAACCTAATGTAGCTCTATCTATCGAGCAATTTGACCCAATTTCAATGTTATCTTCAATAATTACATTTCCTATTTGTGGTACTTTTGCAAACTCTTTGCCATCTTGTGGCGCAAAGCCAAAGCCATCGCTACCAATAATTGTACCTGCATGTACTGTAACGTTATTACCTATTTTGCATTCGTGGTAAATTTTTACTCCCGAAAAAAGAGTGGTATTATCTCCAATAGTGCAATTATCTCCGATATAAACATGAGGATAAATTTTTGTGTTGTTGCCAATGGTTACATTTTTACCTATGTATGCAAACGCACCAATGTAGCAATCCACTCCATGTTTTGCGTTTTCGCTAATAAAACTAGGTTGTTCGATACCAATTTTATTACCTTTAAATTGGTTATACATTTCTAGTAAGGTGGCAAAACTCGCATATGAATCTTCAACACGAATAAGCGTACATGTTGATTTAATTGGTTTATCTAAAACTAAGCTGTTGTTTACAATAACAATTGAGGCATTAGTTTCGTAGATATAGTTGGTATATTTTGGATTTGCTAAAAATGATAAGGTACCAGGTATCCCCTCTTCAATTTTTGAAAGGTTTGAAACCGCTGCGTTTTCATTCCCTTCTACTGTTCCGCCTAATAAGGCTGCTATTTGAGCTGCAGAAAATTCCATCTCTCAAATATACAGTTTTTATCTAAAACATCAAGATTACTGAACTAAGCTTTTTTGTAATATTTTGAGTCAAATTCTTTAATAATCAAATCATGTTTTCTGATAGATGCTTTTAGCCATTCTATATAAACAGTTTCTTTTTCTTCAGTATTTAATCCATAGTTAGGAAGTTCTTTTCTAATACGAGAACTTAAGTGATACATACATAAAGCCGCACAAACGCTTATATTAAAACTTTCTGTAAAACCATACATGGGTAGTTTAACAAATTCATCAGCTTCGTCTTCTACGTCTTTTGTAATACCAGTTAATTCTGTTCCAAAAACTAAGGCAAATGGTTTAGAAATGTTTAATTCATCTAAAGAAACACTGTTTTTATGAAGTGATGTGGCTACTATTTTATATCCTTTTTCTTTTAAATCAGATAAACAAGTTTTTGTATTATTTTCATTATTTTGATATCTGTTTAATGTTAGCCATTGTGTAGAACCCATAGAAACATCTTCGCTAATTTTATATTTATTTCTATTTTCAATAAAATTGGTGGTTTGAATACCAAAAATATCAGCACTTCTGAGTACAGCACTAAAATTATGCGTTTGATAAACATCTTCTAAAACCAATTGCATGTGGTTAGTTCTCTCTCTTAAAACATCTTGCAATCGTCCTCTACGACGTTCACTCACAAAACCTTCTAAATACTCGGTTAAGGCTTTTTTATAGGCTAAATCAGACATCTTGCAAAGATAGGTTTTTTATGTATTTATGCCAATTTGTATCATACTATTATCTAATTACTAAGTACTTATCCCTAAATTATGCGTACATTTGCAAAAAAATACAATAATGAGTAGAGATAATCAAGGGCCTAGAAAAACGTTTTCTAAAGGAGGCTCGTCAGATTTTAATAAGAGAAAATCTTTTTCAAGTTCCGATAAATCTAAACGCCCTTTTAGTTCTTCTGGCTCGTCGTTTAAAAAACGAGATGGAGATTCTACAGAAAAGCGTTCATATACTAAAAGAGAAGATAGTTCAGAGAGACCTAAAAGAAGTTTTGGTGATTCGGAAACAAAATCGTTTTCAGGAGAGAGAAGATCATTCGGTAAACGTCAAGATGGAAGTTTCAAATCCAAATCAGCAGGTGGTTATAATAGAGGCGAAAAACGTTCATATTCAAAACGTGAGGTTAGTAGTGAAGATAGACCACGCAGAAGTTATGGGGATGTAGAACGTAAACCATTTGTGAAAAGTGAAGATGGCAAATATGAAAGCAGCATTCCTAGAAGAAGTTATGGAGATGCAGAAAAACGTTCATATACAAAACGAGAGGTTAGCAGTGAAGATAGACCACGCAGAAGTTATGGGGATGTAGAACGTAAACCATATGTGAAAAGAGAAAGTGGCAAATATGAAACTGAGAGACCTAGAAAATCTTTTGGAGAGAAAAAAGAGTATGATAAACCATATGAACCCAGATTATCAAAATCTGAAAGGGTAGTTGAAAAATCTAAAAAAGCAGGGCCTTCTAAAACTTCTACTCAAAAAAATGTGAGTGATGATGCCGTGCGTTTAAATCGTTATGTGGCAAATGCAGGCATTTGTTCTCGAAGAGAGGCTGATGTTTTAATTGCTACAGGAGTAGTTACCGTTAATGGCAAAATAATTACAGAAATGGGATACAAAGTAAATCCTACAGATGTAGTTACTTATGGAGGTGTGCCCATTAAAAATGAAGTTAAAAAATATTTAATTTTAAATAAGCCTAAGGATTACATTACTACGATGGACGATCCAGAAGAACGTAAAACAGTAATGGAATTAATTCGTAAAGCTTGTAAAGAAAGATTGTACCCAGTTGGTAGATTAGATAGAAATACTACGGGATTACTATTATTTACAAACGACGGAGATTTAACGGCAAAATTAACGCATCCAAAATTTAATGTTAGAAAAGTGTATCATGTTGTTTTAGATAAACGAATTACTTCTGAAGACTTCAGGACTTTAGCTGAAGGCGTTGAGTTATCTGATGGTCCAATTAAACCAGATGCAATAGAATATGTTGGCGAAGGAAAATCTGAGCTAGGAGTAGAAATTCACAGTGGTCGAAATCGTATTGTACGACGTATGTTTGAGCATTTAGGTTATGAAGTTGTGAAATTAGATAGAGTAGCATTTGCTGGATTAACCAAAAAAGATTTACCACGTGCTAAGTTTCGTTTCTTAACTCCAAAAGAAATTGATTTCTTGAAAATGTTAGGGTAAAAATTGAAATTAATTATATGATAAAAAGAGATGTACAATTTGCACGTCTCTTTTTTTATACATAAAAGTATGAATAAAATATATTATCTCTCAAGTTGTGATACTTGTAAAAAAATAATTAAAGATTTAAAATTAAAAGAACATAATTTTTTGTTTCAAGACATCAAATCAGAAAGTATTACAGAGTTACAGTTAGATGAAATGAAAAAAATAGCAGGGAGCTATGAGTCTTTATTTAGTAAAATAGCCCGAAAGTATAAAGAAATTAAGCTTTCTGGGAAAGTATTGACGGAATTAGATTATAAAAATTATATTTTAAATGAATATACTTTTTTAAAGCGCCCGGTTATTTTTATTGGAAATAAATTATTTATAGGTAATTCAAAAACTACAATTGATTTAGCTAAACAAGAATTAGAAAATTAATTGAATTAATTGTTTTACTCTTTTTTCATTATTAATAGATGAAACAAGTAGTTTTCTTTTTTCAATATCTTGATTTGTGAATTTTTCTAAAAATAATTTATTAATATATTCTATATATTGTTGAGGTGTATCTGCAATATAGCATGCTTCTTTTAAAGAAGTGCCAACTAGCATATTTGAATTAGTAATTACAAATTTTCCACAAAACAATACATTTAATAATTTTAATTTTAATCCAGTTGCTTGTGGTGTATAAAGACAATTAATTTGAGCATTTTCTGCAAGTAATTGCATTTCTGATTCTGTACAATTTTGTTTTAAAACAATATTAGGATATTGATTAATTATAGAAATTAGATGTTTTGGAGGATTTAAGCCGGCAATAATTATAGGATATTTTATTTTAGAAAACACATGTTTAATTAACCATTCTGCAGAGTTATAATTTTCGGAAACAGATAAATTACCATGATACAAAATATAATCCCCTTGCCCTGTTTTACATTTTAATTGATCAAATTGATGAAAGCTAGGTAAATAAACACTGGGTGTATTTGGATAAGTTTTTTTAAAATAATTTAAGTCGTGTTTTGATACGGATAAAATATAATTAGCATATCTAATACGTTTTTCGAAATATTTTAATTTTAAAGCTTCTATCTTTAAATATATTTTTTTTAGAAATGATTTTTCCCCTTTGGCTAATTCTAAAAAATAATCGTGTTCAATGTTACTATGTCTGTATAGTTTTTTTCTATTCTTAAAAGCAGGATCGTTTAATAAATAACACGTGTGTAATACTTCAAATAAAATTGGGTAATTATCTTTTAATAAATTTTTCTTTAATGAAGAACTAATTCTTGATTTTACATTAAATGGCAAAAAAGATAAGTGATTAATGAGTGATGTGTCTCGTTTGTAATAATATACCTTTTCGCAAATTTTCTCTAATTCCTTTGAATGCGTTCTATCGCCGTATTCAAAACAATGTAAAATAACTTTTATTCCTTCATTATTTAAACACCTAATTTTATGAAAGACATCAATAATTCCACCATAGTTTGCAGGGTAGGGTATGTCAAATGAAATGATATGTAAATGATGTTGCACTTTAGCAAAGATAATAGAATCTGTTTATTCAAACATAAATCCATTTGAAATAATACCGGCATTAAATTTTGTTACTAAACTACCATTTGGTTTGTAAATTTCAATTTTAGACTTTTGAACATAATCAATAGCATCTGATACATAAATGGTATAATCGTTTGGGTTTACTCCTAGGCCATAGTATAGTTTAGGACCTTGATTAATTAAAGGAGTTTGATTTAAATTATTTGACACGATAGGAAATTGATACACTCCATTATTTAAGTAATAGAGAGTGTCTTTTGTTTTATTAATGCATAATTTACTGGGATTATCATTAGTATTAAAAAGTAAACTCTGTTCTATTTGTAAAGTAATTGGGTTAATTTTAGTTAGTTTGCCTGGTTGATTAAAATTAGTATCTCCACTTGTTAAAACCCAAATTTTAGAATTTTTATCTAAACAAATACTTGCTCCATTTTTTCCAATATTAATGCTGTCCGTGATTATGTCATTAGATGTATTTATTACATAACAATAATTAGAGTTTGTATTAGTAACAAAGGCTTTCCCATATATCTCTATCATTTGCTCTGTTCCTCGCATACATGGAATCGAACCAGATATTGTATTAGAAATTAAATCAATAATTTGGATTGAGTTGGCGTATAAATCGCTTACATAAGCTTTGTTAAAAGTAATAGGTAATAAATAACGAGGAGAATTTAATCCAGTTATTGTAGCTGTTTTTATAAAATCTGTTGAATTTACAACTAGTATTTTATTTGAGTTATTAACTACAATATAATAGTTGTTATTATATCTTGTTATACTCTGACAAACATTACCAACTGAAGTGTTATTTTTTTGTTGGTAGTAATCTTCAATTACTACTTTCGATTGGGGGTCGTATAACGATATGCTTCCTGTCCCCCATCCAAAGTTTCCCTCATTAATTACTAAAACAGTCTGTCCAGTATTAATAGTTATGTTTGTATTAATAGGCTCTTTAGGCTTGTCTTTTATACAAGAATATAGTATTAATACTATAAATATATAAATGTAATTTCTCAAAATTAATTAGTTTTAATGTATTTTATCTTTTTTACAGAAGAGTTGGTTATTAGATTAATAAAATAAATACCAGAGTTTAAATTTTCACTGATAATTACATGTTGATTATTACCAGGTTGTGTTTTAATAGATATTTCTTCTATTTCTCTTCCCGAGATATCATTTACTGATAAATTAATTAGTTGTTCTTTATTTGTATTTAAATAAAGGGTTGCATTACCATTTGATGGATTTGGAAATAATAAATAATTTTGAATGTCAGATAAATCTTGCGTACCAACTGTGCTTTGAATAATAAAATTATCAATTGAAAAAAAAGCGGGAGTATTTGGTATGCCTTGTGAATTATCACTCGATTTTAAGATATATTTAATACTATCTACTTGGCCTAAAGATGAGCAATCTACAAATTGCCAATTTTTAACAACATAGTCATTTGATGTGCCTGGATTTCTATAATCTGCTAAATAATATTCTATACTATCGGTTGTCATACTGCCACCTCTGTATCCTTTCACTAAAATTTTAAACCAATCTGGATATTGTCCTTGAGGAATACTTGTGCCAGATCCTGTTCCTGTTGTGTCGCCAAATTTTCTAGCAAACTGATTCCCATTTTTTATTGTTTTCCATGCGTAGGTTGTGTTAGTAATATAAAAACCATTTATGGCAGTTGTATTGTTAGAAAATGATATAACGGCACCATCTTGTATTGTAACGTAATTACTTCCACTAAATGCATTTCCTGTTATACAGCCATAAATGTTGGTGTACGTTCCATTAATTGTATCATTAATATTAGTGTATGCGCTTCCAGATTCCCAAAAACCTCCCCACGAATTATTCCATGTATATTGAAATGTGACCCCATTAGTATTGAAATCCAAACTAGTAGTATCTTTATAGTAAGAATTTGGAGAAAGCGTATAGGTATCAAACGTAATAATGTTTTGAGAAAAAGCTGTTGATGCTATACCAAGCATCATAAATAGTTTTGTAATTGTTTTTTTCATTTTATATATAGTTATGTTTTTTTATTTCTTTTATACTGCATAATTAATCCTATTTCATGATTAATTAATGGCATTGGATTGTTTGCTATAATTTGATAGTTTTTATTAAATAAATTATTTAAATGATAAAATACTTCAATATTTATTGTATTGTAATTGTATTGATAAGAACATTTTGCATTAGTTACATAATATGGATTTAGCCACTTTTGATTATCGGAAGATGTAAATCGATAACCTGTATAATTAGTGTTTAAAATAAAATTAAAATTTTTGTAATTAATTAAAATACTCGCTTGTCCAGTATATCTTGGTGTATATATTAGTTGTTTTCCTTCTGAATTGTCATTTTCGCTATTATTTTTTTGACTAGTAGATAAAACGTAAGCTGTTTGTAAAATGAGTTTTATAACATTGCTTTTTGTTTTATAGCTAAGCTCAGATTTTGTTTCTGTACCTCTGCTGTATACCTCTGAAATATTGTGAGGGCTCCAATAGGAATTACCAATAGGTAACCAAATAATCCAATTGTTAGTGTGTCTGTTAAAATACGTAGTTTCTATAAATAAATAAAATTTGTTTTTTTGTAGATTAAGTTCAATACCTCCATCTACTTCATAACTTTCTTCAGGGTTTAAATTTTTATTTCCACCAGGTTGCCAATACAAATCATTCATGGTTGGCTGTCTAAATGATTTATTACCATTGAGTTTAAAACTTAGTATTTTTGAAGGTTGATATCTAATGCCTGTATTGCCAGTAATAGGAACCTTAAATAAACTTGAAATCTCTTTTCTGGCAGAAATATTATAAATTAATTTTGAATGAAATAAATTAATTTGATAAGCTGTAAAAAAAGCAAATTTATATAGTATATGGGTTTGCAGAGTATTATAATTTGAACTTTCAGTTGAAATTAAATTAGAGGTGTAATGTGTGAAATTTATTCCGAAATTTATTTTTTGAGTCTTAAATGCTAATATATTGTCACTTTCGCCAATTATAGTTTTTAAAATACTTTTACTTGTTAAATTATTAGCATTACTATCTGTATAATTTAATTTATCATTAAAGTAACCTAATCTAATTGTTGAATTGAATTTGGCTTTAAAATAAGACCAATCTGCATTTAATTTGATATTTTCATCTTCCTGATTTTTTTTACTTTCATAGCTACTATATGAAGGGATATTTCTATACATGGAGTTATACCAGGCTCTAAAATTCAAATTTTGTTTACTATTAAGTTTAAAACTTAATTCTTGTAGTAATCCTTGCGCATAATAATTAGAATGCTTTACCTTTTTTATAGGATTTTCCTTATCTGTTACGTCTTTATAAGAATAATTATTTTCAGAATTATTATAATATATTTTTGTACTAGAAACTACTTTGTTATAACTTACTAATATTTCTGAAGCAATTTTATTCGTATTAAAACTTCCTACACTCATTTGTAATTTTGTTTGAATACCTTTTTTGAAATATAAATGATTTTGTAAACGAATACTTCCTCCAATTGCACCACTGCCCCAAATCGAGCTTCCACCGCCATATTCAAGAGATATTTGGTTAAAGAAAAATGTTGGAATTAAACTTAAGTCTGTTTGTCCTAACATAGTATTTTGAATATTTAAGCCATTCCATAATAATGCTGTGTGGTTAGCATTTCCTCCTCGCATACTTGTTGTAGATATATTTCCATTACCATAAGTTTTAATATGAATTGTAGATTGATTGGAAAGAAGCTCGGCTATTGATGTAGTATTGTATCTACATAGAGTAAGGCTGTCAAACGTTATAGTTTTTTTAGAGGATTCTGAAATAGATTGTTTTTTAATCAAAATAAGTATTTCTCTTAATTTGTGATAATTGGTATCATTTACTTGAGCATAATTTTTTTCAATTAAAATACATACTAACAGCATACATAATATGATGTTTAATAATTTATAGCAGTATGTTTTTAATTTATTCACGTTTGTTATATTAAAAAAACGCTTTTAGGGAAAATAAAAAAACAGAATGTTGCCTAAACACTCATACTTTTATTAGCTTTTGTTTCCCCGAAAGCTTTAAAATGCATATTGGCAGGTCTTCTGACTCGTCTTTGTTTTTAAGCCTTCCCAATTAGTTATTATTAATCAGTGGCGTGTTTTTAAAAACATTTTAATAAGACATACAGCAGCGGGCACTGTTCATGAATCTCACATGATTCCCTTTTAATTTTTTAATATATTATATATCTAAAAACCAAATTGCACAACAAATGTAGGTATTTAAAAATAAAAAACGCACAATAAAATTGTGCGTTTTAAAAAAGCGATGCTAATTTATTCATTAAGTTCCTGCAAGCATTTGTAATGAAAAATTGTCTTCATGATTTTCGGGCTTGATACTTAATACAGGAACTTTTGAATGATGAATGACCTGTAATGCATATGGCCCTAAGAAAAAGCCACTTAATTCTGCGTCTTGATCTGTCATAATCGAGATTAAATCTCCACCAATTTTTTCGCAATATTTTACGGTAGCAACTGCTCTGTTTTTAACATCTTCAATAATTTCGGTAGAATAAGATACTCCTCTATCTTTAGCAGCATTTGCAATTTGATTTAGTATAACTTCCATTGCAGGTTTTTTATTAGATTCATCATCTGCTAAAATACCAACAGTATATACGTGTGCTGCAAATTGTTTAGCTAATTCTAGTGTAGCAATTACTTTATGTCTAGAGTGTTCAGAGGTATCAATAGGTAAAATGATTTTATGATATCCTAATTTTTCAGAACGCTCGCTCATAGTTAAAACAGGGCAAGGGCTTTTAGTAATTACTTTTAATGTATTACTACCTATCGTTAAATCTTCCCATGCGCTATACCCATGTGTAGCCATTACTATTAAATCAGCTTTTATTTCTTTTGCAAATCTAACAATCTCTGTAGTAGGATTTCCTGAATTTACAACTGGAGTAACAGCAATGCCATATTCTTTTTTAATATCATCTGCTAATTCGGTTAATTTATTTAAAACAGCATCCGATGCTTTTTCAATATTTTCAATGGTTATGCTTGGAGTAAAAACATTAAATTTTTCCCAATGCTTGGTAATAATATGAACTAGGTAAACCTCTCCTTTAGTATACTGCGCTAAAAAAGCACCATGTTTAATAGCCAATGAAGCTGTTTCAGAGAAATCTGTAGTGATAATTATTTTTTTTGTATTTAAATGTATCATTTAGTTTGTATTTAATAGTATGTAATGTAAAGTTAAGATTTTATCTTAAATTATTTTTTGTAATTAATGATTTATTGTTTCAACGTCTTTTGGATTGTGTTTATGTTTAAATAGTAAGGCAAAAAGTATCGCTATTATAAGTGCATAGATTGCAAAGGTTAGCCATATACTGTGCCAATTTTTTCCAGTTTCAGAAGTAAAATAATTATCAATTAAGTAACCACTAGTGATGCTACCAAATATAGCCCCAAAACCATTTGTCATCATCATAAATAATCCTTGTGCTGACGAACGAATAGTTGAGTTGGTTGATGTTTCTACAAATAAAGATCCAGAGATATTAAAAAAATCAAAGGCCATTCCGTATACTATACATGATGTAATAATCATCCATAGTCCGTCTGTGGGGTTGCCATAAGCAAATAAGCCAAAGCGTAAAACCCAAGCAAGCATACTAAATAGCATGACCCGTTTAATACCAAATTTTTTTAAGAAAAAAGGAATTGCTAAAATAAATAGAGTTTCAGAAATCTGAGAAATTGACATAATGATAGTTGAGTACTTTACAACAAAAGAATCTGAGTATTCAGTTTGATGTTTAAAATCATCTAAAAAAACATCTCCGTAAGCATTTGTTAATTGAAGAGCTGCACCTAAAAACATACTAAATACAAAAAATAGAGCTAATTTGTAATTGGCAAATAGTTTAAAAGAGCTTAGTCCTATTAAATCAACAAACGATTTGTTTGTATCTGTATTATGTTGAGGTTTACATTTAGGTAAAGAAAACGAATATATACCTAATGTGATTGCTGCTATCGCCGCAATATAAAATTGATTTTCAGAAGCTTTATTATCAGTTAGATTGGTAATCCACATGGCCACAATAAAACCAATGGTTCCCCAAACTCTTATAGGAGGAAAGTCCTTCACAACGTCTAGTTTATTGCTTTTTAGGGCATTATAAGCTATTGAATTAGAAAGTGCAATAGTTGGCATGTAAAAAATCATAGCCACAAGTATTACCCAAAAAAAATCGGAAGGGTTATTAATTTGTGGTACATATAGTAATGTTAGCCCTCCCAATATATGTAAGATGCCATATAGTTTTTCAGCATTTAGCCATCTGTCGGCTACAATACCACAAAGTGTAGGCATAAAAATAGATGCAATTCCCATAGTTGAAAAAATAGCACCAAATTGAGTTCCGTCCCATTGTTTTGTGCTAAACCAGTAATTAGCAACAGTTATTAACCAAGCTCCCCACACAAAAAATTGTAAAAAGCTCATTAAAATTAAGCGCATCTTTAAATTCATATCAATTGATTTTAATGTTTAGTTTATGCTAATATTTCTCAGCAATATATAAAAAAGATTTAAAATGACATTATTACTTGTTAATGCTATTGTTATTAATGATTCTATTAAACTATATTTGGCATATAATTAAATCAGTTTCATTTAATATATTTTACCTGAATAACTACATAATTAATTGATTATTAATTATTTAATATTATTTTAAGAAAAAATCAATTTTTAGCTTTATAATTAGTGTAATTCAATTAATTTTTTACTTTTGCAGGAAATTAAAGTATAAAAATATGTATTGGACATTAGAATTAGCATCATGGTTAGAAGATGCGCCTTGGCCAGCAACTAAGGATGAGTTAATTGATTTTGCTATTCGATCTGGTGCGCCAATGGAGGTCATAGAAAATTTACAAGAAATGGAGGATGAAGGCGAAGCTTACGAAACTATTGAGGAAATTTGGCCAGATTATCCAACTAAAGATGATTTCTTTTTTAACGAGGATGAATATTAAACTAAAAAGGTTCGCTACAGCGAACCTTTTTAGTTTATATAGTTAATCTTATTAGTCGTGATCCAATGAATTGTCATGATCTTTCATTTTATCATGTTTCATTTTCAGCTTTGCTAATTGTTCTTTATTTAAAATTAGTTTTACATTTTCACGAAATTCTTTTTTAATACTTTGAATCTCGTTTTTAGCTAACTCTTTAGCTTCAGGTTTGCCTTTATATTTTAGTTTTACTTCTTCAACTTTTTTTACTTTAGTTAATGCCAAGTTATACACTTTAGACTTTTGTTCTTCTGATAAATTAACATCGGTATTAAGTTCATCTACATGTTTTTGAGCTTTTTGTTCAACACTTAATTTGTTTTTAGGTTTAGCTAAATGTGTTGATTCTTTATCAAGATGTTTTGTAGGGATTTCTTGTGCATGTATATTACTTATTGTTGTAAATGCACAAACTGTTATTAAAATTACTTTTTTCATGGTTGTTTTTTAAATGAGTTGTTTAATTAAAATTAAACATTTATTACTTACATAAATTTATTTTAACATTCCTTAATATTGAGTTTTTGGGATCATACCCCTAATTCCCATATCAACAGGTGTTTCTCCAATTTCAGGTTGATAGTATCCGTCTGGAGTTCCAACTTCTATCCATTCAAAACTTTTATTTGTAGATAAAGAAACTGTTATGATTATATCTTGAGTTTCTGATCCTGTAATAATTAAAGGCTGATTTATATTTGTCATATTTGTAAATTCAGCAGTTACAACACAACTTCCAGCAGGAATAGGAGAGTTACTATAATTTGGATTAACCACTGTAGTTAATCCAGCTGCCGATTGTCCGTCGGTTTTCCAATATCCATAGCCTGGTATTAATGTTTCAAATCCCCAATAGCCCTGTGGATGATTGACATACGGACCGCCAACAGATGAGGATGGAATATAATCTTGATCTTTAATTTTATATTTAGGTACATATGTGTTGTATCCCACAAATGAAGCAATAGTTCCTATTCCTATGTGGTTTCCAGGAATGGCATTTGCCTTGTAGGGAATATCATAGTTTTGGTAAGATAGCGATAGTCTGAGCCATTTATAAGTTCCTGGCGTTATTTGACTAATTGGTGTGGAATAAAACACCACATTTTCTTTTACTACAACTGATTTATTAAACTTAATAGCTGTTGCACCACCTGAATTTGTTTCAGCAGCATGATACAATACGTTACCAGCACCTAAAGCTGTTAAATCTCCTTGAGCTAATTCAATATAATGTGCGGCCATTGAATTAAATTTAGGGGAGTAAGCTCCATGACCAGATGGTAAAGTTGGGCAGGGATTTCCAAAATTGTCTAATCTAATTTGTGTGGAATCGAATTTGAATTTAAAAATTAATTTTGGCCCATTTCCAGTTATATTCCAAACGGTATCTGGATATATATTTTCTATTGGTTCTATGTTAGAAGTGCTAGTAGAAGAAGGTTCTTGTGTGTTTTTCTTACAAGAAAAAAAAGCACCACTTAATACTAACACAATAAATAATTGTTTCATGATATATGATTTTAATAATCTAAGTTACAAAAAAAGTCATCCATTATTGTAAGGATGACTTTTTAAAAAATAAAATTATATACTTAAATAATTGATTCGTCAGTTGTAGGCGGAGTATTTTTTAATTTTAATTCCCTTTCTTTTTCTGCTTCTTCAATGTCTTTCGCAAAAGGTCTCTTACCAAAAATATTTTCTAAATCCTCTTTAAAAATCACTTCTTGTTCTAAAAGTTTTTCGGCAAGTTGTGTTAATTTCTCTTTGTTAGCTAATAAAATTGTTTTTGTTCTAGCATAAGCAATATCAATCATTTTTTTAACCTCTTCATCAATTATTTTAGCTGTGTTTTCGCTGTAGGGTTTATTAAAGCTATATTCACTTTGTCCTGAGCTATCGTAGTAACTTACGTTACCAATTTTTTCGTTTAACCCATAGTATACTACACTTGCATAAGCTTGACGAGTTATTTTTTCTAAATCACTTAGTGCGCCAGTTGAAATTTTTCCAAAAATAATTTCTTCAGCAGCTCTTCCTCCCAAAGCCGCACACATTTCATCTACAATTTGTTCAGTTGTAGTAATTTGTCTCTCTTCAGGTAAGTACCATGCAGCTCCTAATGAGCGCCCACGAGGCACTATGGTTACTTTAACTAAAGGAGAAGCATGTTCGCACATCCAACTAACAGTTGCGTGTCCTGCCTCATGAAATGCAATCACACGTTTTTCTGATGGAGTAATTATTTTATTTTTCTTTTCTAATCCCGCTATTATTCTATCAACTGCATCTAAAAAATCTTGTTTTGTAACTTGTTTTTTATTTGCACGAGCAGCAATTAAAGCAGCTTCATTACAAATGTTAGCAATATCTGCACCGCTAAAGCCTGGTGTTTGTTTTGCTAAAAAATCAATATCAACTGTATTGTCAATTTTTATTTTCTTTAAATGCACTTTAAAAATTTCTTGACGCTCAACAACATCTGGCATGTCAACATAAATCTGCCTATCAAATCTTCCAGCTCTCATTAAGGCTCTATCTAATATATCAGCGCGGTTAGTAGCTGCCAAAATAATAACACCGCTATTTGTACCAAAACCATCCATTTCAGTTAATAACTGATTTAATGTGTTTTCTCTTTCATCATTTCCGCCCGCTGCAGCATTTTTACCTCTAGCTCTACCAATAGCATCAATTTCATCAATAAAAATTATGCAAGGTGCTTTTTCTTTAGCTTGTTTAAATAAATCTCTAACACGAGAAGCACCAACACCTACAAACATTTCTACAAAATCAGATCCGGATAATGAAAAGAAAGGAACTTTAGCTTCACCTGCTACAGCTTTTGCTAATAATGTTTTTCCTGTTCCTGGAGGACCAACTAGTAAAGCGCCTTTTGGAATTTTTGCTCCTAAGTCGGTATATTTTTTAGGATTTTTAAGAAATTCTACAATTTCCATAATTTCAATTTTTGCTCCATCTAAACCCGCAACATCATTAAATGTAACATTAACATTAGAGTCTTTATCAAATAGAACTGCTTTAGATTTACCAATATTAAATATTTGACCAGCTCCTCCAGATCCACCGCCACCCATTCTTCGCATCATTACAATCCATAAAATAACCATTATAGCAATTGGAAGCATCCATCCTAAATGATCACTCCACTCAGTTCTATCTTCACGAGAAGGTGAAACTCTTAACTGAATAGGTAAGTTTGCGGTGGTTTGAACTAACCTTACTTGTTCTAAAAAGTCTTTAACATCTGGAATTGAAATTTTAAAGTGGGGCCCAGGCGAATTTTTAGGATTAGGAAAAAGTTGAATGAGTTTTCCACTTTTATCTGGTTTATAGTATCGGGCTAGTTTTAAACTATCTTGATTGATAGTTATTTCAGCAAACTTTTCGTTTACAATAACTATTTCTTTAACATCACCTTTGGCTAGCATGTTTTGTTCAAATTGGGTTTGATCAACTTCGTAGATTTTATTTTCAAAATCTTGCCCAAAAAACACAAAGCCTAAGAGACTTACTATTACTAAGGCATAAATCCAATAAAAGCTATTGCCGTTAGACCCCCCATTATTATTGGCGCCTCCAAATGGATTAGATGGTTTTTTTCCAAAACGATCTTTCATTTTTTCAAATTGTTTTTTTCTTTCTTCCTCAGGTGTTGGTGATGAAGAATTTGATTCTGGAGTATCGGGTATATTATTTTGCTGTTGTTCTTCGCTCATGATAAACTTATTATGACGTGTATGTATATTATTTAATCTTCTATTCTTGTAATTTCTCCATCTGCCCAAAGCCCTTCAATATTATAAAATTCGCGCGTTTCTCTTAAAAATACGTGAGCTACAATATTCACATAATCAATCAATATCCATTCAGAGTTTTGATGGCCCTCGCTATGATATGGTTTTTCGCCAGTATTTTTAATAACCGATTCTTCTAAAGTATCTGCAATTGCATTAACATGAGTATTACTATCGGCATCACAGATTACAAAATAATCTGCTACACGATTTTCTAAACCTATTAAATTTATAATGGTAATATTTTTCGCTTTTTTCTCTTGCATCCCCTCAACTATTGCATCTAATAGACTTATTGTTTGCTCTTTAGTTGCTGTTTTTTTAGGACGCTTAGCTCCACTCGAAACTTTTTTCTTATTTTCTGTATTAGCAATTCTATTAGCTTCTTTTTGCAGTTCTTCTTTCTCGGTTAAGGATTTTTTGCCTATTTTTTTGGCTACTGCCTTTTTAGGAGCTGCTTTTTTAGCTGTTGTTTTTTTTACTGGTAATTTTGCCATATTTTTTTGTTGCGAATGCTATTCCGTTTTTTACTTTTGTTTTGTAATAAGCAACAAATTTAACCTTTTTGCCTAAATGGAAACATTGTTTATCGGAAAGAACTCTCTTTTTTTACACGAAGTAGAAAGTACCAATACTTATGCCATGAACATGTTAAGGAATGTTAATGCTGTGGAAGGAACTGTAATTTATACAGATAATCAAACTAATGGTAAGGGTCAAAGAGGTGCAACATGGACTAGTAAGATAGCCCAAAACATTACTGTTTCTATACTTTTAAAGCCTGCTTTTTTGGATATAAATCATTCGTTTTATTTAAGTAAAATTAGTGCTTTGGCTGTTTATGACTTATTGACTGATATTTTATCTCCTAGCCAATATGACATTAAAATTAAATGGCCAAATGACATATTGGTAAATCGAAAGAAAATAGCGGGTATTTTAATTGAAAATAATTTAACAGCTCAATTTATTCAAAATGCAGTAATTGGTATTGGATTTAATGTTAACCAGGATGATTTTTTTGAGTTTGAACGAACGGCAACTTCTTTGAAATTACTATTAAATAAAGAGCTAGATAGAAGTGCTTTGATGCAAATTTTATTTTCAAAGCTCGAAAAATGGTATTTAATATTAAGGCAACAAAAATTTGATTTGATTAATGATTCCTATCTTTCAAATTTGTTTGGTTTAGGAGATATATTTGAATTTCAAGAACAAGCTAAAGCTATTTTTAAAGCAAAAACTATTGGTGTTACTAACCAAGGTAAGTTACTACTTGAGTTGGAAAATGAACAATTAGCGGAATTTGATGTCAAAGAAATTAGGTATTTGATGTAATAGTTTTAGATTTTCACTTATGCTGATTTAAGTCTAAATTCTAATAATATAAAAGTTTAATTTATTAAAAGTAACCTTTTAGTTAGTGGTTATTGTTTAAAATTGTTTAAAATTTTATATTTTTAATATTAAAATTGGTTAATTTGCATCGCATTGTTTTTAGTTTAGCATTTAAACCCATTTTTAATAAAGTAAAATTGTACTTTAATATTTAACCATATGAAAATATTTTTCCTTTTAATCATATCTCATATTTTTTTCTTTAATTCTATTTTGGCTCAATGCCCTGGGTCTCCTTTTTGTGCAAATCAAGGCGCAGTTACATTTCCGGCAGGAGTAAATACTAGTGCTGCTGCTGGTCCTGATTATGGCTGTTTATTTACACAGCCTAATCCAGCATGGTATTATTTTCAGGTTTCACAAAGTGGCACAATAGTTATAGATATAGCAGGAACTGGCGGCGGCGATGTTGATTTTGTATGCTGGGGTCCGTTTGCAAATTTAGCAGCTTCTTGTAATGGGTTAACTAGTGCTTGTACTCCTAATTGTCCTACAAATGTTGGCAGTCCTGGCTTTTATCCAAGTGGTAATATGGCAGATTGTAGTTATAGTGCTAGTAATACCGAAACCTGCACAATTACAAATGCAGTTACGGGTCAGTATTATGTATTGTTAATCACTAATTTTTCGGGGCTTGCTCAAAACATTACATTTAACCAAACATCAGGTACAGGATCTACTAACTGCGGTTTATTATCTTCTGGTGTTACAAGTCAAACTGTATGTACTGGCTCCACAGCAACATTAACTGCAAATACAAATATTTTAAATCCATCTTTTTTATGGTCACCAGGAGGGGCTACTACTCAAAGTATTATTGTTACTCCTTCTGTTACAACCGTTTATTCTGTTGCTATTACTGGAACTAATTCGGCCACAAATACCTCTACAACTGTTGTAAATACTGGCACAGCCACTATTTTAGCACCATTTACACCAACTATCAGTTCAAATACGCCTGTTTGTATTGGATCTTCATTAAATTTATCAACTAATTCGGGAAGTAATTATTTGTGGAGTGGCCCTTTAGGTTTTACTTCCATAATTCAAAACCCAACTATTGCTTCTGTTACTAATTCAATGGCTGGAGTATATTCGGTAACCGTTACTAACTCATCTGGATGTGTTGGTTCAACTGCTTTAAATATTTCTATTAGTCCTTCTCCTTCTGTATCTTTAGGTTCAAACTCGCCAATTTGTGCTGGGTCATCGCTCAGTTTAACTGCAACAAGTGGAGCAACATCATATGTTTGGAATGGTCCAAATTCATTTACTTCTCCTTTACAAAATCCAACAATTAATTCAGTAATGAGTTCGGGGGTTTATTCATTAACCAGCACTTTGGGTTTATGTTCTTCTGTTAACACGATTAGTGTATTAGTTGTTCCATTAGCTCCTATTACTTTAACTCCTATTCCTACAGTTTGTAATGGTAATAGTATAAATTTAATGGCTCCTGCAGGTGGTACATCTTATCTTTGGTCAGGGCCTAATTCATTTACTTCAAGTATGCAAAACCCAACTATAATTAATGCTAGTTTAGTTAATCAAGGAATGTATACATTATCTGTAACAACAGGCTCATGTTTAAGTACAGGAACTATTTCTATTAATGTGTACAACCCAATTACATTTGCAGCAGTTCCAACATCAACTATTTTATGTGAAGGAAAAACAGGACATTTATTGTCTTTAGCACAAGGAGGTAGTGGGGTTTATATTTACTCTTGGAGCCCTTCTATTGGACTTTCATCTATTAATACTGCTTCCACAACTGTAACAGGCAGTATTACTTTAAATTATTCTGTAACTATTGCTGATATAAATTGTCCTTCATCTCCATCTATATCTCAATCTGCATTAGTTACAGTAAATCCTATTCCTCAAATCACAATGTCAACATCCGATAATAGAGGCTGTGAACCATTTTGCACTAATCTTATCAGCACAAGTATACCTACTTCTACAAATTGTGTTTGGCGTTTTTCTAATAATTCAGGAACTGTAAATTGTAATCAAGGTGTGTTTTGTTTTCCTGTGCATGGTTCATACGGCGCTGTTTTAACCGTTACAGATATTAATGGCTGCGTAGATTCAATTAGCCAAAATGCATTTGTAATTGTTGATCCAAAGCCATATCCTGATTTTAGCTGGTCGCCAGGAAATCCAACAATTTTAGTTAATCAAGTCAGCTTTTTTGACGAATCATTGGTTGGCGCACCTATGCAATCATGGGCTTGGAATTTTGGAGATTATTTTTTACCAGCTAATCAAAATAATTCTACAATTAAAAATCCTACACATGTGTACGAAAATATAGGTTCTTATGATGTTTCGTTAATGGTTACTAATTCATTTGGATGCAAAGATACTGTTACAAAAACACTTACTGTTGAAGATGATTTAGTGCTTTATATACCTAATGCATTTTCTCCTTCAGAGCAAGATGATGTGAATGATGTGTTTAAAATTCAAGGAACCGGATTTTTAACTGATACTTTTGAAATGTTTATTTACGACAGATGGGGTACTTTAGTATTTAAGACAAATGATGTAACTAAAGGGTGGGATGGAAGCATTAAAGGAGGCGCTAAAGCCATACAGGGTGTGTATGTTTATAAAATAAAATTAAAAGACTTTAGACTAAAAGATAAGCAGTACGTGGGGCATATTACTCTTTTATAAACCATTATTAAAATAAAGTTCATAAATCCTTTCTATTATTATAGAAAGGATTTTTATTTTCGTGAAGTAATTTAAATAGCAATGAAACAATATCATGATTTGATGCAGCATGTTTTACAGCATGGTGTTAAAAAAGAAGACAGAACAGGAACAGGAACAGTAAGTGTTTTTGGATATCAGATGCGCTACAACTTAGCGGAAGGTTTTCCTTTGTTAACTACTAAAAAACTACATACTAAATCAATTATACACGAACTGTTATGGTTTTTAAAGGGCGACACTAATATTAAATATTTAAAAGATAATGGTGTGCGTATATGGGATGAGTGGGCTGATGCCGAAGGAAATTTAGGACCTGTATACGGTTATCAATGGAGAAGTTGGCCAACACCAGATGGAAAGCATATAGATCAAATTACCCAGGTTATTAATATGATTAAGAACAACCCTGATTCTAGGCGACTAATTGTAAGCGCATGGAATGTAGCTGATATTAATCAAATGAAATTACCACCTTGCCATGCTTTTTTTCAGTTTTATGTTGCTAATGGTAAATTAAGTTGTCAGTTGTATCAACGCAGTGCAGATATATTTTTAGGAGTGCCTTTTAATATTGCTTCATATGCCATATTAACGATGATGGTTGCTCAAGTATGTGATTTGCAACCAGGCGATTTTATTCATACCCTTGGAGATGCTCATTTATATTCTAATCATATTGAACAAGCTAAATTACAGCTTACTCGTGAGTTTAAACCTTTGCCTACGATGAGAATAAATAAAGCTGTAAAATCAATTTTTGATTTTACTATAGATGATTTTACTCTAGAAAATTACGACCCTCATCCGCATATAAAGGCAGATGTGGCAGTATAGCGGAAAAATTACACACAAAAAATTTCATCAATTATGATAATACAATTAACTTTACATAAATTTTTTTAAGTATGAGCGATATTAAAACAGTATTAGAAAATGCAAAATCACAAATGGAGAAAACCATTTCTCATTTGGAATCGGAATTAGCTAAAATAAGAGCGGGAAAAGCAAACCCTGCCATGTTGGATAATGTATTAGTTGATTATTACGGTGCAAAAACACCTTTAAATAATGTGGCAAGTGTTAATACTCAAGATTCTAGAACTATATTGGTTCAACCTTGGGAAAAATCTATGCTTACTCCTATAGAAAAAGCAATACAAGCAGCCAATTTAGGATTTAATCCTCAAAACGACGGCGTATTAATTCGTATTATTGTACCACCTTTAACTGAAGACCGCCGAAAAGACTTAGTAAAAACATCTAAAGCATGCGGAGAAGATGCAAAAGTTGGCTTACGTACAATTCGTAAAGAATCGATTGATAAAATTAAGGCATTACAAAAAGCCGGATTACCTGAAGATGAAGCAAAAAGCGGGGAGGCAAAAATGCAAGCTATTATTGATGAATATGTTTCTAAGTGTGAAAAACATTTAGAACAAAAAGAAAAAGAAATTTTAACAGTGTAATTTTTACTTTATATCTATAAAAAAGCCGCTCTATTTAGAGCGGCTTTTTTATTTAATTAGTATTAAAATAAGCACAAAAATAGTTAGATTTTGGTTTTATAACTTTATACATTAATAAATAATTAGTTTTTATTTTGCATAATTTGTAATTATTTATTGTATTAAATTGGTTTTTAGAGTAATTAATTATGCGTTTGTGTTTTTGTAACTACCTGATAATCATTTTTAAAATAAAAATGAAACCAATCTGAAACCAAATTGAAACTAAAGTAAATTGAAAATTGATATATTACTAGTTTAATTTGTTGTAAACGCTGATTTTAATCAATATGATTTAAAAAAAATAATTTATCTTTCTTAAATAACAATTGTTTCGTTTAACGTAAATGTATGATTTATCCTATTAAAACCCTGTACTGTTTTTTACTTATTAGCACTAGTTCAATTGTACTTTTTGCTCAAACATTAACTCCTAAGCAAGACAAACGCATTAGACAAACCATAGCTCAACAATTTGGAGCTGTTTATAATACGCAGCCAATGGATAAAGGAGGTAATACTTTTGTTATTTCAGGAAAAGACACCTTTTATAATCCAGAAGGCTTGCATTACGTGTTTAAATTAACGGGCGACTCGGCACAACGATTAGACCATTGCATTTGGCATGGGGGAAATTTTAGACGGTTTTTATTTAGTTATCAAAATACTATATATGCGTTGGGAGGTTATGGCTTTTTTACTACCAATAATAATTTAGAATATTTTAATACCAAAATAAAGGAGTGGTCGTTTAAGCCCACTACAGGGCAAGTACCCCCTTTTATTAATGGGGTGTGTTTTAAACATGGAGATGCTGTTTATAGTATGAATAATTTTAAAACAGGTAACGAAACAGGGCCTGATGTATTTGATAGCTGTGTGTATAAATTAAATTTAAAAACCATGATATGGGAAGCGTATACAAGTCCTGATGCTGTAAATAAAGTAATTGGAGTTTCATATTATTTTAAAAATTATTCTGTTTTTCAGCTTAATCAATCTTGTTCATTTGTTATAAAGCCATCCGAGATGAAATACCTACTATTTAGTAATGAAGATTATGGTATTTTACATGCCTCTGAACTGTATGCTATACATGATAATTTATTTATTTTAAAAACAGAAGGAACCACACATACACCAGTAATAGATACCTTAGATTTTGATGAAATATGGGCGCAAAACAAAGATAAAATAAGGCCAATACAATTAGTTCCACTACTTAAGCAGCACTCTATAAACTCAGCGCCTTTATGGTGGGTTGTAGTAGCTATTATGGCAGTAGTGGCTATAGCGTTATTAGCGCTAATGGTTATAAAGAAAAAGACCAATAAAACATCAACTATTACCGTAGCAGAAACCGAAGCGCTGCCTGAACCAGAGCTTGAAAAAACACAAGCCGCCAATAATACTGGCGAATTACCAAGCGATTTGTATGCCTTATTGTGTCAGAGCGATAAAACTATTTTGGTAACAGAAGAGTTGGATGAATTATTAGGCATTAGCCATTTAGAGCCCGATAGTAAAAAATTAAAACGCCACCGTTTATTAAGCGAACTCGAAAAAAACCATCCCGGATTTATTAGCCGAACAAAAGATCCTATTGATAAAAGGCGTTTTACCTACCAATTGACTAAACCCACTCATTAAGCTATAAGCATGATAATCAGTGATACCAATTAATTGAAACCGTTTTGAAACCGAAACGAAACCAATAAATTTGACTATTCATGTTTAATTTGTTTTTATTATTTAAAAATAAATTTCATGACCAAATTAGTTTTACTAATATTGTTGATTAATCTTTTGATTTATCACCCTTTATTTTCTCAAAAATCAACTTTAAATTATCAAATCGAGTGTGTAACCTTGGAAACAGATGGGTACATTACATTAAAAATTTGGGATACAAAAAAAGGAGCTAAATATAATATAGAACAAGCCCGAAAAGATGCTATTCATGCTATTTTGTTTTCAGGAGTCTCTAGTAGCTCAGGATGTGTCACACAACCTCCATTGTTAAGTAAAACTGAAGAAAAAGAAAATTTTAATAGTATTCAAAAAACGTTTTTTTCAAAAAATGGAAAATGGGCAATACTTACTAGAAGCTCTGCAACAGGAACAACATTACCTGATAATTTAGGAGGTGAAAATTGGAAAGTCTACCAAGTATCTGTTTCTAAAAGTGAATTACGAAAATTTCTCGAAGAACAAAAAATAATCAAATCACTTAATACTGGATTTTAATTATGTATATTAAATTATTGCCTATCGTAGTTGCATTCTGTTGCATTACAAATAGCTTTTTTGGACAAGCTAAAAAACCAACATTGATGATTTTGCCTAGTGACAACTGGTGTGAACAACGTTATTTTATGACGGAGTTCGATAATCAGGGAACTAAACAAAAAGTGCCTAATTACAAGCAAGCCTTTCAGGAAGATACTGAAATTGGGCAGGTAATATCAAAAATTAGCTCACTAATGATTGATAGAGGTTTCCCGCTTAAAGATGCAGAACAAGAGTTAAAAGTTATTGAAGCTCGCACGGCAGAAGATAATATGACTACTAGTACTACAAGTGGATCTGCTATTGCAGAAAGCCCTTTGGATAAATTAAAAAATAAAGCCAAGGCAGATATTATTATTCAAATTTGGTGGAAAGTTAATAAAACCGAGCAAGGCAAGTCCGTTTCATTTGTTCTCGAAGCCTTTGATGCTTATACAAGTAAACGCATTGCTTCATCAACCGGTAATGGAACTCCTAACAACACCGATATCGTTCCTGTATTATTACAAAACGCCATTTTAGCAAACATCAATCCTTTTGTAGCACAGTTGCAGTCGCATTTTGATGATATGTTTAATAACGGCAGAGAAATTTTACTAACTGTAAAAAAATGGAACAGCTGGGATAAAAATATGGAAACCGAAATTGATGGAAAAGAAATTACAGATTACATTAATGAATGGCTTCAAAAAAATACCGTTAAAGGTAAATTTAATATGAGCGATGCTACCGAAAATAAAATTCGTTTTGAGCAAGTGCGAATACCATTATACGATGCAAACAATAATGCTATGGACGCTCGCCAATTTGCAAAAGGTCTGCAAAAATATTTAAAAGCAGCACCTTTTAATTTTGAAGTTAAATTAATGACGCGAGGTCTTGGAGAAGCTATAATTGTTTTAGGAGAAAAATAAAAGTAACATGAAAAAAATTATAACGTTATTAGTGTTGGTTATTGCGATAGCAACAACCAATAAAGCACAAATAAAATCAGATGATTTTGGAAGGATTATATTAAACACGTATTTACCTGATAACATGAATTTGCCATCAGAAGCAAAAAATTTGCTTACAACTAAACTTAGTCAAATAACCAGTAGTTGTGGAATGGGAGGTAGCCAAGCAAACCCACGTTTTATTATAACGGCTAATGTTAATATAGGCACAAAAGACATCATTGCCGGGCCTCCGCAAATGGTTGCACAAAATATAGATATTACATTGTATATTGGTGATGCTATTTCAAATACCATTTTCGCTAATACCACATTAAGTTTAAAAGGAGTTGGCACCAATGAAAACAAGGCCTTTATTGAAGCGTTTAAAAACATTAACCCAAAAAGTAAGGAATTGAACTCTTTTGTAGAAGAAGGAAAAACAAAAATTATTAATTATTATGCTACGCAATGTGATTTTATTTTAAAACAGGCTACAACATTAGCCGAACAATATAAGTTTGAGGAGGCCATTTATAATTTAATGACGGTGCCCGAAACCTGCAAGGACTGTTACTTTAAAACACAAGATAAAGCAACGGCTATTTTTAAACAAAAAATTGAAAGTGATTGCACTGAAAAATTAAAAGAAGCAAAATTGATTTGGGCAGCAGAACCAACAGAAAATGGTGCAAACAAGGCTGCAGCTATCATGACTACCATTATACCATCTGATAATTGCAAAATAGAAATTAATAAATTATCTATTGATATAAAAAACAAATTGCACTTAGATCAAAAAAAGAAATACGATTTTGAAATGCTTGAAATGCAAAAAAGCTATGATACTGAACAAAAAATAATTGATGCGGAAAAACAAATTGCCTTAGAACAGGCAAAACATCAGCCACAAACAGTAACCTACAATCATATTTATTGGAGATGAAAAATGAATTTACAATTGTAGCTGCTTATCAATGGGAAAATAAGAAAAGTAAAAAATCTAATTCTTATTTAGCAATTAAAACCCTTACTAATCAAATAATAAAAAGGTTCTCAGGCGAAAAAAATGAAAATAATTGCCATAATATAAGTTATAGAAGATTAAGAGGTTCTGCTGGAGATACTTTATTATCAAGTATTACAAAACGTATTTTTAATGCACAAATAGTTATTATTGATTTGACTGATGGTAATCCTAATGTTTATATTGAAGCTGGTATTGCTATTAGTTTATTAATTCAAAGACGAGAATTTTATTCGGTTTATTTCATTCGAAAAAAAATAACAGATTCTCCTTTACCAAGTGGCATACCATCAGACTTACATGGTTATTTTATTTCGGAATATTCTATTGACAATAAAGGAACTGTAGTTTTTAATGATAATAATTCATTAAGAATGAGTATTGAGAGTGATGTAAAAACTTATTTCAATTCGAGAAATCAAAAATTTGAACAAGTCAACGAAATAGAATGAAAAAATTATTATCATTTATAATTCCCTTTATATTTTTTGAAAATCATTCATTTTCTCAATCTTACAATGATGAAAAAACCTCAGTAATTAATTTTGTGAAGCGTGTATATGCATCGGCTCCATTTGAAGGTGTAAAAAAAATTGAAGGCGAGGAAACTAATTATTACACTGTAGCCGTTGCATATCCCAACTTACCAAAAGACTCTGTACTTTCTAGGCTTTTAGTAGCACAAATTAAAGCACAAAGTACAGCAGAACAAGGCTTTGCAGAACCTTGTGTTAAATTTGAAATGATTGATTACATAGTAAAAGGGCAGCAATTTACCTATTTGTTTTTGTGTACAACTCTTGACGAGTTTATTACTGGCTTATTAAAAAAGAAACTGGTGGATGGCGTCAAAATTATTTCAGCCCCTAGCAATAAATATATAATATCCAGTATTTCGCTTGAAAACTCAAAATATACGAGTATAGAAATGCGCGACAAAGCAGCATTTATGAAGGCTAAGCAATTTATGAACACCATGGTAAATGGCTCAACAATAACATCAGATCAAATTATTAGGACTGATGAGAACGATACCAGAACAGAGTTTACGAGTACTGAGGTGGTGAGAGAACATGCCATGGGTTTTATTCAAGGACTCGAGTTGTTGTTTTCAAAAGAAATTACCCCTAGTAAAACCACTTATGTTTATTTTACAAAACTTTAAAAATCAAAATATGAATAGAATAATAAAAATTGGAACCTTTTTTTTCGCAATGTTATTTATTGTGCCTAGCGCAAATGCCCAAGAAGCTAACAAAGACGTAAGCATTACATCAAGTGGCAGCGGAAAAACAATGGAAGATGCTAAGCAAGCTGCCCTGCGTAGTGCTACTGAACAAGCTTTTGGTGCTTTTATCTCATCTAAAACTGAAATGTTTAATGATCAAGTAGTGGCTGATCAAATGGCTTCTGTTTCAAGCGGTAACATTAAATCTTTTGAACTTTTAAACCAGGATCAATTACCAGATGGCCGCTGGGGCGTAACCTTGAAAGCCATTGTTTCGGTAGATAAGCTGACCAGTTTTGTGCAGGCAAAGGGAATTGCAATTGAAGTGAAGGGAGGTATGTTTGCTTTAAATATTAAACAGCAACTGCTAAATGAACAAGGAGAGATAAAAGCTGTAGCTGAAATGATTGGTTTGCTGCATGAACCCATGCAGATTTCATTTGATTATGTTATAAAAAGTAGTGACCCAAAATCGTTAGATGCAGAAAGCAAAAACTGGGAAATCCCCCTACTTGTAACAGCTACATGCAATAAGAATATTGATTTTTGTGCTAATTATTTTAAGAAAACGCTCGCTGCCTTATCACTATCTCCAACCGAAGTTGAAACATATAAGTCTCTGAATAAACAAGTGTTTCCAGTAAGCGTAACCTATCAAAATCAAACTTTGACATACAATCTGAGAAAACAATCGTCCATTTTAGCAATTGAGTCATTAATGTCAAATTGGGAATTTTATACAAGGCTCTTTGCTGTACAATCCGGAATGGATGAGTCCTTCGGAAACGGTGAAGGTAGCCGCCTATTTAGCTTTTCTGGTTCAAAAATAGATTATAATAGTAAGATTGTATTATCAGTAGAAATCAATTTTCCTACAAATGGTCAGCAAGCAGCAGCCTTTAGTTGGAATGATAAACGAACGCTTGCTCAAATTGAGCAAATGACCGGTTATTCTGTAAAACCCAGGGGTGTAGTTTCTAATTTTAAAAATGGCGGCTATGTTGTGTATGAAAAAGAAGGACATGGTCTTGTTATGGCTTTGTTTGATGTTGGGAAATTCAATTGGACAGACGCAAAAACAGCTTGTGACGAATTAGTATTAAATGGATATACTGATTGGCGATTACCAGCTAAAGGAGAACTCGAATATATTTTTAATAATGTATATAAATTTGGGATTATAGCAAATGTTTACGGCTCCTATGGGATTAAAACAGATGTTGACAGTGACTATTGGAGTAGAACGGAGAGCGACAATTTTGGGTCGTGGTTCTTCTCTTTCAACTTTAATTACGCCAGAAGCAACAGCAATCATGACGGCACTTATAATTATGTGCGTGCGGTTCGGGATTTTTAATAAAATTTACTTTAAAGCAGATACCTTATGATTAGATACGCAAGAACTTACGGATCGAAAAATTACCTAACTAACCCCAATGAGGCTTGGCAATATCCTACTGGTCCAATACTTGATAATTTTGGCGTTACGGTGCAGGGTTTAAATAATACTTTTGGTTTAGAAGAATTTAACTTTAATCCATTTTATAAAAAAAGTAAAATAGCGTACATACCTTGTTATGGTACAGCAAATTATTATCCTAGGGTAAATAAATTAGATGAACTCAGACTCATTTTTAAGTTGAATGGCCGATGCCATTTTCATTATGCAACTCTATTCAATGTTTCTTGCATTTTGAACACCGAAATTATGAATTTAAGAAATGAAATTGCACCCCATTTTAATGATATCTATTTAAGTAATAATTCTCGCAGCTTTTTCGGTGAAGATTTTGAAGTGTTTTCTGAAATCATAAATAATATGAATAGTTCTGATGTAATTGCCGCCAACCACATTAGCTCACCTTTTTTAGTAAATGTGAGGTATGAAAAATTGGAAATTTTAAAAAGCCCTATACTTTGTGAAGCTAATCCTGGTTATGTTAATCAATGGAAAATTAATGTTTTAACTCCTGGCAGTTGTAAACCTAATTTGTAATTATGATATTTTTTATTTGAATCTATTTTTTTAATGACATATTTACTTATATAAATTATGAAAAAACTACTATTACTCCTAACTCTAGCATTTACATTAAATGCAAATGCACAAGATGACAAAACCGTAACACTTGTAGTAAGTGGGCAAGGTAAAACACAAGAAGAAGCCAAACAAAATGCCTTGCGCAGTGCCATTGAACAAGCCTTTGGTACTTTCATATCATCAAAGACTGAAATATTAAATGATAATTTAGTGAAAGATGAAATTGTTTCTGTTACTAATGGTAACATCCAAAAATATGAAGTATTATCTGAGGTACAAATCCCTAATGGGGGTTATGCCACTAGTTTAAAGGCAATTGTATCAGTTTCTAAATTAACCAGCTTTTGCGAGAGTAAAGGTGTGGAAGTTGAATTTAAAGGCGCCGCTTTTGCTATGAACATAAAATTACAAAAGCTGAATGAAGAAGCTGAGTTTAAGGCAATTTTAAATTTATGTGAGATTTCCAAAGAAATTCTTTCTAAGTCTATCGATTACTCATTAGAAGTGAGTGAGCCTGTTTCTTATAAAGGATCTAATGATAATTTTTCTATTGAATTTACCGTAAACTGTATGACAAATAAAAATCTCAGATTTTTTCATGAATATTTCTGGAAAACTATTACAGGCATTACCATGACTCAAGAAGAAACGGATAACTATAAAAAATTGCAGAAACTAACTTATATTTTAGTAAAATATAACGGAGATGAACATAAGCTAAATCAAGACTCTTTTCAATTAAGGAACTCTAAATCACTATTGGCATTAAAAAATTTAATCATAAAATCAAATGACAATCTGCTTAATTTTAGAATATTATCAGAGGTTGACACAATATTTGTAAAAAAGTGTTGTATATCAAATTCTGTTGAAAATACATCTAATGTTTGTTATGGTTGTTATTATGATCATTATAAAGATATACCAGATTTTTGGCAGTTAGATTTTGGTGTTGGGTTTCCTCCAGCAGCTCGTCTCAGATGGCGGTGGTACAAAAATTATAGTAGTGAAGCACCTTGGGTTCACTTAGAGAAAACAGGCAGGATATATTTTGAATTATTAAAATCTACTGGAAAGCAATTTGTTTTGACAAATAAGGAAAATTATTTTACCAGTTCCTATGTTGATTTTGAAAAATACGATAATGGCGAAGGTGGTGAAAAGTGGCTATCAGAAACAGAACAACATATCCCATTGGATTTAATAATATATAATGATAAATTCAGTTTATTTAAGTTTAAATACAATCATATTTTAAAACTTGAAAAACTTGAAAAGATATCTAAATATAATATAGAACCTTGGGAAAATAAGTCTTATTGAAAAATAAATTTTATAAAATGTACGCTAGTAAATTAGTCTGGAATAACAATAAATGGACAAATGTATCGGATTTAGCACAATCAGTTGTGTTTGTTGATTACAGAAGGAAAAACTCCTACTATTTTGGTTTAGAAGAGTGCCTTAATAATCCTATTTTGAAAAAAATGAAAGTTGGATATATTGATTCTTATAGAGCAAATACGTTTCATTGTATTGCCGAAAGAATTGCACTATTTACCTTTTGTCTTAGTAATCGTCAGGTTTTTTATGTTGGAGATATATTTGGTGTTTACCAGATTTCTGATAAAGAAATTGATGAATTAAGAAACGCATTAATTCAACATAACTGGCTTGAAGAAGTGGAAAACAGATTTCACAACATAGGTGATGTTAGAGCTATTAATAATCATATTGAGTACATGCGTTGCTGGAATTCTAATAATGTTGTTGGGGAAACAGGCCGTTCATTCATTTTAAATATTCGATATGAAAAAATAAAATTTCATAGACCTATAAACTTAACTGATTTAACAGATAGAGAGGTAAATATTAAATGGAAATGATTGATTAATCGTTATAGAGTACTACAAGAATGGGAAACACATTTTAACATGTAATAAAATAGTTATTGAAATGAAAAAACTCCTATTAATCCTAACCCTCGCATTTACAATAAATGCTAATTCTCAAGATGATAAAACCGTAACACTTGTTGTAAGTGGGCAAGGTAAAACACAAGAAGAAGCCAAACAAAATGCCCTACGCAGTGCTATAGAACAAGCCTTTGGTACGTTCATATCCTCTAAAACAGAAATTTTAAACGATAATTTAGTGAAAGATGAAATTGTTTCTGTTACCAATGGTAATATTCAGAAATTTGAAGTATTATCTGAGGTACAAATCCCTAATGGGGTTTATGCCACTAGTTTAAAGGCAATTGTATCAGTTTCTAAATTAACTAGTTTTTGCGAGAATAAGGGAGTAGAGGTAGAGTTTAAGGGTAGTTTATTAGCTGCAAATGTAAAACAACAAATATTGAATGAACAAAATGAAATTGAATCTATAAAGAATATTACAAATACTTGTAAAACAATCTTAGATCAATCTTGTGATTTTGAAATTTTAAGTGCAGAACCTAAGCAATATAATAATGATAATACACAATGGGTTGTTCCTATAACTATTAATGTTAAGTTTAATAGGAACATTAAGCAGTTTAATAAATATTTAGTTAATTCAATTAATAGATTAAGTATGTCGCTTGAAGAAGTAAATCAATATAAACTGTTAGGAAAGCAAACTTATAAATTAGCTATTTGGGATGATAATATTGGAGGGAAAACAAATAATATTGACACATTAAAATCATTATCAAAGTCAAACCCTAATTTAATTTATATAATTAAATCAATGGGTTCGCCTATTTTTAAATCTGATAATATAGAATTATTAATAAAAAAATTTAAGAAACTTAAAAAAGAAGGCGATGGCATGTACTCATATGATATTCAATTCTATGATAAGTCTATACAACCAAATTTTCATTTTAGATCTTTATCTACTATTCAAGCAATCATAGATTTGATTTTGTACACAAAACATTCAATTTTAAATTTTAAAGTTTCTAATGATAAACATGTTATTGGTTGTGATAATTTGATTTCTCAGAAATCTTATGGATTTAAATTAATTAAATCCGAATTAACTCCAATATTATATTCTAGAAAGATTTTGAATCATGGCTGGAGTTTGCTTAGTAAGCCCGGGTCAATACTTTATTCTGATCCATATAATATTGAACAAGGTTTTAATCCAGATATTGTTACCCCATACAAGAATCTAGATCGATACTTAGATGAATTTTGTTACAACGGAGAACTATTTAAAGATGTTTTTAATTATAAATATTCTTTTATATCTCAAATTAATAGTGATATTCTTCCCCGAACAAGAGAAGATAAAAATCTGTGCACTAATTCATCCTTTAAAGCCGTAATTTCATTATTTGACTATAAATCAAGTTATAAAAGTATTGTTAGTTTATATTTTGAAGAGATTCTTTCACTTTCTGATTTAGAAAAAATTAAAGGATATAAAATAAGTTCAATAAAAAAATAAATTATTATTATGCCAAAAAAAATAATAGCTAGATTAAGTTTTAATACAAATGGTTGGCAATCACCATCTGGATTAACGGGAAAATCAGTAAATAAAATACATGAGAATATTTATGGTTTCGGTTTTGAAGAATGGTTGTTTAATAAAAATTTTGTTGATAAAGATGGCTATCATTTTGGCTATATTGAAGGTATTCATAAAAACTTTCAAGATGGAGATAACACATACCCACTTAAATTATATACTGTCGATGGGAGAACAAAAAGAAGATATTTAGTTGCAATAATAAAAGAATGGCACAGTTTATCTTCAATAGAAAGTTCAAATTTAATTTCTAATAATTTAGAATTAATAAATTCAATGAAAGCCGATATACAAGCAATTGGTAATGCAAATGCTTTGAATAAGTTCAATCAACATTTATATAATAATAATTCTTATCAGTTGTTTAATCTTAAATTTAAGGATGTTGAATATTTAAACAATGAAATTCCTACATCAAGCCCAGTTTATAAAATGAATAGATTCTTGCTTCACAGAGTTTAATAATTGACAATATGAAAAACATATTAATACTTTTAACACTAGGTTCTACATTGTTTGCAAATGCTCAATCTTTCAATGAAGATAAAACTGCATTTGCTAATTTCTTGAAGCGCATGTATAAGGCAACACCGTTTGAGGGAGTAAAAATAGTTGATGATTATGAACACCAATATATAGTTTCAGTAATTAGCTTAGATAAGGCTAAATACACCAGCGAGTCAACCATGAATCGTGTGGCACAAGTAAAGGCTCAATCGCAAACCAGTACGTTTATAAATGGCGCAACTATTAGTATGGATATGGTTATTTCTACTAAGGAATACAAGGACGCAACAAATAATGTAAAAACTATTGTTGAAACAGTTGAACAAATAAGGCAAAATGTTTCGGGTTTTACGCAAGGTTTGGAGTTATTAATAGATTTTGATAATTCTGAAAATAAACAAAAGGTATTTATTTTTATAAAAGATATAAAAAAATGAAACGTTTAACTAAACAGCTAATATGTATTATATGTTTGATGAGTAAATATTCTTATTCTCAAATAGAATTTAAAGAGTATGAAAGCTTACTATGTATAGCTCAAATATGGAACGAAGATAGTTGTAAGTACGTAAAATATTCATCAAAGGAGTCGTGTTATAGTTTATGGATGGGTAATGATAAGCAAGATTCGGTTTATATTTCCATAGTAAATTATGATGATTCGGCAAAAGACAATCATTATTATAAAGTATATGAAGAATTAGATGGAGGTTTTTTACATTGGGTATATTTAGCCAGAGATTTAGATACAAATGAAACGGTTTGGATTCATTATTTTAGAACTCACCCTCACAATGTTGTTAGAGTAGATTATAGTTTTTATTCTATTAGATATATTGATGATATTGAAGGAGCTTTTTATGATGAAAATGGTAATGCTATTATTATTAAAAATTACGATAATTAATCAAACAAAAACCCCCGAAGAATTCTTCGGGGGTTTTTTATAATAGTTAAAACTATGTTAAGCTTATAAGGTTCCTCTTAGTGCTTGTTCTCTTTCAATCGATTCGAATAAGGCTTTAAAGTTACCAGCACCAAAGCCTTTAGCCCCCATACGTTGTATGATTTCGTAAAATAAGGTTGGTCTGTCTTCTACTGGTTTAGTAAATATTTGTAATAAATAACCTTCTTCATCAGCATCTACCAATATAGATAATTTTTGAAGTTCTTTAATATCTTCTTTCATCATCTCCATGTGCACACCTAATCTTCTGGGGATATCATCATAATAGGCTTGCGGTGGCGGTGGTAAAAACTCAACACCACGTGCTTTTAAATCAGCAACTGTTTTAATAATATCATCCGTTGCTAAAGCTAAATGTTGCACACCAGCACCTTCGTAAAAGTCAATGTATTCTTCAATTTGAGATTTTTTCTTTCCTTCTGCTGGTTCGTTAATAGGAAATTTAATACGGCCGTTTCCGTTACTCATTACTTTACTCATTAAGGCAGAGTATTCGGTTGTAATTTGTTTGTCATCAAAACTTAAAAAGTTTACAAATCCCATCACGTCTTCATACCATTTCACAGTTGCATTCATTTGGTTCCAACCTACATTACCAACCATGTGGTCAATAAATTTTAAACCAACAGGCGCTGGGTTATAATCACTTTCCCATTTTTTAAATCCTGGCAAAAATTCACCTTTATAGTTTTTGCGTTCAACAAACATGTGAACTGTTTCGCCATATGTATAAATACCAGCGCGCACTACTTCGCCATGCTCATCTTTTTCAACAGTTGGTTCCATGTATACTTTTGCGCCACGTTTTACAGTTTCTTCAAACGATTTACGGGCGTCTTCTACCCATAATGCAATAACTTTAACGCCATCGCCATGTTTTTTAACGTGTTCGCCAATTGCCGAATCGCTTTTTAAAGCAGTAGTTAATACCAAACGAATTTTATCTTGTTTTAAAACGTAAGATGTGCGATCTGTTAAGCCAGTTTCTAAGCCTGCATAAGCATAGGATTGAAAGCCAAATGCTGTTTTATAGTAATGGGCAGATTGCTTAGCGTTACCAACATAAAACTCTACATAATCTGTTCCTAATAGAGGCAAAAAATCTTTCGCTCCTTCAAATATTTTTTCTAATCCGTATTCTACGTTTTTTACTTCTTTAGCCATAATTTTAATTTGATAATTAGCTGATTACATAATTAGCTAATGGATTTTATTTGTTTTATAATAATTATTTTTTTGTTACTGTTTTAAATTATTCCACCCAACTTTTATAATATTTACCATCATCAATACTCATCGCATCTTCAGTTACCATTAAAGGCCTAAATGTATCAACCATAACGGCTAGTTCTTGAGTAACGGTTTGCCCAATGCTTCGTTCCATAGCGCCTGGAGCAGGGCCATGAGGAATGCCTTTTGGATGCAAGGTAATATGACCTTGTTCAATATTATTACGGCTCATAAAATCACCATCAACATAATACAATACTTCATCGCTATCAATATTGCTATGATTGTAAGGAGCAGGAATAGCTTGTGGATGGTAATCGTATAAACGAGGAACAAATGAACATACTACAAATGTAGAGGTTTCAAATGTTTGGTGCACTGGTGGTGGTTGATGCACCCTACCAGTAATAGGTTCAAAATTATGAATGCTAAATCCATACGGAAAGTTATATCCATCCCAACCAATTACATCAAAAGGATGTGTGGCATAAACCACTTCATGAATCATACCTTCTTTTTTAATTTTAATTAAAAATTCTCCTTTTTGGTCATAGGTTTCTAACTCAGTAGGTAATTTAAAATCACGCTCGCAAAATGGAGAATGCTCTAACAACTGACCAGATGAGCTTTTGTAACGTTTAGGAGTATAGTATGGAGCAAATGATTCAACATAAAACAAACGGTTATCGCTTGTTTCAAATTCTATCTGGTAAATCATTCCTCTTGGAATAATTAAATAATCACCATATTCAAAATTAATATTTCCTAAAAAGGTTCTTAATTTTCCTTTGCCTTTATGAATAAAAATAAGCTCATCGGCATCAGCATTTTTGTAAAAGTAGGTTGTTAAACTTTGGGTTGGTGCAGCTAGTCCAATTTGACAATCGCTATTTAATAAAACGGTTTTTCTGCTTTCTAAAAAATCAGGAGTTGGTTTAATATCAAATCCTTTTAATAAAAGCGATTTAATGTTTTTATCAATGGCAATTTTTGGTTGAACAGAATAGCTTCTTAAAATTTCTTTTACCTGAGTTGGTCTGTGAACATGGTATGATAGGGTAGAGTGTCCATTGAATCCTTCGGTACCAAATAATTGCTCGTAATAAAAATTTCCTTCAGGAGATTTAAATACGGTGTGGCGCTTTTGAGGGATATGACCTAAATGATGATAAATTGGCATATTTACTATTTTAGTTTATTTAAAGATAAATCATTTTTTATGATTTGAGCTAAATTTGGTCTCAATCTGCTTTTATAAACAGATAAGCATTCTGGACCGTTTTTAATGCGTCCTTTTCTTAATTCACGCTGCATTTCAATTGGTAATGCAGCAATCTCTTGGCATTTAGGAGTACAACATCCTTGCATTTTTTCGGCACATTCGTTGCATTGTATAAATAACAAATGGCAATCGTCGTTTTTGCAATTTACATGTGTATCGCATGGTTTACCGCATTGGTGGCAATTACTTAAAATATCATCCGTAATTCGTTCGCCAATACGTTCATCAAACACAAAGTTAATGCCTTTAAACTTGCTTTCTAAGCCTTGTTCTTTAACTTCTTTAGCATACTGTATAATTCCTCCATGTAGGTGGTTAACATCTTTAAAGCCTTTGTGTTTTAAATAAGCACTAGCTTTTTCGCAACGAATACCGCCCGTGCAATACATCAGGACTTTTTTATTTTCTTGTCCTTTAAGGTGCTCTACTACTAAGGGTAATTCTTCTCTAAAGGTATCTGCATCGGGGCAAAATGCTTTATCAAAACGCCCCACTTCACTTTCGTAGTGATTTCTCATATCAACCACAATCGTATTAGGATCTTCTAAGGCTTTATTAAAACCCTCTGCATTTAAGTATGTTCCAGTATTTGAAGCATCAAACTCAGGATCATTAATACCATCAGCAACTACTTTTTCTTTAACCTTAATAATTAATTTATAGAAGGATTTTCCATTTCCATCTACAGCTATTTTAAATGGAATATTATTAAATAGCTCATTACTGTAAAGTTGTTTTACAAACGTGTCCCAATTTTCTTTTGGTATACTCATTTGTGCATTAATGCCTTCGTGAGCAATGTAAATCCTTCCAAAACAGTTTAATTCTGTCCATTCAATAAACAAATTATCTCTTAATTCTTTTGGATTTTCAATTTTCACATATCTGTAAAAAGAAAAAGTAACACGCTCTATAGTTTCTTGAGCTAAACGTGCTTTAAGTTCATCTTTATTAATGCGGTTTCTTAATTCAGGCATTTTCATGTGTAAAACGTTTTGTTTTTTTATAGCCACATGGGTTATTCATCAACTTTAGTATTAAAGTATATTTTTTATAAGATGAATAATACATAATAGATATAATTGCAGGTTATACTATTTTAATTTATTAATTTTTAAAAATGATAGATTTTTAAATCAGCACATTTTTATTTACGTTTGTAAAGGTAGTAAAAATCTAAAAAAATAGATAAAGATTTACCTTTCATTTACAAATTATAAATATTACAGTATTACGTATGTATAATAAAGAAGATAAAATTTTAGTAATTGGAGCTGGCGGGCAAATAGGCATTGAATTAGTTCAAGAATTGAGTCAAATATATGGTTCGCGTAATGTTGTAGCGGCAGATTTAAAGCCAATACCAGCTTTACAAACCAATCCGTTTGAAACGCTTGATGTGCTTGATAAAGAGGCTTTATTGAGTACTGTAAAAAAGCATCACATTTCGCATGTATATTTATTAGCAGCTTTGTTATCGGCTACAGGCGAGCAAAATCCTATGTTTGCATGGAAATTAAACATGGAAGGTTTATTTAATGTATTAGATTTAGCTAAAGAAAAACATATTTCAAAAGTATATTGGCCAAGTTCAATTGCTGTGTTTGGCCCAACTACGCCACGCATAGAAACTCCTCAATATACGGTTATGGAGCCATCAACTGTTTATGGTATAAGTAAACAAGCGGGTGAACGCTGGTGCGAATGGTATCATCATAAATTTGGAGTTGATGTACGAAGCTTACGCTATCCTGGTTTAATAGGTTGGAAATCGGCACCAGGTGGCGGAACAACAGATTATGCAGTTCATATATTTCATCAAGCTTTAAAAACTAAAACCTATGAATGTTTTTTAAGTGCAGACACAGCTTTGCCAATGATGCACATGGAGGATGCTATTAGAGCTACTATTGAAATTATGCATGCACCATCTGATCAAATTAAAATAAGAGGTAGTTACAATTTAGCAGGAATTAGTTTTACACCCTCGCAAATTGCTAATGAAATAAAAAAACATATTCCTGATTTTACTATTTCATATAATCCAGATTTTAGACAAAACATTGCAAATAGTTGGCCTCAAAGTATAAACGAAGAGTATGCTAAGAAAGATTGGAACTGGCAAGCTAAATATGATTTAGCTTCTTTAGTAGAAAACATGCTAAACAATTTAGGAAAATAATTTTCTTAATTCTCTTTTTTTCAAACATAAATTATATTAAATTTAAAACGTATTAAGTTTTAAATTACTATACGCAACCATTAATTACGCATTATTCGCAAATATTTTTGCCTATGAAACAATTATATGTATTTGTATTTTTTTTAATTGTTGTTGAAGCACAGTTTTATGCTCAGTCGTATGAAATGGGCGGAAATTCTGGTAAAGATACTGTAAATGTAATTGATGTATTAGGTAAAAAACAGGGCAAGTGGGTTATTAAAGGTAAACATAAACCAGGTACTTGCTATGCACCCGAACAAAAAATTGAAGAGGGTAAATACAATGATAATCGTAAAATTGGGAAATGGTTAGAGTATTATTGTAATGGTAATATGAAAAATCAACTTACGTTTCAAAATGGTCGTCCGGATGGTTACGCTGTGATGTATCATGAAAATGGTAAGATATCAGAAGAAGGTAATTGGAAAAATAATCGTTGGAATGGGCCTTATAAATTGTATTATGAAAATGGACATCCGCAACATGAATTTAGTTTTAATCCATCTGGTAAAAGACAGGGTCCTGTAAAATATTATTATGAAAACGGACAAATAGCTATTGAAGCAACTTTTGTAAATGGTAAAGAAACAGGTATTGTTAGAGAATATTACGAAAATGGCGATTTAAAAGCCGAAAAATTATATATCGATGGCGCGGTTGATGTAGCCTCTATAAAAGAGTATGAGCCCAAAAAGCCAATTATTAAAACAAAAGAATCATCTTTAATGAATGCTCCTAAGCTAGTTTTAAAAGCTGATGAAAAGCCCAATGGCGTTAATACAAAAGGACCATTGATATTAAATGGGGATCATATTACATATAATAAAAATAAGCAAATTACTAAAGATGGTTTTTTTAAAGATAATCGTTTAATAGATGGTAAAGCCTATATTTATGATGAAAATGGCATACTTCAACGAATTTCGGTTTATAGGAACGGGTTATACGTTGGGGATGCGCCAATAGAAAATTAAAGTTAGTTTTTATTAAATTTAAGATAGACGGTATTTTGCCGTCTTTTTTTTTGCTAAATTTAAAATCTAATATTTAGGAAAAAAATGACTTTTACTAAAAGCAAATTTAAGATCCTACAATAAATAAAAAAGTAATAAATCAGTAATGAAAAAATTAGTTATATATAATACACTTAGCAGAACTAAAGAAGAGTTTAAAGCAATTAATGCCCCCTTTGTTGGTATGTATGTGTGTGGTCCAACGGTATATAACGATGTGCATTTGGGTAACTGCCGCACATTTATGTCTTTTGATATTATTTATCGCTACTTATTACATTTAGGATATAAGGTAAGGTATGTAAGAAATGTAACCGATGCTGGGCACCTAGAAAGCGATGCAGATATTGGTGAAGATAAAATTTCTAAAAAAGCAAAATTAGCTCAACTCGAACCAATGGAAATTGTACAAAAATATACTGTTGGATTTAGAGATGTTATGGCACTATTTAATACGCTTCCACCAAGTATTGAGCCAACCGCTACAGGACATATTATTGAACAACAAGAGATAGCGAAACAAATTATTAAAAATGGATTAGCATACGAACAAAATGGCACCGTATATTTTGATGTAGAAAAATTTGCTAAAACTAATAATTATACCGCTTTAACAAATCGTAAGTTAGAGGAGCTATTAGAAAACACAAGAGATTTAGATGGACAAGAAGACAAAAAAGGAAGATTGGATTTTGCTTTATGGATAAAAGCAAAACCAGAACATTTAATGAAATGGCCAAGTCCATGGGGTGTAGGGTTTCCGGGATGGCATATTGAATGTTCTGCAATGAGTACAAAATATTTAGGCGAACAATTTGATATTCACGGTGGAGGAATGGATTTGCAAGCAACTCATCATACAAACGAAATTGCACAAAATATTGCATACTGTGGTAAAAGTCCTGCTAATTATTGGATGCATACAAACATGCTTACTGTTAATGGACAAAAAATGAGCAAATCTTTAGGTAATAGTTTTTTACCTATGGAATTATTTACCGGAAACCATCCTTTATTAACTAAAGGCTTTAGTCCGATGGCCGTTAGATTTTTTATGATGCAAACACATTACCGTAGTACACTTGATTTTAGTAATGAAGCCTTAATTGCTTCAGAAAAAGCATATACTCGTTTAATGGATAGTTATAAAACACTTCAAACATTAAAGCCCTCAGCAGCATCATCAGAAAACATAAAAGCTTTGCAAGAAGAATGTTATAATGCAATGAATGATGATTTTAATACACCAGTACTAATTGCTAATTTATTTGATGCAATTAGAATCATAAATTCTGCAAACGACAAAAAAGTAAATTTAACGCAAGTAGATATTGATTTATTAAATACCATATATCAACATTTTGTGTTTGATGTTATGGGATTAAAAAAAGAGGAAGAAACAGGAAAAGCAAATACTGCATTAGAAGTTGTAATGGGATTAGTTTTAGATTTGAGAAATAAAGCAAAGGCAAACAAAGATTTTGCAACCTCAGATGAAATTAGAAACAAATTAACCGACGCTCATATTCAGGTAAAAGATAGTAAAGAAGGTACAACTTGGAGTATTTAATAAATTAAAGATGAAATTAAAATACGTTTTATGTTTTGTGATTACAGCATTGCTATTAGCATCATGCCAGCCCGAAAAACCAAAAGAAAATAATATTGTAGAGCCTGTACAAGATGATACGCCTGATATTCCGGAAATAACTTACACTATTCAAAACCAATATCCACATGATGTAAATTCATTTACTGAGGGTTTTTTATATAATAATGGAAAGTTATTTGAAAGCACAGGAGCGCCAGATAATTTGCCTCAGGCAAAATCATTGTTTGGAGAAGTTGATTTAAAAACTGGAAAAATTAATGTTAAAGCAGAGTTAGATAAAACTATTTATTTTGGAGAGGGAATTGTGTTTTTAAATCAAAAAATTTATCAGTTAACTTATAAAAATCAAACTGGATTTATTTATGACGCTAAAACATTTAAAAACATTGGTACGTTTAAGTATACAAACCGTGAGGGATGGGGGCTAACAACAGACGGAAAAAGTTTAATTATGAGTGATGGTACAAGTTATATATCGTATCTGGATCCAATAAGTTTTGCTGTTACTAAAGTATTAGATGTTGCTGAAAATAATTACGTAGTAGAAAATATTAATGAATTAGAATATATAAACGGATATATTTATGCTAACGTTTGGATGACTAACACCATTATTAAAATAGACCCAAATAATGGAAATGTAATTGGCAAATTAAATTTAAGTAACTTAGTATCTGATGCTAAAACAAAGTATCCGGGATCATTAGAGATGAATGGTATTGCTTATGATTCGATTTCGGATAAAATTACAGTTACTGGTAAAATGTGGCCAACCATTTACGAAATTAAATTTCAACATTAATAAGTGTTTGTAGTAAGTTAATACTATAAAAAATTTATAATAAGATAACAGCATACTATATTGTATTAACTTTTAAAATTTATTAAATGATTACAAAAGATACTCCAAAAAAATTATTTTTATTAGATGCTTTTGCATTAATATATCGTGCCTATTTTGCATTTAGTAGTAATCCTCGTGTAAGTTCAAAGGGCTTAAATACTTCGGCAATTTTTGGATTTACAAATACTTTATTGGAAATTTTAAATAAAGAAAAACCTACACACATAGCCGTAGTGTTTGATACGCCAGAAGCTACAGTTAGACACACTGAGTTTGTAGAATACAAAGCGCAACGTGAAGAAATGCCTGAAGATTTAAGAATATGTATTCCATACATTATCAAGTTAATAGAAGGCTTTAATATTTCTATTATTAAAACTCCTGGCTTTGAAGCAGATGATGCTATTGGTACATTAGCTAAAATAGCGGAAAAGCAAGGATTTACAACTTACATGATGACGCCTGATAAAGATTATGGGCAGTTAGTAGATGAAAATACTTTTATATACAAACCAGCACGATTAGGTAATGGAGCCGAAATTTTAGGTGTTGAAGAAATTTGTAAAAAATGGGAAATCCGAAACGTATCAGAGTTGATTGATATTTTAGGATTAATGGGTGACAAGGTAGATAATATTCCTGGAATACCTGGGGTAGGTGAGAAGACAGCTATTCAATTAATTAAAGAATTTGGAACAATTGAAAACCTATTAGAAAACACAGATAAATTAAAAGGCAAACTCAAAGAAAAAGTTGAGAATAATAAAGAAAAAGCATTACAATCAAAATGGTTGGCAACTATTATTTTAGATGTGCCTATTGAATTTAACGAAGCTGAATTAACCCTTAAAGAAATTAATAAAGAGGCATTGCGTGAATTATTTACTGAATTAGAGTTTAGGGGCATCGCGCAAAAAGTGTTGGGCGAAGATATTGGAGGCGCAAAAGACGCTGCTAGTTTTTTAAATTCTAAACCTAAAGATGAAACTAAAGCAAAGCCAGATTTATTTACGGTTGGCTCTGATTTATTTAGTGATGAGCATTTAGAAACCATTGCTGCCGAAGAAGCTAAATTATTTAAAACCATTAGAGATATTCAGCCCAATTACATGTTATGTAATACGCCTGAATCTATTAATCAATTAATACAGTTATTAGAAGCAAGTGCCGAGTATTGTTTTGATTCGGAAACAACCGACTTAAATACTTTAAATGCTGAGGTAGTAGGAATGTCGTTTGCTACAAAAATTAACCAAGCGTATTATGTTCCTGTATCCGAAAACCAAGCAGAAGCGCAAACTTTAATTAATTTATTTAAACCAATTTTTGAAAACACTAGCAAAGTATTAATCGGACAAAATATTAAATACGACTTACAAGTTTTAAAAAATTATGGTATTGAGATAAAAAATAAATTATGGGATACAATGGTAGCTCATTTTTTATTTATGCCAGATATGCGTCATAATATGAATGTTTTAGCCGAAACATATTTAGATTACTCACCTATAAGCATTGAAGAATTAATTGGTAAAAAAGGCAAAGATCAACTAAGTATGCGTTTGGTACCTATAGATGTTATAAAAGATTATGCTGCCGAAGATGCTGATGTAACTTTACAATTAAAAAAAGTTTTTGAGCCATGTTTAAAAGAATCTGGTACCGAAAAATTATTTCATGATGTAGAGTTGCCATTAATTGAAGCGCTAGCAGGGATGGAACGAGAAGGAATTAATTTAGATGTAAATGGATTAAATGAATTTTCTGCACAGCTTCAAGAAGATATTACAAAGGTTGATGCTGAAATTCAGGCATTAGCTGGTACAAAATTTAATATCTCATCACCAAAGCAGGTAGGTGAAATTTTATTTGAATACTTAAAGATTATTGATAAACCCAAGAAAACAAAAACAGGGCAATATGCTACAGGAGAAGATATTTTGTCGAAGTTAGAAGGTAAACATCCTATAGTTGCCAAAATTTTAGATTACCGTGAATTAGTAAAATTAAAATCAACGTATGTAGATACTTTGCCTCTGTTGGTAAATTCAAAAACACAACGTATTCATACAACATTTAATCAAGTGGTTGCAGTAACAGGACGTTTAAGTAGTGATAATCCTAACTTGCAAAATATTCCAATTAGAACAGAACGTGGCCGACAAATACGAAAAGCTTTTATTCCACGTAACGAAGAGTATGTATTATTAAGTGCTGATTATTCGCAAATTGAATTACGTATTGTAGCTTCTATTAGTGGAGATACAAACATGTGCGAAGCTTTTAATTTAGGAAAAGACATACATACTGCTACTGCGGCCAAAGTATATGGTATTACTGAAAGTGAGGTTACTAAAGAAATGCGTTATAAGGCTAAGAGTGTAAACTTTGGTATTATATATGGGCAAGGCGCTTTTGGTTTAGCTGATAATTTAAATATACCACGTGCAGAAGCAAAACAATTAATTGATAATTATTTTGCACAATATACTTCTATTAAAACTTACATGGATAATGAAATTAATTTTGCGAAAGAACATGGTTATGTACAAACATTATTAGGTCGTAAACGATGGTTAAAAGATATTAATTCTAATAATGCAACAATACGCTCATTTGCAGAACGAAATGCTATTAATGCACCAATACAAGGCTCGGCAGCCGACATGATTAAAGTAGCCATGATTAATATTCATAATGAACTAAAAGTAATGAACATAAAGTCGCGAATGGTTTTGCAAGTGCATGACGAATTAGTGTTTGATGTGTATAAACCAGAATTAGAATTAATAAAACCAATTATTGAAAAACATATGAAACAAGCTTTACCATTAAATGTGCCAGTTGAGGTAGGCATGGGTGTTGGTAAAAATTGGTTAGAAGCGCACTAATACAAATTAAAATAATAGCATATACAAAAAACAATATTACACATGAAAACAGGTTTATTTTTTTTAAGTATAATAGTTACAATATTTTTAATGCCATGTTGTAAAACTGATACCCCAGACTATGCATTAGTTGATCCTTGTGCAAATAATACATATACATATACATATACATTTACTAAAAGTGAAATAGATATTGAACACCCAACACAAGAACAGTATAATAATACAAAAGGGTATTGGCCAAATGGAGATTTAATTACACGTTTTGATTGCCCTGATAGTAAATTTTTTCCTCCTATTAATTTAAAATATTGGGATAAAATTCCCGTAGTTAATGGTCGGTTTCCAACCTATGCCGAAACGATGGAAGGTATATCCATACATCATTATGGTGAAAAGAAAAATAAATTTATAAAACCTTACCCAATAACCTTACCTAAGTTAGCATATTTTAAAAACCCATCAACAGGTATTAAGCAATTAGTAGTGGTTATTCAAATGGTTTACACTGCAAAAGATACTGTTGTTGGATACCGCTATATAAAAGGTGGTGTAGGAGGTTCGCTATTTAAAGATTTTTATTTTTTAACCAACGATGAAGTAAAGTCTGAAATTATAAATACTAAATGATAATTGTTTATCTATATGGTTAATTAAATAGATAGTTATACACTAACCTCTTTTTTTTGAAGCTACCAGAAAATTTTAAATATTTTTATACTTTAATAAAAAACAATATTATATCTTTTAAATGACTACTATTTTTAAAATTATTATATATAGCAGTTTACTTTTTTTTATGTCTTGTAAAAAAAAAGTTATCGAAACAATTCCTGTTATTGAATATGAAGATATTTCAATAAATGGAGTATCTGCAGATATTCATTCTTTTTCATTTCCTTCTTTAGAAACTGGTTATGCAGCTGCTAATGGTTTATATAAAACTATTGATGGTGGAGAATCATGGATAAAGTTATCTCTAACTGGTACTATTACAGATGTTGAATTTATAAGTACAGCTATCGGTTTTTGTGTTTCAGATGGATATTTATATAAAACAACAGATGGAGGACAAAATTGGGTACTGAAAACTTCTGCCGATTTCGTTGAAATTTTACAAAATGGAAATATTATTGTAGCCGAAGAAACAACCTTTATGGCTAATATAAAACTAAGTACAGACAATGGTAATACATTTACAAATGCACCAACATTATCATTAAATGGACATTTATCTGGATTAAAAGCGAGTGATTATAAAATTTTTATTTTTGATACACAAGGATATTCTTCTAATATGATTAGAGGACTGAATGTAGCAGATTCTAATAAATACGTTCGATTACAAGTAAACACAACTGCTGATGAAAATGCTACAGATGTTTATTACATGGGAGGAGCAGGATCGGTTGTTGGAGGAAAAGGTTTTATAGCAAATTCTGTGGGGGTGTATGGTACTTATTATTTAGCTGGATTTAGTAGATCGTATTATGGCCATACTTATCCATATTATTCAATTGATGGATACGATGGTTTAATGATTGCAGTAGGTTATCATTCAATTGCAACAAATATGGATATACAAAATAAAGAATCTTGGAACGAAGTATTTGATAAAAATAGAAACGGTTTTGAGCAAACATTTTTTAAAATTAAATTTTATAACGCTACTACTTTTTTTGTAAGTGGTAGTAATGGACTAATTTGGAAAGCAAAAATATGAAATCATTAAAAATACTTATAGTGAGTTTGTATTTAATTACAACACATGTTATGTATGGAAATTCGGATAGTTTAAAATTTGAAAAAGTAGATAGATTTAGGATTCATGCAGATTTCATGTTGTCACTTTCATCCTATAAATTAATGGGGGCATCTGATATTTCTAATAGTTCGTTAACATTTATAAATAATAAAGAAGTTACAACTCAACCAAATTATAAGTATGTTGAAAAAAGAGTATATGGTTTAAATCCGATTTTACACGTAGGATTTAATATCCCTATTTATCGAAATAAATATTGGAGTACAGGTTTTAAAATAAATGGAGGAGTTGGTTATCAATATGGTATTGGAGCACAAGATTTCTCATCTGTTATTTTTGATTTTCCTCAATACATGTATTTCAGAAATTATAAACACGATTTTGATTACACTATTCTTGTTGGATATAAACAAACTTTAGCTCCAATATCTACAGGATTATTTTTAGTTGGTTTTGATGTTAATTTAAGTGATAGAACAGCAATTCGTTTTTATGTTTCGCCTATAAGAACAACTTATTACAGTCAATTAACTAATGGCGATTTAAAACCAGCTATTAGAGCCATTGAATTTGGTGCAGGTATTGTTTTTTAAAATCTATTATTTTTATTGAGGAGTGAATACTTATTTGCATGCATTTTTAATAACTTCATCTAAGGCATCTTCGTAATCAAGAAGTAATGCTTGTTTTAAATCAGCACAAGAACCGTTGGCATCATTCATTTGTTTTTTTAGTAATCCTCTGTAATAATAGCCTCTACCAGATTTTGAATTTAACTCAATAGCTTTATTTAAATCAGCTAAGGATAATTCATTTTTCTTGGTTTGGCAATAGGCAATTCCTCTTTCAAGCAACGCTAATTTGTTAAGAGGATTTAGTTTTAAGCATTCATTGAAATCGGTAATAGCTTGAGCGTATTTTTTTAAGTTATTATAACTCACACCACGTTGGTAATAAGAGTCGGCTGTTTTGTTAATATTTAAAGCATTTGTGCAATCTTCAATCACGCCATTGTCATCGTTTTGTTTGTATCTAATGATTGCTCTTTGATAGTAGGCACTTTCACATAGTTTATCTTTTTGAATAGCCATTGTAAAATCATTAAAAGCTTCGGAATATTTTTTTTGTTGATAGTAGTTCATTCCTCTCCATAAATAATGTTTGGCTTCTATTAATTTTAAATCAATAGTGGCATTAAAATCTGGTTCGGCTTCTTTGTATTTTCCTAATTCGTATTTTGTTAAGGCGCGGTTGTAATATGCTTCGGCTTTTGCAGGGTTTAATTCAATAGATTTTGTATTGTCGGCTAAAGCTCTGTCGTATTTTTTTAAATCAAAATAAGCAATAGCTCTATTGTAATATGCTTTAGAGTATTTAGGATTATTGGCAATTACAGTATCATAATCTGTAATACATTCTTTATAGCGTTTTAAGTTTAGGTAGTGTAATCCTCTCCAGAAATAAGTTTCGTAATAATTAGCTAGTATCAAGGCTTTATTACAATCTATAATACCACCTTCAAAATCTTTTAAATAATATTTGGTTATAGCTCTGTAGTAATATGAGTTTTCGTAGTTTGCATCACTTTCTACAGCTTGGTTTAATGCGTTTAAAGCTTCGGAATATTGTTTTAATTCATTTAAGCAAGCTCCTTTAAAAGTAAGGGCTTTGGCGTAATTTGTTTTTAATGCAATAGCTGTATCAAAATCTAAAACAGCTAATGCAAAGTTATTTAAATAATAATGACATAATCCTCGGCTATAATACACATCTGCTTTTTTTCGACCTAGAGTTATACTTTTATTAAAATTGGTAATGCCGTCTTTGTAATCTTTTAATTCAAAAGCGCATAACCCACGGTTATATGTAGCAGATGCATCTGACGGTTTTTTCCCTAGATAGTAAGAGTAATCAATGTAAGCTCCATGATAATCTTTTTGTTCATATTTTTTATATGCACTTTGAAACATTGGATCTATTTCGGCCTTATTGTTTTGTGCCACTAATACATTGTTGCTAATCAAAAGAAGAATTAAAAGATATAGGTAAGAGTTTTTTTTAATAATAAGTTTCATCATGTATTAAGCTGATAAAATATCTAAAATATGTAACATTTCTGGATTTAATTCTTCAATATGTTTTATAGCATCTTTAAAAGGAGTATAACATACTTGTTTATTTACAATACCAATCATATCATTACTGCGTCCACTTTGTAAAGCTTTTACTGCATGGTATCCAATTAAACTAGCATTAACTCGTTCCATGCAGGTTGGGTTTCCGCCACGTTGTATGTGTCCTAAAATAGAGATACGAATATCAAATTCAGGCCATTGTGTTTTTAATAAGTTGCCAATTCCCACGGCGCCTCCATTCTCGTCTCCTTCGGCAACAATAATAATTCGGCTTTTTTTTGTTTGTCGCCAATTTTTTTTCTTTTCTAATAATAACTGTAAATCATTTTTTCGTTCTGGAATTAAAACAGCCTCTGCGCCGCAAGCAATGGCACTTCTCAGGGCAATTAATCCAGCATCTCTTCCCATTACCTCTACAACAAAAATTCGGTCGTGGCTTTCGGCTGTATCTCTAATTTTATCAACAGCTTCCACAACATTATTGATGGCAGTGTCATAACCAATGGTGTAATCAGTTCCTACTAAATCATTATCTATGGTTCCTGGGCAACCAATAGTTTTAATAGAGTGGCGTTTACTTAGAGCTTCCGCACCTTTAAAACTTCCATCTCCTCCTATTACAATAAATCCATCTAACTGATGTTTGTGTAAAGTTTGCACGGCATTATTCATTCCCTCATCTGTCATAAAGCGTTTGCTACGGGCTGTTTTTAATATGGTGCCTCCGCGATGGATAATATTTGATACTTTACTTTTAGTTAAGGTAACAGAGTCGTTATCAATTAATCCTTCATATCCTCTATAAAAACCAATTACTTCAATATTTTCTGCTCTTGCAGTTCTAACTACTGCTCTGATACAGGCATTCATTCCGGGAGCATCTCCACCTGATGTGATTAACCCTATTTTTTTTATCATGTTTATTAAATTATAGATAAAGAAGTCGTGTAAATTTAGAAATATCCTATTTATTTTTTACATTTAATAAAAAATACCATGAAAAATTTATACATAGTCATTGTTAGTTTAATATATTGTTTAAACTCAATAGCTCAATCATCTTATCATAAAATGCTTGGTGATACTAACAAATGGTACGTATCGGGTTTTGTGTTGGGAGTTAAGAGTAACTCTCAGCAGCAGGTTACAAATATAGGTTCGCCTTGTATTGGATTTTATAAAGCAGATAAAGATAGTGTATATAACAGTTTTAATTATAAGGTGTTTGAGTATGATGGTTGGATTTGTGCATTTGGTTTTGGTACAACTCCATTTTCTAAAGCATTGGTAAGAGAAGATACGCTTACGAAAAAAATATATATAGTACATCCAGATTCTGTAAATGAAAGTGTGGTTATGGATTTTTCGATGAACGTAGGAGATAGTATGTATTTACCTTACTCAACCTCTTCGTATGTTCTTAAAAACGGGTATTACAAATTAGATTCAATTATAGCTAAACCACATATAATGGGTAGTCGCAATCATTTTTATTTAAGTAAATACGATGCGCCACTTAATTTTTTAAATAATAAAAAATATTATGTAGAGTGGATTGAATCTATAGGAGCTGTTCATTTTCCTATAAATGTTATAAATGAAGATGCAACAAATGATTTTTTTATGCCATTTACATGTACTAGTAATCAGTTTGCTTCATACGTTACTTGTAAGTATACTAACGGAGTAAAGTATTATCAAGATTCGTGTGCATTGAATTATGCTCAAACAAATCAGTATTATGTTTTTTCTGGAGATAATTGCCAATACTATGGCTTCACCGGACATGTCAAAGAATTATCATTTCTTCATCAAACAGAACTTTATCCTAATCCAACATCTACAGATGGTATTACATTAAAATTTAAAGCTTTGTATTATAAGCCAATTGAAATTTCTATTTATAATACCATGGGTCAAAAATTGTATACTAAAACTTTAACTATAGAAACTACTGATAATGAAATTATATTACAGCATTTAAAGTTGTCACAAGGTCTTTACAGTATTGTTCTTAAATCTGCTAACGAATCGGCAAGTATTAATTTTATAAAAAATTAATTACTTTTTTGTTTTTCCTAAAATCCAAAATAATAAAACCGGTAGTAAAAATAAATCGGCAATAACGGCTATAATAATGGTAATGCAAACTAAAAAACCAAAATAAAAAGTACTTTGAAAATCGCTAATCATTAAACTTACAAAGCCACCAATTAAAATAAAAGTAGTTAGTAAAATTGGTTTTCCGGTTTCAAAATAAGTGCGTTTAAATGCATATATTAAAGATTTACCATAGCCTAATTCTATTTTTAAACGAGAGATAAAATGAATTGTATCATCAGTAGCAATGCCAAAAGCAATGCTAAATACTAATGATGTAGCGGCTTTTAATTCGATATTTACAAACCCCATAATACCTGCAATAATTAATAATGGAATAAAATTTGGTAAAATAAATACTAGTACCATACGCCAGCTTTTATGTAAAAAATAAGTTAAAAAGGCAATAATAATAATTGAAAACAAAAATCCCTGTACCATATTAGAAACCATATACTCATTATTTCTATCTACTAAATGTGCTGCACCTGTTATTTTAATATCTAAATCGCGAGTATTTATATGTGTTTTTATAAACTCTTGTAGGTGTTCATTTTTTTGATTAATTATTAAGCTGCCAATATCGTTTATTTTACCAGTAATACGAGCATATTTTCCATCAATAGTAATAATACGTTTTAAGTCTTTGTTTTTTTTATGACTAATTAATTGTTGTTTAATTTGAGTATAATCTTCTTCGTTCGGAAACTTTCCTTCACCATATTCTTCATCATTAAGTGCTTTATTTATGGTTTTAACTATCATAGCTGGCGAATACATGAAACCAACTTTATATTCTTTCTTTAAAAAAATATCGAGTTCATGTAATTGTTTCATGATTTCATAATCCCAAACGGTTTTGTTTTTATTTTTTATATCAATACTTAATTCTAATGGTCTAACACCGCTATAATGCTTATCAAAAAAAACAAAGTCTTGTTTAATCTTTACTCTATCTGATAAATCTTCTAATAAAATATTATTAACTTTTATTTTGTAAACACCTACAATAGAAAATGCAATTAATAAGCAAGTGGTTATTATAATTGTTTTTTGATTTCTAAAAATCCAAAATAATATTTTTCGCATAGTAGCATAAGTAGTATTGTTATGTTCATGAACGGCTACTAATTTATGAGGTGTGAAAAAATATAGTAGGGCAGGTAGCAATGTGTAACTTAAACAAAACGCAATGATTATGCCTATAGAGGTATAAATACCAAAATCTTTTATAGGTTGTATGCTTGAAAATAAAAGAGATAAAAAGCCTACTACTGTTGTAATAAGTGTTAAAAACGTCGGGAATCCAACTTCTTTTAAAATTAAAGGGTATATGTTTTGTTTAACAGTTCCTTTTCCAATTTCTTCAAAATATTTTGAAAAAAAATGAACTACATCACTCATACCTGCTATAAATATCATAGTTGGGAGCATACAGGTCATAATATCAAGTGGCTGATTGAGCATAGCCATAATACCTAATGTCCAAAAAACAGATATAGCTACAATAATCATAGGTACAATAATACCATATAATGATCGGAACGAGAACCATAAAAATATAATTACTAAAATGCAGGAGATACTTAAGAAGTAAAAAAATTCTTTTTCTAATTTTTTTAAGTATACATCTTGTGCTACAATTCTTCCAACAAAATGAACATTATCAAAATTATATTTTTTATAGGCATGTTCAATGTTTCGAGCCAAGCTATCGCTTTTTAGTTTACTTAATCCATCTTTTGTTTTTATAAAAATAGAAATTGATTTTGCGTCTTTTGGAAAAAATGATCCTATTAATTCGGGGGTATTATAAATACGAATACTATCTTCTTTATATAAAGATTCATCATCAATGTGTATTATTTTTTTTTGTACAGGAGTTATTCCACTTAATGAAACATTTTTAATAGTAGTAGGGGATATAACCCTATCAATGTTTGGTGTATTTTTTAATTCTTTGGTAAGACTTTCAATGTTTAATAAAAACGATTTTTTAAAAATACCATCATTGTTTTCAATACCTAGTAATACAAATTCATTGTCCCATTCAAAGCGATTTCTGTGAGTTTCATAAATATTTAATTCGTTGTTTTCATTAGGGAAAAATGCCTCAAAATTATAATTGAATTTTAGATCTTTTATTTTATAAGTACATAAAGCACTAAATATTATGATAAAAATGATAATAAAACTGTTTAGAACTTTTTGAGGAACTTTCATTTTACCAGCCTTTAGTATCAATCAAATAAACTATTGAGCCGATAACTCCTGCACTTATTTCTAACTCTCTTTTATTTATTTTATCAAAGGTATCATCGGCAGTATGATGGTAATCAAAATATTTTTGCCCATCGGGTTCAAATCCAATTAAAGGCACACCTATTTTTTTAAGATATTCAATATCTGCACCATGACCGCCTTTATTGACATATTGCACAAAGTAAGGATCTAATAAAGATTTCCATGTTAACATAGTATGATAAGCTCCCATAGTTGTGTCTACAGCAATTCCTCTAGGTGAAAATCCTCCAGCATCACTTTCTAATGCTGCAATATGTTTTAATTTATTTTTTTTACAATCTTCAAAATATGCTTTGCCGCCTGCACCTCCATTTTCTTCATTCATAAATGCAACTGCTCTAATAGTATGTATGGGTTTAATGTTTTGATTTTTATACATGGCAAGTATTTCGATAGCTTGAACTACTCCAGCGCCATCATCGTGTGCTCCTTGCCCATTATCCCATGCATCTAAATGTCCCCCAACCATAATAATTTCATTAGGTTTTTTAGAACCTTTAATTTCACCTACTACATTATAAGATAATTCATTAGGCAACATTTTACAATTCATATTTAGATAAAGGACAATAGATGAATGTGTTTTTAATTGTGCCAGCAAATTATCTGCACTCGAAAAACTAATGGCACAAGCTGGAATTTTAGTTTTACAAATACTTGTATCATACCCCATAACACCTGTGTGAGGAAAATCGTTATTGATAGAACTCATGCTTCTTACTATGGTTGCAAGAGCGCCGTATCTGGCAGCTTTACTGGGACCTGCGTAACGATATGTTACTGTTTCGCCATAACAGGTGCCTGTATTTAAATGCGTATGATCGAAGTATACATTATAAAATACAATTTTTCCTTTAATGTTTTTTTCTCCTAAAGAGTCAAGTTGATGGTAACTATTAACGATGATAACAGGGGCTTTGATTCCATTTTTTGGAGTTCCTATTGAATTTCCTAAGGCACAAATACGATAGGGAATTTTTTGTTTTGATGTATTTTCTGAATAACAAATTTCTTTATTTCCTCTTACCCAGTGAGGAACGATACATGGTTGCATATAAACAGTATCAGCACCAGCGTTATACATTGCTTGTTTTGCCCATTTTACAGCTTTTTCAGCACCTGTAGATCCGCTTAATCGACTTTCTATTTTTGTACTTAAAAATTCTAAATTTTTATAACATTTACTTTGTGTTAAGTAATAATTAAAATGTTTTCGCAAGGCAATGCTGTCTTGTTTTTGAGAAAATAGTATAGATGATACTAAACAAAAGCAATAAATATATAAGGTTTTCATTATTTAGAATTATGATATGGATAATAAGATTAAAAATACTATTTTATTATATTAGATATAAAAAAAGCGTTCAGTATTTCTGAACGCTTTTAAGTTAAATTGCAAATTGTTAATTTATTTTTAATCCAACAAATTTGGCAGTTTGGTTATACATCATTAAAAAGGAAATTTGATTATTTGATGTTTGTAAACTATAAGAAGGATTTATAGTATGATAAGCATCTAATCTTAAATCGTTTTTAAAAATAATAGGAGATTGCATTAACCCATCATTGCTTATTTGAACTAATACTGGAATTTGATAACCATAATACGATTCGTAATCTTTAACATATTTTCTAGTTTCATCGTTATAAACAATAGTTAATTTCCCATTACAAATAAAGTAAGCTGAGTAATATTGTTTATCAAAATCACGAACAGTAAAATTTTTAGAAATTTCTAATTGAAATTTTTTATTTCCTTCAGTGTCCATAGCAATAATAAAATCATTTTTATGTGTATAGTTGTAATTAAAATCAAAACTAGCCATTGATCCTGCTGCAGATGCTGGAGGGCTTATCCTTTCTTCTTTATACTGCTCTGCTGTTAAAAACATAGTGTTTCCATTAAATAAAAGTTTTCGTGTAGTTAAATTTTCTACAGGTGTGTCTAATGTAAACGTTTTAAATACTTTTTCTGTTTTTCCTTTGTTTGTAAAGAAAAATACACCTATAGCTTTTTTTTCTCCAACAGTTAATGTTTTGCGTTCGTAGTATGTTCCAGTTACAATTAATTCATTATTACTATTAATTTCGTAAGTATAATTATAAATTTGATTAGGCTCTATCAATTCAATAGTGTATTCTTTAATTTCAGATGGATTTTCTGACAGCCATTGATAAATAGTTAACGTAATCTCACCTTTCTTAGTCATGCCTTTTTTGATTAAATAAACAGTTCCATCATTAGCTACAACCTGCGACATGCTTTTGTTTTTTGTATTTTCTCCAGGTAAATTAATTGTTCCTTCCTTTACTTTTTTCATGTCTTGATTATATAACGCTATTTTAAATTGAGCGGGTTGTTCTTTAGCATATGGCATTTCACCAACTACAGCTAATATACTATTATTTGGAGATACAGAGGTGTAGTTAAATCCTGAGTTCATTGTTTTTTCAAATGGAATGCTCATTACTTCAACTTCATCTTCTGATACTCTTCCAATGTTATCTATAGCGCGGGCCGTTAAACTATTTTTACCTGCTGGCTTATCTAAATGTTCAACCATGGCATATACTTTTGGTCCAAAACCTATAACTTGATCAATACCATATGAATTGTTAAATACGCCTTCGTTTATTTCTAAAGTAGTGTTAGTTAAAAAATTTCCATTATTATCAAAGGATTGCATGTAGTATTTTGGTACTGCTCCTTCTGAATATTTAGTGAAGAAAAAGTGATTTCCAGAATTCATAAAGTTGATACATTCGCTTGTTTTTTCTTGTTTAGCAAATGTTTGACCACCTTTAATAATAGAGATATTTTGAGAATTGACTTCTATACTTGTTGCAAATGCAAACAATAATCCAATTTTTGTAATAGTTTTCATAATAATGATGATGTTTATAAATTAATTACTGTTTTAATGCTCTTTTTTTAGCGTCATTAAATAAGGCTTCGTAATCTTCTTTTAATTTTCGTTTTGAAGATGATAAGTCAATAGCATTAAGAGCATTGATTGTTTTTTCTGATCCAGCAAAATTATTTGTTGCAAAATAACATTCTAATAAATTAAAGTAAATAGCTAAGGTAACATCTTTATCTATTCTAGCTTTTTTATCTTTCATGTCAGATTCTAAAAGAGCTTTATTCCACAAATCTATAGCATTATTTAGTTTAGTTTTAGCAGAGGATTCATCATCAACTAATAGTTTTAATCCTGCAGTGGCGTCGTTGTATGCAATTAATAAATCTTGGTAAGTTTCATCCTTGGATTTAACGTAGTTTAGTTCTGCTTTACGATTAACACGTTTGTAACCAATTTTATCGTTTACTAAATTGTTAATGAATATTAAGTTTTCTTGTAAGATTTTTTCTTCAAATGTTTTTACTAATAATTGAGGATTAAATGGAGCGGGAGTAGTAGTTTGAGCTGATTTGTAAATCTTATAAGTGTTTAATTCTTGAGGGGTTATGTTAAATAATTCTTTACCATCAGGAGCTGTAACCTTTACTGACATCGTATGGCGATACGAAAATTCATTATAATAGTAAGTAACAATAGAGGTTTGTGATGAACCATTTGCAAAGCTCATAACGCTTTTTTGTTCAGATAATTGCCTAGGTTCTGTATAATCGTATCCATATAAAGTAACTTCAATTTTTACGGCATTTTCTTGCTTGTTTGCAAATCCGTCTAATATTAAATAAGTACTTGCTAAAACAGGATAATTGTAGGTTGTTTTTAATTCAGGCATTCTTACAGTTCTTGGATATGGTGCATAAGGAATTTGTTTCACAGGTTTATTATTTTCACCTAAAATTTGTTTTTCAACTAGTTTTTCTCCGAATGATTTTTTCTTCCATTCCTCCATTTCTGCATTGTACTTATCTTCTGCTGCTTTTACTTTAGCAGGATAAGCAGCTTTCTCCATTTGATATTCTTCATCAGCTAATCGTTTTTCTGCTTCATATTTTTCTTGAAGCCTTTTGTTTTCAGATTCGTAAGGAGCATCGATAAATGATTGGTAATTTTGTATGTTTGATGGAAGTGGGGTTAAAGGCAGTTTAATGAAACGATATTCAACATATTCGTCTTTGATGTTTTGCGTTATCCCTAATTTGCAAATTAATAATAGTGATAAGAATAGTGTAGTGGTAATTTTGGTCATAGTTTTAAAAGTTTCATTGTTATTTAAACCGTTAAAGATATAACTATTTAGATAAATTACTATGAATTTGAGGTTTTTTGAAGTAAAAATTAACTTTTAAAACTGCCCTGCTTCAATTAATTTAATAGCGCGTTCTATCATTATATCTTCCCCTGTTGGGTCATATTCCGACTTCATATTACTGCCAAATAATCGAGCTACTCCTTGCCACATAAAGGCTTGAAAACCACCTCTTAAATTTTTAACTAATTCGTAGCTAGTGTTTCCTGTTTCTCTATCTATTAATTTCAATAATATTTTACCTTGTGTGATACTTAAGTTTTTTAATGGTTCTTCAAATTCTGTTTTTAATTGAGTTTCAACTTTTTTTAAGTATTCTTTTTTTGTTTTTTCATCAGGTAGTTTAGATAAAATTAGGTTATACTCTTTTAATTTTGCAGCCGCTAGTATGGCATATGGGTATACTTTTTTTACATTATATTTTGTTCTAGTCCATTCTTCATAATGCCTTTTGTTTTTGTATTTATATTCTGCGTAAACCCATATTTCGGGTAATCTAATGCTAGGTAATGTATCTCCATTAACAATTTCTGCCCATACTTTATAAAGCACTTTTGGATTGCCATAGTTAGATGTTTCTTGTGATATTAATGCTTTAGATGTAAATAGAAGAATAATACCTATATATTTTATAAGAGACACTTGCCAATTTAAAATGGTAAGATTTCTTTTTTTTAAATATATTAAACATTCAAAATTCATTGTACTATTTATACCTTAAACTAAAAAGGTAACCCTAGGGTTACCTTTTTAGTTTAAACGCGATTTAAACGCCATTTAGACTTTCCGGTAGAAGTATTATTTTCCTGTTCTTTATGTTTTTGATTAATTGTTGTTGACATAAACGCTCCAAATATGGAAGCAACTTCTTCCTCTTTTGAATTTGATTGTTGTAACATCTCAGGTTTATAATACTTAGGTATAAATCCTGTGTCAAATTTACCACTTACAAAAGCTTCATGTTTTAATACAAACGAGCAAAAAGGTAAAGTTGTTTCTACACCTGTAATTTGATAATCTTGAATTGCCCTTAACATTTTGTTAATAGCGTCTGTTCTGTCTTTTCCATGAACAATTAATTTAGCAATCATTGGGTCGTAATAAATAGGAATATCCATACCTTCTTCAAATGAATCATCAACTCTAACTCCAGGACCAGAAGGAATTCTGTATGTTTTTAAATTGCCAATGTCTGGTAAAAAATTATTAGTTGGGTCTTCAGCACAAACCCTTACTTCTATTGAATGACCATTAATTTTTAAATCTTCTTGTGTAAAACTAAGTTTTTCGCCACGAGCAACTTTTATTTGTTCTTTAACTAAATCTAAGCCAGTAATCATTTCCGATACCGGATGCTCAACTTGTAAACGAGTGTTCATTTCTAAGAAATAGAAATTTAATTGATCATCTACTAAAAACTCAACAGTTCCAGCACCGCTATAATTACAAGCTTTCGCTACATTTACAGCGCATTCTCCCATTTGTTTTCGTAATTCAGGTGTTAACACACTTGATGGCGCTTCTTCAATTACTTTTTGATGACGACGTTGAATACTACATTCTCGTTCAAATAAGTACACGCAATTTCCATGGTTATCAGCTAGCAGTTGAATTTCTATATGTCTCGGTCCTGTTGCATATTTTTCTATAAATACAGCTCCATTACCAAATGCTGATACAGCTTCGCTTATAGCTAGTTTCATTTGTTCTTCAACTTCACTTTCTTTTTCAACTAACCGCATCCCTTTGCCTCCGCCTCCAGCAGAGGCTTTAATTAATAAAGGAAATCCAATTTCTTTGGCAAGTTTTGTAGCTTCTGCTAAATCGCTAATAGCTCCATCAGATCCCGGAATCATTGGTACATTATACTTTTTTGCTGTAGCCTTAGCACTTAATTTATCTCCCATTAAATCCATAGCTTCAGCGCTTGGTCCTATAAACGTAATACCTGCTTTTTTTACTTTTCTAACAAAATCAGCATTTTCGGATAAAAAACCATAGCCAGGATGAATTCCATCAACACCTAATTCTTTACAAATTTCAATAATTTTATCCCCTTGTAAATAAGATTGAGCACTTGGAGGTGGACCAACACAAACCGCTTCATCTGCATAACGCACAAAGGGAGCATTTCTATCTGCTTCACTATAAATAGCTACAGTTTTAATACCCATTTCTTTGGCACTTCGCATAACGCGTAAGGCTATTTCTCCTCGGTTGGCTATTAGTATTTTTTTCATATGATATAGAGATATTTACGAATTACGAATATACTCATTGAGTTTATTAGTTTGTATGATTTTTTTAAAGAATTATTTATTTGTTAACAGTTTTTTCGAATAAATTAATGGTTTAAAGATGTAATTTTGATGAATAAAATATTAATGGATATTGTTTAAACTATTTTAAATGTATTATGTTTTTATGTAACATGAATAAATTAATGTATCGCCTTACTAAGCATATTATTAAAATAAACATCACAACGTTTAGTTTGTTATTTGTTTTAGCAACAACTACACAATGCCAAAATGCAGATTATACCTCTAAATCCAATTCTATATTAAAAAAAAATACAACAATGAAACTTCATCCATTAACTCCAGAGGAAGAGTATGTTATTATTAATAAGGGAACAGAAAGACCTTTTATTGGAAAATATACTGATAATTTTAAAAAGGGTACTTATGTATGTAAGCAATGTCATACACCCTTATATACATCTGATTCTAAATTTCATTCAAATTGCGGATGGCCAAGTTTTGATGATGAAATAGAAGGTGCAGTTAAAAAAACATTAGATGCAGATGGACGTAGGACGGAAATTACATGTGCCTCATGTGGAGGACATTTAGGACATGTTTTTTATGGTGAAGGTTTTACAGAGAAAGATACAAGACATTGTGTTAACTCTATTTCTATGCTATTTATAGAAGCATCTGAAAATATTAAAACAGCTAAAGCAATTTTTGCAGGTGGTTGTTTTTGGGGAGTAGAATATTATTTTCAACAAAAAGAAGGAGTAATATCTACAAAAGTAGGATATATTGGAGGTGTTAAAAGTAATCCTTCATACAAAGAAGTATGTGCTCATACCACAGGGCACGTTGAGGCATTAGAGGTAACATATGATGCTGATAAAGTAACATATGAAGATTTAGCAAAGTTATTTTTTGAAATACACGATCCTACTCAGGTAAATGGTCAAGGTAATGATATAGGACCTCAGTATATATCTGCCATATTTTATCTAAATCAGGATCAAAAAGTAATTTCCGAGAAATTGATACAAGCACTTGAATTAAAAGGTTATAAAGTAGCCACTCAATTAAAAGAAGCAACTACATTTTGGCCTGCTGAAGAATATCATCAGCAATATTATCAGCGTGGTGGTGGCACTCCATATTGCCATAAGTATACAAAACGATTTTAACTAAAAAATACCTTTAAAGGTATTTTTTAGTTAAAATAAAATTCTTTTAAAAATACTTTTTAATGTAAGCTTCAAACTTTTTAGTATCTGTAATAGATATATGACTGCCTTTTATTTCTACCAATCCTTCATGCTTAAAATCACTTAATGTTCTAATAAGTGATTCTGTGGCAGTTCCTACTATGTTAGCTAAATCTTCACGAGAGATAGAAATACTAAAGCTATCATTTGCTGTTTGTTGGTAATTTTTTTGTAATTTGAGTAAGGCTTCTGCAACACGTTTTTTTACACTGCTATATGCCATTTTTAAAAGTTGCTCTTCTTTCTCCTGAATTTCGTTGGATAATAATCTTACAAAGCGTTTCATAACACCATGATTATTATTTAATAATGCATAAAAATCTTCTTTAGGAATCATTACAACACTCGAATCTTCTAATGCTTCCGAACTTTCATTATAGGCAGTTTCATCAAGTAGTGCTGTATATCCAAAAAAATCACCCTCTTTTATTAATGAAATAATTAGCTCTTTGCCATATTCATGGGCTCTAAATGATTTAATTTTTCCTTTTTGTAATAAGTATAGGTAATTTGGATTATTACCTTCTGTATATATTAATTCTTTCTTTTTAAATGTTTTAACTTTCGAAGAATTACTTAAATGTTTTAATTCTTCTATTGATTTTGCTTCATCTAAAAAAGTATTAATTCCCGCTTCATCTCTGGTGTAATCTGACTTTAGTAATTCTGATTTTTTTAATCTACTTTCTACAGCTTTTAATAATTCAATGTCATCAAAGGGTTTAGTAATATAATCATCTGCCCCCATTTCCATACCTTTTCTAAAATCACCTCTTTCTGATTTGGCAGTTAAAAATATAAATGGTATAGCTGCTGTTTTTGGATTTTTACTAAGTAAATGAATTACTCCGTAGCCATCCAACACGGGCATCATAATGTCGCAAATAATTAAATCAACTGGGTTTTCATTTGCAATTTCAACACCTTTTTTTCCGTTTTCAGCTTGTAAAACTGTATAATTAGCAAGTTCTAAAATTTCAGCTGTGTTGTCTCTAACTTCGTCGTTATCTTCAATTAATAGTATTTTCTTCATTTTGTAGTGGTATTGTAATGTAAAAAATAGTTCCTTTATCTAATTCGCTTTCAAATTTTAAGCTTCCATTTAAAATTTCAACATATTTAGCTACAATGTTTAATCCTAATCCTGTGCCTTGAATATTGGAAGCATTTTTAGCTCTAAAAAAACGTTCAAATAAATTTTTTTGTTCATCAGATGGAATTCCAATGCCATAATCTTTAATTATAAGTTGAAGTTGAGTATTAGAATGTATACTTGTGATATCTATTGATTTATTTTCAGGAGAAAATTTGCTAGCGTTAGAAACTAAATTAAAAATTATATTTTTAATAAATTGTTTATCTGCTTTTATTTCAGTAGAGCCTTCGTGCGTATAATTTACAAACTGTCCTTTTTTTAAATAGTTACTAAGTTCAGATACGCACTCATGAATAAAAGATGGGACTTCAAATTTAGTAGGATTTACGGTAATTTTACCTTCTTCTAATTTTCCAGCAGATAAAAAATCGTTTAATATCATGGTCATGTTGGTAACAGCAGATTTTATTCTGTCTACATGTTTTAAACGTTTTTCTTCATCCTCAGAGTGTTTATATTTTCCAATTAATGATGCTGAAGATAGTATAGTGCTTAATGGAGTTCTGAATTCGTGAGAAGCCATTGTTACAAATCTAGATTTCATATCGTTTAATTCTTTCTCTTTTTCAAGAGCTAAACTTAATTCATTTTTTGATGCTTCTAATTGGTAAAGTGTTTCTTTTAATATTTTTGTTCTTTCTTCAACTTTTAATTCTAAATCGGCGTTAATACGTTTTATTTTTTCTTCAGATTCTTTTCTTTCTGTTCTATCAATAATAAAAGCAATTACAAACATCTCATCGCCATTTTTATAATGACTTAAGCTAATTTCAACGGGAAATTCTAAACCATTTTTTTTCTTGCCATACAGGTCTAATCCTTTGCCCATCGAACGAGAATGGGGATTTTCATTGTAATTATCTCTATGTTTTTGATGAGAATTTGAGAATTTATTCGGAACTAATATTTCTATTTTTTGATGTAATAATTCTCCTTTTTCATATCCAAATAATTTTTCTGAACTGGGATTAGCTCTAACTATTGTGCCACGTTTGTCAGCAATGATAATACCTTCGGTAGTATGCTCAAAAAGTGCATGTAAACTCTCCATTATAAGTGAATTATTAGGCTCCAAGGTATTGATTTTTGTTTAACAACCTACGAATGTAGACAGCTAGTTTTTAACAAAAACTGATTTTTGTCAGTTTTTTAGCTGATAAAAATCAATGCAACCTTTCTGAGCCTAAAGTCAACTCAAACGGTACGATTTAATTTAATAAAAAAACTTCGTTTTTAGTTGGTAAAACCACATTTTTATACCCTTCGGTAGTCAGTTTTTCTTTAAAAGAAATTTTAGCTTCTGGATCACCATGTACTAAAAATATATTTTTAATTTCTTCTTTGTTTTGACAAGATAAAAAACGAATTAACTCTAAATAATCAGCATGAGCACTATAAGAATCTATAATTTCGATATCAGCGTTTACATCATGTAGTTCACCAAATATTTTTACTGATTTTTCGCCAGATTTTATTTTTCCACCTAATGAATTTGGAGAGCAATAGCCAACAATTAATATTGTATTTTTTTCATTAGAAATTGTATTTCTTAAATGATGTTTAATTCGTCCAGCATCCATCATGCCAGAAGAAGAAATAATAATACAAGGTTCATCACTACTATTTAGAGCTATAGATTCTTCTTTTTCTCGAATATATTTTAAATTACTAAAACCAAATGGGTCAGAATCTGTTTTGATATAATCTTGTAATCGTTCATTAAAACAGGTAACATGTTGGCGCATAATATCAGTAATGTTTGTTGAAAGAGGGCTATCTACATATACTTTGATGTTAGGTAATAATTTTTTGTTTTTAAGTTTATCTAATATGTACACAATTTCTTGTGTACGGCCCAAACTAAATGCTGGAATAATTAACTTACCTTTTTTATCTACGCATGTATTTCTAACTACATTTAATAAATGTAGTTCAGCATCTGTATCTTGTTCATGTAATCTATCTCCATAAGTAGATTCACAAATAATGTAATCTGCTTGCGGGAAGCGTTCAGGGTCTTTTAATAACATGTCTTGGTATTTGCCAACATCTCCCGTAAAAGTTAAACGCGTAATACGTTTGTTATTATGCCTTAATTTAAAATTGGTAACGGCACTTCCTAAAATATGTCCTGCATCTGTAAATATAAAAGACACGTCTTCGTTTAAGTAAAATTCAGCATGATAAGGAACTGTTTTAAAATGTTTTAAACATCTATCTACGTCTTTTGATGTATATAGTGGCTTTATAGGTTCTTCTCCTCTTTGTTCTCTTTTTTTATTAACATATTCAATATCGTATTCATGTATTTTAGCGCTATCATATAATAAAACTTCTACTACTTCTAGTGTAGGAGGTGTACAGTAAATAGAACCTAAAAATCCTTCTTTAACTAATAACGGAATATTTCCCGAATGATCAATATGAGCATGTGATAAAACAACTACATCAATCTCAGATGGATTTAGTCCTAATTTTCGATTTAAACCATCTGTTTCCTTTCCCATTCCTTGGTACAAGCCACAATCAAGCAATATATTAAATCCTGTATCAGTTGTTATTAAATGTTTGCTTCCTGTTACTGTTTCGGTTGCTCCAATAAATTTTACTTCCATAGCACAAATATAATTAAACTCAAAGTTATCTTACTTCATTTTGCTTATATTTATTTATTCTTGATTTTTTTGATCTTTATCAAGTTTAATATTGATAATTGTCAGTTTTCAGAGAAAGCATTAAATATAAATTTGCGATGTGAAAGTAAAAGAATCATCACAAATAAAATTAATTTGTTATCACTGCGGTGAAGATGTTGGAGAAGCTCATTTTCATATTGAAGAAAAGAATTTTTGTTGCAAGGGCTGTCAAACAGTGTATGAAATTATTAATAAGAGTGATTTGTGTTCTTATTATGATTTAGAGTCTAATCCGGGTATTAATCAAAAAAAAGAAACTAGAAAAGGTAAATTTGATTTCTTAGACGATCAACAAATTATAAAAAAGTTAGTTCATTTTGAAGATGAAACTCATCAACACGTTATTTTTTATTTACCTCAAATGCATTGTGCTTCATGTATTTGGATTTTAGAGCATCTCAATAAAATTGATAAAGGTATTTTAAAATCACAAGTTAACTTTATTAAAAAAGAAGTAACAATTATTTTTGATTATCATCAAACATCTTTAAAACATGTAGCCGAAACACTTACTCTTATTGGTTATGAACCACATATTAGTTTAAATGACATTAAATCTAGTAAAGTAAAAAAATACGATACCGCTTATATTATAAAAATTGGAATAGCAGGATTTTGTTTTGGTAATATTATGATGTTAAGTTTTCCTGAATATTTTTCATTAGCAAAATCAGATGACATTGGATTAAAGACATGGTTTAGTTATTTGAATTTATGTTTATCTCTTCCTGTATTTTTCTATTCAGCATCAGAGTTTTTTATTTCAGGATATAAAGGATTGCGTCAAAAATTTTTAAACATAGATGCTCCAATAGCCTTAGCTATTTTGATTACATTTTCAAGAAGTTTGTATGAAATAATTTCAGGAACTGGCCCAGGTTACTTAGATTCAATGAGTGGCATAGTTTTTTTTATGTTAATTGGTAGATATTTTCAAAATAGAACGTATCAAAGTATATCATTTGACAGAGATTTTACTTCTTATTTTCCATTAGGTGTGCATGTAATAAGTACAGATGGGATTGAAAAACAAATTTCTGTATCAGATTTAAAAGTTGGCGACAGAATTAAAATTCATAATGATGAAATAGTTCCAGCAGATTCTATTTTATTTTTAGGAAAAGCTACAATTGATTATAGTTTTGTAACTGGAGAATCTTTACCAATTGAAAAATCAATTGGAGAGATAATTTATGCAGGTGGTAAACAAACCTCAGGAGCTATAGAGCTAGAAGTTGTAAAAGAAGTATCGCAAAGTTATTTAACTCAACTATGGAACAATGATACATTCAAAAAAAATAAAGAAGAAATTAAGTCGTCATTTATTCATAACATAAGTAAATATTTTACATATACTTTATTTTCAGTTGCTATTATTGCATCTATTTATTGGGGAGTAAATGATTCATCCAAGATATGGGGAGCAGTAACAGCAGTACTTATTGTGGCTTGCCCGTGTGCTCTTTTATTAAGTGCAACATTTACAAATGGTAATATGATTCGTATTTTAAATAAATATAAATTATACATAAAAAATTCGAGTGTTATTGAACGTATGTCTGAAATAGATACAATTGTGTTTGATAAAACAGGAACAATTACAGAGCAAGGAAAATCTGAAATTAATTTTCAAGGAGATAAATTGAATGATGAACAAATACAATTAATTCGTTCATTAGCAAATCAGTCTAATCATCCTTTAAGTAAGAGTATTGTTTCTTATCTTCCTTTTAATAAAACGTTATTAGCTAAGCAATATAAAGAGTTTAAAGGTTTTGGCACTTCAGCGTATATCAATAATCATTTTGTTAAAATGGGATCTTCTGAATTTGTTTTAGAAAAAAATACTGATAACTTAATAAGAGGTAGTAGAGTATACGTTAGTATAGATGATGAATTTATTGGTTATTTTATGGTTAAAAACACATACAGGAATGGGTTAACGCAAATTGTTTCATCTTTAGGTTCGAACTTTGAATTAAAAATTTTATCAGGAGATAATTCTTCAGAAGAAATGTTTTTAAAATCTATTTTTGGAAATAATACAGAAATGTTGTTTGAACAAAAACCAGAAGATAAATTAAATTTTATAAAACTTCTTCAATCTAAAAACCACAAAGTATTAATGATTGGAGATGGATTGAATGATGCAGGGGCTTTAAAACAAAGTAATATAGGCATAGCTATTAGTGATAATACTAATAATTTTTCTCCGGCATGTGATGCTATTTTATCTGGAGCTAATTTTATTCTTTTAAAAGAATTAATTAATTATTGTAGAAAAGAAAAGACCATCATTTTTTCGAGTTTTATACTTTCTATTTTATATAATTTTGTAGGATTATTCTACGCTGTACAAGGTGATTTAGAACCTGTAATAGCTGCAATATTAATGCCAATAAGCTCAATAAGTATTGTATTATTAACTACTGGATTGAGTTCATTTTACGAGATAAAACTTAAATCTATAAAATACTGATAAAAGTCATTTTTCGGAATGATAAAAGTCAATTACAAAAAATGTTAACTAAAGTAATTTTATAACCGATATGAGTGCAATTTTTATAATGATAGGTGCAAGTTTGCTTTTAGCAATAGGGTTTTTGGTGGCGTTTATTTGGTCAGTAAAAACCAATCAATATGAAGATGATTATACACCCTCCGTAAGAATGCTATTTGATAATACAACAATTCAAGAAAACAAAAAAGAAATAAACAGTAAAACCAAAAAAACAAAATAATATGGAACTACAAAAATTTCAGTACGATAACAAAATAGTTAAAATGTTTGCTTATGCAACGATACTTTGGGGATTAGTAGGTATGCTTGTGGGTTTAATTGCAGCCATTCAGTTATACTTGCCAGCTGCAAACTTGTCATTACCTTATACAACATTTGGACGTTTACGCCCATTACACACTAATGCTGTTATTTTTGCATTTGTAGGTAATGGTATTTTTATGGGTGTTTATTATTCCCTACAACGTTTATTAAAAGCACGAATGTTTAGTGACTTATTAAGTAAAATTCATTTTTGGGGATGGCAACTAATAATTGTTTTAGCAGCACTAACACTTGTTTTAGGAAAAACTACTGGAAAAGAATATGCAGAGCTAGAATGGCCAATTGATATTTTAATAACATTAGTTTGGGTTGTGTTTGGATGGAATATGTTTGGAACTATTATTCGTCGAAGAGAACGCCATTTATACGTTGCCATTTGGTTTTACATAGCAACCTTTGTTACTGTAGCTATGTTGCATATTGTTAACTCTATTGAAATTCCTGTTTCATTTTGGAAATCTTATTCTTGGTATGCTGGAGTTCAAGATGCATTAGTTCAATGGTGGTATGGGCATAATGCAGTTGCATTTTTCTTAACAACACCATATTTAGGTTTAATGTATTATTTTTTACCTAAAATTGCTCAACGACCAGTTTATTCGTACCGTTTATCAATTATTCACTTTTGGGCATTAATTTTCTTGTATATATGGGCTGGACCACATCATCTTTTATATACCTCTGTTCCAGATTGGGCACAATCTTTAGGTGTTGTTTTTTCTGTAATGCTAATAGCTCCATCTTGGGGAGGTATGATTAATGGTTTATTAACTTTACGAGGAGCTTGGGATAGAGTAAGGGATAATGTAGGATTAAAATTTTTAGTTGTAGCTGTAACAGCTTATGGTATGGCTACATTCGAAGGTCCAATGTTATCTTTAAAAAATGTAAATGCAATTGCTCATTATACAGATTGGATTGTAGCTCATGTGCATGTTGGAGCATTAGGCTGGAATGGATTTATGACATTTGGTATTTTATATTGGTTAATACCAAGATTATTTCAAACTAAATTATATTCTGAAAAATTAGCTAATACACATTTTTGGATAGGAACTCTAGGAATTGTATTATATGCAGTTCCTATGTATTGGGCAGGTTTTATGCAAAGTTCTATGTGGAAAGACTTTACCCCAGAAGGTCAATTAAAATGGCAGTTTATGGATACAGTTACTAAAATGATTCCTTTTTATATTGCTCGTTCAGTTGGTGGAGCTTTATATTTAATTGGAGCAGTTTTAATGACATATAATTTAATTAAAACAATAAAAGTAGGTACATTCTTAGAGGTAGAAGAAGATCAAGCTCCAGCATTAGTAGGAGAATATCAATCTCACTCTAAAGATCATTGGCACCGTTGGATTGAGCGTAAGCCTATTCAAATGTTAATAGTAAGTTTAGTGGTGGTTGCTATAGGTGGTTTAATAGAATTTATACCTGTATTTTTAGTAAAATCAAATATTCCTACCATAGCAAGTGTTAAACCTTATACTCCACTTGAACTTCAAGGTAGAGATATCTATGTTAGGGAGGGTTGTTATACATGTCACTCTCAAATGGTTCGTCCTTTCAGAAGTGAAACAGCTCGTTATGGAGAGTACTCTAAGGCTGGCGAATTTGTATACGATCATCCATTTCAGTGGGGTAGTAAGCGTACCGGACCAGATTTAGCTAGATTAGGAGGTAAGTATCCAGATAGCTGGCATTATAATCATATGATGGATCCAACATCTATGACTCCAGGTTCTGTTATGCCACAATACCCTTGGTTGTTAGAAGATCAATTAGATGCTAATTCTACCATTTCAAAAATAAAAGCGATGAAACGTTTAGGAGTTCCTTATCCAGAAGGGTATGAAAACACCGCTATTTTAGATATGGAAAAACAAGCAAAAGAAATTACAGCTAATTTGAAAAAAGATGGTATTGAAACCCTACCAGATAGAGAAATAGTAGCGTTAATATCTTATTTACAGCGTTTAGGAAAAGATATTAAATCAGAAGGATTAAAAGCATCAAAATAATTTTTAATAAAAAAATATTTAATCATGAAATTTAAAAACTATTTAGAAAGTATTACTGGTATTGGAATTTACCCTTTAATATCATTAATCATATTTGTTGTGTTTTTTGGTTTGGTTACTTTTTATGTAATTAAAGGGAATAAAAAACATTTCGAAAAATTAAGTCAACTTCCAATTAACGAAACAGAAAACGAACATATTTAATTTATACTTATGAACAATTTTAATAAAATTAAATCACTTGCACTTGCATTATTTTTGCCAACAATTGGTATTTGTCAAGAGCAAACTAGTAAGGGAAATACTTCTTATTTTTCTAATGTGTTATTTTTAACACTATTAGTTACAATTATTATTTTAGCAATTGTAATCGTGGCTTTTAGTAGTGTTTTTAAAAATATTGCCGATAGCGATTATTTAACATCAAAGTATAGCAATAAACAAGATGATAATTCTTCAACCACAAGAAATATAACTTCTGTTATTTTATTGTTGTTATCATTTTCAATGATGTCTCAAGAAAAAGCAGCTGTAATTGTATCTAAAGCAGATGACGGAAGAATAGGAGGTCTTGATCAGTTTACTTTTTATTTTATGCTAGTAATAGTTTTGTTAGAATTATTGGTTCTAGGATTAATAATTTATCAATTTAATTTTTTAGTTAAAAATCATACCGTAGTTGAAACCACAACAAAAGTTAAAAAATCTGAATCAAAATTAATGATGAGTTTAACAGATGCTGTTGCTGTTGAAGAAGAAAATAGTATTATGCTAGATCATGACTATGATGGAATTAAAGAACTAGATAATAACTTACCACCATGGTGGAAATATGGTTTTTATTTAACCATAGTTGTAGCCATAGTTTATTTAATTAATTTTCATGTTATAGGAACAGGTGATTTACAAACTGTAGAATATAATAAAGCAATGGCACAAGCTAAATTAGAAGTTGATGAATACATGAAAACATCAGCAAATAATGTAGATGAAAATAGCGTTAAATTATTAACAGAGGCTTCTGATATTGCCTCAGGTAAAGATGTTTTTCTAGCAAACTGTTCGGCATGCCATGGTAAATTAGGTGAAGGTACGGTAGGACCTAATTTCACAGATGATTACTGGATTCATGGAGGAAGTATACAAGATATTTTTAAATCTATTAAATATGGTTGGGTTGAAAAAGGAATGAAGTCATGGAAAGAAGATTTATCTCCAATGCAAATTGCACAATTAGCTTCATATATTAAATCTTTAAGAGGTACAAATCCTCCAAATGGTAAAGCACCTCAAGGAGATTTATATACAGAATCTGGAATAAAACCATTAAATGATACTTTATCAGTAATAAATGATAGTTTAAATATTCAGTTAAAAGTTGATAGTTTACATGTTACTAAAAAATAATGGATACTCAAAAAAATCAACAATCAGATAAACAACAAGACGAATCTTTTAGAGACACAATATCAACTGTAAATCAAGAAGGTGAGAGAGCTTGGGTATTTCCAACAAAACCTTTTGGGAAGTACTATAATTTAAGAACTTTTTTCACTTGGTTTTATCTGATTGTTTTTTTTACCGTTCCTTTTATAAAATATAACGGTGAGCCGTTATTTTTATTTAATGTTCCTGATAAAAAATTTATTTTATTTGGATCTATATTTTGGCCACAAGATTTTTTCATATTTGGCTTAGGAATGCTAATTTTTATAGTATTTGTAGCTTTATTTACAGTAGTTTTTGGTAGATTATTTTGTGGATGGGCATGTCCTCAAACGATTTTCATGGAAATGATTTTTCGTAAAATTGAATATTGGATTGAAGGAGATGCTACATATCAAAAAGCTTTAAAAAAAGCGCCTTGGAATTCTGATAAAATTAAAAAGCGAATATTAAAATTTTTGGCTTTTTATTCTATTTCTTTTATTATAGCAAACACATTGTTGAGTTATATTATAGGTCTAGATAATGTGTTAGATATTTTAAAATTTCCTTTAAAAAATACAGGCTCTTTTTTAGGGATAGTATTATTTTCTACAATCTTCTTTTTTGTTTATTGGTGGTTTAGAGAACAAGTTTGTTTAATTGTTTGTCCATACGGAAGAATGCAAGGCGTTTTACTAGATAAAAATTCTGTAGTAGTTGCATATGATTATGTGAGAGGCGAGCAAAGACATCATTTTAAGAAAAATGAAATTAGAACTGGAGGGGATTGTATCGATTGTAATTTGTGTGTTAAAGTTTGTCCTACAGGTATCGATATTAGAAATGGAACACAATTAGAATGTATTAGTTGTACAGCATGTATTGATGCTTGTGATCATATGATGGAAAGTGTTGGCTTTGAAAAAGGTTTAATTCGTTATGATTCAGAAAATGGAATAAAAGAAAAAAGAAAGTTAACATTTACAACTAGAATGAAAGCGTATTCTGTTGTTTTACTTGTTTTAATAGGTATTGAAGTTACATTACTTTCAACTCGTTCTGATTATGATGCTACTGTTTTAAGAGCAAAAGGTATGTTATTTCAAGTTCAGCCAAATGATCAATTAAGTAATTTATTTACAATTAAACTGGTAAATAAAACACGTAAAGATTTGCCTGTTGAATTAAAAGTTGAAAATTTTAAAGATTATAAAATTCAATTAATAGGAAAGGAAATTAAAGTTAAACCAGAAGCAGTAACAGAAGGAGAATTTTTTGTTTATTTAAATAAGAAAGACTTACAGGAAAGAAAAGTGAAATTAGAAATCGGAGTATATTCTAATGGTAAAAAAATTAAAACCGTAAAAACAAATTTTTTAGGCCCTATAAAATTTAAGAATAATAATTAAAAATATTTAATATGAATTTCGGTAAAAAAATAATTATACTTTATGTGAGTTTTGTAGCTCTTATATTAACTTTAGTTTTTATGAGCTATGGTCAAGATATTGATTTAGTGAGTAAAGACTATTATGCCCAAGAAATTAATTTTCAAAACAAGATTAATGCTACTAATAATGAAAAACAGTTAGAAAAAAGTATTACACATGATGTAAATAAAGAATCTATTATTTTATCTATTGATTCAACTTTACTAACAAATGATTTTAAAGGAACTATTACTTTTTTTAGACCATCTGATGCTAAAAAGGATGTTCAATTAAAAATGAATTTCGTAGGGTGCAAACAAGTTATAAATTTAAAACAATTTATTCATGGTGCTTATCGTCTTCAATTATCGTGGTTGTCAAACAATAAAAGTTACTTTAAAGAAGATGTAATCTTTATTAATTAAAATGGAACTCATAATTGCTGCCATATCATTAGGATTATTAGGAAGTTTTCATTGTATTGGTATGTGTGGTCCTATTGCTCTTGCTCTTCCTATTCATCAATATTCCTATATTAAAAAAAACATTGCTATTTTAGTATATAATATAGGTAGATTAATTACATATATATTTTTAGGTCTTATTTTTGGATTATTAGGTCAGTCGGTATTTTTGGGAGGATTTCAACAAATGCTATCAATTACAATAGGTTTATTGCTTTTGTTAGTTGTAGTTTCAAGTAAGATAAATTGGATTAATTTTAAAAATATCACATTTATTTATTCTTTTATTAATTCATTAAAACTTCAGTTAGGAAATTTATTTAATAAAAAAGGATTACACTTTTTGTTTTTTATTGGATTATTAAATGGGTTACTTCCTTGTGGATTAGTTTATTTAGGAATTACAGGGGCTATTGCAACAGGGCATTATTTAAAAGGAGCGGCGTTTATGTTTTATTTTGGTATTGCAACTATACCAGTTATGTATGCAGTTGCATTCTTTGGACAATTTATATCATTGAAATTCCGTAACAACATTCGTAAGTCAATACCATATATGATTTCTATTATGGCAATATTATTAATTGTCAGAGGATTGAATTTAGGTATTCCTTATTTAAGCCCTCAGTTTGAAAAAAAATCTCATCGTGTTAATTGTTGCGAGAGTAATCATAAAGAAATTTCTATTATGAAATGTTCACCAAAAAAATGTCATTAGTTAATAAATTATGTTCTGGGAAAAATATTCATATTCTTTAATAAAACGCAAAGTGTTTGATGCGTTAAGTAAAAACACTAATTATCGTACCGAAAATATTTTAGGTATTCCAGGAACTTTTTTAGATACGGATATATTTTATGATGATGCTCCATTTTTAAAAGATGCTCCATTTTTATCTACATTAATAGCAAATCCAAATCATATTGGCGTTCATACTTTAGGAGATGATCACGAAGATTTTTTTTCTGGTACTCATGAAATAGAAAAAGATTTAATAAAAATTTGTGCCGAAGAAATTTTTGGTGCAGATCCTAAATCTTATGATGGATATGTTGCTAGCGGAGGAACAGAGGCTAATATAGAAGCTGTTTGGATTTATAGAAATTATTTTAAAAATGAGTTTAATGCAAATTTAAATGAAATTGCAGTTATTTACTCAGAAGATACTCATTACTCTATACCTAAAGCACTAGATTTATTAAATTTAAATGGCGTAGAGATACTAGTTAATAAAGATACTCGAGAGGTTGTATTAAAAGATTTAGAAAAAAAAATAGAAACAGCTTTAATAAACGGAATTAAATATTTTATTGTTAATGTAAACATGTCAACTACTATGTTTGGTTCTGTTGATGATGTGGATAAAATAACTAATCTTCTAAATGTTTTACGAGTTAATTATAAACTTCATGTAGATGGAGCTTATGGTGGATTTATTTACCCATTTACCAATAATAATAGTTCCTTTACTTTTAGAAACAAAAACATTTCTTCATTTTCTATTGATGGGCATAAAATGCTTCAAGCGCCTTATGGAACAGGTATTTTTTTAGTTAGAAAAGAATACATGAAATATGTTTGCACAAATGAAGCTGGTTATGTTAAAGGGAAAGATTATACATTATGCGGAAGTCGATCTGGTGCTAACGCAGTTTGTGTATGGATGATTTTACGAATTCATGGTTCTGTAGGTTGGACTGTAAAAATGAGGCAGTTAGTTGATCGAGCAGAGTTTATTTCTGATACATTAAACGAATTAAATATAAAACATTATCGACACCCAGATTTAAATATTGTCACAATAGACGCTGATTACATAAGCCATGAATTAGCTACTAAATATCATCTCGTCCCAGATAGCCATGATGCTCATCCAAAATGGTATAAAATTGTTGTTATGCCTCATGTTAAATCTGGTATTATTGATAATTTTTTATCAGAATTAAAAAATGAACAAGTTTTAAGTTAATTATTAATTTCAAAAATAAAATATATACATGTCTATATTAATTTTTTTTATACTTCATTGGTACCTTTCGCTTTTTGTACAAACTTTTTTTTTACATCGATATGCAGCGCATCAAATGTTTACAATGAATAAATTTTGGGAAAAGTTTTTTTATATTTTAACTTGGATTTTTCAAGGCTCTTCATTTCTTAGCCCCAAAGCATATGGTATTATGCATCGTTTACACCATGCTTATGCCGATACAGAAAATGATCCGCATTCTCCATTATATTCTAAAAATTTATTTGATATGATGAAAAAAACTTTAGTGGTTTATTTATCAATATTAAATAATGAAAAGCCAATAGAAGAGAAATTTAAAAAAGGAGTTCCATATTGGAAAACATTTGAAAACATAGCAGGAAGCTGGATAGTAAGAATTGCTTGGGGGATCCTTTATTTTTTGTTTTATTGGAATTATGCAACACATTGGTGGATGTATCTCTTATTACCATTACATTTTTTAATGGGTCCTATTCATGGTGCTATTATTAACTGGTTTGCACATAAATATGGATATGTTAGTTTTAAAGTAGGGGATACTGCAAAAAATTTATTGCCTATAGATGTTTTAATGATGGGAGAAAGTTATCATAATAATCATCATAAATTTGGAGGTAGAGCAAATTTTGGAATTAAATGGCATGAGATAGACCCTACATATCCAATTATCCTAATATTAAATGCTTTTGGAATAATACATCTTAAAAAAAATAATGATTTAAATTATATGTAATTAAATCTTTTTTAGATGCTTATATTATAAATATAAATAAGAACTCATGACAACAGATTTAGTAGCTAAATATAATATCCAAGCTCCAAGATATACAAGTTACCCAACAGTTCCATATTGGGATAATAATATGGATGAAGATACATGGATTAAACATTTAAAAAATGCATTTATAAAGCATAATTCAGATGGCATAAGTTTATATATCCATTTACCATATTGTGAAAGTCTTTGTACATACTGTGCATGTAATACTCGTATTACAGTAAACCATAAAGTTGAACTTCCTTATATAGAAACTTTATTAAAAGAATGGAATTTATATTTAAATCAATTTGAAGGAAAGCCTTTAATAAAAGAGATACACTTAGGAGGAGGTACCCCAACTTTTTTTTCTCCTGAAAATTTAACCTATTTGTTAAAATCAATTCTAGATACAGTTGACGTTTCTTCTGATTATGATTTTAGTTTTGAAGGACATCCTGGAAATACAACTCAAGAGCATCTAAAAGCATTATATCTTCTAGGTTTTAAAAGAGTAAGTTTTGGTATTCAAGATTTTGATGAAAAGGTTCAGGATACCATTAATCGCTATCAAACATTTGAAGAAGTTAATCAAGTAGTTAATTATGCAAGAGAAATTGGTTATACTTCTATCAATTTTGATTTAGTTTATGGATTGCCCTATCAAACAATACAATCTATACATGATACAATCACAAAAATTATTTCTTTAAAACCAGAAAGAATTGCTTTTTATAGCTACGCACATGTGCCTTGGTTAAAGCCGGGACAAAGAAAATATTCCGAAAAAGATTTGCCTGCAGATTCATATAAACGCAGTTTATATGAAGAAGGAAAGGAATTATTTTTAAAATCTAATTATTCTGATATTGGAATGGATCATTTTGCGTTACCTAACGATACGCTTTTTGATGCTTTTGAAAATAAAAAATTACACAGAAATTTTATGGGATACACAACCAATAGCACAAAGTTATTAATTGGATTAGGATGTTCATCTATTAGCGATACATGGGACGGATTTTCTCAAAATATAAAAACGGTTGAAGAATATCAAATAGTTGTAAACAGTGGACATTTTCCTTTATTTAAAGGACATGCATTAACGGCCGAAGATTTAGTAATTAGACAACATATTTTAGATTTAATGTGTCAACATCAAACAAATTTAGATACATACTATCTTGAATCTAAAAATAAATTTGATGAGTTTTTAAAAGACGAATTAATTGAAATAACCACTGATAAAATTATTATAAAGGAATCTGGTAAATTATTTTTACGTAACATCTGTTTATCTTTTGATAAACGTTATTGGAAAAAAATTCCAGAGGGTAATATTTTTAGTACCACTGCATAATTTAATATATGAAAAGAGATATTGAACACATAGAAGATATAAAATTAGTAGTTAATACTTTTTATAAACGAATACAACAAAACAATGTGTTAGGCCCAATATTTGAAGAAAGAGTTGGTAATAAATGGAATGAGCATTTAGAGAAAATGTATCGTTTTTGGCAAACTATTTTATTTAATGAGCATACATATAGTGGCGCCCCTTTTCCGCCTCATGCTCGAATGCCTATAGACGAAAGTCATTTTATAATTTGGGTTAAAAACTGGACTAATACGGTTGATGAATTTTTTTCTGGACCTATAGCTGAAGAGGCAAAAAAAAGAGGAACTCTTATGGCGGCTATATTTAATTCTAAATTAGAGTTTTTTAAAACTAATAATATGTAGAATTGTATTTTTAAATCTGACATAAATCATATTTTAACTTATTTTATTTTTTATAAATTAGTTTAAATGTTTTTATATGCAGAATAAAGAAAATCAATGGGAAATTTTGTATCTGTTTGCCAAAGAGTTAGCAGATAATAACATCAATTTTAATGAAATTGAACAGCAATTATTTGAAAAAACTGATAATAAAGAATTAATTGTTGAAATTATTCAACAATTAAAAAAAGTGAGATATGCAGTTCACCGAAAAAATGGACTTATTAAAATAAGCTTTGGATCTTTATTTTTATTAATAGGATTTTTAATTACTTGTATTAACTTTCATTCTAATCAATCTTTTGATATTGTTATGTATAGTACTAGCACAATAGGTTTATGCCTTATATTTTGGGGTCTTTACGAAATAATAGGATAGCTTTAATTTATATCTTTTATACATTATGTAACAAATGTAACACATCAAAATTTAAATGTGTAGTATATTTGTATTGCAAAATTAATCTGTAATTATCTTTAAAATATCGGTTATGCTAATTTTTAATATATTGTATTCCATGTTATTTAATAAATGCTCAAGATGTCATCAAGGAGATGTTTTTGAATCACATAATCCATATAATCTTTCTAAAATGTTTAAAATTCATAAAACATGTAATCATTGTAATTTAGAATATGAGGATGAGCCCAGCTTTTTTTACGGAGCAATGTATGTTTCGTATGCAATTTCTTCGGGTTGGTTTATAATTTGGTATGCTATTCAAAGTTATTTTTTAAACTGGGAATTATTAACGTTTGCTATTTTTATAACAGTATTTATAATTGTTGTAGCACCTTTAACATTAAGATGGTCAAGATTAATTTGGCTTAATTTTTTTTATAAGTTCAAAAAAGAATACAAAGAAAATTCACATAATATCATAAAAAATAATCATTAAAATTATAGTATGTTAGATGCAATAAAGGGAGCCCTTGGTTTAGGTCCAAAAATAAATTTTAAAGAGCTTGTAAAAAGTGGAGCTCAAATTATTGATGTAAGAACACGAGGAGAATATTCATCAGGCCATGTAAAAGGAAGTATTAATATTCCATTAAATGAATTATCTTCTCAAGTTAATAAAATTAAAAAACACACACCTATTATTACATGTTGTGCAAGTGGAATGAGAAGCGCATCTGCCAAATCTACATTGTTATCTCTAGGGTTTAAAGAAGTGTATAATGGAGGAGGTTGGATGAGTTTAAATGGAAAGGTTTAAGAAGCACAAAATGAAATACCGTTTATTATATAATTGGAATTTGTGGCGAATTATTAGAGTGATTTTATCACTTTTATTTATCGTATCAGGAATAATTACTTTAGATTATATTTTAGTAATAGCAGGTGTTTTTTTATTTATACAAGCCTTATTAAATACTTGCATTTCTTGTGTTAATCAAAATTGTAAAGTACCTCAATCATAAAAAAATGAATAAGTTTAATGATATCATAAATACTAATAAACCTGTATTAGTAGATTTTTTTGCTGAGTGGTGCGGCCCTTGCAAAACAATGGCTCCTATTTTAAAAGAAGTAAAAACACAAATGCAAGATAAAGCCATAATTATAAAAATAGATGTCGATAAAAATCCTGAAGCGGCATCTGTTTATCAAATTAGAAGTGTACCTACTTTAATTATGTTCAAAAATGGAAAACCAGTTTGGAAACAATCAGGAGTTGTTCCATCTCAAGAATTAATAAAATTATTTAATCAATTTCAGTAAAAATGTCACATCATTATCATGTTAATCTTAAATGGACAGAAGGAAGAATAGGGGAAGTTTCATCACCAGAATTAAATACTTCTATAACTGTTGCTACTCCTCCACAGTTTCCAAAAGGAATAGATGGAATTTGGTCACCAGAACATTTTTTTACAGCGGCTGTTAATTCTTGCTTTATGACTACATTTTTAGCCATTGCAGAAAATTCTAGATTAGAATTTAAATCATTTAATTGCAATGCTACTGGTGTTTTAAATCAAGTTGATGGAAAATATATTATAACAGAAGTAATTTTAAAACCTATAGTGTTTATTGAAAAAGAAGAAGATCGTGATAAAGCATTAAGAATACTAGATAAATCTGAAAAGGCCTGTTTAATATCAAATTCAATTAATTCAAAGGTTACATTAAGTCCTTCGGTAACATTATAAAAAAAGGAGCATTTAGCTCCTTTTTTTATAAATCATTAATGTTTATTTTAGATCCAGCTGATTTTTCTTTGTGTTTAATAATTTGAGTTTTTAAGGCTTCACAAGCTAAATCAATTGATTCTTCAAAAGATGTGGATTGTTTTTTTGAAAATAAATCTTGTCCTTTTGTTAATATTTTAATCTCCACTACCTTGTTTTCAGTAGTTGATGATTTGTCTAATCTCATTATAATCTCAGTATTAATTAAGTTATCATGAAATGTTTTTAATTTATTTACTTTTTCATTCGCAAAATCAATTAATTTTTTGTCGGCATCAAAATGCACTGATTGAATGTTTGTTGTCATAATTAATCCTCTTTTTATGGTTAGTAATTTGTAAAATATTTGTTATTCTCCTCTTGGATGAGCTTGTTTATAGGATTTTTTAAGTTTCTCAATAGTATTATGAGTATATACTTGTGTAGCACTTAAGTTTGCGTGTCCTAATAAATCTTTAACAGCATTAATATCGGCGCCATTATTTAGTAAATGTGTAGCAAATGTATGTCTTAATATATGAGGGCTCTTTTTTTGTATGGTAGTAATTAATGATAAATATTTTTTTACTATTGTATAAATATATTGTTCGCTTAATTCAGAGCCTTTATCATTAACTAGTAACATGTGGTTTTCAAACTGGTTTTCCTTTTTTACGTTTAAATAGTTGCTAAGGTTACGCTTTAGCTCTAAAGAAATTGGGATAATTCGTTCTTTATTTCTTTTCCCTAAAACTTTAATAGTTGAATTGTAGATGTCAATATCTCTTTCTTTCAAATTCTTTAATTCAGATCTTCTTATACCTGTTTGGTATAATAAATCTAATATTAATCTATCTCTTAAGCCGTTAAAGTTTCCTTCAAACACTACTTTTGAAAATAAATTTTCCATTTGTTGTTCATCAACAAAAACAGGAAGTCGTTTTGGTATTTTTGGACCAGAAATTTTAGATAAAGGATTTACATCAATTAATTTTTGACGTTGTAAGTATTTAAATAAAGATTTCAATGATGATAATTTTCTATTAACAGAGCGTGGGGTAATTTTATGATTTATCAAATCTGAAACCCAGGCGCGTATATGTTGGTAATTAATTTCAGATAAATTAATTACATGTGTCTCATCTTCACTAATAAATTTAATAAATTGAAAGATGTCGTTTTTATAAGATGTAACTGTATGACTAGAATATTTTTTCTCGTACGATAAGTAATCAAAAAAAGATATTAGTTGGTTATTAAACATAAAAAACCTAAGGTTATAACGAATTTAGTTTAAAAATTCACAATAACCTTAGGTATATATATAATTTTTTGTAAAAAAACGAATATTATTCAGCAGATAAGCCTAATTGCATTTTTTGCTTATATACAGCTTTAATACGAGTTTGTCTATTTGTTACAGATGGTTTTTCGAAGTTTTTACGGTTACGTAGTTGCTTAACAACACCTGTTTTTTCAAATTTCTTTTTGAATTTTTTTAAAGCTTTTTCAATGCTTTCGCCTTCTTTTACTGCTACTATTAACATTATTTGATTTTATTATTTTTAATTTGGGTTGCAAATATATAGGCTTATTAGCTAAAATCCAAATTTTATTAATAATAAATAGATTATTTTTACTCTTAAAACCCCTAAATATCTGTTTTTTGAGTTTATTGTTATATTTTGATTGTTACACTTACTACAAAAAATCTCAAATTTGCTAGTGTATAGTTATAAAAAAAGGATTTATTTAAACCAACTACTGTACATTAAATAATTATTTGCAATTCGGTTAATTTCTCCATTAATTAATTCTTCCGAAATATCTTTTACTTTTTTAGCTGGTACTCCGGCAAAAATACACCCACTAGGTACTTTTGTGCCTTCTGTTAATACTGCGCCAGCTGCTATAATAGAATTAGAGCCTATCTCACAATTATCCATTATAATTGCTCCCATGCCTATTAAAACATTGTCGTGTATTAAACTTCCATGAACAATAGCGTTATGGCCTACAGATACATTATTGCCTAATATTGTTTTTGTTTTTTGATAAGTACAATGTATTACTGCTCCATCCTGAATGTTTACTTTGTTACCTAGTCTTATAGAGTTAACATCGCCTCTGATAACTGCATTAAACCAAAAACTACAATCATCTCCGCAAATAACATCTCCAACGATTGTTGCATTTGGTGCAATAAATGTGTTTTTCCCAAAACTTGGTTCTGTATTATTTACTGGTAATATATAGGCCATGTATATGTTATGTTAGAGTTATTGTTTTATTCCGTTTTTGTATGTAGTTCTATTAATCTCACTTCCATTTTTATCGTAAAATATCCAGTTACCATGAGCTACACTTTGTTTTTTACCCTTTCTTTTTTCTCCTATAATTTTGTAATTACATTCGGATTGTATTTTATTGTTGGAGTAGTAAGAGATTGATTTTCCTGATAATTGCCCGTTTTTGAAACCTTGAATTTTCATAACACCACCGGTTTCGTAATAATAAATCCATTTGCCGTGTTGTTTACCTTTACTGTAATATCCTTCACTGTCTATAAAATTGCCTTTTTCATAATAGCTTATCCATTTCCCATGTTTAATGCCATTTTCGTAATACCCTGTTTCTCTATAATTGCCTGTTTGATACCAATATTGCCAAAAATCTTGTTTTTTGCCTTTTTCATTATATGATCCTTTGTAGTTTGGTTTTCCGTTACTATACCATCCTTCCCAAACACCAATAATTTGAGCATTTTTAAAGTTTCCTTGATCTTTTAGTTGTCCATTATCATACCAACTTTGCCATTGTCCATTTTCTTTACCTGAAATATAAGGACCTTCTTGTAGTTTTTTCCCATTTTCAAACCAAGTTGTCCAAATTCCTACCTTCAAATTATTGTCATAGTCTCCTTGTTTCCATTTTTCGGTGGTTGGATAAAAGTAATTCCAGGTACCATGTTGTTTATCATCAATAAAGTTACCTTCAGATTCTTTTTTTCCATTTGAATAGTAATAAATCCAATGTTCGTTTCTTAAATCATCTTTAAGTATTCCTTCCATCTCTTTTTCTCCCTTTTCAGTATAAAATATCCATTTACCATTTTTTTTACCATTCACAAAAAGTCCTTCGCTTTTTATAAAATGGTTAAGATAGTATGATGAGTAATAGCCATTTAAAATTCCTTTTTTATAATTGGCTTCGTAATCTAATTCTCCATTTGTATGAAAATAACGCCATAATCCATCCATGTAACCATCTTTATAGGCGCCTTGAGCTTTAATTATTCCATTATTGTATTGAGCAGTTAATGTACCGTTCCCGTTTGATATAATTTGTTTACCATGTTCATCCCACATGTTAAGAAGTAAAAATGTAACAGAGTCAACATATTCTTTTTCGAATTTTTTTTGACCACTTTCATAGTAAGATTCAGATTTACCAAATAGTATATTTTTATTATAGTGATTTACAGAGGCTATTTTGCCATTTTTATGGTAATTAGTAAGCTCTCCTTGTTTTAAATCATTATCAAAATTTCCAATACTTTCAATTTGATTATTATCAAAATAATAAATCCATGAGCCTTGTTTTTTTCCGTTTAAAAAGCTTTCTCTACTTTTAACTGCATTGTTTTCATAATAAGAAGTCCATATACTATCGGCTAAATTATTTTTAAAGATAGTTTCCTGAGCAAGTTTTCCATTTTTAAAATAATAACGATTATGACCATTTTTTTTACCTTTTACATAATTTTCTGTAGCCTTTATTATATTATTGTCGTAATAAAAATACCATGTGCTATCTTCTTTTCCATTATAAAAATAACCTTTTCGAGCAATGTTTCCATTTTGGTAATACTCTATGTGTTTACCATGTGGCATTCCTTTAACTATATTACTTTCGGATTTAAGTTTAGTTTGCTCATTATCATAATATTCTTTTTTAGGCTGCGCCAATGATGAAATAGAGATAGAGAGTATTGATATAAAAAAGAGTTTGTATCGTATCATAATAGTAAAATTACTTTTATAACTTTATTTTTATATGAGTGATACAAAAAATTGTAAACAACAACTGGTTTAATAACCTCTCATGGGGTTAGTAACGTTTAGTTTCCTTTAAAATTAGGTATTCGTTTTTCTAAAAAGGCATTAACACCTTCTTTATAGTCATAGGTATTAGCAGCTTCTACTTGTATTTTACCTTCATTATTCAGTTGCTTATCGTACGTGTTTATTAAACTTTCGTTTAATAATTTTTTGGTTAATCCTATACCTTTAGTAGGCATGTTTGATAACGTTTTAGCAAATTCTAAGACTTCCTTCATAAATGTTTCATCAGGGAAAACCTTATATATCATGCCCATTTGTTTAGCATCTTGAGCTGATACTTTGTCTCCAGTCATCATTAGCGCCGATGCCATTTGAAAACCAATTAAGCGAGGTAAAAAAAAGGTTCCTCCGCTATCAGGAACTAATCCAATTTTACTAAAGGCTTGAATGAAAGAAGCGGAATAAGTTGCTGTTACTATATCGCATGCTAGGGCTATATTAGCGCCAGCTCCTGCTGCTACTCCATTAACGGCTGCTATAATAGGCTTTTCTATTTTACGTATTTTTAATATGATAGGATTGTAATGTTCTTCTACAATTTTTCCAATGCCTGGCCCATTGGGATCAATAGCTTCTGCTAAATCTTGACCTGCACAAAAAGCTTTGCCTGAGCCTGTTAAAACAATAGAGCGTACTTCATTATTTATTTCAGCATTATTTAAAGCTTCTTGAAGTTGTAATGCCATTTCTCGATTAAAGCTATTAAATTTATCGGCACGATTTAAAGTAATAATCATTACTTTATCTTGTATTTCTGAGGTTATAAAATTCATATATTTTAGGTTATATTAAATACATTTAAAATAATCAAATGGCTCTAAGCAGGTTTGACATTGATATAATGCTTTACATGCTGTGCTGCCAAATTGTGAAATTAGTTTAGTGTTTTGGGATTTGCATCTCGGGCAACTAATAATTTTTGTTTCACCTGTTAGCCAACTTTTATCTTGAGTGGTTTCTTCTGGAGGAGCAATGCCATACTTTCTTAATTTATCTTTTGCTTCAGATGTAATCCAATCAGTTGTCCAGGGTGGAGAAAAAATGGTATGTATTGTAATATTTATAAATCCAACATTTAATAATTTTTTTCTAACATCATCCTCTATTTGTTTCATAGCTGGACATCCAGAGTAAGTGGGGGTTATTTTAATTGATACTGAAGTATCATTTATTAATTCAATATCTCTAATAACTCCTAATTCAACTATTGTAATAACCGGAATTTCAGGATCAGGAATTTCAGAAAGTAAGTTTAAAATATGTTGTTTAGTATAGTTCAATGTTTATAAAATAAATAGTGCAGCTACAATCATTATTACAATAATTATGATGTATTGCCAGATGTCAACAAAGTAAGGAGATAATTTTTTCCAGTTTTCTTTAAAAGATGACATTTTAATAAAATAATTAATACGGATTCCGTTAAAAAAGCAGATCTATTTTTTGTAAATTTTCAATTACCATTTTGCGTTAGGAAGCATGCGTGGTAGAGCTTGCATTTCAGCTAAAATAAAAGCTAAGTGCTCGGTATGAATGCCATCGCGACTTCCTGTTTGCATGAATACATTTTCAGGTTTCTTTAACGTTGCTTTTTCTAATAATTCATTGATATGTTTTTCCCATTTTGTTTTTACTAGGTTTAAATCAACGCCTATGTTTTCTTTTATTAAAAAAGTATCAACTTCATTCATTTCAAATAATTCATCAGTGTACTGCCATAATTCATTTAAAGCGTTTTGAGCCCTTTCATGGCTTTCTTCAGTCCCATCTCCAAAACGATTCAACCATGATGAAGTATGTCTTAAATGATAGGTTACTTCTTTTATTGATTTTTGAGCAATACCTGCTAAAGTTTCATCCTTACTTTTTGCTAATTCGGTATAAAAATAAAAATCAAAACAATCCATAATTACCTGTCTAACGATTGTTTTGGCATAATCTCCATTTGGTTGTTCAGTAATTTGAGCATTAAAGTATTGCCTATCATTTCTAAAATAGGCTAAATCGTCTTCGGTTCTACCTTTTCCTTCAATAGTTGCTGCGTACTCTAAAAATGATTTAGCGGTTCCTGTAATATCTAGTGTAATGTTCGTTAAAGCTAAATCTTCTTCTAAAAAAGGTCCATGGCCTGTCCATTCACTTAAACGTTGTGCTAAAATTAAATTAGTGTCGCCTAAACGAAGTGTATATTGAAATAATGCTTCTTGTGTTGTCATAATTAATTTAATGTTAAGTTTTAGGGTTCTGAAATGTATATTTCATTAATAGATTACACATGTCAAAAACATAAACTTTATAGTTTTACATATGCCCTACAGCATCCGGAATTTGATAAAATGTTGGGTGGCGATATACTTTGTCGTTGGAAGGTTCGAAAAAAGGACCAATATCTTCTGGGCTACTAGCCACAATAGCATTTGATGGAACTACCCAAAGAGCAACGCCTTCGTTTCGGCGTGTGTATAAATCTCTAGCATTTTGTAAAGCCATTTCTTTGTCAAAAGCATGTAAGCTACCGCAATGAACAAATGGTTGTCCTGCTTTTTTTTGTACAAATACTTCCCATACTGGGCCTTGATTATCACTCATTTTTTTGTATTTTAATTATTAATCTTACTAAATTATTATGCAGCTACATATATTTCTTGATGCTTTTTTGCATGAGCTTGTGCAGCTTCTCTAACCCAAGCTCCATCATTGTGAGCTTTATTTCGAGCTGCTAAACGTTGCTTGTTGCAGGGACCATTTCCACTTATTACATTTTTAAATTCTGCCCAATCAGGTTGACTAAAATCGTATCCTTTTTTGTCTTCGTTCCATTTTAAATTTTTATCAGGAACAGTTAATCCTAAATATTGAACTTGCGGCACTGTTTGATCAACAAAACGTTGACGTAATTGATCATTGGTTTCTCGTTTAATTCTCCATTTTAAGGCATTTTCACTATTAGGAGATTCGGCATCAGGAGGCCCAAACATCATCATTGTAGGGTACCACCAACGATTTAATGCATCTTGAGCCATTGCTTTTTGTTCTTCTGTTCCAAAAGCTAGTCGAGTCATTATTTCAAAACCTTGACGCTGGTGGAAACTTTCTTCTTTACAAATACGGACCATCGCTCGAGCGTAAGGGCCATATGATGTACGTTGTAACATAACTTGATTCATAATCGCAGCCCCATCTACTAACCAACCTACAGCTCCGATATCGGCCCATGTTAAAGTAGGGTAATTAAATATAGAAGAGTATTTTGCCTTACCCGTATGTAAGTTGTCTAATAATTCATCTCTACTAATACCAAGTGTTTCTGCTGCAGTGTATAAATATAATCCATGCCCCCCTTCGTCTTGAACTTTTGCTAATAATACAACTTTTGCTCGTAGACTAGGGGCACGTGTAATCCAATTTCCTTCTGGCAACATGCCAATTATTTCTGAGTGTGCGTGCTGAGATATTTGGCGAATTAGATGTTTACGGTAATTTTCTGGCATCCAATCTTTTGGTTCTACCATCTCATTTTTAGCTAATTTGCTTTCAAATAGTTCTTCAAATTTATTGATTTCCATTTTTTAAGTTTAATGAATTATACAAATATACACTTTTGAGGTCTTTTTTTCAAACGTTTAACTACTGATTTATGTCAGTAACAATTAAAATACAATGAAGTTTACAAAGAATAAAAATTTACAGTTAATAGATTAGACTTCTTAGTTTTAATACTAAAAATGAGTTTCAATCTGATATATTTGTTTTTTATATCTATTTTTGCAAACTAAAATTAAAAAAATGGCAAGATTTAACACCTTAAAAATTAAAGATATTCGAAGAGAAACAGCTGATGCTGTATCGGTTGCGTTTGAAATTCCTTTGGCTATCCAGCCAGAATATCAATTTAAACAAGGACAATATATAACCATTAAGTCAATGGTTAATGGCGAGGAACTTCGTCGTTCATATAGTATTTGTACTAGCCCTTACAGTGAAAAAGAATTACGTGTTGCTGTAAAAGAAGTTCAAGGCGGAAGGGTGTCAACTTTAATTAATAGTAGTTGGAAAGTAGGTGATTTAGTTGAGGTTATGACCCCTATGGGTAATTTTAGTTCAGTATTATCTGGTAATAATAAAAAAAATTATGTTTTATTTGCTGGAGGTAGCGGAATTACTCCAATGATGAGTATTTTAAAAAGCGTATTGTATATTGAAAAACAAAGTACAATTACTCTAATTTATGCTAATAGGGATGAGGAATCGGTTATTTTTAAATCTGAGATTGAAAAAATTGCATCTGATAATTCATCAAGAATAAAAGTATTAAATGTATATGATCATCCTAAAACGGAAGTGAGTGATTTACAAAAAGGATTATTGACTGTAGATAGAGTGAAGGCAATTTTAGAAAATTATGGAGGAGTTAATGCGGATGAATATTTTATTTGTGGTCCTGGTCCGATGATGGAAAATATTAAACAGGCCTTAGAAGGGTTAAAGATTGCAAGCGAAAAAATTCATATTGAATATTTTAGCGCCGTGGTTGATGCTGTAAATAAAGCAACAGGAAACGGAGTTACAGGAGCAGATGTGAATAGTGAAATAACTGTTATACAGTATGGTATTGAAACTCAAATGACATTAAATACAAGTGGATTAACAATTTTAGATGCTGCTATTGACGCAGGTGTTGATGCTCCTTTTAGCTGTAAAGGTGCGGTATGTTGCACTTGCCGTGCAAAGGTAATTGAAGGAAAAGCTAAAATGGACAATAATTTTGCTTTAACTGAAGCAGAGGTAGAAGAAGGATTTATTTTAACTTGTCAAGCCCATCCATTAACCGAAAAATTAATAGTTGATTTTGATGCTATTTAATAGTTGATTTTTTTTTGATTTTATAAAGCCCTTGAGTTTGCATGGGCTTTTTTTATAAATTATATTTGAACATAAGACTTATAGTTATGAATTTTCAGGAGATATTAAATAACAAAGAAATTAAACCTAAAGAAAAAACAGAAATGTTAAGCCAATTGGTTTTAAATAGCCCAACAATTATTAACGAATTAATAGTATTTGCGAAATCATCTAAAGATCCAATTAAAGCTACGGTTATTGAAAGTTTTGAATATGCTACAAAACTTAACCCTGAAATATCTAGTAAAACAATGTTGCAATATGTATCACAAACTTTAACTGAAAAGGCGCCCAGAGTTAAATGGGAATCAGCAAAAGTAATAGGTAATATAGCGCATTTGTACCCTTCACAATTAGAGCAAGCTGTTACAAATTTATTAATTAATACTGAACACTCAGGAACAGTTGTGCGCTGGAGTGCAGCGTTTGCTTTGTCTCAAATTATAAAATTAAAAACTTCAATTAATAAAGATCTAGTTTCGGCTCTGGAAATTATTTGTGAGCGAGAAGAAAAAAATAGTATCAAGAAAATTTATTTAGATGGACTAAAAAAATCTAAGTAAATTTTATGGATTGACAATAGTGATTTGTTTTGATAAATCAATTGCTTTTTGTTTTACTATGTTTATATCAGATTTTAATTCATCATTAGTAAGCACTACTCCCATTCTTCTATAAGGTCGAGTAGTAGGTTTCCCAAACAAACGAACATCGGTATTTACATGGCTCAAAACATTTTTTACTCCCGTAAAATGATAAGAAGTACCATCTGCGTTAGCTAATATAACAGCAGAAGCTCCATGTTGTTGTAATTGAATTTGAGGGATTGGAAATCCTAAAATAGCACGAGCATGTAATTCAAATTGATTTAAATTTTGAGTGTTAGCAAGTGTTACCATGCCAGTATCATGTGGACGTGGGGATAATTCAGAGAAATAAATTCCTTTATCTGTTAAGAAAAATTCCACTCCCCAAATGCCAAATCCACTTAATTCTTTAGTTACTTTAGCGGCCATATCTTGAGCCTCTTTTAAGTCATTTTCTTTAATTGCGCATGGTTGCCAGCTTTCTTGATAATCTCCACGCTCTTGTCTGTGACCAATAGGAGGGCAAAATAAAGTATTACCATTTTTTTGAGTAACTGTTAATAATGTAATTTCAGAATGGAATTTAATAAATTCTTCTACAATCACTTCTTTGTAATCACCACGAGAGCCTTCCATTGCGTAGTTCCATGATTTTTCAATATCTTGTTCTGTTTTTACAACGCTTTGTCCTTTTCCGCTGCTACTCATCAAAGGTTTTACCACGCATGGAATACCTATTACACTGATAGCATTTTTGAACTCTTCTAAGGTAGTTGCGTATAAATAATTTGCAGTTCTTAATCCTAACGTTTTACTTGCTAAATCTCTAATTGCTTTTCGATTCATAGTAAAGTTTGCGGCTTTAGCGCTTGGTACTACTGTTATACCTTGTTTTTCGTAATCATAAAAACGCTCTGTTCTAATGGCTTCAATTTCTGGAACTATTAAATCTGGCTTATGTTTAGCAACAATATTATCCAGGGCATGTCCATCTAACATGTTTATTACTTCATATTCATGCGCTACTTGCATTGCTGGTGCGTCTTTATAAGAGTCAACAGCAATTACGTATTGTCCTAAGCGTTGTAAAGCAATTGTAACTTCTTTTCCTAATTCTCCTGAGCCTAATAGTAAAATTTTTTGACGATTCATGTTTTAAAATCTAAATGTTAATGTGCTTGGCAGTTTATCTTTTAATAATCCAAAATATAGTCCATAACCGGCCGCAAGGCCAATTGTTCCACCAATTAATGCTTTTATTTTTCTTTTACTTCGCGAAACTCTTTCATAACCTAATATATAGGCATCATAATCTATGTAGTTAGGATTACTAATGGTATTGTGTTTGATTCGAACTTTTGGAATGCCAGTTAATGCCATATAGCTGTAAGGGAAAATTGGCGCAAAAAATAAACCTGTTCCACCACTTAATAATCCAATTAATCCTGCTCCAACAAATGAACCATTTGCTTTAAATCCTTTTCTCGCATCTCGTTCACCGTATATATAATATAACATCTCATCCCTTGTGAAATAGTTTCCTCTTAAGGTATCTTGTTGGTAGTAATAATAAGTACTACCTGAGGAGTATTTTACACAATAAATTTGATCGTACTCAAAATGTACTTTTTTGTTTGTGTTTTCAGGATCAATAACTGTAACGGCTCCTATAACAGTATCAATCACTTTTTCAATCACATAATTACCATTCATTAATAGAATTGTATCTTTTTTTTGTGATTTTGCAGATATAATAAATGAAAAAATAAAGAGTATAGTGAATGCTAATTTATTCATGATATTTACGATAGAGCAAGTTTACAAATAATACTCAATATTTACATGATATAATTTGCATATTATGACAGAAAATTAAATGCAATAGATTTAACAGTGTTAAGGTTATTGTTTTTATAATTAATTTTTTGAATCATTTGTTGTGCCTCAGGTAATTCAAATACTTCTTTTAAGTCTCTAATTTTGCCAATTGGAATATCATGTTTTATACATTCTTTAAAAATACTTATGAAATCAATACTTTGTATAATATTTTTAAATATATAAAATAATTTATCTCGGTTAATAACACGTTGTTGATTATTGCAAAATTCATTTTCTATAAATAATTGTGTTTTTAAAATTTCGCATAATTTTTTAAACTGTTTGTCATTACCAATAGCAAAAGTTATTTGATGGTTATCGCTTGTTGTGAAAATTTCTCCATAAGGAGCAATATTAGGATGTAACGAACCTTGCGCCGATGGAAGATGATGAGCAATTAACCAATTTGTAGCTTGATTGGCTAAAGATGCTATAGCAGTGTCAAATAATGAAACACTTATGTGCGAACCTTGCTTTGTTTTATATTTATTTAAAAGTGCAATAAGTATAGCTTCTTTTAATTGATGTCCGGCTAAGACATCAATTAATGCTACAGGCATTTTAAGTGGTGGTGCATTTTTTTCGCCGTTTATACGCATAAATCCACTTTCTGCTTGTAAAATTAAATCATAGGCAGTTCTTGAACTGTTATTTCCAAAACCATTTATGGAGGCGTATATTAATTGATTATTTATTTTTTTTAAATTTCCATAATCTACATGTAATTTAATATCATCACCAAGTTTGTAATTTGTAATTAATACATCTGTGTTTTTAATCAGGTTGTAAAATGTATTTAAATCTGTGGTGTTTGATAAATCTAAAAATAAAACTTCTTTACCAGCATTAACACTCCAATAATAAGCGCTTGTTTCTTCAGTTATGTTTTCGGTTTTTAATTTCCAACTCCTTGTAACATCGCCTTTTGTTTTAGGATTTTCTATTTTTATGACTTTAGCACCTAATTCAGAAAAAAATAATCCAGCTGAAGGACCAGCTAAAACCCCTGCTAATTCAACAACTTTTAAATCTGAAAATGTATTATTCATTAAAATTGAGATTGAACTGGTTTATTATTTAAAATCACTTCTATCTTTTCCATTATTTCAGATGTTAGTAATGGTAAAACATCCAATGCTTTTATATTTTCAAGTAATTGTTCTTTTTTTGAAGCACCTAAAATAGCTGTGCTTACATGAGGGTTTTTAACTACCCATGCAATAGATAATTTTGCTACGGTTGTTCCAATTTCATTAGCGAGTAAAGATATTTTTTTTGTTTTTTCAATTTTAGATTCTTCTCCTAAAGTTCGTTCTTTTAGCCAGTCCATGCCTTTAATATGTAAACGATTATCTTCAGGGATTCCGTTATTATATTTTCCAGATAATAATCCAGAAGCTAGAGGGCTCCAAATGGTTGTTCCCATTCCAAAATCTCTAAATAACAACAAATAATCTTTTTCTAATTTAGTTCTTTCAAACATGTTATACTGAGGTTGTTCCATGGTGGGCCCAATTAATCTATTTCTTTCAGCAAATACATGAGCTGCCATAATTTCATCATTTGCCCATTCGCTTGTTCCCCAATATAAAATTTTACCTTGATTAATTAATGTATTCATTGCCCAAACGGTTTCTTCAATAGGTGTATTTTTATCAGGACGATGACAAAAAAATAAATCAATGTAATCTACTTGTAATCTTTTTAAGGCAGCATGACAGCCTTCAATAATATGTTTACGAGATAAACCTGTTTGATTTGGTTTATCTTCTTCGTATCCAAAATAAACTTTACTACTTACACAATATGAACTACGAGACCAGTTCTTTTTTTTAAGTATAGCACCCATTACTTCTTCAGATTTTCCACGGGCGTATATTTCTGCGTTATCAAAAAAATTAATTCCATGTTCGTAAGCAATACTTAATAATTCATCAGCTGTATTGTTTTCTATTTGTTTACCAAATGTAATCCAAGATCCAAATGATAATGTACTTACTTGAAGCCCTGATTTTCCTAATCTTCTGTATTCCATATTTATTTATAAAATTATTTAACTAATATTTTTGGTTCTAACATATCATGCATCGCATATTTCACGCCCTCTCGCCCAATACCGCTATCTTTTATTCCGCCATAAGGCATTTGGTCATACCTTAGTGTTGGCACATGATTATGAATAACACCACCCACATCAATTTGTTTAAAGCATTTATTTAATTCAACGTCGTTGCTTGTAAATATTCCGCACTGTAGACCAAATTTTGTATTATTAGCCTCGGTTATAGCATCGTTTATATTTACGTATGAACTAATACAAATTACAGGACCAAAAACTTCTTCACTATAAAGTTTCATGTTAGGAGTACAATGGGTTAAAATCGTTGGTTCTACATAGCTTCCATTTCGTTTGCCACCACAAATTAATTGAGCGCCTTGTTTAATCGCTTCATTTATCCAAAGTTCAACTCTTTTAGCGTTGTGTTCATCAATCATATTTGAAATATCAGTTGATTCATCTAAAGGATTTCCATACTTTAAGTTAAGAGTAGCATTTTTAATTTGAGTAATAAATGTGTCAATTAAAGATTCATGTATTATAAAACGTTGTGCGTGAATACATATTTGACCGCTATATGAAAAGGCTCCTATTAGTGCTTTTGGAACAACGTCATCTAAATTTGCAGATGGAGCTACAATGGTTGCTGCGTTACCTCCTAATTCTAAAACTATTTTCTTTTTGCCACAATTTTTTTTCATTTCCCATCCAATTTCTGGAGAGCCTGTAAAGCTTAATAATTTAAAGCGATTATCTGTTACTAAATAATTACCAACTTCTCTATTCATTGGTAAAATAGAAATAGCTCCTTTTGGAAGATTTGTTTTATGTATAATTTTTGCCAGTTCTAAGCAAGATAATGGAGTGCTGCTGGCTGGTTTTAAAATGATAGGACATCCACAGGCAATTGCTGGCGCTATTTTATGAGCCGCTAAATTTAGAGGAAAATTAAAGGGAGAAATTCCAGCTATTAATCCTACAGGAAAATAATTTATTATGCCTTGTCGTTTATCTGTATTTCCAATTCTATCTAATTCAATATTTTCTTGTAAAATAAGTAAAGATTCTTTTGCGGCTAATAAAAATGTATAGGCAGTTCGTTCTATTTCTGATAAAGCATATTTAATGGGCTTTCCACTCTCTAAACTTAAAATTTTTGCTAAGTATACTTTATTTAAAATAATATCTTCTGAAATTTGTTTTAAAATATCATGTTTTTGTTGAGCGTGTAAATCTTGTAATTCTGTTTTTACGCTTTCTGCTTTACTGATGCATGATTCAAGAATGGCTTTGTCTGCTAAATATGTTTTAGCAATTAATGATTGGTCGAATGGGTTTTTAACTTCAAGTATATTTGTAGAAGTTATAAAATGACCTGCTGCATATATACTATAATGTTGAGGTTGCATTTATTTTTTTGTTAGAGCTTTAAAAACATCTTCTAGTTTTTGTTCTTCTTTATTAAGAGTTAATACTCCAATGTTATGTTTAACAGCATAGTTAAATAATTCTTTTCTAACATCGTGTTTTGTATCCGAAATAATTTTCCATGTATTACCATCGATTGATAAAACGTCTTCAACACCATCGATAGATTGAAGTGATTTCTTTGAAACCTCTTTGTCAAATTCAACTGTAATTACTTGTTTTGTGGTATTTTTTTGTAAGGTTTGTGTAGTATCATTTGCAACAATTTCTCCTTTGTTAATGATAATAACTCTGTCGCATACTGCTTCAACTTCTTGCATAATATGAGTACTAAGCATTACAGTTTTTTGTTTTCCTAATTTTTTAATAAGGGTTCTGATTTCTTCTAGTTGATTAGGATCCAGTCCGGTTGTAGGCTCGTCCATGATTAAAACTTTTGGGTCATGAATCATGGCTTGAGCTAATCCAACTCTTTGACGATAACCTTTAGATAAAGCGCCAATTTTTTTATTTTGTTCTAGTTCCAGTCCTGTAGCATCAATCATTTCTTTAACGCGCTCTTTGGCATTTTTAATATGATATAATCCTCCAATAAATTGTAAAAATTCTTTTACATACATATCTAAATACAGAGGATTGTGTTCAGGTAAATAGCCAATTTGTTGTCTAACATCAATGCTTTGGTTATTTGTATCAAAGCCACAAACAGTTGCTGTTCCTTCAGAAGGAGGAATATAGCATGTTAAGATTTTCATCATGGTACTTTTTCCGGCACCATTAGGACCTAAAAATCCCACAATCTCATTATTCCCTATTTCAAAGGAGATATTGTTTAATGCTTTTTGGGTTCCATATAATTTGGTAATATTATTTACTTTAATTGACATAGTATATATTCTTATTCAAAAATACTGTTTTTTTATTATTACAGATATGATGAATGGCTATATAACATTGTTAGTTATTAAAATAAGTTAAATAGTCTTTAAAGTAATAAATGTGATTTAAAATTAAGTATTTGAAATTATCTAGGGTATATTATATATATAATTTAGTAATTTAGCGGCAATGAGAGGATTAGTTGTGAAATCTACAGGAAGTTGGTATTCTGTTCGTATTGATAACGGAGAGGTTGTTGATTGTCGTTTAAAAGGTAAAATTAGATTAGATGACCGAAAAACAACAAATCCAGTTGCTGTTGGAGACATTGTAGATATTGACAGGGATAAAGATGGAAGTAATCAAATTACGAATATTCATCAACGTAAAAATTATATTATTCGCAAGTCTATTAATTTATCAAAACAAGCCCATATCATTGCTAGTAATTTAGATCAGGCTATATTAGTAGCTACTTTAGTTGCGCCTCGAACATCTTTAGGTTTTATAGATAGATTTTTGGTGACTGCAGAAGCCTATGGAATTCCTGCTAAAATTATTTTCAATAAAAAAGACGTATTAGATGATGAGATGTTGGATTTACAAAATGAAATTATAAAATTATACTCGGATATAGGTTATGAATGTTATGTAATAAGTTCTTTTGATAAAAGTGATATAGAAATTATAAAAGCGTTATTAAAAGATAAAACCACACTAATATCTGGCCATAGTGGTGTTGGTAAAAGTACTTTAGTAAATGCAATTGATACAGATTTAAATTTAAAAATTGGAGATATATCATCTACCCATTTAAAAGGAATGCATACAACTACTTTTGCTGAATTATTTCCACTTTCTTTTGGTGGAAATATAATTGATTCTCCAGGAATTAAAGAGTTAGGATTAGTAGAAATGAAGAAAGAAGAAGTCGCGCATTATTTTCCTGAAATGATGGCAAGAATGAATGATTGTAAGTTTAATAATTGTTTGCATGTAAATGAGCCAGGATGCTCAATTTTAAAAGCAGTTCAATCTAAAGAAATTTCAAGTGAACGTTATCAAAGTTATTTAGGCATTCTAAATGGTGAAGAAATGGATTGGAAAGCATGGGAGATAAAATAATAGATTGATTACTTACTTTCAGTTATTAAAACGCCTTCTTTAATTACCCTAAAAGCTGTTCTTCTATTTTTTTGATGTGCCATTTCAAATTCTTCACTTTTTGGTATCATTTTAGAAATTTCTTCGTCACTTATTAAAGGTTTGGTTTCTCCGTAGCCTGTAGGTAAAATTCTATCTTTATTAATTCCTTTTTTCATTAAATAGTTAACACATGATTGCGCTCGAGCTTTAGACAGTTTTAAATTAAATTTTGCGCCACCTCTTGTATCTGTGTGAGAATTAATTTCTACATAAAAATTATCGTTTAGTACTAAATAATCATATATCTTATCAAGAACCTCTAATGATTTTGGCCTAAGTGTTGCTTTATTTAAGTCGTATTCTATACCTTCTATAACCACGTCTTCTGGAGGAATGGTTGTAAGCGTAAAGTCTTGAACAATTTTGGCACTTTCTGTTATGCCTTTAGTAGATACGCTAGCAGAGCTTGCTTGATATCCTTTTTTTTGCGCTTTAATAAAGTAATGTTTATTTCCATAGAGTGGGGTTGAATAAAATCCTTTTGAATTTGTAATTAAAAATATTGGTTCATCTTCTTGTGCAACATCTTTAATTGTAACTAAAGCACTTTGTATAGGTTCATTTGTATCAAAGTCTCTAACATCTCCGCTTATATTAATATATATAGGTTCATTATCAAATTCATAAATATCATAACAGTTACCACCTTCGCAATCTTCTCTATCACTAGAAAAATAACCTTTTGTTTGAATTTTATCTAAAATAAAATAAGCGTCATCTTTACTAGAGTTTATTGGACTGCCTAAATTTTTTGGGATACTGTACAGAGAATCATCAACATTAAGAGAGCTTTTAAAAATATCTAATCCTCCTAATCCAACATGGCCATTTGAACTAAAAAATAAGGTATTTGAAATAGAATGAAAAAACGGTGTGGATTCATCTCCACTTGTATTAATTGTTGGTCCTAAGTTTTTTGCTTCTCCAGTTAATCCATTTTCTAGAACATTACACATATATAAATCAAAACCACCATAACCTCCTGGTTTATTTGATGAAAAGAATAATGTAGTTCCATCTGATGAAATGAAAGGTTGAATAGATTTATAACCTTGTTTATTAACTGTTTCGGTTAGTTTATAGGCCTCAAAAAACAAACTATCTTTCATTCTAGCCATATAAACAAATGCCTCATTTTTATTAGCATCACTCCATCGTGTAAAAAACATAATTTCATTTGATGATATTACACTAGATCCTTCGTGTAAACCTGTATTAACAGGCCTTCCAAAGTTAATTGGTTTACTCCAAATACTATCATTAAATTCTGTGTAATATAAATCGCATAAATATCTGGAATCTTGTTTTTCAGGCTCCAGTAAAACTCCTCCTTTTCTGGCACTTGTAAATAACAATTTATTAGAGTTATTCCAATACATGGGAGCAAAATTAGATGTTCCTGCATTAAAAATAAGTGTATCCATTTTTTGAACTCTTATTAATGCTTTTTTGCTACTTGTGTCTTTTGCAAAATAACATGAACTCAATTTTTTTTGAAAAATATTTTTTATAGAATCATTATGTGATGTTTTTAATAATTTTTCTAGTATGTTAATAGAAGTATCATATTCTTTTATTTGCAAAAGAGCTACAGCATATTTATATGTATCTTCTGGATAAGATCTATTTTCAACTACTATTTGATAGTATTTAACTGCATTTTGATAATCATAATTTAATCTGTATGACTCTGCAAGTTGATGATGAATATAATCTGACTTTGAAATTTCCTTTTTTTGAATATTTGTAGCGCTAACGTTTGTATCTACTTTAAATTCTTTTGTTTTTAGATTTATTATTTGTATTTCATAAGGTAAAATGAGTTCACTTAAAACACTGGTGTCATTTAAAACTTTGTGATAATAATTTACAGCAGAAAAATAATCTTTTCTTTTAAAAGCTTCATCTGCGTATTTTAACCAAAGTTTTTTTGATTGACAAAAAATAGTTGAAGTACTCAATAAAAAAAATAGAAATAATTTTTTTTTCATAATAGTTATAATCTTGGACAATGACGAGCTTCTTTTTCTTTTGCTTTTTTACCCATATATGTAAACGAAATTTCAAACGCCCCTCTATATTTTGAAGCATCATTTAAACTAGATGTATTAGCATCGTAAGCTAATTTTAGTATGTAATTATTTTTTTTGGCTCCTACGTATAATACACATGCATCTTTTACTCTGTAATTAATACCGCTTAAAAAGTAAAATTCAGCATCTTTTAAAAAATAGCCTACATCTATTGAGTATAATTGTTCTGTGGCATTTTTTTGCATCATAATTAAAGCTTTGGGAAGAATATAAAATAATTCACCAATATTAATTCTTGCACCAGCGTGAAAATAATGTCTAATAGGTAATTTGTTTAGAGTATTATAATATGTTTCTTTTGGGTTAGTTAAATTGAATACAGAATAACCTAAAAAAGGGTTTATCCTGGATTGTTGCTTAGCATTAAAATACATAAAGCCAGCATTTAATTGTTCAGTAACAAATGATTGTCTGCTAAAACTTTCACCAGATGGTAAGGCTTGATCAAAGTAACCTCCATTTGAACTTGTATATTGATTGTCGAATGTATAAAGTCCTGCCTCGATATGTTTTTGAGTTAATCCACCTTGTAATCCAAAAGAAAGGTTATGGAATTTATTTTTATCTAATGGTACTGCATATGAAAAAGAGAATAATCCTTGAAGTGCATTATAGTTTCCAATTCCAGCTCGCATGTTGGTGATTTGACCACCAATTCCCCATTTACCTTTTGGTGCATCTAAACTAATTAGTGCTGTATTAAATGGTTTAAAGCCAACTGTTCTCCATTGATTTCTATATTGAGCGTGAACTCTGTAGTTAGCGTCTACTACTCCTGTTAGGGCTGGATTTAAAAATAAGGGACCTGCGTCATACATTGATAAATGAAAATCTTGTCCTTTTAAAAAAGGGTTTAAGAGTATTATTAGGTTATATATTATTAATATTCTTTTTTTCATTTTATCGTAATAAGGTAACATCTCCTGTTTTTTTAATTTGTCTACCAGTAAACATTTCAACATCTACTACCCATACATAAACACCAATTGGTTGCTCTGTACCGTTTAATGTACCGTTCCATCCAGCCAGTTGATCATTGGTTTCATAAATAAGTTGTCCCCAATTATTATATATTCTTACATGAATGGATTTAAATGGCCCTCCTCTTACTAAAAAATAATCGTTTTCACCATCTCCATTTGGACTAAAAGCAGTGGGGATATCAGGTAGTAATACTACTAGAATTTCTTTTTGCGTAGTGTCAATACAGCCATTTATATCTTTAACAACGAGTGTAATACTAAATGTTCCAGCATCATTATAGGTATGTGTTGGATTTTGTTGAATACTTGCGGCATTATCTCCAAAATACCAATTCCAGTTTGTTATGGCCCCAGGGCTGGTAGATAAATCTGTTAAATTAGCAGATGATAGTGCTTCTACAGGATTTGGATTAATGTTAAAATTAGCTGTTGGACCACCTATAACAGTTACAACTTTGGATATTGTATCCTTACAACCAAATGAAGATGTTACGATTAATGAAACTGAATAATTTATAACATTATTAAAGGCATGTTGAGGATTTTGTATTCCAGAGGTAGTTCCGTCTCCAAAATTCCAATTCCATGAAATGATACTTCCTGATAATGTTTTTGTTGAATCAATAAATTGGGTAACATTTCCCACGCACGGCGTATTCTGATAAAAGAATGCATTTGGAGGAAAATAAATTGTGATTGATTTTTTTATAGTATCATTACAATTATTATTAGAATTTACTACATGAGTTACAGTATAAGAGCCTGGTGTGGAATAAATATGATTAGCATTATTTGTTGTTGCTGTGTTTAAATCACCAAAATCCCACCACCAATTTGTAATGCTACCTGTTGTAGTGGAGGAATTATCAATAAAAGATACGTTTTTATTTACGCATTCATTGTTTAATATAAAATTAGCAGATGGCGATGGTTTGAATGTTATTTTTAAAGTGTCGTTAACTGCTCCACATCCTTTATTGTATGTTGATGTAAGTAGTAAATTCACATATCCATTAGAAATATCTAATGCTGATGGTTGATAATATGTTGTGAGTAGAGAATCATTAGGTGTAAACATTCCCGTACCAAAAGTTTGCCATACTCCAGAAGTTGTTAGTCCATTAACTGATCCATTAACTAAAATTGGGTGATTGTCACAAAATTGACCATCAATTCCAGCATTTACAATTGGTGATTTTGCAATGATTAATTGTAAAGTATCTGTTTCTAACAAACACCCAACAACATTTGTAGATAATATTAGTTTTACTTTACCAACAAGCGTATCTGTGCTTCCTAAAGTATAAATAGTATTTAACGATGATGCATTTGAAAATGAGCCATTTCCCAGTGTACTCCACGTACTAAAATTTTGAGAGTTAGAATTGACAATGCCATTAACATTATAAAAAATATTACTAGAACAAATGGTATCATTTATTCCTGCATTTACCGAAGGAGCTGAATTAACAGTTACAACTAAGCTATCAGATACTGCTAAACAATTACCGTTAAATGTAGATGTCAGTTTAATAATCACATTCCCATTTATAATATCTGACGGTGAAAGTTGGTAAATAGTATTTAAACTTGTTGTAGATGGAGAAAATAATCCTGTACCATTACTCAGCCATACACCAGTAGATGCCCCAGCAGAAACGGTACCATTAATTGCTACTGTTGCATTATTTGCACATACAGAAATATCTGGGCTTAGTTGAACAACTGGGGAATCTGTAAAATGAATAACTAAAGTATCAAGTGTGTTTGGACAATTATTTAAACTGCCAGATGTTGTTAAAGTAAGAGTCACACTATTTGATGACAAATCAGATGGTGATGGTAAATATGTTGTATTTAATGCCCCTGTATTAGCAAAAGAACCATTGCCATTACTAGTCCAGGTAGCGCCCGCTGCGTAATTTAAAGTTCCTTGTAATGCAATAGGTGAAACATTGTTTTTACACAATGTAACGTTTGGACCGGCGAACACCATTGGAGATTTAAAAATATTTACAACTAACGTATCGCTTACTGGTGTACAATTTCCGGTTGAAGTTAAAATAAATTTTAATCTAGGTAAGTTTAAGTCACTTGGACTTAAAGTATAAGTAGTGTTTAAATTTGTTGAGTTAGCAAATGTCCCTGTTCCTCCAATTACAGTCCAAACTCCATTTGTAGTTCCCCCGTCTACAATTCCAGTCAAGCTAATAGTATTTGTAGAAGTACAAATGTTTTGATCCGCTCCAGCGTAGCTATTAACTTTTCTTAAAAATGAAGACATGTAGTGATATGAAGTACCTGACGCATATCCACCACTAATAACTCCCATAGCAAATAATGGGTCTATGGTATTTGTATTTGTTAATAAACAAGTAATACCTACAGGGATTTCGCTTAATGAAAAACTTTTTCTAAATCCACTCCAAACTCCACCGGTTCCTGGAACAACTGTAAAATTAGATGCTGGAACTAAGGTACTGTTACCATTTAATCTAAAATTACTAATTGATGTAGTTTTACAGAGTATATTTAAAATAAAAGCTTCAGAGCTTGTTCTAGTAAAGCTTACTTGATTAGACCCTGCGCAATTAAGAGGAGGTATAATTGCCTCTCCTAGTTCACATCCGAAACCGCTAGCATGAATAACATATATAGGTTTATCTCCTTGTATATGGGTTAATACTTGTGTGGTTTTGTAAAAATAAGTATCACCTTTATTTAAATATGTTGTTGTAATATTTCCATCATTAATAATGATTTGAGTGAAATTTTCTGTAGCAACAATATAAGCACCTTCAAATTGATTAGCATACATATCACCTTTGTTAACAATATACTCATTACCTAAAACTTCAACGGGCACAATTTGATCTCCCATTAAGTCATAACACCCTGCATAGCCATTTACTGAATCATCTGTTACTGATACAGAAATAGGTTTGTTTGAAAAAATAATTGTGCCTCCTAAATTTTGACCTGCAACTGAAGTAAAAGGTGTTACATTTTCGATATTATAACTTTGACCTATATTTAAACTAATAGAATAACTAATACCAGCTAAATGCCCTACAACATTGCATCTAGGAGTTATCCAAATAGTAGTATTGTTTTGCGAAGCTACTATAGAAATTTGTGATTTTGGTGTAGGTACAGGGTTTATTGAATTGTTTGAGTTTGTTTGAAAAGGACATACAAACTCAAATCCCAATCCATTCTGACCTTTTAAAGAATATGTCTCTGGATTTAACCCTTGTGTTAATACATTATAAATTGCAGTAATTGGATGATTTGAAGTGATTTTTAAACCTCTATTTAATACTGTATTAGCTGGTGTATTTTCTATTTGATTAATAACATGAGATAATGATTTTGAATAAAGAGAGTTGGCAGGAACTGTGAATGTTGTATCAAATGTTCCTGCGGGTTGTCTCACTCTAATAGTTGTAGGATTATTAAACGTAGATAATCGTAAAATAACAGGTTTGTTATCAGAATGTCCAACAGTTACCCATGGTGCAGCAAACCAAAAAACAGTATCTATTTGACAAAATAAACTGCTATTAATCCCTAATAAAATTATGAGTAATATGTTTTTTATTTTTTTATGCATTTTATTTTTTCAATCTTGATTTAACGCTATTATCAATATCATTTAACTCTTCTTCGTCTTTGTTTAGTTTCTTTTTCTTTTTAATAAAATTATAAGCCAATGAAAATTCATGGGTGCCTGTGTTATAGGTTTTTAGTTTTGATATTGAATAATCATAAGAGTAGGCAATAGTTAGTTTTTCATTTGCATGGATTCCTATTAACATGCTGGTTGCCTCTTTTACTCTTAATGAAATTCCAATCCAAAATAATTTTTTATAAATACATCTTATACTAAAATCAGTTTGAAATAAAGTTGGATAATTAAAACGAACTAGCATACTTGGTTCTAGTGTTACATTTCTTGTAAAGTCAAATGAGTAACCTATGGTTGAATAGAAATGAGGAGATAAATTACTTTTCGAATCTTTCCAAGTTATTTTATTTCCAAGATATTGATAAGCAGAAATTCCTAAAAATAACTTGTGACTATATAAGTATAATCCTGCATTCGAATTAAAAACGTTATTTGATAGTAAATTCCCTGTTAGTAATTCGTCTCCCTTGTCTATTGTATGGGCGTCATATAATTTTATTCTATATTGAATCATACCTGTCGAAATACCAAAGCCTAGTTTATAAGTCTTATTTAATTTTACATGATATGAAAATGTTAATTGTCCGGATGTTTTTCCTAATAGGCCAGTGTTATCTGAGTTAATGATGAAGCCTGCACCTGCTTTTTTTTGTTTACCAAATGCACCATGCAAACTTAATAAATAGGTTTTTGGAGCATCATTAAATCCAGTCCATTGATTTCTATAACTTAAATTCCCAACTATATGAGGTTTATAACCAGCAATTGCTGGATTATAGGCATAGTTATTTATAATATAATTTGTATATATAGGTAATTGTTGGCTTTTACATATTTCTGTAAATGCCAATATTAATAAAACAATTATATGTAATTTAATTTTCATATTATCTGATTAGTAATATACCGCCTTTAAATGGATCGGGATGATCTGAATGATTTAAATTAATAATATAATAGTATGTGCCTACTGGTAAATTTTTTCCATTTAACGTACCATCCCAAGGTATTTCATACCCTTTAGAATTAAATACAGGTTCTCCCCATCTATTAAAAATATTTACTTCTGAATTTGGATATAGTTTGGATATAAATTCTAGCTGCCAAGTATCGTTTTTGCCATCTCCATTAGGTGAGATTGCATTAGGGATTAATCTTGAAATTTCATGAGTAATATTATTAATTCTTATGGCTGTTTATGCAGTATCAGAGCATCCATAAGCATCGTATACTATTTGAGTAACTATAAAAACACCGTTTGAATAAAAAATATTATTCGGATTTTTAATATTGTATTGTGCAGTATTATCTCCAAAATTCCAATTCCAGTTTGTAGAATATTTTGAGGTGTCAATAAAACTAATATTTGTAGTTACTCCAATTCCAGATGAAATCGAATAGGCAAATCCTGCCTCTGGCCTCGGTGTTAATGTAGTTGATTTTATTAAAGTGTCCTTACATCCATGATTTGATGTTGCTATTAATGAAATATTATACAAACCAGATCCAGGAAATAACTGTATTGGATTTTGTAAATTACTAGTACCATGTCCTCCAAAATCCCAATACCATTGGTTTATGCTTTCTGGTGCAGAAATATTAGAGCTATCAGAGAAAATTAAATTTAAAAATGCTCCCGTACAAATTCTATTAATTCCAAAATTTACATTAGGAAGTGGATATACTGTTGGATGTTTGCTTATTGTATCTGTACAACCAAATGTGTTTTTCACAACAAGTTGAGTGGTAAATGTTGAAGGAGATTGATATATATGGGTAGGATTTTGATTTGTACTTACGCTTCCATCACCAAAAGCCCATTCCCATTGATTAATAGTGCCTATACCAGCTAATGAAAAATCTATAAATGCTGTTTGGTTATTTAAACATACATTTGAAAAATTAAAATTAGCAAATGGTTTTGGAACATATGTGATTTTTACAACATCACTATTATAATTACAATTTCCATTTTGTGTAGACATAAGCGTTAAGTTTACAAATCCTGCAGAGATTTCATTAGCACTAGGCGTATAAGTTGCGTTTAATACTGTACTATTTGGAAAATATGTTCCATTACCACCAATCCAACTCCCACTTGTTGTTGGCCCTGAAACCAAGCCATTTAATACAACACTCGCATTGTTTTTACAAGATAATAAATCTATACCGGCATTTACTACTGGTGATGGTGTAAAATATACAATAATACTATCTTTTGCTTGATTACAATTTGCGTTATTGGTTGAGTTAAGGTATAATTTTATCTGACCTGAATTTATATCAGAAGCACTGGGAAAGTAGTTTGTTGTTAAACTAATATTGCTAGGATTAAAAATGCCATTTCCGCTAGTAGTCCATTTACCAGTATTAGTAATTCCTCCTACATTTCCATTAATTGTTAATGTTGGATTATTGGCACATACAGAGTAGTTCGAAACTCCTACGTTTACGTATGGTGCAGGAGTTATAGTAACTAACATAGTATCTCTTTCTATTGCGCAAATACCAGTATTTGTTGCGGTTAAAATAAGTTTTACTGAACCATTTGCAGTATCAGTTACACTGGGGATATAATTTCCGTTTAAAATGTTACTATTTGGATAAAATGTACCTGTTCCTAATGATGACCAAATGCCAGTTGATGCGCCTCCTAAAACTGAACCATTTAAATAAATAGTACTATTATTAGAGCAAACAATTTGATCAATGGAAGCATTTACAATTGGAGATGGTTTTACTGTAAGTAAAAGAGTGTCTTTTGAAATGGGGCATGGGCCGTTAGATGTTAGAAATAGTTTAACAGGCTTTAAAGTGGTATCTAATTGACTTGGAATGTAAATATTAGTAAGTGAATTAGATGGTGAACTAAATCCTCCAAAACCATTTGTTGACCATATTCCTGAAATATTTCCACCACCCACAAATCCATTTAATGAGGCGCTTCCATTTGCACAAATTGTAAAATCAGAGCCGGCATTTATTGTAGGATATGCTGAAAATTCAGAAACATAGGCATATGAACTACCCGATAAACTGCTTCCGTTTAACACTCCTAACCCAAAAATATCGCCTGTATTTGTGATAATATTATGAGATCCAACAGGCACAATAGATGTAGGTAAATAAATTTTCGCACTTTTTATTGTACCTGAAGTTCCAGGAACTATAGAAAATGAACTTGAAGATATTGTACTTGCGTTTCCATTTAAAGTAAAGTTATTTTCAAACCCACTTCTGGTGTATAAATTTATTGCTAATGTATCAGATGACGTTCTTGTAAAAGCTGCTGATGATGTTCCAGCGCAATAAAATGGAGGAATTTGTGCACCACTTAATTTACAACCAAATCCAGATACATGTAAAACATAAATAGGCTTATTTGATTTTATATATGATATTGGTTGATTAATTGAGTATAAATAATTTTGACTATAATTTAAAAAGGCTGTTGTTGTTGAGTTTCCATCATTAATATTTAATTGAGTACCATTTTGTGTAGCTAAAATAAATACTTTTTCACTACTACCCGTTCCTTTATTAATAATATAATCTGTGCCAATAAAATTAGAATTAGTTATTTGGTCTCCAATTGAACTTAAGCATCCAAGTTGATTTAATCCACTAGATTGAATAGTAATAGCAATTGGTTTGTTAGAAGATACAATAGAACCAGCTAAGCTTGTAGATGCGCTTCTAGCTGTATCTTGACACGAGTAGGTTTGTCCTTTTTGAAGTGTAATAGAAAAGCTGGTATTTGCTACATGGCCAATAATATTTGTTTTTGGGGTAATTAATACGGTTGTATTGTTTTCGGAGGCAACAATTTCAAAAGATGAAAATGATTTAGGTGAAGTTGCAGGAACTTGATTCCAGAAATTTTGCATAGGAATATAGAAATCAACACCTAATGCTTTTGGGCCTTTTAAACTAAAGTATTCTTTGTTAGAATTTGCTTTTATGACATATAATACTGAAATTTTATCGGTAGATGATATATATATACCGTTATTAAGAATAGAGTTGGCTATATTATTTTCAATTGATGAAATAAATGGTGTTAAATTAACTGAATCAATAGAATTAGCAGGTATAACTTTTGTAATTGTAGTAAACGATGAATTAGCTGGTTGGGATATTTTTACAGTAGTAGGTTGAGAATAACTGTTAATATATAAAAATATAGGCCTATCTTCTAAACCTTGAGAAATGTCGGGAGCGGTAAACCAAAATGAAGTATCTATTTGAGCATTAACATTTGAAAAAATTGTTAAAATAAACAGATAAATAATTAATCTCTTCTTTTGCATAAGTATGCAAATGTAAGACCATTTTTAAAACCGTACAAATTATCTATTGTGTTATTTTTTACAAATCGTACAAGAAACTTGCAGAACTAAAATAGTTTTCTTAGTTTTGAGCCGATTTAAAAATGGAGCCTCAAGAAAAAATATTAAAAATATCTTTAGAACTTTTTTTTAAGTACGGAATTAAGCGTGTAACAATGGACGATATTGCCAAAGAGTTATGCATGTCCAAAAAAACAATTTATCAATTTTATAAAGAAAAAGACGATTTAGTTAATCAGCTTTGTGAAATTGAAATGTTGAAACAGGAAAAAATTTTTGAAGATATTTCCTCTCAATCCATTGATCCTATCCATGAAATTATTTTACTCTCAAATAAATTAAGAGAGATGATGCAGTGTATCAATCCCATATTTTTTGAAGATTTAAAGAAATTTTATCCAAATGCGTTTGAACAAATTCAAAAATTTAAAAAAAATTGTGCTTATAAAGATATTGTTAGAAATATTAAAAAAGGAAAGGAGCAAGGGTATTATCAATCTGATATTGATGAGGAATTTGTTGCTGCGTACAGGATGTCTCAAATAGATATGTTGATGTTTGGAAATTATTTTTCGTTTGAGAAAATCAGTTTTACTCAATCTCATCAACTTTTGCTTGATATGTTTATTTATGGGATTTGTACGTTAAAGGGGCATAAATTAATAAATGAGTATAAAAAAATAAAAGAATAATAAACCATCATATACTATGAATAAAATCAAAAAATACACATTACTCGTTGCTTTTTCGATAATGTTGTTTAATATAAAAGCACAAGAAACAAAATCTAATTCATTTAGTTTACAGCAATCAATAGATTATGCTATTAAAAACAGTCCTAGTTATTTAAATGCTGAGTTAGATTTAAAAAATTCGATTTATAAACGTAATGAGATTACAGGAGCCGGATTGCCTCAAATTACAGGTAGTTTTGATTTTAAGGATTACTTTCAGTTACCTACATCTGTTATACCACTTTCGGCTTTTAGTCCTTTAGCACCTAGCGGTCTTTATCAAGCTGTTAGATTTGGAACTCAATATAACGCAACTACAGGATTAAATGTATCTCAATTATTATTTAGTAGTGATTATATATTTGGGTTAAAAGCTTCTAAAGAATTTATTAATTTATCTAAAATTAGTATTACTCGAAGTAAATCAGAATTAGTAGCTCAGGTTACTAAAGCATATTACAGTGTTATTATAAATAAAGAACGCTTAAAATTACTCGAAGCTAATATTATTAAACTTAAAAAAACACTTGATGATGCAAAAGCAATTAATGAACAAGGATTAATTGAGCAAATTGATGTTCAGAGGTTAGAAGTTGCATTTAATAATTTAAATACAGAAAAAAATAAAGTAGAAAATTTAATTTATTTATCTGAAAATTTATTGAAATTTCAGATGGGTTACAAATTATCTGACTCAATTTCACTTTCAGATAGTTTGACGATAAATGAAACTGAGGAATTTAGTGTTAGTAAAATTAACATAACTAACCGACCAGAATATAAATTGTTGCAAGCACAACAGAAATTATATGATTTAGATGTTAAACGTTTAAAGTGGGGCTATTTACCAACAATTGCGGCATATGGCAGCTACCAGTATAATACTTATCGTTTAACTGCTAACGTGTTCACTAATGATAAAAATAATGCTATCAAACAATGGTACGATATGTCTTTATTAGGAGTAACTATGAATTTAAATGTTTTTGATGGACTACAAAGACATTACAAAATACAGCAAGCAAAAATTACTTCACAAAAAAACTTAAATAATTTAAAAAATCTTGAAATGGCTTCAGAGTTAGAAGCTAGTGTTGCAAGTATTTCATATTCAAATGCGGTATCAACTTTACAAGCTCAAAAGCGAAACATGGATTTAGCTAAAAATATTTATAATGTTTCTCAAAAAAAATATGAGCAAGGCGTGGGGAGTAATTTAGAAGTGATAAATGCACAAACTTCGTTAAAAGAAGCAGAAACAAATTACTTTAACGCTGTTTATGACATGTTAGTAAATAAAGTAGACTATTTAAAAGCAACAGGAACATTAGTTAAATAAAAAATAAACAAAAAAAATAAATAAAAAATATATATGAAAAATACAATTTTATTCATCGTGATTACTTCTATAATTGCAGCTTGTAGTGCACCAGATAAAAAAGCTGAATTAGAAAAATTAAGAACACAAAAAGCAGCATTAGAAACACAAATAGCAACTTTAGAAGAAGAGTTAGCAAAATCAGATACAACAAAAGAGAAATTATTAGATGTAATAGCACTACCGCTTACATCTCAAATTTTTAAAACATATATTGAAGTGCAGGGAAGAGTAGACGCAGACGAGAATGTTTCTTTATCTTCAGAAATGCCTGGAACTTTAACAAAAATAAATGTTAAAGTTGGAGATGAAGTTGTAAAAGGACAAGTTTTAGCTGAAACAGATGCTAGAGCAATACAGCAACAAATTTCTGATTTGCAAACGAATTTAGACTTAGTGAGTCAATTGTATGAAAAACAAAAAGCACTTTGGAATCAAAAAATCGGAACAGAAATACAATTTCTTCAAGCAAAAACTCAAAAAGAAAGCATGGATAAAAAAATGGCTACTTTACAAGAACAGCTTAGAATGAGTAAAATAGTATCTCCTATTAATGGAACTGTTGATGCTGTTAATATTAAAATAGGTCAAGCTATTGCGCCTGGAATACCAGCTATTAATGTAGTTAATTTTTCTAATTTAAAAGTAAAAGCAGATGTAGCAGAAAGTTATTCAACAAGAGTTAAAAAAGGCAACGAGGTGTTGATTATTTTTCCTGATATGAAAGACTCTGTTAATTCTAAAGTTAATTATGCTGCACGTGCAATTAATAATTTAACCAGAACATTTGGTGTTGAGGTTTTATTGGATAACACTAAAGAATATCATCCTAATATGGTAGCTAAATTAAAAATAAATGATTATCAATCCGCAACGCCTAAAATAGTGTTGCCAATTAAATTTATTCAAAAAGGTACAAATGAAAATTTTGTTTTACTCGCAGTGGATAATAAAGTAATTAAAAAGTCTGTTATTATTTCACATGAATATAATGGTTTAGCTGAGGTTTCTGAAGGATTAAAAGAAGGAGATTTATTGATTACTGAAGGATATGACTTAATTAATGAAGGAGATAAAGTAAATGTAAAGAAATAAATATTTACAAATAGTTTTACAAATAATTTTCTAAACTAAAAATAATATGTTAGATAAAATAAAAGAATTTAAACCCTCAAGCTGGGCAATTGACAATAAAATGACAATCTATTTGATTACCATTTTTATTTCTCTTGCAGGTATCATGGCATATAACTCTTTACCAAAAGAACAGTTTCCTGATATCACAGTGCCTACAATATATATCAATACAATTAATGGCGGAAACTCTCCTACTAATATTGAAAATACCATAACAAAACCTATAGAAAAACGTTTAAAAGGGATTTCTGGTATAAAAAAATTTAATAGTACCTCGTTGCAGGATGTATCTGTTATTGTAGTTGAATTTCATACTAATGTAAAAGTTGAGGTAGCAAAGCAAAAAGTAAAAGATGCTGTAGATGAAGCTCGCGCTGATATGCCAGCAACTTTAACTAGAGAGCCTATGATAAAGGAAATAGCTTTTTCTGAAATTCCAATTATGTATATCAACGTAGCTGGCAAGTATGATTTAAAACAACTTAAAAAATATGCCGAAGACTTACAAGATAGAGTGGAGGGATTAAAAGAGATAAATGAAGTAAAATTAGTTGGAGCTTTAGATAGAGAAATTCAGGTTAATATAGATGCTTATAAATTACAAGCTTCGCAGTTATCATTAACAGATATTCAACGCGCTATTGCACAAGAAAATTTAACAATATCTGGAGGAACCATTCCGTTAAATGGTATGAAGCCCACTTTGAGTATTAAAAGTGAATTTAAATCTCCAAAAGAAATAGAAAATATTGTTGTTACATCTGCATCTGGCGCCAGATTGTTTATAAAAGATATAGCAACAGTAGTAGATGGATTTAAGGAACAAGAAAGTTATTCAAGTTCAAATGGTAAAAATGTAATTACATTAAATGTTGTAAAACGTTCAGGCGAAAATTTAATTGATGCAGCTGATAAAATTGAAGGAATTATAGCTGAAATGAAAAAAACAGAATTCCCTCAAGGGCTTGATATTACTATTAGTGGAGATCAAAGTGATAAAACAAAATCATCATTAACAGATCTAATTAATACTATTATTATTGGTTTTATATTAGTAACAGTTGTATTAATGTTTTTCATGGGAGTAACTAACGCTTTATTCGTTGCTCTTTCAGTTCCTTTATCAATGTTTATTGCTTTTTTAATAATGCCTAGCATAGGTTTTTCTTTTAACATGATTGTATTATTTTCATTTATTCTTGCCTTAGGAATAGTTGTAGATGACGCAATTGTAGTTATAGAAAATACACACCGTATTTTTGATAACGGAAAATTAGATATTAAAATAGCAGCTAAAAGAGCTGTAGGAGAAGTTTTTATGCCTGTATTATCAGGTACTATAACAACACTTGCTCCATTTATTCCATTAGTTTTTTGGCAAGGTATAATAGGTAAATTCATGTATTTTTTACCAGTTACTTTAATTATTTCTTTACTAGCTTCTTTATTTGTTGCTTATATTATTAATCCTGTGTTTGCTGTAGATTTTATGAAATCTCACGAAGAAGAAAGTAAAGAACATGGAAAAATATCTAAGAAAGCTCGTTTACAATTAATAATTTATGGCTTAGTAGCATTATTTTCTTATCTAACTGGTCATTATGCAGTTGCTAATTTTACAGTATTTTTAGCATTTTTCTTAGTATTAAATCGTTTATGGTTGTATAAAGTAATTGAAGCATGGCAGTTTACTATTTGGCCTAATTTTGTAAAACGTTATGTTAAGCTATTAGAATGGTTTTTACGTAAGCCATGGAGACCATTACTTTATGTGGTTATATTATTTGTTTTTTCGATTGTTTTATTTGCTATCCGAAAACCTAAAGTGGTATTTTTTCCAAATGGAGATCCTAATAATGTATATGTGTATGTTAAATTACCTGAAGGAACGGACCCAAAAATTACTAATGATGTAATGCGTAAAGTAGAGGCAAAAGTGGAGACTATTATAGGAAAAAACAACCCATTAGTGGAGTCTATGATTACAAATGTTACAATTGGTACTACAGATCCTCGAGATGGAGATCAAAATTCATATCCTAATAGAGGGAAAATAGCAATTGCTTTTGTTGAGTTTGAAAAACGAGATGGAGAATCTACGACAACATATTTACAAGGATTGCAAGCTTTAAACTGGGATATACCAGGAGCAGATATTGTTGTAAATAAAGAACAAAGTGGCCCGCCAACACCTAAGCCAATTAGTATCGAAATTATTGGAGAAGATTTTAAAGACTTAATTAAAAATTCTGATGACTTAAGAAAATTTATTACAGATGCCAAAATACCAGGTGTGGTTAGCTTAAAATCAGATTTTGTGAATAACAAACCCGAAATAGTTTTTGATATTGACAGAGAAAGAGCTCTTAGAGAAGGATTGTCTACGTATCAATTAGCTATGGAAATTCGCGGCGCTGTTTATGGCGTTGAGGCCACAAAATTTAGAGATGTTGATGATGAATATCCTGTACAATTACGTTATAATTTTGATCAAAGAATTGATATCGAAACTATTCGTAATTTAAAAATAAGTTACAGAGATATGAATATGGGAGGTATGGTTAGAAGTGTTCCAATTTCTGCAGTTTGTGATATACGTTATGATTATACATATGCTGGTATAAAACGTAAAAATAATAAACGTGTGATTACTTTATCTTCTGAAATTAAAGATGGATTTAATCCAAATGATGTTGTTGCTAAAATCGAAAGAGTTATGAAAGACTATAAAAAGTCTGGCGACGTAGTTATCAAATTTGCAGGAGATAAAGAAGAACAACAAGCTACCATGAGCTTTTTGGGTAATGCTATGTTAACGGCAATAGGTTTAATGTTATTGGTATTAGTGGGTTTATTTAATTCATTAGGCAAACCATTAATTATTTTGTCTGAAATTATATTTAGTATAGTAGGTGTATTAATTGGTGTATCTGTATTTAAAATGGATATGAGTATCGTAATGACAGGTATAGGTATTATTGCCTTAGGAGGTATTGTTGTACGAAATGGTATCCTATTAGTTGAGTTTGCTGAGTTTGCAAGAGAAGGAGGTATGAATTTATATGATGCAACTGTTGAAGCAGGTCGTACACGTATGACACCTGTTATTTTAACAGCCACGGCAGCAATATTAGGGTTAATTCCTTTAGCTGTTGGATTAAATATTAATTTTGAATCATTACTATCTTCTGGAAATCCTCACATTTTCTTTGGTGGAGATAATGTTGCATTTTTTGGGCCATTAAGCTGGACTATGATATTTGGTTTATTGTTTGCAACAGTATTAACATTATTATTAATACCTTCTATGTATTTAATAACAGAAAGACTTAAACGTAAATCAATTATTATATTAAATCATTTTGAATTACCAACAGCAATTATGTATGTGCCATTTTTAATTTTAATACTAAGATTAATTCTATTTCTTCAGAAAAAGAAATTAGATTATGGTAATTTAGATAGATAAAGAATTTATTCTTTAATAATAAAAGGGGCAAGTTCCCCTTTTATTATTAATAATTCTTATTTGATTATTATATAAATCTGAAAGTTTAAATTAGCTTATTTATTTTGTATAGTTTTTAAATCAAAAAATATATGAACTCTTTAAAATGGTATAAAAGCAAACGTAAAGTTGATGATGCTTTATCTGTGATGTTAGTTAACGATATTAAAACTTACTACGATAAAGAAACAGTAACTGATCAAACTAAATTATATACTGCATTAGGAAACTATTATATTAAAACTACAAATTTTAATCGCTTATTGCCTTATCTTGCAGGAACTGTGTTTGAAGAATGTGAAAAGCCTGCTAGAAAAAATTTATCACCTTTGTAGTTAAATACTTCATCTTTCTTTACTTTTTTTTTGACAGTATAATTAAGACCCAGCTTTGATTGTATCTTCATATAGTTTTTCATACATCGGTAATACATTTTCAATATCAAACTTTTTTGCCTGATTAAAGGCATTTTGTTTAAATTTCAAAAATTCTTCTTCATTAGATAATAGTCTAATCGTATTACTAGCCATATCTTCATAATCGCCTACATTGCTCATATAACCTGTTTTACCATGTACATTTAATTCTGGAATTCCTCCTGTATTAGATGATATAACTGGTATTTTTAAGGCCATTGCTTCTAGGGCAGATAAGCCAAAACTTTCTGTTTCTGATGGTAAAATAAAAACATCAGCAATACTTAAAATATCTTTTGGATTTGCAATTTTCCCTACTGAGATAATGTCATTACATGTTTGTAATTCTCTACACAATTTATCTATAGCAGGTCTTTCTGGACCATCACCAACCAAAATTAATTTACAAGGAATTGTTTTTCTGACAATATCAAATACACGCAAAACATCATCTACACGTTTTACTTTTCTAAAATTTGATACATGTATTAAAATTTTTTCACTAGGGCTAGCGTAGTTTTTGCGATGTATTATTTCAGTTGGATGTTGGTACTCTTCAATTTTTATAAAATTTGGAATTACTTTAATGTCATTAGCAATCTTAAAAGTTTTTAGTGTATCTTTTCTTAAACTTTCTGATACTGATGTGATAGCATTACTTTTATTTAAAGAAAAGAAAATTACTGGTTCAAATGAAGGATCTTGCCCAACTAGTGTAATATCAGTGCCATGAAGAGTGGTGATATAGGGTAATTTTATTTTTTTTGATTTTAAAATTTGCTGTGCCAAATAAGCTACAGATGCATGAGGTATGGCATAATGAACATGTAAAATATCTAACCTTTCATAAATAGCTACATCAACAATTTTACTTGCCAAAACACTTTCATAAGGTTGGTAATCAAATAAAGGGTAATCATTTACATTTACTTCATGATAAAATAAATTCTCATTAAATTGATTTAATCTAAATGGTTGAGAGTAAGTAATAAAATGTACTTTATGACCTTTATGGGCTAACTCAATACCTAATTCTGTGGCAACAACACCACTTCCTCCAAATGTTGGATAGCAAACAATTCCTATATTCATTTTTTAATTTGATGTGTCATTAATGAGTTAATCATTTTGTTTAATTAACTTTATTTCCGTTTGCATCTAATTCAATCATCTCATAACCAAGTTTAGAAAGTTTATCATAATTAGAAGCTTTATCACCAACAATTAAAATAATCATATTATTATATGGTAAATTTCTCTTAGCTAATTCGTCAATTTCTGATTTAGAAATACCGTTAATAATATTTGTTTGCTTAGCTACATAAGATTGATCTAAATTAAAATCAAGAATACGTTTAATAAAAGATAATTTTTGAAATGGCGACTCGTATTTTAAAGCATCTGCTTGGCCCATGGCATTTTTAGTAAACGTTAATTCATCATCTGTAATACCATCATTGCTATATTTTTTTAATTCATCCATAATAATTACTAATGAACTATCAGTAGAGTTAGCTCTAACTCCTGCTGATATTACATAAGGGCCAACAAATTTCCCGCCGTAAAAACCACCACGTGCACCATATGTATATCCTTTTACTTCACGTAGTATAAAATTAATTCTACTATTAAACGCTCCTGCAAATGAATAATTCATAATAGTTGATTTAAAAAAATCTTCAGTTGCATCATATGCTAATGATAAATTACCAACTCTTATTTCTGATTGTGGAGCTCCTTTTTTATCAACAAAATATAATCGCGTTTTATCAATTATAGGCAATGAATATTTTGCAAGCGGCATTGTTCCTGTTGATTGAAGTTTGTTTAAAAAATCTAACTTTTTGATAATAATAGATTGTTCAATATCTCCATTAATAGCTAATACAGAATTAAATCCAGAAAAGTTATGATAATAATTTTTTACATCTTCTAAAGTAATTGATTTTACTGTTTCTATTGTTCCATTAGATGGCATTGATAGGGTAGCTTCATTGCCATACAAGAGCTTACTAAATACATTACTTGCAATTGATGTAGCTTGTGTTAATTGATTTGTGATTCCGTCAAGTTGTTCTTTCTTTACTAATTCAAAATCTTTTTCATCAAATTTTGGTAAAAACAACATTTCGTTTGCAATGTTTAATGTTGCATCTAAGTTTTGCTTTAATGCCGATATAGTCATTGTAATTTCATTATCATTTGCAGAAAAAGAAACTTCGCTACCTAAACGCTCAAGCATATTACTAATTTCTTCAGAACTATGTAATTGAGTAGATTCCTCCATTAGAGAGGTTAATAAAACAGCTAATCCTGATTTGTTAGATGGTTCGTAACGATGACCAATAGGCATACTGAATTGAATATTAATTTTTGGGATATCATTACTTGTAATTCCAATTGCTTTTATTCCATTTAAATAATTAAATGTATAATAATTTGGCAATGGAACTAATTTTGAAGGTTTTGCAACAGGCATGTTACTTCTGTTAAACGTATCTTTTGGTTCGGTGTAAGATAAATTTTTATATTCTGCACTTTCTTGTTCTATTGTTCTTTCATACATTTTCCAAGTATCTGGTTTAGCAACTAAATCTGTTTTGCCTTTAGGTACACAACTTAATATAACAGCATTTTTACCTTTAATGTATGTTTTATAAACACGCATTACATCTGCTTTTGTTACTTTTAAATTGTTTTCCATTTCAATTTTTAAGTAATTTGGATTATTGGCGTATGTTTGATAGGCGGCTAGTTGAGCGCCTTTGCCTTGCACAGTTGCTAATCCATTATATAAATTACTTTGATAAGATGCTTTATATTTTTTGATGTCATCATCTGTTGCTCCAGTTTTTTCCCATTCGGTTAATGATTGATTTAATAGCGTTTCAATATCTGCTAATTTTGTTCCTGCATTAGCTCTAATCATAATTTCAAATTGTCCGGCTAATTCTCTGCTGTAGTTATATGAATTAGCAGATACGGCTTTTTGTGATTTAATAAATGTTGTGTATAACGGAGAGCTTTTTGAAGAAGATAATATTTCACCTAGTACTTCTAATGCTACTTCATCTTTATGCATTGATGGAACAGTTGGATAAGTGACTTTATACATAGGGAATCTCACATTATCTTCATAAGAAATATATTTATTTTCAGATAACACAGCGCTTTGTTTAACCATATTTTTTACTTCTGGTCCACGAGGGATGGAACCAAAATATTTATTAGCCAATTCAACTACTTCATCAGTATTAACGTCCCCAGATACAGTAAGCACAGCGTTATTTGGGCCGTACCAACGCATATAAAAACGTTTTAAATCATTTACATCTACTCGATTTAAATCTTCAATGTAGCCAATGGTTGTCCATGAGTATGGATGTCCTTTTGGAAATAAGGCTTCACCAGTTTTCTCACTTACTAATCCGTATGGGCGGTTATCGTAGTTTTGTCCTCTTTCGTTTTTTACAGTTGCGCGTTGTACTTCAAACTTTTTTTGAGTAACAGAATCCAATAAAAACCCCATTCTGTCTGCCTCTAACCAAAGCATTTTTTCTAGTTGATTTGAAGGAACGGTCTCAAAATAATTTGTTCTATCAGAGTTTGTTGAGCCATTTAATGTTCCGCCTGCTTCTGTAATAATTTTAAAATGTTGTTCATCGGCTACATGCTTAGATCCCTGAAACATCATGTGTTCAAAAAAATGAGCAAATCCTGAACGACCTTGCTGTTCTCTGTTTGATCCTACATGATAGGTTACATCTACATAAACAATAGGATCTGAGTGATCCTCGTGAACAACAATAGTAAGACCATTTGCTAATGTGTATTTTTTATATGGTATTACTATTTCGTTACCAACTTTAGTTACAGTTTGAATTAATTTAACTGTATTGCTAATTGGTTTTGAATTTTTATTTTGTGTTTTATTTATTTGTGCTATGCTCGAAAGTGAAGCCAATGCTATGATTAAAATGAAAGATGTATGTTTCATGTTGTTTTTATTTAGTATTTAAATTATTAATTATGTTAGTCTAAAAATTCAGTTTTTTTAAAGTAATCAATTAATGCGTCATTCATTAATTTGTTTTGTTGTTTTGCATCCAAATATGGTATATTTTCTTTTAGTTCCCAGTGAGGCCAATCATCATCGTCTCTGCCCTTGTATTCATAAAAGCCATATGGCGCTAAAACAGTGCATACGCCTATATGAATTATTTCTAGTTTTTCATCTTTTTTATATTTTCTATAGGGTTTATCTAATTCTTGAAGCCCAATCATAAATAAAATAGCATCATGGTCCATTTCTGCTCCAAAGCGCTCTTTTAATTTATGTTGAAGTTGTTGCCAATCAGATAGAATCGTTGTCATAATCATCTAAATCATTAATTAATTTTACGCCTTTTGGGGGAGGAATAAAATATTGCATGTTTTCTTCTATATAATTTAAGATAGCTTCTTTTCCTATTTTTTTTTCAGCACTAGTTTCAAATAGTTGTGGTAGTTCTCCCCAGTAGTCCATCAAGCGCTTCTTGTATTTGGCAAAATTACTAGCCCATTGATTTTTACCAAGTTTATCTATTTTTGTAAATGCTAAACAAAACGGAATTTCATGTTGCGTACACCAATCCATAAATTCGCCATCTATTGGTTGAAGCTCTAATCTGCTATCAATAAGTATAATTACACAAATTAAATTTTTTCGTTTTGTAATGTAATTACTAATAAGTGTTTCAAATTTATCTAAGTTGGTTTTGCTTGTTTTAGCATAACCATAGCCTGGTAAATCAACTAAATACCATTTGTCATCAATTATAAAATGATTAATAAGTTGCGTTTTTCCTGGTTTAGAAGAAGTTTTTGCTAAATCTTTTTGATTACATAGCATATTAATTAACGATGATTTCCCAACATTACTCCTTCCAATAAATGCGTATTCAGGTTTATCTGGTGCAGGGCAACCTTTGTTATCAGAACTGCTTTTGTAAAATTTAGCGTTTTTTATTTCCATTTTATATTGTATTTAACCGCAAATAACGCAAGTGGTTTATGCAAAGATCGCTAAGTTGTATTTAATTAAATTCGTTCTCTTAATTCTTTGTGATAGGTTTCAATATGTCTATCAGATTTACTTTTATAAATATCGGCAATTGTTACTAAAATACCTGTTTCTTCTACACCGCCAAATGTAGGATTAATAGCTGTTCCAAACGATAGCATAGTGCTCGATAAATTGCTATAGGCATTAACCATTGGCGGAATATTTTCACCTAAAGCTCTTACTAGTTTATTTAAAATAACATGCCCTGTTTTAAAATCTTTATCTTTTATTTCATTTAAAAAATCTGACACATCTGTTTTAATATCTACTCCATGTATGGGTGTTACTAATTTTTTAGGATCAGGAAAATAATGCTTAAGGAATGTTAATATGTAATCACGAGCTTTTACATTAAAATCAGTATACATGGTTACTTTTCCATAATAATATTTCATATCTGGATTATCTACCACAATGGCACCTAATCCATCCCATAAATTATCAAGGCTAAACAATCCTTTTCTAAATTGTTCAGATGGTTGATACATTGGTTGTATAAATGAACGTCCTAGCTCAATGGTATAGGGTAAGTAGTCTTTATAAAACTCTTCCGAAAAATTAAACAATTCGGTTGTTGCTAACAATACTTTCCCGTTTTTGTATTCAGCATCTCGGCATAATATAAAACGATATGCACCAACAATCTCTTTATCTTCAGGGTTCCAAACTAATAATTGTTGATATGGATGTTCGCAGGTATCAAATTCATCAATATCACAAGCTAGGCCTGTTCCGCCACCAGCATGCCTAAATGTTACTTCTCTTAATCGTCCAATTTCTTTCATTACATTGGGCGAATTATGATGAGTGATGATGTAAATTTCATTATCACCATTATTTGTTTTTCGTATGTATCTATCTGTAGTTAACTCGCGTAACAATGCTTCGCGAGGTATTTTTTCTATGATGTCTTCCATAACTTTTATTATGGCTACAAGATAACAAAAAATGATAATTATCCTTGTTTTATAATTGCATTTGAATATTAAAAGATATTAACGAATGGGTATTAAAAATATGTTTTTTTGATAGTTTGCATGAGTTTACATTAAACTTATCTTTAAGTTATGTCGCCACTACTAATTATATGTTGCATAGCACTCTATTTTGGAGGGTTGCTAATCATAGCTCATCTTACGTCTAAAAATTCAACTGCAGATTCTTATTTCTCTGGTAATCACGCATCGCCTTGGTATGCTGTAGCATTTGGTATGATTGGCGATTCGTTAAGTGGAGTTACCTATATTTCAGTTCCAGGTAAAGTTGGCGGCGCTAGTTTTTCGTATTTACAACTAGTATTAGGCTATTTTGTTGGGTATTTTATTATTTCTAAAGTGTTATTGCCTATTTATTATAAAATGAATTTAATATCAATTTATACATATTTAGAAAATCGTTTTGGCAAGCATACTCAAAAAACAGGAGCTTTCTTTTTTATTTTATCTCGTATTTTGGGTGCCTCCGGAAGATTGTATTTAGCCGCAGGAGTTATTCAGTTTTTTGTTTTTGATCAAATTAAAAGTATTCATATTCCATTTTGGATAAGTGTTTCTGTTATTTTAGTATTGATGCTCTTATACACGTATAAAGGAGGAATTAAAACTCTAGTGTGGACAGATACCTTTCAGTCCTTGTTCTTAGTGTTAGGTGTTATGATATCTATTTTTATAATAATTGATAAAATGGATATTTCTATCCTCAATGCAGTAAAAAATGTAGCAATTTCAGATTATTCTAAAACTTTTTTTTGGGATTGGCATAAATCTAATTTTTTTGTAAAAGAGTTTATTGGTGGAATTTTTATTGCCGTTGCAATGACTGGATTAGACCAAAATATGATGCAAAAAAATTTGAGTTGTAAATCATTAGGCGAAGCACAAAAAAATATTTTTTGGTTTAGCATTGTGATGGTAATTGTTACTGTTTTCTTTTTAGCTTTAGGGGTGTTATTGTATCAATACTATGCATATTCAGGCATTGCTTTACCAACACATATTGAAACAGGAAAAGTAATTACCGATAAGGTATTCCCTAATTTAGCGTTAAATCATTTAGGCGTTTTTGCTGGCTTGATTTTTATTATTGGGTTAACGGCTGCTACTTTTAGTAGTGCAGATAGTGTTTTAACCACATTAACAACTTCTACATATGTAGATATGTTGGAATACGATAAAAACACGTTACTTACAGAGAAACAAAAAGCAAAACGCCGTACTTTTATTCATATTGGCTTTGCAGGTGTATTATGGCTTGTAATTATTGTGTTTGATTTACTCAATCAAAAAGCAATTATAGATACAATACTTATGTTAGCAGGTTATACTTACGGGCCGTTATTAGGCTTGTTTACAGTAGGACTTTTTACTAAAATTAATTTAAACGATAAATTAGTACCTATTATTTGTGTAATAGCTCCAGTATTAACCTATTTATTAGCTAATTTTATAATAAAACCACTTACAAATTATGAAATAGGCAACGAGCTAATTGTTATAAATGCATTAATTACAATAATGGGTTTAGTATTTGTAAAGAAAAAAAGAGAGAGTAGTCATTAATTTTTTTTCTCAATCTCTATTGTACAGAACAACCCTAATTGTTTATTAAAAGGTTTGATTATCCATTCTGTTAATTTTACCACGTTGTACATAAAATAAGGAAGTAAGGCACTTCGCGAAACGCCCCCACTCAATACATACATAAAAGGTGTATGATAGGTAATTTTATTAATTTTAAGTTGAGGAAAATCTTTTGTAAATAGATCTAAATCTCTTTCAAAATAAATATATGGCAAAGCTTGGTTTGAGTTACTCAAAGGATTTCCTTCTTTGATTTCTCTTGGACCATTTTCTTCAAATGGTTCGTGATGAAAACGTTTATAAATAAATCGTCCTAAGTTAGAATTGGCTGGTTCAATCATAATAATTTTACCACCAGGTATTAAAGTACGTTCGGCTTCTTTTAAAAATAAATAGGGGCGAGGAATGTGATGAAAAACATTTAACATCATAATGCTACCTAACTCATTGTTTTGATAGGGCATTTTTTCTGCACTAAAAACTTTATCTACAACAGGCAAATCTAAAATATCAGAGGTAACCACTTCAGGAAATACATCTTTTAAAAAACCACCACCAGAGCCTATTTCCAGATATATACCTTTTCCAACTGCTTTACTTTTTTTTATAAAAGTAGTATACCAATCTTGATATATTTTTTTTAAAAATGGTTTTTTTAAGATAATATCTCGGTGAGCCAATGTCGTTCTTGGGTCATCTAAATCAAAATTTATGGTATACTTTTTAAACACGGGTTTTACTTGCAAAAATATTCATATAAGATGTTTCTGGTAAATCCAAAAACGTTTTTACTGTATCTTCTGTTAATTCTTGTAATCGATGATTATTGATTAAATAAATATAAAAGTTATAACTTTTTAAAAATTGGTAGTACTCCAAAACGCTCGACCCTGCTTTACGCATACCATAAGGCCAAAATTCGGAAAGCATTTTTAAATTTGGATTTTGCAATGTTTTTTCCATCCCTTTTACGGCATTCATCTCAAATCCTTGAATATCCATTTTTATGAAATTAACATCACTATTAGAATGGTTTAATAAATAATCATCTATAGCAATAGCTTCAATATCAATTTCTTTATCGTATTCATCAGGTTTATAGGTTCGATGATCAACATTTAATTGTTTTGAAGTGTATATTTTTATTGTTTCTGTTTTGTGAGATACAGCTTTGTTATTTAATTTAATATTAGTTGATTTTGCACATCTATTTTTTAAATGATTAAAGTTTTTAATATCAGGCTCAAAGCAGTGTACTGTGCCATTTGCTTCAACTAAGCTCGATAAAATTTCTGCATAAAAACCAATATTTGCACCAATATCTAAAACAGAGTCACCTTTTTTTATATGGGTTTTCATTAAGGATATTTCAAAAGAATCTTGTTTTTCTTTAAAAATTTTGTAAGTTATTTTATATAGAGGAAATACATTTTTATACAAAAAATTACCTAATGCTATGCTTATTGAAGATGCCATATTGCTATTTTGTAATTTCAAATAAATAAGTTTGTTCTGATAATCCTTCGGTATGTATTAATTTGAGCTTGTTAGGATATTTTTGCATAATGGGTTGTACAATATTATGTACAGTATTAATTACCTGACCTGAGTTTTCTTTTGGATTAATTCGTAAACTACCCACCATGATATGAGTTACTTTATTGTTTTCGAAAAAAGCTAATGCGCTATCTGCATTAGATTGCTGAGTTAAAGAGTCTTTTTTTATGACGCTATAAATTGGAAAGAATTTTTTCCCTTTTCCATAAACAAAACTCATTGGTGCTTTTCTGCTTGCAACTAATGTGTTTTTTGGAAGACTATCTGCACACCACTCACTACATTTTAAGAAATTTTGCCAATCAGGTGTGTAACCATAATAGATATTTCCTGATAAATTTTTCTTTACAATTGGTAAATTTACAGAGCCTCTTTTAAATGAAGATATTAAAACTGAAAAACTAATGAGGCAGGTAATAACTACATAAATACTTTGTCCCATACTCGATTTTTTTACTAAGTTGTAAAACAAAAAATAAATTAAAATTAACATAATAGGCATGCTAATTAATACAATACGAGGTTGATCCCAGCGAGCTTGTAATATTATAAAGGATAGCAAAAGTTGAGCTCCGGTAAATAATCCAAAAAATACAAGGGGTTTATTTTTATGTTTAATAACATAAAATAAAGCAATTATTAAAACCACAATAACAATAAACGCTATAGAGCTGTATTCACTTTTTAGTTTTTCATACACTTCTATATTTTGAACAGCAGATACATTTTCGGATCGTAATCCAAGCAATTCAAAGAAACGTTTACCTAAATATAAATTACAGTTATCAAAAAAACGCCCAACAAATCCAGCAAAATCATCATTCCCTAAAGATTTATCATAGGGGTCTTTTTGAAGTAAAATTTTACTTTGTCCTGCAAATTGATTTTGAGTACCCCAAATTAATTTTACAATTAATTCATAAGGGATTTTAAATGCTAGATATGCTAATAATGAAATTCCTGCGTTTTTCCATTTTTTTTCTGTTAAAAAAAACAGTATCAAAACAGGAACGCCAACAATAGCAACACTTTTACAAGTTGCTATTAAAAAAGCAAATAATCCTAACAACAGCCAATTCTTCCATAATTTTAAAGCATTTGGTTCTGTTTTAAGAGCATCGTATAATTTAAAGAAATAATAAAAAAAGAGTGATTGTAAAAACAAGTAAAAGGCTTCTGTAAAAGTCATACTAGCATAGTATTGTATGAGGTGATTAGCGCTCACAAAAATCATTACTGGTAAAAGAACAATAAAAGGTATTCTTTTTTCAAATGTTTTATAAAAAAATAAAACGGCAAAAAAATTAAAAACAATATTAAATAACTTAAAGAGTAATAATTTAAATCCAAACAGTTTGGTAAGTAATCCTAAAAACAATACATACAAAGGGGCATTTTGTGTATAAAAATAATTTGGAAACTCGTTTACGTATCTCCATCCACCTTCTAAGTATAATGCATCGTCATGAGCCTCGCTAATACGAGCGTTAAATAGCATAAACGAAAAAAATAATGATAGTACTAAAAAGAAAACTAAAAGAGATGAATTGTTTTTTTGCGCCCAAGCCTCCACTTTATCAAAAAAAGTAGTGCTGGTTGAAAAAGTTGATGTGTTATGTTTAAGTGTGTTAGATTTAGCCATAAATATTTACTTAATTTACAAAAATAACAAATTAAATAAGCCTTGCTAATTTAAAAATGCCATCTATTTTGTTTAATTTTATCATCTTTTAAAAACAAATTTTAATTATTAATTTATATACATATTAAATGTTTCATTTTATTTTAAGAACTATTCCTAGGCCAATACTCATCAAATTAAGTTTAGTATTTAGTAAAATAGCCCCAATTATATACTATGGCAAAACCTATGAAGACCCTATTAGTGGTAAAACTTACCGTAAATTTTTACCATATGGTTACGGAGGCAGAGCTAAAAGGGATAATGTATTATGTCCAGGAAGTTTGTCGTTAGAAAGACATCGTTTGCTATGGTTATATTTAAAAGAAAAAACTAACTTTTTTACACAAAAACACAAATTGCTGCATATAGCACCTGAACAATGTTTTTATAAATTATTTAAAGCAATGCCAAATATAGAGTACGTAACTGGTGATTATAATTCGCCAATAGCAGATTATCATTTTGATTTACATCATGCTCCATTTGAGGATAATACATTTGATGTTATTTTTTGTAATCACGTATTAGAACACGTGGAAGATGCAAATCAATGTATGAGAGAATTATACAGAATGATGAAGCCCGGAGGATTTGGTATTTTTCAAATTCCTCAAGATATCAATCGTTATGACACTTATGAAGATAAAACCATTACTTCTGAAGCAGATAGAGAATTACATTTTTGGCAAAAAGACCATGTGAGATTGTTTGGGCTTGATTATAAAGATAAACTCGAAGCTGCAGGGTTTAATGTTACTGTAGAAGATTATACAAAACAAATACCAGCTAATTTAGTTGAACGTTATCGTTTACCAAAAGGAGAATTATTATATATGTGTAAAAAATAAATTACTCTAATTTATTTTTTACAGGATTCGCATATTGGGTAATAAATAATTCTTTTAAAACATCTTGTTCCCCTTTTAGTTCAGATATTTTTGAATTCATATAGGTGATAAAATTTTCTTTATCTAAGTTGTTGTAATTGTTTTCAAAAATAGTGGTTTGATGAAGCAAATCGTAAGCTACATAATTAATAGCATTCAATTTATAATTTTGATGAATTTGTTTGTCTATATGAGTTACTAATGCTTTTATTTTCTCTTTATCATTAGATTTTGTTTCAATATCTAATAATTCTTTTTGGATTGGTTTCCCAAAAGCAACATGTATATTACCTTTAAATTGTTTAATTCCTGTAATTATACTATTCAAATCTTCGCCTGGTGCTTTTTTATATTCCACTGGTAGTGATGATAAATGTAATTCTTGAGCTTTTAATGCATCACATGGCTCATATTCATAGCTAATAGATAATGGCACAATATTTAATTCAGAAAAATTACTTTCAAAATCTTTATTTCCACTCATGTTTAGCATTTTCAATAAACCAGTTTGAGTTAAATCATTACCATCTTTAGTTCTCCCATTTCGTTGAGCAATCCATACACTTACGTTTTTGTCAATAATAGTATGCCTTATGTAAGCACTTAATTTTCTCGAAATTTCAAATAACTCTTTTACATTTCCTTCTCGTTCAACAGAAAACATTCTGTTCATTGATACAAAATCTGATATAAATCCTTCTTCAATTAAATTTGATCCAAATAAAATTTCAGATGTTTCAAATTCTTCTTTATCTAAAATGATTTGAAGTATAGCGCTATCTAATAATATATCTCTATGGTTGGCAATATATAAATAGGCTTTGTTTTTATCTAAATGTTCTAATCCACTCCATGTTAGTTTTGTTGATGTTCCTTTTACGATTCTCCATATCGCATCTCTCATAAATTGAGTTTGAAATTCATATAAAGAATGGATGCTAGTCGTTTTATTTATTAAATCTTCTTTTGAAATTTCAGGAAATAAAAAAGCCATTGCTTTATGAAATTTTTCATAATTAGCAATTCTATTCATGACTTCATTAGCTTGTGTATCGTAAAAAGGTCTTAATGTTTCAAAATCAAAATCTTTTGCAAAATCACTTATTTTTTTTGGAGGCTCAGATGTATAAAATTTCATATTTTAAATTATTTGCTAACGAAAATTATTTTATTTTTTAATTAATAAAATAATTAGTTGTTTATGTGTAATGCTATATTACTTAAAAGCATAAGTTCATATAGTTAACAATGCATTGACTTTTGTTTTTGGTAAATAATAAAATTTACTTAAAACAATTTGCAAATTTACCTTTATGTTTTTATTAAATTGTAATTATTTTCATTTATTATCCTATTTTTAAATATTTTGTTTGAGTTATGATGTATTTAAAAGATGAATTAATAGGTAGTATTAATCAATTTAATCCAACTAAACTGGCTAAAAAAATTTTAGATTTAAGTTTAGAAAAAGAATTAATTAGATACTGTTTATCAAATGATGTACTCCTAAGTAGTAGATCAATGTGGGTTTTAGGACATTGTAGTGAAATTAATTTTGATAGAATTATTCCTTTTCATGAAGTACTGATTACTAATTTAAAAAATGAAACATTACATAATGGGGTTATTAGAAATACGTTACGTTTATTTCAAAAATATCCAGTGCCAGTAAAGCACGAATCTTTTTTATTAGATAAATGTTTGGATTATATTAAAAACCCATCTCAAGCTATTGCTGTGAGGGCATATTCCATGACAGTAGTATTGAATATAGCAAAAAAATATCCTGAATTACTTGATGAATTAAGGCTTACACTAATAAATTTAGAATTTGTAAGTGAAAGTCCTGGTATAAAATCTAAAATTAAAAATACGTTAAAGACAATTGAAAAAATAAAAATTAAATAAGTTTAGCTACAATCAAATTGACATTTGTTTGAATTCTTTTACTGTTGCATTATATTCAGAAACTAATTCGTCAATAACTTCCTTAGCGCTGCTAATTTTTTTGATGTTCCCAGAGACTTGACCAATTTCTAATTCCCCTTCAATTAAATCTCCTTCAAACATTCCTTTTTTCGCACGTCCTCTTCCTAGTAACTGTTTTAATTCCTCTTCTGTTCCACCTTTTTGTTCTAATTCTTTTACTCTATCAAAAAATGAATTTTTAAGAAGCCTCACAGGTGTTAATTGTTTTAAAGACAAAAGAGTATCTCCTTCATTAGCATTAATAATGGCATTTTTAAAATTAATATGAGCCGAGGATTCGTGTGTAGTTACAAAACGACTACCAATTTGAACTCCCTCTGCGCCCAAAGCAAAAGCAGCTGCTATAGCTTTTCCAGAAGCAATACCTCCAGCAGCAATTAAAGGCAAAGATATATGTTTTTTTACAGCAGGAATTAAAACAAGTGTTGTTGTTTCTTCCCTACCATTATGCCCTCCGGCTTCAAAGCCTTCAGCAACAATAGCATCAACTCCAGCTTCTTCACATTTAACAGCAAACTTTATGTTAGAAACAACATGAACAACAGTTATACCATTACTTTTCAAATGATTTGTCCATGTTTTGGGATTACCTGCAGATGTAAAAACAATTTTTACACCTTCTTCAATAATAATTTTCATGTGCTCCTCAATATTAGGGTATAACAAAGGAACGTTTACTCCAAACGGTTTATGAGTAGCTTGTTTACATTTTCTTATTTGTTCTCTCAACACATCAGGATACATTGATCCGGCACCAATCAATCCTAATCCTCCCGCATTTGAAACTGCAGATGCCAGTTCCCAACCACTGCACCATATCATCCCGCCTTGTATAATAGGGTATTTTATGTTAAATAATCGATTGATAGTATTCATATGTTATTGTTTTTTACGGTAAAGTTAAAGATTTTATTATTTTTGTATAGTATAAAACGTTAGCGTTTAATGAAAAACTTTAGTATTCTACTCTTCTTATTATTTTTTGTTACTATTTCAAAAGCACAATGGCTTTGGGACTATGGTTTTTCTTTGGGAGTTTCTAATTATTTAGGAGATATAGGTGGAAAAGAAAAAACAAGACGCGATTTTGTAGCAGATATGAAGCTTGCTAAAACCAGATGGAATGCTGGAGCTTTTGCAAGATATAAATTACACAAATCATTTTCTGTTAAATTTTCATTAGATTATTTGCGTATAGAAGGAGATGATAAGTTGTCGTCTAATCCAGCAAGGCATGCGCGTAATTTAAATTTTAAAAACGACATGTTTGATTTGTCTGCTACCGGACAAATTTTCTTTTTTGAAGATAATGATTTAGGAAATACCTACAGGTTTAAAAACGGATTTAGAGCCTATGTATTTGCAGGTTTAGGGTGTTTTTATTCTAATCCTAAAACGCTTGATGGAAATGTTGCTTTACGGCCATTACATACAGAAGGCGTTAGGTATTCACCAGTAGGAATTAATATACCTATGGGTGTTGGATTTTATTTTACAATTAACAAAAGACATCGAATAGGGTATGAATTTAATTACAGAACTACGTTTACAGATTATCTGGATGATATAAGCGGGAATTATCCTAGTGATCCTAGTTTAACAGCCAATCCTAGTTTATCTTTAAGAATGCCTGAATTAGCATCACAAATAACTCCTGAAAACAAAGGAATTTATTATTCACATGGATGGGGGCAAAAACGAGGCGATAAATCTCATAATGATGCTTACATGACTATGAATGTAAGTTATAGCTATGTTTTACGAGGTAAATCTAATTTTTATAGAAGTCAGTATAGCCATTTTTTTGGTAACAACAGAGGTAGGGGAAAAGTTAGAAAAATAAGGGCTAAATTTTAAAATAATTATTTCCCTTTTTTCTTAAAATAGTTGCCTACTTCTTTCTCGTAACTATTGCCTATAGGAATTTCGACATCTCCCATTTTAATTGTTTTACCTTTAATAGAATCTATTTTTTTTAGATTTATGATATAAGAACGATGTACTCGGAGAAATTGATTTTTATCAAGTAAATTCATCACATTTTTCATGTTCATTTTAGTTATAACTGGTTTTTGCCCTGCCAGGTTAATCTTTAAGTAATCATCTAGGGTTTCAATAAAATCAATCTCTTCTAAGTCAATTTTTATTAATGAGTACTGTGAACGGACAAAGAAAAATTTATTTCTAACTTCTTGAGATTTTTGTTTAAAATATTCAAAATAATCTAACGCTTTATTTACAGATTTTGTGAATCTATTTAAATCAATAGGTTTTAGTAAATAATCTATAGCGTTTAGTTCAAAGCCTTGTACAGCGTAGTTTTCATAAGCTGTTACAAAAATGATCATTTTATTTTGACAATATTTTTTACAAAAATCAATCCCATTAATAATAGGCATTTGAATATCTAAAAAAACTAAATCTACAGAATGTTTTTTGCAATACTCTATAGCTAAATCAACACTTGTAAATGTTTGTTTCAAATTTATAAAAGGAATTTCTTCACAATATTTTTTTAAAACAATATGAGCTAAAGGCTCGTCGTCAATATAAATACAATTAATCATGTAATTTTAATTTTAAAGTAACCGTGTAATAATCCAATTCATCAGAAGTTGTTATTTGATGAGTGTTAGGATATAAAAAATTCAATCTTTTTTTTACGTTTTGAATACCAAATCCACTAACTTCATTAACATAAACTTTTACTTTTTTGTTACGAACTAATAAAATTAAATAATCATTTTCATTACTTATATTTATTGTTATTTCACAATTTTCTTCAGGACTCACACCATGTTTAAATGCATTTTCAATAAAAGGTAAAAATATAAAAGGTGCTATTTTTTTAAACTCAAGAATACACGTATTTGTAATAGTTAATTTAACATTTTGTGGAAGTCTTAATTTTTCTAACTCAACATATGAGTTAATATATTCGAGTTCTTTACTTACAGTAACAAAATCATGAATTTGTTGATTCATCATATAGCGCATAATATTAGATAGTTTAAGTATTGCATCACTTGTAAGATCTGATTTAGCTAAACTTAAAGCATAAATATTATTTAAAGTGTTAAATAAAAAGTGTGGATTAACCTGACTTTTTAAAGAATTAATTTCATTTAAAAATGAATTTTTTTCAACTTCACGTATTCGTTTAATGTTGTAGAGTAATAAAGAAAAAAGAAAAACAATAATAAGCCTTACCACAATAAATATAGTAATAACTAATTGATGATTTTTTGAAAATAGTTTACTTATGGGATTGATACTTGGATTTAAATAAAAAACAAGATTAAATAATAATAGATACATAACGCAAATAAGAACATATATAACGTAGCGTTTTTTAAAAAATAACTTAGGAAGAGCATAGTAAAAATTGAGATAATAAAAACTAATTAAAAAGAAATTTGAAATAACAAATGCAATGTATTTATGATTAATTATTCCATTTATAAATAAAGGACTAAACGCATTAAATTGAATAAACTGAACGGAAAGAAAAACAATCCAAATAAAAATTTCGGCAAAAATTCTAAGTTTATTGTATTTTAGTTTCATTAAGCTAAAGTAAAAAAATTAATTTAACAACCTGCATATTCATGTATATTATGTTTGCAGTCGTTTTTTGGAGATAAATCTTTGTTTTTAAACGATTTAGTAAGCGTTTTTATCTATTTTAGCCTACTTAAAAAGCTCATTCTCCGACACTTTTAGGTGTGTGTTTTTTTTTAAACTAACTTTGCGTTTCTCTTACAAAGGCTTAAACCATAGCCAATAAATTTCTTATTAATTTATTAAAAAATTCTGTTGTTTTTAGTTAAAAATTATCTATTAAGATTTACCATTCTTATGAAAAAACAAGTCATTAAATTTAAAGTGTTAGTATTAGTTTCGTTACTATTACAATTTAATTCTTTTGCTCAATTACCAAGCGCACCAGCTTTAGCAACTAGCAATGTTGCAGAAGCTTCTCAATACGGTGTGTTATATCAAATTGATTTGCCTGCAAACGGTTCTTTTTCTTCAGCTTCGGCAATAGCTTATGCCGTAAACAACTCTACACTAACTACTTTAAATTATAATAGAGTAGCGTATTTTATGCAGTTAGATAGTAAATGGGTGTGGGTATCTATGAACAAGTTTAATACGACTAACACTCAGTTAGGTATACCATATCAAGGTTCAAATATTATTTGGCAGCAAACAGTTACAGGAATGAATGTATATTCTAGTGTTGGATCGGGAGTTACAAATACTGTAAATGCAACTGGTAATATAGAAATTTGGCCTAATTGTTATGATGTTCCAACTGGGTTGGCTGGAATAGGAGGTAGTGCAACGACTTATGATTACAATGATACCTATGCATTAGGCGCAGGCGCTAACTGCTATGGCTCATTTCAAGTTCATAATTATAATGCGGCCCAAACTATTTTAGCTTACAATTGCTTTAACGATGCTGCAGGTGATGATTTAGGGATTGGTAATTCACCAACTGGTAATCCAGACTGGACATTCGAACATAATGCAGGAACTTATACAACTAAAAAGCTTTATATTTTAGTTAAAAATGGTATTAATATTATTACTCAGCCTTCTACTCTAACAGTAAATGCTTGTAGTCCAAGTACATTAACACCTCTTTCTGTAAGTGTTTCTGTCAATACAGGTTCGGTTACTAGTTATCAGTGGTATAGTAACACTACTAATAGTGCTACAGGTGGTACTTTAGTGGCAACTAATACAAGTTCATTAACATCAGATACTTATACCCCATCTGTGTCTGCATTAGGAACGAGATATTATTATTGTGTAATAAATAGTTCTGCTACTGGATCTGTTGTTTCAAATCCTTCTGGAGCCATAACTATAGGAACAACACCTACTGTATCAGTAAGTAATGGTACTATTTGTGCTGGTAAATCCTTTACAATAACTCCAACTGGAGCAACTACATACACTTATTCGAGCGGTAGTGCAATTGTTTCTCCAACTACAACAACAAATTACACAGTAACTGGTGCAACAAGTGGTTGTTTGGATGTTGAAGTAGTTTCTGTAACAGTAAATTCAAATCCTATTATCGCAGTAAATAGTGGTTCTATGTGTGCGGGTTCTTCGTATACAATAACTCCATCAGGCGCTTCAAGTTATACATATTCTGGTGGTAGTGCTATTGTTACCCCAACAGCTACAACAAATTATACCGTAACAGGTATTGATGCTTTAACTTCTTGCTCGGCAGTAGCAGTGGTATCAGTAGCAGTAAACGCAAATCCTAATTTAACTATTAATAACGATGTTATATGTTCTGGTAATACATCTACTTTAACAGTAAATAGTGTAGTTTCATCAGGGCCGTCTAATGGTATTTTGTTAAACGGATCTAGTCAATCTATAACTGTACCTAACAGTGCTCCTTTAAATATGACGAATGCTATTACTTTAGAGGCATGGATCTATCCAACAAAAACAACAGGAATACAAAATGTGATGTCAAAATCAAGTTGCTCTGGACCAAATAACTCATATATATTTCCAAGAACAGATGATGGTTGGAATAATTTTGTGTTTTATTTAAGTAATTCATCAGGGTGGCGTACGGTTAGTTCTCCAATGCCTACATCACGATATAATCAATGGCATCATTTAGCTGCAACATATGATGGTTCTTACATGAAAATATATTTAAATGGTGTTTTAACTAACTCTTTAGCCGCAACAGGTTCAATTAGTCTTAATACAAATATTTTAAGTATTGGAGATCAGCCTGGATGTAACGAATTCTTTGGAGGAAAACTAGATGAATTAAGAGTATGGAATATAGCCAGAACTCAAGCTCAAATAGCTTCTACAATGAGTGTGACAATTCCAGGAAACACTTCAGGTTTAGTAGCGTATTATCAATTTAATGAAACAACTGGAACAACTACTGCTGATGTTTCTGGGAATGGTAATAATGGTACCTTAGTATCCAGTCCAGTCTGGCAAGTGCCTTCCACTGCTCCAATATCAATGAGCGGTTCTGCGGCTAATTCTTATTCTTGGTCAACAGGTGCTACAACTTCTAGTATAGTTGTATCTCCAACAACAACAACAACTTATACTGTAACAGGAACAAATACATTAACAGGTTGTTCTAATACAGCTTTATCAACAGTAACGGTTAACGCATTACCTACTGTATCAGTAAATAGCGGTGCAATTTGTGCTGGTAAATCATTTACAATGGTTTCTTCTGGGGCTAATTCGTATACTTATTCTAATGGTAGTGCAGTGGTTACACCTACAGCTTCAACAAACTACACTGTAACAGGTACTAATACCGTAACAGGTTGTTCTAATACGGCAATTTCAACTGTTACCGTAAATTCAAATCCAACAATAGCAATAAGTAATGCAGCTATTTGTAGAGGAACTTCTTATACATTAACTCCAAGTGGTGCAAGTACATATAGCTATTCTGGTGGAAG
>CAZIPC010000006.1:0-220175 GCA_964541155.1 uncultured Flavobacterium sp.
GATGAAGAACTGTAGATATCTAATAAGCGTTTGTATGCACAAACTTGAAATTGCTCACGTGCTTTCTTGTTAACGTGTGGAGAGCGTAATACTGTGAATATTCGTTTATTTGTAGGTAAAGGAATTGGCCCATTAACTACAGCTCCTGTCATTTTCACAGTTTTAACAATTTTCTCAGCGGATTTATCAACTAAATTGTAATCGTAAGATTTTAATTTTATTCTAATTCTTTGGCTCATGTTATATTTATAAGATGTTTATGCGTTTTCTTTTTTACCTTTTGCTTTTGCAATTACATCAGCTGCAACGTTAGCTGGAGCATCTGCATAATGAGAAAATTCCATAGTTGAAGTAGCACGACCAGAAGTTAAAGTACGTAATTGAGTTACATAACCAAACATTTCTGATAAAGGAACTTTTGCTTTAATAACTTGAGAGTTATTTTTAGAATCCATTCCTTCAATTTGTCCACGACGGCGGTTTAGGTCACCTACAACATCACCCATATTTTGTTCTGGAGTTAATACTTCCACTTTCATAATAGGTTCCATTAAAACAGGTTTACATTTTCCTAATGCTTCACGGTAAGCCTGACGAGCACAAATTTCAAATGATAAAGAATCTGAATCGACAGCATGGAATGAACCATCAATTAAACGAACTTTTAAGTTATCTAAAGGATATCCTGCTAATATACCATTTGCCATAGACGCTTTAAAGCCTTTTTCAACAGAAGGAATAAATTCACGAGGAATTGATCCGCCAGTAATTTCATTTACAAATTGCAAGTCGGATTTTGCTTTTTCTCTATCAAAATCTTCATCCACAGGACCTAATACAACTTTTATATCAGCAAATTTACCACGGCCACCCGTTTGTTTTTTGTATACTTCACGGTGTTCGTATGTAGCAGAGATTGATTCTTTATAAGATACCTGAGGTTCACCTTGATTTACTTCTACTTTAAACTCACGTTTTAAACGATCAATAATAATTTCTAGATGCAACTCTCCCATACCTGAAATAATAGTTTGGCCAGAATCTTCATCAGTATGAACGCGGAAAGTAGGATCCTCTTCGGCTAATTTATTTAACCCTACTCCTAAACGATCTAAGTCACCTTGAGTTTTTGGTTCAATTGCTAAACCAATTACTGGTTCTGGAAAAACCATTGCTTCCAATACGATTGGTGAGTTTTCCGCACATAAAGTATCACCAGTACGAATATCTTTAAATCCAACTGCTGCTCCAATATCACCTGCTTCTATAAATTCAATGGGATTTTGTTTGTTTGCATGCATTTGGAAGATACGAGAAATACGTTCTTTATTCCCAGAACGAGTGTTTAATACGTAAGAACCAGCATCTAAACGACCTGAATACGCACGGAAGAAACATAAACGCCCCACAAAAGGATCTGTAGCAATCTTAAATGCTAAAGCTGTAAATGGATCTTTTGCATCTGGTTTACGAGTAATCTCTTCACCAGTATCAGGGTTTGTACCTTTAATATTTTCTTTATCTAATGGAGATGGCATTAATTCCATAACCAAATCTAACATAGTTTGTACACCTTTGTTTTTGAACGATGAACCACAAACCATAGGAACTATTTTATTAGCAACGCAAGCTTTACGTAATGCGTCTAATACTTCTCGTTCTGTAATAGTTTCAGGAGCTTCAAAGAATTTTTCCATGATTTTATCGTCAAATTCAGAAACTGCTTCTAACATTTTTTCTCTCCATTCTGCAACTTCATCAATCATGTCAGCAGGAATAGGAACAATTTCATACGTCATTCCTTTATCATGCTCATTCCAAACCATACCACGGTTGTTAATTAAGTCAACAACCCCTTTGAAATTCTCTTCAGAACCAATTGGTAATTGTAAAGGAACAGCATTTCCACCTAAAATTTCGCGAGTTTGTTTTACCACTTTTAAGAAGTCGGCTCCTTGGCGGTCCATTTTATTCACGAAACCTAAACGAGTCACGTTATAGTTATCAGCTAAACGCCAGTTAGTTTCAGATTGAGGCTCTACACCATCAACTGCTGAAAACAAAAACACTAAACCATCTAACACACGTAAAGAACGATTTACTTCAACAGTAAAATCAACGTGACCAGGAGTATCAATAATATTAATTTTATATTGATTATCACGGTATTTCCAGAAACAAGTTGTTGCTGCAGAAGTGATAGTAATACCACGCTCTTGTTCTTGAGCCATCCAGTCCATTGTAGCAGCACCTTCGTGAACTTCTCCAATTTTATGATTAACACCTGTGTAGTATAAAATACGCTCAGTTGTTGTTGTTTTACCAGCATCAATATGCGCAGCAATACCTATATTTCTTGTATATCTTAAATCAGCCATTTCTTATAATTAGAATCTAAAGTGTGAGAATGCTTTGTTTGCTTCAGCCATTTTGTGAACGTCTTCTTTCTTTTTGAAAGCTGCTCCTTCTTCTTTTGAAGCAGAAACTATTTCTCCAGCTAATTTTTGAGCCATTGATTTTTCGTTGCGTTTACGAGCGTAGGTAATCATCCATTTTATAGCCAAGGCTAATTTTCTTTCAGGACGAACTTCAGAAGGTATCTGAAAAGTTGCTCCTCCAACTCGACGAGATCGCACTTCAACTTGAGGAGTCACATTAGCTAACCCTTTTTTGAATACTTCTAATCCATCTTCGTTAGTGCGTTTTGCAACAATTTCTAAACACTCATGAAATATTTTTGAAGCGGTATTTTTTTTACCGTCATACATTAAACTGTTTAAAAAACGTGTTACCAATATATCATTGTATATTGGATCTGGTAACAAAATTCTTTTTTTAGCGGTTGATTTTCTCATTCTTGAAATCTACTTGATTTTTCTATAAAATTATTTTTTCTTAGCACCTTTTGCTGGAGCTGCAGCAGCACCTGCCTTAGGACGCTTAGTTCCATATTTTGAACGCTGTTGCTTTCTGCCTTCAACGCCTGCTGTATCTAAAGATCCACGAACGATGTGGTAACGCACACCCGGCAAATCTTTAACACGACCACCTCGTACTAATACGATACTGTGCTCCTGTAAGTTATGTCCTTCTCCAGGTATATAAGCAATAATTTCTTGCTTATTTGTTAAACGTACCTTCGCTACTTTACGCATAGCTGAGTTAGGTTTTTTAGGGGTTGTTGTGTACACACGTGTACAAACACCACGGCGTTGTGGACATGAATCCAAAGCGGCCGATTTACTTTTGTTAGGAGCCTTAAAGCGTCCTTTTCTTACTAATTGCTGTATAGTTGGCATGTTAACCTTGTTGTATTGCTTGTTTTTACTGTTATTTTAGTAACCTCATGTTTTAGAGGACGGCAAAGATATAATTATTTTTTTCATCAACAAAAAAATTGTTGAAAAATATTAAAATTAATTTCATTTTTTTGTTTGAATACATTTAATTATACCTTTTTTCTTTTAAAATTATGTAGTGTAGTTATAAATTGTTCAAAAAAATCATCTTAAGAGGGTAAGATGTCCATTTTGTTTAATTTCTTTTTTATCAAACCCAGTAGCTTTAACGAAGAAGAAGTAAGTACCTTCAGCCATAGGAGCTCCTTGGTTATTAAAACCATCCCAAGCTGCTTTAGGACCAGTAAAGTCGTAAATTTTCTCCCCCCATCGGTTAAAGATTTGCAAAGAAATTTCTTTAACTCCGTGAGATTTTATGGTAAATACATCATTAGCATTGTCGTTATTAGGAGTAAATACATTAGGTATTTCTAGAGTTAATCCGTTTTCGATAATGATTATAGCCGAAGTGGAATCGATGCAAATTCCAGCATTAATGATAAGATTTACAGTGTAAGTTCCTGTGGTATTAAAAATATTAACAGGATTTTGCAGCGAAGAACTGTTTCCGTCACCAAAGTTCCAATAATAATTAATAGCTCCACTACTAGCATCAGTGAAATTAACGGTTAAAGGAGGTGCGTAACCAAAAGTAGGATCGGCAGTAAACAAAGCATCAATAGTTGCCTGTCCGACGCTTAATGTTGCTGTATTTAAGCATCCATTATTTGTATTAGTAATAGTAACCGAGTATACCCCAGTTTGATTAACAGTAGGACTGGCTGTATTTATACCTGTTAAAATACCAGGACCATACCATAAATAGTTTAATGAGTTAGCGTTATTAGAAGAAGCGTTTATGGTAACTGTAGGATTAACGCAAGGGATTATGACATTATTACTAACATTAAGATTAGGAGTAATGGTATCTAAAGCAATGTTAATAACGCTAGACGATACACATCCATTAACAGTGTCGGTAACCGAAGCAGTGTATGTTCCAGGAGTATTAGTAGTAAAAGGATTATTACTGGTTCCAAAAGGAGTGCTCCAAGTAGGTGCATTGTTAATATTAGTAGAGGCATTAATGGAGCAGGAGTTAATAGCGCAAGTTATAATTGTATTAGAGGCAGTGATAGATAAGTTAGGAGCTGTAGTGTTAGCAGATACCGTAGCAACAGCCGATGTAGTACATCCATTAATCGCATCTAATAAGTTAAGAGTGTAATTACCAATACTATTTACATTAAGCAATGAGTTGTTAGCACTTCCAACTATTCCAGTTCCAGTCCAGTTATAAGAATAATTAGTTCCAGTAGGAACAGCGGTTATAGAAGCAGAATTAATCACGCAAGTTAAGATGTTAGAAATATTTAAAGTTGGAGTAACGATAGTTCCATTAGAAGGTACTACAACACTAGCAATTGCTTGACATCCATTTGTTGTATTTGTTATAACGCATTGATAATTACCTCCGGTATTAACATTTGCATTAGGGGTGTTAGCACCGCTAGTAATACTAGGTCCAGACCAATTGTAAGAAACAGAGTTAATATTAGAAGAGGCAGATATTAAAACGTTAGTATTGCTACAAGAAATAGATCCGTTGGCTGTAGCAGATACAATAGGAGTTGCAATGTTTTGAGAAACAGATTGGGAACCTGAAGTAGAGCAGCCATTAGAGGTATTAGTGACAATGTAGTTGTAGGTTCCTGGTTGATTAACAGAAGGAGCAGCAGAATTAGCACCACTAACAATACTTGGCCCAGACCAGCTGTAAGAAACAGGCGAAGCAGAAGTATTAGCGTTAAGTGTTGCACTCGTGTTTATACAATCTAAAATATTGGATACAGAGCTTGTTACGGATGGATAAGATATGTTTTGAGAAATTAAAACTGTTGCAACTGGAGAATTACATCCTGCATTAGTTACAACTAAACTGTAAGTACCAGGTTGATTAATAGTTGGAGAACTAGAGTTCCCTCCTGATACTATTCCAGGACCACTCCAAGAATAACTTCCTCCTCCCGAACCAGAAAGTGTTAAGGATGGCGAAATACAATTTAATACTGCGGGATTTCCAGCGTTGGCAGTTGGAACAGCATTTACAACACAAGATAAAGAAGCGCAAGATGTATTATTGCATGAGCCTTCAGCTCTAACAAAATAAGTTGTAGTGGAGCCAGGTGTTACATTAATAGAATTCCCTGTGCCAATTGGAGTTCCCCCACAGCTTCCAGAATACCATGCCCACGAAGCACCACTTCCTAAATTACCTCCGGATAATGATAAATTAATAGAAGAACCGGAGCAAATAGGATTTGTACTAGCATTAATAGATGTAGGAGCATTAGAATTTGACAGTACATTTACGTTTAAACATGTGTATGCACTATTTCCACAAAGATTTTGAGCACTCACGCAAATATTTCCAGCTGACCCTGGTGTTGCTGTTATAATATTAGTTCCCTGCCCACTGTTTATTGACCATCCAGATGGGACAGTCCAATCGTATGAAGCAGCGTTAGAAATTGAAGCACAAGAAAATGTTTGAGTAACTCCAGGACAAACACTTGTTTGACCAAGTATTGCTGCTGGTTGATTTGCAGGAGTAGCTTGATTTGCAGGAGCATAAGTAAATACTAAAATCAATCTATTTATGCATACAGAAGCTCCTGTGCAAAGTTGAAGAGAATTTGTGCCTCCATTAATATATCCAGGTAATCCGCATGGAAAATTAGCAGAAGAAGACGCGCTTTGTGCGCATGGATTGTTATCACACAAACATCCAGTATTAGCTTCATTTACAGTTGGAACAGCATTCCCATTAATGGTTACAGCTAAAGAGCCTCCGCTACATTCAGCACTAAAGTAATTTACTGTTACGCTAGTTACAATGTTGCCAGGAGGCACAGGATCTGTAAAAGTTTTAGTATCACAAGCTACAGTATTTCCACAATAGCTACTCACAGTATTAAAACAGTAATAATCGGCTCCACAAACCGTGCATCCTCCACAAGATTGAAACCCTGTATAAACAATTGTTGTTGATGCTGTTAATTGAGCGTGCGCCTTATTAGTTGTTAAATAATTAAAGCTGAATAAAAATGATAATAAAAAATACGAAATATAATTCTTCATTTTTTAAATGGAATTTAATAGATTAAAATAAAATGGGTTAAAATTTACTAGAACTACTGCTTATTTACAGAAATATGAAAACGAACATATTCTGTTTTATCGACCGTTGATATACTAGACGGATCTATCACTAATTTTTTTTCATTTTCATTTATGGATGAACAAGAACCCTCAATAGAAAATGAAGCAGGTATCGATAACTGAACAATAGGGCTATTAGCCGTTAATTGGTAAGATAATTTTACAGGATATTTATTAGTGTTAATTAATTTAACCAAAGTAATTTTTGATTTATTACATTCACTATCGTATGAATAAAATTGCACGCCATCAATAATGTTTGTTTTTTCTTTGCTAACATTTAGTGATTGCCATAATTCAGATGGATGAGATACAGTAGCTTTTTTGTAAACTGGGTTTTGAGAAAAGCAATTAGTTGCTTTTAGAAGTGAGTATAGTAATACCACTAAAACGTAATGTTTTTTCATATTTATTTTGGTTTAAGGTTTGCGTTAAACCAAAATTACAATAATAATTTATTTGTACAACTAAAAACTAATTTATTTTTTAAGTTAAACGATTTAGGTTTTGTTTTTTTAAAGATTTTCGATTTTCTTTTTGAAAGAACTCCTTAAAATAAATTGTTTTATTTGGTTTTTGAGATCAAAGTTATTTGGCTCTTTTTTTACACCTATTATAAAATGATTTATTGCATTTAACGAATCATTAATTAATAGGTAAGAGTTTCCTAAATTTATTTCTAATTCAGCTTTGTCTGGATCTGTTTTTAAAGCTGTTTTATCACAGTTAATTAAATTATTAATTTGATTTGATGTGCTGTATAATTTTCTTAATTGAGAATATGTAGGCGAGTAAGTTGTATTTTTTTTAACTAATTTTTCATAATAATAAATCGCTGAATCTTTAAGATTCATTTTTTCAAAGCAGTAACCTATATTATAAATAGTAATTTCATTGTTTGGATTTACAGAAAGAGATTTTTTAAAATATTTTTGAGCTAAAGCTAGGTCGTTAAATATATTCATGAATATGGTTCCAATATTATTTGTAGTTATATAATCTTCAGGATATTTTTTTATGCCGTCAATCATTAAATCACAAGCCTTTTTCATATGAAACTTTGTTTTGTTAATTAAAGAATCTCTTTTTTGTTTTTGTTGTGTTGTGAAAACAGTATTAAAGAGATAATTTCCTAACATAAATTGTAAATTACAAGATGATTCAAAGTTTTTGATATCATTACTAAATAATATTGATTCATTTTTCCATTTTGAATTTCTTGAAATTGTTAATAATGAATAGCTTATGAAGATTGTAAAGGATAATATTATAAACATATTGTTTTGTTTTACATTAAAAGTGTTTGTTAAACTTATTTTGCTTAATTTAAATAATATTGTAATATAAAATATACAAGCACCTAGTGATGCTGTGTAGATTAGCCTATCTGCTATAATCCCTGGCGCTTCTTTAGTTAAGTTAGAAAAAGGATATACCCCAATCAGGTAAATAATTAAACCAAAATATAAATTATTTTTTTTATTTATGTTTTTTATCAAATACACAAATACTGCAATATGAAAAAATAATGAAATTATGACATAAGGACTACTCCATTTTGATATTTGAATAATATTATATCCGTAATAACAAGAAAGAGGGTAGGGCAAAAACATTAATTTTAGGTAATAGCCTGTGCTATAAAATACAAGAGATAATCGATCGATAAATGTATGTTTATAGTATAATGGATTTTCGAAAAAAGCAAATTCTCTTGTGGTTTCATTTTGCTTAATTAAACTATATTCTGTGAAATTAAATAGTAAATACGAGCAAAATAGTAGCAAGGTAATACACACTATTTTTTTGTAATTTTTTGTTTTATAAAAATAGATTGTTATTGGTATTATGCCTATAAATATTATAGCACTGGATTTACTCAATATAGCAACGTATAATGTTATAAAAGCGATAATTAGATATGCGTTTTTTTTAGTTTCTATATTTTTAATAACAAGATAAAGACTCAATAAACTAAACATGAATGATAATAATTCATCTCGGCATTTGATATTGTTTACAACCTCAGTATGTATAGGATGGATTATAAACAAAATAGTGATACATAATGAATAAAGATTAGACTCTTTTTTAAAAATGGATACTAATATTTTGTAAAGTAAAATGTTAGTAAACATAAATAGTAAAATATTTATAAAGTGATTGATGTGAGGATTGACTCCAAATAATTCATACTCTATTGCAAAAGAACTTAATGTTATAGGTCTGTATTCAAAAGATTGTTGTTTGGTGTTGATATAGTGAGTTGTGAAAATTTCTGGGATACCAGAAATTCCTTTTTCTATTCTTGAATTATTTGGTTTTTTAGAATTTGTAACGGTTACATAATTATCATCCAATGAAAAATCATTTTTTATACTATTTCCATATACTAGCATAGTTAAAATAAAAATGCCTAATAATATTTTTATATTGTTATTTTTAACTAATTCCATTTATTGTTTGAATTACTAGTTTTTACTATGCGAATCAATTTTTACAGTGCTTTATATTTTTCATAAAAGTTTTTATTTCCTGTTTTTAGGGCTTGTTCAGAAATAAATTGAGCTAAGGCATGATTAGGATTTAATTGATAGGCTTCGTGAAATATGGCTAATGATTTTTCAATATCGTTTTTCATGAAATAACAATTTCCTTCTTGTGCTTTTATTTCATAATTAACCGGAAAATAGTTGTTGGTAATTTCTATCATTTTTAATGCTTTATCATATTGTTTGGTATTAAAAAATGAATTGATGCAGGTTAAGTATGCTGAATATTCTTTTGGATTCAAAAGAATAGCTTTTTTGTAAAAAAAGAATGCTGTATCTGTTTTTTTTTCTTGCAAATAACAATTTCCTAAATTTAAAAATGCCCTAGGATAATTAATTTTTTGTTTAATTGCTAATTCAAAATATGTTTTTGCTTTTTTAATATCGCCTAAATATGAAAAATAAACAACTCCTAAATTATTGCATGAACTGTATAGACTTGAATCGATGGAAATGGCTAAGTTATAATGTTTAATGCATTTTTGAATTAAAGTTTGATTTGAGTATTTTTTCTGAGATTTTTGAAGCATCTCAAAATATTCATTTCCAAGAAGACTGTTGGCTTTTGCGGATTTTAAAAGGCATTTATTATCATGTTCAAATAATGTTAATTTGTTATACCAGTCATTATTTCGATTAATAACAATGAAAAAACAAATAACTAAAATAGGGATTGAATATGAAATAGGTTTTTTAAAAAAATGATTGAAATTACTTATTAATATTTTAGGAAATTTATAGATAATAATAGAAGAGATGAGGATGCAAAATCCTAAACTTGCATAAAATAATAGTCGTTCCCCAACAATACCAGGCATTATATCCATAAAGTTTGTAAATGGAAAAATACATCCTGAAAATAATAAAAAAGCAAATAAAAAATGTTTGTTTTTGTATTTATGGTAATACCAAAAACTACATATTATAAATGAAATTCCTGTAATAATATTTATATCTAATGATAATAAATTAATGGTATTATATCCATAATAAAATCTGAATGGATAGGGTATGAAACAAAATTTGATATAGAATCCAAATGATTGTATGGCTATAATTATTTTTTCTAAAAAATTAATTGTTTGAGTATACAAAGGATTTTCAAAATGATAGTAGTATCTTATGTCATTTTCGGTAATTAGAATTGATTTGATAATAGAGTAAAGGCTAATACTTGCTATTAAAGTAAAGACAAGAATTATTATTTGTTTTTTATTGAGTTGGCGATAAAAAAATAAGCTGAGAGGAATTAAGCCAAACGCTAAAATACCTGTTCTTTTACAAAATAGTCCAAGTATTATAAATATTCCAGATAATAGAATTGATTTAATTTTTGTGCTATCAATATATTTTAAATAGTATAATAAAGAGAGTAAACTAAACAATAAAACTAATAACTCATCTCTACATTTTAAATTATTTACAACTTCGGTGTGTGCTGGATGAATTAAAAATAAAACTGAAGTTAAAAGAGATAGTGCATGCTTAAATTCGTAATCTTTAAATAATTTCAATAAACAGTTGTAAATTAAAATTATAATAAAAAAATACAGTATTACATTTATTAGATGGCTTACATAAGGATTTTGCCCAAAAATACCATATTCAATAGCAAATGTTGTGGTAACAAAGGGACGATAATCGAATGATGATTCCCCATCGTTAGCGTAGGTGCTTTGCCATATTTTTGTAATCCCTTTAAAACCATCTTTTACTAATTTATGATTTGGTTCATATTTTAAATTTCCATCTTTAAAGTTGGTAACAGTAACATATTCATCGTCTAATGAATATTTATTAAAAATAGAATTTCCATAAAATAATATGGTTATGATTAAAAAAATGTAAGTTGTTTTTTTAATAGACATGTTTTTTTTGGATGGTTAACAAACAAATATATGTAAATATATTTTGAAAAATATTTGAATTTTCATCAGATTGTTTAAATTTACATACCGTATATGTCGATTGTAATAAATCATATTTCAACTTACTTGCCTAAGATTGTTTTAAACAATCATGATTTATCTGACATTTTTAATGTTTCTCACGATAAAATTTTTAAAAATACTGGGATTAATAAGCGTTATATATCTGATGAGTTTGAAATTGCTTCAGATATGGCTATTTGCGCTGCCAATAAATTATTTAATGAGTATAAAGTTAATACATCTGAAATTGATTTACTCATATTTTGCTCTGAGGCTTTTGATTATATAGCACCGTCAACTAGTTGTTTTATACAACATCAATTAGGGTTGAATAAAAATATTACTTGTATTGATTTGCCATATGGCTGTTCTGGATATATATATGGATTAGGTATGGCTAATGCTTATTTAACTAGTGGAATGAGTAATAGCGTATTGTTTTTAACCTCTGATGTTCCTAGCAAAGTTATTAAACAAGATGATTTAGAGTTAAGAAGTATTTTCAGTGATATTGCTACAGCAAGTTTTATTACAAAAGCTGATAACCCTCAATCATTTATTTTTGGAACAGATGGAAGTGGCTATGATAAGTTAATGGTTTTAGATAGTGGATTCAGAAAATCATCTACTATAAAAGTTGATATGCCTCATGGATATATGAAAATGCAGAGTACAGACGTTTTTCTATTTGCGGTTAAAACAGTACCAATTTTAATTAAAGATATTTTACATAAGAATAATTGCAAAATGGATGACATAGACTTATTTGTTTTCCACCAAGCCAGTTATTTTATGTTAGAAGTAATTAGAAAAAAATGTAAAATACCACAGGATAATTTTTTTATGAATATAGAAAACTATGGGAATTCTGTTTCTTCATCTATTCCAAATGCCTTATATGATGCATATCAAAAAGGAGTTTTAAAAAAAGGAATGAAAGTTTTGCTTGCAGGATTTGGGATTGGATATAGCTGGGGAGCTACAGTAATTAAATATTAATTAAACTAACGCATATGATTTCAGTAGAAGAATTTACAAAAAACATAGTGGCAGAATTTGAAGATGTAGATCCAAATTCAGTTTTTCCTAGTACAAATTATAGAGATATAAAAAATTGGAGTTCGATGTATGCTCTAATTATTATTGCTTTTATTGATGCAAATTTTGATGTTCAATTAAATGCTAATGATTTAAAGAATACTCAAACCATTAAAGATTTATATGATATAGTTTTTGAAAAAAATAAATAATGGGATTTATAACAATACATAACGTGTCAGTTAGAGGAATAGCCGCTTGCGTTCCTTTAACAGTATATGATAATTTAAATTATAATCACATTTCAATAAAAGAACGCGAGCTTTTTATAAAAACTACTGGTATTAAAGAGCGCAGAATAGCATCAGATAGCATGTCTACCTCTGATTTATGTTATGAGCCAGCTAAACAATTAATTGAAAAATTAAATTGGAATTTAAAAGAGATTGATATCGTGATTATGGTTACTCAGTCTCCAGATTATTTTATACCAGGTTCGGCCATTTTGTTGCAGCATCGATTGGGATTAAATAAAAATTGTTTAGCATTTGATATTAATTTAGGTTGTTCTGGATATGTTTATGGGTTATCTGTTATAAGTAATTTGTTGAGTTCAGGTCAAATAAAAAAAGGTTTACTTTTAGTGGGAGATAAATCTACTGTGTCAACTGCATTTACAGATAAAAGTGCTTATCCTTTATTCGGAGATGCTGGTTCTGCAACTGCCTTGGAGTTTGATGAAAATGCAGAAACCATGTATTTCAATTTATATACTGATGGGTCTGGCAAAGATGCAATTACTATTGAACATGGAGGATCTAGACATGGTATTAAGTCAGATACTTTTGATTTAATTGAATTAGAACCAGGAATAGCCAGAGAAAAAAGGCATTTAAAATTGGATGGAATTGAGATTTTTAATTTTGCTTTAAGAGAAGTGTCGCCGTGTGTGAAGGAGTTATATAGTAAATCAAACAAAGAGATTAGTGATACAGATTTTTTTGTTTTTCATCAAGCAAATCAATTAATAAATGAATCGGTTAGAAAGAAATTAAGAATAGAAGATGCTTTAAAATTCCCTTCTTCTATAGAAAAATTAGGTAATACAAGTTCTGCTTCTATACCTCTTACTATGATTACTAAAATTAGTGATGAATTAGTTTCAAAAAATAATATTTTATGTTTGTGTGGTTTTGGAGTTGGCTTTTCATGGGGAAGTGCATTAATACAAACAAAATCGTTAATATGTTTACCTTTAATTGAATTGTAATGCTATCGTTAGAATCTAAAAAAATATTAATTACAGGAGCATCATCCGGAATTGGTAAAGCAACCGCTATATTATTTAGTAAACTTGGCGCACAGCTTGTTATTACTGGTCGAAATGAACAAAATTTATTATCTACTTTTTCTCAATTAAATACTAATCAACATCATAAAAGTGTTATTGCTGATTTAACCATAAAAGATGATGTTGAAAAATTAGTTTCTCAAATAAATGATATTGATGGAATAGTGCATTGTTGTGGTAAAGTATTTCCAGTTCCAGTAAAATATATTAAGTCAAATCAACTACAAGATGTATTTGAGGTTAATTATTTTTCTGCGGTTAATCTTATTTCTAAATTATTACAAAAAAACAAAATAAATAATAAAAGCTCTATTGTTTTTATTTCATCAGTATCAACACTTTATTCTTACTATGGAGGCGCGCCTTATGTAAGTTCAAAATCAGCATTAGAGGCTTATGCCAAAACATTAGCATTAGAATTAGTTGTAAAAAAAATTAGAGTTAATGTTTTGCAACCAGCATTGGTTGATACTCCAATTTTTGAAACGACAATTGATGCCTCGGTAAACGAAGAAGAAATGAAGAAGTTAATTTCTAAATACCCATTAGGAATAGGTACAGTTGATGATATTTCAAATGCTTGCGCATATTTTAGTTCAGATATCAGTAAATGGATTACAGGTTCTTTTTTAAAAATGGATGGTGGTTTAACATTAGGAGTTAATATGTAATGCATATAGAAAAAGATATATCAATCATAATTCCTGTTTATAATGCTGAGTTATATTTAAATCAAACTATTGATAAAATAATATTATCTGTTGCTAAGTTAGATTTAAGTTTTGAAATTATTTTGATAGACGATGCAAGCACAGATAAAACTTGGAGTGTTATAAAAAATATAAAGACACAAAACACTTCAATAAAAGCAATTAGGTTTAATAAAAATTATGGTCAGCACAATGCTTTACTATGCGGTATTAATGAAGCTTTTGGAAAATATATCGTAACAATAGACGATGATTTAGAACAAAATCCTGAAGATATAATCGGATTATACTATTCTATACTAAATCATAATTATGATTTAGTATATGGTATGCCAATCAATCAAACAAAACATATTTTTAGAAAAATAACTACTAGGGTCTATAAAAAAATATCACAAATAGAAAATAAAAACGCTGGAGAGGGGAGTTCGTTTAGAATATTTAAAAAAGAATTAAAAGATAAATTATTAGAGCATAACGGTTCGTTATTTTTTTTAGATGAAATTGCTTTGTGGTATACTGATAATATTGGATATGAAAGCATTAAATTTCAAAAATCACTAAAATCAAAGTCAGGCTATAAATTTTCTCAATTATTTACTCTATCCTTACAAGTACTTTCATTAAGTTCTACAATGCCATTAAAACTTGTAAGGGTTTTAGGACTTTATATTTCTGTATTTAGTGTTTTTTTAGGTTGTTATTTTTTTATAAAAAAATTCATTCAAAATGTACCTACAGGATATACCTCAATAATGGTGGTGATTTTATTTAGTACAGGTATTATTACATTTAGTTTAGGAATTATAGGAGAGTATTTAGGAAATTTAATTTCATTATCAAACAAAAAGCCTTCATATAGTATAAAAGAAAAAATATGATTGTAGAGCAATATGGATTAAAATATACTAGAGTATCAGAAAGAGATATAGAGTTAATTCGGTATTGGCGAAATCAAAGTTTTATAAAAGAAACAATGCAGTTTAAAGAGTACATCACTCCTCAAATGCAAAAAGAATGGTTTAAAAAAATAAATAATAAGCATAATTATTATTTTATTATAGAATATAATTCCAATAAAATTGGTTTAATTAATTGTAAAGATGTTGAACAAAACTCCAAATTATCTGAAGGGGGTATTTTTATTTGGGAAAAAAAATATTGGGGTACTATGTTTCCAGCTTTAGCATCTTTAACAATGATGCAGGCAGTTTTCGAAATATTTAAGTCAGGCGATGAATCGATTGTTACAGTTTCAGTTAATAATACTCAAGCTTTAGTATTTAATAAATTATTAGGATATCAAATTAAAGAAACTACCCCCGATGGAAAATTCTATAAACTGTATCTAACAAAAGATCGATATTTTAAATTTTGCAAAAAATTAATTAAAGCGGCTGTTGTTTATAATAATGGAAATGATGCTTTTTTATTAAGGGCTAATCCTAGTGATTTACAAATTGATGAAATCAATCAATATATTATTAATCATAAGATTACTTTATAAACGGATATATATCAAACTCGCCCTTTTCTAAAAAATTTATCCACTGTTTTTTTGAAAACATATTTAAAATAAATTCATCTTTTAGAGTTTCGATTTTGTATTTACAAATTTCTTTAGCAGTATAATGCCATTTTGGATTTGCAATATCTAACATTAACACAAAGCGATCTTCTTTACTATTATTCCATGCTTCATGCTCAAATGAATCATCAAATATTAACATTTTTCCTTCTTTCCATGTATGAATATCTTTTCCAACTCTTATGCCACAATTATTAGGAATAATTAAGCCTAAGTGAGCTCTTAAAATCATTTTTGAAAAACCTTTATGAGGTAATATTTTTGTGTTGGCAGGTATATATGAGAACTCAGCAGAGATAAGATTTGGTATTTTTTGTAGTATTGAAAAAGTTTTTGGACAAATACTACAATTTAAAGGATGTTTAATTCCAAAAAATTGAAATGTAAACACTTTCCATTTATTTTCACTATCAGGATGAATGTATGAAGGAAATGTACTAAACCAAAAGCCATTTTTAGAGTTTATTAGTAATTGATTTAGCTCATTTAAAATAATTTTATAGTTAGTTTCTAGTATTTCTAATTCTGGTATTTCATTAATACCGTAAAACCATTTTGGGTTTTTATTAGTAAATTCTTCATTCATATATTTATATTATCAAGAAATTGTAAGTTTAGTAAAATTAATATTTATTTATTAAATTCACTTTCGCAACTGTTAAAATTCATTTATATGAAAAAAATATGGTATAGTATATTTGATCGTAGCAATTATTTAGTTGAATTACCTTATTTTCATAATACCTCAAATTATGAATTTACCAAAATTTTAGAATCAAATTATTTGATTTTTAAAAACGAGTTAGATAATTATCTTCTAAAACATCAATTACCAAGTTATTTTAATTCAACTATGGTTGAAACAAAAGATACTTGGAAAACCATTTCATTAAATGCATGGAGTGTTAATGTTTATGAAAACTATAAGCATTTTCCTAAAACATTAAATATTATAAAAACCATTCCTAGTGTGGTTTCTACTTCGTTTAGCATGTTATCCTCTTATTCTAAAATTATCCCACATTGTGGAGATACAAATGCTATTTTTAGATGTCATTTAGCATTATCAATTCCAGATACTTTGCCTTTTTGTGGATTTAGAGTTGGTGATGAATGGAAAAGCTGGGAAGAAGGAAAATTATTGATTTTTGTAGATGCTAATCATCATGAAGCTATTAATAATTCCAGTGATAACAGGTTAATTATGATTATTGATGTAATTAGACCCGAATTTGAAAATAAGAAACAATGGGTATGTGCTACAGTAGTAACATCTCTTTTCCTTCAAAAAATAGCCGAAAAAATACCTATATTATATAAAATGCCTTTAGTCTTTCAAAAATTATTAGCTAAATGTTTAGTCCCATTAGTTTATATTGCTATTCCAGTTAGAAATTATTTGTATCAATTTAAAAAGTAATAATGAAACAGCCATGGTTTAGTTTATATAATAACCAAGTTTATAAAAGTGATAATCCCGAATTTTTAGATTTATCAAATTATGAAGGAATCAAAGAACTTGAGAAAAACTATTTAATGATTTATAATGAGTTGCAAGTTTTTCTTACAGCTTTTCAACTAGAGCCTCAGTTTAATACAACCATGGTTGAAATTCCTAAAAGTTGGAAAGTAAGGTCTTTAAGAGTATGGGGAGTAGAGATGTATGATGTACAAAAACACTTTACAGTAACTATGAAGTTAATGAATCAAATACCAAATGTTATAAACATTGGATTTAATTTACTTGAGCCTAATTCTATAATAAAACCTCATTGTGGAGATACAGATGCTATTTATCGCTGTCATTTAGGTTTGAAAATACCTCAAAATTATATGCAGTGTGCCTTACAAGTTAATGCTATTCAGAGATATTGGAAGAGTGGAAAAATACTTTGCTTTATAGATGCATTTGAACATGAAGCTTTTAATAATACTAACGAGCAACGTATTATTTTATTATTTGATATTTTAAAACCACAATATGTAAATCAAAAAAACAAAATATGTGCAACTGTATTAACAAGTTTTTACATTCAAAAAATAGGTAATCTTTGGTATGGTATCTATAAAATTAATAGACGAGTGTTTAGATATGTAGTTTACCCTTTTGTATTAATTATAAAATTATTGATTCCTATCAGAAATAGGTATAAAAAACGCGTTCTTACTTAGCTAAATAATGTTTCACCTAATGGCGACCTCTTCCTATGCTAATGTTGTATTTAACACAATCCCAATATTCTTTAGTATAGCTTACAAAAATTTCTTCGCCTGCTTTAATATCTCTAGTGCTCACAATAAAACATCTATTGTTTTCAATTTCGTAAACACAATTATTTTTTAATCCTTTTATTCTTCCTAAACCTGCAGCATCATTAGCAAATCTGGCTTTGTGTTGTGGGGTATTCCATGCGTCAATGCAATGTTTTTTATTTATAAAAAATAAATAACCATCTTCATCTCGTTCTACGCGTTTTTCATATTCCTTCCAATCAATAATTTCACCAAGATATTCAATAACACGAGTTCCTTTTTTTATTGCAGTTGTGGTAAATAACCCTTTTCCAGAGTTAGGTAGTTGTGATGTTTTTACAATTAAAGCCATAGCTTGTAAAGATAATATCTGAATTGGATTTTTATTAAAAAAAGTGCAATTAAATAAAAAATAATTTTATTTAATTGTTTCAACCAAGTAGTCGTAGTTAACTTTTTTTTCAATAAAAATATCAATAGTTTTATTTTTTTTGGTGATTAAAGTTGCTGGTATTGCACCACTCCATAAATTAGAAATTTTATTTATAAAATCATTACCATTTATTTCGTCTAGTAAAATAACTTCACATGTGTACTTGTTTTTAACTAAAAAAGGTTTTAATTTTTTATCGATATCCTCAATAAAATCCATACAAACTAATATAGTTTTGATATTTTGTGTTTTATAGTTTAAATGTAACTTTTCAAATTCGGGAAGTTCTGCAACACAAGGTTTGCACCATGTAGCCCAAAAGTTTACTACATAGGTTGTGTCAGAATTATTATGAATACGATTCAATAAATCATTTATTTTATAAACAGGGATATTTTGTGCGTTAAAAGCTTGTATACTAAAAAATAAAAACAGTATAATGAGTTTAGTAATGTTTTTCTCTGTAATCATATTCTTCTAATAATAATTTAATATCGATAATAAGTCTATTTACTTCTAAACTATCTGTTCCATCGTAAAACCCTCTTAAATGCATTTCTTTATCAACTAATGCAAAATTTTGTGTATGTATAAAATCATTTTCATCACCATTTCCTACTTCTGTATTTAATAAATAACTAGTTCGAGCCATATCGTATAACTGTTTTTTATCTCCTGTTAAAAATAACCAACGATTATCTTTTACACCATGTAACTTAGCGTATGTCATTAAAACATTTACAGAATCTTCTTCGGGAGACACAGTATGAGATAAGATTAAGATGTTTTTATTATTTGCAAATTCATGATATACTCTTTCTAGCTGATTACTCATAATTGGACAAATAGATTGGCAAGTTGTAAAGAAAAAATCAGTTATGTATATTTTATTTTTTACAGTTTCTTCGGTTGTTTTTTGATTGTATTGATTAATAAAGCAAAATGGTTTTACTTGATGAATAATAGTGTCTCCTTGTTTGATTATTTTTTTCTCACCAAAATAGGGTAGCGTTCTAATTGGTTTTTTTTCTATTTTATGAATATAATACAAGCTTATAAATAAAGCAGGTATAATAAGTAGCCAATAATATCTTTTGTTCGAAGTCATTTAACAAAGGTAGGATTAAACTAGTTTGAAAACATTAGGTAATATGTAACAAAGTGTTATAAAACAAAAAAACCTGTAAAAACATACAGGTTTTTTTTGTTTGGCGGAGAAATAGGGATTCGAACCCCAGGAACCTCACGGTTCAACAGTTTTCAAGACTGCCGCAATCGACCACTCTGCCATTTCTCCAGAGAGTGCAAAAATAGTACTTTTTTTTATTATACAACTAATTTTTTAAAAATATTTTTTATCGCTAACTTTAATTAAATTTATGCCCCCAGTAATTAGCAAATAAAGACTATGCGATATTTTTTTTCATTTTTAGTGTTACTTTTGTGTCATAAGGCATTTTCTGGGATTACTTTTTATTTTAACTATGGTGTTTTTAACACTTTAAGTAATAAGCCTTATTTAGAAACATATCTTACTGTTTCGGGCCAGTCGGTTAAGTTTTTGCCTATTTCTTCTGGTTACCAAGCTAATATTCATATTTCATGGAAAATCATAAACGAAAAAGGACTTGTTAGAGAGTCTAATTATAATTTAATGAGTCCTATAAGCGCAGATACCATACAGTTACCTTCTTTTATTGATACTCAGAGATTTTTACTGGAAAATGGAGAATATACCCTTGAGTTGGAGGTTTATGATAAAGCAACTCCTAATCAAAAGTATACCCATTCTCAAAAAATTAAGATTTTATTTAACAGAGAAAAAAAAATATATAATTCAGATTTTCAAATATTAGAATCCTATTCAAAATCAATCAAACAGTCTATCTCTACAAAAAGCGGATATGATTTGATACCCTACAACATTAACTATTTTCCTAAAAGTCAAAATTCGCTTAATTTTTACATAGAAACCTATAATTTAGATACTGTAATAGGTAAGGGAACAAAGTTTGTTTATTCTTATTATATAGAAAATAGCGAAAATTTACAAAAACAAATTGGTTTTTCTGGATTTCAAAAACAATTGGCGGCTAAAATTAACCCACTTTTATCACACTTTGATATTACGCAATTAGCAACAGGTAACTATAATTTAGTAATAGAAGTTAAAGATTCATTAAATAAAATTCAATGCTATAAAAAATGGTTTTTTCAACGACAAAGTGATGTTAAACCTATAAGCTTAAATGAAAATTCCAATTTTAGGGCGGTTGAAGATTTTTTCAACTCTGTTCAAGGAGTCGATTCAATAAAACAATTTATAGAATGTTTATGGCCTATTTCAACAACTAAAGAAAGAGAGTGGCAACAGGTACAACTTAAAAGAAAAGACCCAAATTTAATGAGGGGTTATTTGGTAAATTACTGGAAAGAACAAGCTTCTGATACTACCGATGCATTACAACTATGGTATACTTACTATAAAAAAGTTTTAGAAACTAATGCCTTATTAAAATGCGGAAAACAAAAAGGTTATTATACAGATAGAGGAAGGGTATATTTGCAATATGGTAAACCAGATCAAAGAACTCAAGTAAATAGCGAGCCCGGCACCTATCCTTATGAAATATGGCAATATTATAGGATATATGATAAAGCAACTAAGAGATTTTTTACAAATAAAAAATTTGTTTTTGCTAATTTTGCTATCGCCGATGATTGCTATAAATTGATTCATAGTGAAGTAAAAGGAGAAATTTATGATGAGAGATGGCGATTTAGATTAGTAAATAGAACACAACAATCAACAAATATTGATGAGACAAAACCAGGCGGAACATATGGTAATAATATCGATGATAACTTTAATAGCCCTCGCTAACTTATGCAACATAATAAAGTAGCCATTGTTATTTTAAATTGGAATGGGCAATTATTTTTAGAAAAATTTTTGCCAAAAGTTATTGCTTATTCTAAAAATACTCAAATTATAGTAGCAGATAATCAATCGTCTGATAATAGTATAGATTTTTTAAAAAATAATTTTCCTGAAGTTTCAATAATTTTAAATCCATCTAATGATGGTTTTGCCAAAGGTTATAATTTAGCTTTAAAACAAGTGTCTGCTGAGTATTATGTTTTATTAAATTCAGACGTAGAAGTTACAGATAATTGGATAGAACCTATTATTCGATTGATGGATAAGGATATTTTGATTGCTGCCTGTCAGCCAAAAATATTAGATTATAATCATCCTACTAAATTTGAGTACGCTGGTGCGTCGGGAGGTTTTATTGACAAATATGGTTACCCTTTTTGTAGAGGAAGACTGTTTAATGTTTTAGAAAACGATTGCAATCAATATAATGATGTTACTGAAATATTTTGGGCTACAGGTGCTTGTATGTTTGTTAGGGCAGAAGCATTTTGGGAAGTAGGAGGATTTGATGATGACTATTTTGCACATATGGAAGAAATAGATGTATGTTGGAGAATGAAAAATTTAGGATATAAAATTTATGTAGAACCTAAATCTATTGTTTATCATGTAGGAGGCGGTACTCTTAATAAGTTAAGTCCAAAAAAAACATTTTTAAATTTTAGAAATAATTTAATTACGTTAACTAAAAATGCTTCGTCTAATTTTTTGTTTTTTAAACTAATTTATCGAATGATGTTAGATGGAATTGCTGCCTTTAAATTTTTATTTGAAGGACATGGTTCTCATTTTTTTGCAGTTATAAGCGCTCATTTTTCATATTATACCATGTTGCCTTCTACGTTAAGAAAACGAGACAAAATGCGCTTAAACACTAAGTTTAAAGATGCAACAACAGGAGTATATAAATATAACATTGTATACGCGCATTTCATCAAATCTAAAAAAACGTATAAGGATTTGATATAGTTTTTTTAGTTTATCGCATTTTTTTAATTGTGATATCAATTACAAATTGATTTTTATCATATTCATTAATGAGAAAAATCATCTAATTGTTAACTTGTTTTTTTCTACTTTGAAATAAAAAAAGTTATGTCAATTTATCAAAAGCATGGTGAAATACCAAATAAACGCCATGTAGTTTTTCGCCAGCCAAATGGCCAATTATATCATGAAGAGTTATTTGGAACAGAAGGTTTTTCAAGCACTTCATCTTTACTTTATCATTTGCATCCACCAACTATGGTAAAAGAAATTGGTAAAGCTCATTGGGCAAAGCCAGAGGCTGCGATTGAAGAAAATTTGAAAGCATTAAGTTTTATGGGTTATGATGTTGAACCAGAGGAAGATTATTTGGAGAGTAGAAAAGTATTTTTTTTTAATGATGATATGCAAATAGGTATTGCATGTCCATCAAAAACCATGGAAGATTATTTTTTTAAGAATGCAGATTCTGATGAAATGCTATTTATACACAAAGGAAGTGGGAGATGTAAAACAATGTATGGAACTATTGATTTTGAATATGGAGATTATGTTATTATACCTAGAGGCGTAGTTTATCAATTAGAATTTGATACCTCAGACAATAAAATTTTATTTGTAGAATCTCATAGTCCTATTAGAACACCAAAACGCTATAGAAATGAATTTGGACAGTTATTAGAACACTCTCCATTTTGTGAACGCGATTTTAAATTACCATATAATTTTGAAACTCACGACAAACATGGTGATTTTAAAATTATGATCAAAAAAAGAGGAATGATTTATCCTTATATATATGAAACACATCCTTTTGATTTAGTAGGTTGGGATGGTTACGTATATCCATATGCTTTCTCTATTTTTAATTTTGAACCTATAACAGGTCGCATCCATATGCCGCCTCCAATACATCAACAATTTGAAGGTAAAAATTTCGTAATCTGTTCTTTTGTTCCTAGGCTATATGATTATCATCCAAATGCTATTCCGGCTCCATATCATCATAGTAATATTGATGCCGAAGAAATTTTATATTATGTAGATGGAGATTTTATGAGTAGAAATAATATTAAAGCAGGACAATTTACATTACATCCTGCGGGTGTACCTCATGGTCCTCATCCTGGAGCCATAGAGAGAAGTATTGGTAAAAAAGAAACTAAAGAGCTTGCTGTTATGATTGATCCATTTAATCCATTAAAAATAACTACAGAAGCTTTAAAATATGAAGTTAAAGATTATTATAAATCATGGATGATTTAATAAACTATAAAAACTAAAATACAATGGAAACAAAAGATTTAACTAATGTAAAAAACTTTGATTATTCAGGAGAAAAATTGTTTGATGCCGCGCAAGATTTTTTGCCTATAAATGGGACAGATTATGTTGAATTATATGTGGGTAATGCAAAACAAGCCGCTCATTATTATAAAACAGCATTTGGATTTCAAGATCTAGCTTATGCTGGCTTAGAAACAGGTGTAAAAGATAGAGTGTCTTATGTGTTAGTACAAGATAAAATTCGATTAGTATTAACAACTCCTTTTGACCCAGAAAGTGAAATATCGCATCATATTCGTAAACATGGAGATGGCGTTAAAGTAATTGCCTTATGGGTTGATGACGCCACAAAAGCTTTTAATGAAACCATTAAGCGAGGAGCCAAACCATATATGCAACCTACAATTACTAAAGATGAATTTGGAGAGGTTGTTCAATCAGGTATTCATACATATGGCGAAACGGTTCATGTGTTTGTTGAAAGAAAAAATTACAAGGGCATATTTATGCCAGGTTTCGTAAAGTTAGAAACAGAATATCATCCTACTTCAACGGGATTAAAATATATTGATCACATGGTAGGTAATGTTGAATTAGGAGCCATGAATAAATGGGCTAAATTTTATGGAGAAGTATTGGGTTTTGCTAATTTAATAACCTTTGATGATAAAGATATTTCTACTGAATATACAGCTTTAATGAGTAAAGTAATGTCTAATGGAAATGGGAGAATAAAATTTCCTATTAACGAACCCGCTATAGGAAAAAAGAAATCACAAATTGAAGAATATTTAGATTTTTATCATGGGCCTGGTTGCCAGCATATCGCAGTAGCAACCGATGATATTGTATTTACAATTTCAGAAATGCGTAAGCGAGGAGTTGAATTTTTATACGTACCAGGTACATATTATGATACTGTAAAAAATCGAGTTGGTATAATTGAAGAAGATTTAGAAGTATTAAAAAAATGGGGCATCATGGTAGATAGGGATGAAGATGGCTATTTACTTCAAATTTTCACAAAACCAGTTGAAGATAGACCAACTCTATTTTTTGAAATTATTCAACGTAAAGGTGCTAAATCATTTGGTAAAGGTAATTTTCAAGCTTTATTCGAATCTATTGAAGCTGAACAGGCTAGAAGAGGGACTCTTTAATTTATGATGAAACGAAATATAGAATTAATGTCGCCAGCTGGCTCATATGAGTCGTTAATGGCAGCTATTCAGGCAGGTTGTAATTCTGTTTATTTTGGAATAGAACAGTTAAATATGCGTGCACGTTCCTCAAATAATTTCACATTAGAAGATTTAAAAAAAATTGCAGAAATAGGGAAGGAACATCAAATAAAAACGTATTTAACGCTTAATACTATTTTATATGATCATGATATTACGTTAATGAAAAGTATAGTTAATGCAGCCAAAGAAAACGGAGTTTCTGCAATTATTGCTTCTGATCATGCGGTTATGAACTATGCTAAAAAAATTGGTATGGAAATTCATATTTCTACACAAGCTAATGTTTCTAATATTGATACGGTTGAATTTTATGCAAATTTCGCAGATGTAATTGTATTAGCACGTGAATTAAGTTTAATGCAAGTAGCTGATATCAGCAGAGAAATTAAACGAAGAAATATAATAGGTCCTTCGGGTAAACTAATTGAACTTGAAATTTTTGCTCATGGTGCACTTTGTATGGCAGTTTCAGGAAAATGCTATTTGAGTTTACATTCTAATTTTGCATCTGCTAATAGAGGCGCATGTATTCAAAATTGCAGAAGAAGTTACATAGTAACAGATAAAGAAGATGGTGTAGAATTTGAAATTGATAATGAATTTATAATGTCGGCAAAAGATTTATGTACCATTGATTTTATAGATAAAATTTTAGATGCAGGTGTGAGTGTGCTTAAAATTGAAGGAAGAGGCCGTTCAGTTGATTATGTTTATCATGTTACTAAATGCTATAATGAAGCAATTGAGGCTTATATAGATGGAACATACTCACCTCAAAAAATAAATATTTGGAAAGAGAAACTTGCAACTGTATTTAATAGAGGTTTTTGGGATGGCTATTATTTAGGTAAAAAAATGGGAGAATGGTGCAATGAAAATGGTTCTAAGTCCTCAAAGAAAAAAATATATTTAGCAAAAGGATTGAAGTATTTTGAACACGCTAAAGTAGGCGAATTTCAATGCGAATCTCATAGCTTATCAATTGGAGATGAAGTTATGATTACAGGTCCAACAACAGGTTATATAGAAATGAAAGTGAATGAATTAAGAATTAATGGAACCTCTACTGATAAAGTAAAAAAAGGAGATGTTTTTACGATAATAAGTAGCCATAAAATAAGGCCTTCTGATAAATTATATAAACTTGTTTCCGAAAATTAATGTTTCGTATTATTCAACAAAGAGTAAAATGTATAGGTTGCAATGCTTGTGTTGAAGCAGCGGATTATAGATGGCGTATTTCAACTAAAGATGGCAAGTGTACATTAGTAGGTGGAATTGAAAAAAGTGGATTTTATTCTAAAATTGTTGATGACCATGAGTTAGAAGATAATCTGTTAGCTTCAAAAAATTGCCCAGTTAATATTATAAAAATTATTAAAGTATAAAACATGCCATTTAGCAATAATCAAAATATTAGAGTTACTAAAAAATTTACATTTGATATGGCTCATGCCTTATATGGATATGATGGTCCTTGTAAAAATATTCATGGACATACATATACATTAAGTGTAACTTTAATAGGAAAAGTAATTAATGATGACCTAAATCCTAAAAATGGAATGGTAATAGATTTTACTGATTTTAAAAACATAGTAAAACAAAATGTAATTGATGTTTTTGATCATTCCTTAGTGTTAAACTCAAACTCGCCACATGCTCATTTGAATGATTTGCAAATTAATTTTGATAAAATTAATTATGTTCCCTATCAACCTAGCTGTGAGAATTTATTAATTGATTTTTTTAATAGAATAAATGTAAATGTAAAAGATGGAATTTTAATAAAGTGCATTAAATTAGAAGAAACACCTACTTCTTATGCAGAGTGGTATTTAGATGATAATAGCTATTTATAATGATAAATATCAGGTTAGAAAATGACACTTATCAATTGTATTTAAATATTATAAATGAACTTTGCTGAAAGCAAAAAGTATTGTGATGAAAGTAATTAAAATAAATAAGCCTGTTAGAGTGTCTGAAATAAAAACTGCATTTAATAATGAATTCCCATTTTTAAAAATAGAATTTTTTAAAAAAAGTCATAAAACAATGCAGGGTTCTCTAAAGAAGGATATTGTTTTAGATGATTTTTTAACCCCAGAGTTAGGTATTGAAAACGAAATTGTAATTAGTGAAACTATGCTTGTTTCGGAATTAGAAAAACAATTTTATGAAAAACTAAAATTATCTACTCAAGTATTTAGAAAATCAGGTAAAAGTTGGTTAGAAACAACATTTACAGATAGTTGGACATTAAAAAAACAAAATGAAGAAGGATTAGAATTAAGTAATATTTGATAGATTTTTTCACATAAAAAAAAGGGATTCGATTTAGAATCCCTTTTTTTTATGTTTTATAAAATATAAACTTATTATTTAAAATGGAACGCCTGCGGTTCCGCTAGCAGACATTGCATTTACCTCAGGTTTTAAACATAAAACTGGTGTTTTTGAATTATTAATTAATTGATGAATATAATTACTTAATAAAACTGTTTTAAATTCAGCATCTTGATCAGTCATTGAGATAATAAGATCAGCATTTATTTTTTTAGAAAACACAATGGTCTTTTTTACTTTATTATCCGTTTTAGTTAATGAGCTCGAAAAGTTAATATTTTTTTTCTCGCACTCTTTTTCTATTTGCTTAATATATACTTCTAATTTGTATTTGTTTGCTATTTCTGATTCGTTAAATAATGCCAGTATATGAATATGACTGTTAAATACTTTAGCAATACTTATTGCAACATTAACTTTTTGTCTTGTGTGCGCAGATAAATCAATTGGTAAAACAATATTTGAATATCCTTTTTTATTAGGTAAAGCTCTTATGGTTAATATAGGCAAATCAATTTTGGTGAGTGTTCGGTAGGTATTACTTCCCATAAATAAATCGTTATTAGAATCGCCACCTTGAGTTCCCATAATCAATAAATCTGCCTTTAATTCTTTACAAATAGTTACAATTTCAGTTGAAATATTTCCTGCAGAAAATATAGGAGTTACTTTAACATTATATTTTTTTGAAATACGTTGAGCTTCAGAACTTAATTTTTCTGACAATAAGTTTGTTAGAATACTTGGCTTTTTAATACTTAAAGATGGAAGAAGTATGTTTAATAAATCATTTTTCTTTTCTATAAAAACTAAAAATAATTCTCCTTTTGTGTACGCAGCTATAAAAGCAGCATGTTCAATTGCGTTTTCAGCTGTTTTTGAGAAGTCGTAAGGGATAACAATTTTTCGGGTTTTGATACTAATCATATTATTAATTATTTATGAATTGATATTACAGGGATTTGGGATGATAAAATTATTTTTTTTGAATTATTTTCTATAAATAAACTATGTAGTGCATTGTGTTTATTGCTAATTAACATGATAATATCTGCGTTTGTTTTTTTGGCATAAGCGCTTATTCCATCCTTAAAGCTTGAAGCCATAATAGTAGTAAGTTTAAAAGGATATTTTTTTGAGCTACTTAGGTTTAATTCATCTTCTGTTTTGATATGAACAAATTCATTATCTACGTTTAAAAATTTAATTAATTGATGAATTCGTTTTGATAACCCAGATTTAATAGATTCTTTACAATCAACAGCTACTAGCATTTTGCTTATAGAATGTTTTTTATATTTGCCTGAAACAGTTATAACAGGACAGTCTACTTTTCCTGCTAAATCTATGTTTGTAGAGCCATTTATAAGTTGTGTTATTTTATTTTTATTTTCTAATCCTAAAATCACTAAACTTATTTTTTTATTTTCTGCTAATTTTTTAATCGAACTCTTTATTCCAGTGTAACTAAACTCACAATTTATTTTAATGTTTGGATGTTGTTTTGATAGTTTTAGTTTAATTTCTTCCATTTTTTTTTCAGATTCATTAATAGGATTTTTTTCATCTATAAATATTAATCCTGATGTAGTATGAATTATAGGAGCTACTAATGAATGAAATAATAAAATTTTAGACTTCGTTTTTTTTGCTATTTCTAAAGCATAATTAATGGTATTGCTAGTAGATTTTGAAAAGTCTATTCCAACTAATATTGTTTTCATATTGTTTTATTTATAATTTAATTATTTATAAAAAATAGTATCAAGTCCAAAATAAAAATAGTTTGACAGTAGAATAACTAGTAATAAAATAACAAATCTTGGGAAAACATGTTGTAAATCCCAAACAGGCTTTAGAACTGAAAATGCAATGGTTACAACTAATAAATTAACTGCCAATATCACACTTACTATTTGATGAAATAATCCCATTAGCAAAAGCAATCCTCCAAAAAATTCAGTAATTGACGTGAAGTATGAAATGAATACAATTAAATATTTGGGTATTTCTTTTTTAGTAGCTTCTGTTTGAAATATACCTATAACATTTTTAATCTTTACAATAAATAATTTATCATACCCTTGAAAAATAAATAAGATTGCCACAAAACATCTTGCAAAAAACTCAGCAATATGATAATTAAGTAGTGATAAATTCATATGACTAAATTATAATATTAGCTTAGTCAAAAACATGATGAATGTTATTATAAAATATGACTTTTGATAGTTTTATAATTATCATTAAATAAAAAAGCAGGCAAAAGCCTGCTTTTTTGCATTTATTTATATAAAAGAAATTATATACGTCCTTCTTTAATAATATCAACTAAAGATGGATCTAACAGTGTGCTTGTGTCTCCTAAATTTGAGGTATCTCCTTCTGCAATTTTTCGAAGTATACGACGCATTATTTTACCACTTCTAGTTTTTGGCAATCCTGGTACAAATTGTATTTTATCTGGTTTAGCAATTGGTCCGATAATTCTTGATACTGTTTGAATAATGTCTTGCTTAGATAAATTAGCATCGCCATGTGTTCCATCATAAATTACATAAGCGTAAATTCCTTGCCCTTTAATATCATGAGGATAACCAACTATTGCACTTTCAATAACACCAGCATGCATGTTAATTGCATTTTCTACTTCTGCAGTACCTATTCTGTGTCCGCTAACATTAAGCACATCGTCAACTCGACCGGTAATTCTATAATTGCCTGTTTCGTCTCTCATACATCCATCGCCAGTAAAATACTTGTTTTCGTAAGTTGAAAAATAAGTTTGACGACAACGTTCATGATCATTATATGTTGTTCTAATAATTCCAGGCCAAGGAAATTTAATACATAAATTTCCACTTACATTATTACCTTCAATTTCATTCCCGTTTTCATCAACTAAACATGGTTGTATTCCGGGTAATGGAAGTGTAGCAAATGATGGTTTGCTAGGCGTAACTCCTGCAATGTTTGAAATCATCATTCCTCCAGTTTCTGTTTGCCACCAAGTATCTACAATTGGGCATTTACCTTTCCCAATATTTTTATCAAACCAGTGCCACGCCTCTTCATTAATAGGTTCTCCAACAGAGCCTAATACTTTTAGTGAGTCTAAGCTTTTTCCGTTAATATATTCTAATCCAAAGCCCATCAAACTTCTAATAGCTGTTGGCGCAGTATATAATATGTTAACATTAAATTTATCAACTATATCCCAAAATCTACCAGCATCTGGCCATGTTGGAACTCCCTCAAACATTAATGTTGTAGCGCCTGCGCTTAATGGTCCGTATATAATGTAACTATGACCAGTTATCCAGCCAACATCTGCTGTACAAAAGTGAACTTGCCCAGGTTGAAATTGGAAAACATTTACAAATGTATAATTTGCCCAAATCATATATCCTGCAGTGGTGTGAACAACTCCTTTTGGTTTACCTGTAGATCCGGAAGTATATAATATAAATAATACATCTTCGGCATTCATTACTTCAGCAGGACAATCAGGATTACCGTGAGTTTCTACTTTTTTAATTTCATCTTCCCACCACACATCTCTTCCTTTAATCATACTTACTGGAGTACGAGTACGTGTATAAACAATAACTCTTTTTACGGTTTTATTACTAACTAAAGCATCATCTATAACACTTTTTAAAAGAATATCTTTAGCGCCTCTAAATGCTCCATCACAAGTAATAATATATTCTGCATTAGCATCTTCTAATCTGTCGGCAATTGCTTGAGCAGAAAATCCTCCAAATATAACAGAATGAATGGCTCCGATTCTAGCACAGGCTAACGTAGCGATAGCTAACTCAGGTATCATACCCATGTATAAACAAACGCGATCTCCTTTTTTTACGCCATTGTTTTTTAAAACATTAGCAAATTGCACTACTTTAAAATGAAGTTCTTTATATGTTAAAACGCGATGATGTTCTTCTGGATCATTAGATTCCCATATGATAGCTGGGGTATTACCATTTTTTTCTAAATGCCTATCTAAGCAGTTTTCAGTAATATTTAATTGACCACCTTCAAACCATTTAATATTAGGACTTTTAAAATCCCAATTTAATACTTTGTCCCATTTTTTTTTCCAAGTAAAAGTATCAGCTATATTACTCCAAAAAGATTCAGGATCTTGAACGCTGTTTTTATAAGCCGATTCGTAAGCTTCAAAAGTTTTGATTTGATAAGGATAATTCATAATAATTGTGATTTGATTTATAACGAAAGTAATATTTTTAAAATACGTTCTAATAAATTATATCGCTAATTTAGTATATATATGTAAAATTGGTATATATATATTATTATCTTTAATTTATGGAAAATATATCATGTCCTAAATGTCAAAATCACGATGTTGTTAAAAGTGGTGTTGTTAAAGGAAGACAGCGCTATAATTGTAAAAAATGTAATTATTATTTTACGGTATTTAAAGATGGTAAAAATATAGATCCGTATTATGTTATAAAAGCATTGCAGTTGTATATAGAAGGAGTTAGTCTTCGTGAAATAGAACGCCTAATTGGGGTAAGTCATGTATCTGTTATAAATTGGGTAAAAAAGTATAAAATTCAAGCTCCTGAAAATATAGAGTATCGACCAACATATAAAGTATTAAAACATTCTGAATTGATTGAATTTATGAGCAATAAGGAAACATTAAAAGATTCAGGAATGATAGTAACAGAATTGGGCGATAAGTATATGTTAATTAAATGGGAAAAGTTTAAGAGATAGATAAAAACACTTCATAAATATATACGAATTAGCACTTGTATATACATTTTTTATTACAGTTACTTATTTAGTTGAAATTCGTAAAAGTATAAATCAATAAAATTTTAAACTTATGAGAATATCGTTACTACATTTTACTGTTACGGTTTTGTTTTTTAGTTTGTTATCAAACAAAACATCGGCTCAAGGTACAGATAACTATGGTGCTGGTTTAAAAATTAATTTAGATACCTCTGGAAAAAAATTTATTCGCTTTTTAACCTGGCATCAGGTTTGGATTCGTAATAATGAAAATAATCCAGGGTCTACAATTAATGGAGAAAAATCATCATCTCAGTGGGACATGGGATTAAGACGTTCACGTTTTTTATTTTATGCTCAAATCAATCCTAATTTTTTAATTCTAACTCATTTTGGTATTAATAATGCTAATCAGATAAGTGGAGGAGCCTTTGGACAGGGGGCAAGTGGAGCTGATGGTAAAAAACCTCAATTATTTTTACACGATGCTTATCTTGAACATCGTATTTATAAAGATGCTGTTTTTATTGGAGCGGGATTACATTATTGGCAAGGACCATCGCGTTTATCAGGTACCTCAACACTTAATTTTTTAGCAATGGATTCTCCTATTTTTAGTTGGCAAAATATTGATGCTACTGATCAATTTGCACGCCAATATGGAGTTTACTTAAAAGGAAAATTATTAAAAAATAAACGATTAGATTATAGAGTTGCTATTAATTTTCCATTTGCTTTGGCTAAAGGAAATGCTTTAGGTGCTTTGGATACTGCTTTAGCAAGAAAAGGATTATCTAATTCATCATATAAAATTGGTGGCCAGCCTAAAAATGCATTCACTGGCTATTTTAATTATCAATTTTTTAATTTAGAAAGTAATGTATTACCATTTAATGTTGGAACTTATTTAGGGACAAAAAAAGTGTTTAATATAGGAGCTGGATTTTATCAACAAGCTAATGCAATTTGGACTGCTGAAAAAAATACAACTACTAATAAAATTGATACAATTAATCATAATCAACTAAATGCTTCGGTAGATGCATTTTTAGATTTACCTCTTGGTAAAGAAAAAAAATCGGCATTAACCGTTTATGCATCTTACAATTATGTTGATATGGGTAAAAATTATGTAAGAAATATTGGTATTGATAATCCAGTAAATGGATCTATTTCATCTCAAGTGTCGTTTAATGGAGCGGGCAATACTGTTCCAACAATAGGTACAGGTAATATTTACTTTGCTCAAGCAGGCTTTGTATTTCCTAAAATTAAAAAAGTTGGTCGTTTACAACCTTATATTTCAACAACTGTTGGACAATATCAACGAATAAAAGATAATGTTGTTATCCCTGATTTTGGTATGAATTGGTATTTAGCAGGACATTCAGCAAAGGTTACTTTTAATTACCGCCTTCGCCCAGTTTTTGTATACGAAGATCCTACTCAGAAATGGGGAAGTATTAAACAAAATGGTACTAAAAATGAGTTCTCTATTCAAATGCAAATTTATTTATAATCTAACTTTAAAAACGTATTATGAACACAAACACAAATCAAAACAGCATCGTAAAAGTAATTAGTGCGTCTTCTTTAGGCACATTAATTGAGTGGTATGACTTTTATATTTTTGGAAGTTTAGCTACTATTATTGGTAAACAATTATTTCCTTCTGATTCAGGAGCTTCAGCATTAATAAATACGTTAGCTATTTTTGCTGCTGGATTTATTGTAAGACCTTTTGGAGCCTTAGTTTTTGGTAGACTAGGAGATTTAATTGGAAGAAAACATACATTTTTATTAACTCTAGTTTTAATGGGAGGATCTACTTTTTTAATTGGTTTAATCCCTTCTTATGAAACAATTGGATATGCTGCTCCTATCTTAGTTTTAATCTTAAGACTTATTCAGGGATTAGCACTAGGTGGAGAATATGGAGGAGCAGCAACTTATGTAGCAGAACATGCACCAGCTAATAAAAGAGGATTTTTTACCAGTTGGATACAAACTACCGCTACTTTAGGTTTGTTCTTATCTTTAGGTATTATTGTATTAACAAAAAATGCACTAGGTAATGAAGCTTTTTCTAGTTGGGGATGGCGTATACCATTTTTAATTTCAATATTATTAGTAGTGGTTTCTATTTATATAAGAATGAAAATGCACGAGTCACCACAATTTTCAAAATTAAAAACTGAGGGAAAAATTTCTAAAAACCCACTAAAAGATAGTTTTAGTAAACGCGCAAATTTTAAAATGGTGTTATTAGCTTTATTTGGAGCCACTATGGGACAAGGTGTTGTTTGGTATACAGGGCAGTTTTATGCCCAATCATTTTTAGAAAATACTTGTAAGCTTGATTTTAATGATTCTAGGTATGTATTAATAATTGCTATTGCTTTTGCAACACCATTTTTTGTTGTATTTGGCTCATGGAGTGATAAAGTTGGGCGTAAATGGATTATGTTAACGGGAATGTTGCTTGGTATTATTTGTTACAGACCTATTTATCAAAATTTTTTAGACAGCACTAATTATGCTGAATTTCAAAAAACACAACTAAAAGAGTCGGGAGTTCCTGTAATTAAAAGAGAATTAGTAAAAGATTCAAAAGATAGTTTAATTACAACTACAGTAGCTAAAAAATTATTGGATGGGTCTTCATTTAATGAAGTGACTACAGTAAAAATTTTCGCAGACCCTACTAAGCCATCTGAAGAAAAAATTATACAAGCTGATAAAAAATTAAGTTCTTCTACTTTTTGGAAATTTATAGGATTAGTATTTTTTCAAATATTATTGGTAACTATGGTATATGGTCCAATAGCAGCATTTTTAGTAGAATTATTTCCTACTAAAATTCGTTATACATCAATGTCATTGCCTTATCATATTGGAAATGGAGTATTTGGTGGTTTAGTACCATTTATAGCAACACTTATTGTTAGCTTTAAAGGCACAACACCATTATCAGGTTTATGGTATCCTATTGGTATTGCGGCTCTTAGTTTTGTGATAGGAGCTATCTATTTAAATAATAAGATAGACGAAAACGTAGAAGATTAAATTATTAAATACATAAATTAAAAAATAGTTATTATGAAAACAATAAAAAAAATACTTGGACTAGTTTGGATGTTGTTAGCTCCAGCAGCAGTAATATTTATGTTTCAGCAAGCTTTTGAAAAAATTGGATTAGCAGCTGAGGGTATTGCAAAAACAAATACTGCTTTACAGTGGAGCATTATATTATTTATTTTTATTCCTATTTCAATAGGATTAACCATTTTTGGTTATTATTCTCTTAAAGGAGAATATGATGAACTACCAACCTCATCAGACGAGTTATAAAAAACTTATTGGTTTTTAATCAATATAGTTAGGATCATACCCATGCTATTAAAGTAGCATGGGTTTTGATTTTTTGTTAAATTAAATAAATTGTAAAATAGATTTATATAATTTTAATAGTACATTAGTGAATGTTATTTAATTTATAATGAAACCAAATAAACAAGTTATAAAATTATTTTTATTAGGTGTATTAGCAATGTTGTTGCTTAATTTTCCGTTTCTTTCTTTACCTAGTAAAATTAAATTAGTGTTTGGATTTCCTAGCCTCTACTTATATGTATTTGGTTTATGGATTTCATTATTAATAATCTCATTTTTAATACTAAAGCAAAAAAAAACTTCAGATAAAAAGAAAGGGGATGCTAATGAATAGTGTTTTTGTTATCTCTTGTGCTTTGTTTTATTTAGTGGTTTTATTTATTATTGCTTATTATGCTGAGCATAGATTAAAAAAAGGTAAAAGTATTATAAATAATCCATATGTTTATTCCTTATCATTAGCGGTTTATTGCACGGCATGGACCTACTACGGAAGCGTAGGTAAAGCAACCAACGATGGGATTATGTTTTTAGCAATATACATTGGCCCAACTATTGCAGCCGTTTTTATGATGCCAGTTTTGGCTAAAATTATTAGAATTACAAAATTTCAACGCATTAATAGTATTGCTGATTTCGTTTCATCGCGATATGGAAAGAACTTTTCTTTAGCATTTGTTGTTACTTTATTATGTATTATTGCTGTTGTCCCATACATCTCATTACAATTAAAAGCCATTACTGCAAGTTTTAATATCTTAACAAACAATAAAGGGATTAGTACTTATTTTTTTAATGATAGCGCATTTTATATTACAATTCTTTTAGCTTTATTTATTATTCTTTTTGGAACACGATCTGTTGATGCAACTCAAAAACATGAAGGATTAGTTGCTGCTATTGCTTTTGAAACGATTGTGAAATTACTGGCTTTTATTTGTGCAGGTGTTTTTATTACATATTTTTTATTTAATGGATTTGGAGATATTTTTCTTCGAGCTTTTAAACACGAAGAATTACAGAAGTTATATGTATTTAAACAATCTGATTATATTACTTGGTTTTTTATGATCATTAGTTCTATGATGGCATTTCTTTTTTTACCTCGACAATTTCAGGTAGCTGTTATTGAAAATGTAGATGAACGTTATTTAAAGAAAGCCGCATGGCTATTTCCAGTATATTTGTTACTTATAAATGTTTTTGTGCTACCAATAGCAATTGGTGGAGAGTTACTATTTACTAAAGGAACAGTTGATGCTGATACATATGTATTAGCATTGCCAATGCAAGGTCATAATCAACTCCTAAGTTTATTTGTTTTTATTGGTGGATTTTCGGCAGCAACTAGCATGATTATAGTAGAAACAATTGCTATAAGTACCATGGTAAGTAATAGCATGGTAATGCCTTTTTTGTTAAGTATACCTGGTTTAAAAAAACGAATAGATGATTCTTTTAGTAAAAATATTATTTACATAAGAAGATATACAATTATACTTGTATTACTTTTTGCATATTTATATGAAAAAAATGTAGCGCAATATATATCTTTAGTATCTATAGGGCTTATTTCGTTTGCAGCAGTTACTCAATTTGCACCTTCTTTAATAGCAGGAATATATTGGAAAGGGGCTTCAAAAAACGGTGCGTTAACTGGTATTATATTAGGCTTTGTGATATGGTTTTATACTTTAATTATCCCTTCTCTTGCAAATACAGGAGTAATTAATTCTAATATATTAATTAATGGTCCCTTTGGTTTAACATGGCTTAATCCAACATCTTTATTTGGATTACAAGGATTTGATTCTATATCACATTCTTTATTTTGGAGTTTATTTTTTAATATAATTTCTTTTACAATTGTATCATTGTATAGTAAACAAGAAACACAAGAAGTATATCAAGCCGAATTATTTGTAAATATATATAAACATGCAGCTTCAGAAAACGAAAGTTTATGGAAACGAACAGCTTATATACCAGATTTAAATACATTACTCGAAAATTTTTTAGGAAAAGAACGCTCCAAAAATTTAATTATGGGTTATGCTCAACGCAATAAAATTATAATAGATAAATCATCTAATATTGCAGATCCAAGATTAGTAGATTTTTCCGAAAAAATATTAGCTGGAGTTATTGGTTCTGCTTCTGCTCATATTATGGTTAGTTCTGTTACAAAAGAAGAAGAATTAAGTATAGATGAGGTTTTAAAAATTTTACAAGAATCTCAACAAATGAGAGAACTTAATAAAGAGCTGCGAAAAAAATCTCTAGAATTAATAAGAGCCACAGATGATTTAAAAAAAGCGAATCATCAATTAAAAGACATAGATGCTTTAAAAGATGAATTTTTATACACGGTAACTCACGAACTAAGAACGCCACTCACATCTATTAGGGCTTTATCTGAAATAGTACATGATAATCCAGATATGGCTGAAGAGCAAAGAAGTGAATTTTTAGGAAGAATTGTAAAAGAAATAGAGCGTTTAAGCCATTTAATTACTCAAGTTCTATATCTAGAAAGATACGAAAGCGGAAGACAAAAATTAAATTTATCTTCTTTTAGTATGGTAGAACTTGCTAATGATGCTTATCAATCTTTACAAACTTTAGCATCCTTAAAACAAATTGATTTTAAATTAATTTGTCCTGATAGTTCTTTATTATTGCATGCTGATAAAGATTTATTAAGGCAGGTAATGATAAATTTATTAGGCAATGCAGTAAAATTTACACCAGAAAAAGGACATATAGAATTTATTTTAGCTGATAATCATGATGATATTATTGTAACTATTCAAGATAATGGAAAAGGAATCCCAAAAGATGAACAACCTTTCTTATTTGATAAATTTTTTCAAGCACGTCATCAAACACTTAAAAAACCTGAAGGAAGCGGCTTAGGATTAGCTATTTCAAAAAAAATAGTAACTATGCATGGAGGGAAAATTTGGGTTGAAAGTGATGAAGGAAAAGGTGCTCGTTTTGTGTTTTTAATTCCTAATTTTATGGCTAGAAATGTGTAATTATGAATAAAGGTTCTTATAAAATATTATTAGTAGATGATGATCCAAATATATTGATATCATTAGAGTTTTTGATGCGTAAAAATGGATATGATGTTTTGGTTGCTCGTAACGGAACAGAAGCATTAGAATTATTAAATGAAAACGCACCACAATTAACAATATTAGACATTATGATGCCTGATGTAAATGGCTACGACTTGTGTAAACACATTAAATCAACAAAAAAATTAAAACATTCAAAAGTGGTATTCTTAAGTGCAAAAACAAAAGAAAGCGATATTCAAAAAGGATACGATTTGGGAGCTGATTTATATGTTACTAAACCCTTCTCAACGAAAGATCTTGTGAAAAAAATCGCAGAATTATTAGAAGAGTAGTTTTTAATTTTTTAAAGTCTTATACCTATGGCAGTTACATCATCAACCTGATCTAATGAGCCTCGCCATTCTTCAAATTTCGAATCAAGAATAAAACCTTGTTCTTCCATCGATAAATCAGACATTTCAACAAGTGTTTTTTCTAATTGTCTTCGTTTAAATTTTTTTCCTTTAGGCCCCCCAAATTGATCTGCATATCCATCAGTAAATAAATATACAATATCTCCTTTCTTAAAATTATATTTATGATTAGTAAATGGTTTAATCGCATCGTCCATTCCACTTATTGCTTGCTTATCGCCTTTTATTTTTTGTAAATCTTTACCACTTAGTATATATATAGAGTTATTTGCTCCAGCAAATTCTAACTGATTATTTTGTTCATCAATTATGCACATAGCAATATCCACGCCATCTCTTATAATATCTTCGTTTTGATAAACGTTTAAATTTTTAGTTAACTCTTTATCCAAATAAGTAAGAGCATCTGCTGCTGTATTTACTTTAGGGTTATTGATAGTTTGATTTAAAAGTGTATTTGCTAAAATACTCATAAAAGCTCCAGGTACACCATGTCCAGTGCAATCTACAATTGCCACAATTGTAATTGGATGCTCACTGTCAAATCGTTGCCCTTTTATAGCCCAATAAAAATCACCACTTACAATATCTTTTGGCTTATAAATAACAAAATGATCTTTAAAAATATCTCGTAATTTTTTTTGTTTTGGTAAAATACTAAGCTGTATTCGTTTAGAATAATTTATACTGTCTGTAATTTCTTTATTTTTTTCCTCAATTTCTGCTTTTTGTTTATTAATAGCAGCTGTTCTTTCTTCAACTTTTTGTTCAAGAGAACTATTTATTTCACTTTTTAATTTATTTACTTCTTCTAGTTGATATATTGATTGATCTCTATATTGTTTGAATTTTTCGATAGTAGCAAGAGATAATAATGTTACCATTATTGCATATCCAAAAATATTAATTTGTTCGGTAATAAAGGTTGAATGTATTAAGTTAATGTCCTTTAATCCATTGATAATAGAGGCAGTAAGGAGAATGCTAAAAGCTAGTGTAAATAATCTAGCAGGCTTAAATCCTTTTTTCCATAATCCAATACCTGTTATAATATTTAACCCATTTAACATAAAATTGATTAATATTAATATAAAAGAGGGTATAATAAATTTGTTTGAACTACTATAAAACAGCATAAATAATGAGCTTAAAATTATAGAGGCAATACTATAGTATATGTATATTATTTTTGGGTAATGATTTTTGAAATTTAAAAATTGCAAAATAAATAAAATACATATTAATGAGTAGGCATGATAAAATATTGTAACACCATTGTTTTTTAAATACATGTTACGAGGCCATATATAGCAATCTCCTATCTTGGTTACTGATAATTGAAAAAGTGCAAGTAAAATTAAATATCCTGCAAATAACCATAATGATTTATCATTTAATATAAATGCAAATAAAAAATTTAAAATAATAGCTAATATCATTATGCCAAAAAAAACTCCCATAAATAAAGTTTCTTCAGGCATGAGACTGTAGTCTTTTGAAATCTGTTCGGAAATATGCGACGTGTTATCGTTAATGAAATTTAAAAGCACATTATCTGTAGCTGTTGTATTTTTTTGTGCATAAATAGGCATACTAATGCTATTTAGCAACATAAAAAAATAAATCATACAGCTTAATCTCATTATAATAATAATGTTTTTGTTTTATAAATTGATATAAAAAATACTCTATTGTTTTATTTAATTTAAACCAATAATGTTTAAAAAAAACATGGTTTAAAAAATAAATTATAAGGTAAAAGGAAAAAATTCAGATAGGTTTAACTTGCTGCAAATATACACTTTTTAGATATTTACATTATTGCAATTGAATTTAGTTTTAAACCAATTTTTTTTAATACATAAACAAAATGCGTATCTGTATATATTAATAAGTTATTTGAGGTTTTATATTATAGTTTTTCTATCTATAAATCCTCCACCAATTAAATCATCACCCTCATATATAACAGCACTTTGTCCAGGAGCTATGCCTGTTGCAGATTCATGAAAAACAATATTTAATTTATCACCAATTGTGTTTATAGTGCTTAATCGCCCTGCATCTTTATAACGAATTTTTGTAAGGGCAATAAAATCTTGTGGTAATGTTTCGTATTTTATTAAATTAAAATCACGCACATTAATTTCCATTTCTTTTAAATCATCTAAATCGCCTAAAACTACTGTATTTGTTTCCGGAATTATTTCTTTTACAAAAACAGGATCGCCCATAGCTATATCTAATCCTTTACGTTGCCCTATTGTATAAAAAGGGTAACCACGGTGAGTTCCCACTTTTTTTCCTTTAAAAATATAATCTCCTCCTTCAACCTTAGCTTCAAGATCAGGTAATTTATGTTTTAAAAATGCTCTGTAATCATTATCTGGTACAAAACAAATATCATAGCTTTCACTTTTATTCGCTAAATCAATAAATCCAGCATCTTTAGCCATTTGTTTAATTTCCGTTTTTTTATATCCACCTAAAGGAAACATGGTTCGTTTTAAGCTATCTTGTCCTAAACCCCACAAAACGTATGTTTGATCTTTACTTTGATCAATGCCTTTAAAAATAATTTTTCTGTTATTTTCTTCTCTAAGTTGTGCATAATGCCCAGTAGCAATAAATTCACAATCCAACATGTTGGCACGTTTTAATAAAGCATCCCATTTAATATGTGTGTTACACAATACACATGGGTTAGGTGTTCTGCCTGCTAAGTATTCTTCAACAAAATTATTAATAATATGGTCTCCAAATTCAGCTCTTATATCTAATATATAATGAGGAAATCCAAAATTTACAGCCATCGAGCGAGCGTCATTGATACTATCTAAACTACAACAGCCTGTTTCTTTTTTGCTACTTCCTGATGATTCGTAATCCCATGTTTTCATAGTAATCCCAATCACTTCATATCCTTGCTCGTGTAACATCATTGCTGCAACAGAACTGTCAATTCCGCCACTCATAGCTACTAATACTTTTCCGTGTTTACTCATTTATAGTTATTTAGTAGTTTTAGGTTTTGTTTTTGTAGGTATTGAAGTGGCTGATTTTGTTTCTATAGCTTTTGGTTTTTCATCTAATGTTTTATTTTTACTAAAAAATTCATCAGTTTCTTTTGCGTTAGCTAATTTACCTCCAGCTTTATATAATTCTTTTTCTTTTATTTTACCGGTTTTATCTCTATATATCCATGGTCCTACTTTCATACCAACTTTATAGTAACCAACGGCAGCGGTTATACCGTTAGGAAAATAAAAACTGTTTTTCCCATCTAATTCTCCATTTATATAGTTTCCTTCACTTTTAATTAATGTTTTATCGTAGTATAATTTATATGCACCATTCATCTTACCCATTTTATAGTTTCGTTCTTCGCTTACTATACCATCTGGAAAATAAACATATTCAATTCCATCTTTTTTTCCCTTTAAGAAAGTTTCTTTAGAAATTAACACTCCTTTTTCATCATAATAAACCCAAACAGAGTCTTTCTCTTCTCCAATATATTTACCATAAGCCATTTTTTTTCCATTGGGATGAAATAGAGTAGAGTAGGCTATTTTTCCATCTAGTTTAAAATTCATAATGGCTTTAATCGAATCGTGAGGATAGTAATATTTAAAAATACCTTGAGGCTTGTCATCTTTAAATAAACCTTCATAAATTAGTTTGTTTGTTTTATCATCTTTTTTTCTCCAATAGCCTTGTTTTTTTCCATTACTATCTGTTTGAGTTTGAGATACGCCAATCACACATAAAATTAAATATAAAATGATGATATATAATTTATTCATAAAACTGTTTTTATTTATAAGTTAGTTTCGGTACAAAGTTACATTATCTTTTCTTTAAATATCTTTATTAGATACTTGTTTTTATTTTAATTTAAATAAAAAATCCGTTTGTAAAATACAAACGGATTTTCTACAACAAAAATTTTAATTAAAACAATTAAGCATTTTCAGCTTCTTCTTTTAATACAGTAATGATTTTATCTTCAATTTCTTGTGCTAAATCTGGATTTTCAGCAAAAATAGCTTTTACTGCATCTCTTCCTTGTCCTAATTTAGTTTCATCATAACTAAACCATGAACCACTTTTTTTAATAATTCCTTTTTCTACGCCAATATCAATAATTTCTCCAACTTTACTAATTCCTTCGCCAAAAACAATGTCAAATTCGGCCATACGAAACGGAGGAGCTAATTTGTTTTTAATTACTTTTACACGTGTTCTATTTCCAGTTACATTATCACCATCTTTAATTTGGCTAATTCTTCTGATATCTAAACGAACTGAAGCGTAAAATTTAAGTGCATTACCGCCTGTTGTTGTTTCTGGATTACCAAACATAACGCCAATTTTTTCACGTAATTGATTAATGAAAATACAGCAACATCCTGTTTTATTGATAGTGCCGGTTAACTTTCTTAATGCTTGGCTCATCAAACGTGCTTGTAAGCCCATTCTACTATCACCCATTTCTCCTTCAATCTCAGCCTTTGGAGTTAAAGCTGCTACAGAATCTATTACTACTAAATCAACAGCACCCGAACGTATTAAATTATCAGCAATTTCTAAGGCTTGTTCCCCATTATCAGGTTGAGAAATCAATAAACTTTTAGTATCTACACCTAATTTTTCAGCATAAAATCTGTCAAAAGCATGTTCGGCATCAACTATTGCAGCTATACCACCAGATCTTTGAACACTTGCTATTGCATGAATAGCTAATGTTGTTTTTCCAGATGATTCAGGCCCGTAAATTTCAACGATTCTTCCGCGTGGCAATCCACCTATTCCTAATGCTATATTTAATCCTAATGACCCTGTAGAAATAGAATCCATAGGTTCTACTGCATTATCTCCTAATTTCATGATGGTTCCTTTACCATATGTTTTTTCTAACTTATCTAAGGTTAATTGTAATGCCTTTAATTTTTCACTGCCTATTGCTTTTCTGTCTACAGTTTCAATAGATTCTTCTGTTTTTTTTGCCATGATATTGTTATTTATAGTTTTTAAGTTACATATTATTTTTTGAGAAGTTGCTCTTATGTTTAAGAGCTCTCAATTACTTCACAAATCTAAATCAAAATTCAAGCATTTGGTTGCTATATTTTGTAGCATTACTAAAAATAACAGTATTTGCAAAGGATATAGAGGATGTTTGATTCGAAAAACAAGTATTAAACTACTGATTTGAGAATATGTAATTAATTATTTACTTAAAAGTATATCAATAAAAAAACCTGCAAGTAAAACTTGCAGGTTTTTGTCGGGGTGGCCAGATTCGAACTGACGGCCTCCACGTCCCAAACGTGGCGCGATACCGGGCTACGCTACACCCCGTTTTTTAAAATAAATCTATTTTAAAAAATTAGAGTGCAAAGATATAATTTTTTTTTATTCAAAAAATATTTTTTTACTTTTTTTCAAAAAAAAAACGAGCTATCTACATTAGATAGCTCGTTTACTATAAGATTAGTAAATTATTTTTGTACTGTAAATTTTTTAGTAATAGCGTTGCTATTTCCAACTTTTACTTGATAGAAATATAACCCAGAACTTAAATTATTTAAATTAACGTCAATTTTGTTGCTTCCAATATTTCCAGAAATAGAATTTGAATAAACAGTTTGACCTACTGAATTAACAATAGATAAATCCATTTTTGTAGTTTCTTTTAAAACTACTTCAATAGTTCCATTAGATGAAGCGGGATTTGGATAGAAATTTAAATTAGATACTAAAGAAGAGTTTTCTTTTACTCCTAAAGAACCTGAATTACCCATAATTTCTGATACTGGGATTTTTACATAAATAATATCACTTTGGCTATCAACATTATCAGGGTCAGCATCCGTTCCTGTAGATGGAGGTACGGCATAGCCAGGATAAAAATCTCTTTGGTAAATTAAATGAACAAAACCATTTACATTTTTAGCCATATTTGGATACATACCTTCGTACTCTGTGCCTGCCATGCGTGGTACAACATCATAAGGGTCAGTAAATGTAGCGCCTCCGTTTGTTGATTTAATAACATAAGTATGTCTAACTAATCTAGGATCTGATGTGATAGAAAGTAAACTATCTACTACAGAGCTGTAAGATAAGTATAATGTATTTGAGGCATCAAATGCTAAATTAGAATATGAAGTTAAAGAAGCTCCAAAACTTCCAAAAGCTAGCAAACCTGTTCCTGGAGTTGGAAAATAAATTGTTCCTTGCTCTCCTAAATCTTCAATTCCAGCAACTAAATTACCACCAGCATTTTGCGGCATTGATTCGTCCCATAAGTATAACCCATCTGTATATGGAAAATAACTATACCCACTTGCTGATGGAGCATCATTTAATAATCTATATGCACCATAACTTACATATACTTTTCCAAAATTATCCATTGCTATCCCAAAATTACCATCGTTGGTTGCTATGGTATCAGCTACGTTATCACCATTTACATCAGATGTTGTAGTGGTATAATCCCATAATGGAATAGGGAATTGTAATACTGTTTTGGCAGTCCAAGTAACACCACCGTCTGTAGATTTTGTCATTACTACATTTTTATCAGAATCACCAGCAACAATTGCTACTGTACTTCCCTTAGCTGTAATTGCATAGGCATCACCACCAAATCCTCTAAATGTTGCCGATGTTAACCCTGTAGGAACTTGATTTACGATATCCCATGATGTACCACCATTAATAGAACGAGAAAACACAACAGCTCCATCTAAACCTTGCCATAATGCGCCTCCTTGAGAGGTTGGATAGGTTAATGAAATAGCATATAGTGTATCTCCTCCTCTAGGATTAGATGAAACCATTCTTGGCCAAAAATTACCACCAGTTGTAGCTGTTGGAACTGTAGTAGTACTGTTATTCCATGTTCCTGTTCCTTTATTAGGTCTAGTTGCTAAATTTAATAGACCTCCAGTGTGAGATAAAATCAATTCCTTTCCAGAACGTGTATTAACAATATTTCCCCAACCCACTCTTGTATTTTCAACTCTTACGGTTGGAATTGCAGACCATGCTGTGCCATTATAGTAAGCATAACCCGTTCCTCTGTTGGCATATACACCACCATCAGCAGTTCCTTCAAATGTCCAACATGTAGCAATAGTGCCATCTGCATTTACAACAATTCGTTCTCCAACACTGCTATTAGATTGTAAATCATAATATGTATTTCCAATAATATCTTCTGTCATTGCTGATACTCGACTTATATTTTTTAAAGAATTTCGTTGAGCTGAAGCTTGATAAGAAACACTGATATTATTTTGAATATCGGTTACATTTTTATTTTTTTTAATACAGATGTTTGAAAGGTTTGATGGAATTTTACTTTCCTTTTTAACAGCCTGCGCAAATAATGCTCCCGAAAGCACAATGCTAGTAGCAAATAGTATTTGTTTTTTCATGTTAAGAGTTTTTAGAGTTAATATCGTTATTACACAAACTTAATAATTAAATAATAATAATGCCAATAAAATTAATAAACTTCAATTACAGATTTTCAATAATTTTCTCCAATCTAATACCTCTAGATCCTTTAATTAATATGGTAGAATTATTGATTTTATTAGCTGTTAAATGTTCTTGTAGGGCACTAACGTCTTTAAAATATAAAAAATTAGGGTATTTTTCTTTTAATTGTAAAAATTGTATTCCTACTAAAAAAGCGTGTTTAATATTTTCGTGTTGTAAGATGGATAAAATTTTTTCATGTTCTAAATAGCTATATTCTCCAAGTTCGAGCATATCTCCTAAAACTACTATTTTGTTTATCAATGTTTGTTTATTAAAATTCATTAATGATAAATACATGCTGTCAGGATTAGCATTATAAGCATCTAAAATTACTGTATTAGTCTCAGTTCTCTTTACCTCAGAACGATTCATTTCAGGTATGTAAGTTGCTAATGCAGAATTTATATCATTTGTATTAACTTTAAAGTAATTCCCTACACAAGCTGCACATAAAAGATTTATGAAATTATAATGTCCAAACATGTGTGTCTTAACTAGCGATTGAGTTGTTAAATCTTTATGTTTTGCATTCCACTTAAATTCAACAAACTCTGAATTTTGATAAGATTTTCCATATATGTCGTATTCTTCTTTTTCGCCATAATATATTTTATATAAACCTTCACTTAAATTATTTAAAACATTATCATCTCCATTAATAAAAATTTTCCCACCTTTTTTTTGTAAATATTTATATAATTCACTTTTCCCTATTTTAACACCTTCTTCACCTCCAAATCCTTCTAAATGAGCTTTACCAATATTTGTAATGATACCATAATCAGGGTCACATAAATGGCACAACATATCAATTTCTCCTATATGATTAGCGCCCATTTCTACAATAGCCATTTCGTGAGAACTATTTAAGGATAGTAGGGTTAATGGAACTCCAATATGATTGTTTAAATTTCCTATTGTAGCGTATGTAATATATTTTTTTGATAACACAGCTTGAATAAGTTCTTTGTTGGTTGTTTTACCATTACTTCCTGTAATTCCTATGATAGGTATTTGTAATTGTTTTCTGTGGTATTTAGCTAAATCTTGTAATGATTCTAATACATTTTTCACAAGCAAAATAGTTGTATTGTTTGCTATCGCTTCCTCATCAACAATAGCATAACTACAACCTTCTTCAATAGCCTTTAATGCAAACTCATTTGCATTAAAATTAGCACCTTTTAAAGCAAAAAATAGTGCTCCTTTTTCTAATTTTCTGGTATCTGTTGTTATTTTTTGAGAACAATTTATAAATAAATTGTATAATTTTTCTGTTGTAATATATTTATTCATGTCATAAAATTAAAAAGCCCCTCATCAATTGATAAGGGGCTTTCTATATAGTTTTCAACAATGTTATTTTCCTAAACCTACTGGGCTACCAACTCGTACCATGGCACATCTAAAGCCTAAATAAGCAGTAGCTTGTCTTTGATCTAAGTAGCGACGTGTTCCTGGATTTAACCAATAAGCTCTGTCTCTCCAGCTACCTCCTTTATATACTCTAGATTTATCATTTATTAAAGATGTTTTTGCGTATTCATACATTAATTTGTCCGATTTATCACTATAAGCATCTTCTCCTTGGGCATAGTAAATACTTGAATTTACATCACCATCTAAATAGCTGATGTAATCTGCCGTTTTATAATTTCTTCTTTCATCTAAATTATCTGAAGATACCGCAGCAGATACTTCTCTCCATTTAACACGACCAGGGATATCTGATTTGCCTTCAGCTGTAACATTTTTATTACCATTCATTGCTTCCATATCATCTGGTTTACCATTCATTGTGGTTAAAACGCTATCAACAACTTCAACAGTTTCTCCACTAACACCATGACTTGTAGGTGTGTTAACCTTATGTTTAAATTTTTGAAAAACAGGTCCTTCTGTGTTTGTTGCGATTGAATTATCTGCACTATCTCTCATCTGAGTTACAAATACATTACCACGGAAAGGTCTAAATTCGTCTGCGTCCTGCGCTGTTGATGCTCTGTAAACATCCATAACCCATTCCGATACATTTCCTGCCATATTATATAAACCGTAATCATTTGGCCAGTAAGAATAAACTGGAGCTGTAACATCTGCATTATCATTTAAAAATCCAGCAGTACCCATCATATCACCACTTCCACGAACAAAGTTAGCGGCAATTTGACCAATATATTTTTCGTCAGAATTTCTAACACCATGACCATTCCATGGGTAAATTCTACGATCTGTAATTCGCTCTCCGATTGTGTTTCCGATTAATCCATAAGCAGCATATTCCCATTCTGCTTCAGTTGGTAGTCTATATTTTGGTAAGAATATACCATCTTCCATTCTTACATCTCTTTCAGGGTTTTGATCATTAAAAGAAGGTAATTTTCTTTTTAATTGACCTTGCCATTTTCCAGATAAATAGGCTTCTGTACTAAAGTAATCTTGGTCTGTTGGATTAGGAGTATGTTCTAATAATCCTTCACGAATTAAAATAAATTCATTTACGCGATCTGTTCTCCAAGCGCAAAATTCATTAGCCTGAAGCCAGTTAACGCCAACTACAGGGTAATCTCTGTAAGAAGGATGACGCAAATAATATTCTACAAATGGCTCATTATAAGCTAATTTCTCTCTCCATACTAATGTATCAGGCAAAGCTTTATTATAAATATCCGGAAACGTTGGGCCAAATACACGATTTGTCCAATATAAATATTCTAAATATGAGAAGTTGCTTACTTCTGTTTCGTCCATATAAAAAGAAGATACAGAAACTCGTCGTGGAACGTTATTCCATTCGTAAGTTACATCCATTTCTGTACGACCCATTGAAAAGGTTCCTCCTTCAATTAGAACTAATCCAGGACCAGTTTCTTGTTCCTCGTAAGGCATTTTTTCAAAACCTCCATTATCAGGCTCATTATATGACCATCCAGTAACTGGAGACCTTTCTTTGCTGCATGATACAACAAGAATTGATAAAATGATAGCGATTGATTTTTTGCTTTTAATGAAATTGAACTTCATATTTTGATTTTTATTTTAAGGCTATAACGAATTTTTATTTAAAAAGTTACAAATGTTTTAAAAAGATGGACAACTAATGGTTCTGTATTTCTTTTTCTTTGGTCTGCATTCAAATTGCATCTGTAAGGATATTTCATGAGAACCAGCGGTATTGCTTGATAATTTTGAAACTGTAACATCATAACTATAACCTATTTTCATGTGATCAGTTTGAACACCAAGTAATACTATAAAAGCATCTGAGTTTCTATACCACAAACCGCCAACAAAATTACCTTTAACAAAGTACAATCCCAAATTTAATTGACTGAAATTTTGTTGTTGTTGAAATAAAATATTTGGAGATATATAAGATTCATTGCCTTTTTCAAGAGGAATAATAGCTCCAGCATGACCAGTAAATTTGATTGGGAGTTTAGAGGCACCTTGTAACCCTTCATCAGGTTGTGTAATGTGATGGGCAGAAAAACCAACAAAGTATCGTTTACTATATCCTAATAATCCAGCTGAAAAATCTAAGTTATTTTTTGTTTGGGCAGGAATAATTTCGTTAGTATTCCATACAAAACCTCTTCTAGCATCAATCATATCTCCAAAATTTAATTTGGTTCTGTCTAATGATTTTTGAAAAAAACCTGCTTGTAAGCCTGCTTTTATTGAAAATTCGCGTGTTACAGGAAGTAAATAAGAATAAATTAGGCTAGCATTAGTAGATTTTAGAGTTCCATGAGCCTGATCATCTTGAGTAACAATTACGCCAAGGCCTCCGCTAATAGCATCAATATGCTGATCGTAAGATGCACTGTAGGTAACATATGTTCCTGATAAATTAGGCCATTGATTTCTATAGTTCATACAAATTCTAGGGCATCTTGCTGTGCCTGCAAATGCTGGATTAAGATATAATGGATTTGCGTAAAACTGCGTAAATTGAGGGTCTTGAGCTTTTAATTCTTGAAAAAAAACGCTAGCACAAAAAATTGTGAGTAATATTATGATTTTATTCGCCATGTAAGTCTGTTTACTTAAACGTATTCCTTATGACAAATATAACAGTCAAAATTGAAAATAAAAATTTTTATGCAACAATATTTTTTTTTATTTGCCGTTTTATGAAATATATTTACAAAAAGTCTATTAAAATGTCCTTTAATTTTAAATATAAACATATTATTTCTTTTGTTTTTGTTACAAATTTCTTTTTAAGTTATTCTCAATTAATTGAACAAAAAAACAGTAATGAAGGTTTGAAAAACAAATCAGATTCTTTAATCAAGTATAAGAACTCAATTTTTTTATCACAAGCGCATAGAGATTATAGTTTAAAAAAGCTACCTTATTTTTTAGAAAATCATGTTATTGAAAATGAAATAATCCCTACGATTAAGTTAGAAAATATTATTACTAGAGAACTTACAAATAAAGAGTTAGAGGAAATTCAGGACTTTAAGAACTTAATTACTTCTGATTTTGAAATTTCTTATACTCTTGCAAAGTCTAGACAAAAAAAAATAGTTTATGCTAGGATAATCCCTATTAGGTTAAATGCCTTTTCAAATAAGTATGAGTTTTTAGAAAAATATACTTTTGTATGGGACAAAAACGCTGCAAATGCATTTGTTTCAAAAACTAATTTAAAGCCAAATAAAAAAATATCTGTCACATCATCTTCTGTTTTATCATCAGGTAAATGGTATAAAATTGGTGTTACTCAAAGTGGTGTTTATAAAATAACGAAAGATGTATTAAAAGCACTAGGAATGGAATTGTCTTCGGTAGACCCAAGAAACATAAGGATTTATGGAAATGGAGGAAAATTAATTCCTGAAAAAAATGCAGCATTTAGATATGATGATTTGCAAGAAAATGCAATTAGTGTTTTTGGTGAAAATGATGGCGTATTTGATAATAATGATTACATCATGTTTTATGGACAAAGCACAGATTCATGGAATAGAGCTCAAGGCTCAAAAATACCTTTTGATCATCAAATCCATTATTTTAGCGATACTTCATACTACTTCATAACAGCTGATTTAGGTTTAGGAAAGCGAATTTCTAATATAAATTCTTTACCTAATCTTCCAAATAGTACAACTAGTAGCTTTGATTATTATGGTTTTCATGAATTAAATGCTGTGAATTTAGTGAAAAGTGGCAGAGAGTTTTATGGAGAAAAATTTGATTATACTACTTCATATTCTTTTAATTTTAATATACCAAATGCTGTAATTGGAGATAGTGTTTATGTGAAATCAGGTGTTTTATCGAGAAGCGATGTGGTTTCTAGTTATGGTGTAAATTTTAATACAGGATCATTTACATTTACATGCGCTCCTACGGTTACATCGTCATATTTGGCCGATGTTGGATTTTATGGGAATGGTGTTGGTATAGGGATATTAAATTCAAATTATTTATCTGTTACAGTATCAAAATTAACATCACAAGCAACAGGTTGGTTAGATAATATTATTTTTAATTGTAGAAGAAATTTAGTTTTTAATCAATCTCAAATTAATTTTAGAGACAAACGAGTTGTTTTAGGAGTAAATACTTATGCAAAATATAGTATTACTAACAATAGCAATGCTATTCCGATAATTTGGGACGTGACCAATCCTATTAACGTAACAAACCAAAATTTTAATTCTAGTTCTAATGTGTTAGATTTTACTTCAACATCAGATTCGTTGAGAGAATATTGCATTTTTAATATAAATCAATTATATACACCAACTCCATATGGTGGAGTTCCGAATCAAAATCTGCACAGCCTGCTTCAAGCAGATTTTGTGATTGTTACTCACCCTTCTTTTTTGCAAGAAGCACAACGAATAGCAAATTTACACGAGACATATGATAGTTTAACATACGCTATTGCTACTACTCAGGAAATTTATAATGAATTTTCTTCAGGTACACCAGATATAGGAGGTATTAGGGATTTTGTTAAAATGTTGTACAAGCGCCCGTCAAATCCTGATTTAGCAACAAAGTATTTATTACTTTTAGGAGATGGGTCATATAAGAATAAGGATATTACTGTTTCGGGTAATACAGCATTGATTCCTTCGTTTGAAACAAAAAACTCTTCATCTTATATCAGTTCTTTTGTAACTGACGATTATTTTGCTGTTATGGATGATAATGAAGGAGATTTATCTCCAACAGGCACTGATGTTATTGATATAGGAGTTGGGAGATTTCCAGTTAAAAACAAAGAAGAGGCTATTGCAGTAACTAATAAAATAGAGCATTATTATAAACGAAATTATAATTTTGATGTACATGCTGTAGAATCAACATGTTCAACATCACAAAATGATTATCCTTTGGGAGATTGGAGAAATTGGGTATGTTTTTTAGCAGATGATGAAGATAACAATACGCATATAAATGATGCTAATTTATTAGCGACCAAAGTATATAATAATGATAAAACTTACAATGTTGATAAAATATTTTTAGATGCTTATGTTCAAGAATCTACACCTGGAGGAGATCGTTATCCTGTTGCAGTTGATGATTTAAATAGACGTATAGAAAAAGGAGCGCTCATTTTAAATTATACAGGTCATGGAGGGGAGTTGGGTTTAGCAGAAGAAAGAATTGTTGAGGTTGCTCAAATATTAGGATGGAGAAATAAAAACAATTTACCATTGATGGTAACTGCTACATGTGAATTTAGTAGATTTGATGATCCAGATAGAACATCTGCTGGAGAGTATTGTTTACTAAATGAAAATGGAGGCGCCATAAGCTTAATGACAACTGTTAGATTAGCTTTTTCGGGATTAAATTACATTTTAAATAATGCTTTTTACGACTATGCATTAAGTCCAATGCCCGATGGTAAAATGCCTCGTATAGGAGATATTTTTAGATTAACTAAACAGCAAATTGGACCTAATGAACAATATCGAAATTTTGTAATTTTAGGAGATCCTGCTTTGAAATTAGCATACCCAGAGCAAAAAATATACACAACTATTATTAATTCAAACACTGTAACGTTATCTTCAAGCGATACTTTAAAATCTTTATCGTTAATTTCAATAAAAGGTTATATAGGCGATAAGCAAGGTAATAAATTAACTAATTTTAATGGGGTTATATACCCTACTGTTTTTGATAAACCACAAACTGTAACAACATTAGCAAATGATCCTACATCTATTGCTACTAATTTTATTTTACAAAAAAACAATATTTATAAAGGAAAGGCTGAAGTTATAAATGGAGATTTTACTTTTTCATTTTTAGTTCCTAAAGATATTAGTTACAATTTTGGAAGAGGAAAAATTAGCTACTATGCACACAACGGAGTGCATGATGCAAGCGGGTATTATGATAATATTATTATTGGTGGTTCAAATGTAAATGCACCAATAGATAATCAAGGTCCAATTATTGGCTTGTTTATGAACGATAAAAAATTTGTGTCAGGAGGTACAACAAATGAAAATCCTAAAGTATATGCCGAAATTAATGATATAAGTGGAATTAACACAATTGGCACAGGAATAGGGCATGATATATTAGCAGTTTTAGATGAAAATACAAACAAACCCATTATACTTAATGATTATTATGTTTCGGATTTAAACACATATCAATCTGGAAAAATAAATTATCCATTTAATGAATTATCTGAGGGTAATCATCGGCTTAGCCTTAAAGTATGGGATGTGCAAAATAATTCATCAAATTCAATGATTGAATTTGTGGTATCCAAACAAGCTGAATTAGCATTAACTCATATATTAAATTACCCTAATCCGTTTACAACTAAAACAAAATTTTTTATAGAACATAATCAATGTTGTACATCATTAAAAGTAACTATTCAAGTATACACAATATCTGGAAAGGTTGTAAAATCAATTAACCAAACAATAAATAATCAAGGTTTTCGTTTTGATGGTATAGAGTGGGATGGTAAAGATGAATATGGCGATAAACTAGCTAGAGGAGTGTATATTTATAAAGTTTCCGTAACCGATGGCTCAAATAAAAAAGCAGAAAAAATAGAAAAACTAGTAATTCTAAATTAATTATATCTTTGAAGCTCTCTTTTTTTAAAAGAATAAAAATGCAAAAACAATCTTTAATAAGTATAGTAACTGGAGTAATATTCTCCACACATATAGTTTCACAAACAACGAGTAAATCGCTTACTACACAGGAGTTGAGCGGCAGAGTTAACACAATCACAACAGCTGTTCCGTTTTTAATGATTGCTCCTGATTCTAAGCAAGGAGGTATGGGAGAAGTAGGGGCAGCAACACCCGCAGATGGAAATAGCATTCATTGGAATGTTGCTAAAATGGCATTTGCAGAAAAAAAAGGAGGCGCAGCTATTTCTATTACACCTTGGCTTAAACAATTAGTTCCTGATGTGTATTTGTATTATGTTTCAGGTTATGGAAAGATTAGTAAAACTCAAGCGATTGGAGCTTCTTTACGTTATTTTTCTTTAGGAAACATTACTTTTACTGATATTGTTGGTAACACTACAGGGCAATTTAGGCCTAATGAATTTGCATTAGATTTGGCTTATTCTCAAAAATTATCAAAAACATTTTCTGCAGGTTTATCAACTCGCTATATCCGTTCAAATTTAACTGGAAATTATACATTAAGTAACGGACAACCCACAAAACCTGGTACTTCTGTTGCTGTTGATGTTGGGTTATACTACCAATCTAAAAAATTTAAAATTAATGATAAAAAAGCTGTTGCTAGCGCTGGATTGGTATTTAGTAATATTGGTTCAAAGGTTTCTTATTCTGTAAAAAAAGATTTTATACCAATGAACATGCGTTTAGGTGCAGGATTAAAATTTGATATTGATGAGTCGAATACATTTGGTGTTTATGGCGATTTAAATAAGTTATTAGTTCCTACTCAACCTGTTTATCAAAAAGCACTAGATTCATTAGGAAATGAAACTCCTTATGATGCTGTAGATATAGATGGAAATAAAATTATTGCTGCAGGAAAAGATCCAAATGTAGGTATAGCAAAAGGTATATTACAGTCTTTTAGTGATGCTCCTGGAGGAACAAAAGAAGAATTAAAAGAAATTAATTATAGTGTGGGATTTGAGTATTGGTATGAAAAAACTTTTGCAGTGAGAGCTGGATATTTTAATGAGTCAAAAACAAAAGGTAATCGTAAATTTTTTACAGTAGGTATGGGATTAAGATATAATGTATTTGGGTTAGATATGGCATACTTAATACCAATTACTCAACGTAATCCTTTACAAAATACTCTTCGCTTTACATTAACATTTGATTTTGATGCTTTTAATGATCAAAATAAGGAAGCTCCTAAATCAACTAATTAAACTAACAATATAAAAGCCCACTTAAGTGGGCTTTTATATTGTTAGTTCTTTCTTCTTTGTTTTTCTTTAATTATCAGTCCTAATTCTCTTCCAGTTTGACCTTTCACGGAGGTGTTTTCTTGAGCTCGTCTAATTAAATACGGTAGAACTTCTTTTACAGGCCCATAAGGAACATATTTAGCAACGTTGTATCCAGCTGATGCTAAATTATAACTTATATGATCACTCATGCCTAATAATTGAGAAAAATAAATACGTTTATCTGAATTAGATATAGCGTACTTATTCATTAATTCAATTAAATATAAGCTACTTTTTTCATTATGAGTTCCAGCGCAAAGTCCAATTATATTTATGTTTTTTACACATTCCTCTAATGCTAAATTATAATCTATATCAGAGTCTTCTTTAGTATTTTGAATTGGAGATGGGTAGTTTTTTTCAATTGCACGAGCGCGTTCTTTTTCCATATATGCTCCTCGTACTAATTTAGCACCAACATGGTAACCGTTAGCTTTTCCATTAGCTATGGTTTGTTTTAAATAATTTAAACGATCTGTTCTATAAAGTTGAAATGTGTTATAAATAATAGCTTTTTCTTTATTAAATAATGTCATGTTTTCATTAACTAATTCGTCAATAGCTGGTTGAATCCAACTTTCTTCAGCATCAATAAATAAAGGTTGGCTAGCATCAAAAGCTTCTTTACAAATAGAAAATACTCTTTGTTTTACTTTTGAATATTCAATTATTTCAGAATCATTTAACGTAATATTTGCGCTTATTTTTTCGAGTAATGAAAATCTTGCTAATCCTGTTACTTTAAATACTGAGAATGGAATAAAATGATTATGTTTTGCTTTACGAATTGTTTCTATTGTTTCTTTACAGCAAGCATCAAAATCATCTTCACTTTCTTTTCCTTCAACACTGTAGTCTAAAATAGTGCCAATATTGTATTTTCCAAGTTCGGCAATTGTTTTATCGCATTCGGTAATGTTTTCTCCGCCTACAAATTGTTTAAAAATAGTGTTTTTTATCAACCCTTTAAACCCAATAGATAATCCAATTGGTGCGGTTATAGCTCCAAATTTAACTAATGATGGATTGCTTACTATTTTAAATAACCAATATGAACGATTTAAATCGTTATTTGATTTTGCTTTAAAAGCATTTTCTGTGTTATCAAAAGAAATCATAATAAAATTTGAATCAAATATAAAGGTTTTAAATTTTCTGGATAATGAATAATCAATAAATATTAAAATTATATTATTTTTTGTAAAACCTTGAAATCCATTACATAACAATATGTTTTAAATTAGGTTGTATTGTAATAAAAATAGTATTTTTGTTTATGCTAGTTTCTGATTTAATAACAGATGAAATTCCTCCATTAAAACATACAGATACTGTAGAAATGGCTTTAGATTGGATGGAACAATTTAAAGTGTCGCATTTAGCTGTTGTTAAAAACAGAGAACTTATTGGTTTAGTTTCTGAACATGAATTGATGGATTATAATAATCCTGAAGAACAAATTAAAAATTTAAAAATACCTTTACTGAAACCTATTATACATAATTATCAGCACACTTACGATTTGTTGAAATTAATGATGTCGTTTAATCTTACGTTGATACCTGTTTTAGATGATAAAGAATTATATAAAGGTTGCATCACATTAAAAGGCTTGTTGCAAAATATTTCAACAATGGCATCGGTTCAAAATCCTGGTGGTGTAATTGTACTAGAAGTTAATCAAGCAGATTATTCACTCACTCAAATTTCAAGTATAATTGAGGGTAATGATGCAAAGATTTTAAGCGCTCATGTGTCTTCTATTCCAGATAGTACAAAAATGGAAGTTACTCTTAAAATTAATAAAGAAGATTTATCTAGAATTTTACAGACATTTTATCGCTATAATTATGTTGTAAAAGCATCTTTTCAAAACCAAGACTTTGAAGGTGGAATTAAAAATAAATTAGATGAGTTTCTTCATTTTTTAAATATCTAATTAATTGAATGATGACAATAGCTGTATATGCAAGAAATACAAAAGATAATTTTTCTGATTATCTAGAAAAATTAAAATTGCTAGCTGTTTCAGAAAAATTTAAAGTGATTGTGTTTAAACCTTATTTAGATTATTTAAATGAGCATTTACAACAAAAACTAACAGTTGATGTATTTAGTAATTCGGAAGAATTAATTGCTAAAGCAGATTATGTAATTTCTTTAGGTGGAGACGGAACAATGCTTGAAACACTTGAATTTGTTCGTAAATCTGGGATACCAGTTTTAGGCGTTAATACTGGAAGATTAGGTTTCTTAGCAACGGTTTATAAAGAAAATTTTGAAAAAGCCATTCAATTATTGATTAAAGAAAAATTTACACTTGATAAAAGAGAATTAATAGAACTTGATAAAACAACTTGTTTTAATGAAGTGAATTATGCCTTAAATGAGTTTACCATTCATAAAAAAGAATCAAGTGCAATGATTAACATAGATACTTATGTTGATGGTATTTTTTTAAACTCTTATTTTGCAGACGGGTTAATTGTATCTACTCCAACTGGTTCTACTGCTTATTCATTAAGTTGCGGAGGGCCTATTATGGTTCCAGATTCGGATAATTTTATTATAACACCAATTGCTCCACATAATTTAAATGTTCGTCCTATTGTAATTTCTAATAATAAAACCTTAAGTTTTAAAGTTAGTGGACGAAGTGATAGTTTTAATGTGTCTTTAGATTCTAGGTCGCAAACCATCAAAAACTTATCAGAGCTTGTTATTAAAAAAGCAGATTTTAGATTTAACATGATTAATTTAGAAGGACAACATTTTTTTGAAACACTCAGAAATAAGCTATTATGGGGAATTGATAAACGACACTAGAAATAGTTAATTACTCTTAATATTTTATTTTTTTTGATTTTAAAACTTTATTTAATTTTACCCATCATTAACCTTTAACTATAGCAATTTTATGTCATTTATTCACGCTATTGCAGCAAGACAAATTTTAGATTCAAGAGGAAACCCTACCATTGAAGTAGATGTAGTAACCGATCAAGGTATTTTAGGTAGAGCCGCAGTTCCTTCTGGTGCATCAACAGGCATGCATGAAGCGGTTGAATTAAGAGATAATGATAAAACACAATATTTAGGAAAGGGCGTTTTAAAGGCTGTGAATAACGTTAATACTGCAATTGCAGAGCGTTTAAAAGGAATGTATATTTTTGATCAAAGTGCAATTGATGCTGCAATGATTGAATTAGATGGAACTTTAAACAAAGGGACTTTGGGAGCTAATGCTATATTAGGAGTTTCTTTAGCAGTAGCAAGAGCTGCTTCTGAGGAGTGTAGGCAACCATTATATCGTTATGTTGGAGGTGTTAATTCTAATATTTTGCCAATACCCATGATGAATATTTTAAATGGAGGTTCTCATGCAGATAATGGAATTGATTTTCAGGAGTTTATGATTATGCCTATTGGTGCTGAGAGTTTTAGTGAGGGTTTAAGAATGGGAACAGAAGTGTTTCATCATTTAAAAGCAGTTTTAAAATCACAAGGACTGGCAACTAATGTTGGAGATGAAGGAGGATTTGCACCTAATTTCAAAAATAACGAGGAGGCTATTAAAGCAGTAATGCAAGCTATTGATAAGGCAGGATATAAAGCTGGCGAAGATATTTATATAGCTATGGATGCCGCTTCATCTGAATTTTATAATACTGATGAAAAGGTATATCACTTTAAAAAATCTACTGGAGATAAATTAACATCTTCACAAATGGTTGATTTTTGGGCAGATTGGAGAAAAAAATATCCAATTATTTCTATTGAAGATGGATTTGCTGAAGAAGACTGGGATGGTTGGAAGTTGATGACAGATAAATTAGGGTCTTCTACACAATTAGTTGGAGACGATTTATTTGTTACTAATGTAAATTTTTTACAAAAAGGAATTGATATGGGAGTAGCAAATTCTATTTTGGTTAAAGTAAATCAAATAGGAACTCTAACTGAAACCATTAATGCTGTTCAATTAGCTCATACTAATAGTTATACTTCTGTAATGAGCCACCGAAGCGGAGAAACAGAAGATACAACAATTGCAGATTTAGCTGTAGCATTAAGTTGTGGGCAAATTAAAACAGGTTCGGCATCTCGCAGCGATCGGATTGCAAAATACAATCAATTATTAAGAATTGAAGAGCAATTAGGCAATAATGCTCGATATATAGGAAAAGATTTTAAGTTTTTAAAAAAGTAAAATTGTTATAAAAAACCTGTTAAAAGCAGGTTTTTTTATTTTTCAGATTTCTCCTAATAAACAAATTCTATCAAATTCTTCGGGTTTTACTATGCTTACAGATAATCTTTGCAATTTAACTAATTGCATATCTTTTAAATATTCGTCGGCCTTAATTTGAGCTAATGTTACAGTTTTTTTTAATGTTTTATAAGGAGAAAAATCTACTGCTACCCAAGCAGTTTCTTTTGTTGTAGGGTCTTGATACGCTTCCTTTACAACCTTTGCAATACCTACTACACACATACCTTCATTACTATGATAAAAAAGTGCTAAATCTCCTTTTTTCATTGCTTTTAAATTGTTTCGAGCAGCGTAATTCCTTACCCCATCCCAAAATGTAATTTTATCTTTTTTAAATTGTTCCCAGCTGTATTTAAAAGGTTCAGATTTTATTAGCCAATAATTCATGATAGTTAAATTAAAATAAATGGTTGTCTTATATAATTAAGTAGTATCTACTATTTGAAATTAAACAAATTAATAAATTATAGCAAGCAAAGTTTATAACATTTAAAGCCAATAAATTAATCAAAAATAAGTTAGATATGTTGTAGTATTTATTAGATTTGTTACGCATTTTTAAAAATAACTAAATGGCACATTTATCAGATAAAGTAAATCTTATTTCGGAATCGCAAACTATAGCAATGGCTCGTAAGAGTAGAGAGTTAAAGGCACAAGGCATTGATATTATTAGTTTAAGTTTAGGAGAACCTGATTTTAAAACCCCTGATAGTATTAAGCAAGCAGCAATTGATGCTATTAATAATGATTTTACGTACTATACTCATGTTAGCGGATATGTAGAATTACGACAAGCTATTGCTAATAAGTTTAAACGCGATAATAATTTAAATTATACCGCAGATGATATAGTAGTGTCTACAGGAGCTAAACAAAGTATAGCAAATGCTGTTTTATGTTTAATAAACCCAGGCGATGAAGTAATTATACCTGCACCATTTTGGGTAAGTTATTTAGAGATTATTAAATTGGCAGGTGGAGTGCCTGTTATAATAGATACAACTATTGAAAATGATTTTAAAATTACGGCTCAACAATTACAAGCTCATATTACCTCAAAGACTCGAATGATGATGTTTAGTACTCCTTGTAACCCTACAGGATCTGTTTATAGCAAAAAAGAACTCAGGGCGATTGCAGATGTTGTAAAGCAGTATGATGAATTATACATTATGAGTGATGAGATATATGAACATATAAATTTTGTTGGCGGTCATGAAAGTATGGCGCAGTTTGATGATATAAAAGAAAGAGTGATTACTATTAATGGTGTTTCCAAAGGTTTTGCGATGACAGGGTGGAGAGGAGGCATTATGGCTGCTCCAAGATGGATAGCGCAGGCTTGTGATAAAATGCAAGGCCAATTTACTTCAGCTACTTGTAGCATCACACAAAAAGCAATGCATGCTGCCATGGATTTGCCAGCAGAAAGCACACATTATATGCGAGATGCTTTTTTAAGGAGAAGAAATTTAGTGCTTGAATTAATGAAAGATATTCCTGGGTTTAAAACAAATATACCAGACGGTGCGTTTTATGTTTATCCAGAGGTTTCTGCATTATTTGGTAAATCATACAAAGATTATACGATTAATAATGCTACTGATTTATCAATGTTTTTATTGGATGAAGCTCATGTGGCTTTAGTGCCAGGAGCAGCATTTGGAGATGATAAGTATATTCGTTTTTCCTATGCTACCTCAGAAGATAAGTTAATAGAGGCTTTAAAAAGAATGAAAGAAGCCATTGAAAAACTAAATTAAGCTTAGATATAAAAAAAATCCATCAATAGATTTAAGAGGTAAATTCATGAAAAAATTATCTGTAAAAAAGGAACATATTAGAGAGATGTTTAAATCGTTTAGCAATTTAAACGTTTTAATTATTGGAGATGTAATGATCGATAGTTATATGTGGGGAAAAGTAAATCGTATTTCTCCAGAAGCGCCTGTTCCAATTATTGCTGTAACAAAAAAAGAAAAACGTTTAGGTGGAGCGGCTAATGTTGCATTAAATATACAAGCGTTAGGTGCTAATCCAATATTATGTTCTGTAATAGGAATAGATTATGAAGGACAAAACTTTTTAGATTTACTAAAGCACCAAAAATTAAGTCAGAAAGGAATTTTAAAATCTAGAGATAGAATTACTACTGAAAAAACCCGAGTTATAGGTAACAATCATCAATTATTAAGAATTGATGAAGAAACAGAGGAAGATATATCGGCAGCAGAAACACAACAACTTATTACTTTAATTTCATATATCATTCAACATGATAAGATAGATGTTATTTTATTTGAAGATTATAACAAAGGATTAATTACACCTAAATTAATATCAAAAGTTGTTGAGTTAGCTAAAAGTAAAGGTATTCCAACATGTGTAGATCCTAAAAAGAAAAATTTTAACGATTATAAAGGAGTAACATTATTTAAACCAAATTTAAAAGAGTTAAGGGAAGGATTAAAATTAGATATAAGTTCGGATAATATTAATGAGCTGCAAAGAGCAATTAGTAGTTTTAGAGTGAAACAAAAATTTGAAACCGCCCTAGTAACGCTTGCTGAGAAAGGAGTAATTATTAATTCGCGTTCAGAGAAACATCACACTCCTGCTCACATACGAAGTATTGCAGATGTTAGTGGGGCTGGAGATACAGTAATTAGTGTAGCATCATTATTAGTAGCGTTGCATGTTAACCCAGTGGTTATGGCAGCTATTTCTAATTTAGCAGGCGGTTTAGTTTGCGAACAAATTGGTGTAGTGCCAATTAGTAAAGAATTATTATTGGAAGAAGCTTTAAAATTAGATTTTGTAAAATAATTTTAACTTATAAAACTCAAAGTAAAAACAAAAGAGTTTTGATGTGTTTTTATAGTTAATGATTTAGATTTGATTTTTTGAGTAATATATAATGGTTAAATAAAATACAAACATGTCACAAATAACGCCATACAACAGTAACGAATCAAAGAAAGAGCAAGTGGCTCAAATGTTTGATAATATTGCCTTTAGATACGATTTTTTAAATTCTCTTTTATCATTAGGTATTCATAAAGGATGGAGAAAAAAATGTATTCAATTAATTTCAACAAAACAACCCAAATCTATTTTAGATGTAGCTACGGGTACTGGAGATTTTGCTATAGCTGCCATGAAATTAAATCCAACTAAAGTTATTGGAATTGACATAAGCGAAGGAATGATGAGGTTTGGCAAAGAAAAATTACAAAAATTACAGTTGAATAATGTTATTACATTGCAATATGGAGATGCAGAAACATGTGATTTACCAGACAACTCCATGGATGCTATTACTGTAGGATTTGGAGTAAGAAACTTTGAAAACTTAGAAAAAGGATTAACAAATATGTTGCGGATTTTAAAACCAGGAGGACAATTATGTGTTCTTGAATTTTCATCGCCACGTAAATTCCCAGTAAAACAATTTTATATGTTTCATTTTAAATATATAACTCCTACTTTAGGTAAATTGTTTTCTAAAGATTCCAGGGCATATACTTACTTGCCAGAGTCAATAAAAGCGTTTCCAGATAATGAGAGATTCACGGCAATTTTAGAAAAAGTGGGATATAAAAAAGCAACGTATAGTTCAGTAGGTTTAGGTTTAGCTGCAATTTATATAGCAGAAAAGTAATTATAGTTTTTTTGTTGCTCTCTCGTATAATTCATGAACAATTCCATCTGATAATCCTATTTGGGGTACAAATATGTCTTCGATATCAGCTGTTTTCATAATTGTAATAAATATTTTAGATGCATGTATAATCACATCAGCTCTATCAGGCTTTAATCCTAATACTTCTACTCTTTCTTCGTAAGTATAGGAGTTAAGCATATCATTAATATTTTTTAATTTTGAATAACTAATGTTTTTATTTTCTTTTTTAGTCATTTTAAATATTTTATTAATATTTCCTCCCGATCCAATAGCATGCAAAGGCCTGTAGCCATATGTGTTTTTTTTGATCCAGTCTTTCATTAGTTCCCATTCGTCTTTTTCTACTTTGTTAAGAAGTAATCGAACGGTTCCTATATTAAAAGATTTAGAGGCTACAACTTTGTGGTTACTATACAGTGTTAATTCAGTACTACCACCGCCCACGTCTATATATAAATAAGAATGTTTTGGATTTAATAATTCTTCTATATGATTTGAAAAAACTAATTGAGCTTCTAATTTACCATCAATAATTTCAACATTTAAATCAGCTTCTTTTTTTATTCGTTCAATAATTTCCTGGCTATTACTAGCATCTCTCATTGCACTTGTTGCAACAGCTCTGTAATCATCAACCTCATATACCTTTATAAGTTCTCTAAATCCGCGCATCGCAGTGATTAATTTTTCTGCCTTTTTTTCAGAAATTTTCCCATTTAAAAATACGTCTTCTCCTAAACGAATTGGTAAACGAATTAATTCTTCTTTACTAAAATGAGGTTTCCCATTTACATCGTATGCTCTACAAAACAATAGTCGCATAGCATTACTTCCAATATCAACAGCTGCAAAAATCATATAGTAGAAAGGAATTTAGTTTGAGTTTTTAAATACGTTTCTTTATCTTTTTTTAGATAGTTGTAAATTTCGTTTTGTACACGAATTTTACGTTCACCTGGTTTGGGTTTTTTGTATAAATTTTGTTGAAGTCTATCCAATATTCTAACTTTTGTATTTCCAGATAGTTGGATTTGAATGATATCTTTTATTTGTTTTTTAATATCTGTGTCTAAAATAGGAACAGCAACTTCGCTTCTACTATCTAAATTTCTACTCATCCAATCGGCTGAAGTAATGTATATTTTTTCGTGCCCTCCATTTGCAAAAATAAAAACTCTAGAATGTTCTAAGTATTTATCTACAATACTATAGGCTTTTATATTATCGCTAAATCCAGCAATTTCTGTGACTAAAGAGCATATTCCTCTAATAATTAATGTAATTTCAACTCCAGCTTGAGAGGCTTCATATAATTTTTCAATCATTTGTTTGTCAACTAAGCTATTCATTTTTAAAATCATGTATGCTTTTTTTCCAGTTTTAGCATTTGCTATTTCTTTGTCAATTAAATTTACAAATAACTGACGCATATAAAATGGAGCTACAGCTAATTGTTTATAGCTACCTGTTTTAAAATTATTTGTGTAAAAATCAAATACACTTGAAATTTCATCAGTAATATTTTTATCGGCTGTTAGTAAACTAAAATCAGTGTAAATACGGGCTGTTTTTTCATTAAAATTACCTGTACCTATATGTGCATATTTAATTTCTTTTCCTCTTACCTTGGTTGTTATTAAAAATAGTTTACTGTGTACTTTAAGTCCAGGAACACCATAAATAACAGTAGCTCCTTCTTCTTGTAATTTATTAGCCCAGTAAATATTATTTTCTTCATCAAAACGAGCTTGTAATTCTACTAAAACTGTTACTTTTTTCCCGTTTTTAATAGCGTTAACCAAAGCATTTGCTATTTTTGATGAATCAGCAACTCTGTATAATGTAATTTTTATGGATTCAACACTTGGATCAATAGAAGCTTCCCTCAATAAAGTAATAATATGGTCGTAAGTGTGATATGGATAATGTAATAAAATATCTTTTTGTTTGATAACATTTAAAATACTTGTATTAATATTATAAAGATGTTTGTGTATTAATGGAGGAGGGTTATCATAGATCAATTTTTTTTCTCCAATATTTGGAAACCCTATGAAATCTTTAAAATTATGATATCTGCCACCAGGAATAGCATTATCTTTTTTATCCATCCCTAATTTTTTCATTATAAAAGCGAGCATTTCTTTACTCATATGGCTATCATACACAAATCTAACGGGTTGACCTTTTTTCCTATCCTTCACGCTTTTAGATATTTTTTCTAGCATACTTTTGCTTACATCTTGATCAATATCTAATTCAGCATCACGTGTTAGTTTAATATTAATAGCTTCTTTGGTTGTGTACCCAAATACAGAAAATATTTCATGAACATTAAATCTAATTACATCGTCTAATAGAATAATAAATTTTTTATTTTTTTCTTGAGGTAAAATAATAAATCTACTGGTTGTTCTAGATGGAATTTCTATTAATGCGTATTTGTTTTTTTGATTTTGAATATTAGAAATTAAACGAACAAATAAATATCCTGATTTGTCTTTCATGTAGGGGAAAGGTTTGTTTTCATCTACCATAATAGGAAATAAGGTATTCTCAACTTCTTTATGAAAATAATCTCTTACATATTGTTGTTGTTGTTCATTAAGATGTTTTTCGTTTATGATAAAAACATTTTCTTTGGCAAGCTCTTTAAGTAACTCTTGATAGATGTCTTCAAAATGTTGTTGTTGTTCAATTACTTTTTTTTGAAGTTTATGTAATAAAACTTTAGGGTCATCGCCATAAATATCTATAGCTTTTTTTCCAAGTTTTGTTAGTCTGTTAATGGTTGCAACTCGAACCCGATAAAATTCGTCTCTGTTATTACTAAAAATTCCTAAAAATTTTAATCGTTCAATAAGAGGTGTGGTTGGATCAGCAGCTTCTTGAAGAACTCTTTCGTTAAAAGAAAGCCAACTTATTTCTCTATTAATATTAGGAATTTTGTTTTTTTGCATAATTAATTGTTATCCAAATTTATAGTTATCAAATATACATAATAAGCCTTAATTCTTTTTTTTATTTTATTACATTTGACTTATCATAACAATTATTTAATGAACTTTGTAAAGAAAAATATACCAATAATTAGTATCATTATTTTTCATTTGGTGGGTTTTTTTGGATTTATTTTCTATCCAAATCTATTTAAATCGCTCAGTTCGGCCAATATAATATTATCTTCTGTTATTGTTATTTTAGTTTCTAAACAATACAATTGGTCATTTTATAGATCGTTAATTATAATTGCTATTTTAGGATATTTAGTTGAGGTTTTAGGGGTTAAAACAAAATTAATTTTTGGATCTTATTATTACGGCTATTCGTTGGGATATAAGTTGTTTTCAGTTCCTTTATTAATAGGTGTTAATTGGAGTGTTTTATTATATTGCACAGCCCAATGTGTTAGATTAAAAAACATGTTTTTAAATGCTTTAGTTAGTGCTTTTTTAATGGTGTTTCTTGATTTTTTTATTGAACAAAATGCTTCTAATTTTGATTTTTGGTATTGGGAGAATTTAAAAATTCCATTGCAAAATTATATAGCCTGGTTTCTTATCTCTTTTGTATTTAATCTTCTGGTTCAAAAACATATTAATAGTCATGTAAACAATACAGCTAAATTATTTTACATTACACAATTGTTATTTTTTTGTGCTTTATATTTATTTGTGTAAACAAAATAGTAGTTAATTTGTTATATAAAATGATGTTAGATATAATTATAGTTTTATTTGCTTTTTTGGGTATGGAGTTTATGGCTTGGTTTACCCATAAGTTTGTGATGCATGGGCTAATGTGGTTTTTTCATCGAGATCACCACGACAATAGTAACGAGGGTTTTTTTGAAAAAAATGATGTATTTTTTCTAATATATGCTATTCCTAGTTGGCTTTGTATGATGTTTGGAGCCATGAATGGATATGATTACAGATTTTATATAGGATTAGGTATTTTATTTTATGGTATTGCTTATTTCTTGGTTCATGATGTGATTATCCATCAACGATTTAAGTGGTTTTCTAAATCTCAAAATTGGTATGTTAAAGGAATTAAGAGGGCTCATAAAATTCATCACAAGCATATTAATAAATATGATGGTGAAAATTTTGGCATGTTAATAGTGCCATTTCATTATTTTAAAAATAAAGAAAATCAAAATAAACGTGTGTAATTATTTAATAAAATATAGCACATGAATTTGCATTACACGTATTTACTGTTAGATATTGCCAGTATTATATTTCCTTTAGCAATGAGTTTTGACAAAAAAGTTGCTTTTTATAAATCGTGGATATATTTATTCCCATCTATTTTAATCACTTCTATGTTTTTTATAATATGGGATATTTTTTTCACTATAAAAGGAGTTTGGAGCTTTAACCCCAAATATATTACAGGTATTTACATATTTAATTTGCCAATAGAAGAATTATTATTTTTTATATGTGTTCCATATTCTTGTATTTTTATTTACGAATCTTGTAACGCATATTTACAAAAAGATATCTCTAAAAAATACACTACATATATTAGTATTTTACTTTTTGGTTTAAGTTTATTAAGTAGTATACTTTATCATAATAAAACATATACTATTGTTAATGCCACTGTATGTTTGTTTTTAATCTTATTTTCAGAATTTATTTATAAGTTCAAAAAATTAGGAAATTTTTATTTATCCTATTTTATTTCTTTAATTCCATTTTTTATATGTAATGGCATATTAACTGCCTTGCCAGTTGTAATATATAATAATCATGAAAATATGAATTTAAGATTATATACTATACCTTTAGAGGATACATTTTATTGTTTGAGTTTGTTACTAAGTAGCGTATTAATGATGGATTATTTCAGAAATAGTAACAGATATATTTCGAAAACTAAATTATAAATTTCTTTTAACTATGAAATCCATATTTGAATTTTTAAAACATTTAGCAAAAAATAATCAAAAAGAGTGGTTTGATGCTAACCGAAAAACATACGAAAATTGTAAGATAGAATTTGAATCTCTCATAAAATTAATTATAGATAAAAGTATTTTATTTGATAAAGATTTAGTTGGATTAGAACCCAAAAAATGCCTATTCAGAATTAATAAAGATATACGCTTTAGTAAAGATAAATCTCCATACAAATTAAATATGGGGGCTAGTATTAATCCCGGCGGAAAAAAATCAATGATTCCTGGTTATTACATTCACATTGAGCCAGGTAAAAGTTTTTTAGCAGGAGGTTGCTATCAACCTATGCCCGAATTTTTAGCATCAATTAGGCAAGAAATTGATTATAATAGTAACGATTTTAAAAAAATAATAACACACAAAGATTTTAAGAAATATTTCAAAGAGTTATCATCAGAAGATAAATTAAAAACAGCTCCAAAGGGTTATGCTAAAGATCATCCCAATTTAGATTTACTTCAGCATAAACATTATATTGTAGTTTATCCTTTAACTGATGCCGATGTTATAAATAAAGATTTTCCTATTTTAGCAACTAAGGTTTTTAAAGCTATGATGCCGTTAAATCAATTTTTAAGAAATTGTATGAATTAGTTTTCTATGAAATTAAATCTAATAATGATGTAAGTTGGTAATCAGCTATAGAAAACTTAGGATTATGTTTATTAATTTCTTCGGGTATAGCAACCACTTTCATTTGCGCAGATTTTCCAGCTATAACGCCATTTACAGAATCTTCAATAACTAAGCAATGATGTGGATTAGTGTTTAATATTTTAGCACATGTTAAGTATACTTCAGGATGAGGTTTCCCAAATGTCATATGTTCTGCAGAGCACAACGCTTCAAAATAAGGCTCTATATTTAGTGATTTAACAACAGTATTCATTAGTTTTGAGTTAGATGAAGTCCCAATTCCTAATTTAATGCCTTTATTTTTAAGTATATCTAACGTTTCATGAACTCCAAGCATACTTTTGCCTTGATTTTCAATTAAATGGCATAATCTAGTAATTACTAAATTATCAAATTCATCAATAGATATATGATGGATAGAATGTTTTGTAAACCAATAATTTGCAACTTCTTTAAATCTTAAGCCAGTTGTAATTCTGCAATGATTATCAGTAAATGGAATTCCAATTTCGGTAAAACTATCAATCATTACTTTACGCCATAAAGGTTCAGAGTCAATAATAACTCCGTCCATGTCAAAAATAACAGCTTTAATATCTGAGAGCATTGTTAATTTCTTTGTTTAATAAATACAAATATAACTTAATTATCTACCTCAATGCTTGGTATTTTTGTAACATGTATTTTCCTGATTTTGTTGAAATAGGAGCGGACGAGCTATTGTTGGTCGCTTTTTTTGTATCATTAGTTGGTATTATTATTAACTATGTAATGAATATATTGCCTATTGGTAATTTTAAGAACACAACTATTGAAGTAGGCTTAGCAAAAGAGCCTGTAACGGTTATTATATGTGCTCGAAACGAAGATGATAATTTAACTGAATTTTTACCTAAAATTTTAATGCAAAATTATTCGGAATTTGAAGTTGTAGTGGTTAATGATTGTTCAACAGATAATACTGAAAATGTAATTGATGAGTTTGCAAAGATTTTCCCCAACTTAAAAAAAGTAAATATAAAAGAAGATGATTATTACAAGCATGGTAAAAAATTTGCTGTAATGGTTGGTATTAAAGGCGCTAAATACGATAATTTGATATTTACAGATGCTGACTGTTTTCCTGCTAATGAAAATTGGTTAAATGATATGAGTTCAGGCTTTGTTAATAAACGAGAAATTGTTTTAGGATATGGTGCGTATAAAAAAGAAATTGGTTTTTTAAATAAATTAATACGTTTTGATACTTTTTTAATTGCAGCTAACTATTTATCTGCAGCAATAAAAGGTCATCCTTATATGGGAGTTGGAAGAAATTTAGCATATAAGAAAGATTTATTTTATAAACAAAAAGGATTTTCTAAACATTATCATATTGTGTCAGGAGACGATGATTTATTTATTAACCAAGCTGCTAATAAAAACAATACAAATATAGCTATAAGCTCCAATGCTATTACTTATTCAAATGCTAAGCGTACGTTTAGTGATTGGAAAAGGCAAAAACAAAGGCATTTAACAACATCACCTTACTATAATTCAAAAACTAAATTTAAAATAAGATTATCATTTGCTATTCAGTATTTTTTTTACGTTATGTTTATAGCATTAATGTTATTTAAAACAACCATCTTGGTAGCATTAATAGGATTATTTATTAAGCTATGTATTCAAACAGTTATATTTAATAAAGTCGCAAAAAAACTACAAGAATTTGATTTGTGGATATTTTCAGGGTTTTATGAAATTATTTTATTAATAATATATCCATTATTTCATATAGGTAAATTATTTCATAAAGCTAATAAATGGAAGAATTAAAGCCAAATGAAAATTTAACTACCAAAGCTGTATACGACTATAATCTTATTCAGTTAGCACTGCATAAAGGAGATCAAAAAGCCTATGCTGAGTTATTACAGCGCTATCGAGAGTCTGTTTATTATACAATGTTACGAATGTGTAATAACAAAGAAGATGCCGATGATTTAACTATAGAAGCATTTGGTAGAGCATTTAAGCGTTTAAATCAATATACACCAACGTATGCATTTAGTACTTGGCTTTTTAAGATAGCTACCAATAATGCAATTGATTTTTTAAGAAATAAAAAGAAAAATACTTCCATCTCATTAGATTTTAAAATGGAAAATGATGAAGGTCAAGAGTTTTCTAAAAGTATCACTTCTCAAACATTAGATCCGGAGGAGCATATAATAAAAAAACAAAAAATTAATATGTTAAGAGTGGTTGTAGATAAGCTTAAACCACGTTATAAAGAATTAGTAGAAATGCGCTATTATGAAGAATTAAGTTATGATGAAATTGCGGAAAAGCTTGATTTACCTGTTGGTACCGTAAAAGCACAATTATTTCGTGCAAGAGAATTTCTTTTTAACATTCTTAAAAATCAAGAAAATAAAATATAAATGATAACCTCTGATATATTAATTAAATACTTTCCAAATATTACACAACATCAAAAGCAACAGTTTGATAAATTGTATGATTTATACACATTTTGGAATTCTCAAATTAATGTTATTTCTAGGAAAGACAGTGATTTACTTTATGAACGACATGTGCTACATTCATTAGGAATTGCAAAGGTAATGTCTTTTAAACCTGGTACTAAAATACTAGATGTTGGTTGTGGCGGTGGATTTCCTGGCATTCCATTAGCTATTATGTTTCCAGACTCATCATTTCATTTAGTAGATTCAATTGGAAAAAAAATAAAAGTTGTTACAGAAGTAGCAGCTGGTATTGGTTTAACAAATTTAACCGCACAACATGAGCGTGCCGAAAAAATAACTGATAAATATCATTTTATTGTGAGTCGTGCTGTGACTGCATTTCCTGAGTTTTACAACTGGATTTATAAAAAAATATTAAAAGATAATTTTAATGATTTACCTAATGGTATTTTGTATTTAAAGGGAGGGGATCTTCGTGAAGAGTTTGGTTACCACTATGACAAAGCTGTATTTTATGATTTAAAAAAATATTTCGAAGAAGAATTTTTTGACACCAAAAAAGTAGTGTATTATAAATTGTGATGATACATAAACTACCTATTTATTTTAATAATTTCATAAAATTAGATATAATTAAAAAGCCACTCCTAAAGAGTGGCTTTTTAATTAAACAAAATAAATTAAGTTATTTTTTAGCATCTGCTAAAAATTGAGCTAATCCTTTGTCTGTTAATGGATGATTCAATAAAGCGGCAATAGCACTTAATGGAGCCGTAATCACATCTGCACCAATTTTAGCACATTGTATAATATGCATAGGATGACGAACTGAAGCAGCTAAAATTTCAGTTTCAAATCCGTAATTATCATAAATTGTTCTAATATCATCAATTAAATCCATTCCGTCTTGGCTAATATCGTCTAATCGGCCAACAAACGGAGATACATAAGTTGCACCTGCCTTAGCAGCAAGTAAAGCTTGACCTGCAGAAAAAACTAAAGTACAGTTTGTTTTAATCCCTTTATCACTAAAGTATTTAATAGCTTTTACACCTTCTTTTATCATAGGTATTTTAACTACAATTCGTGGGTGTAAATCGGCTAGCATTTCGCCTTCTCTTACCATTCCTTCAAAATCTGTAGAAATCACTTCCGCACTTACATCTCCAGTTGTAATATTACAAATATCAACATAGTGCTTTAAAATGTTGTCTTGTCCTTTAATGCCTTCTTTAGCCATTAAAGATGGGTTTGTTGTTACCCCATCTAATACGCCAAGGTCTTGAGCTTCTTTAATTTGATCTAAATTTGCTGTATCGATAAAAAATTTCATAGTGGATTTTTTTTGTAAATTTAAAATAACCATAAATACAAAATACATTTGTTTGTAGATTGTTTAAACTTTATTTTTATAGGTAATAATGCAAAAAAAGAAAATAGTTTTTTTTAGTGGAGCTGGAATAAGTGCAGAAAGTGGGATTAAAACATTCAGAGATTCTGGAGGATTGTGGGAACAATATAAAATAGAGGATGTAGCAACTTTTGAAGCTTGGAAAAAAAATCCACAATTAGTGTTAGATTTCTATAATCAACGAAGAAAGCAAATTATAGAAGCAGTTCCCAATAAAGCACATGTATCAATAGCAAAACTTCAGGAAGATTATGATGTTACTATAATTACTCAAAATATAGATGATTTACATGAGAGAGCGGGTAGCAAAAACGTATTGCATTTACATGGCGAAATTATGAAGGGCAGAAGTACTATTGATTCTAAATTAATATATCCATTAAATCATTGGGAATTAAAAATTGGCCATTTGTGCGAAAAAGGCTCTCAAATTCGACCCCATATTGTTTGGTTTGGCGAATCGGTTACCGAAATGGATAATGCTATTAATTTAGCAAAACAAGCTGATGTATTTGTAACTATTGGAACATCTTTAAATGTTTATCCTGCCGCTAATTTAATACATGTTGTTGAAAATTATATCCCTAAATTTTTGATAGATCCAGGGAATTTTAATTTAAATTCAGTGAAAAATATCAATTTTATACAGACTAATGCTACAGAGGGGATTAGTATTTTAATTGAAAAAATAAATGATGTTATTTAAAAGTATGTTTTATCTATCTTTATAAAAATAAGTATATTATGAGTAATCCATCTACCGTTAAATGCCCAAATTGTAAACATGAATTTCCTATAGGAAATGCTTTAGCACAAGAAATTGAAAATGAAATTAGAGCGAAATACTTAAAAGTATATAACGATGATAAACAAAAGCTTGAATTAGAAAAAATTCAGGTTAATAAATTAATGGAGCAGGCAAAATTAGATGCTGAAAATCAAGAGAAAATAATTGCTGATAAAATAAGATTACAGAGAGCTGTTTTAGAACAGGAGGCTATAAAAAAAGCTTCAGAAGAAGTTGATATACGCGTGAAGATGATGGAAAAAGAGTTGCAAGAAAAAACAGAAAAAATAAAGGAGGCTCAAGTTAAGGAATTAGAGTTGATGCAAAAAGAAAAAGCTTTTTTAGAAAAACAAGAATTATTTGCCGTTGAACTAGAAAAGCAAATATTAGAAAGAGAAAAAGTAATAGAAGAACGTTTTAAACAAAAAGAAGCCGAAAAAACTGATTTTAAAGTTAAAGAGTTAGAAAAAAAATTAGCAGACCAATTGATTTTAATAGAAACTATGCAAAGAAAAGCTGAGCAGGGATCTACACAAATGCAAGGAGAGGTTCAAGAATTAGCTTTAGAGGAATTATTAAGAGCTACATTTCCGTTTGACATAGTTGATGAAGTGGGTAAAGGTGTTAAAGGAGCTGATGCGATACAAACAGTTAAAAATGCTTTAGGACAAGTATGTGGCAAAATTATTTATGAAAGTAAAAATACTAAAGCCTTTGGAGGAGATTGGATTGATAAGTTAAAACATGATATGAGAGCTTCTCAAGCAGATATTGCTGTTATTGTTACTGAAACTATGCCAAAAGATATGGATAGATTTGGAATGAAAGATGGCGTTTGGATTTGTAATTTTTCAGAAATTAAATCATTATCTTATGTTTTAAGAGATAGTTTAATAAAAATTTATGCAGCACAAGCTAGTCAAGAAAACAAAGGAGATAAAATGAGTATGTTATATTCATATCTAACTGGAACCGAATTTAGGCAACAGATAGAGGCTATAGTAGAAGGATTTACCGAATTACAATTTGGAATTCAAAGAGAGAAAAATGCCATGCAAAAGATATGGAAAGAGCGAGAAAAACAATTAGAAAAAGTATTATTAAATACAACTAATTTTTATGGTTCTGTTAAGGGTATTGCAGGTAATGCAATTGGTGATATTAAATTATTAGACTTGGGAGAGGATGAATAAGTACATTTTACATTTATAAAAAAGGCTTTTATTTATTGATAAAAGCCTTTTTTATTTTTCTAATTATTTTCTTTTCATCACTTTATGAACTGCATGAATAATATCAATGGTATCTAGTTTGTATTTTGTCATTAATTCATCTGGAGTACCACTTTCACCAAAACTATCATCAACAGCTACAAATTCTTGTGGGGTAGGGTTGTGGCGAGATAATAGTTGAGCTACGCTATCTCCTAATCCTCCATGCATTTGATGCTCCTCTGCAGTAACAACACATCTGGTTTTTTTAATTGAGTTCAATATTGCTTCATTATCCAATGGCTTAATTGTATGTATATTAATAATTTCAGCAGATATTCCTTGCTCTGCTAATTTTTCTCCGGCTTCAATAGCTTTCCATGTTAGGTGGCCAGTAGCAATAATTGTAACATCTGTTCCTTCATTTAGCATGATAGCTTTTCCAATTTCAAATTTTTGATCAGCGGGTGTGAAATTAGGAACTGTAGGTCTCCCAAAACGCAGATACACAGGTCCTTCATATTCTGCAATTGCAATAGTAGCTGCTTTTGTTTGATTATAATCACATGGATTAATAACACACATGTGAGGTAACATTTTCATTAATCCAATGTCTTCTAATATTTGATGAGTAGCACCATCTTCTCCTAGTGTTAAACCAGCATGCGAAGCACATATTTTAACATTTTTACCAGAGTAAGCAACACTTTGACGTATTTGATCATAAACACGACCTGTACTAAAATTAGCAAATGTTCCTGTAAATGGTATTTTACCACCGATAGTTAATCCTGCTGCAATTCCAATCATATTTGCTTCTGCAATCCCTACTTGGAAAAATCGATCAGGGTTTTCAGCTTTAAAGGCATCCATTTTTAAAGAGCCAATTAAATCGGCACATAATGCTACTACGTTGGGATTAGTTTGCCCTAAGTGTTGCAAACCAGCTCCAAATCCAGAGCGTGTATCTTTTTTTTCTGTGTATGTATATTTTTTCATAATAATTTAATTTAATTTAATATTGGTTGTTATTGAAGATGAAACATTAAATTTTTTTTCAATAGTATTGCTATTTTGTTTTGAGTTTTCGTACCTAAATTCAAGTTTATAATTACCGGGTTGAAGATAAATAATTTCATTTTGTAAATTTGTATTTAAGTTGCATACCCATGTCATTTTTTTTCCATCATCTAAAAAAATACTTCCATACCCAATTCCTCCTTTTGTAATATATACATTACCTGACGTTGGTACTTTGATAGTATTAGTTGTACTTTGTAGTATTTCAATATTGTTTAGGTTTATTCTAGGGAGAGTCAATATTTCTAAATCATATTTGCCAACTATATATTTATCAGTTTTCCCAAAATCTTGTATGTTTAAAGTATTCATTTCTCCTTTTTTTCTTACTACACAAGTTGGATAATACTTATTCAAGGTTCCTTCTAATTCTAATTTTAAATAACCTTGAGGAGCATCAACAGGAATGATATTATGTTTTCCTTGTTTAATGATAATATTTTTTTTCTCAATAGGAGGAATCGTGTGAATAATTAAATCGTAAGTTCTACTTGGGCTTAATACAAGTGTATCAGGGTTTCCTCTGTGGTTTAAAGTGTGTAAATAATTATATTTAATTTGTTTAGTGTTAGAATCATAAAAAGTCATATTTACATCTGTTTCAGTAGCTTGTTTGTTAATGTCTAATAAATCAACTTGCACTGTGGTTTGTGAAATAGCTTCGGTTAGTACTAAATTTAAAACATCTTTAAAATTAGCTTCATTGCTTACATCATAAAATTTACCCATGCATCCAAATGCATCTGCAAATTTCACATCTAACCCAACTCCTATCACAAAAGGTCTTAAAAAAATACCTTTTTTTTGTAATTCGGCAGATACCTGACAAGGTAATCCTCCACATTCTTCAATGCCATCTGTTATTAAAATAATAATATTTCTACAATTACTACAAGGGGTAAAATCATTAGCGCTTTCTCCTAATGAATAAGCAATGGGTGTTGTTCCTAGGGGTTCTAGTTTTTGTATTTTTTGTTTAATTAATGGTGCTGATTTTAAGGCCGAAGAAAATGGAATTTCTAGTTTTGTGTCTTTACAATTTCGTTCAGGTTTTATAAAAGTTTGATGTCCGTAACAACGGAGTGCTAGCTCAAGATTAGGAATAGTTTTTAAGCTGTCTAAAAATTCTCCCATTATTTTTTTAGCAACTTCTATTTTTATATTGCTATTCCATGGCGCATACATACTGTATGAGTCATCAAAAATAAATAGTATGCGATTGATGGGTTGTGAACATAACCTAAAAGAAAATAATAGCAAAGCAATACTAAAACTTAATGATTTAATATTTGTTTTTAATGATATCATTTTTACTTCTAGCATTTTGGCGCTTTAATTTAAAATTGTTGTATGAGTAGTAGTTACATATTTTTTTCTTATAGCTTTTAAACAAGGTTTTTCAACAAAGACCATTATTAAAAAAGATATAATAAGCATTAAAAATAAGGTTATACTGATTGCCACCCACATATTAAGATGATAATTATTTGTTAGGATTGGGATAATAATATTACTTCCAATAAACTGATGTATTAAATATAATACAAAAGAAATATTACCTAGCCATAACGTAATTTTATTTGAAATAAAACTTAGTTTACCATATATAAATAGTATAAAAACTAAATAAAAAACACTTATAACTAAAACATATTGTTGATATGAAATAAAACCTCTGTTGTTGTATAGTCTATCAAAAATATATAACTGAATAGTGTAACTAATTATTAAAAGTGCCCATCTATAAAACGTTTTTTTATCAAATTTCATTTTATATAAAATAATGCCTGAATAAAATAAAGGGAAATAGATAAGTAATGGAATACCATTCGTGATTTTAAAGATGGTTTCGTGAGCTAAAAGTTCGTCAATAAAAAATCTATTACATAATGGTAGTATTAAGCAAATAGCTCCAATAAATTCAATGTATTGTTTCTTGTTAAATAAAATAAATAGTAAAATAAAGAAATAAAAGAGTAATTCAATGATTAAAGTCCAGTAAGAGCCATCAATTTCAGTACTATTAAAGTAATATTGAAACATTGTTAGATTTAAAAAATACCTTAATGTTAAATTAGGCTCTGTTTTAGTAATAAGATTAAAATGATAGGCTAAGGCTATTGTCAGTGTTGTTAGAGTTACACATACCCAATATGCAGGGTATAATCTCGAAAATCGATTTACTAAAAAAGATTTCCAATTGTTCGTGTTTTCAATAGTTAAAAGAATAACAAATCCGCTTATTATAAAAAAAAGATCTACGCCAATACATCCAATACTAAAATAGGACTGTTCTGTATTTTTAGTAATAGTATAATGAAAAAGCACAACCATTAATGCAGCTATGCCTCTTAAAGCATCTAATTCGTAAATTCTTTTTTGTAACATCTTAGATGAATTCTAAAAATTAACTTTAGTAATCACCTAATGTTTCTTCTAGCTGATTTAATGCTTTAGATAATTGTTCATCGTTAGGAGCAGAGCCATGCCATTTATGTGTTCCCATCATAAAATCAACTCCAGCACCCATTTCTGTTTTCATAATATTTACTATGGGTTTGCCTTTTCCGATAAAAGATTTAGATTTTTCTAAACCTTCAATTACAGAAGTCATATCATTTCCTTTTTCTGTTTCAACTACTTGCCAACCAAAAGCTTCAAATTTAGATTTTAGATTACCTAACGATAATACATGTTCAACATCACCGTCTATTTGACGCCCATTGTAATCAATAGTAGCAATATAGTTATCAACTTTATTGGCTGAAGCATATAAAACAGCTTCCCAAATTTGTCCTTCCTGCAATTCACCATCGCCATGCAAACTGTAAATTATTGAGCTATCATGATTTAATTTTTTTGCTAAGGCAGCTCCAATAGCTACACTCATTCCTTGCCCTAATGACCCACTAGCTATTCGTACACCAGGTAAATGATCGTGTGTTGTAGGATGCCCTTGTAAACGAGTGTTTAAGCGACGAAACGTTTTTAATTCTTCTACTGGAAAATAACCACAACGAGCCAAAACACTGTAATAAACTGGAGAAATATGACCATTACTTAAAAAGAATAAATCTTCTCCTTTACCATCCATTGTGAAATTTTTAGGATTGTGATGCATAACGCCATTATATAGTGCTACTAAAAAATCCGTGCATCCCAAAGACCCACCTGGGTGACCAGAACTAACGGCATGAACCATACGTACAATGTCGCGACGAACCTGAGTTGATAATTTTTGAAGTTGAGATATATCTGCCATAAGTGTTGATTTTATTGCAAAAATAACATTTGATAAGCCTATATTACCTTAGTGTTGATAATAATAACAGGATGTTAAAAAATAACAGAATAAATGATTTATACACAATAAAAACTACCTAATTGTTAAAAACTGCACAACAATGCTATTATTTATAGCAAAGCTTAGTAATCGATTTTAATATATTTGCAAATTAAATTAATCACAAAGTGTTTAGAATTAAGATACTATTAAGTTCCTAAATACTTTAACATTCAAATTATTATAAAATATGGCTTTAAAATGTGGAATTGTTGGGTTACCAAATGTAGGAAAATCAACCTTGTTTAATTGTTTAAGTAATGCAAAAGCACAGGCGGCAAATTTTCCGTTTTGTACAATTGAACCTAATGTAGGTGTTATAACTGTTCCCGATGAACGATTAAATAAATTAGCAGAACTGGTAAAACCTCAAGCAATTCAACCAACAACAGTTGAAATTGTTGATATTGCCGGATTAGTAAAAGGTGCAAGTAAGGGAGAGGGTTTAGGAAATAAATTTTTAGCGAATATTCGCGAATGCAACGCTATACTTCATGTATTGCGTTGTTTTGATGACGATAATGTTATTCATGTAGATGGAAATGTTAATCCCGTTCGTGATAAAGAAATTATTGATACTGAATTGCAATTAAAAGATTTAGAATCGGTAGATGCTAAATTGAAAAAATTTGAAAAAGCTGCAAAAACAGGAAATGATAAAGAAGCTGTAAAAACCTACAACACTCTTATAAGAATTAAAGAAACTTTAGAAAGTGGTAAATCTGCTCGCGCATGTGCTTTAGAAGAAAATGAGTTGCCTTATATAGAAGATTTACACATGTTAACTATAAAACCGGTTATGTATGTGTGTAATGTAGATGAGGCTTCTGCTAAAACAGGCAATAAACATGTAGATGCAGTTAGAGAGGCTGTAAAAGATGAAAATGCAGAAATCTTAGTCATTACAGCTCAAATGGAAAGTGAGATTTCTTCTTTAGAAACATATGAAGAAAAACAAATGTTTTTAGCTGAGATGGGATTAGATGAACCAGGTGTAAATAAATTAATTAAACAAGCTTATAGTTTATTAAAACTACAAACTTATTTTACTGCAGGGGTAAAAGAGGTTAGAGCTTGGACAATTGAAAAAGGAATGACAGCACCTCAAGCCGCAGGAGTTATTCATACCGATTTTGAAAAAGGATTTATTAGAGCTGAAGTAATTGCTTATAATGATTATGTAACTTATGGGTCTGAAAACGCATGTAAAGAAGTTGGAAAATTAAGAGTAGAGGGCAAAGAATATGTGGTAGCTGATGGAGATATCATGCACTTTCGTTTTAACGTTTAATTAAAAATTTAAAAATGAATAATCACGAGGTTGATTTTAAATTATTTGGTGAAGAAATGCAATGTGTGGAGATAGAATTAGATCCACACGAAGCTGTTATTGCTGAACCAGGAAGTTTTATGATGATGACAGAAGGTATTCAGATGGAAACATTATTTGGTGATGGAAATGAATCTGGATTTATGAATAAATTATTTTCTGCAGGTAAGCGTTTGTTAACTGGCGAAAATTTATTTATGACAGTATACACTAATACTTCGCAACAAAAACGCCAAGTAACTTTTGCAGCACCCTACACGGGTAAAATTATTCCAATGGATTTGGCTCGTTTAGGAAATAAAATAATTTGTCAAAAAGATAGTTTTTTATGCGCTGCTAAAGGTGTTTCAGTAGGTATAGAGTTTCAAAAAAAACTTGGTACAGGGTTGTTTGGAGGCGAGGGTTTTATTATGCAAAAGCTAGAGGGCGACGGCTATGCATTTGTTCATAGTGGCGGGCACGTTATAGAAAAACATTTACAAATAGGAGAAATATTAAAAGTAGATACAGGCTGTATTGTAGCATTTACAAGTGACATTGATTATGATATTCAATTTGTGGGAGGAATTAAAAATACAATGTTTGGAGGCGAAGGCATTTTTTACGCTACTTTAAAAGGGCCTGGTAAAGTTTGGATACAAACTTTACCAATTAGTAGATTGGCAGGAAGAATCTTGTCTTATGGTTCAGGATCTAGAAAAGAAGAAGGTAGTATTTTAGGTGGTTTAGGAAATTTATTTGATGGCGACGGAATATAAAATAATGACAGTGTCTTAATTAGTTATTAAAATAATAACAAATTGTACTTAAAATAAATTAATATTAATCATTAAAAATTGATTAAAAAAATGGCAAAAGAAATAGCAAGTTATAACGAAGATAGCATCAAATCTCTTGATTGGAAAGAACATATTCGCATGCGTCCAGGGATGTATATAGGAAAACTTGGTGATGGCTCTGCTTTTGATGATGGAATTTACGTTTTAATTAAAGAGGTGATGGATAACTCAATTGATGAGTTTATGATGGGAGCTGGTAAAAAAATAGAAGTGGCGGTTAAAGATGGAGCTGTATCAATTAGAGATTATGGTAGAGGAATTCCTTTAGGAAAAGTGGTTGAAGTTGTATCTAAGATAAATACAGGAGGAAAGTATGATAGCGATGCTTTTAAAAAATCAATTGGATTAAATGGAGTTGGTACAAAAGCTGTAAATGCACTGTCAATTAGTTTTAGAGTTACAGCATTTAGAGATGGACAATCTAAAACAGCTGATTTTTCTTGTGGAAATTTAGTAAAAGAATCAAAACTCGAAAAAACAACAGAAGCAAATGGTACATACGTTGAATTTAAACCAGATGATACCATTTTTAAAAAATACCATTATGTGCATGAATACATTGATAAAATGCTCTGGAATTATGCATTTTTAAATACTGGATTAACATTAACATTTAACGGTCAAGTTTATAAATCAGATAATGGTTTAAAAGATTTATTAGAAAAAAATATTACCGGAGAAATATTATATCCTATTGTTCATTTAAAAGGCGATGATATTGAATTAGCAATGACGCATAGTAATGAACATTATTCAGAAGAATATTATTCCTATGTTAATGGTCAGTATACTACCCAAGGAGGTACACATCAAGCTGCTTTTAGAGAAGCCGTTGTTAAAACCATTAGAGAATTTTATAAAAAAGATTTTGATCCAGCTGATGTACGTAAATCAATTATAGCAGCCATCTCTGTAAGAGTGCAAGAGCCAGTATTTGAATCTCAAACTAAAACAAAATTAGGATCTCAAGAAATTGCTCCTGGTGGTCAAACTATGCGATCTTTTGTTAATGATTTTATCAAACAACATTTAGATAATTATTTACATAAAAATCCAGAAACCGCCAGAGCCATTGAAGCTAAAATTATAGCCAATGAACGTGAACGTAAAGAATTATCTGGTATTCAAAAATTAGCTAGAGAACGAGCAAAAAAATCAAATTTACACAACAAAAAATTGCGTGATTGTAGAATTCATCTTGACGACGCGAAAAACCCTCGATCAGTAGAAACCACATTATTTATTTGTGAGGGGGATTCTGCAAGCGGTTCTATTACAAAAACACGTGATGTAAATACTCAAGCCGTATTTAGCTTAAAAGGAAAACCTTTAAATTCTTTTGGTTTGGGAAAAAAGATTGTTTATGAAAATGAAGAATTTAATTTGTTACAAGCGGCATTAAATATTGAAGATAGCTTGGAAGATTTAAGGTATAATAATGTTGTTATTGCTACAGATGCTGATGTAGATGGTATGCATATTCGTTTATTATTGTTAACTTTTTTTCTGCAATTTTTTCCTGATTTAGTTAAAAATGGTCATGTATATATTTTGCAAACACCTTTATTTAGAGTTCGTAATAAAAAAGAAACAGCTTATTGTTATAGTGATGAAGAACGAAAAGCAGCAATAGCAAAATTAGGGCCTAAGCCAGAAATTACTCGATTTAAGGGATTAGGAGAAATTTCTCCAGATGAATTTAAGCATTTTATAGGTAAGGATATTCGTTTAGAGCCTGTTTTATTAGACCAACAAGCATCTATTCAACAACTATTAAGTTATTATATGGGTAAAAATACACAAGATAGACAAGAATTTATTATTGATAATTTACGCATAGAAATTGATGTTGAAGAAGAACTAGTAAAAATTGTTTAATTTTCTTAAATTTAAAAATTGAGACTATTTTTTTAATAATATTATAATCTAAAAAATAAAAACATGAAAACAATTAAACTTTTAGCAATACCAGCAATTGCTTTATTATTAGCAACAAGCTGTAAATCAAAAAAAGCATTACCTGTTCAAAAAGATACGGGTGCGGTTGAAATTTCTGTTCCATTTAGTGGAAAAGAATTTCGTAGTGATGAAAATTATTTTAGAGCAAAACAATTAGGTAAATCACCTGATTTAGCAACTGCAAAAAAAATAGCTTTTCAAAATGCTAGAGCAGAAATGGCTGGAAACATTCAAGCTACAATTAAAAGAGTAACAGATCAATATACTAATCAAAGAACAGTGGGTTCAACTCAAGAGTTTGAAAATAAATTCGAAGAACTAGCTCGTGAAGTTGTAAATATGCAATTATCTAATGTTAAAGAAATAGGTGAAAAAATCTTTAAAGAAACAGATGGTTCGTATACTTACTGGATGGCAATTGAAGCTGGTAAAAAGGAAGTGTTTGATAAGATTGATCAAAAAATATCTAATGATGCAAAATTGAAATTAGATTATGATAAACAAAAATTTCAACAAATTTTTGATGCAGAAATGAAGAAAATGGCCGAAGAAGGTCACTAATTAATCCAATACTATCAAAGAGCATCTATAAGATGCTCTTTGATTTTTAAATTAAAATGATAAAAAAAATAATCATAATTTTTATTGCCATTTGTAGTACTTTACTTGTTTCTTGCTCTGGTTCTAAAAAATATTTTAAAGCTGCTGAAAAACTCGAAAAGCAAGGCTTAGTTAGTGAGGCAGCTGAATATTACTATGAATCTTTGGAAAGAAAAAGAACCAACACAAATGCTCGAATAAAGTTAAAAGACGTTGGACAAAAACATATAAATAATTTGTCTTCAGCATTTTTTAGAGAATATAATACACAGCAATATGAAAAATCAATAGAAACATTTGATAAACTAAAGTCATTTGTTTCAAAAACGGCCATTTTAAATATTGATCTGTTTTACCCTCAAACATACCAAGAGGATTATAATAAAGCACTCGATTATTATTTAAATAAAAATTATATAGAAGTTGTTAATCTTGTTAATCAAAATAATTTTGAACTTGCATTATCTTTTATTTCAAAAATAAAAAAATATGATTCTTCATATAAAAAAATTAAAGAATTAGAAATCACAGCAACTTGTGAACCCTTGTATCTTAAAGCGTTAAGAGCAATGGAAAATAAAGATTATTCCAATGCTAAAATAAACTTAGGGATGTTAAATACAATTTCTGTAAATTATAAAGATGCTAAAGAATTATTAGATTTAACTAGTGATCTTCTTAAAAAAAGTTACATGATATTTAAGTCAAATAATAATTCAGATAAAGATATTGAAGAAAAATTATACAATAGTTTTTTAGATTATTCATATCAAAATTCCAGTAAAATAAAAATAATAAACAATACGCCATTTCTTTATATGCCCGATGCTAGTGATATTTTAAATCCAGGAAATACAGATTTAATACAAGCTATTAGAAAAGCAACAGGAGCTGATTTGTTTTACGTGTTTGATGTTTCAAATAAAAGAGAATTAGATAATTATCCAGTAAAAACAGCATCTACATGTTTTGAAAAATTTATAGTTAAAAAGGATACCGTATTTGTTACTCAATATCAAGCTATGCCTTATAATAGAATAACAGCATCACGTTCTTATTCATATGATTTTAGATATAAATTAATTGATGCTATTTCAAATCAAGTCATTAGCTCTCGAAATGAAACATGCATATCTTCTGATAACATTGATTATTATGAGTTTGGAAAATATCCACGTTTAATGAATGGATTTTTAAATCCAACATATAATTTAAATAACTATTTTCCTTATAACCCACTTTCAACTCCTCCAATAAACCAGTATAACCCTATAAATTGGAGAAACGGATTTAATAATCGAAAAGAATTAAAACCATTTACTTCTCTTAGACAGGATGTTGATAATAAAGCAATTTCTATTTTTAGTAACACGTTGTCTGGATTTATAATTAAATAAATGAAAATCAAAATAATTATATATTTAAAATTATTAATGCTAAGTACACTTTTTGTGTTTTCACAAGAAGTGGTAGAAGTTGCAGCTCCAAGTTGGGTAAATAAACGCCCAGTTAATAATTTTAAATATATAGGGATAGGTTTTTGTGAAAAAAATTCAGGAACTAACTATCAAAATGAAGCTAAAAAAAATGCATTATTCGATTTATCTTCAGAAATTAAAGTAGATATTTCTACAAATTCATTATTGTATTCTGTTCAGAATAATAGTCAATACAATCAAAACTTTAATTCATTAATAAAATTAACTAACACAGATAATATAGAAGGATACAAATTAATAGACACATACGATAATGGTAAACAATATTGGGTATATTATGAATTAGATAAACAGGAATATGAAAATCAAAAATTAAGAAAAAAACAAAATATAATTGATAAGGCAGTTAACCTAATAAATTTATCGTTTATTGATGAGAAAGAGGGCAATTTTACTGGGTGTTTAAAAAAACGAATACAAGCATTTGGAATTCTTAGCCCATATTTAAATGAAGATTTAAAATTTGAGGCTTTAAATGGAGTTAATACTATTTTTATTTTATCAAATCTTATACAAAAACAACTGCAATCAATTTCAGTTTTGAGAAATAAAATATCACCAATAATAAAGCCATATCAGGCCACATATAAACCATTAACCTATAAAATAGTTATAAAAAATAAAAATCCACTACCGGATTTTCCATTCATAATAAAATCTGATAATGAAAACATTAGTATCACAGAATCGGGATCTACTAATTCTAATGGAGATGTTGAAATTGTTACTAAATACGTAAAACCACTAAATCAGGAGGTGTATTTCACTTTAAATCCAGATATTGATAAATTAATGAATAGTGATAGTATTAGTAAATTATCTTCGGTGTTATTAAAACAATTTGTAGAAACTCCTCAATTAAAAGCTTTTGCAACTATTAATCCAATTTCTATATTTATTAATTGTATTGAAAAAAATGGCTCTAAACTCAATGATCAAAAAATAATAGAGCCTATTATTAGTTCTAAATTTTCGGGTTCAGAAGTTAAAATAGTTGAAGCTAAAGAACAAGCAGATTTTGTGATTGATGCAGAATCGTTTACTCAAAAAGATATAAGTTCAGATATCTTAAATTTGAATTATAATATTCAATTAGCCTATTTAAAAATAAAATTAACAGTAAGAAATACAATAACAAAAGAATTAGTTTTTAATACAGAACTGACTGATATTTATGGCTACGGTAATTCCATTGAAATGGCCGGTTTAAATGCCTATCAATCGGATAGATTAAAAACAAAATTAAATGAAGCATTGTTTTTTTTAAAAAGAAAAATAATTGTGTATTAATAAAAATAATTAGTAATGATGTGTAATTAGTAAATATAAAATGTAACTTAAAATGATATAAAAAAAATATCTTGTTTTAAGATATTTATGAAAGACACTTTAATGTAATATATAAAAATAAAATGGAAGAAAATACAACAAGTAATCATGAAGAATTGGGAACCGTTAAACATGTATCTGGCATGTTTAAAAATTGGTTTATTGATTACGCCTCTTATGTAATTTTAGAACGTGCTGTGCCAGCGATGGAAGATGGTTTAAAACCAGTTCAACGTCGTATATTACACAGTATGTGGGAACTAGAAGATGGACGCTACAATAAAGTAGCAAATCTTATAGGTAACACAATGAAATACCATCCACATGGAGACGCCAGTATTGGAGATGCTTTGGTAGCAATGGGTCAAAAAGACTTGTTAATTGATTGCCAAGGAAATTGGGGAAATATTTTAACTGGAGATAGCGCCGCAGCGCCACGTTACATAGAAGCAAGATTGTCTAAATTTGGTCAAGAAGTAATTTTTAATCCCAAAACAACTAATTGGGGATTAAGTTATGATGGTAGAAATAAAGAACCGATTACACTTCCTGTTAAATTTCCTTTAGTTTTAGCACAAGGGGTTGAGGGAATTGCAGTTGGGTTGGCAACTAAAATTTTACCTCATAATTTTAATGAGCTCATTGATGCTTCAATTCAAATTTTACGTGGCCGAAAAGCTGTTATTTTTCCTGATTTTATAACTGGAGGAATTGCAGATTTTAGTGATTATAAAGACGGATTAAGAGGAGGTAAAATAAAAATTAGAGCACGAGTAAAAGAATTAAATTCAAAAACACTAATTATTTCTGAAATTCCTTTTGGTACAACAACAGGCTCATTAATAGATTCTATTTTAGCCGCTAACGATAAAGGAAAAATAAAAATAAAAAAAGTAGAAGATAATACTTCTGAAAATGTAGAAATATTAATACACCTACAACCTGGTATATCTCCTGATAAAACAATCGATGCTCTTTATGCTTTCACTAATTGTGAAATTAGTATATCGCCAAATGCATGTATTATTGAAAATGAAAAACCACGTTTTATTGGCGTAAGCGAAATTTTAAAAATTTCTACGCAACAAACATTAGCATTATTAAAACGTGAATTAGAAATTGAAAAAGCTGAACTAGAAGAAAAATGGCATTTTTCATCACTCGAAAAAATATTTATTAAAGAAGAAATGTACATCGACTTTAAAAAATATTCTAATAGAGAAACATTATATGAGTATTTATATGATCGTTTTAAACCTCATCGTAAAAAATTAATAAGAGAGATTATAGATGAAGATTTACAACGTCTAACTCAAATTCCAATGATTCGTATTACTCGCTTTGATACTATTAAGGCAGAAGAATATATGAAGGAATTAGATGCAAAAATTGAAACCGTAAAAAGTCATTTGGCAAATTTAATTGACTATGCAGTTGAATATTTTAAAAATCTAAAGAAAAAATACGGAGTAGGAAGAGAACGTAAAACAGAAACCAAAGAATTAGAAACCATTGTTGCTACAGAAGTAATTATGGCTAATGAAAAATTATACGTAAACCGCTCAGAAGGATTTGCGGGAAAGAGTTTAAAGAAAGACGAATTTGTTTGCGATTGTTCCGATTTAGATGATATTATTGCATTTACTAAAGATGGTAAAATGAAAGTGTTTAAAGTATCTGATAAAGTATTTATAGGAAAAGATATAATTTATATTGCCATTTTTAGAAAAAATGATGAAAGAACTACCTATAATATGATTTACACAGATGGTCCTAAAGGTGTTACATTTATTAAACGATTTAATGTTACAGGTGTTACTCGAGAAAAAGAATATGACTTAACAAAAGGTACAGCTAACTCATTAGTGCATTGGTTTACAATAAATCCTAATGGCGAAGCCGAAAAAGTACAAGTTATTTTAAAACCTGTTGCTGGACTTCGTAAAACAGAATTAGATATAGATTTTGCTGAAATTCCAGTAAAAGGTAGAGCTTCAACAGGAAATATCGTTACTAAGTATGCTGTTAAAAAAGTATTATTAAAAACAAAAGGTGCATCAACACTTGCAGCCGAAGATTATTGGTTTAATGATGCTGTGCATCGATTAAACAAAGAAAATAAAGGCACGTATTTAGGTAAGTTTGCAGGAGATGATAAAATTTTAACTGTAACCAGTAAAGGCTTCTACAAGTTATATACATACGATGTCTTAAATCATTTTGATGATGACATTGTGCTAATAGAAAAATACTATCCAGAACAAGTTTTATCATGTATTTACTATGATGGAGAAAGTAAATCATATATTACAAAGCGTTTTATTCCCGAAAACACATCTGCTAAAACATTAATTATTACCGAAAATGAAAATTCTAGAATAGAATTAATTACCTCACAGATATTACCTATTGTAGACATAAAGTTTAATAAAGAAAAAGATAAAATAATACCTGATGAAGCAGTTAATTTAGTTGATTTTGCACCAATGGTAAATATGAAAGCTAAGGGAAAAAAATTAACCTCTTATAAAGTAAAAGAAATCAATTTAAGAGTATCTGAAGAAATAATAACAGACGATAATGATGATGATGAAAGTATTGGAGATAATGGATTGTCTCCAATGGAATTACATAGAAGAGCGATGGAAAAATTAAACGCAGATAATTTTAAAGGAAAAGACGGACAAATTAATTTTGAGTTTTAACTCATAACAGTATTTGGATATAGTTAGGTAATTTAAACATTACGTAGTTTTATTCAGATTAAAAAAATATGTTTTTATATAACCTAGGTATACATGTATTTCAAGTTGGATTAAAATTAGCATCGCTTATTAATCCAAAGGCGAGGTTATGGGTAGATGGCAGAAAAAACTGGAAAGAAAACTTTGAATTAAAAGTGTCAGACTTGCAACTAAAACATGCTATATGGGTTCATTGTGCATCATTAGGAGAGTTTGAACAAGGTAGGCCTGTTATTGAAAAAATTAAAAACCAATATCCTAATCAAAAAATAATTCTAACATTTTTTTCTCCTTCTGGATATGAGATCCAAAAAAATTATCCCTATGCTGATTTAGTATTTTATTTGCCAATTGATACATCTTTTAATGCTAAATTTTTTATTTCAATTTTAAAGCCTAAAACCGCCATATTTGTAAAGTATGAATTTTGGTTAAATTACTTATTCGAATTAAAAAAACAAAACATTCCTACATTCTTAATCTCAACTGTTATTAAAAAACATCAATCGTTTTTTAAATGGTATGGCACTAATTTTAGAAAAGCTCTAAAAACTTATACTAAAATTTACACTCAAGATGACTATTCATTAACATTATTAAATAAATTGAACGTAAACACCGGTGTTAAATCTGGAGATACAAGGTTTGATAGAGTATTACAAATATGTTCTTCTCCAAAACAAATTAATGAAATTGATACTTTTTCAAAGAATTCATTTGTTATTGTTGCCGGAAGTTCATGGCAAAAAGACGAAGATTATTTAATAGAGGCGTATCTTCAATTAAAATCAAAACATCCACAGCTTAAATTAATAATTGCCCCTCACGAAATTGATAAAAAAAATATAGACCGTTTAAGCAATTTGTTAACTAAAAATAAACTAAACTTTCATTTGTTTTCAGATAATCTTTCTAGTTATACAAATTCTATTTTAGTTATAAATGCAATTGGATTTTTATCATCTGTGTATCAATATGGAACTGTTGCCTTTATAGGTGGTGGATTTACAAATGGTATTCATAATATTTTAGAACCAACGGTTTATGGATTGCCAGTTTTATTTGGACCAAATTACCATAAGTTTAATGAGGCATTTGAAGTGATTGGCTTAAAAGCTGGTTTTGTTATACATGACGCAAAAGAATTAAGCCAACAGTTAAGTGTACTCATCGAAAATAAAAAAGTATTACATGAATCATCCACTTTTGCTAAAAATTACGTATTAAAAAACTCTGGAGCAACTAATAAAATTATTAATGGCCTAAAAGAGTACTTGTAATACAAATATTAATAAAAGGTATTATCCCAAGAATATATAACAAAAGACGGTAATCAATAAAATACCAATTATATCTAACACTAAACCAACTTTAAACATGTCTTTAATGTCAATTCGTTTAGTTCCAAAAACAATGGTATTAGCTGCGGTAGCCACTGGAAGCATAAATCCTAACGAAGCTGCAAACGTAGCAGGAATCATTAGTAGTAGTGGTGGTAAATTTAAATCTTTTTGTAATGCTATCATCACCGGAATGGCTAATTGAATACTTGCAATATTAGATGCAAATTCACTAATAATAGTAACTATTACACAAATACCAAAAATAATAAAAATAATAGGCACTCCTTTTAAGGCTGTTAAACAATGTGCAAGCCAGTCACTTAATCCAGATACATCAAATCCGTAAGCCAAAGCAAAACCACTACCAAACATTAAAATAATGTCATAACGTATTTTTTTTGCGTCTTCCCATTCTAATAATGCCTCACCTTTGTTTTGTTTACTAGGAACTAAGAATAAAAGTAAAGCAGCTAAAATAGCTACAGAGGCATCATCTACTAATTTTGGATTAGAGAATAAATGATTCCATCCCTTATAAGTAAATGTTTCAAAAGCAATATCAGAACGAGTAAACCATAATAACATGCAGCTCACAAAAATTCCAGCTATCCATTTTTCTTCATAAGAAAATTTACCTAGTATAGTATAGTTGTTTTTAAAATGATGTTTACCTAAATTAGTAATAGTTACTTTTTTTCGTAAGTAGTAAAAACGTAATACTAAAAATGTAGCTATTAAAAATAGAGCAGATAAAGGAAATCCGATAGATGCCCATTTTAAAAAATTTAAATCATTTAAATTAGGAAAGGCTTCTTTATATGCTTTAAAAAAATACATATTAGGGGGTGTGCCAACAGGCGTAGCCATTCCCCCAATAGTTGCCGAAAATGCTAACCCTAATAAGATGGCTGCAGCAAAACGACTTTTACTTTTTTCTCCATGTATAAATTCATCTGTTTCACTTATTAAAGCCATTACAGCTCCAAATAACATCATAGTGGTAGCTGTATTCGAAATCCAGTTACTAATTAAGTATGCTGATAGCATAACACCAAATAAAATATGATGAGGTTTAGTTCCTACAATCGATAATATTTTAATGGCAATTCGTTTATGTAAATGCCATTTTTCAATAGCAAAGGCTAACATAAAACCACCTATAAATAAAAAAATAATACTATCAGTATATTGTTGAGCTACTGATTTAGTATCTGCTATTCCTAACAAAGGCATTATTAAAAATGGAATTAATGCAGTTACTGCTAAATGAACAGCTTCTGTAAACCACCATATACTCATCCATACAGCCATGCCTGCCATTAAAGTTACTTTTGAGTTAGAAGGATCTAAATTTGTAAATAGCCAAATAAATAATGCCGAAAGAGGGCCTAAAATAATTAAAAGATATTTTGATAAATTTTTACTCATTATACAATAAACAAATTTAAGATTTTAACTTTACCAAAAAATTAATAGTGTCGATGCGAATTATTTTTATGGGAACTCCTGAATTTGCTGTTGCAAGTTTAGATATATTAGTGAAAAACAATTATAATATTGTTGCTGTTGTTACAGTGCCAGATAAACCAGCCGGTCGTGGTCAGCAAATACAACAATCAGCAGTAAAAAAATATGCATTAGATAAAGGGTTAACTATTTTGCAACCCGAAAAATTAAAAGACGAATTATTTATTAATGAGTTAAAAAAACTGCATGCTGATTTACAAATAGTAGTTGCTTTTAGAATGTTACCTGAAGTGGTTTGGAATATGCCGTCATTAGGAACTTATAATCTTCATGGCTCACTATTGCCTAAATATAGGGGAGCAGCTCCTATTAATTGGGCAATTATCAATGGTGAAACAGAAAGTGGAGTAACTAGCTTTAAATTAAAACATGAAATTGATACAGGTAATATGTTGATGCAGGAGAAAACACCTATTGCTCATACAACTACAGCCGGAGAATTACATGATGCACTAATGACATTAGGTGCAGAGGTTATTTTAAAAACAGTAAAAACACTAGAGAGTGGTAAATATGAATTAAAACCTCAAGACGACTCGCAAAGTATTCATGCTCCAAAATTATTTAAAGAAACCTGTAAAATTAATTGGAATAATACTACTGAAAAAATATATAATTTTATAAGAGGGCTATCTCCTTATCCGGCAGCATATACAGAGTTTGTAGATAAAAATAATCAAACATTGGGAGTTAAAATTTTTATTTCTGAGATAGATGAAACTCATCATTCTTATCAAGCAGGAGCAGTAAAAAGTGATGGTAAAACTTATCTAAAAGTTGCTTGTACTGATGGGTTTATAAATATTAAAGAACTACAAATGGCTGGAAAAAAAAGAATGTTAGTAGAAGAATTTTTACGAGGTTTTAAAGTGGAGGGTGGATTTAAATTTATATAACTTGTAAAGCATTGATATCACTATGTTTTAGAACGTATTGCTTTATACTTATTAATAAAGTAAATTATTTATAACAGTATAAATATATATCCGTTAATTTAGTAAACTCTTTATTAATAGTTAATCGCACTTATTAAGGGTTGAAAAAGGCTATTATTAAACATTTTAGCTATTTACTTAAAGTAAAAGCCCCATTATAATAGAGATGCAGCCCATATTTATTAACAAAGTGCCTATTTATTAACAAAACGAGCACTTTTTTATATAAAACACTTGACAAATAAGCTTTAGCGCATACATTTGTAATGTAATTAATTTAAAAAAGTTTAACCCTTTAAAACAAAACAAAATGAACAAAGCAGAATTAATCGAAGCAATCGCAAACGGTTCAAAATTAACTAAAGCTGATGCTGGTCGTGCATTAGATTCAACTATCGAAGCAATTGGTAAAGCATTAAAAAAAGGAGACAGAATTTCTTTAGTAGGATTCGGTTCTTTCTCAGTTGCTAAACGTGCTGCACGTATTGGTCGTAACCCTCAAACTGGTAAAGAAATTAAAATTGCTGCTAAAAAAGTAGTTAAATTTAAAGCTGGTACTGAGTTAGCAACTAACGTTAACAAAGGAAAATAATTAGGAAACTAATTAATCAGATTAACCCTCGAGTTTTACTCGGGGGTTTTTTTGTTACCTATATTTCTAATTAAATCGTATTTTTATATCAATGATTAATCGAGAACTTATAGAACCTTTTTCTAAACTTGAACTACTGTCAAAGCAGGTGGTTGAAGGATTTATAACAGGATTACATAAAAGCCCTTTTCATGGATTTTCTGTAGAGTTTGCTGAACATCGTATTTATAATAAAGGCGAAAGCACTAAGCATATTGATTGGAAATTATTTGGTAAAACCGATAAACTATTTATTAAGCGTTATGAAGAAGAAACTAATTTACGTTGTCAAATAATTATCGATACTTCAAATTCAATGCTATTTCCTTTAGATAGAAAGGTAGGAGAAATGAATAAGTTATCTTTTTCGGTGTATGCAGCAGCAGCTCTTATACAATTATTAAAAAATCAAAGAGACGCTATTGGTATAACCTTTTTTGATAAAGAAATACATAAACATTATTCTGCTAAAAGTAACCCTTCTCAGCAAAAGATAATGTATCATGAATTAGAGAATTTATTAGATAAAACTGTTTATGAAGAAGTTTTAACTACTCAATCAGCAAAAGCCTTGGATCAAATAGCTGAAATTATTCATCGTCGCTCGTTAGTGGTTATTTTTAGTGATATGTTTGAGGATCAATCAAATCTTGAATCTATTTTTGCGGCATTACAACATTTAAAATATAAAAAACATGATGTTGTTTTATTCCATGTGTCTGATAAAAAACAAGAGCTAGATTTTGAATTCGAAAATCGCCCTCATCATTTTATTGATATTGAAACTCAACAGGAAATTAAATTAAATCCTAGTCAGGTAAAAGAAATGTATTTAAAAAAAATACATGAATACACTGAGTCTATTAAGCTTAAGTGTGGGCAATACAAAATCGATTTTGTAGAAGCAGACATTAATCAAGGTTTTGATACAGTATTACAAACCTATTTAATTAAGCGAGGTTCTCTTTTAAGGTAAATATTTCTAATTCCCTATTTATAAAAAAACACATTTACTTTTTTGTAAATGTGTTTTAAAACTCTTGATGTAAGGAGTAAACTTAGTTCAATTAAGTTTACTCCTTTATATAATAGAATGCGGTAGTTGAATGTAAAATTATGTTTTTATTCGTAACTCAAAGCTATATTTTGGGTACATAAAAGGGTAGGTTACATTAAGATGTAGATTTGATTACTTTAAATATCCTTTAGTTATTATTTTTATAGTATTTTAAAGCTTCGGGCATAAATGTTTTTAATGTATTTATGCGAGTTTCATCGCTAGGGTGGGTGCTCAGTAATTCAATAGGTTTAGTTGTTTGATTATTTTTAGCCATACGTTCCCAAAAAGTAATTGCAGCTTCAGGATTATAACCTCCCATGGCTGCAAATATTAATCCCATTTTATCAGCCTCAGTTTCGTGTGTACGGCTATATCTTAAAACTCCTAAAGTTGTAGTTAATCCGTATGCTTGTTGAAATAATGTTTGAGTTATAGCTGGCTTTTCTTGCATAGCAGTTGCTAAAACCGCGCCTCCAAATTGTACAATCATATTTTGGCTCATTCGTTCATTACCGTGTCTCGCTATAGCATGTGCAATTTCATGTCCCATTACAACTGCAAGACTTGCTTCGTCTTGTGTGATAGTTAGTAATCCTGTATAAACAACTACCTTGCCTCCAGGCATACACCATGCATTAACTGTTGATTCATCAACAACATTAAATGCCCAATTAAAGCCACTCAACTGCGAACTAAAACCCCTGTCGTTATAATATTTTTCGACTGCTTTTTGAATTTTATAACCAACTTTTCTCACTAATAGTGTTCTACTATCAGTTTCTTGTAAAGGCTTATGTTCAGTTAGAAATTTGTCATATTCTGTTAAACTCATTGTAATCATTTCCGATTCGGGCAATAAATCTAATGATCTACGACCTGTTATGGCATTTCTCTGACACGTAACACAGGCTATTGCAATTAAACTAATAATTAAAATCTTTTTTTTCATTATTTAATTAATTTCGGCACTTAATCCTTTTTCTAAAAGTATTTGACAGATAGGTTTTAATTTTTCAAGTGAACCATTTTTTACAGAACATTTACCAGTGTAATGTACCAGTGTTGCGCATTGTTCGGCTTGTATTAAATCATGACCACAATATTTTGTAAGGCACTCAATTACCCATTCAAATGTATTGATATCATCGTTGTATAAAATTAAATGTTTTATATTATTTTCTTTAGTTAAAATATCGAGTTCTAATAACTCTTCGGTATTTGTATAATTATTTGTAATCATACTTAGGAAATTATAATTATTATTTTGTTAGATATTGAGAGGCTTCAGCACCATATAGTTTTTTACCGTCTTTATACACTGTAATGTATGCATCTAATATGCCATATGAAACGGCTTCTTCTTTTAATTTTACTGCATATTCTAAAGCATTAAAATTTCCGATAGTATAAATAAACAAATCGTTAACAACTTGATGTTTTATTGGCCAGGTTTTGATGTTTAAAAACTTTAAGGCAACATCATCAGGAACTTTATTTTTAAAAGCACCTATTTGAACTTTAAATGAAATACCTGTTTCATCAGATTTAACGCCGTTAGTTGCCGTTGGTGTTGGAGATTGTTTTACTCCATTTGAAAATGCTTCTGCTTTTGGTTTAGAAGGTTCTTCATTTAAATTAAGATCAACTTCAATAACAGAGTTTGTTGAGGTCGTTTTTTCTTTTGTAGAATTTGATTTTGGCTTATTTTTTTTAGTAGGCATTTTAATAGGCTCTTCTATTGTACTCATATCAAGTTCAATAAATGTAACTGTAGGTTCATCTGTTGTAGGAATTATAATAGTTGGAGTTTCTGATGAAGATGAGTTTTGTGAAGTTTGAGTTACAGTTTTAATTGTGGCAGTTGTTTCTGCTTTAGGAAAAACGATAGGATTTTCAGCTTCTAATTTTAAGTTATTATTTTCTGTAATAAGTTTTTGACCTTCAGAAAAGCCAATCCGTTTGGAGTTATAATAAGCGCTTACAAAAGCATCTTTAATACCTAGCTCAACTACTTTTTGTTTGTCTAGTAAAGCTTTGTTAGGTTGGTTGTATATTCCTGCTGTATATCGATACAAGCCATTAGGTAATTTTTCACTATAAATTGGTGTTAAATTAAATAATTGAGATCCTGATGTTTGACTTGAAAGTACTCCAATTTGAATAGTAAACAACAAGCCATTTATCTTTTCTAATTCACTACTTGTAATAGCACTTGACGACGTTAAGGTGCTGTTTGCGTTTACTAAATTTGTTGTCGTATTATTGATTTGAGATATTGATGTATTTGTAGGTACATTACTATTGGCTGTAATGCCTGCACTTGAACTATTAGATGGTTCAATAATTTGCCCGGCAGCTTTGGCTTTTTCGGTTGCTTCATTTAAGTTAATTCTGATGCCGTTATAATATGCTACAACAAAAGCATCTTTATATCCTAAGTTTCTTAAATCATTTTTTACAGCATCTGCATTTTTATATTCTATAAAATCGCCTGCCATATATCTGTAATATCCACTGGTGGTGGTTTGGGCAATAATTGGGGTTAATCCTTTAAAGGTAGTATTTGGTAAACGATTTCTGAATGCTCCAATTTGAACTTTAAAAATTAATCCATCTGGCATTTTTGGGTCTATTGCAATAGGTTTTTCATCAGAGTATACATTTGTATTTTTTACCTCTAACCCATCTATTTTTATTTCAACCAAGTTGGATGACGAATTTACAGGTTTATCATTTTTGATTTTTGTAGTTGTGCTTGCAGTATTTTGTTTATTGTTATTAGCTTGTGTGTTGTTCGTAATATTTAAATTATCTGTAGGATTTGTATTATTTTCTGTTTTAGAGTTATCATTTGGTTGAATATTGATGTTATTTTTAGCAACATCTGAATTAGCAGAAACAAATTGACTTGCTTCGTATAATAAATTTAAAGCAGCTATTTCTTTTTCGTTGACTTTTGAAAGAAGGTTAGCTTTAATTGATGTTGTTTTTGTTAAAGCTGCTTGAGTATTTAGTTGTTCAGCTTCTTTTAGTAATTTATCTGAATTTGCTTTTAAATCTAATAATTGTTTATTAGCATTTTTAGTGCTCAAGTAGGTAGTTAAATTTTCATTTTGCTTTTTAACTTCGTTTTTATTGGCGTTACTTAATGTTGTAAACGCATCTATTTGAGAAGCATTAAGTTTATTTAATTGTTGATTGATAGTACTAGTGGCTTGATCAATTGAAATGTTTGTAATTGAAGTAGTTTTAAAGGTAGGATTAATTTTATTTAGAATATTGATGGCTGTTTTTTGTTTTTCTAAAGCTTCATTTTCTTTTTCTTCGGCACTGCCTAATTTTCCTAACTTTCCTAGTCCATTTGGATATGAATTTGCTTCAATTCTTATAGTTTGAGCTTGTTTAAAATTAATTTCTGCTTCAGAAATAAGCATATTAGCCTGCGAAATTTCATCACTTGTTTTTTCACCGGTTATTATTTTAAGTTCTGCTAAATTGTATGTGTTAATTTCAAAATCAGCTTTATTTTTATTTTGCGAATAGTTTGCCGCATCTATTTTTTTAATTATTGCTATATTTTCATAGTTGTTAGCTATTTTAATTAAACTATCTCTTTCTTCTTGAGGCTTTGTATTTATATTTTTTCTTATTTCATAAGCCTTGGTGTTTAATTCTTCAGCTTCATTATTTAATAATACTGAATTTTGAAGTGCATTGTTTTTAAAGGAAGTTTCGGTAGCTGCTATTAGTGAATTTAAAGCTATTTCATTTTGTTTTATAATTTCAAATTTTTGTTGTATTCCTTCTTTGATATCAACTGGTGTGTTTTCGCTCTTAAATAACGTATTAATTTTTATTTCTGGTGTTGTAGTAAAATTCGTTTTTATATTATCTTTTAAGTTAGCTAAAACATTAAGTTCCTTTTCATTTTGTTCAGGTGTTTGTATGGTTTTAACATTATCTGATTTAGATAAGTTAGATACCGTTACATTAGTAGAATTTGTGTTAGTTGCAGTATTGGGATTTAATGCTAAAGTGTTTGTTAATGAAGTATTATCTGTTTGAGAAATAGTAGATGTTATTGTACTAGTTGAATTTGTATTTTGTGTAGGGTTAGTTTTTATTTCAGTGTTAGTATTTAATGCAATCGTATTTGTTGATGTTGAACTATTGTTGTTGCTTAATGTTATCTCATTAGTTGGTTGATTTAATATTTTAGCTGCAATTAGTAACTCTTGATTAATAGTATTAATTTCATTATTTAAAGATTTAATTTTTATTTCATTTATATTTAATTCCCCGTTTTTTGATTCTACTTCATTATTTAGTTCTTTAATTTGAGCAGTAATATTATCTTTTACGGTTTTATCTTTTTCATTTGTAAAATCTTTTTGTAATTCAGTTACTTCATTTTTAATAGCATTTATTTCATCTTTAATTGTTTTACTTTTTTTCTCCGAATTGGTAATTTCTTGCTGTTTTAACTCGGATTCTGCTTTTAATGAGGTATATGCAATATCAGATTGATTTTTTTGAGTAGATAAATTATCTAATTGTTTTTGAATTTCATTTAATTTTTTTAAAGCTTCAGTATTGTTTTTATTTTTAGTAATAGCTTCTAATTGATTAATGTATTGTGAAGTTAAATCAGCTTCTTGTTGTTGAACATTTGCATCTACCTCAAGTTTTTTTGCAAGATTTAAAGCAATTTTCGAAATATTATCCGCATTATCAGCGTCTTCTTTTAGTTTAGCAGATCTTGTTAGTTCTTCATTTTTTTTCGAAACATCAGTTATCAAATTTGCTTTTGTAATTATATCATCGGCTTCCTTTTGATAGTTTTCAGCTTCAGTTCTTTTTTGAGTAGCTAATCCAAATGCATCTTGTGCTTCTTGCTTCAATTTTGCTGCTTCATCAAACGCTTCTTTAGCATCGTTTTTGGCAATAGCTATTAGCTCTTCGTTTGTAACGGTTTTATTTTCGTTATTACTTGTGTTTGGTTGAATGGTAGGGTTTGTAGTAGATACTGAATTAATAGTGCTGCTAATAGTATTGCTACTGTCAGACGTTTCTTCATTTTTATTAATTTCAAGTTTGGCTTTTTTCTCAATTAAATTTAGCATCATCGCGTAATTTTCATCACTATTAGTAACGCCAAACGAATTAGTTATTTTTAAAATTCCATTTTCGTATGAAATAGTTTGTTTAAATGGCTTTAAAGAATTTGATGAAGGAATTTCAATCGCTTCAGATTGTGTTGTAATACCAGGTGTTTCTACAGTAAATATAAATTTACCGCCATTGGGCAAATCTATAGTATAATCTCCGTTTTCTAACGCATCAAAAATACCTACAATTTCACCGTTTGCTAAATTTTTAACTGTTATTTTTGATTTTACACTCTGAGTAGGGGCTTCTTTTAAAACACTGCCATTAATTACAGCAAAGTTGATAGTTTGTCTCTCGGTATTTACTTTGAGCACATCTAATTTACCATAAGGACTGTATCGGTTTGTACTAAAAAATGCTGTATTTTCGGCAGAATCGGTTACAAACAATATATCATCTCCTGGAGAATTAATTGGAAATTCTAAGTTTTGGGGTTTGCTCCATGTTTGATTTTTGGCATCATAAGTTGTTTTAAAAATATCATAACCACCCATACTGTTATGCCCTTTCGAACTAAAATATAGTGTATTGCCATTAGGGTGTAAAAATGGATAATCTTCATCAAACTCTGTATTTATTGTAGCGGGTAATGCTTGAGCTTTACTCCAGCTTCCGTTAGGTAATCTATAAGTAAAATAAATATCTCTTCCATTATTGCCTCCATCGCCATAACTAGAAAAATATAACTTATTTCCGTTATTTGATAAATATACTACAGATTTGTCTTTTTGTTTTTTATCATAGCTGCTTTTATACTCATCTGGTTTTACTAATAATTTACCTCCAATATCAGTTACGTCATATGCTTTAAAATAATCTACTTCATTTAATTGTTTTTTAGAAAGAATAATTAAATCAGATAATGTGGATAGTAGTTGTTTGCCATTTTTACAAGCTTGTATTTCCCTATCTACTTGTAGTTTTTTTATAGAAGATGAGGATGCTACTTTTTTATAATCATTATATAATTTAATAGCGTCGTCAAACTTATAGTTTAAATGATATGCTTTGGCCAGATAAAATAAGGCTTCCTTTGGAGCGTCGTTTTGGTTTTTACATGCTATTTGTAAATAAGAATAAGGTTTTTTCTTGTTAGGCTCGGTAAAAAGCATGCTAACACCTAATTTATAATTATATACTGCATCTTTAGGGTATAAAGAAACCAATTGAGAGTAAAGTTTATAAGATAAATTATAGTCTTCTGCTTCAAAAGATTGTTCGGCTTGCTTTTTTAAATCGTCTTCGTTTTTAATTTGAGAATAAGAATCTTTGCCATGTAAAATCGCTAAAAACAATACTAAATAGTATACTCGCATACGTATTATGCCGACGATATTTTTAATATGATTCAAAATTAATCTCAAATATAACTAAATTATTTACACATTATTTAGTTTAAAGCCTTAAATTACTAATATTTTAACTAATATAAAGTGGTTAATAATTTTGATAAATAATAAAATTAAGTAATCAAATTAAATATATACATTAACTTTGCCAAATGAATTTAGAAACTTCAAAAAATATATTATTACAATCTTCTCAATTAAGTAATGAGTTAAAATTAATTGCCGAAAAAGTATTTAATAATCAACGTATTTCATTTGATGAAGGAGTTTATTTGTTTGAACATGCTAATTTATCGTATTTAGGCACTTTAGCTAATTATGTAAGAGAAAAGAAGAATAAAAATTTTGTATTCTTTAATCGAAATTTTCATGTTGAACCAACAAATATCTGTGTATACACATGTTCGTTTTGCGCGTATTCTCGATTAATTAAGCAACGCGAAGAAGGCTGGGAATTATCTATTGAACAAATGATGGATATTATTAAAACCTATGATGGGAAAGAAGTTACAGAGGTTCATATTACAGGTGGTGTTATTCCTAAACAAGATTTAAATTTTTATACATCATTATTTAAGGCTATAAAAACTCATCGCCCTGAGTTACATATTAAAGCGCTTACTCCAGTAGAGTGTCATTATATTTTTAAAAAAGCAAAAGTAACCTACCAAGAAGGCATGAAGATTTTAAAAGAAGCTGGCTTAGATTCAATGCCTGGTGGTGGTGCAGAAATTTTTGATAAAGAAATTAGGGATAAAATTGCTGGTGGAAAATGTAGTGCCGAAGAGTGGTTAAGTATTCATGAAATTTGGCATAACATGGGCATGCAATCTAATGCAACTATGTTATATGGCCATATCGAAACGTTTACTCATCGTATTGATCATTTAGAAAGATTACGCCAACTACAAGATAAAACAAAAGGATTTAACGCATTTATTCCATTAAAATTTAGAAATGGCAATAACGATATGTCTGATGTTCCGGAGGTAAGTATTATAGAAGATTTACGTAATTATGCCATCAGTAGAATATACTTAGATAATTTTGATCATATTAAAGCATATTGGGCAATGATAGGTAGAAGTACTGCTCAATTATCGCTTAATTTTGGGGTTGATGATATGGATGGTACAATTGATGATACCACTAAAATTTATAGTATGGCTGGTGCCGAGGAGCAAAATCCTAAATTAACTACACAGCAATTAGTAGATATTATTTCTCAAGTAAAACGCACTCCAGTAGAGAGGGATACTTTATATAATATTATAAAAGACTATTCCATAAATTAATAGAGTGTGTGCATATTGATATTTAATTGTATAGTAAATAGGTAATGGAGTATACGTTAGTTATTATATTTTTACTGTGTTTGTTTATACCTTTATATAGCTATTTACTGTTTCCTCTTTATTTAAAATTATCGGTAAAGGTTATTCAAAAAAATAAAAATAATTATTTTCAAATTACAGATTGGCCGCTTGTAACAATTGTTTTTTCAGTATTTAACGAAGAAGCGGTTATTAAAACAAAATTAGATTCTATTTTAAATGCGGATTACCCAAAAGATAAACTGTTTGTTCTCATAGGGTCCGATAATTCTACCGACAGAACCAATACTATTATTGAAGACTACATAACTAAGCATCCAAATATTACGCTTATAAAAAAACATGCCAGGCATGGTAAATTAAAAATTATTAATGAGCTAGTAGATATAGCTACAACCGAACATTTAATTTTTACAGATGCCAATGTGTTTTTTGAACCTATTACCATTAAAGCTTTATTGTATGATTTAATAATCAAACAAGCAAAAATGGTTTGTGGTAATATTCATAAGTTTTCTCCAAAAAATAAGGGTATTTCTGGTCAAGAAATTTTTTATATGAATTTTGAAAACCAGTTAAAATATCACGAAAGTTTAAAATATGGATTTTGTGTGGGGGTAGAAGGCGGTTGTTATGCCATCTATAAATCTCATTTTGTGAAAGTGCCTGATGGGTTTTTAATGGATGATTTTTTTATAACACTTCATGTCATTTCTAATAACCAAAAAGTTCTTTTTGAGCCAGAAGCATTGTGTTATGAAGATGTTAATGATGCCCCAATGATTGAGTTTAAAAGAAAAATACGAATATCGTTAGGTAATTATAGAAATTTAATTTACTATAAACATTTACTGTTGCCTATTTACAAAGGATTTGGCTTTGCTTTTTTTTCGCATAAAGTTTTGCGATGGATAACGCCATTTGCTATTGTTTTATCTTTTTTATGTGTAATAGCTTTAGTTGGTAAGTATTCAATATTTAAGTGGTTATTATTGTGTTATTTAGTAGTATTCACATTGCCACTGTTTACTATTGCCTTTGAAAAATTAAAAATTAAAATTCCTTTAGTTAATTTTTTAGGACATTTTATATTAATGAATTTAGCTTTATTATTAGGCTTTGTAAAATTCATATCAGCCTCTCACGAAAGCGCTTGGGAACCGCCAAAAAGAAATGTATAAACAGTCTTTTTTTGCATATAACCGCTCGCTATTACTTAATTTTACCTATCTTTGCCGCCTTAAAAAATAATTAATTTATAATGGTTTCTGTTAATAGTGTTACGGTTTCGTTTGGAGGATATAATTTATTTGACAACGTATCTTTTTTAATTAATCCAAAAGATAGAATTGGCTTAGCTGGTAAAAATGGTGCTGGAAAAAGTACCATGCTTAAACTATTAGCAGGGCTTCAATCGCCAAGTAAAGGCGAGGTAACTATTCCTAAAGACTGTAAAATAGGGTATTTACCTCAAGATATGACCCATCAGCATGGCAGAACAGTGTTTGAAGAAACAGAATCGGCTTTTGCTGAAATTAAAGACATGCAGGCTAGGTTAGATGAAATTAATCATCAATTAGAAACTCGTACAGATTATGAGAGTGATGCTTACATGAAGTTGATTGAAGATTTAACCGATATAAATACTCGTTTAGATATTGTAGGAGCAAGTAATACAGATGAAGATATTGAAAAAGTACTAATTGGTTTAGGATTTGAACGTAAAGAATTCACTCGTCAAACCTCCGAATTTAGTGGCGGGTGGAGAATGCGTATTGAATTAGCAAAATTACTTTTGCAAAAACCAGATGTACTAATGCTGGATGAGCCTACAAACCATTTAGATATTGAAGCTATTCAATGGTTAGAAGAGTTTATGGAAACTTTTCCGGGAGCTGTAGTTTTAATTAGCCACGATAAAACATTTTTAGATACAGTAACTAAAAGAACCATCGAAATTGTTAATCAAAAAATTTACGATTATCGTACCAATTACTCGCATTATTTAGAGTTAAGAGCTGAACGTAAAGAACAGCAAGAAAACGCAGCAAAAAACCAACAACGCATCATCAATCAATACGAAACGTTAATTGATAAAAACAGAGCCAAAGCTAGTAAAGCTGCATTTGCACAATCGTTAATTAAAAAGCTTGATAAAATGGAGCGAGTAGAAGTTGATGATGTTGATACAGCAGCTGTTCGTTTTCGTTTTCCTGCACCTGCGCATAGCGGAAAAATTGTGATTACTGCCGAACATGCCGGTAAAAAATATGGCGAAAAACAAATTTTTTCGGATGCTAATTTTATCATTACCAAAGGAGAAAAAATAGGCCTAGTTGGGCGTAATGGCGAAGGTAAATCTACCATGATGAAAATGATTGCCAAAAAAATTCAGTTTGATGGAACGGTGCAATTAGGACACAGCGTATTGATGGGATATTTTGAGCAAGACCAAGAAGAAAAATTAAACTTAGATAAAACCGTTTTTGAAACCATAGATGAACTAGCTGTAGGTGATGTTAGAAAGCAAGTGAGAACATTATTAGGTTCGTTTTTATTTGGTGGAGATGACATAGATAAAAAAGTAAAAGTATTAAGTGGAGGAGAAAGAGGACGATTAGCTTTATGTAAATTATTATTGGAGCCTTATAACTTATTATTGTTAGATGAGCCTACCAACCACTTAGATATTAAATCAAAAGAAGTATTAAAGCAAGCATTAATGGATTATGAAGGAACTATTGTGATGGTTAGCCACGATAGAGATTTTATGACTGGTATGTGTGATCGCTTATTTGAATTTAGAGATGGGCATGTAAAAGAATATTTATGCGACATTAAAGAATTTATGGAGATTAGAAAAGTAGAGCGTTTAAACCAACTTGATTTAGATAAATCGGGGGCAAAAGCGGCGCCTGTTGTTGAAAAAAAAGCACCAGCTCCGGTAATTAATAACGACGGCGAAAACAAAAAAATTCAATCTCAAATAAAAAAGGTAGAAGAACAAATTGAGCGACTAGAGTTAGATATAAAAACTTTAGATGATAAATTAGCAGTTCCGGAGTTGTATCAAGAATTAACCAAAGACCCACAGTTTTTTAATTCCTACAATGCATTAAAAAAACAGTTAGAAACCGAAATGGCTAAATGGGAAGACTTAACCTCGAAGTTAATTTAGTGAAACACCGAGTTAATGTCTTGATCTTTGCTTAATCCTAATTTTTGACGGATAGTAGATGCCAAAACATTTATAGCCACTGTATTTTCGCCACCTAAAGGCACAATAATATCAGCAAAACGTTTGGTAGGCTCAATAAATTGCTCATGCATGGGTTTCACGCTATCAATGTATCTATCTAAGGTTTGATTTACGTTGCGGCCACGCTCCACAATATCTCGTTTTATAACACGCAGTAAGCGCTCATCGGGTGGTGCATCAACAAATACTTTTACATGGCATAAGTTACGGATGCGCTCATCAGTAAATAATAAAATACCTTCAATTAAAATAACCTCTTGGCTGGGCACCGTAATGGTTTCTGAGGCTCTGGTGCAGGTAATGTACGAGTAAATAGGTTTTTCAATGCTATGGCCTTTTTTTAATTGATTAAGGTGTTCGTATAGCAAATCAAACTCAATAGCATCAGGATGATCAAAATTAATGAACTTACGTTCCTCAACGGGTATGTTAGAATTATCTTTATAATAAGAATCTTGTGAGAGAATAGCCACATGATTGGCAGGCAGTATATTTAATAGTTTATTTACTACAGTTGTTTTGCCCGAGCCAGTGCCACCGCATATACCAATAATTAACATACTACAAGTGTAAAAAAAACAACGCAAAAAAACTAAAATATTTTATAGGCTTTGTTCTTCCTTTAAAAACGGCTTACCCAACATGTTTATGTAGATTAATAATTGGTTTTAAAATATTAATTTGCACTAATTAACACTTACAAGTAATTATAATTGCTTACAAACGGATAAGTAGCGGTTAGCCACTAGTTGTAGGCAATTATAAACAACAATATTAATTTATGAGCAATCTTCAAGAAAAGGAGAAAAAAAACAAACAGAAAAAAGAAAATAAAATTTGGAAATCTTTTAAAAAGCCTTGGGGTATAATAAAAAGAAAGACAATGTCTTTTTTTCTATTCTGTCTATTTACAGTATTTGCTGGTCAAATAGGAATAATAATTAATTTAATTATTAGACTATCAAATGGAAAATTTAATTTAGAGCAATCTTTATATCTTGATAGTATAAGTGGTTCATTTTATACTTTTTCAATCGCTTTAATAGCATCTGCACTTGGTCCGCTATTTGTGAATTTTGTAGAAAAAAGTCCAACCGAATTTAGATCAATAAAGATAACTACAATTAGTATTACAATATTTATACTTTTTTTCACTGGAATTTTCTATTCAATATCAACAACAACTCAAAATCCAATTAAATTAAATAGTTTTGGAATTGATTGGCCTCAATTAATATTATTTATAATGGCAATTGTTATTTCATTATTTAGCTTTAATTTATTAGAACTCGATAACTTTAAAGAAGATTTTAACGATATAAATGACCAAGATTATGCTATTATTGAAGATAATGACGTAAAAAAATTAAGTAAAAAGGTAGCGACAGTTAATACTGACAGCAAAGGAAATAAAATGTAATGATAACTATGATAAGAGCACCATATATAGAATTTGAACAACCAATTGGTACATTTTATTTGTCAAAATTAAATGCACTAGATTTAATTCGAATAGTTGATATAACTCCTAGAAGTGAATCAGATTTAGCTGTTCAAAGAGATGAAAACAAAAAAAGAATTAATGAAATTTCTGAGTACTGTTCCGACCCAGATGCAACATTTCCGACTCCAATAATTATTAGTGTTTATGACACAATACAGTATAATTCCGCTGATAATTATTTTGAATTTCCGTTAGACTCTAAAATCGGTCAAGTTCTTGATGGTCAACACAGACTAAAGGGAATCATAAAATCTGATTTAGCTGATAAATTTGAATTACCTGTTGTTTTTATGTTTAATTTGATTGAAGAAGAAAAAGCCTATGTATTCTCAATAATCAATAGCAAACAAACAAAAGTTAGTATGAGTTTGATTTATGATCTCTTTTCGTTATCTAAATCCAGAAGTCCTCAAAAAACAATTCACGAAGTAGCTAGAACATTAAATAATTTAAAATCTTCGGCTTTTTATAACAGATTAAAAATGTTAGGTAAAAAAAGCGAAGGACAAGATTTCGCTACTCTTTCGCAAGGTACTTTTGTAAAATATGTTTTAACATTGATATCAAAAGATCCTGAATCTGACCAAATAAAACTAAAAAACAACCTAGAAATTAATCAAGTAGAATCATTACCATTGAGAAGTTACTTTATTAATATGGAAGATGAAGTATTAATTAAAGTGATTAACAATACATTTAATGGCGTAAAAAATGCTTTCCCTAACGAATGGGAAAATCCTAATTCGAACATATTGTGGAAAACTACTGGATTCGGAGCAATAATTAAATCATTCAATAATATTTATAAGATTGGTGATTATAATAACGACTTATCCGAATCTTTTTTTACACAAATTTTTATTCATTTTAGAGAATATATAAATGAAAAAGAAATAGAATTGACAAGTTTACATTTTACTTCAAATGAGCAACAACAAACTAGACTTAGCAATCTAATTAATGAGGCTTTAGAAACATTTGTATTTGAGAAATAACTGCCTACAACAGCAGTTTGGCAAAATGGCGGGTTTAGTGCTAAAATCAAAGTCAGTTTTTCAAATAAACTTTGGTGCTAAATTGAAAGTAAACATCTTGAAATCCACCACTTCGCCAAGCTGCAAAACGTTATTCTTTTAGTCTTGATTTGTAGGTAGTAATGTTTGTGTTGTTGTTATCAGATTCTATTTTTCCATCTTTTAGTCTCACAATACGGTGGGCGTGTGCGGCAATGTCTTCTTCGTGAGTTACTAAAATAATGGTATTGCCATTAGTGTGTATGTCTTCCAGTAAGCCCATAATTTCTATGGATGTTTTACTATCTAGGTTTCCGGTTGGTTCATCGGCTAATATAATGGCAGGGTTATTTACTAACGCTCTGGCAATAGCCACACGTTGCCTTTGTCCACCCGATAGTTCGTTAGGTTTATGGCTTAAACGGTTGCTTAGCCCAACTTGCTCAAGCACTTTGTTTGCCATGGCTTGTCGTTGTGTTTTATCAATGCCTGCATATACTAAGGGTAGCATCACGTTTTCTAAAGTAGTGGCGCGAGGCAGTAAATTAAAAGTTTGAAACACAAAGCCAATTTGTTTGTTACGCACTTCGGCTAATTCGTTATCACTCATTGTAGCAACTGCTAAATGGTTAAGTATATACTCGCCAGATGTAGGAGTATCCAAACAGCCCAACATATTCATAAGGGTAGATTTTCCGCTACCACTTGGCCCCATAAGAGCTACGTATTCGTTTTTGTAAATGTTTAATGTAACACCACTCAGCGCATGAATTTCTTCGGTGCCAATTTTATATTCTTTTTTGATATCAATTAATTGAATAATGGGTTCCATAGTGTAAATATAAAATAAATTGAGAAATCAATTTCTCAATTTATTTTATTGGTAGTTGTTGTGTTTTAACGGAAGCATGCTTATGCCAATGATGTGTAAAAAACAAAGCCCAGTGTTTAAACTGAGCTTTGAGGTGTAATGATGGTTTAGGTTAAACCTTATTCGGTAATAATTACTAAGTATTTAGAGTTCGACCAAAATTCTTCAGCATCTAAAATTTCAATTTTTTCAATAGTTTTATCTCCAACTAGTTTATAAGAGTTAGATGGGTGGTTGGTAACAAGTTTAACTTTTTTAGCACCAATGTTAATAGATGTTACTTGCGATGCATCAATTTTAGTGAAATACTCTTTATTAAAATCATCTTTTAATTTAGTTGATTTACCCATTCCAATAAAACCACCGTCTTTAGTAATTACATTTTTTTCTTTTAATTCTTTAGATGTACCAAAGGCATAAAAAGCTTTGTTTAATTTTTCGGTTTTTGCAGAGCTTTCAGCTTCAACAATTTCAAGGTTCATTACAATATTGCTTAACTCAATATTTTTAGCCTCTAGCTGAGATTTTAATTCGGCAATTTCGCCATCTTTAGCATCAATTTGAGCTTGTAAAGTAGCAATCATTTGCTCTAAACCACTAATTTTAGAATTAGCTTTCTTTAATTTTTTAGTTAAAGAGTTAATTCTGTTTTTGTTTTTAGCAAGTAAGTCATAAATAGCCTGAATGTCTTCTTTAATAGACTCTTCTTTACTTTTTACATCGCCACTTTTAGCACTTACAGTAACAATTTTTTCTTTTTCTTTAATAGCTGTTAAGTTATCTTGAATTTCATTAAATGAATTTACAAATTCTTGAATGGCAGCTTCTTTTTCAGTTAATTTGCCTGATAATTCACCATTAACGCCAGATAAACTGTCTGCTAAAGGATTTTCATCTTTTTCTGACCCACCACATGAAATGTTAAACACACTAAAAGCAGAAATAACTGCGGCTACTAAAACTAATTTTATTGTTTTCATATTTATTTTTTAATTTTTTGATTTGCAAATGTATGCATTAATCCCTCAGACTATAATAGGTAACCCCTAAAATTTGCATTTTTTAGTTTTTTAAAATTATGCTATCTAATTTTTTAAAGTATCATAATTAAGTTTAATTTCGCGTTATGTTTACTACCGATCAACTAAAAGACCTTCACGAACGACATATCGCTCTGAAGGGGTTTCTTTGACTACGATAAAAAAAGTCACGAGTTAAAGGAACTCGAAGAAAAAACCTTAGATCCAAATTTTTGGACAGATTCGAAAAAAGCCGAAGCTGTTTTAAAAGAAGTCAAATCCAGAAAATCGTGGGTTAGCTCATACGATAAGCTCACATCAGCAATTGATGATTTAGACACCATGTATGAATTTTTTAAAAGTGGAGATGCAACAGAGGTTGAAGTAGATGAATTGTATTTGGCCGCATTAAAAATTTTAGATGATGTTGAATTTAAAAATATGCTTAACTCGCCCGACGACGCTTTAAGTTGTGTATTGCAAATAAATGCAGGTGCTGGCGGTACAGAAAGTTGCGATTGGGCAAGTATGCTAGAGCGCATGTATATGATGTGGGCCGAAAAAAATGGGTTTAAATTAACAGAGTTAGATAGAACAGATGGAGATGTAGCAGGCATAAAATCAGTATCGATACAAATAGATGGTGATTACGCCTACGGAAATTTAAAAGGAGAAAATGGCGTACATCGTTTAGTAAGAATTAGTCCTTTTGATAGTAATGCCAAACGCCATACGTCTTTTGCATCAGTTTATGTCTATCCAGTAGTAGATGATACAATTGAAATTAATATACATCCGAACGATATTGAAATGAGCACCTCTAGAAGTGGTGGTGCAGGTGGTCAAAACGTTAATAAGGTTGAATCTAAGGTTCAATTAACCCATAAGCCAACAGGCATTGTAGTGGTTTGCCAAGTAGAACGCTCACAATTAGGTAATCGCGAAAAAGCCATGCAAATGCTGCGTTCACAGCTTTATGAACTTGAAATGAGAAAACGCAATGAAGCCAGAGATGCTGTAGAAGAAGGTAAAATGAAAATAGAGTGGGGATCTCAAATACGAAGTTATGTATTACATCCCTATAAAATGGTTAACGATCATCGCACAGAACTAAAAATTACAGATGCAGAAAGTGTTTTAAATGGCAATATTGATGAGCTATTAAAAACATTTTTAATGAGTCAGGGTAAACGAAAATAATTAGGATAAAATTAACATGTCAAAAGTTCAAATATTACATAATCCCAGATGTAGTAAAAGCCGTGAGGCATTACATTTATTACAAACACAAAATTGCGAAGTAGAGATTATAGAATATCTTAAAAAAATACCTACCAAAAAAGAACTTAAAATGATGTTAGATAAGCTAGGCTTAAAAGCCGAAGATATAGTTCGCAAAAAAGAAGATATTTATTTGAAGAAATTTAAAAACAAAAATTTCACCAATGAAGAATGGATTCAGCTACTTGTAGAAAATCCAATTTTAATAGAAAGACCTATTATTATTGATGGATACAAAGCCATAATAGGCAGGCCACCAGAGCTTGTCATAGATTTAGTTAACAGAAAAAAGTAAATTGTGAATAAATTCGGTTATTTTATTCGCTTAAAAGTTACATTTTGGTTTGTAATTTTAACTTTTAACCCTACATTTGCACCCGAATTTAAAAAACACATATAACATGTCTAACCAAGTTGGTAAAATTGCTCAAGTTATTGGTCCTGTAGTGGACGTTACATTTGATTTAAATGGTGGAAAACTGCCTAGTATTCTAGATGCATTGGAGATTGTTCGTTCAGGATCAGCTCCATTAATTTTAGAAGTACAAAAACATATAGGTGAGGATATGGTTCGTACCGTAGCAATGGATAGTACTGATGGTTTATGCCGCGGTATGGAAGTAAAAGCTACTGGATCGGCTATAAAAATGCCAATAGGAGATAAAGTAAAAGGACGTTTATTTAACGTTGTAGGTGAGGCTATTGATGGTATTAATACAATGTCAAATGCTGATGGTGTATCAATTCACCGTGCTGCTCCAAAGTTCGAAGATTTATCTACTTCTACAGAAGTATTATTTACAGGTATTAAGGTAATTGATTTGATTGAGCCTTATGCAAAGGGTGGTAAAATTGGATTATTTGGTGGTGCAGGTGTTGGTAAAACCGTATTAATTATGGAATTAGTAAACAACATTGCCAAAGCATACGCTGGTTTATCAGTATTTGCTGGTGTAGGTGAGCGTACACGTGAAGGAAATGATTTACTACGTGAGTTCATCGAATCAGACGTTATTAAATACGGAGATGCTTTTAAGCATGATATGGAAAAAGGAGGATGGGATTTATCTAAAGTAGATACTAAAGCTTTAGAAGACTCAAAAGCAACATTGGTTTTTGGTCAAATGAATGAGCCTCCTGGAGCACGTGCTCGTGTTGCCTTATCAGGATTAACAATGGCTGAATATTTCCGTGATGGAGATGGAACAGGTCCTGGTCGTGATATCTTATTTTTCGTTGATAACATTTTCCGCTTTACACAAGCAGGAGCTGAGGTATCAGCGTTATTAGGTCGTATGCCATCAGCGGTAGGTTATCAGCCAACATTATCAACTGAAATGGGAGCGATGCAAGAGCGTATTACTTCAACTAAAAAAGGTTCAATTACATCAGTACAAGCGGTATATGTGCCGGCGGATGATTTAACGGATCCAGCGCCAGCAACAACATTTGCTCACTTAGATGCAACAACAGTATTAAGTCGTAAAATTGCTGAGTTAGGTATTTATCCAGCAGTAGATCCATTAGATTCAACATCTCGTATTTTAACACCTACAGTTATTGGTGATGCACATTATAATTGTGCTCAAAGAGTTAAAAATACATTACAACGTTACAAAGAATTACAAGATATTATTGCCATCTTAGGTATGGATGAGTTAAGTGAAGAAGATAAATTGGTAGTACACCGCGCTCGTCGTGTACAACGTTTCTTATCACAACCTTTCCATGTTGCAGAGCAATTTACCGGTTTAAAAGGAGTATTAGTTCCAATTGAAGATACTATTAAAGGATTTAATATGATTTTAGATGGTAAAGTTGATGAATATCCAGAGGCAGCCTTTAACTTAGTGGGTTCTATTGAAGAAGCTATTGAAAAAGGTAAGAAAATTTTAGCAGAAGCTTAATATTTTAAGAAAATGAACTTAGAAATTATAACACCAGATAAAAAAATCTTTGAAGGGCAAGTGAAATCAGCTGTATTTCCGGGCTCGGAAGGTTCTTTTGGATTATTAAATAACCATGCGGCAATGATTGCTACTTTAAAGAGTGGAACTATCGAGTTAGTAGAAGAAAATAATACCAATCATGCTTTTGAAGTAAAAGGTGGTGTTGTTGAAGTTTTTAATAATAAAGTGATTGTTTTAGCTGAGTAATTTTTATTCTCAAAAAAAAATAAAAAGCCTTCGATTTATCGAGGGCTTTTTTTATGCATTTTTTTTATTTACATAGCATTTACACTCAAAAGCATACTTTTTAGCTACAAAATTTAACCTTATTTTATGAGTTTACACCCTCTTAATAGTGTATTTATAAAATTATTTTTTAACTTAACTAATTGATTTTTAATAATTTAATTCTTTTTTAAAGAATTAAATGTACTATATATAACCCTTTGCTAAAATAATTTAGATAAAAGTAATTAGTAAAAGTTGTAAATTCGTGGTCCTTTCCATTGAAAACCAATTCCTAAATTTCTTATTACAGAATTAAAATTGATATTATAGATACAATATCACTTTTTTTAATTTTTTGATAAATCATCAGAAATAGGAAATGCTATATAAATAGCAATATGAATTCTTAAATACTAATTTTTAAAAAATTAAAATTATGAACATAAAAAAGTTATCGTTAATAGGCTTATTAGTTTTCTGTTTTCAGATTAAATCTAAGTCATCAGTTGAATTGGGTAAAGTTAATTTACAAAAAATACCATTTCAAAAATTAGCTGGTGAATGTCAAATTTTAATAGAAAACAATTTAATATTAAAAATTGAGCTTGTTGACGGGAAGAGATTACTAAGAGTATCTTTCAATGGAAATGAAGGTAGCGATGGCACATTAAAAATATATGATGATTCAAAAAAGTTAGTAATAGAATCTAATTTTGAATTAATAAAATATCCATATTATGCTACAGTGGATATTACAAATCTTGCCTTTGGAAAATACACTGCGAGTCTTATAACAAAGCAAAACATTCACACATCAGTATTAACTATCAATTAATTTTTTTATATAAATGAAGAAAGTTTTATTTACATTAGGTTTAGTTACTATTTTATCTCAATCATTTTCTCAAGTAATTACTCCATTTACTGTTAGAAAATCAATTACCCAAAAAGGAGGTATTATTTATTTATCAAATACTTCTTCTAAAGCAGTTCCTGATAATGTTGTGCAAAATGAAATTCCGCCAGCAGGAACAGGATATGATAATAATTTCACCAATGGATATGTTGATATAGATGGAGATCCATCAACATTTATGTCGAGTAGCGATCAGTTAAATTTACCAACATGTTCTGAAATCAGTTGGGCTGGTTTATATTGGGGAGCCGATTGTTCGACTGGAGATGAAAATTTTGCCACTCGCAATCAAGTTAAATTAAAAGTTAATTCAGGAACATACATAAATTTAACTGCAGATTACTTAAAAGATAATACTGTTGGGTATAGAACTTATCATTGTTTTAAAGACATTACGTCAATACTTCAGGCAAATGGATTAACGGATAGGTATACAGTAGCTAACGTAGCTAATGATATTGGTGGAACAAACCTTTTTGGGGGGTGGACTATCGTAGTTATATATAAAAACAATACATTAACTATGAGAAATTTAACTGTTTTTGATGGGTTGGCAAATGTAAGTGCTGGAACTTATTCAACAGTTGATATTCCAATTTCAGGATTTCAAACGCCATTATCTGGCCCAGTTAATTTTGAATTAGGATTGGTAGTATATGATGGAGATAGATCTTTAACAGGCGATCAATTATTATTTAAAGGCGGCACTAGTTTTGTTAATTTATCCGATGCTATACATCCTTCTACAGATATGTTTAATAGTACTCTTGCAAGAAATGGTGCTTTAACAACATTACGAAATCCAAACTATAACAATACTTTAGGGTATGACGCTAATATTTTTGCACCAAACAATTCTACAAAAAATTATATTGGAAATAATGCTATTTCGGCAACAATTAGACAAACTACGGGCGGGGAAACTTTTTTAACACAAGTTGTAACTTCTGCAATAGATGTATACGAACCAGATTTAAGAAGTGCTGTTAGGGTAAAAAATTTAACGCATCCAGTTGCTGCTACAGCTCAGCCAGGAGATACATTAGAATACACAATTAATGGTTTAAATATAGGGTCAGATCCAGCTATTAAAGCTTACATAACAGATACAATTGAAGGAAATGCTCAATATGTACCTGGATCAATAAAAATAACATACGGGCCTAATTCAGGCGTTATGACAGATGCTGCTGGAGATGATCAAGCAGAGTATATTTCTTCTTCAAAAGTAGTTAAAGTAAGAATTGGAACAGGGGCTAATAATTATATTGGAGGATTGATCAATAATTCACCAACCGGAACTGATAGTACTCAATTTAAATTTAAAGTTCTTATAACAACTGATTGTGTTTATTTAAATTGTGATAACAATGTAGATAACAGTGCTCATATTATTGGTACCGGTAATATATCTGGTAACACATATGATAATGCTAGTAATCCAGGAGTATTTAATAGTTTTGGTTGTCCAATTTCAGGTACTACAAAAACACCAGTAAGTATTTCAGGATGTCCAGTTGTTGGTATTTCTGCTAATTCTCCAATATGTCAAGGAGGATCTATATATTTTACTGCAACAGCTTCGCCATATGTTACTTATTCTTGGGCGGGTCCAAATGGATTTACTAGTTCAATTCAATCACCAACAGTAAGTAATGTTAGTAATTTGAGTGCAGGTATTTATACAGCTAATATAGATGTAACAGGTAGAACATGCCGTTTCACATATACATTAAATGCGGATATCAATATTGCTAATGCTGGTTCAGATCAAACAGGACTTTCAACTTGTGGATTAACAACAGTAACATTAGCTGCTAATAACCCAGTAGGTACTTCGGGAGTATGGTCTATTGTTTCAGGAACCGGCGGCGGTTTTGGTGTTTCTAATACCAGTACAACTAGTATTGCTAATTCTACTTTTAACGGTATTGCTGGTAACACTTATACCTTGAGATGGTCTTTAACCAGTGTAGGTTGCCCAGCAAGTACTGATGATGTAACTATTACATTTAATAAAGCCCCAATAGCGGTATTGACAGGGACATCTATCACTTGTGCAAGTCATTTAAATGTTGCAATCACTGGAGGTATATCACCATATACATTATCAATCAACAATGGAGTAGGAACAGTAAGTAATTATGTTTCTGGTAATGATATTTTCGTTTATCCATCGGCAACTACTCAATATAGTTTAATGTCAGTAGTTGGGTCAAATGGATGTTCAGCATCATCAATCACTGGAAATCCAACAACGATTACTGTAAGCAACTCTATGGGTACAGGAACTATTGTTGCTACTAATCCACCATCTGGAACATTTTCGTCTACACCAACAAAATATCCAACAACATCTTCTATTGCTTCTGGAAATGGCTCATGGACTAATGCTTCTAATGCGTATTTAAATGATAATACATATGCAACAGTTACTAATAGTTCAACCGGAAACACACAATATTTATATTTAAATGGATTTGGTTTTTCGGTACCTGCTGGAGCTACTATAGATGGTATTGTTGTTAATTTAAAAAAACATGCCACTGGTACGGTAACAGATAGTAGAGTTACGTTAGTTGCTAATACATCTTCAATAGGAAGTAATAAAACCTTAACAGGAAGTTGGCCAACTAGTGATGCTGTTTTTACGTATGGTAGTTCAACTGATATGTGGGGTAGTAACACAACAGGATTAACTCCAACTGTTGTAAACAATTCAAATTTTGGAATAAGAATTAGAGCAAATATAGGTTCATCAAACGCTATAGGTTATGTAGATTATGCAGCTATGACGGTATACTACCATACAGGTACAACTTCATATTGTGATAATAATGCAAATGTTACGTTTTCGGTAACTGGATTCTCTAATGCAACAGGATATACATGGACAGCACCTACTGGAGGATCTGTTATTTCGGGACAAGGTACAAATAGTGTAACTATTGATTTGAATGGAGCAGGGCAATCGGGTAATTATGCTGTAATTGTTACACCTTCTAATTCTTGTGGTTCAGGCACACCAGCTTCATTAACAGTTCCAATTTCAGATTGTGCAAATACTACACCGTACTGTATTATGGGAAATATATATTGGGATTATAATGGGAATAATAAAGTAGATGGAACACCTATTTCAACGGCTAAAACTTCACAACTTTATGTTTCTGCAGCTAAAACTTCAGGAACGACTTCTTGTTTTGCTACAGTGCCTGTTAATGCTGATGGTTCATGGAGAATATGTAATGCGTCGGTAGCTTCTAGTACATCAATAAAAGTAGTATTAAGTACCAATAATTATTCTGTAGGAACATCTTCTTCATCAATGTTAGCTACACTTCCTAGTGGATGTTCTAATATGGGTGAAATAAACAATGATTTAGGAAATACGTTAACAGGAAATGATGGATCTGCAAATGGTGTTCTTACATTTACGACTGTTGGTAGTATGACTAACAATGAAACCAATTTAAATTTTGGAATCAAAATTGCTACTGCTCCAGTTGCAAATAATGATGCGTCAACAACTAACGAAGACACACCAGTTACATTTAATATTACTAACAACGATACTGATATTGATGGAACAGTTACGGTTAGTTCAGCAACTTTATCAACCAATAGTAGTAATGGTACATGGAGCGTTAGTTCAACAGGAAATGTAACATATACTCCCTCTCTAAACTTTAACGGTACAGCATCAATAACATACACAATCAAAGACAACGATCTTTTAATTTCAAATTCTGGTACAATTACAGTTACTGTAAATCCAGTAAACGATCCTCCAGTAGCCACTACAAGTTCTGTTACTACTTTAGAAAATACAACATATTCATTTGTAGCGTCAGATTTTAAATACACTGATGTAGAGTCTAACTTAATGACCAGTATAACAATTGCGTCACTACCAGCTTTAGGTTCTCTTAAATATAATGGAGTAGCTGTTTCTGTTGGGCAGGTTATAACAGTTGCTAATATTCCTAATCTTAGTTACACGCCTTTATATAATCAATATGGAGCCTCTTATACAACATTTACATTTAAAGTAAACGACCTTGATGCAGGAACAGTAGCAGGTGTTATGACTGTTCATGTAACTAAAGTTAACGTGGCACCGGTAGCAGTTAATGATGCAGTAACAACAAATCAAAATACTCCTGTTTCTTTTAATATATTAACAAATGATATAAATGTTGATGGAACTCTTTTAACTAACTCTGTTGATTTAGACCCATTAACCGCTGCTCAACAAAATAGTATTTCAATACCAGGAGAAGGAACTTATACATGTAATAGTTCAGGAGTTGTCACATTTACTCCATTATCTTCATTTTATGGAAATGCAACTCCAATATTATATACAGTTAATAATAGTCTCAGTCTTACATCAAATCAGGCTAATATTATAGTGACTGTTATTCCTTTTGGTGCACCAGTTGCAAATAGCGATTCATCAACAACTACTATAAATAATCCAGTTATTTTTAGTTTAACAAATAATGATACTGGAATAAATACTATAAATCCTAGTAGAGTAGATTTAGATCCTAATACTCCTGGTATTCAACAATCTTTATATGTAATTAATCAAGGTCAGTTTTCTGTTGACGTTTCTGGTAATTTAACGTTTATGCCTGATTGGAATTTTTCAGGCACAGTAACTGCTCAATACACAGTAAAAGATAATTTAAATTTAGTTTCAAATACCGCTAGAATAAAAGTAGTTGTATCTTGGGCAAATACCCCACCTATAGCCGTAGATGATATTAATAGCACAAACGAAGATACTCCAATTACTTTTAATGTTACAACTAATGATTATGATTTAGATATTACTCATGGAAATGCAGGTATTGTGGATAATGCTTCAGTTGATTTAAATCCATTATTACTTGGTACTCAAACCTCTTACACAATGAGTGGTCAAGGAACTTTTACAGTAAATAATACTGGAAATGTAACATTTATCCCAGCTTTAAATTTTAATGGTTTTGTTACACCTCTGGCATATACAGTTAAGGATAAATCAGGAGCTCTTTCTGATAGTGCTTTAATTATTATTAACGTAATTCCGGTTAATGATGCTCCTGTAGCTGTTAACGATGTTGCAACCACAGCTGGTACTAGCTCTACAGCGTCCTTCACATTCAATATTACTTCTAATGATACTGATGTTGATGGAACTGTTGATATTAGTTCGGTAGATTTAGATCCATATACGCCTGGAATACAAACTGTTTTTACGGTTGCAGGTGAAGGAACTTATTCAGTAGATAATTCTGGCAACATTACATTTTCGTATTCGTTTGTAACTCCAATTGATACATTAACTCCAATTCACTATTCAGTGAAAGATAATTCTGGTTTAGTATCCAACAATGGATTAATCACAGTAATTGTTTTAACCCCAGGTATTCCTTTAGCTGTTGATGATGCTATTACAACAAATGAAGATACACCAGTTAGTTATGATATTTCTGTTAATGATATTGATAATGATGGATTAAATCCAGGAATTGATGGAGGTACATTAACATTAATAGGTAGTTTAACATCAGCAGCAGGAACATGGTCTGTAACTGATGCAGCCAATTTCCCTGGTTACGTAACATTTATACCAGCATTAAATTATTATGGTACAGCATCAATAACTTATACAATTGCTGATTTAGATGGTAATCCTTCAAATCCAGCCATAATTACTGTTACAATAAATCCAGTAAATGATGTACCATCTTTTTCAAAGGGTGCTAATAATACTGTTTGTCAAAATAGTGGCGTTCAGATTTTTAATGGGTGGGCAACTTCATTAAGTGCTGGTCCTTTAAACGAGTCTTCTCAATCACTTTCGTTTAATGTAAATAATAATAATAATTTACTTTTTAGTACTCAGCCTGCTATTGATGCAAGTGGTAATTTATCTTATATTGTTGCTAATAATCAAAACGGAGTTGCTTCAGTATCTGTAAGTATTCAAGATGATGGTGGAACGTTAAATGGAGGAATTGATACATCTCCAATACAAATTTTTACAATTACTGTAATGTCAGCTCCATCTATCACAGCAACAGCATCATCTGTATGTTCAGGTTCAATAGCTTCATTAACAGGATCAGGAGCTGTATCTTACACATGGAATCCAGGGTCTTTAACAGGCGCTACGGCAACAGTAATTCCTGTATCAACAACAATATATACATTGTCTGGAGCAAATGCTCAAGGATGTATAAATACAAAAACGGTTAACTTGATTGTAAATGCTCAACCAAGTGTGAGTTTAAGCGCTACATCAACTTCTTTATGTTCAAATTCAACTGTAACATTAACGGCAAGTGGAGGTAATACATATTTATGGAATACAGGAGCTACAACATCTAGTATTGTTGTAACTCCAACGGTTACAACAAATTATACAGTAACCGGAACAAGCGCACAAGGTTGTTCAGCTACTCAAACAATTGGATTAACAGTAGGAACATTACCAACAGTAGGATTAAGCGCATCGTCTAATTCATTATGTTCGGGTTCAACAGTAACATTAACTGCTAGTGGAGGTAATACGTACTTATGGAACACAAGTGCTACCACATCAGTTATAGCAGTAAGTCCAACCGTTACAACAAATTATACAGTAACTGGTACAAATGCGCAAGGATGTTCAGCTACTCAAACAGTGGCGTTAACAGTTAATTCAGTTCCAACACTAAGTTTAAGCGCCTCATCAAATTCATTATGTTCGGGTTCTACTGTAACATTAACGGCAAGTGGCGGTAATACGTATTTGTGGAATACAGGTACTACTACATCAGTTATAGCAGTTAGTCCAACGGTTACAACAAATTATACAGTAACCGGAACAAGTGCTCAAGGATGTGCAAATACGAAAACAGTTAGTTTAACAGTTAATTCAGTTCCAACACTAAGTTTAAGCACATCGTCTAATTCATTATGTTCAGGTTCAACAGTAACATTAACTGCTAGTGGCGGTAATACGTATTTATGGAATACAAGTGCTACCACATCAGTTATAGCAGTAAGCCCAACCATTACAACAAATTATACAGTAACTGGCACAAATGCCCAAGGATGTTCAGCTACTCAAACAGTGGCATTAACAGTTAATTCAGTTCCAACACTAAGTTTAAGTGCTTCGTCAAATTCATTGTGTGTTGGTTCAACAGTAACATTAACGGCAAGTGGCGGTAATACGTACTTATGGAATACAAGTGCTACCACATCAGTTATAGCAGTTAGTCCAACGGTTACAACAAATTATACAGTAACCGGAACAAGTGCTCAAGGATGTGCAAATACGAAAACAGTTAGTTTAACAGTTAATTCAGTTCCAACACTAAGTTTAAGCACATCGTCTAATTCATTATGTTCAGGTTCAACAGTAACATTAACTGCTAGTGGCGGTAATACGTATTTATGGAATACAAGTGCTACCACATCAGTTATAGCAGTAAGCCCAACCATTACAACAAATTATACAGTAACTGGCACAAATGCCCAAGGATGTTCAGCTACTCAAACAGTGGCGTTAACAGTTAATTCACTACCATCGTTAACACTTTCAGCTACATCTTCAACTTTATGTAATAATGGAGTTACCACATTATCAGTATTAGGAGCATCCTCTTATGTTTGGAACCCAGGTTCTTTATCAGGATCATCTATTACAAGAACTGTTACTTCAACAGTTGTATATTCGGTTACAGGAACAACTACTGCAGGTTGCTCTAGTTCAGCATCTATTAGTATTGTCTTAAATAATTGTCCAACAGCAGTAAATGATGCCACTAATACAATTCAAGGTGTATCAGTTATTTCAAATGCAGGTAATAATGATTCGGGAATAACTGGAGCTACATTTACAACAGGCCAACCTACTGTAGGATCAGGAACGTTAACTATGAATCCAACAACTGGTCAGTATACATATACACCTAATTCTAGTTTTACAGGAACAACATCTGCCACCTATACAATATGTAATGGTTCTCCGGTTGTATGTTCAACGGCAGTAATAACTATTACAGTTTTCCCAACTTTAGTAGCTAATCCAGATATTATAGCTACAACACCAAGCGTTGCTACTACAGGAACATTATTAACTAACGATGGAGGAATTGTATCAGGAGGAAATTATTCAGTAAGCATAACACCTCCATCATCATCAACAGGAACAATTACAGTAAATTCGTCAACAGGTGGTTATACATTTACTCCAAATCCTAGTTTCACAGGTTCTGTAACAACTACATATACAGTTTGTAATAATTCAGTTAATCCTACAGTGTGTAGTTCATCAACTATAACAATAGTAGTAGGAAATTCTCCAGTAGCAGTATCAGACGCTACAACTACTGTAGAAAATACACCGGTATTTGGAAATGCAAGTTCAAATGATTCTGGTGTTTTACCGTCATTAAATCCAGTGTTTACTAGTGGAGCGGCAAGTACAGGAACGTTAGTTATGAATTCGTCAACTGGTCAATATACGTATACGCCAGCATCAGGTTTTACAGGAACAGCCACAGCAACCTATACGTTATGTAATGTAAGTTCACCTCCTTGTTCAACAACAACTATTGTATTCACTATTTATCCATCTTTAGTAGCTAATTTAGATGTAATAAATGCAACACCATCTTCATCGGTAACTGGTAATCTAACAACAAATGATTTAGGAGTTGTGCCAAATGCTACCTATTCAGTAAGCGTTACACAGCTATCGACATCAACAGGAACAATTACAGTAAATCCAGCAACTGGAGGATATACGTTTACACCAAATTCAACATTTACTGGAACTACATCTACAACATACACAATTTGTAATACATCGGTTAATCCAATAGTTTGTAGCACAGCAACAATTACAATAAATGTATTCCCTAATCCAGCCCCAGTAAATGATGCGATTACAACTATTGAAAATACACCAGTAAGTGCTAATGCGTCTACAAATGATGGAGGTGTAACAGGAGGCACTTATAGTATTGGTTCAGTAACAATAGGAACAGGTACTATTACAATGAATTCATCAACAGGTCAATACACTTTTACGCCAAGCGCAGGATTTACAGGAACCACATCGGCTACTTATACATTATGTAATGGAGCACCAGTAACCTGTTCAACAGCAGTAATTACAGTTACAGTTTACCCTGTTTTAGTAGCAAATCCAGATGCAATTAATACAACTCCTTCTGCAATAGTAAGTGGAACTTTAACAATAAATGATTTGGGAGTTGTGCCAAATGCTACCTATTCAGTAAGCGTTACACAGCTATCGACATCAACAGGAACAATTACAGTAAATCCATCAACAGGAGATTATACATTCACTCCAAATTCAACATATACAGGATCAACTACTACTACATATACAATTAGTAATATTTCTGTTAATCCAATAGTGAGTAGTTCAACAACTATAACAATTATTGTTGGAAATCTTCCAATTGCAGTATTAGATTCAAATTCAACAATAGAAAATACATCAGTAATGGGTGATTTAAGTAGTAATGATTCTGGAGTTTCATCATCGTTAAATCCTATCTATACGGCAGGATCACTTTCCGTAGGAACAGGAACCTTGTTAGTAAATTCATCAACGGGTCAGTATACTTATACTCCCGCTTCAGGATTTACAGGCACTACATCGTCTACATATACGTTATGCAATGTGAGTTCTCCTCCATGTTCTACAGCATCAATTACATTTACAGTTTACCCTGCTTTAGTAGCAAATCCAGACGCTATTACTACTGTTCCATCAGCAACAGTAACTGGCAATTTAACAACAAATGATTTAGGAGTTGTGCCAAATGCTTCCTATTCAGTGAGTGTTACGCAGCCGTCATCAAGCACAGGAACTATAACAGTAGATCCGGCAACAGGTGGTTACACATTTACGCCAAATGCGTCTTACACAGGAACAACTACAACAACATACACAATTTGTAATACATCGGTTAATCCAGTAGTTTGTAGTACGTCGACAATAACAATAAATGTACAAACGGTACTAGTGGGTTACCCTCAAATAGCAGTTGCAAAATCAGTGTTATCTACAACAAAAATTAACACGACTACTTTCCAAAGTGTATTTAAATTCAATGTTTCAAATATTGGAAGTTTAGCTGGTGATAATGTTCAATTAGTAGATAACTTAAATACAACATTCCCTTTACCAATTACATATACAGTAGTTGGAGTAAATGCTAATTTACCACTTACTGTAAATTCTTTATATAATGGTAATACAAGTGTTGCCTTATTATCAGGAACAAACACATTAAATTCAAATCAAAGTTCAATAGTTACATTAACGGTTAATTTTAATCCAAATAATACAACTTTAACTACGTTGAGTAATTATGGTATTGGTTCTACATCAGCTTTACCTGATCCAGACGGTAATGGTGTTCATACATCTGTTGATACAACTAATACTGGAAATAATTCAGATCCAGATGGAGATGGTAACCCTAATGAACCAGGAGAAAATAATCCAACTCTTTTTGGACCTCAAATAGGCGCTGCAAAAACAGCATCGGCTTTAATTAAATTGAATACAACTTCTTACCAAACTGTGTTTACATTTAATGTTGCTAACGTAGGCCCAGTTGTAGCAACTAATGTTCAATTGGTAGATAATTTAGCAAATGTTTTCCCTTCGCCAATAACATACACAGTTGCTGGTTTAAATTCAACTGCACCGTTAACGGTTAATTCTTCATACAATGGATCGTCAAATCTTGCTTTATTATCGGGTACAAATTCGTTAAATGTATCACAAAATAGCCTAGTTACTTTAACGGTTAATTTTAGCATGAATGGATCTACAATACCTGTATTAGGCAATTTAGGTATAGCTTCTACATCGGCTTTTCCTGATATAGATGGTAACGGTGTTCATACATCAGTAGATACAACCAATGCAGGCGAGAACCCAGATCCAGATGGAGATGGTAATCCAAATGAACCAGGGGAAAACAATCCTACTTTATTTGGACAACAGATAGGAGTAGCTAAAACAGCCCTTTCTACAGTATTGTTAAATAATGGAGTGAATCAAACAGTTTTTGAATTTAAGATAAAGAATTTAGGAGTTGTTATAGCTACTAATATTCAGTTAATAGATAATTTAAATAATACATTCCCTGCACCAATAACATATACAGTTAATAGTGTATCTGCTTCTTCAGGATTAACACCAAATACAAATTATAATGGAGGAACTATCACAACAATGTTATCAGGTAATAATACATTAGGATTAGGTGTAGTTGAAACGGTAACAATGGTAGTAAGTTATAATATGCATGAGAGTTCGCTTACTCAATTGTTTAATTCTGGTGTTGCATTATCATCATTGCCAAACGGAGTTGTATTAAGTGTAGATACAACAAATACAGGAGATAATACAGACGTGAATGATAATGGTAATCCAAATGAACCAGGTGATAATCTTCCAACAGGATTTACACCTGTAAAAGACACAACAGATATTGTGTTTAGTATTCCGGAGGGATTCTCTCCAAACGGAGATGGAGTAAATGATGTTTTTGTAATTAAAGGCATTACATTATATCCTAAAAATACCTTTACGGTATTAAATAGATGGGGAAATATTGTGAGTAAGATAGAAGGATATAATAATAATGATAAAGTATGGAATGGTAAGGCATCAGAGGGAGTAAGATATGGTGGAGATGAATTACCTGAAGGCACTTATTTCTATATTTTAGATTTAGGAAATGGAGATAAACCGTACAAAGGATTTATTTATTTAAATAAAACGGTTAATTAGTAATAGTATTTATAATAGCAATGATTAAGATTTTAAAAATAGAAATGAAAAAAATAATGACAATTGTTATTGGATTAGTTGTATTTACTAATTCTTTAAAAGCTCAGCAAGATGCAATGTTTACGCATTATATGTATAACACATTGTGGTTAAATCCAGCATATGCCGGAACCAGAGATGCGTTGACTATTACCGGGATTAATCGTTCTCAGTGGGTGGGTTTTGATGGAGCTCCAGTAGCACAATCACTTACTATGCATACTCCAATTTTAAATGGTAAAATGGGTGTTGGTTTAAGTGTTTTAAATGATAAAATAGGACCTACAAAAAATTCATCTGTTGCATTAGATTTATCATATCAAGTAAAGTTAACAAGCAAAAGTAAATTAAGTTTTGGCTTAAAAGGATTAGTAAATATGTACAGTAATAAACTAACACCTTTAAAATTAGACAATCAAAATGATGGTTCGTTTGCTCAAAATAATCAAAAAGTATTGCCAAATTTAGGTGCAGGTATTTATTATTACAGAGAGCGCTTTTATGTTGGACTATCAATACCAAAATTATTAGAGAATAAATTAAGTACAACTAGTTCATCAAAATCTATTGAGCAACAGCATTATTTTTTTATTATGGGAACAGTATTTAATTTAAGTTCAGATGTAAAATTAAAACCAACGTGTTTTATTAAAGCTACTAAAGGATCGCCCATTCAAGGAGATGTTACGGCTAATTTTATATTTAAAGATAAGTTCACTGTTGGAGCTATGTACAGAACAGGCGATGCTGTGGGCACCTTATTAGGGTATAATTTTACTGAACAATTTGCAGTTGGTTATTCTTTTGATTGGTCTATGGCAAATACGACAGGTAAATACAACAACGGTAGTCATGAAATTATGTTACGTTATGATTTAATTTCTAAATCAAAAGCAAAAATTAAATCTTCACGTTACTTCTAAAAACAGTTTATCAATATGAAAAACATAATCTTACTTTCTATTTTATCTTTACCCATTTCTATTCTTGGTCAATCAAGTATAAAAAAAGCGGTAAAAGAATATGATAATTTCAATTATACAAAAGTCATCAAAAAAATTGGTGGTAAAAAAGATATAACAACTGATGCAAAGCGTAAGTTAGCAGATAGTTATAAAATGGTTGGAAATTATACAAATGCAGAATTAGTATATTCAGATATTGTAAATGCTACAGATAAAAAAAATGAAGATGTTTATTCTTATGCTCAAATTTTAAGAATGAATGGTAAATATGCAGATGCTCAAAAGCAGATGGATATTTACAATACATTAAATCCATCTGATAGCAGAGTTAAATTATATAGTAAAAATAAAACTTATACTATTGACTTGCTTAAAAATAAAGGACAGTTTACTGTAAAAAGTTTAAGTATTAATTCTCCTGAACAAGATTTTGGAGTTGTATATTATAAAGACCAGATAGTATATGCTTCAACCAAACAATCTATTAATTCATCTTATCGTTTATGGAATGGTAATAATCTTCCATTTTTAGATTTGTATATAGGAAAAGCAGACACTAACTCTGAGATTTTGAATTCAAAAAAAATGAGTTCATTTAATAAAAAATTTCACGAAGGTCCTGTAAGTTATAGTAAAGATGGTAGTGTATTAGTTTATACATCTAATAATTATCATTCTAAAAGCACTAAGGGTATTATAAATTTAGAAATGTATGAGGCTAAATTTAAAGATGGCAAATGGAGTAAAAAAATAGCTTTTCCTTTTAATAATAAAGAATATTCAGTAGGACATCCATCGTTAAGTGCTGATGGTAACACATTGTATTTTATATCTGATATGCCAGGAGGCAAAGGGGGAACCGATATATACAAAACCGTTAGAAATACTAACGGTACATGGGACACGCCTGTAAACTTAGGGGATAAGGTTAATACTGAAGGAAATGAGATGTTTCCTTTTATTCACGAAAGTGGATTATTTTTCTTTTCGTCGGATGGTATTCCTGGTTTGGGCGGTTTAGACGTTTTTGTGACACAAATTAAAAATAATATAATTGACAAAGTAACAAACGTAGGTGCTCCCATTAATGGAAGTAAAGATGATTTTAGTTTTGTTTTAAATTCAGAAAAATCTAAAGGGTATTTTGCATCTAACAGAGATGGAGGAAAAGGAGATGATGATATTTATAGTTTTAATCTCTTAAAATCTTTTCAGTTTGGTAAAACTATTAAAGGCATAGCTAAAGATAAAGATGGAAACATACTAGCTAATACAACTGTTAATTTATATGATTCAGAAGGAAAATTAATTCAAACAGTAACCACATCAGCTGATGGCGCTTTTACATTTGATGTTGAAAATTCAGGTAGCTATAAGTTAAAAGGTCAAAAAGATTCTTATTTCGATGGAAATTCATTAGTTAATGTTTCAGAAACAGCCGATGTGGTTTCTGCAGATGTTGTATTAGAGAAAAATCCTGGACTTTCTTTATTAGCAATTATTACAGATGCTACTACTAAAAATACTTTAGATGGTGTTAAAGTAACAATTACGGATGCGTTTACAGGAAAACCATTTGATACTTTTGTAACGTCAAATACAGGAACCTATAGAAAAGCTTTACCAAATAATAAAATTGGTGATAGAATAGGGTATACTATTAAGTTAGAGAAATCAGGGTATTTAACTAAAGAAGTTGTGTTTAATTATGAAATTAAAAAAGCAGGCGAAATAAATGTTCATGAAGCTTTAAATGTTTCTTTAAGTAAATTAGAGATTGGTGGTGATTTAGCAAAGATGATAGATATTAAACCTATTTATTTTGATTTAGGGAAATATAATATTAGAAAAGACGCTGGTATTGAATTGGATAAAATTATTAAAATCATGAATGAATATCCAAATATGGTAATTGAGCTTGGTTCTCATACAGATTGTAGGGCTAGTGCTGTGTTTAACGAAAAATTATCAGATAACAGAGCGAAAGCATCAGCTGCATATATTAAAAAATCAATTACAAATCCAGAGCGTATTTCAGGAAAAGGATATGGTGAATCTAAATTAAAAAATGGTTGTGCTTGTGAAGGGGATGTTAAATCTACTTGTACAGAGGAAGAACATCAGCAAAACAGAAGAACTGAATTTATTATTTTAAAATTTGAATAATACGTTTTATTTTTCATTTCATAAAAAAACTCCCAAATTTATTGGGAGTTTTTTTATGAATTTAGTTGTTATGAGATATTTATTATTTTTTTAAGATTAAGATGAGTTGTTCAATACTCACTTCTTCTTGGTTTCCGGTAAGCATATTTTTTAGCATAACTGTATGTTTAGCTATTTCATTACTACCAACAACGGCAACAAATGGTATTTGTTTTTTATCAGCATATTCAAATTGTTTTGCTATTTTTTTTACTACATCAGGATATACTTCTGCATGAATTCCTTCTAGTCTTAATTTAGATACTAATTCTACACAATGCATTAATTCAGTTTCTCCAAAGTTGGCAAATAATACTTTAGTAGTAGATATTTTTGATACAGAATCTGGAAATAAGTTTAATTCTTCCATGACATCATAAATTCTATCAATACCAAACGAAATACCTACACCAGATAATCCTTTTAAACCAAAAATACCAGTTAAATCATCGTAACGACCTCCTCCTAAAATGCTTGGAGTAAATGTTCCAGCATTAGCTTTAGCTTCAAAAATAGTTCCTGTGTAATAATTTAAACCTCTGGCCAAAGTAATGTCTAGCTCAAGTTTAATGTGTTTAATATTAATGGAATTTATATTGTTTAATAAAAATTCTATTTCTTCAATTCCCTTTTTTCCTATTTCGCTATTTGATAAAAACGTTTTTAATACATGCACTTTGTTTTCATTAGTTCCAGATAAGTCAATTAATGGTTCTAATTGTTTAATAGATGCTTCAGATATTCCTTTTTCTTGTAATTCTTTTATAACTCCTTCTTTCCCAATTTTATCAAGCTTGTCGATGGCAACTGTAATGTCAATAATTTTATCACTAGCATTTAAAATTTCAGCAATACCACTTAATACTTTTCTATTATTAAATTTAATAACAACAGGTATATTTAATTCGTCAAACGATTTATCCATCATTGCAATTAATTCTAATTCGTTAATTAACGAGTTAGAGCCAATTACATCAGCATCACATTGATAAAATTCTCTATAACGCCCTTTCTGAGGTTTATCAGCCCTCCAAACGGGTTGTATTTGATAACGTTTAAAAGGGTAGGTAAGTGCATGATGGTTCATTACAACATAACGTGCAAAGGGTACCGTTAAATCATAGCGTAATGCTTTTTCTGTAAGTAATTCAGAGTTGTATGATTTATCTAAAGAAGTATTAAATTCTTTTTTTAATAGTTCTTTTTTGTCGTCTTTACTTTCGTGTATTCGAGAGTTTAATACTTTGAAGATTAATTGATCCCCTTCTTCTCCATATTTTCCTGTTAATGTACTGATGTTTTCCATACTTGGTGTTTCAATCGGAGCATAACCAAATAGTTGAAAATTTGCTTTTACAATGTTAAAAATATATTGACGCTTTTGCATTTCGGTAGGACCAAAATCGCGCATGCCTCTCGGAATAGATGGTTTCATGTATTAATAATTAAGATGTTAAAAGTATAAATATTTAAAGAGCTTTGCAAAGAGATTGTATAACAAAAAAAGCCCAAATTAATTGGGCTTTTCATATTAAATAAGATGGTAAATTACTTTACATATTTTTCTTCAACTTGTAATACTTCATAGTATGTTGGGCTTGATGGGTCTGCATCATAAACATATGCTATAACATGGCATTTAGCAGGGTTGTAGTTGTTATTAATAGTGTAATTAGTGTATGATTTAACTATAGAATCATTAATTACGGCGCCACTACTGAAAATTTGATCGCCCCAAGTACTATTAATAGCACCTCTTAATACATGATTAAATTCATAATTGCTTCTTACTTGATTTCCTTGTAATCTATAGTCTAATTGTTCTGCTATTATACTGTCTTCAGTTAATAAAACTACTAGTTTATAATGTCCGCTGTTATTAGCTAATGATTTAACTGTAATAGCTGTATTTAAGTTATTATTAGAAGAAGTAAATGAGTTGTTTATTTTAATTTCAAATTTAGCAGCTGTTGTTAGCATTTGAACAATTTCACTTTCCCATAATGTGTAAGCTTTAATAAAGCCTCCAGAGCCATATCCAACTCTATTAATTAGCCCGTTTGGATTACCGGCAGAAGAAATTCCAAATTCTGTATCGTAAGCATTTCCAACGGTACTTCTTAAATCAGTTGGGTATGAAGAGCTTACTGCCGCAAAAAAACCAGCATGAATTGCCAAAGGAATTATTTTTCCTGCGTATTTGTTTTCTAAATAACTTAAGGTATCCGCTGCGGCTGGGCAATTACCACATTTATGCCCTGTGTAATCCTCTACTAAAACTTTTCTATTACCTTCTATTTTTGCTATGTTAGGGTCTCTAACATCTTGAACATAATCGCAACTGGTATTTATAATAAATACTGATATAAAAAGGATGAAGCTATAGTTGATTGTTTTCATTGTATTTATTTTTTTTAAGAGTATTTTAATAATTAAAAACTAGAAGATATACTTACAGATAAGCCACTAGATGCTGGTACAAATCTACAAACGCCTCCTGCACAGAAAATACCTTGACGTTGTCTGCCATAGCTTATTGAAATTCTTGTTGGTCCATTTACATAGCCTATCATCCCATAATAATAATGTACTCGTTTAGAAATGACTGGATTATTATAATTATATTGATCTGCAACTGTAATACTCCAATGTGTATTTGGTGTCCACTCAACTAATCCTGATGCCCATGAACCAGTATTATTAGTGATGTTTTTTGAACCATCTGATTCGTATTTGTGTTCTCCATAATTGTAAGACCCAAAGTAACCTTGCGTTTCAATTCTTATAGCCGAACCTGTTTTGTATCTGTAAGTAACATCTAAAACCCCAATGTGAGAACTCACATCTGGATGCTCTGCTTTATCTGGTGTATTAAATTGTACAATAGATTGATTTAAGAATTGATTGGCATACATTAAAGTAAATTTTAATTTTTTGCTAAGTTTTTTTGTTATTTCCACGTTAATATCGTGATAGTATTCATTACCAACATTTCCGTAGTTTGTAGAGTATTTATAACTGTTCGACGTATCTTTTATTGGAGCAATACCTACCGTATCTAAGCCATAGTACACAGAGCCGTTTACGGTAATATCCATACCGTATTTGCCACCAAGCCAAGTTCCTTTTTTTACTTTATATTGTATTTCAGCAGTTCCTCCAACCTCTCCGTTAGCTTGTGTTGCGTAAGGGTAATAAGCCATAAGCGAGTAGGTATGAAATTTACTAAAATCAGGTTGGTAGTTAATCATATCAATAGTGTTTTGAGCATTTCTATCACTCCTAAAACTCATATTATCAAGCATTTTTCCTGATAATAAAACAGAAAATCCATTTGTGCCATAAGATGTTGAAGCGATAATGGCTTGACCCGATTTGTAACTGTATTTATTTTGATAAGAAGGGTCATTAATTTTGTATGCATATTCAGCATTAAAATTAAAACCCCCTCTTATAATAGACAATCTTCCGGCACTATTACCAACATTTTCTGGTAGTACAAGGGTAGGGTCTTGATCTTGCTGAAACTTACTCACAAAACTACCTCCTATAATTATTTTCGTTTTTGATTTCCCTAAAACAGAATCAAATAGTTCCATTAAATTAACTTCTCCATCAAAGCCTCTTACTGTACCCGGAGATAATGAAAAGTATGTACGTTGCTTACCAACTAAGCCTTTTAATGTAATGCCATTTTTTGGAGTAAAAATAACACGCATTCCATCTAGTGCATTATCGTATAGTAGTCCTCTGTTTTCATAAGCTCTTAAGGTAATTCCACTTCCAAATTGTTCGTAAAAATTACCTACCGTGATATCAATATCTTTGTGTTTGTATCTAGCAAAGCGGTATGGCACCCCAGATCCTTTATACCCTGGTAAATAGCCAAGTAATGGCGGGTTATAACTTTCGTAACGAACCCCAGCACTAAACCCTCCTTTTTGATAATTTATATTACCAAATGCATTATACCTAAATAATTCACTTCCTGGGTCGGCTCCAATAGCCGTATCTCTTCTGTAATTAGCCGCATCTATCTGAAAATTCCCATGTATAGATCCAAGCTCGTCTTTTATTTGAGCAATTGATTGTTGGGAAATACTAATTAAACATAATAGAACAAATAGTTTGGTAGTGATTTTTATTGACATAAACAGATAATATAATTTAATGGATTGAATTAGTGAGATAGTTTTTCTCCTTTAGCTAATTTTTTTACGTTTTCAAATAGTTTCTCTTCATCTCCTTCTGCATAAGAGTTGTGACTCCATACAATTTGTCCATCACCATTAACTAAAAATGTATGAGGTACATTGTTCACATTCATAGCTCTTTTAAAATCTTGATTTTCATCAATGTACACTTCGTATGTCCATCCTTTTACTTTTACATCTGTTACCACTTTTCCTGAGCTTCTAGCATCATCAATAGATATGGCTATTAATTTAACACCTGTTTCCTTTACTAATTCTGCATATTCTTCGTTAATAGCATCTAATTCTTTTTTGCAGGGTTTACACCATGTTGCCCAAAAGCTAATAATCATGGGTTTACCATTGTTAGAAAAAGTATTTGTATTTATAGTTGAACCATCTAATTTTTTTACCATTGCTGAGGGTATTTTATCTCCATCAGATGTTATGAAAGCTGAAAATAATAATACGATAGCGGTTGATAGGATGAGTAATTTTTTCATGTTTAGAGATGTTAATAGTTAAGCAAATATAATAAAATAACGTGTTTTTGGTTTCAATAAATACATCATATTTGAGTTTTAATATGGGATTCTTAAAAAAAAACAGTATAAAATGTGACTATTAAATTTTACCGTTATATTTTCTTAAAAACCATTCTGTCGATAAAAGCATAATTATGATAATAAACAACCATTTTAGATGAATGAGATCGGTTATTTGCTTGTGAGAATAGGTTATTGAAGTAATTGTATTGTTGTTTAAAATATCTTGTTCGAGCTGTTTTAGTTGATTTGCATAGTATAATTTACCTTTGCTTTGCGAAGAAAGTTGATATAATAATTGATGATTAGCAACAGTATTTAATTTTTCAGAGATAATTTCTTTTATCAAAATTGTTCCTGATTTTGTATATGTTTTATCTCCATATTTTACTTTTGCTTCGTATGTGTATTCTCCAGCTAAAAATTGACCAGCAGATAGTTGATACATCGTTTGTTTTTTTGTGAAAACGTAATTATATATTTTTCCTTTTTCATCTTTTAGCTGTAATGTTACATCCGGTTCTGTTACTAATTCATAACTCTGATTATAAACTTCTGCTGTAAAATCTAAAGATTCATTTTCATTAATTATTTTTTTAGTCGTTATTCTAAAAAAACTTTTATCAGCTTTAACTGATAAATATTGAATAGTTTTGTGAATTAATTCGTTAAATAAACTATGATTGTTATGTTCAGCAAAATCTCTCATTCTCCATCGCCATAAGCCATCTCCTATAAAGCTTGCTGTTTTTGTGCCATTTATTTCGTTAAATGTAAATAGAGGTTCGTTAGTTTCTATTACTCCAATTTTTTGAGAGATTAAAATATTAGATCCAATATAATTAGTATTAACTTTTAAAGGAGTTAAAACAGCAGGAAAACTGGGGATAAAATTTTTTAATTCATCAGTAAGGTTAAAAAGTGAGAATTGGTTTTGATAAACAGCCTCTACTTCATTAGTTTTATTAGATAAAATTGGTTTATTTGTTGAGATGTCATTATTGTTCCCAATAATAAATACAGATTGTTTGTTTGTTTTTAATTCATTACTTATTCTGCTGGGAATATTATTTAATTGATGAAGAATAACTAATGAATATGGTTTTAATGGTTTGTTAAATGAACTAGCATACGCAATTTCGGTTTCATATGATTGGCTAGCAGAAATACTTTGTTCTAGAGCTGAAATGTCTGGGTGAGGTGCATTTGTTAAGATTAAAATTTTTTCTCTATTATCAATTACATCAATTACAAATGATTGAGTATTGTTTGGCTTATTTTTATCTTCTTTTAAATCAGAAATAGAAACAGTGTATTTTTGAATGCCTGATTTGTCTGCATTTAAATAATAATTTAACGTTGAACTAAATGAGTTTGAATTGATAAGTATGTTATCAGATTTTAAAATTTGATTTTGATGAGAAATGGTAACTTTTATACTTTTATTTTTTAAATCAATAGCATTTATAGTAATTTCTAAAGGAAATAAATTTCCTAAATAAGCTACTTGATTGTGATTAATTGTTTGAATCCATACATCTTTTAGAGGAGTGGTATCTCCAAGTGCAATAGTATATATGGGGGCATTTATTTTTTCTATACTATAAAGTGGATTTGTTCCTTTGTTGTATATGCCATCACTTGCTAAAATAATAGCTCCAATATTTTTATTTGAATAATTATTCTCGATGTCTAAAAATAATTTTGAGATATCGGTTTCTTTTCCTTTAAAATCAGATGTGTCAGAGCGTTTGGGTTTATTGTCGAACTGATAGGTTTTTAAATCGTAATGTTCGTCTATTATTTTTTTTAAAGAATTTAAATTATTTAAGTAATCTTTTTTTATACTTAACGAATCTTTCCCCGCTATTATAGATGATGAGTTATCTTGAGCTAAAATAATTATTGGTTTTTCAATTTCATTTATCAGTTGTTTTACAAAAATATTTAAAAGTAAAACAGCAATTAAACTAGAAGAGATAAAGCGTAATGTAGCTAATCCATAAACTAATTTTTTTGATCGTTCAGTGTTGTGTTTATCTTTATAATATAGGGCAACTGAAAAAACAAACCCTGCTACAAAACATAGCAGGGTGTAATACCAAGGATAATGAGATACAAGATTCATGTGTGTAAGGTATAAATTTTATAATATGTAAATAAAATTCATAGTGGTTTTAAAATATTAGGTAAGCATTCCTCCACAAATATTGATGCATTGTCCTGTTATATATGAACTCATATCGCTTGCTAAAAATAAGGTTAAGTTTGCAACATCTTCAGCAGTTCCTCCTCGTTTTAAAGGAATAGAATCTCTCCATTGTTGTACAACTTTTTCATCTAAAGCGCCTGTCATTTCTGTTTCAATAAATCCAGGAGCTATAGCGTTACTTCTTATGTTTCGAGAACCTAATTCCAATGCTACAGATTTTGTAAAACCAATAATTCCTGCTTTTGATGCTGAATAATTTGCTTGTCCTGCATTACCTTTTACGCCAACTACAGAGCTCATATTAATTATGGAACCAGCTCGTGCTTTAAGCATTGGTTTTTGAACAGCTTTAGTTAAGTTAAATACTGATTTTAAATTAGCATTTATAACTTCATCCCATTGTTGTTCACTCATACGCATTAATAATGTGTCGCGAGTTATACCAGCATTATTTACTAAAATATCTACTGTGCCAAATTCAGCTACAACATCCGTTACCAATTGCTCAGCTGCTTTAAAGTCGGCTGCATCGCTTTGAAATCCCTTAGCTTTAATGCCATAAGAAGCTAATTCTTTTTCAAAAGCTATTGCTTTTTCAACAGAGCTTAAATATGTGAAAGCAATATTACAACCTTGTTCGGCAAATTTAATTGCAATACCTTTTCCAATTCCTCTTGATGCGCCAGTAATAATGGCTACTTTATTTTGTAATAATTTCATAAGTTTTAAAAATATAAAGGATAAATATACAAATTATCAATTTATGTATATTTTATTAAGTATTTAAAGTTTTTAACGAATTTATAAATGTTATTTAACTAAAAGATCACTTTTGTTTTTAGGTCGTTTATTGTCGAGCCAAATAAAATGCTTTAAACGCATGTCTTCATCTTTAATTTCTGATAATGGAAATAGTGTAGATTCTGGTTTGTTTCTAAATGTGGTTTTTTCAACACCTTCGTTGTTAAACCAAACAGTTAAATCACTGCAAACTGTTTTATTTACAGCTTTAATTTTTGTTTTTTGTTTTACGTAATAAATAATTTGAGCATTGCCTATAACATTCAATTTTTTGATAGTATCGTTTTTAAAAAAGCCTTCTATTTTTTTTCCTTCTAGTTGATTAAATTTTTTTTCATCTAAACTATCAACTTTCTGAATTACAATAGCATTGCTTATTAATTCAAAATATTTTATTCCGCTTTGTCCGGTTGTTAATTTGATAAGCTTGCCGGTTATTTGCCCATTTGACGACCATAAAATAGGAGAGTTGTATAGTGTCATAATCGAATCGTGGACGAGATAGGTTAAAGAATCGCATAATCCCTGTAGTTCTTTTTTAAAGATTTTTACATTTCTATAGGCTTTTACAAATGCATGCGTACTATCTGGCTTATTATATAGTAATGTGTCTGCCGACATAAATAAGGTGTCGATGTTTATTAGCCGTCCATACATGGCGTGTCCTGTTACAATGGCTTTATTGCCTTTTTCAAAATGTTCAGCAATATCTCCTAAAATAAACGATTTATTGGTTGTGTCAATTATTTGAACATTTTTAGTGGCTTTACCATATCCTTTTTTTCGATCGTAAAAAATGCTGTCCCCTAGTAGTTTTTGATTTTTAGTAACAATTAGCGCGTTTTTACTAAATCTAGATATTTCTTTTTCGGTATCATACCATCCATTTTCGCAATAAATATAATTTTGTTTACTGATAATTATAGACGGACCAATAAAGTATGATGTTTTATTTAATGTATTATATTTTAGAGTGTCACTATACATCTTGTAATCAGGATTTATTAGCGTTACATCATGATTAAAAAACAATTCTTTACTTGATGAGTAATAATGCCCATTTTTACTTTTTAATGTATTTTCCTTGTTGATTATTGTTCCGCCATTATAATAACTAGCTATTGAATTTTCAACATCGTAAATTAAGGTGTTAGTCGTCAGCGTCATGTCTTTTTCAATACATTTTACATGACCTTTGAGGTTTGCCATTTTTGTTGTTGCGTCGTATTTCAAAGAATCTCCATAAATAAAAATACTGTCTCCTTTTGTAATACTAATTTTACCAAATGCTTCTAGTTTTTTATCACTGTATAAATATGCGCTATCACATTTCATTACAGAGCCTTCGTGCTCGCAAATTACATTTCCTTTTAATCTTTTAGCATCAATTCCTAACGATTTGTCAAAAGATAAACTACCAGCATGTTTTATTGTAATTAATTTTTCTTTTTTAGGTAAACTTACTGTTTGGGATATTCCAAAAAATGATAGTAGAATTAACATGGTAACTAGTAACTTTAATTTGTTACTAGGCATATTTATTAGTAGTATATTTTTGAAATTCATATTTAGCCCATAAATTTAAACATATTAATCTTATTTGATTCAATGTTATATTATTTTAATAAATGAGCTCAACAAATCGTCATCTTAGGCCATTTCTTTTATCTTTGTGAACTATGAGTAAAATAAAGAAAAATATTTTTGTTGAAAATGCTGAAATAGTTGATATTTCATCAGAAGGTAAGGCGGTAGCAAAGGTAGATGGCATGGTTATTTTTGTAGATGGAGGAATACCTGGAGATGTTGCTGATATTATGATTACGCGTAAAAAAAATAGTTATGCCGAAGGTCATGTAGTTACATTAAAATCTCCGTCTCCAAATAGGCTAAATCCCATGTGTGAGCATTTTGGATTTTGTGGTGGATGTAAATGGCAACACATGAATTACGACACACAGTTGTTTTTTAAACAAAAAACGGTATCAGATGCATTAACCAGAATTGGTAAATTAGATATATCGTCTCTTAAGCCAATTATTGGCAATAACGAGCATTACTATTATCGTAATAAATTAGAATTTTCGTTTTCTGATAAAAAATGGTTAACAGCAGATGAAATTAAAAGTGGAATTGAAATTGATAATAGAAATGCTTTAGGTTTTCATATCCCAAAGATGTTTGATAAGATATTAGATATTAAAAATTGCTATTTGCAAGAGGAACCTTCAAATTCAATAAGAAATGAAATTAGAAATTTTGCTAATAATCATCAATTAACTTTTTTTGGAGTTAGAGATAAAATAGGACTTTTAAGAACATTGATGATTAGGACTTCGAGTAATGGAGAGATAATGGTATTGATTCAATTTTTTGAAAACCAACCAGAAAATATTCAATTATTACTAAATCATCTAAAACACACTTTTCCAAAAATTACTTCATTGCAATATGTGATTAATCAAAAAGGAAATGATACTTTACAAGATTTAGATATCATTACTTTTTATGGAAGAGATCATATTTTTGAGGAAATGGAGGGGCTTAAATATAAAATATCTGCTAAATCATTTTATCAAACTAATTCTCCTCAGGCCTATAAATTATATAATGTCACCAGAGATTTATGTCATTTAACTGGTAATGAAATTGTTTATGATTTATATACCGGAACAGGAACAATTGCAAATTTTGTGGCTAAAAAAGCTAAACAAGTTATTGGGATTGAGTATGTAGAAGATGCTGTTATTGATGCGAAAAACAATTCTGAATACAATAATATAAAAAACACATTGTTTTATGCAGGAGACATGAAAGATGTATTAAACGATGAATTTATAAAAAAACATGGCGCCCCAGATGTGATTATTACAGATCCTCCAAGAGCAGGAATGCATGAAGATGTTATTAGAGTGATATTAAAAGCTGCTCCAAAAAAAATTGTATACGTTAGTTGCAACCCTGCAACACAAGCAAGAGACTTAGCAATGATGATAGATGATTATTCAATCTGTAATATACAGCCAGTAGATATGTTTCCTCAAACAGCACATGTTGAAAACGTAGTATTATTAGAAAAAAAATAGTATCATAATAAAAAGAAAAAGTATGAAACTGTTAGTTCGTCCTCCTCAATTATTAAGAAGATATTATAAAGGATCTTTATGGAGAATGGATAAATCTAAACCTACTATTTATCTTACCTTTGATGATGGTCCGATACCAGAACTAACGCCATGGGTACTAGATATTTTAGATTCATATCAGATAAAAGCAACATTTTTTTGTGTAGGAGATAATATTGTAAAGTACCCTCATTTGTTTGAAAGAATTAAAAATAGCGGACATCAAGTAGGAAATCATACTCAAAATCATATGAAAGGATGGATGGTAAAACATTCTGAGTATTATGACAACATACAAAAATGTCAATCATTAGTTCAGTCATATTTGTTTAGACCTCCTTATGGAAGGATAAAAAAAAGTCAATTTAATAAAATAATTAAAGAGTATACAGTTGTGTTTTGGGATGTGTTGAGTTATGACTATGATAAATTAATAACACCAAGTAAATGTTTGAAAAATTCTATTAAATACACCAGAAATGGTTCTATAATAGTGTTTCATGATAACATAAAGGCTCAGAGAAATTTAGAATTTGTACTTCCTAAATATATTGAACATTTTTTGAAGTTAAATTATAGCTTTGCTACATTATAGTTTTTTATAAAAGTGTATTTTTAATTATTATCATTTGCCTTATATTAGCATGAAGTATTTTAAAATTTTATGGATATTAACAGTGTTTTATTTAATTAGTTTGTGCGCTTGTACAACACAAAAAATAAATCAATCTAGTAATGATCGGCTATATAAAAAAGAAAACAATAGTTTAAATTCAAAATATATTATATATCATACTAATGATAGTATTAGTCAATTATTTTACGAAATATCTAATGAGGTTTTAATTTATAAGAAAACAGATACTAGTAATTACTTTTACAGTGATGTGAAATTACTTTTAAAAATTTTTAACGAAGATAATTTAAATACCGCAATAGATACTTCTTCTATTATTATTAAGGATAAACAATCAGAGCCTATTTTAAAATTTATAAAAGGAAATGTGTTTGTAAATATGAAGCATGGTGCTAATTATTATGTTGATATTAATGTAATTGATAATCACAAGAAAGTTATTTATGCAAATAAGATGTTTGCAAATAAAGAGTCTAATTACTCTAGGCAAAATTTTTTAATTACTAATTTTAATAATGAAGTTTGTTTTGATTCGTATCACAAACCTGATGATGTTGTGTATTTACAATCATTAAGAAATAAAGAAAAATTGTTTGAAGTTGATATGTTTTTTGGGAATTTCAAAATCGCATTGCCCCCTTTTGTATCAGAAAACATGCAACATTTTAGCTATAAACCTGATTCAACATATAGTGTTTATATAAATAATAATTTGTTTGAATTGCAGTTGCCTAAAAAAGGCTTCGCTCATTTAAAAACAAATAACGAAACAAAAGATGGGGTTAGTTTTTTTGTTTATGAATCTTCATTTCCTAAAATTAAAAATACTGAGCAAATGATTTTATCAACCAGGTATATTATGTCAAAAAAAGAGTATGATTATTGTATGTCTGCTGCTGATAAAAAATTAGCAATTGATAATTTTTGGCTAGAATTATCTGGAAGTAATGAAAGAGCAAAAGAATTAATAAAAAAATATTATGGAAGAGTAAAAGAAGCTAATAAATTATTTTCGAGTTATCAAGAAGGATGGAAAACAGACAGAGGAATGATTTATATAGTTTTTGGTGCCCCAAACATAGTTACTAAAAGAAAAAATTTAGAAGTATGGACTTTTGGAGAAGTTGGGAATCCTAATTCTCTTGTTTTTTCATTTATTAAAGTAATTAATCCTTTTACAGACAATGATTATTATTTAGAAAGAAACGACTATTATAAAAATCCTTGGTATCAAGCTGTTGATATGTGGAGACAAGGAAAAATATATTTAGATAACTAAATTATTATTGAACTTTATCTGGTTCTAACACTCTAAGTCTAACAGATTCTACAGTTTGTTTTTTTCTTTGTAAAATAGTAATCTCATACCCTTCGTATTGTTTTTTTTCATTTACACCTGGAATTCTTCCCCATAAAAAATTTATTAAACCAGAAATGGTTTCGTATTTTGGACTTTCAGGCAAAGACATTGGTAAAGACTCATTAACATCTCCAATACTGCTATGGGCATTTACAACATATTCTGTTTCACTTTTCTTTTCAACTGTAGGCTTTTCTTCATCATGTTCGTCTTGAATTTCTCCAACTAATTCTTCAATAATATCTTCCATCGTTACAATACCAGCTGTAGCACCAAATTCATTTGTAACAATTGCTATTTGCATGTGTAATTTTTGAAAATCGCGGAGCAAGTCATTTATTTTCATACTTTCAGGAACAAAATGCGCAGGTCGCATGATATCTTTTATTGTTCTGAATTTTTTTGATATTAATTCTTTAAATAAATCTTTAGCGTATATTACTCCTATGATATTATCAATATCTCCCAAATAAATAGGATAACGAGAAAAACCTTCATCTGAAATTTTTTGAACAATACCATCTCTATCTAAAGACTCTACATCAATAGCAGTTACTCGATTTTGAGGAACCATGATTTGTTTTACTAGTCGGTCATCAAAGTCAAATACATTTTGTATAAGTTCATTTTCACTAGGTTTAATGGCACCTCCTTCTTCACTTTCAGTAAGTATTAATCGTAATTCTTCTTCTGTATGAACATCTTCTTCTCCAACACGCTTAATCCCCAAGATTCTTAAAAATAAATTAGAAGATTGATTTAATAACCATATAAATGGACCAAATACAAAATAAAATATCCGCATAGGCCATGATATAAATAACGTCATTTCAAGCGGATATTTAATCCCAAACATTTTAGGTACTTGTTCTCCAATTGTAATATGAAAAAAAGTAATTAGTGTAAAGGCAATAGGAACAGTAACAACATGAGGATTAACTTCTATATTTATATTTGTAAATATATTTCCAACGAGTTTACTCATAACATGTTCTCCAAAAGCACCTAGCCCTAAACTAGCTAAGGTTATTCCTAATTGAGTAGCTGATAAATAGGCATCTAGTTTTTGTACTAACTTTTGAGCGGCTTTAGCTCTTTTACTTCCTTTTTGCGCTAATAAATCTAGTTGTGAAGAGCGAACTTTAACTAATGCAAATTCTGCTGCAACAAAAAAGCCATTTAGTAAAACCAATAAAAATGTAAGAAATAAATCTGATAGCATATATTAATAATAACCTCTTACAAATATAGTAATAGTAATGAAGATTTAAAATGATCTTTTGTTGATATACAAGTACTTAGAGTAAATCTTTATCGTAAAATAACTAATCTATTGGCATCGAGTTTTATGAAAATAAAAAGCAAAATTGTGAAAGACCATAATGAAGAACCTCCATAGCTAAAAAAGGGTAATGGTATTCCAATTACTGGCATTAACCCAATTGTCATTCCAATATTTATGGCTACATGAAAAAATAATACTGATGCAACTCCATACCCATAAATTCTACTAAACGGAGATCTTTGCCTTTCGGCCATAAAAATAACTTTAATAATTAAAAATAATTCAAGCATAATAACAATGCTGGTTCCTAAAAATCCCCATTCTTCTCCTACTGTACAAAATATAAAATCGGTATCTTGTTCAGGAACAAAATCATATTTGGTTTGAGTGCCTTGCAAATAACCTTTACCAAAAAATCCACCAGAACCAATTGCAATTTTAGCTTGATTAACGTTATATCCTTCCTTTTTTAAATTAACTGTCCCTCTACCTAACAATACATCTATTCTGGTTTTTTGATGCTCTTCTAAATGATTGTATACGTAATTTGTTGCTAATACCACACCACTGGCTACTAAAAATAATAAAGCAACAATCATAAAATTTTTACGAGACCGTTTAATAAATAAAAAAGTAATAGAGCTAATGATACCTAACGCAATGATGAGTGTTTGAGATTCTATAACCAACGATAATACAAACAATAGGGCTGATATTAAACCAAATATTAAAAAGTTTACAGATAATCCTTCGCGATATAGCGTTACAATAAAGGCAATAAAAACAATTGCTAAACCGGTTTCATCTTGTAATATTTTAATAATTAAAAGCGGTAAGCCTAAAATAAACGCCGCATAGATAGTGTTTTTGTAATTTTTAATTAAGTCTGATAGTTTATTTCTTCTTGTATTTTCTACTTCTATATTAACATTGCTTAAATATTTTGCTAATGCTAAATTAGTTGCAAATTTCATAAATTCGGCAGGTTGTATTCCAAAGGAACCAAATCTAAACCATGAACGACTACCTTTTACTTCTCTTCCTAAGTAGGGCACTGCTATACATGCCAATAGTAAAAAGGCATAAAAAAAATAAGCAAATACAGTATAAAAGCCTGCATCAATAATTAAAATTAAAATAGCAATAAAAAATGCACTGCATATCCAAATTAATTGCATCCCATATTTTTGACTGGTATCAAAAATATTTTGATGTTCTTCGTTATAAACTGCTGCATAAATATTAAGCCAACCCATAAATACAAGTAGGGCATAGGTTAAAACAGTTATTCTGTCTATTCCATAAAATATACTGTGTTCTTGTTTTCTCAATGTTTCTTTTTGGGATTATGAGTTTGTTTGCCTAATAAATTTTTACCGCCTATTAAATCAGCCTCCATCATTCTTTTTTCCATATCTGGTCTTGTTACCTTTCCTGTTAAATATTTTTCAATCATTAAACTTACGATTGGTGCCGACCAAGTTCCACCAAAACCAGCATTTTCAACAAAGCATACTATTGCAATTTTAGGATTATCTCGTGGTGCAAATGCTGAAAATACAGCATGATCTTTCCCATGTGGGTTTTCCGCAGTTCCTGTTTTCCCGCAAGCAACTATACCCGGAATTTTTGAAGTAGTTGCAGTTCCAGCATCAAAACATTTTTGCATACCATCAAATACATTATCATAGGCAATTTTACTTTGCGCATAGGTATAGTGTTTTTCTTTAAATTTTGGATCTAATTTTTTTTCAATACCAACGCCTTTAATACAGTGAGGTATATAAAAAAAGCCTCTGTTGGCAATACTGGCAACCACATTTGCCATCTGTAAAGGCACTAGCGTTAGCTCTGCTTGCCCTATACCTAAAGACACAACTGTATTACTTCTCCAATGGTATCGTCCAAATACTTTGTTGTAATATTCAACGGATGGTACATTTCCGGGTTTATCAAACGGCAAATCAGTTCCTAACTTTGTATTTGGTCCAAATGATCTAACGGCATTTCTCCAGTGATTGTAGCCGTCTTCAAATTTTGGATATTTTTTTTGATCAACAATTTCTCTGAATACATAGCTATAGTATGAGTTGCAAGAAGTTGCTATGGAACCAGGTAAATCGGTAGATGGATGGGGATGGCATTTAGGATGACCTCCCATAGGAGGATAACCACCATGACAAGGAAATACTGTTGAGCGATTTATAAGCCCGTCTTCTTGAGCAATTAAAGCATCAATTAATTTAAATGTTGAGCCAGGAGGATACATGGCGGTTAAAGCTCTATTAAATAGGGGCAGATTTAAGGAATCATAATATAATTTTGTATAATTCTTAGAGCGTTCTTTTCCTCCTACTAATAAATTAGGATCGTATGTTGGACTTGATATTAAACATAGTATTTCACCAGTACTTGGCTCAATGGCAACTATAGCTCCTTTTTTTCCACGCATCAATTTTTCTCCATATTCCTGAAGTACAATGTCTATACTACTAAATAATGGTTTACCAGCAATGGCCGCTGTATCAAAAAGCCCATTCATGTATCGGCCTTTTGTTTTGTTATGAACATCAACCATTACAATTTGTTTTCCTTTAACGCCTCTTAATTCTTCTTCATAAGAGCGTTCAATACCGCTAATTCCAATATAATCTCCTTCAATATAATAATTGTCTTTTGCAGCTTTTTCTTTACTTACCTCTCCTACATAACCAAGTAAATGAGCTGCCACAGGTTTAGGATATCTTCTAACTGTTCTAGATTGAACATCAAATCCTTTAAATCTATATAGTTTTTCTTGTAGTGCAGCGTATACTTTATTGGATAATTGTTTCTCAAAAACACTTTCCTTACGAGGAGAGTTTGGTGCTTGGCAAGCTTTTTTCATTTTTCGCAAGAACTCTTCTTTTGTAATTTCTAAAATTTTACAAAGTGCCATTGTATCACAATCTTTTGCAAGTTTAGGAGTTACCAGTAAGTCGTATGATAGTACATTTTGTACTAATAATTTTCCATTTCTATCATATATATAGCCACGTAATGGATATTCTGTTCTGTTTCTGAAAGCATTATTTCGAGCATCAAGTTTATATTTGTCATCAATAATTTGAAGGTAAAATAAACGACATATATATACAATTGCAACAACGATAAAAAAACCGCTAATGATGTATTTTCTATCTGCAAGATGAGAATTAGTGTTCATTATTTATTCCTTGTTTGTTTGTAAAATAAAAATTGAACAATATATATAAAACAAAATGTACCAATAGAACTTAATATAACTCGTAAAAGAGTTTTGAAAAATTCATGAAATCTAAATATTTCTAAATAAAAGAAAAATAAATGATGAATAAGTATAATTAAAGCGGAGTAAGTAATAAACCATAAAGATCCCATAGAATCAACGTTAGGAATTAATCCTGGGTCATATCCTTCTCTTGGAGAAAGTAGTTTTAATACAAAAAATCTTGAGAACCCAATTAATGTACAAGCTGCAGCATGCATGCCGGATGTATCATAAAACATATCAATGGTTAGCCCAGTTAAAAATGAAAGAAATAATACGGCCAACTTTGGAGTTTCAAAGGGTAGAGAAATAATAAATAAAATATAAGGAAATAAAATAATATAGGATCCTAAGCGAATGTTTTGAACAATTAATACTTGTAACAGTATTAAAATAATAAAACGAATAATATTACTAATAATTTTATTTATCACTTTGTACTTGCGATTTAATTTCTAAACTATCTCTCTCTGTTTTGTAATTATATTTAATAATAGATACATGATTTACTTTTTTGAAATCAGCACTAAGCCTTACTTTTACAGTATAAAACGATTCGTTAGGTTTTTGTTCATAGCTATCTACAAAGCCAACCAATAACCCTTCAGGAAAAATACCCGACAAAGAGCTAGTAATTACAGTATCTCCTTTTTTTATTTTGGCATGTGTTGGGATATCGGTTAAGTTTGAAAAGCGATAGTCACTCCCATCCCAAATTAATGGTCCATAGGTCCCATCCTTTTTTAATTGACAGTTAACCCTAACATCTTTATGCAAAATAGACATTGCAGAAGAAAAATTTTCTGACACATTTTTTACAATTCCTATAATACCATCGCTTGTTATTACTGCCATGTCATGGTCTATGCCTTGGGCTGAACCCACATTTAGAGTTAAGTAATTATTTCGTTTATTAACAGAACTATTAATTACTTTTCCATTTAAAAATTCATATTCTTGTTTGTATAATGTATCATTTTTTTTATAAACCTTTAAAGGAATAGCTGCATAACCTAACTTTATCTTATTTAGTAAAAAGGTATTCATTTTAGCTAAACGCTCATTTTCTTCTTTTAAAAGTAAATACTCTTTTGCATTAGCTTCAGTTTCATATATTTTGGCGCTAATAGTGTTAGATGAGTTTAATATACTAGACCCCTGATAACCATTGTTTTTTACTAAAAATAAAACGCATATACATTCTAATAAAAGAAAAATAAAGAAAAAATTATTTTTATATAAAAATGTGAAAAGGTTTTTCATTTCTAGTTAAAGAACTTTTTTAACAGTATTTATTTAATTAAGAATGGGAATTTGTGAATGTTTTTAAGTGCAATTCCTGTTCCTCTTGCTACTGCTCTCAATGGATCATCGCAAACATGAACAGGTAATTTAGTTTTTAAAGAAATTCGTTTATCTAATCCTCTTAATAACGATCCGCCACCTGCCATGTAAATACCTGTACGATAAATATCAGCTGCTAATTCAGGAGGAGTCATCTCTAAAGCATTTAAAATAGCTTCTTCAATTTTTGAAATAGATTTATCTAAACAGTGTGCTATTTCTACGTAACTTACAAATACTTCTTTTGGAATTCCACTCATTAAGTCTCTGCCTTGAACAGCAAAGTCAGCTGGTGGATTTTCAATTTCTGTCATAGCAGCTCCTACTTCTATTTTAACTTGCTCTGCACTTCGTTCTCCAATTAAAATATTGTGTTGACGACGCATGTATTCTTCAATATTTGCATTAAAATCATCGCCTGCAATTCTAGTAGATTTATCACAAACAATACCTCCTAAGGCCATAACTGCAATTTCAGATGTTCCACCACCAATATCAATGATCATATTGCCCATTGGCTCTTCTACGTCTATACCCATACCAATTGCTGCAGCCATTGGTTCATGAATCATGTATACTTCTTTAGCTCCAGCATGTTCGGCACTATCTCTTACAGCACGTTTCTCAACTTCAGTAATACCGCTAGGAATACAAATTACCATTCTAAGTGATGGTTTAAAAAAATGATTTCCAGGATTAATCATTTTAATCATTCCTTTAATCATTTCTTCTGCAGCTTGAAAGTCTGCAATTACTCCATCGCGTAATGGACGAATTGTTTTTATGTTTTCATGTGTTTTCCCATGCATCATTTGCGCTTGTTTTCCAACCGCTATAACTCTTCCTGAAGTTCTATCTACAGCCACAATACTTGGCTGATCTACTACAACTTTTTCGTTATGAATAATAATAGTATTGGCTGTCCCTAAGTCAATCGCAATATCCTGTGTTAAAAAATCAAATAACCCCATAGTTTATTAGTTATTAATGTTTGTTTTTTAGTGTTTAAAATGTCTTGTTCCAGTAAATACCATACTCATCCCATTTTCGTTACAATAGTCAATACTGTCTTTATCTTTTATTGATCCTCCTGGTTGAATAACTGTATTAATACCAACTTTATGAGCTATTTCTACACAATCTGCAAATGGAAAAAAAGCATCACTAGCCATTACAGCCCCATTTAAGTCAAATCCAAAGTTAGTTGCTTTGGCAATTGCTTGTTTTAAAGCGTCTACACGAGATGTTTGCCCAGTTCCACTAGCTAATAGTTGATTGTTTTTTGCAATAACTATTGTATTTGATTTTGTATGTTTTGCTAATTTATTAGCAAATAATAAATCTTTTATTTGCGAGTTTGTTGGCAATACGTTAGTAACTGTTTTAAAAATGCCTTCTGTTTCTGTTACTGTATCTTTGTCTTGTTCAACAATACCATTTAAAAGTGTACGTATTTGTTTTTTAGGTAATTCAATTGGTTTTTGAACTAGTATAATTCTGTTATTTTTTGATTTTAGAATGGTTAATGCATTTGTGTTGTAGCTGGGTGCAATAACAACTTCACAAAATAGTTTGTTTATCTCTTCTGCTGTTTCAAAATCTATTTCAGTATTAGTGATGAGAATTCCTCCAAATGCAGAAACAGGATCTCCAGCTAATGCGTCTTTGTATGCATCTATTAATCTTGAGCGACTGGCTACGCCACATGCATTATTGTGTTTTAAAATTGCAAATGTTGGTTCTGTTGTAAAATCTGCCATTAAATTAACCGCAGCATCTACATCTAATAAATTATTGTATGATAATTCTTTTCCGTTTAATTTTTCAAACATAGCATCCATATTGCCATAAAAAACGCCTGTTTGGTGAGGGTTTTCTCCATATCGTAATGTAACCCCATTGTTAATACTATTTTTTAAAATAGGTAATTGTTCGTAGGTGTTAAAATAATTAAATATAGCAGAATCATAATGACTACTCATGGCAAAGGCTTTAGCGGCAAAAGTTTTTCTATCCGATAAATCAGAAGAGCCATGTTTTGTATTTAATAAGTTTAATAAATCGTTGTAATCATTTCTGGATGATACAATAACAACATCATTAAAATTTTTAGCAGCAGCTCTTATTAATGAAATTCCGCCAATATCAATTTTTTCAATAATATCTTCTTCTGCAGCTCCACTTGCCAACGTTTCTTCAAATGGGTATAAATCAACAATTACTAAATCTATAGGAGGAATATCATGTTGTTGCATTTGAGCGATGTCAGAGCTTAATTCACGACGTCCTAATATGCCTCCAAATATTTTTGGGTGTAATGTTTTAACTCTTCCTCCCAATATTTCAGGAAATGAAGTTAAGCCTTCTACTGATTTTACTGGTGCTCCAAGATTTTCAATAAATGTTTGAGTGCCGCCAGTACTGTATATAGTTACGCCTAATTCATTTAATTTTTTGATAACTGGTTCTAAGTTATCTTTATAGAAAACGGAAATTAAGGCGCTGTTTATTTTTTTTGAGTTGCTCATAAAAGTATAGTAATATGCAAAGATAATTGTTCAAATAGGATATTGACATTTTGTTGAAAAGTGCTTAAAAATCTATGCAAGCCAATTAATAACAAGTTTTTAACAATTTTGATTTTAATCTAAATTTACGTTTTTATTAAACTCTTTTCTTTACTTTTAAATAATGTTAGATAAACTCGAATTATTTGATAAACAGCTTTTTTTAGCAATTAATGGCTGGCATTCGCCTATGGTAGATGCTATTATGTTTTATATTTCGGCAATGTGGGTTTTTATACCTGTGTTTGTATATTGGTTATATATGGTTTTTAACAGGTATGGTTTAAAAAAACTATTGATTTTACTGGTTTTTTTAAGCTTATTAATTGTATTGACAGATCAAACATCTAATATTACTAAACATACTATTAAACGGTATAGACCAACGCATAATCTCGAAATTCAATCACAGGTTCATACAGTTAATGATTATAAAGGTGGCAAATATGGCTTTTTTTCGAGTCATGCTACCAATACGTTTGCAGTTGCTATGTTGTTATTTTTACTATTTAGTAAAGAGTCTATTTTATTTAGAGTTTCTTTTTTTGTATGGGCAGGTTTAGTTTCATATTCCCGAATGTATTTAGGAGTTCATTATCCTTCCGATATATTTGTTGGTATTGTAGTTGGATTATTTTGGGGATATATGATTTATAGATTAATACAATTTACATTTAAGCATAAGTTTCACGAAACAGTTGAAGTATAATGATAAAGTTTTTTTTTAGTTGTTTTTTTATTTCTTTCATCAGTGTAGCTCAAATGCCCGAAACAGATATTTGGCTATTTAAAATAGAACAAAAAGAAGGAATTTATAGTTATAAGAATCCATTAAATATAACTCATCGAGTAGGATATGACAATCAACCAACGTTTAGCTTAGATGGAAAATCAATATTTTATGTTTGTGTAGATTCTTCTAAACAGGCAGATATTTACCAATATTCAATTTCAAAAAAAACAATATGTAATCTTACAAAGTCTTTGGTAAGCGAGTATTCACCTACTATAATGCCTGATGGTAAAAGTTTTAGTGCTGTTGTAGTTGAAAAAGATTCAACACAGCGCATATGGCAATTTAATATGAATGGAAGTTTTAATCAAATTATACATGGTACTACCGATTCTGTTGGTTATCATACTTGGTTAAGTAAGGATACTGTATTGTACTACAAATTATCAAAACCACATTCTTTAAGAACTTTAAATATAAATAATGGTCATGATGTTTGGATCTGTGACCATCCCTCAAGAGCATTCAAAAAAATAGGAACAACTTCTCAATTTATTTATGCGATTAAAGATTCTACTTTTATTCAATTTAGGATATATAATCCGTTGTTAAAAGAAAGTAAACTATTTGCAATTAGTTCTTCAAGTAACGAGGATTTTATATGGCATACAGAACTAGGTTTAATTATATCAGATGGATCTAGATTAATGAATTATAATGTTTTAAAAAAATCATGGAATATATTATTTGATTTTTCATCCTTAGGAATAAAAAAAATTACTCGGTTTGTATTTGACTCAAAAACTAAGCAGTTAGCCATTGTAAGTAATTTGTAATTTATATTTAGTGATTAAACCTAAATTATTTAAAAAAAAATCTTTTAGCAAATAGTTAGCTATATTTGTTTTAAAGCATTATTTTTAAAAAATTATGGGTTTTATTTTTAATAATTTATTTCGAAAAAAATCGGTTGATGCTATTTCTGATGCAGAAGTTCATTCTGGGGGAATGCATCGTGTACTAACGGTTCGAGATTTAACCTTTTTTGGAATTGCAGCTATAATTGGAGGAGGTACTTTTAGTGCTATTGGTAATGCTTGTTATTCGGGTGGTCCTGGAGTTATTTTTTTATATATTATATGTGCTATTGCTTGTGGTTTTACGGCAATGTGTTATGCCGAGTTTGCATCTCGCGTTCCTGCATCTGGTAGTGCGTATACGTATGCGTATGTTACATTTGGCGAATTGTTTGCCTGGATTATAGGTTGGGCATTATTAATGGAATATTCTATTGGTAATATTTATATTGCTTTTTCTTGGAGTGGTTATTTCACAAATTTAGTAACTGGTATTCCAGAATGGTTAACGATTAATTATACTGCTGCCCATAAAGCATTTATTGAAGGTAAAGCTGGAGAGGGCTTAATAGCATGGACAAATGCTCCCGAACTACTTGGATTTAAAATAATTTTTGATTTACCTGCTGTTTTAATTAATGTCATTATTACTGCATTGGTATTTGTAGGCACAAAGGAATCTCGAAACATTAGTAATTTAATGGTAATAATTAAACTATTAATTATTGTGTTAGTAATATTTGTAGGTTGTTTTCATGTAGATATAAATAATTGGACTCCATTTATGCCTCATGGGTTTAATGGTGTAATGGCTGGTATTTCGGCTGTATTTTTTGCTTACATAGGTTTTGATGCGGTGTCAACTTTAGCCGAAGAAAGTAAAAACCCTCAACGAGATTTGCCACGTGGCATGATTTATTCTTTGATAATTTGTACGGTGGTATATATTATTTTGTCTCTTATACTAACTGGTATGGTTTCATATGAGTTGTTAGGAGTGAGCGATCCGTTAGCTGAAATATTTAAATTAAAAGGCGTTAAATGGATGTTGTTTATTGTTTCAATGGCGGCAATTGTTGCTATGACAAGTGTGTTGTTAGTGTTTCAGATGGGACAACCTCGTATTTGGATGAGTATGAGCAGAGATGGATTATTACCAAAGAAATTCTCAACTATTCACTCTAAATACAAAACTCCTGGCTTTGCTACTATTATAACAGGTTTAGTAGTTGGCGTTCCAATATTTTTTACCGATGAAAATTTTGTATTAGATTTTACAAGTATAGGTACATTATTTGCCTTTGTTTTAGTATGCGGTGGTGTTTTAATTTTACCTCCTAACACTAAAACTAAAGAAAAAGGAAAATTTAAAATGCCATATGTAAATGCTAAATGGATTATTCCTATTATTACTCTATTAAGTTTTATGGCTATTTATGTTAAGTATCCGAATTCTATTTATAGTGATAATGCTAATACACAGTTTAACTATCCAATGATTATCTTTTATTTATTTTGGATTTTAATTTCGGTTTTAACTTTTGTAAAAAATTATTCTTTAATACCAGTGTTAGGATTACTCTCTTGTTGTTATTTATTAACTGGTATGGGTTGGACAAACTGGATGATGTTTTTTGTGTGGTTAGTTATTGGTCTTGTGGTTTATCTTCTATACGGATATAAGAAAAGTAAATTGAATGTTCCTCACTAGTTTTATTTTATGGCTTTTAGTGAAGAATTAACTGATAAAATAAGAGAAGCATTGGTAAATGTTCCAAATGTGTATGAAAAGTATATGTTTGGAGGCGTTTGTTTTATGGTAAACGATAAAATGTGTGTTGGTGTTGTGAAAGATGAAATGATGTGCCGAATAAATCCGGAGATAGATGAAGTTGTTTTAGAAATTAACGGTTGCAGAGCAATGGATTTTACAGGTAGGCGAATGAAGGGTTATGTGTTTGTGAGCGACGAAGGTATGAAAACTAAAAAACAATTTAATTACTGGATTGATTTATGTCTGGAGTTTAATGCCATTGCAAAAGCAAGTAAAAAGAAAGCTGATAAACGGGAAAAGTAATTCTATGGCAATTGCTTTGTAGCGTTAACAATTATTATTAAAATGATATCTTATAAAACTTATATATTTACAACATCAACTGCCTATCACCCTAGTAGTTGTTTGAGGTGTAATGAACTATAAAAAAATAAACTTCATAGAAAAATCCATTAATTGGATACATGAGAAAACAACAGAAAAGCAATTTTTGATTTTTTCAAGTATTTTAGTTGGAATTTCTGCAGGTATTGCAGCTGTAATTTTAAAATTATTTGTTCATGCTATTCGTCAATACTTAGTGGATGGTTTTTTCTTAAAGTACGATTTTAAGTATTTATATTTAATGCTTCCAGTTATTGGAATTGCTTCAACAATAATTGTTGTAAAATACTTTTTTAGAAATCAATTAAATAGAGGTAATAGCGCCATACTTTTTTCAATTGCTAAGCGAAGCAGCTTTCTGCCTTTCCATCAAATGTATTCCCATATTATTACAAGTGGCCTTACCGTTGGCTTTGGTGGCTCTGCAGGATTGGAATCTCCTATAGTTAGCACTGGTTCAGCAATAGGTTCAAACTTTGCTCGGACATATAAGTTAACATATAAAGAAAGAACCCTATTGTTAGCAGCAGGTGCAGCAGGTGGTATTGCTGGAGCTTTTAATGCTCCTATTGCAGGTGTTTTATTTGCTCTAGAGGTTATTTTGGTGGATATCAGTATTAGTGCATTTATTCCATTGCTAATTGCAGCCGCTTCAGGGGCATTGTTATCTAAAATTATTTTGCATGAAAGCAATTTGTTGTTTTTCAAATTAAAGCAACCTTTCGATTATAACAATGTTCCATTTTATATTTTGCTTGGCTTGTTAGCGGGAATTACGTCTTTATACTATGTTAATTTTTTTGATAAAATTGAATCTAAATTTCATACAATTAAATCAAGTTTTACTAAGTGGTTTATTGGTGGTATCTTGTTAGCGCTTTTGTTTTCACTATTTCCTTCTTTATTTGGTGAAGGCTACGAAAGTATTAAGGCGCTTTCTGAGTACAAAACTGATGATTTGTTTAAAGATAGTTTATTATTAGGTTTAATAAATAATAAATGGATTCTCCTTGTTTTTATTTCAATAACATTACTCTTAAAAGTATTTGCTGCTGCTATTACACTGGGTAGTGGTGGTAATGGTGGTAATTTTGCACCGTCATTATTTGTCGGTGCTTATTTAGGTTTTGCCTTTTCTTACTTTTTAACATTGATTGGATTTGATAATATTCCGGTAAGTAATTTCACAATTGTGGCAATGGCAGGTATTTTAAGTGGCGTGTTTCATGCGCCATTAACGGCAATATTTTTAATTGCAGAAATTACTGGGGGCTATGAATTAATTATCCCATTAATGCTTGTTGCTTCTATCAGTTTTATTATTGTTAAACGTTTTCATCCCGAGTCACTAGATGTAAGAAGATTAAAAGACAAGGGAACTATTGTTTCAGAAAATAAGGACACAAGTATTTTAAGTAAAATTAATACTAAAGAAATGATTGAAACGGATTTTGCAACTATTCATTTTAAATCTAATTTACGGGACATTGTTGAGACAATTAAACATTCAAAGCGAAATACTTTTCCAGTGGTGAAAAAGAATAATAAATTATTGGGTATTATTTATTTAGATCACATCAGAGAAGAAATGTTTAATACTGATTTGTACGATAAAGTAACAGCTAAAGAAGTGATGAGAAAACCTTCTATGGTTATAGATGCAAATGAGGATATTTTCACAATCATACAGAAGTTTGAGGAATCTGGGCAATGGAATTTGCCAGTGGTTGAAAACGAAATTTATATCGGTTTTTTATCTAAGTCGAGCATATTAGATAGATATCGACATGAGTTATTGGAAACTATTTAAACTCTTCCATCGTAATTACTCTGTCGCAAAATACGTATTCTTCTTTTATAGAATTAGAACAAACAATAATGGTTTTATCCATAGCGTAGTTATCAATCATAGTTTTATACCAATTAATAACCGTAGCATCTAAATTGGTTGTTGGCTCGTCTAAAAATAAAACTGGGGCATCAGCTAAAATAGCTAGTGTTAGTTTTAAGCGTTGTTTCATTCCACTAGAAAACAATTTAATAAACTTGGTTTTATGTGCAGATAAACCAGATAATTCAATTATTTCGGAGATGCTCAAATTATTTAAAAAAGGCTTATAGATTTGAGCATGCTCTAATTGTTCTTGTAATGTAAAATCTTCAATTAATTCTAAATAAGGAGAGGCTAAACTAATGTGTTTAAAAAGGATATCTGCATCAACTGTTTTTTCATTGTTTAAATAAGATACAGAGCCTTCATTTAAACTTAAATAACCAGTAATTGCTTGCAATAAGGTTGATTTTCCTGACCCATTTAATCCTAAAATTACAATTTTTTCTTTTGGATTTATGGTTAGGTTTACGCCTTTAAAAATCCATTCTCTGCCAAATTTTTTGCCAGCATTTGTAACCTGTATTGTAATTTTATTTTGCAAAATATAGAGTTAATATAGGAGCATAAAAGTAATAAAAAGAATCATTCCATCAAGCTAGTAAACTATAACAGCGTATCTTACATAAGTATTTTTTGTATCTTTAAACCCTTGAAATTATTAAAACACATATTTGCACCCATATGGAAAACATGGTTCTTTACTGTGTTTGTTGTTTCTTTTTTAATATTATATCCTTTTTTTTACATCACTATTAAATTACAAAAATTAGATGTTGCATTTAAGTTAAAACGTGTTTGGTCTTATTGTATTGCATTTGGATCTTTTATTTTTCCTAAAATAACCTATGTTGGAAAATACAAAAAAATGCCTCAACCTTGTGTTTTTGTAGGAAATCACACCTCTTATTTAGATATTGTTTTGAGTACATTTTATATTGATCATTTGGCTTTATACATGGGCAAAGTAGAGTTATTAAAAGCCCCATTATTTAAAACCTTTTTTAAAGGAATGGATATTACAGTAAATAGAAAAAGTATTAAAGATTCTCATCGTGCTTTTACTAGAGCAGGTAATGAAATAGATAAGGGTAGGAGTATGGTTATTTATCCAGAAGGAACCATTTCAAGTAATGGAAAATTAAAGCCATTTAAGAATGGACCATTTAAATTAGCCATTGAAAAGCAAGTACCCCTTGTGCCTGTAGTAAATTTAAATAATTGGAAATTACTTCAAAATGGAGGATATTTTAAAAGTAATGGTTGTTTTGGGATTGCCAAAACGATTATCTTAGAGCCAATTCAAACTACAGGAATGACTGAAGAAAATTTAGTAGATTTACGCGAACAAGTTTTTAAATTAATAAACGACACATTACATCAATACAATGGCACAAAAAATTGATATTAAAACAGTAGATGAAGTGGCTCATTTAGCTCGATTAGAGTTTAATGAAGAAGGTAAGGCAGAGATTTTAAATGATATGAATCGTATGTTAGCTTTTATAGATAAGCTTAACGAGATGGATACAGAGGGCGTAGAGCCTTTAATTTACATGACAGATGAAAAAAATGTAATGCGTGATGATATTGCTGAAACTACATTAACGCAAAAAGAAGCATTAAAAAATGCGCCTAAAAAAGATTCGGATTATTTTAAAGTGCCAAAGGTAATTGATAACCATTAAGCCATATTACGCTGAAGCAAAACCCATTTTGCTTGATATTTTTAAAAGCAATATGCCATTGTATTTTGCTGATGAAGAGCTCCCATTGTTTGATAATTTTTTGGATAGAGATGTTAGCACAAGAGGCCCATATTATTTAATTTGTGATAAAGATGTAATTGTGGGCTGTGGAGGTATCGCATTAAATAATCCCACTAAGTACACCAACGAGCCGCATGTAATTATGACGTGGGGTATGGTTAATAACTCTCATCACAAACAAGGTTTTGGAAAACAGTTGTTGTTACATCGTATTAAGCAAGCACAAGAGTTGTATCCTAATATTAAAATTGCTTTAGGAACCACGCAGTACACTTTTCCGTTTTTCGAAAAATATGGTTTTAAAACTGTTTTTTTTGAAACAGATCATTGGGCAAAGGGTTTAGATTTATATCAAATGGAGTTAATATAACTTATGCGAATTCTGGCTGCACCCATATTAGGTATTGTTTTTGTAATGTGGATTTTATACAGAGCGCTTATTAAAAAAGATTTAAAACAACACTTAAACGACTTGTATGTAGGCCTTTTTTTTATACTTATATGGGCCATACTTTTTTATTTAATAGTTTAAAATGTCTTTATTCTTACTCTAATTGTTTTTTAAAAGATTCCCAGTCAAAATTCCAAGGGTCGGTTTTACGTACAGGCGCAATATCGCTATGGCGAAGCACGTATTTGATAGAGTACCTTTTTTTAAGATTATTAATAAGTTTTAGTAATGACGCTTCTTGCTCTTTAGTTGGGCTTTCGGTGTATGAGGTCATTAACTCAATACCAATAGAGCAGGAGTTCACATTGGTAGTGCCATCGGGTAAGCTGCTTTTGCCAGCATGATAGGAGTTATCAGTTTCGTTTACTAACTGATAAATTTTCCCATCTCTACCAATTACATAATGTGCCGATACACCATAGGTAGAAAATTGTTTAATTACCAAATCAATATCATATTTATCTCCACCCGAATTATTAAACGTAGAATGCACAATAATAGCATTAACCTTACGGTTACTGTTTGCCGCAAAGCCAAAATTTACTTTTTTATTAATAATGTTTAAGCTATCGCCAGCATAGGTGTAATAGCTATTTAATAATAAGAGTAAACAAATAATAGATTTCATAAACTTAAATTTTAGAGATATATAACGAGTGTTTTTTTAATATAAGGTATATTTATTGTTTCCATTTTATTAATACAGCCTGTAGCATGTTGGTATTAATTCTGATGTCAGTTAAAATTTCAAAGCCTTGTTTTATATAAAATGGCATGGGAGATTGATAATAGGAGCCGTTACTTTTTATGGCATGATCATGATCAATAACCCATCCGTAAAACTCCGTGTAATCTTGCTTTAGAGCATTAATTAATAATGTGCCTAGTCCTTTGTTTTTGTGTGTATCGCTCACAATAATCGAAAAACGCATCTGTTGTTCTTTTTCAAATACCACAGCCCAAGCCATAACGGTTTGATTACTATCCTGTATAATGTAGTGCATATAATGATCAACTCCATCAAGCAAAATATTAAATCTATTGGCAAGTGTTAGTGGATACTCGTTATTCCAAAGTTCATTTAGTTGGTTGGCTTGATGTTGAGTTAATACGGTTGTTTTAGTAATCGCCATAATTAAAGTTAATAAAAATTAGTATTTATGGGTGTTGCACTTTTATAACGGGATTACATTTTACTTCAAAATTTACAGAGTTAGCAATGTAGCATACCTCATGGGCTTTATGATGCAATGCTATTGCTTGTTCAATCATATTTGCGTTGGCTACTTCACAAATTGGGTTTAGAGTTACTTCTTTAAAACTACCGCCACCATTTTCTTTTTCAATCATTATGCCAGTTGCATGATCGGTGTAGGATGTAATAACAATGCCCTCTAATGCGCACACATATAAATACGAAAGCATGTGGCATGATGAAATAGCAGATACTAATAAATCTTCGGGGTTTAATTTAGACGCATCGCCCACCGCTGCATTATCTGTTGTTAAATGCAACTCTGGTTTACCAGCAATGTGTATTGTATGACTCCTATCATAGGCAGTTACGTGTTTTGTGCCTTGGCCTTTATTACCATGCCATACAGCATTAAGTTGGTAGTTGTGTTGGTGTGGCATACTATTACAAGTTAGTGTTTAAGATATGAAATGATATTTTTATTTTATGTACGTAAAATTAAAAAAATGTTTATTGATTTAACACATACTTTAATCTGAACCTTATAAACTTTGGCCACTGTTAGTAGTATGTTGGCGATTAGTTTAGACTATGTTTAAATGTTTGCAAATATAACCGTTATTATTTAAACAATTTTTATGTAACAGTTTCGTTAATGTACAATGAAAACGTTTTTCACTTTTTTTGTTTTATTAATGAGTTGCTTAAATGCTTGGTCTCAGGGTAAATTAAAAACTCAATGCCAATTTGGAATTAAATTAGGTGTAGGACTGCACACTATTACAGGCTGCCCGGTAAAAACTAAACCAGGCGTTGCTTTTATGGGTGGAATGTGGGTTCAGATACGAATAAGTAAAAATTGGACTATGCAATCTGAACTAAACCGAATAGACAAAGGAACAGGAGGAGACCATCAATATCAACCCAAATATGGTGATTATTGGTTACAGCTATCTTACTTTGAAGTTCCTATCCTTTTTCAGTATCATAAAAAAAATGGTTATTTTGAATTTGGCCCTGCTTTAGCCGCATTAATTAATTATGGAGATTATTCAAAAGCAGGAGTGCTTCCTTTTCAAACAGATCTTTATCCCTTTAGTAATAAAGATTTTTCGTTTAATATAGGCACGGGATATGTATTTAACGAAAAGTGGCAGGTAGGATTGCGATTGATTCATTCACTTCTGCCTGTTCGAAAACAAATACAGGGAACTTCTTTGCCAGGCTATAATAGAGGAATAGTACTGGCTGTTAGTCGTCAAATACACTTTAAAGCCTCAAAAAATAAGCCATTGCAAGATATTGATTAAAATAATCAGGCTTTATTTTGTTTAACAAGTGTTTTATTTTTTTATTTTTTTTGTTTCTTTTTCAAAATCACTTTCAAAGTTTTTGTCCTGAATGACTCTAAATTTTTCATATTCTTTTTCGGCCAATTGTTTAGCAACTTCATGACTTATTTTTCCTGCGTCTTTTAAAATTTGATATTCGTTGAATTGTAAAAAAGCGTCTAATTTTGAAATCCATTCAGTCATTTTCATTGGTATTTGTCTTGCAGCTTGATTTTCTGCATAGTCCAAGTACATTGTAACCACACGTTCCAATTCTTTTATTTCTTTTTCAATCAAGTAATTTTTAGCAACCGCAACATCTGGTTTTAAAATTTTACCAGTTGGCGCATTTTTCCATGTCTGCAAACCCATATTGGGTTTAGCTGAACTTGCTCGTTCTTTAATTATTTGTGCAGCAGTTTTACCTGTTGTTGCCCAGTGTAATTTATTTTGAACCGTTTTAAAAAATGTTTTAGTTATTTCAGCGTCTTTTTTATAATCAATGCTGCATTGCTCGTATATGTCGGTAATTTTTAAATAAAAACGTCTTTCACTGGCACGGATCTCTCGGATACGTTCCAATAATTCATCAAAATAATCTTTACCAAATCGCTTTCCTTGCTTTAAGCGCTCGTCGTCAAGCACAAATCCTTTGATAATAAATTCTTTGAGGGTTTTAGTTGCCCAAATACGAAATTGAGTAGCTTGAATACTATTTACACGATAACCTACTGCAATAATTGCATCCAAATTATAAAAATCAATGCCACGAGAAACGTCACGATTACCTTCTTTTTGAACTATCCGGATATTCCGGATAGTTGAATTTTTGTCTAACTCATTGGTTTTGTATATGTTTTGTAAATGCTCATTAACGGTTCGTACATCAACACCAAACAATTCTGCCATTTTCTTTTGATTTAACCAAAATGTTTCTTCTTGAAAAAACACTTCTACTCTCACATCGCCCTTAGGTGATGAGTAGAATATAATATCGTTTGATTGTGGTGTGAGATCTTTACTCATTTTTGAAATTTTAGAATGTTGATTGCCTTTCTATTCGGTCGTTTTGTTCTTTCTCTTCTTTTTCTCTTTTATAAGTTTCTTTTGAGAAGTGTAATGCTCTATCTTTTATTTCTTTCCAACTAAGTGCCATAAGAAAATTGAATATGATATAAAATTAAAAAAGTAATAGAATTAAACGGCTATAATTTGTAGCATTTAAAATTACTTTCTAACAAAAATGCCGCCCGCTCATTGGCCAAGCACTTCTGCCTGAGTGAGCAAGAGTTGTATAAATAAGTGCGGAGCACACTTATTTGTTGTAGTTGGGGATAAAGCTTTTTTGAAAAAGCTATTACCTCGTCCGCGCAAATTGTGCTTGCTTGGTGTTATAAGCTGGCGGTTTTTCTATTTAGGAATCGATATAAAGGTTTCTGGTGTTAGTACTTTTATAGTCGCTTTTTTGTAGTCTCTAATATTTCTTGTAATAATTGTTGTCAAGTTATTTTCAATGGCACAACAATATTGTATTGCGTCTTCAAAATCGTTAAAATCAGATGCTACAGCTAGGGCTATTGTTTTGCTGTCAACAGATAACACATTAACAATAGTTTTAAATTTTCCAATTATTTGTCTAGAATGAGTTGTAGAGTATTGCGAACGTAATACATAATCAATATTAGCAAATGAGAGAGATGAAACGTATATTTTTATTTTACCATTGTCTGCAAGTGAAAATAAAATTTCGGCTGTTTTATTAAAAGGTTTTCGCCCAGATAGTAAGTCTATACAAACGTCAGTATCAACAAATACTTTCATCATATTATTTCGAATATTTATTTAATAGATGTCTTTTATAGTCCTTTTTGTAGTCAAAATCTTTAGGCAGATTAACAACACCAGATAAACTTTTTACTAATGGTGTTACTTCTTGCGTATCTTTTGGGTCAACAAGCAAGCCAAGATATGACTCTATTAATTTTGAAAGGCTAGTGTTTTTCTTTTTTGCATAGTTCTTTGCTTGCTCAATTATTGAATTGTCTAGCTTTAAAGTTAATTTAGTGTCCATAGGTCAAATTTTTATACGTACAAATATAGTATATTAATACGTAATAATCAAATTTAGGTTCTATTTACTGCTTGCCTATAATGGTTTACGGATTGCCTAATGACGGGATTTTTATCACAAAAATTGATTTGAAAAACTAATGTTTGATTAACCACAAAACTGTCTTTGGAACACGAAACGCCGCCTTTTGGTTAGGTGCTGTTAGCTGCTGGGTATTTGGCCTCTAATGTTGTCAATTTCGTCAATAATGTTTTGAATGTCATTGTTTATTTTTTCAAACAAGTCATTAAAGGTTAATCTATCAATTTTTTCATACTGATACTTAAAAGAGTCACCATAGTTAAGGTAAGGTTTCTTTCCTCTACCCGAAAATGTATTGTTTAGGAACAAGTTATTTCCAATTAAATTTTCTGCGAATTTTCCTGCTTTCTTTCCAATTACGAATTTTCTGTATTGTATATCCTCAATTTGAACTCCTACCTTATAACCGTCTTGTAAGTCTATAATAAAATCAATGGTTGCTTTTTGATTGTTGATCCCGTATGTTGTTAGTACGTTATAAGTGTTAGATTTGGAAAAATGGATAAGTAAGTGACTTGCTCTTAATTTCTGATAACCTTCCCAAAGTTTTATTTCGTTTAGTTTGCCGTATAAAACTTTGTTCAATGAAATTGCAAAATCGTATTCCTGCTTTATTTCCAACTGTTCGGATAATTCAGATAAATTAAATGCAAACTGTTTGTAATCAGATATTAAGCTTTGGTAGTAAGTGTCATTCGTGAATTTGTTCGGTTCAATAGAATCAGAAATATTTCTATATGTTTTCACTGTCCAACCTTCAAAAAACAAGTCATTTGTCCAAAATAAAGTTGTAAGCACAAACTCAATATCAGTTTTTCCAAATGAGTGTTTAATTCGTTCAAGCTGTGCTGATGTTGGAAAATCTTTGACCTTATTTTCTATTGCAATTTTGTCCAAAACATACAGGTCAACACTAGCTTTGAATTCTCCACTACATTGATTGTGTTCTCTTTTGAAAGTAATGTCGTTGTTTAATGTTTTGTCGCTAAAAAGTTTTGCTGTTTCAATGTTATTCAAAGTGGATAACCAAAACCAAAAATTAGAGTGGAATAACTCTCTCGAAGAAAGAAAAAGATAAAATAAAGGACTTGCCTTAAGTTTTTCTATTGTCGTGTCGATATTATTCATTTTTCTTATTGTGTCGTTATTTTACCTTGCAGCTAACTTATCGCTAACCGCACTTATTCGTTTGTAAGTAATTATAAATGATTATAAACGTTTAACGTAAAAATCAAATATAAAAAAAATCCTCTTCAATATTTATTGAAGAGGATTTTTTACATATAGTATTTGTAAATTATTTTACTTCTTCGTAATCTACATCCGTTACGCTTTCGCCTTTGTTATCACCAGCATTAGCGTTAGCTTCAGCGCCTGGGTTTGCAGCACCAGCTTGTTGCTCGTTCATAGCTGCATACATTTCTTGGCTTGCTGTTTCCCATGCTGCGTTTAAGGCAGTGGTTGCTGTATCAATAGCTGCTAAATCTTTGCTATCGTGTGCTGTTTTTAAAGTTGCTAAAGCGCTTTCAATAGTTGCTTTTTTCTCTGCTGGTATTTTATCTCCGTATTCTTTTAATTGTTTTTCCGATTGGAAAATCAATCCATCTGCAGCATTTAATTTTTCAACTTCTTCTTTTGCTTTTTTATCGGCATCTGCATTAGCTTCTGCTTCGCGTTTCATTTTCTCAATTTCTTCTTTGCTTAATCCAGATGAAGCTTCAATACGGATGTTTTGTGCTTTACCAGTTGCTTTATCTTTAGCAGATACAGATAAAATACCATTTGCATCAATATCAAAAGTTACTTCAATTTGTGGAACCCCACGTGGTGCTGGCATAATACCATCTAAGTTAAACTGTCCAATGGTGCGGTTATCTTTAGCCATTGGGCGTTCTCCTTGCAATACGTGTAATTGCACGCTTGGTTGGTTGTCGCTAGCTGTTGAGAATGTTTCTGTTTTTTTAGAAGGAATGGTTGTATTAGATTCGATTAATTTAGTAAACACGCCACCGTAAGTTTCAATACCTAATGATAAAGGTGTTACATCTAATAATAATACATCTTTTACTTCTCCTGTTAATACACCACCTTGTATTGCAGCACCTAAAGCTACAACCTCATCAGGGTTAACTCCTTTGCTTGGCGATTTTCCAAAGAATTTTTCAACTGCAGCTTGTATAGCTGGTATACGTGTTGATCCACCTACCAAAATAATTTCATCAATATCAGATGTTGATAAGCCTGCGTTTTTTAAAGCTGATTTACAAGGCTCAATAGTTCTGTTAATCAAACTATCTGCTAATTGCTCAAATTTAGCACGAGTTAATTGTTTTACTAAATGTTTAGGAATTCCGTTAACTGGCATAATGTAAGGCAAGTTAATTTCAGAAGTAGTAGTGCTTGATAATTCAATCTTAGCTTTTTCTGCCGCTTCTTTTAAACGTTGTAATGCCATTGGGTCTTGACGTAAGTCAATGCCTTCATCTTTTTTAAATTCATCAGCTAACCAGTCAATAATTAAGTTATCAAAGTCATCACCACCTAAGTGTGTATCACCATCCGTAGATTTTACTTCAAATACACCGTCACCTAATTCTAAAACCGAAACGTCATGTGTACCACCACCGCAGTCAAACACAACAATTTTCATGTCTTTACCTTTTTTATCCATACCATAAGCTAATGCCGCAGCAGTAGGCTCATTAATGATACGTTTTACTTTTAAACCAGCAATTTCACCCGCCTCTTTAGTAGCCTGACGTTGAGCATCGTTAAAATATGCAGGTACTGTAATAACAGCTTCGTCAACTGTAGTTCCTAAAAAGTCTTCAGCAGTTTTTTTCATTTTTTGTAAAATGATAGCCGAAATTTCTTGAGCAGAGTAGTTTCTGTCGTCAATCACTACTCTTGGTGTGTTATTATCTCCTTTAACTACTTTGTAAGACATACGAGGAATTTCTTTACTAGCCTCATCGTATGAACTACCCATAAAACGTTTAATTGAAGAGATTGTTTTTGTAGGGTTAGTAATGGCTTGACGTTTTGCTGGGTCTCCAACTTTACGCTCACCACCTTCTACAAAAGCTACTACCGATGGGGTAGTTCTTTTCCCTTCGTTATTAGCAATAACAACAGCTTCGTTACCTTCCATAACCGCAACGCAGCTATTAGTTGTTCCTAAATCTATTCCTATAATTTTTCCCATAATATATGTTTTTTAATTGTTTACTATTTTGCTTGTGCTTAGCTAATGTCAATGTTTATGCCAAGCCATAAAAGTGGTATTAGTATGTCAAGCTGACACAAACAAACAAAAACCACCTAAAATCTGTCATTTTAGATGGTTTTTGCGAGTGAATTTTGTCATATTTTATTAAGGGCAAACGCCTGTAGTTACCCCAGAGCTATTGCAAAATAGTAATGGATTAGTGCTTGGATGACAAGCAATTTTATCAATAAAGTTATTCCACATATCGTGGGTAATAATAGAGCGTGCGCTTGCTGCAAAAACGCCAACACCACCGCTAATGTTTGTGTAGTAAGGTTTATCTTGCACAATAGAGGTTGAGGGTTCATTTACTTGTAAAAAAGTGTTTAGTTCATCTGATCCCGTTGTTACTCGGTATTCTAAATAAAATGCACGACGGTTTTTAATATTTACGGTTGGTTTTTTAGCAATTTCAATAGCTATATTTTTATAAAAATCGTTAGCTAAAAACGATACTTCCATAGGTTCGGCTCCAGTTAATCCTACTGATTTTATAGTAGGGAAATTATAATCAACGTAATTTGCGGTTGCACCCCCACCAATTAAGGAATCAATGTAATGAAAACGTAAAATAACATTATATAATTTTGCTTTAGCAATCGATAAAAATTTAATTTTTTGAGTAGCCGTTAAAACAGAATAATCAATATATCCATTTTGTGGTGTTGGAAAAGACCCAGTAACAATGTACTCGCCATGAGCAGGGTAGGTAGGAATGTTATGAATAAATGGCTTGCTAGAATATGATTTTACGCTATCAATCATAACCGTTTGTGCTGTAAATTCGGCGCCTGTATTACTATTTTTAATAGTTAATTTATACTCGCCGCTATTGTATAATTTATCAGTAGTTTGCCAAATGCGTTGGTTAACATTAAAATTACCACTGGCTGTTGTAACAACGGTTTCTGTTAAAACAATTTCTTTTTTAGTTGAGTTTCCAACAGTTGTTAATGTTGGCGTTGTGCTGCCAGTCATAAAACGCTCAAGTGTAACTAATAGTTCGCCAGCGCCGTAGTTTATTTGATTAATGTCTTGTCCAGCTATTAAGGCATCGCCATCAGTTAAATACACTTTATTAATTCTAATGTTTTGTACTGCCTCATTGGGGTTTAAGATACCGTAAACAGAAACAGACTCTTTGCCAGGAGCTAAAACTTTAAGATCATTATTACAAGAGGTAAAATTTAAAATAGTAATAGCAGTAAGTGCGATGTATTGTATTGTACGTTTCATTTTTTTTGAATAGACACAAATTTACAATTTTTGACTAAACTAAAAATATATTTAATTAGTTTTACATCTTTATTTACAGATATTTCAATAATTTTAATACTATGTCTATTCACAAGGAAGTAAAAAAAGTAACCACTCATCAGCTACAAGAAATGAAACGCCGAGGCGAAAAAATTTCAATGCTAACAGCTTATGATTATACCATGGCTAAAATTATTGATCATGCCGGTATTGATGTAATTTTAGTAGGAGATAGCGCTAGTAATGTAATGGCAGGGCATGAAACAACATTGCCTATTACATTGGATCAAATGATATATCATGCTTCTTCTGTTGTTAGGGCTGTGGATAGAGCTTTAGTGGTAGCAGATTTACCTTTTGGTTCGTATCAAGGAAATTCAAAAGAAGCTTTGACTTCGGCTATTAAAATTATGAAAGAGAGTGGGGCACATGCTGTAAAATTAGAAGGAGGAAGAGAAATAAAAGATTCTATTGAACGTATTTTATCTGCTGGTATACCAGTAATGGGTCATTTAGGATTAACGCCTCAATCTATTTATAAATTTGGCACCTACACAGTTAGAGCAAAAGAAGAAGAGGAAGCTAATAGATTATTAGAAGATGCTAAAATACTAGAGGATAGCGGTTGTTTTGCTTTAGTTTTAGAAAAAATTCCTGCAAAGTTAGCGCAGCTTGTTGCTCAAAGTATTTCAATACCCGTTATAGGTATTGGTGCTGGTGGTGGTGTAGATGGTCAAGTTTTAGTAACGCATGATATGATAGGAATGACGCATGAATTTAGTCCTCGTTTTTTAAGACGATATTTGAATTTATACGAAAGTATGACAGGTGCTTTTCAGCAATATATCAAAGATGTGAAAAGTAAAGATTTTCCTAATGAAAGCGAGCAATATTAAAAAATAAATGGCAGATGATATTAACTCTATCTGCCATTTATAATTTAGTTTAAACAAATCATTATCCTATAGCTTCGTTAATATTAGGTAGTTTTCCAAAACTAATTACTGCTTTAATGTGCGATTTTAAAGCACTCATAAATGTTGGGTTTTCTAAATAAGGAATCCCAAATTCATCACAGGTGCTTTTCACAATTTCGGATACTGCTGGATAATGTACATGGCAAATGTTTGGAAATAGATGGTGTTCAACTTGAAAATTTAATCCACCCACATACCAGGATAGGAGTTTGTTTTTGCGAGAAAAATTAACAGTAGTATTTAATTGATGAACGGCCCAATTATTTTCTATGGTGTAATCTGTTTTTGGTAACGGATGTGATGTGCCTTCTACTGTATGAGCTAATTGAAATACCACGGTTAAAATAATACCAGAGATAAATTGCATCAATAAATATCCCCATACTATTTGCATAAAAGGAATATGAAAAACAAAAACTGGTAATGCAAAAAATACAGCAAAATATCCAATTTTACTTAATACAATTTTTAAAAAAACAATTCTGTTTTGTTCTTTAGAACTGGTGTTAACGCCTTGTTTGGTGTATTTATGAAATTGAATAAAATCTTTTAAAAGCGCCCAGTATAGCGTAAGAATTCCATAAAATAAAAAAGCATAAATAAATTGTAATTTATGATACCATTTAACTTGTGTATGAGGATTAAATTTTAAAATTAATTTGTCTGCAATATCGTCGTCGTAATCAACAATATTGGTATACGTGTGATGCATTACATTATGTTGTAATTTCCAATTAAAAACAGAGCCACCAAGCATATTTAAGGTGCTGCCTAACCAATAATTTACTTTATGGCTTTTTGAGTAGGCTCCATGATTGGCATCGTGCATAATACTCATGCCAACTCCCGAAAGCGCTAAGCCCATAACCGACCATAATATTAATGCTATTTTAAATGAAGGATTAACAAGTAATAAATACACAAAAGGCCCAACATAAGCTGCTAATAACACAATGGTTTTTATAACCATAGTTGAATTGTAATGCTTAGAGATATTGTTTTCTTTGAAATAAGAATCAACTCGTTTACGAAGGGTTAAGAAAAAAAGAGCTTTGTCTTTGTCTTTATCAACAAAGCGAATGGGGGAAAATGTCATAGTTTTAAATATTAAAAATAATAAGTGTAGTGGTAACAATTTTCTAAAAATACTAAAAAAAGCTAAGAGATTGATAAAATATATTTACTAATATTGCCTTGTTATAAATGATTTAAAAACATATTCACCCATAGGCGTATTTGATTCGGGATACGGCGGATTAACTATATTAAAAGAGTTAGTAGCTCATTTACCTCAATACGATTATTTGTATTTAGGAGACAATGCAAGAGCGCCTTATGGTTCTAGATCATTTGATACGGTTTATGAATATACTTTACAAGCAGTAACTACTTTATTTAATCAAGGTTGCGAATTGGTAATATTAGCGTGTAATACAGCTTCTGCAAAAGCCTTAAGAACAATTCAACAAAAAGATTTGCCATTAATAGCGCCTGATAAAAGGGTACTAGGAGTAATAAGACCTACCACCGAAATTGTTGGTCATTATACCAAAACAAATGAAATTGGAATTTTTGCAACCGCCGGAACTGTTTCATCACAATCTTATGTTATAGAAATTCAAAAGTTTTTTCCAAATCTTAAAGTATATCAAGAAGCTTGTCCTATGTGGGTTCCATTGATAGAAAATAATGAATTAGATGGAGATGGTGCAAATTATTTTGTACAAAAACATGTTCACCAATTGTTGTCTCAATCTCATCATATAGATACAGTTATTTTGGGCTGCACTCATTATCCTTTATTAAAGCCGTTAATTCATAAACATTTGCCCTCTCATGTTCAAGTTTTAACTCAAGGAAATATAGTAGCAAATGGTTTAAGAGACTATTTATTTCGTCATAATGATTTGGAAAATAAAATTTCTAAATCAGCAAATCGTATATTTCTTACAACAGACTCTACTGATATTTTCGATAAACATGCCAGTATGTTTTATGGGGAGCCTATATTATCAAGGCATATAGTGCTTTGATATATTAATAGTAGTTTCTAAAAAAAATAATTACATTTGAAGCAAATCTTTAGGGGTGCTTTGATAGTTTTGGTTTATAGTGTTTAGAGTTTTTTATCTAAATTATTTAACCAAAATTATTTAAGCTGAGATTATACCCATTACAATTAAATGCCAAACATTTAGTTGTATGCACCTGATCAGGATAATGCCTGCGTAGGGAAAACAGTTAACAAAAGTAGCGCATCCCCTTGCGTTATAATTATTAACAATAAAAAAAGTAAAAATGAAATTTAAAACAATTAAAACAACATTGGCATTAGCCTTGTTTATCTCTTGTAAGTTAACCTTACAGGCACAAATTACATTAAGTGGTTCAATAGTATCGCAACAAAAAGTACCAATTCCGTATGCGGTTATTGCTATTAAAAATACCTTTTTAACAGCTCAATCAAATTCAACCGGTCAGTTTCAATTTCAAAATCTAAAACCAGGAGTTTACATCTTACTAACAAAATCTGTTGGTTACAAATCAAAAATAGATACAATACATGTTGCATCTGATAGTGTGTTTGAAATAGTCATGAATCTAGATGATAAAGCATTAGATGAAGTTATCGTAAGTGCTACCAGAGTAGATGATAATTCGGCATTTGCCCATTCTAATATTTCTAATGAAGATATTAAAAAGCAAAATGTTGGTCAAGATTTGCCATACACTCTCAACTCAATGCCTTCTGTTGTCATAAATTCTGATGCGGGTAATGGAGTTGGTTACACAGGAATGCGTATTAGAGGAACAGATGGAACCAGGATAAATGTAACCATCAATGGAGTTCCGGTTAATGATGCAGAAAGTCAGGGAACTTATTTTGTAGATTTCCCAGATTTATTATCCTCAACCAATAATATACAAGTGCAAAGAGGTGTTGGAACCTCAGCAAATGGAGCAGGTGCATTTGGCGCAAGTATTAATATGCAAACTAATCAGCTAAACGAAAAAGCATATACGCAAATTAATAATAGTGTAGGGTCGTTTAACACAATTAAAAACACCATAGCTTCAGGTACAGGTTTAATCAATAATCATTTCACATTTGATGCTAGAGCGTCTCGTATTAATAGTGATGGATATATTGATAGAGCTTCTTCTAATTTGTCATCGTATTATTTATCTGGCGCTTATTATGGAAAAAACACAGTGCTTAAAGCCATAATGTTTAGCGGTAAAGAAAAAACGTATCAGGCTTGGAATTATGTTTTAAAAGATAGTATTGATAATGGAAACAGAACAGATAATTCTTGTGGTAGATATTACGATGCTAATGGAAATATTAAGTATTATAATAATGAAACAGATAATTATAAGCAAGATAATTATCAATTACACATTATTCATTCTTTTAATAAAAAATTAACTGCTAATATCACTGGTCATTATACCAAAGGCAAAGGTTATTACGAGCAATATAAACAAGGACAATCGCTTTTAAGTTATAGTATGCCAAACGTTATAACATTTCATGATACGATTACTACTACTGATTTAATTAGAAGAAAATGGTTAGATAATGATTTTTTAGGAGCTATTGCAAATATTAATTACAAACCAAACACATTGCTAAATTTTGTTTTAGGTGGTGGATACAATACTTATTATGGTAGACATTATGGTGATGTTGTTTGGGCTCAATTTAGCGACCCTAATAATTTTACACCGCGTTATTATAGTGACAATGCTACAAAAAATGATGCAAATGTTTATTTAAAAACAACAATAAGACCTACAAGTAAATTAACAGCTTTTATTGATTTGCAATATCGAAAAGTGAGTTATGATTTTGTGGGATTTGACACGTCGTTAATTAATACACAATCATTAAATGCAAGTTATGGGTTTTTTAATCCAAAATTAGGATTAAGCTATGTGATTAATAAAAACACTAATGTATATGCTAGTTATGCAGTGGCAAATAAGGAACCTAATAGAGATGATTTTGTTCAGTCAAGTAAAAACAGTCGCCCAAAATCCGAACAATTAATGGATATAGAAGTAGGTGCATCACGTCGTTTTAAAAATATGAGTATGGCAATAAATTATTATAATATGCAATACAAAAATCAATTGGTGTTAAACGGACAAATTAATGATGTAGGTGCCTACAATAGAGTAAACGTTGATTATAGTTACAGAAGTGGTGTAGAGCTAGAATTTAATGCGAATATCACCAAGTATGTTATATTTAATGGTAACTTTACTTTTTCTAAAAATAAAGTAAAAACATATACTGAATTTATTGATAGTAGTGATGTTAATTATACTGTTTTTACTCAGTATAAAGTACAGCATACAAATACAGATATTTCTTTTTCTCCAAATATCATTGCTGCTGGCAATATTATTATAAAGCCTATTAAAAATTTAGAAATTTCTTTCTTAAACAAATATGTAGGAAAGCAATTTTTAGATAACACATCTGATAACGAGCGGGCGATAAGTGCTTATTTTGTGAGTGATGTTAGAATGAATTACACAATAAAAACGACTTTAATTAAGGAAATCAACATTATTGCTGTGGTATATAATGTTTTTAATAAAATGTATGAAACCAATGGGTATAATTATAGTTTTTATATGGATAATAAATTATACAAACAAAATTATTTGGCCCCTTCAGCCCCTACTCATTTTATGTTAGGGTTAAATTTTAATTTTTAATAGCTATTATTTAAAGTTCATAACACAAAAAAGGATACTAGTTAGTATCCTTTTTTGATATTTATTTTTGTTTAAAACCTATTAATATAACAGCGCATCCCGAACTTTTATTTTTCATAGGGTCTATATGAGCTTCAATAATGCACTCTAACGTGGCTTTTATTTTAAAATCCCAATAAGGAGAATTTGCATAATTTTTATTGGTAAATAATAAATGATGATCTTGATCATAAATATTAAATATTAAATTTCCGTCAGTAATACCGCTACATGCAGCTATTCTGTATGTCGTTTCTCCAAAAAAAGTTGTATGAAACTCAGCGGTTTCTTCCCAATTAAATAACAATGAACGGTAAGATTGTCCATCTGAAATAAAATTAGAAATAATATGTTTGGCACACAAATTTGCCACAGAATCGCATTGAGCAATAGATTTATTGGATTGGCTTATGATTATTAAACACAAAAGTGCTAAAAATATATTTTTTCTCATAGGATATGTTTCTTGTTATGGTCTACTGTTAATAATAGCATCTCTTATTGTAGTTATTTTTGAAGCAATGTTTTTAATTTGTATGTCAGTAATTTGTATATCAGTTGTACTATTAATATAGGTTGTTTTTTTATCGGCAAAAGTAGTTGGTTCAATATAATTATATTTAAATGAAATGTTTTCATAAATTGTAGACAACTCCTTTAATTGTTCTAATAAATCAGCTGCTTCAGGTAGATTATGTGATGTAATGAGCTTTATAATACTTTTTAATGCTGCCTTTTGATCAGCAATTCTATATTTCAATTCTTCTGTAGGCTTTTTAGTATAAGAACTGATAGAAAAGTGCATGCTTTCGATCCAGCCACCTGTTAATATTAAACTACTAATCTCAGCTCTATCATTTGTTTTCAAATACATATCAATAGCTCTATAGGCAATACCAACTAAAACTAGAGTACTATCTTTATTAGATAAATTATTACTAATACGCTTTATAGAGTTTTGATCAAAAGCATGAGTTACTCCAAGTTTATCAGAAATGTTTTTAATAGCCGCTAAATATGCTAATGCATCTTGTGTTTGATTATATAAACTAATATATCCTAAATCTGCCCCATAGATACCTAAATTTAATGCTCTTGAATAATAGGTTAAATATTGTTGGTTTTTTTGAGCTGTATTTAATATAGCTTTATTATATTTTATTCCAGTTCGTTTAATTAATTGTGCGGATTGAATAGGGGAAGGAATACTAAATAATTCTCCGTCAACATTTAAATTTACTGCTTTAACTGTATCCGTATAATGTAAATCATCACTCAAATCAGAATCAGAGGACTCAGAATTTTTACAAGAACTAAATAATAAAGTTGTTGAAAAAAGCAAAAAAAATGCTTTTGACGTAATTTTTCCATGATTAGTCGTCATAATGCTTAAGTTAGTTAAAAGTTACTGCAAGTAAATAAATTTTAATAAAATAAGCAAATAATAAATAAAGCTACTTTTTAATATAGAAAAATTAGATAATACCTAATGCTTCTTCCACATATTTAAAAGTGGATAATATTTCGGGTTTCCCATCAATTAATGCCACATCATGTTCAAAATGAGCAGATGGAAGTCCATCAGAGGTTAAAACAGTCCATCCATCATTTAAAAATTTAATAGTACGTTTACCCATATTAATCATAGGTTCAATGGCAATTACCATACCATCTCTTAGTTTAGGGCCATCTCCTCTTTTGCCAAAATTAGGAACTTCTGGTTCTTCATGTAAATTTCTTCCTAATCCATGTCCACATAATTCTCTAACAACACCGTATCCATGTTTTTCGGCATGTTGTTGTATGGCATAACTTATGTCTCCAATTCTATTACCGCTTTTTACTTGTTCAATACCAATATATAAGCATTCTTTGGTTACATCTAATAATTTTTGAACCTCTGGCTTAATTTCTCCCACGCCAAATGTATAAGCATGATCACCATAAAATCCGTTTTTCACAACGCCGCAATCTACCGAAATAATATCACCTTCTTCCAGCGGCTTGTTGTTAGGAATGCCGTGAACCACAGAAGCATTTAAAGACATACAAAGTGTTGCAGGAAAAGGATTTTTTTTGTGTCCATACCCTTTAAAAGCAGGAACGCCACCATTATCTCTAATGTATTCTTCTGCAATTTTATCAAGATAAAGAGAAGTAACTCCTGGTTTAATTTCTTTAGCAATAATTCCTAATGTTTTAGATACGCTTAAAGCGGCTTCTCTCATTAATTCAATCTCTTCTCTGTTTTTTAAAATAATCATTTGCTAAATAGTTTTTGAAAAAAAGTTTTTTCTTGTTTGTAATTATGATGCGCTTCTGGGTTTTTTAAAATATGATTAAATTCGCCACCCTCTGGGTGTAGTAATTGCCAAACAGTGCTCCAGCCTAAAAATCCACCAATATTTCTATCGTCTATGAAAATATCAACATTTAATTTTCTTGGTGTTTCATCGGTTATAATCTCTTCTGGATAATTTTTATTTACGGCGTAAAACTCTACGCCATTTTGCTTACAGTATTCAACAGCTTCATCAAGTAATGCGCCGGTTCTATAGGTATATAAAATTAATTTATGTCCTTTTTTTTGTAATTCCTTAATAGTAGAAAAAGCGAATAACATTTCTTTTCCAATTCTAGGATATTGATGCTCTACAATAGTTCCATCAAAATCTATTGCTATTGTTTTACCATTGCTATTTATAAATTGAGTTTCCATTTTATAAATTTTCGGCTTTTAAAACGTTTAAATCCTTATCTAGCTCATAATAGCGAGGAATAGCGGTTCCTATCTCAAATTCTAAAATTTGTTGAGGTGTCATATTCTCTAAGTACATAATTAAAGCTCTCAAACTATTTCCATGAGCAGCTATAACTATGTTTTTTCCTTCTTTTAATTTAGGTTCAATTTCAGATTTAAAGTATGGAATTACACGAGCCGCAGTATCTTTTAAGCTTTCTCCATTTGGTGGTGCAATATCATAGCTTCTTCTCCAAATTTTAACTTGTTCTTCTCCAAATTTTAAGGCAGTTTCTGTTTTGTCTAATCCTTGTAAATCGCCATACATACGTTCATTTAAGGCTTTGTTGTATGTAGTTGGAACATTAATTTGATTAGATGTTTCAAGTGCTATTTTTAAAGTATTTTGTGCGCGTTTTAAATCTGAGGCATAAGCTAAATCAAATTTAAAAGGCTTTAATTTTTCTCCTGCATTTTTTGCTTCTTGAATTCCTTTTTCGGTAAGTTCTACATCTACCCAACCAGTAAATTTATTTTCTAAATTCCAAACGCTTTGTCCGTGACGAAAGATAACTAAAGTTGACATTTTTAATATATAATTATAAGTTTAATATGCTCTTGCAAATAATACGCGTTGAGTGCTAGGTTTCCCACTATAAATACAAATACCAGCTTCTTGTATGTTATTTAGTGGTATACAACGAATTGTAGCTTTTGTTTCTTCTTTAATTTTTTCTTCTGTTTCTGAAGTGCCATCCCAATGCGCATAAACAAATCCAGGTTTTTCATCAAGTACTTTTTTAAACTCATCGTAAGAGTTTACGGTGGTGGTTAGTTCTTGATTGCGAATTTTTGCTTTATTAAATAAATTAGATTGAATAGTATTTAATAAATCTTCTATTAAATTATCAATACCATCAATACTAACAGTTTCTTTTGTTAAAGTATCTCTTCTGGCAATTTCAACAGTGCCATTTTCTAAATCTCTTTCTCCAATTGCAATTCTAACAGGTACACCTTTTAATTCGTATTCTGCAAATTTCCAACCTGGACGTTGAGAGTCTCTATCATCAAATTTTACTGAAATACCTTTAGCTTGTAATTTCTTTTTTATGTCGTTAGCCTTTTCTGATACTTTTGCTAAACCTTCTTCACCTTTATAAATTGGTACAATAACAACTTGTATTGGAGCTAATTTAGGAGGTAAAACTAAGCCGTGGTCATCGCTATGACTCATAATTAATGCCCCAATCAAACGAGTAGAAACCCCCCATGAGGTTGCCCAAACATATTCTTGCTTATTATCTTTTGTTACATATTTTACATCAAATGCTTTAGCAAAATTTTGACCTAAAAAATGAGATGTGCCAGCTTGTAAAGCTTTTCCATCTTGCATTAGTGCTTCTATACAATATGTATCATCTGCTCCAGCAAAACGTTCGTTCGCAGATTTTACTCCTTTTACAACAGGAACTGCCATCCAATTTTCAACAAAATCTGCATAAACATCTAGCATCTGTTTAGTTTCATTAATTGCTTCTTCTTTTGTTGCATGTGCAGTATGGCCTTCTTGCCATAAAAATTCTGCGGTTCTTAAAAACAAACGAGTTCGCATTTCCCACCTAACAACATTAGCCCATTGATTAACTAAAATTGGTAAATCCCTGTACGATTGAATCCATCCTTTGTATGTATTCCATATAATTGCTTCACTAGTAGGCCTCACAATTAATTCCTCTTCTAATTTAGCTTCAGGGTCAACAATTAATTTACTTTTATCATTAGGATTTGTTTTTAAACGATAGTGAGTTACTACAGCACATTCTTTTGCAAATCCTTCAGCATTTTTTTCTTCCGCTTCAAATAAACTTTTTGGAATAAATAAAGGGAAATAAGCATTTTGATGCCCAGTATCTTTAAACATTTTATCTAAAGCTTTTTGCATATTTTCCCAAATACCATATCCATATGGTTTAATAACCATACAACCTCTTACTGCTGAATGATCAGCTAAATCGGCTTTCACTACCAAGTCATTGTACCATTTACTGTAATCTTCTGCTCGTGATGTTAATTCCTTACTCATGTTTATTAACAAATGTTAAATAATAAATTTTATAAAAGGGATGCCATTTAATTTGGTAAATTTACCTTTAGGATTCCCCGTACAAATTTAAACTTTTATTGGACGTTTACGCTCGATATTTTAAAAACTAATCAAATGAAAAAATTAGTTGTTTTATTAAACTTAGCTTTATTGATTTTAAGCTCTTGTGCAACCCAAAATAAATGGGCATCTAACTACAATGATGATGATGTGTATTCTAATCCTAAAGAGGATAGGATAGCAGCACAAATTAAACGCCAGGCCCAATTAGCAGCTAATAAACGTTATAATGATTCTATTTCTGCTGTCAGAAGCGCTCAAAAAGAAAAAGATGATGCAAATCCTTACTATAAGGACAGGACATTTAAGTATGATGATTATTATGATTATGAATATGCTACACGCGTAAAACGTTTTAATAATGGAATCTATGGTTTAAGTTATTATGACAATTATTACACTAATTCGTATTGGTATAATCATAATCCTTATAATTATGGTGTAAGTGTATATAATGGTTATAGTTGGTGGGGTTCAAGTTATAATTTGTATAGCTATAATCCTTCAATTAATTTTTATTCTAATTGGGGTTGGGGATGTAGCCCAGTATATGTTTATAGTGGCTATAATCCATACATGGCTGGGTATATCAATGGGTATAATAATGGATTTCAAAATGCTTATTTTGGAAATTATTATGGATACGGAAATCCTTATTTTAGTTATGGTTATTATGGATATCCATACGGTTATTATGGAGGATATAGTAATTACAATAACGGTTGGGGATATTATAACAGTTATGATTTTAATAGCAGTTACACCTATGGTCCAAGATCTTCGCATGGCGGTAATAGTAGAAGGGTTTCTAACCCAAATGGAGAAGGCAAAAGGGATTCTTATGTTGAAAAATATATAAGTAACGTTGAGCAACAACAAGTACGAACTAATAAATTTTCCGAATTAGAACCTGTTAGAACATCAGGATTATCAGAGCCTGTAAGAGGAAATATCATAAATCCAATCAGAGGCGGTGGTATAAAAGAGGGCTCTGTTAATGGTGATTTGCCTTCTAAAACAGATAGACCAATCAGAAATTCAGGACCCGATAGAAGTGCTCCTTCTAGAGATATTGATGCAAATCCTTCAAAAGATTTACCTATAAGAAATTCAGAACCAGTTAACCCATCTCGAAACCCAAAAAATCAAGAGCCGGTTAGGCCACAGATAGATTTGCCAAGATTTGAAGCTCCTTCTAGGCAAAATTCAATGCCTAGTTTACCTGGTAACAATGGAGGAGGTTCGCCAGGAAATAATGGTGGAGGTGGAGGAAGTCATCGTCCAAGATAATTGATTTGTTTATTTTTTAAAGATTATTTTATGAAAATATTATATAGTTTGATGCTATTCGTTTTAATTTCATGTTCAGTTATTTCACAAAATGATATTGATGCGATTAGATATTCACAAACTTACTTTGGAGGAACATCGCGAAGTAAAGCCATGGCAGGTTCTTTTGGTGCACTTGGTGCAGATGGTTCTTGCATGGCATTAAATCCAGCAGGAATAGGATTATATAAAAAAGGTGATATGAATTTTTCGTTTGGATTAAGATTTTTATCTGTTGAAGCCACGCATAATGGTAGTGTTAATAAAAATTTTAAAGTAAATATGCCATTTGACGGATTAACTTTGGTAGGCGCATGGGATAGTAAAGAACAATCTGATAATCACCATGCGTTAGGGTTATCATGTAATCAAATAGCCAATTTTAATAGTAATATAACCATTGAAGGGAATTCTAATTTTAAAAGTATTGCTAATGATTTTTTAGCATCAGCTAATGGTAAATTACTTAAAAATTTAGATAATAGTTATGAGGGAATGGCTTATGATAATTATTTGATTGATGTTTATGATACTGTTAATAATAAATATTGTAGTTTAATAAACACTAAATATGATTTAATTCAATCTAAAATTATAGAAAGTAGAGGTAAAATTAATGAATGGAATTTTAATTATGCATACGGTTATCAAGATAAACTTTATTTAGGAGTATCTTTAGGTGTACCTACTATTAGTTATAATTATAATTCGCTTTATTCTGAAAAAGACACAAAAGATTCGATGCGATTAAATACAAATTCTTCACCAACATATTATTATCCGACAGCAGGAGTAGGTGGTTTTAAAAGTATGTCTTATAAAGAAACATATACAACATCAGGTAGCGGATATAATTTGAAATTAGGGGCTATATATAGAGTAGCTGATTTCATTAGACTAGGTGCTAGTTTTCATTCGCCAACAGTATATAATCTAACAGATACTTATATATATAAAATGACTGCTGATTATGACGAAGGCGGTTCTTATTCATCACAGTATCCTCCCGAAAATGGAGGCAAATTTAATTATCAAATTATTACTCCAATGAAATTTATTGGAAGTGTAGCTTTATTATATAAGAAAATAGCTGCTCTTAACATTGATTATGATATAGTAAATTATAAACAAGCATCAATACAAAGTTCAACGCAAGAATTTTCAACAGTTAATAAAGTAATTAGAAATAAATACAATCAAACTACTAATTTAAGAATAGGAGCGGAAGCAAAACTTAATTCTATGATTGTAAGATTAGGTTATGCTATGTATGGTAGCCCATTTGGAGATGTATATAATAGTGATTTTGTAAAAGTGTTTTATACTGGAGGAATTGGATTTAAAAAAGATAAAACATATTTAGATATTTCGTTTACTAAAAGTTTTAGTAATGAAAATTATTATATGTATAACCCAAATTTTGTTGATCAATCTACTTTAAAAAATTCTGGCACAACAATTGCAGTAACAATAGGTAGTAAGTTTTAGTGTAGTTTAATCTATATTAACTGGTTAGAAAGTCTCGGTGTAGTGGCCGAGACTTTTTTATGATTACACTTCTTTTTTAGCTGCAATCAATGTGTTTTTTAATAATGAAGCAATAGTCATAGGGCCAACACCGCCAGGAACCGGAGTTATAAAACTTGCTTTTTTTGAGACTTCTTCAAATTGAACATCACCAACTAATTTAAATCCAGATTTTTTAGAAGGATCATCTACCCTGTTAATTCCTACATCAATAATTACAGCCCCATCCTTTACCATATCAGCAGTTACAAAATTTGGTTTGCCAATAGCTGCAATAATGATATCGGCATTTAAGGTGTGTTCTTTTAAATTTTGAGTATGACTATGGCAGAGTGTAACAGTGCAATTTCCTAAGTTAGTATTTTTTGCCATTAAAATACTCATTGGCGAGCCAACAATATGGCTTCTTCCAATTACCACACAATGTTTACCATCTGTAGGAATGTGATATCTTTCTAAAAGTTGAACTATTCCAAAGGGTGTAGCGCTTACATAGGTTGGCAAATTTAAAACTAATCTTCCAACATTTATTGGATGAAAGCCATCTACATCTTTGCTAGGCTTAATGGCTTCAATAATTTTTTGTTCAGAAATGTGTCGAGGTAAAGGTAATTGTACAATATACCCATCAATATCATTATCATTATTTAGTTCTTCAATTTTTGATAATAATTTTTGTTCAGATACATATGCTTCAAATTTGATGAGTGTAGATTTAAATCCAACGTTTTCACACGCTTTTACTTTACTTCCTACATAGGTTTGAGATGCTGGATCGTCTCCTACTAGTATAGCTGCTAAATGAGGTTGCTTTTTCCCGCTTTCAATTAATTTTTTTACATCCTCTGCAATTTCTGATTGAAGTTGCAATGATATTTTTTTTCCATCTATTAGTATCATATTCCAGCATTTTTTGTTATGTAGTTACATTTTGGGCATTCCGCCTGGCATACTACGCATTAATTTTGCCATTTGATTTTTATCTCCCATCATGCGCATCATTTTACGAGTATCTTCAAATTGTTTGAGTAATTTATTTACTTCTTGGATAGTTTGTCCGCTTCCTTTGGCAATACGTTGACGACGAGATCCATTAATTAGATCTGGATTTTCTCTTTCTTTTGGCGTCATAGAGCCAATAATTGCTTCAATGCCTTTAAAGGCATCGTCATTAATTTCAGCATCTTTCATGGCTTTACCAACACCTGGTATCATACCAACTAAGTCTTTGATATTACCCATTTTTTTAATTTGTTGTAACTGTCCTAAAAAATCATTGAAATCGAATTGATTTTTAGCAATTTTTTTAGATAATTTCCTTGCTTCCTCTTCATTAAATTGTTCTTGAGCACGTTCTACTAAGGATACAACGTCGCCCATTCCCAAGATACGATCTGCCATACGTTCTGGATAAAATATATCCAAAGCTTCCATTTTTTCACCAGTTCCAATAAATTTTATGGGTTTATTTACAACTGATTTTATAGATAGAGCAGCCCCACCTCTGGTATCACCATCTAGTTTTGTTAAAACAACGCCATCAAAATCTAAACGATCGTTAAATGCTTTAGCTGTATTTACGGCATCTTGCCCAGTCATAGCATCAACTACAAATAATATTTCATTAGGCTTAACTGCTGCTTTTAAATCAGCAATTTCTGTCATCATTTGTTCATCAACAGCTAAACGCCCTGCTGTATCAATTAAAACAATGCTATTACCATTTTCTTTAGCTTGTTTAATTGCTGTTTCTGCAATTTTTATCGGATTTTTTTCTTCTTTGTTTGAAAAAACATCTACTCCAATTTGTTCTCCTAAAACATGTAATTGATCAATAGCTGCTGGACGATATACATCACAAGCTACTAATAATGGTTTTTTACCTTTTTTAGTTTTTAAAAAGTTAGCTAATTTACCGGTGAATGTAGTTTTACCAGAGCCTTGTAATCCACTCATTAAAATAATGGTTGGATTTCCCCCCAGGAAAATCTCTTCCATTTTACCTCCCATTAGTTTTGTTAACTCATCATGTGTGATTTTTACTAAAAGTTGACTTGGAGAAACAGCGGTTAAAACATTTTGACCTAATGCTTTTTCTTTTATAGTATCTGTAAATGTTTTTGCTACTTTATAGTTAACATCGGCGTCTAATAAGGCTTTACGAACTTCTTTTAAGGTTTCGGCAACGTTTATTTCAGTTATTTTGCCTTGACCTTTAAGTGTTTTAAGAGCTCTTTCTAGTTTATCGGATAAATTATTAAACATAGTATTTTATTTTAAGGATGCAAAGATAGTATATTGAGGTTATATTATACTCCAATTTTTTGGTTAACTATTTTTAAAATTTCAGTTTCTAAATCAATTGTTTTGTTTTCTATTTGTTTTCCTTTTTCAATTATTTCTTCAACAAATTTTTTATCATCATATCCGCTTGCATTAATTCTAACATTCATGAACGCACCCATTACAGCACTTCTTGCGCATAAAGCGCCTACACCAGCATCAGATACTGAGTTTGGATTTCCTATTTCTGCCATTGCTTTAATAATATTTAAACTTTCATAAGAATATTGCATGACTTTAAATGGAATTTCAATCGCGAATTTTGTGGCTTCTTGTATGGCTTTTTTTCGTATTATTTTTTCTTCATCAGTTGTTTTTGGTAATCCAAACGCTATCATAATTTTATTAAAAGCAGCTGTATCTAAATCAACTAATTTTATTAATTCTTCTTTTAATGTTTGACCTTTTTCAGCCCAGTTACTAAATTCTTCCCATCTATTATCCCATCCTTTTTTATGAGAAGATAAGTTGGCAACCATGGTAGCTAATGAAATTCCTAAGGAACCAACATAAGCCGATATAGATCCTCCTCCAGGTGCAGGGCTTTCGCTGGCTGTTTCATCTGCAAAGTCTGTTAACGACATATTTATTAATTTACTATCTAATTTATCTTTAAGTAAATATTCGATAATTCTTTCTTCTGGATTAAATGGACTTAATTCGTCTAAGCCCATTGTTTTTATTGCAATTTTTATTAATTCTTTTTCTGAAACCCCTGTTGAACGTTGTTGTTTTATTAAAAAATATTTTCCGGCATCTAACATTGATTTTAAAGGAACTAATCCAACTAATTCAGAACCTGTAACTCTTATGCCTCTCTCTGTAGCTTTTTTACATACTTCATCAAAGGCAATGTGAAGTGGGGTTTCATTTATATTAGTTAAATTCATAGATATTTGAGCAATACCATATTCTTCTATAAACCATCCAATAGCTTTTACTGATTTTAATGAGCCTGGTACAGATACAGGATTTCCTTGAGAATCGGTTACGATTTTTCCATTTATAGGATCGCCTTCTCTTTTTATTCTTCCTGCTTCTCTAACATCGAATGCAATAGAATTTGCTCTTCGAGTTGAGGTGGTATTTAAATTAACATTGTATGCTACTAAAAAATCTCTGGCGCCAATTACTGTTGCCCCTCTTTTGGCATCAAATTCTATAGGTCCAAAATCAGGTTTCCACTCAGGTAATTTTATTTTTTTAAAAAACCCCTCATATTCACCAGCTCTAATAACAGATAAATTATTTCTGTCTTTATTTTTTTGAGCAGCCTCATATAGATAAACGGGTATTTGTAATTCGTTGCCTACTTTTTCTCCTAATTTTTTTGCCCAATCAGCAGTTTCTTCCATGCTGATATTAGAAATGGGTATTAATGGGCAAACATCAGTTGCTCCCATTCGTGGATGCTCACCTTTATGTTTGCTCATATCAATTAATTCGCCAGCTTTTTTAATAGCTAAAAATGCAGCGTTCACAACAGCTTGAGGAGATCCAACAAAAGTAACTACAGTTCGGTTAGTTGCTTTGCCAGGATCAACATTTAATAATTTAACCCCTTCAATAGATTCAATTTCGTTAGTAATCTGTTTAATAATTGATAGGTCAATTCCTTCTGAAAAATTTGGAACGCATTCTATTAACTGTTGTGTCATAATGTATTTTTTTGAACTTTAAAAGTATAAAAATTATAGCCAGAAGTGTTTGTTTTATTGAAATCAATATAAATTTTAATTAACAATTTTGTATAAAAACAATTTTTGAAACAGTTTAGTCGTTCTAAAGTAATCTCTTATATTTGTTATAATATCAATTTGCAATTGGAGTTTAATTCACATATTTTTATTTACACTCATAAAATTACACCTAGAGTGAAATATATTTTTAATTTAATTTTTAAAGATTGTTTAGGGTTAGAATTTAAATTAACAACAAATATTCATGAATACCAATCGTTTAATGGGTATAAATTTTCTTATACACTTCAAGAGATAGCAGGTGATTTTCATATATCAGCACATTCGTTATTGTTTGAATCTGGTATTAAAGAACAAACTATTCAAATTTATAATCATGAATCATATTTAAAATATTTTTTTAAAACCTATCATAATGATTTGCCGTTTGATATGTTTGCTGCTTCATTTTATTTAATTAGTAGGTATGAAGAGTATTTACCATTTTTGCCAGATGCGTTTAATAGGTTTGAGGCTGAAAATAGTTTAGCATATCAATATGATTTTTTAAAAATACCTCTGGTAAATTTGTGGATAGCTGAGTTTGAAAAAATCTTATTAAAAAAATTTATAGGATTGAAAATAAGTCATGAATCATATAATTTTATTTCAACGATAGATATTGATACCGCTTATAAGTATAAATATAAAGGTGTTATGCGTACTATAGGAGGATATATAAAATCTATTTTAAAATTTGATAAATTAGACATTGTTCAAAGAACTTCTGTTATTTTAAATAAAGAAAAAGATCCGTTTGATTCTTATCATTATCAATTAGAAATTCAAAAAAAATATAACATTGAGGTTATTTATTTTTTTTTATTAGGAGATTATGGAATGAATGATAAAAATCATCCCTCAAATAATTATGGATTTCAAAAACTTATTAAACATCTTGCCGATTATGCATCCATTGGTATCCATCCTTCATTTGGCTCAAACGGAAATATGAATCAAGTAAAAATTGAAATTAATCGTTTAGCTAAAATAACACATCGAGATATTTTTAATTCTAGACAGCACTTTGCTATGCTTAAATTTCCAGATACATATATCTCTTTACTAGAATCAGGAATAACACATGATTATTCGATGGGATATGCTAATTTTAATGGTTTTAGAGCTAGTTTTTGTAAACCTTTTTATTGGTATGATTTAGATGATGAATTAGAAACTGGTCTTAAAATTCATCCATTTTGTTTAAGTGAAACATCATTAAGATTTAAAGATGGAGCAACACCTCTCGAAATTGAAAAGTTTGCGAATCCTATAATAAATGAAGTTAAAAAATATAACGGAGAGCTAGTTACTATTTTTCACAATGACACTATGGGAACAACAGATTATTGGGCTGGCTGGAAGAATAGTTATGAGAAAATTATTCAACTGGCAATACATTAAAAAATGATTTTAATATACACTCATCATAAAACACCTCGAATAATTTATGCTATAGATTTGGTATTTAATCATGTATTAAATCTAACCTATGAATTAACAGATAATGAAGAGTATTTTGAAAAACATCAAAATCCAAAGTTAGCATATACAACAAAGAGTATGCAATCAGGATTATTTATTCAATCTACAGATGTAATGTTTAAATCAACCATCGAACCTGTTGCATTAGATTTTAATGAACATTTTTCTAACTATCCTAAATTTTTCTTATCTCATACTAATGATTTTTTAGGTTACGATTTATTTGCAATGGTATTTTATTTTGCATCGCGTTTTGAAGAATACATGCCATCAAAATTAGATGAACATCAACGTTTTCAGGCAGAGAAGAGTATAGCTTTTCAGTTTAATTTTTTAAATATTCCGTTTTTAAATATAGCAATTAACGAATTTGGCGAAAAATTAAAGCATGAATTTCCTGAAATTCAATATAAGCAGCGTGCATTTAATTTTTTATCTACTATTGATATTGATAATGCATTCGCCTATGCTCATAAAGGATTAAAACGTAATATTGGAGGATTGTTAAAAGATGTATATTACTTAAAATTTCGTTATTTAATAAAACGCATTCAAAGTAATTTAAATGATATAAATGATCCATATAATACATTTGATTTAATTGATGCTATTCATCAAGAAACTAAAATACCCTTACAATATTTTGTTTTGATAGGTGATTATGGTTCATATGACAAAAATCCAAATTATAAAAATAGTGGATTTAAAAAACTTTTAAAATCTTTATCATTAAACTACACAGTAGGATTGCACCCATCATATAATTCTTATAACAGTATTGAATATATTGAAAAAGAAAAACAACGGTTAGAAGATATTTTAGAAAAAAAAATTACCTCGGCACGTTGTCATTTTTTAAAATTAAAATTACCACAAACCTATCGCGCGTTTATAGAGTTCGGGATAACAGATGATTACACCATGATTTATCCTTCGCAATCTGGATTTAGAACTGGTTTATGTACACCTTATCCATGGTTTGATTTGCAAAAAAATGAACGTACAAATTTAATACTTCATCCAAGTATTATTATGGAGGGTACTTTAAGGGATTATATGCACTTAACGCCTGAATATGCTAATCTTGAAATATCAATGTTATTAAATAAAGTAAAACAAGTAGGTGGCGAATTTATTTCTGTGTGGCATAATGATAGTTTTGTAAAATCTCAAAAAGACTGGATTAATGTTTATAAACAGCTATTAATACAATCTAAAAAATAAAAACATGTGCGGTATAGTTGGTATAATTTCTAAAACAACATCTGATTCTTTAAAGCAAACTGTTTTTGAAATGAGTCAATCTATTAAGCATAGAGGACCAGATGGAGAAGGTTTTGTTTTTTTGTCTCAAAACAACTATTGTTCAGTTTATACTGAAGATACCCCTATTATTAACAAAGAAAGTAAAACGTATTTATTTAATCCTAGTAAACCAATACAAAATTATCATAGTCAATATAATGTTGTGTTTGGTCACAGACGACTATCGGTTATAGATTTATCAGAATCAGGTCATCAGCCAATGTGCGATAATCAAGCTGATTATTGGATTACTTTTAATGGAGAAATTTATAATTATATAGAGCTTAAAAAAGAATTAGAACTTAAGGGACATCAATTTATTACAAAAACAGATACAGAGGTAGTTATAGAAGCCTATAAAGAATGGGGGGTTAAATGTTTGCAAAAATTTAATGGAATGTTTGCTTTTGCATTGTTTGATAGAATTAAAAACCAAGTATTTTGTGCAAGAGATAGAGTAGGAGTAAAGCCTTTTTATTATTCTAATTCAAATAAATTATTTGCCTTTGCTAGTGAATATAAAGCATTTATAAAATCAAAATTAATTGATTTTCAAATTAATGAAAAACAACAATTTGATTTTATTATTAACGGAAATTTAGAAAATGAAGAGCAAAGTTTATTTAATCATATTTATGAATTAAAACCATCACATTATATCGTATATGACTTAAATCTTCATGAATTTAATACTGTAAATTACTATACTCTTCCATCAAAAAGTTTAGAATTAATTTCAGAAAAAGAAATTATTGAAACGATAGAAGAAAAACTAGTTCAAGCAATTACGATTAGATTAAGAAGCGATGTTGAAGTTGGATCTTGTTTAAGCGGAGGGCTTGATAGTTCTATTATTTCTGGAATTATAAACCAATTACACCCCGAAAAACAAGTTAAATTATTTACGGCTGTCTTTCCAAATGAGAAATTTGATGAGGCTAATTATGCTAATGAGCTTTCAAGTTTTGTAGGTGGCAATTGGAAAACAGTTAGTCCTACTTCTAAAGATTTTTTTAATGATATTGAAAGTTTAAATTATTATCAGGATATTCCAATATGGAGCACAAGTACTTATTCACAACATAGAGTAATGAAACTAGCTTCAGATAATAATATAAAAGTAGTGCTTGATGGACAGGGTGCAGATGAAATATTTGCAGGATATTCTCATCACTTTATGGCATTATGGAAAGAAAATTTTGGTTTAAAAACGATACATCAAATTAACCAAGCAAAACACTCTGTTCCTGATGCTTATAAATTATTTTGTAAACAATTAATAAAAGATACATTTAATTTAGGTGTAAATTATTCTAACTACTTTACAAAGAGTTGTCAAAAGTATACTAAGAGTAATAGCGAAAAGTTAGCTTTAACACTAAATAAACAGTTAGCTAATGATTATTACGGTAGATTAAAATCATTTTTAAAATGTGAAGACAGATGCAGTATGGCCTTTGGAATTGAAAGTAGGGTGCCATATGCAGATGATTTAGAATTAGTAAATTATTTATTTTCTATTCCTGGAAGTTTGAAAATAAAAAATGGAATTTCGAAATATTTATTAAGAGAAGCTGCAAAAAAATATATTCCATTCTCAATATATAATCGAAAAGATAAAATAGGATTTGAGACACCTGTAACATCATGGCTTTTACCTAATAAATTAGAAATTTTACGAACTATAAAATCTCAATTAGATTTTATTAATATAGAGTATTTAACTAATCATTTTGAAGAAATTGTTACTCAAAAACCTAATTTTATTTTAAGAATATACTCTTTCTCTATTTGGAAAAAAGTCTTTTCTGAATTATAAAAGCACATTTGTTTAAACTTTTATTTTAAACGTAAATTATCTAAAATGATTTATATTTTTTACTCGTAATTTATTTGGGTGAAATGAGATATTTGATTAGCTAGAATATTAAATTAACGAGTTTAAAGTTTGACTTTTATATAAAAAGGTCATATCATTGTTAAGTTAAATCAAATATTAAATAATATAATTTAATAAGGTACGCATCTTTTAAATTATAAAACCATATATGAAAAAAATTACTCAGCTTATTATAGCCGTTGGTGTTTTATTTTTTTTACCAGCAGTTAATTGTGCTCAAATAAATAATTCAAATTATTTGCACATTGATTATAATACACAACAAAAATTAAATTCAGTACAACATTTTTTTGATACCGATTCATTAACCGGTTTTAATGAATTTTTATCTCATCACAATATAACTTTAACAGAAGATTTAAATTGGGAAAAGCAATTATATGTTTCTTATTTAAAAAGAAGATATATTAATTCTAAATACAATCTTCGTAGCTTATCACAATCTAATCCTATTCCTCAATCACCATGTACGAACGTAGATTTTGAAACTGGAACAATTGCTGGTTGGACTTTGGAGGAAGGAACAAACTCTAATTCTTTAACACACGCAGGATGCTGCCCAAATGCAACGGCTTTGTATTCAATTGTTGCTCCAGGATTTGATCCATCTGTGCCTGTATTAGCTACTGTACCTCCTGGTGGAGGCAACTGGTCGTTAAAGATAGGAGATGGTGCAACAGCTGGCGCAATGGTTGTGAGAGCAAAACAAACGTTTGCTGTATCAGCAGCAAATTCAGTTTTCATATATAAGTTTGCAGTTGTTTTAGAGGATGGTAGCCATAGCTGCACAGATCAACCTTATTTTAGTATTTCATTTACAGATGCCTCTAATAATTCAATTCCATGTGGTTCTTATAACGTTGTACAGGGTGGGTCGGGTTGTTCGGCAGGAGCAGATCCGTCTTTCGTAGTTTCAGGAGCCTATGCGTATAAAGATTGGACAACAAGATCATTTGATTTAACAAATTATATTGGACAAAATGTAACTGTAGAATTTATTGCAGGTGATTGTACGCAAGGTGGTCATTCAGGCTGGGCTTATGTAGATTGTTCTTGTAATCCAATGACTTTAAATTTAAATGGTAATGATATCCCTGTTGGGCAAACAACAACAAATATGTGCTCAACATCTACTAATACGTTATGTGCTCCTCAAGGTTTTACGTCTTATACATGGACAGGACCTGGAGTAACTGGCAATACTAATCAATGTATACAGACTAACGCATCAGGAACATACTCTGTATCAATGGGAATGCAAGGTTTGAGTTGTGTTAATCCTGTTTTATACTCCTCTTTTAACTTAGTGCCAAAGCCAATTTCTAATTTTACTTTTAGTAGTACTCCCTGCCAAAATACATTTACAGTGCCATTTACAAATAATTGTAATTTAAATGGAGGGCCCTCGATAACTAATTATTACTGGGATTTTAATAATGATGGTATTACAGACGATAGTAGTCCTAATCCTATTAATACATATAGCACTTCAGGTACATATTCTGTTCAATTAATGGTATCTAATGGAGGTTGCACAGATAGTATAACTAAGGTGGTTACAATTATCCCAGGAATAAATTCTGACTTTAGTGTGAACAATTCTTGTTTAAATCAATTATCAACCTTTACAGATTTATCTCTACCAACAACAGGATTGGCATCCTATGTATGGAATTATGGAGATGGTTCAGCTATTGGTTCGGGAGTATCGAGTAATCATTTATATACTAGTTCAGGAATAAAAAATGTGACTCATACCGTTACAAGTATATATGGATGTCAAAGTATTATTACCAAAACTGTAAATATTTATCCTACACCTTTAGTGTCACTTTCTTCTAATACGGTATGTTTAGGATTACCAACTGTGTTCGTTAATAATTCTACGGTAACATTGCCAGATTATATTACTCATTGGCAATGGGATTTTGAGAATAATGGAATCGTAGATGATTCTATTCAATCTCCGATTTTTACATATACAAATTCAGGAGTTTATTTAACGGTGTTAACCGCTACCACTAATAATGGCTGTGTAAATACTTCAAGTATTTCAGCTATTGTAAATGTAGTACCAACTGCAAGTTTTTCGCCTGTAAATGCATGTATTAATAGTAATGTTCAATTAAACAATACATCTTACATTTTATTACCTAGTAATATAGTTTCATACGATTGGAACTTTGATAGTGGTTCTAACATTACTAATACAAATGTATCCAATCCAACATCATTATCCTATTCAACAAGTGGAACTAAGAATATCACATTAACAGTAATGGCTAATAATACATGCACTTCAAGTATTACACAATCAGTTGTGGTATATCCTCAACCAGTAGCCAATTTTAGTAGTACATCCGTATGTCAATTATTACCTACAGATTTTACAAATTTATCCCTCAATACCACACCGATAGTTAGTTATGGATGGGATTACACGAGTAATGGAACGATAGATGGCAATGGCATACAGAGTAGTTATATTTATCCAAGTTCAGGCACTTATAGTGCATCGTTGTATGTAACGGATATAAAAGGTTGTAAAGATACGCTTACACTTCCGGTAGAAGTATGGGGTCATAGTGTGGTAGATTTTATATCAAGTAATGAGTGTTATGGATCAGTTACAGGATTTACAAATACAACAAATACGACATTAAATTCAAATGTAGGTATTGGAACGAGTTATTTATGGAATTTTGGAGATGGCACAAACACAACGTCATCTGTATCTCCAATCCATACATATACTTTGGGTGGAAATGTAAATAGTGTTTATAATGTAACACTTACAACAACGAGTGCACATAATTGTAAAGATAGTGTAGTAAAGCCAGTGAGAGTTTATTCTAACCCTACGGCCATATTTGTATCAGACTCGGTATGTTTAGGAACTGCGAGTCATTTAACAGATTTAAGTACAGGTAATGGAAATCCGATAACGAACTATAGTTGGGATTTTTTAAGTGATGGAACGATAGATGCAACCGGAGTAGCAACACCTAATTATGTATTTCCCTCGTATGGTAATAACGTTGTTAGTTATACAGTAACAAGTACTCCTACATTAGGGTTATTATGTAGAAGTGTAACGAATACAATAAGTGTATGGGTAAATCCAAATCCGGTAGTAGATTTTACATATGTTAATCGATGTATAAATGCTCAACCTACTAGTTTTGATGGTTCAAATTCAACAATAGGGATAGGATCTAATTCATTATATACATGGTCTTATGGTAATGGAGTAGTGTCGGCATCCACATCATCATCAACGAGCACTTATAGTTATTCGAATTCAGGATTATATAATGTAACATTAACTGTAACATCCAACAAAGGCTGTTCAAAGAGTTTAACTAAGTCGGTAGAGGTTTATCCTAAGCCATTTGTAATGGTTGGTAATTCATCAACGTGCGATGGAACGGCAATGACATTTACATCGATCACTTTACCAAACAGTGGTAATATAAGTAATTGGTATTGGGATTTAGATAATGTACTGTCAGGTATAGAGAGTTTAGGTCAAACGACAAGTTATGTATTTCCAACAGCCGGTAGTCATACACTACATTTGGTAACCGAAACCAATCATGGTTGTAGAGATACTTTAACTAAAAGAGTATATGTGAATTACAATCCAACAGCATTATTTACAGTAGATGATGCAGATGGTTGCTCAAAACATTGTGTTAGTTTTTCTGATGCTGGATCTTCAGTTATAAATCCTTCTCATATAACACAATGGCAATGGTTCTTAGGAGATGGAACTAATGTTTTACATACTACAAATATGAATATTCAACATTGTTATATAAATACTAGTAGTAATCAAGTTGCTGAGTTTGATATAAAACTAATAGTTACTACAGACAGTGGTTGTGTAAATGTTAATAATAAAATAAATTACATTACAGTATATCCTAAGCCAATTGCTAATTATAACGCAAGTCCTAATCCAGGCAATATAACAACGCCTTTAGTTTATTTTACAAATCAATCGATAGATTATACAAAATGGTGGTGGAGTTTTGGAGAAGGAGGATATAATACAGATTCTGTAAACAATAATCCTACACATTTTTATAATAGTGTAACTGCCCAAACTTATGGAACTCATTTAATAGTGATGAATCAGTATGGTTGTAGAGATACGGCGTATGTATTGATTGACATAAGACCAGAATATTCATTTTATATTCCAAATGCATTTACTCCATCCAATACAGATGGTGTAAATGATACATTTAAAGGAATGGGCATAGGCATATCTAAGTATGAATTATGGATTTATAACCGATGGGGGGATATGATTTTTTATAGTGATGATATTGCAAAAGGTTGGGATGGTAAAGTAGAGGGCAAGGATAAAGAATCGAAGCAAGATGTATATGCTTGGAAGGTGAAGATTGTAGATGTGCTTGGAGAAAAACATGAATATGTTGGTCATGTAACTTTGTTAAACTAAAAAAAGTCCCCAATTGGGGACTTTTTTAATGAATCAATTTTAAAATAAGTTAAACTAAATAAATAGCTTCTTTTCCTTTTTTAGAAAAATCAGTATCAATTCGTTCTTGTAAAGTTGTAGATAATGAAAGTCCTACAAAGTCTGCTTTTACTGGAAATCTGGTGTGACTTCTATCTACTAAAACAAGTGTATTTAATTGTTTCACAGGTTTATTTAAAAATAATTTAACACCATATATTAATGTTTTGCCACTATTTAAAACATCATCAACTAGTATAACAGATTTGTTTTCAAAATCATTTTCATTAAAATCAATTTTAGGATTTAAAAGCCAAGGATTTTTTTTATCAATTTTTATTTTTCCTAATTTAATTTTTAAAGGAGATATAGAAGTTAAAATTGTAGCAATTCTTTCAGCAACTTTGTATCCGTTTCCATCAATCCCAACAATTAATAATTCTTTTTCTTTAAAATTATTTTCATATACTTGATAAGCCATTCTGTTTAATTTTTGGTTAATTTGAATAGCATCTAAAATCTTAGTTTTTTTCATTTTAAAAGATATTTTTAGGAAAAATTATGTATTGGTTTAATTGTTTAATTTGTATGTTTTTAAGTTTGTAAAACTCCAACATTATAAGTTTTGGTAATAGGAGAGTGATTTGCTGCTTCTATACCCATACTAATTACTTTTCTTGTTTCTAAAGGATTTATAATTGCATCAATCCATAAACGAGATGCCGCATAGTAAGGAGTGGTTTGAGCATCATATTTATCTTTTGTTTTGTTAAATAGTTCAGCTTCTTTTTCTTGAGTAATTTCTTCTCCCTTTGCTTTTAAAGACGCTACTTCAATTTGTACTAATACTTTAGCAGCTTGTGCGCCACCCATAACAGCAACTTGCGCTGTAGGCCATCCAACAATTAATCGAGGGTCATAGGCTTTACCACACATAGCGTAGTTAGCAGCACCATATGAATTTCCTAAAATAATTGTAAATTTAGGAACTACAGAGTTTGCCATAGCATTTACCAATTTTGCACCATCTTTAATAATTCCTCCATGCTCACTTCTAGAACCAACCATAAAACCAGTAGCATCTTGTAAAAAAACCAATGGAATTTTCTTTTGATTACAATTCATAATAAAGCGAGCAGCTTTGTCTGCACTATCACTATAAATAACCCCACCAAATTGCATTTCGCCTTTTTTGCTTTTCACAACTTTTCTTTGGTTTGCAACAATTCCTACTGCCCAACCATCAATACGAGCATATGTACATACGATAGATTGACCATATAACTCTTTATATTCCTCATGCTCTCCATTATCCACAATACGTTCTATAATTTCTCTTATTTCGTATTGCTTGTCATTAATGATACCGTACATTTCTTTTTCGTCTTTTTTTGGAAGAGCAGGAGTTTCACGGTTAAAGCCTGCTTTTTCATAATCTCCAATTTTACTCATAATATTTCGTATTCGAGTTAAGCAGTCTGCATCATCTTTGCATTTATAATCAGTAACTCCACTTATTTCGCAATGAGTGGTGGCTCCACCTAAAGTTTCGTTGTCAATAGTTTCTCCAATAGCAGCTTTTACAAGGTACGAACCTGCTAAAAAAATAGATCCTGTTTTATCAACAATCATAGCTTCATCGCTCATAATTGGTAAATATGCTCCGCCAGCAACACAACTTCCCATTACGGCAGATATTTGTAAAATTCCCATGCTACTCATTACCGCATTGTTTCTAAAAATACGACCAAAGTGTTCTTTGTCAGGAAAAATTTCATCCTGCATTGGTAAGTACACGCCTGCGCTATCTACTAAATAAATAATAGGAAGTTTGTTTTCCATGGCAATTTCTTGCGCTCTTAAGTTCTTTTTTCCAGTTATAGGGAACCAAGCCCCAGCTTTAACAGTTGCATCATTAGCTACAACAATACATTGTTTACCACTCACATATCCAATTACAATAACAACACCTCCGCCTGGACATCCGCCATGTTCTGGATACATGTCATAACCTGCAAAAGCACCCATCTCAAAACGAGGAGAATCTTTATCTAATAAAAAATCAATACGTTCACGGGCACTCATTTTGCCTTGTTCGTGTAATTTTTCAATACGTTTTTTTCCTCCTCCTTCGTATATTTTATTAAGCCTTTGCTCCATTTGAGAAATAAGCAAACGCATTTTATCATCATTTTTATTAAATTCTATGTCCATAATATTATATTATAATTGTGTAAAGATAGCAAATGAATTATTTTATATACATTCGAATTTTAAAAAATACATTTCTTAAAATACATTAATGATACTTGAGCAAGATAAACAATTTGTTTGGCATCCATTTACTCATTTAAAATATGCAGAAACACCTATACCTATTGTAAAAGGAGAAGGAGCATATTTTTATGATGCAGATGGTAATAAGTTATTAGACGCTATATCAAGCTGGTGGGTTAATTTGCATGGCCATTGTCATCCATATATTTCACAAAAAGTAAGCGAACAGTTACTGACTTTAGAACATGCCATTTTTAGTGCATTTACTCATGAACCTGCAGTAAATTTAGCAAAACGATTAATACATCATTTACCAGAAAACCAATCAAAGGTGTTTTATTCTGATAATGGCTCTACGGCTGTAGAGGTGGGGCTGAAAATGGTTTTACAGTATTGGCATAATAAAGGAGAACGTAAAAAAAAATTTATTGCTTTTGAAAATGCCTATCATGGTGATACCTTTGGAGGAATGAGCGTTGGGGCTAGAAACGTTTTTAATAATGCTTTTGAAAATCTATTATTTGACGTTATTCATATTCCATTACCAAATGCCGAAAATATAGAAGATATAAAAGAAACTTTACATACATGGTTTCATCATCATAATGATATTGCTGGTTTTATTTTTGAGCCCTTAGTTCAAGGCGCTGCAGGCATGTTAATGTATCAGGCTAAGTATCTTGATCAACTTATAGAGATTTGTCAGAAGCACCATATTATTTGTATTGCAGATGAAGTAATGACGGGTTTTGGTAGAACCGGAGAGTTTTTTGCAAGTAATTATTTAAATCATAAACCAGATATAATATGTTTATCAAAAGGCCTAACAGGAGGTTATGTGCCATTAGGAGTTACAAGCTGCGCTCAGTTTATCTTTGATTCTTGTGTAAGTGAAGATAAAACTAAAACTTTTTTTCATGGACATAGTTATACTGCTAATCCAACCGCATGTTCAGCAGCTTTAGCAAGTCTAGATTTAATGGAAAGAGAAGAAACATGGGCTCAAATTAAATTAATTTCAGAATTACATCAACAGTTTATGAAAAATCATCAAGCTCACAAAATTTTAAAAGATATACGCTGTAAAGGTACTATTTTAGCACTTGAACTCAATACACATGAACATACTCATTACTTAAATAATGCGTCCGAATCTATAGCTACTTATTTTTTAAAAAAAGGTATTATTGTTAGGCCTTTAGGTAATGTATTGTATCTTATCCCTCCTTATTGTATTTCTGAACAAGAGTTAAAAAACGTTTACAATCACATCACCTGTTTTTTAGAACAGTTTTAACGAAGAGTTAAACTAAATATTTATAAAAAAATGTTTGCTTTTACAATAAAAACCCTATTTTTGAAAGCAAATTTAGAACTATAAACACTATCATATGAACATTCACGAATATCAAGGAAAAAGTATTTTAAAAAGTTTTGGTGTAGCTATTCAAGAGGGAATTGTTGCTGAAACTCCAGAGCAAGCTGTTGCCGCTGCTAAACAAGTTATGGAAACCTATAAATGCGACGGTGTTGTAGTAAAAGCCCAAATCCACGCAGGTGGACGTGGCAAAGGCGGTGGAGTTAAATTTGCTCCTAATTTAGATAAAGTAAAAGAAGTAGCTACTAACATAATAGGAATGCATTTAGTTACTCCTCAAACCAGTGCAGAAGGAAAATTAGTAAGCAAAGTACTTGTAGCGCAAGATGTATATTATCCTGGAGCAACACCTACTAAAGAATTTTATATGAGTATATTACTAAATCGTTCAACTGGTCGTAATATCATTATGTATAGTACTGAAGGAGGCATGGATATAGAGCAAGTAGCAGAAGCAACTCCACATCTAATTTGGAAAGAAGAAATTGATCCTAAAGTTGGGTTACGAGATTTCCAATGTCGTAAAGTTGCATTTAATTTAGGATTAAGTGGTAACGCATTTAAGGAAATGACAAAATTTGTAGCAGCTTTATACAAAGCGTATGACTCTATTGATTCTTCTATGTTTGAAATTAATCCTGTATTAAAAACATCTGATGATAAGATTATTGCTGTAGATGCTAAAGTAACTTTGGATGATAATGCACTATATCGTCATAAAGATATTGAAGCAATGCGTGATGAAACAGAAGAAAACCCAGTTGACGTGGAGGCTCGTAAGGCTGAATTAAACTATGTGAAGTTAGACGGAAACGTAGGCTGTATGGTTAATGGTGCTGGGTTAGCAATGGCTACTATGGATATTATTAAATTATCAGGTGGAGAGCCCGCTAATTTCTTAGATGTAGGTGGTACAGCTAATGCTGAACGTGTAGAAAAAGCATTTCATATTATATTAGGAGATAAAAATGTAAAAGCTATTTTAGTGAATATTTTTGGTGGTATTGTTCGTTGCGATAGAGTAGCACAAGGAGTAATTGATGCATATAAAAATATGGGAACTATTAATGTGCCAATTATTGTTCGTTTACAAGGAACAAATGCTGTTGAAGCTAAAAAATTAATTGATGAGTCTGGATTAAAAGTTTATTCAGCTATTGAATTACAAGAAGCAGCAGATTTAGTATCAAAATTAATTGGTAAATAATAAACACAAAACATTATGATAAAACGTAAACATTTTTTAATAGTTCCTCTAGCAGCAAGTTTAACACTTGTTTCTTGTGGAGGTGATAAAACAGAAAATACTGATGAAATTCCCGTAGCTGATAGCGTAAACTCAGAAAACCAATCAGGGAAAATTGAAACTTTCTTTCAAGTACCTTCGCCAGGAGAAATGTTAACTTTTATAAAAGCTGTTGGTGGTAAGAATAATAAAAATGTTTCATTTTTAAGTAACCCTGCGAATCAAAAAAACTATACAGATGTTAAAGCAAAAGCTTTAAATTTTGGTATTTATAGTTGTGATTTAAGCTATTGTAGCGTTTTCTCTATAGGTTCAGAGGCTTTAAAATATTTTAAAACAGTAAAGCAATTGGGTGATGAAATTGGTGTTTCTTCATCAATACAACCTGATCTTTTAAAACGTCTTGAGTCAAATATTGAAAAACCAGATTCGTTATTAAAAATAACAGATGATGTATATTTTGGTTCTTTTGAAACTTTAGAAAATAGTAAACAAGGCCCAACATTATCTTTAGTTGTTGCTGGGGGTTGGATAGAAAGTTTATACATTGTGTCTAATTTGGTAAAGTATGAAGATAAAAGCCCTTTAGTTGCTCGTTTAGCAGATCAAAAATATTCTTTAGAAAATCTAGTTGCGTTTTTAAAGAAATATGAAAGTGACGCTAATGTTGCTTCTGTTTTAACTCAATTTACGGAGTTACAAATGGAGTTTAATAAATTATCAGAAAAAGATACTGATATTGTAACTAAAGTTGATAAAACAAAACATATAATAGGTGGAGGTAAAGAGCTTGTTATTACAGCAGAACAATATACTGCCATTGTTGAAAAGATAAAATCAATTAGGAACTCTTACACGTTAACTAAATAATTACAAAAACTATGAAAAAAATATTTTTATCATTACTTATATTGAGTTCAACGATTTTATTTTCGCAAACGAGTCCTTGCGGTCAATTTCATCGTAAATACTGTCTTATTAATTCAAAAGATGATAATAAAGTAGAGTGGATGTATAATGCTCAATCAAAAAGTGGATTATTTAATCAAGGATCTACTTCTAAGATTCGTTGTGTAGTTTATAAAGGAATGGATTATCGTATAAATGTTTGTTGCGAAACATCTTTAGCTACCAAATTAAATTACAAAATTTACGATGCGCGTACAAATGAATTATTATATGATAATAGTACAGCAGATAACGCTCCACTATTTCAATTTCAAAGTGCAGTTAGTCGCCAATTAATTATAGAAGTAAATGTTCCTAATGGAGAAACTCAAAAAGATAAAAATAAACCTTTAGAAGCAGCATGTGTAGGTTTGTTAATTGAGCATAGAGTTTCTGATATTAAAGGTTTTTCTAAGTATTAATATTAGAGCAACACAAGTATAAAAAAGCCATCAATATTGATGGCTTTTTTAGTTTTTAAGTTTTTTACTTAATAGTAATAAAAATCTTTTGTTCGTTTATAAAGAGGTAAAATCCAGCCAAATCTAATACCTATTAAAACATCAAAACGTTTTTTTGTATCAGCTAATCCTGTGTCGTAATTAAAACCTCTTAGGCTTTTTGTACTAGCTTCGTAAAATTCAAATCCTGCATAGCAGTTGGCTAATCTATTATTACTAATGTATTTGTATCCAATAAATTGAGATAATCCAAATCCTCCAGATAAACGATCATATCCTTTTTTTAAATCCCCTTTAATAGCTGCAATTTTTTGATTTGCATCATATAATTTTACTTTATGTTGCATCCATCCACCACCAACTGTAAAAAATACTCCAGAGTTTGGGTTATTTCCCCATTTAGAAATCATGTATCCTATATTTCCAAAAATATTCCATCCACGTTCAGTTAATCTTAAATCTGCTGGATAACCTTCATTATCTGTAATATGGCCATCAGGTGTTCTCATTGATGCTACAACATCTTCTTTCACGTTTCTTCCAAAAAAATAACTCCCTTCAATATTAAAAATGATATTTTGTTTTGTTTTCCAGGTAAAATTGCCTCCTGCGCTTAAGTTTGGTCCAAAGCGTTTTGCTAAATCATATTGAGGTAATTGACCACTTACATGAAATCCTATCATTAAAATGCGAACACAAGAATCTTTTATAGATTGTGCAATTATTGCTGAGTTTAAGATGCCGTAAATAATAATTAATTTGTATTTATTTTTCATTGTTTATAGAAAATCAATTATGAGTATAAATTTATAGTATAAAGTTTGTAAAACCTATTGATTATTGTATGCCTATACATATGTTTAACAAAAAAAGAGCCGAATTAATCGGCTCTTTTTTAATTTTATTAATAATTGATTATGCTTTTACGCCCAATACTTCAGCCATTGTTTTTCCGATTGAAGCTGGACTATCTACCACATGAATTCCACACTCGCGCATAATTTCCATTTTAGCTTGAGCTGTATCATCATGTCCACCAACAATAGCACCAGCGTGCCCCATTGTACGACCTTTCGGAGCTGTTTGTCCTGCAATAAAGCCAACTACAGGTTTTTTATTACCGTTAGCTTTAATCCAACGAGCAGCATCCGCTTCGTAACTTCCTCCAATTTCTCCAATCATTACAATAGCATCTGTTTCTGGATCGTTCATTAATAACTCAACAGCATCACGAGTTGGTGTTCCAATGATTGGGTCTCCTCCAATACCAATAGCTGTACTAACCCCTAATCCAGCCTTAGCCACTTGATCAGCAGCTTCATAAGTTAAAGTTCCTGATTTAGAAACAATTCCAATTCGTCCTTTTTTAAAGACAAAGCCAGGCATGATACCAACCTTTGCTTCTCCTGCGGTAATAACACCTGGGCAGTTTGGACCAATTAAACGGCAATCTTTACCTTTTATGTATTCTTTAGCCGAAATCATATCTTTTACAGGAATTCCTTCTGTAATACATATAATAACTTTAATTCCGGCTTCGGCAGCTTCCATAATTGCATCAGCTGCAAAAGCAGCTGGAACAAAAATAATAGATGTATCAGCACCTGCTTTCTCTACAGCATCTTTTACTGTATTAAAAACTGGTCTATCTAAATGAGTAGTGCCACCTTTTCCAGGAGTAACACCACCTACTACATTAGTTCCGTATTCAATCATTTGTGTTGCATGAAAAGTCCCCTCTCCACCTGTGAAACCTTGAACTATTACTTTTGAATTTTTTCCTACTAAAACGCCCATTGTGTATAATTTTGAATATTAATTGATAAGTATTGGATAATAAGCTTTTTTTTTGCGGGCTAAATTAATCATTTCTCTTTAATACTAAAAGGAAAAATAGCAATAACCTGCCTTTTATTTTTATAAAATAGGTTAGTTAAAGAAACAATAAAAAAATATAATTGAATTGTTAGTACTTTAAGTGCTTTCGTTAATAAAATAAGTAAATTTGCGGCTATCTTAATACACAAATGTCAAATTATACGCTTAATAATGATACTATTGCAGCTTTAGCAACCCCTCATGGCTCTGGAGCTATTGCTGTAATTAGATTAAGTGGTGAAAATGCAATTTCAATTACTGAAAAAGTATTTTATACAAAAACGTTAAACCCCAAACTATTACATAACAAAGCTAGTCATACGGCTCATTTTGGTATTATAGCGGATGGAGATCTTATCATTGATGAAGTACTTGTTACCATATTTAAAGCACCAAAAACATATACTGGCGAAGAAATAGTAGAATTATCTTGTCATGGCTCTGTATTTATACAACAACAAATTTTACAATTACTTTTTAAACAAGGCGCACGCCCAGCACAAGCAGGCGAATTTACTTTACGCGCTTTTTTAAATGGAAAATTAGATTTAAGCCAAGCCGAAGCCGTAGCTGATTTAATTGCCAGTCATTCAGCCTCATCTCATCAAGTGGCCATGCAACACATGCGTGGTGGATTTAGTAATAAAATCGCCATTTTACGTGAAAATTTATTGAATTTTGCGTCGTTAATTGAATTAGAATTAGACTTTAGCGAAGAAGATGTAGAGTTTGCAGATAGAAAAGATTTAAAGAAATTAATTCATGTAATTACAACTCTTATTGAACAATTAATAGCCAGCTTTGAACTTGGTAATGTTATAAAAAATGGTATTCCTGTAGCTATTGTTGGTAAACCAAATGCAGGAAAATCTACATTACTAAATGTTTTATTAGAAGATGATAGAGCAATTGTGAGTGAAATACCTGGCACAACAAGAGATACTATAGAAGATGAATTAATTATTGATGGCGTATTATTTAGATTTATAGATACCGCAGGAATTAGAAATACTACAGATGTTATTGAACAAATTGGTGTAAATAAAGCTTTTGAGGTGATTAAAAAATCGGCAATTGTTATTTATTTGTTTGATGTACATCAATTAAGTAAAGGAGATTTACAACAAGAGTTAGATGTATTAAAAGAATATATAGGTAACTCACAACTGTTAGTAGTTGGGAATAAAATAGATTCTGAAGATATCGAAGAATTAAAAAAGGAATATTTAAGTGTTTCTGGCATTCAGTTTATATCAGCTAAAGAGCAACTAAACATCATTAATTTAAAAAAATCGTTAGTTAATTTATTTGATAGTAGATCTGTAAACACAACAGATACTATTGTTACTAATTCTCGTCATGTTAGTTCATTAAATAAAGCGTTTAATGCACTTATTAAAGTTAACGAAGGGCTTAATACTCAGATACAGAGCGACTTTTTAGCTCTAGACATTCGCTATGCTCTTGAAGCCCTAGGCGAAATTACAGGACAAGTTACCAATGATGATTTATTAGGTAATATCTTCTCGAAATTTTGTATCGGGAAGTAATATCAATTTTTGTAACTATCCTCAACTATCTCCAATTATAAAAATTGTTCAAAACCCTTTATTACCAACATTTTGAGAGGTTGATGTGTTAGGAATTATTTTTTGCCCTTAGTTTGATTGTACACAATTTTGTAACAGAAACGAAAACAGTGTGGCTGTTTTTGTGTCAGAATTAAAGTAACAACCAAAAACTAAAAACATGAAAATTCACATCAGAAAAAGAAAAACTGGCGAAGAAAAATCAAGCCTGAATTTGGAAATTAGCATCAATGGTAGAAGAACTCGAGAGTCTCTTAATTTGTTTTTGTACAATAAACCAAAAAACAAATTGCAAGAGAAGCAAAACAAAGATACCTTGGAATTGGTAGAACAAATTAAAGCAAGTAAAACAATTGAACTTCAAGATCAAAAGTATGGAACCTATCGCATTGATTTTGGTAAACGAAATTTTTTAAAATTCTTTGAAGAGAAAATGGAAGAGAGAAGCGAGTCAGCAGGTAACTATGGTAATTGGGATTCAGCATTAAAACATTTAAAAGCATGTTTCGGCGAAGTACTCATGATGAGTGAAATTAATTTAGAGAATGCAGAAAAGTTTAAGCGCTATCTAAAAGAACAAGCTAAAACTAAAAGTCAAAATTCATTATCGCAAAATAGCCTTTACTCGTATTACAATAAATTTAAGGCTTGTGTTAGACTTGCCTATATGGAAAGATATTTGAGAGAGAACATGGCGGAATTTATGAAAGGTTTTTCGCAAGGAGAATCATTTCGGGAATACTTAACCTTTGATGAGGTGCAGTCTTTAGTGAAAGAAAAATGTAGATACCCTATTCTTAAAAATGCATTTTTATTTTCTTGCTTAACTGGTATTAGATGGAGCGACATCAATAAACTAACTTGGTCGCAATTGCGTTATAATGAAAAACGCGGATATGAGTTAATATTTCGTCAACAAAAAACCAAAGGAATGGAGTATCTTCCAATATCATTACAAGCTGTGGAATTAATGGGGCCGAAAGGAGATGCGAAAGAAATAGATAGAATATTTTCCGGATTGAGGTATTCGGCTTATATGAATGTTGGTTTGTTTGAATGGGTTGCAAGAGCTGGTATAAAAAAGAAAATAACCTTTCATTGCGCTCGTCATACTCATGCTGTACTTTTGTTAGAGAATGGAACGGATATATACACTGTTAGTAAAATGCTTGGGCATAGAGAATTGAAAACGACGCAAATTTATGCAAAGATTGTAGATAGTAAAAAAACAGAAGCAGTAAACTCATTACCTAAGTTAAATTTTAATATACAAACTAATGAAACATAAAGATTATTTAAGCCTAAACTATGATGGGCGTGCTGAGCAAGAAATAAAAACCAAGAAGACTCATGTTTATCAACAATATTTAAAGGAGATAAATGGTTTTGCAAAAGAATTGTCAATGAAATTTCCAGAAGTGAAAGATATCTTTTTTGTTGAAGTGGCTAAAAGAGGATTTGAAGTTGCATATAAAAAAAGTATCGATTCAGCTACAAGGGATATTACTATAAATCTATTTGATAAAATAGCAGATACAGAAAATTTTGTTGAATATATGAAAGCGATTAAGGTTGGTCGTTACCTAACTAAAAAATTAACAATTACCTATATAGATCCAATTAAAAAAGGTAAAAATGGAACAACTGATTCTATTCGCTCTAATGAACAACTTAAAGATGCTCCTGTAAAAACAATAGTTATTGAGGCTGGACAATTATTAGGTTTAATAGAAGAATCGCTTGCTAATCATCTTAAAACAGAAGGTTTGAATGAAGTGAATAAAATTAAAAAAGCTAAGCCATCTCTTTTCGGAAAAGATAATATAACGGATGAAAGATTTAATGCTCAGTATGCTCGTGCAGCTTGCCAAGAGATTTTTAATTATATCGAGCCTTCAAAATCAGAATTAGAAATTAAGAAAGAAATATGTGTTTTGGTTTTGGAACACCACCGTTTAATTGAAAGATTTGTTGATTATGATAATAGAAAAAGGCAAGAACAAATTATCTCAAATGATCATGCCCCTCTAATAAAGCGTAGTACTTGGATATCAAGGACTTTTAGTTTGTATAATAAACGAAAATGAAACTCAAAAAAAATCATTTACACTGAGTTTCATAAATCAGAAAACTAGTTTAAATAATATTGCAGCATAATTTAAACGAACATGGAAAATAATAATTCAAATTTACAACCAATAGTTAAGAGACCATTATGGTCATTAACCGAAGAGGAGTTCGTAGAACTCCATAAAAACTGTTTAACAGAGGTCTTAAAAACTGTAATATCAGGAGAAATTAAAACAGCTAAGGAAGAAGCTATTCCAAAGAACGACACAATGAGCGTGGAAGAAACAGCAGCGCTTATTGGTTATGTTCCTCAAACCCTTTATGGAAAAGTTTGCAAAAGAGAAATTCCAAGGCTTTCCACAGGGCGTCCTTTAATATTTAGCCGTAAAGAAATTACCTTATGGTTAAAATTAGGTAAACCAACTATTGCCGAAATGGCTTTAATGCGTAGAAACGGAGAAATATGACAGGAGAGGAAAACCCGGACCCATTAGGGGAATACGTAAAAGTATGCCCCTATTGTGGTGAAAGTTTCACCGCAGGTCATATGAACCGACAATTTTGTCCTGAAAAAAATGGCTTTAAAGATTATTGTAAAAACAGGTATAAGCGGTTAGTGAAGGAAGAGCTATCTTTTATTGTTGATGATCAGAGTATCTCAGAAGAAACAGAAATTAATACTGAAAACGAAATAACAAAAGAAACGCCATTAGAAATCACCATTCACCTAATGAAACATTTATTAAGGCATCAACTTACGTTGAAGTTGCCATTAAATCATTTGTCCGATTTAGGCGCTTCCTATGAAGCCTATGATGGCCAGTATACAATACCAGGTACTGAATTAAAAGTACTTACTTATTGTCCCTACGCTTTGGCATGGGGCTATGAAAATCAATTAATATTAACTCATAAAAATCAACTATCATGGATCCAGTAATGCAAACCCTTTTTGGCAAGATGCCTATCGAAAAACTTAACAATACAACTTCTAGCAAAAATAACAGTTCAACTATTTTATTTTTAGGAGGACTAACTATTTGCCTAGCAATAGTAGCCTATAAACTTTATCAAAATAATCTTGAATTAAAACAGAAAATATATCAAGATAAGTAGCTACAAGATTTCATATAAAAAACCAATGCAACTAATTATTAATGATATCTAAAATAAACAAATCTGCAGGAGCCAATTTGTAATTACACAATTTTCGTGGAGCATCGAAAACAAATTCATCATGATCTGTTAAATTGAAATTTGATGAAACAAATTCGCATTCAAAGGCTATGAGTTCAATTGAAAAGGAATCATAATGGTGAATATTACTAGCCAAATAGCTTTTAATGTTCACCTTCATTCCTAATTCTTCGTCCAATTCCCTTTTCAAAGCAGTTTCAGGATCTTCATTTCCTTCAATTTTACCTCCAGGAAATTCCCAATATCCACCTAATGATTTTTCGGGCTTACGACGGGCAATAAAAACCCTCCCGTCGTTCCAAATAATGCCACACACTATTTTAATGATCTTCATTGTAATATGCCTTATAACTTGTAGGTTCTAAATTAAAATATTTCGAAACAGGACCATTTAATTCCTAGTACTCAGCACTATTGTTTCCTTCATTGAAATTAAATAACCTATACAAATAATATCTGTCAGGATTTTCATTCGAAAACAACACTTCATTAATAGAAATATCAAAAGGAGTGTTTATGCCACCAATGGTTGTTTTTACTTCTATATAAATCGGCATCCCTTCCTCATTATACGAAAGTATATCATAACCATCACCATCTCCTTTCAAAGATTTATGTTCTACCTCCTTGTTAAGACCAAGTTTAATTAGCTTTTCTTTCTCCCTTTCTACAACTAATAACTCACCTTTTAAACCAATTTTCATTGAGCGTTCTGTTTTTTTTAAATAATCAGTTTTAGTAACCCTTCTGGTTTTATTAGAAGGAATATGTGGTTTACGTGAAAAGGGTGTAAAATCGCTTTTAATCAATATATTTTTCTCTTCAATAATCTTATTCTCGGTGTATGGATCTGCGTCCAATTCAAAATCTCCAAGTCTTAATCCGATATTATTAAAAACATCATCCTTTATTTCCCAATCTAAAATTTGCCACTGAAATTGAACTGGTTTTTCTTTAGTAGGATTATGTGATTCGTAGGCTAATTTACCAATATAGGTGTACTTCGCAGTGCTGCTTGTTCTTAATAATAAATAAATATTACTTTTTTGGTAGTCATGTGCAATTAACTTTTTTATTTGAGGGGAAGTTAATGATTGTTGTGGTTGACTTTGCCATGTTAGAATCCCATCCTCAGTTATACCTTCCTTAAAAGTATGGTGAGCTATGGTTGTGCCAAACGTAACAAAAAAAACGAAATCATTTTCTGTATTGGGTACAGATACAATGCCATGTAAACCCCATTTACCAGAGCCAGGAACAAAATTATTTTCAGGAGAAAATATTTGATGCAAATCCTCCCGACTATATAATTTATATCTAATTAACGTCACTTTTGAATTATGTTTAATCTGTATTTAATTTTTTATTTTATGTAATAGATTACTTAGCCATATCGATATAAGATCACTTAAGGTTAAACTAATCTTTCTATCCCCATTAATAAATGTGGATTTTCTAGAATCCATTCTGTCAGAAAGATCTTTTATCCATTCATCTATTTTTATACTTTGATGTTCTCTATTAACTGCTTCTTTTCTAAATTCATCCCACTCTTCATTAAAGGTTTGAATTTCTTCATCTATGTATTTTTTGTATAAAATTTTAATTTTATTGGCCTCAATACGATTTTTCGTTTGAATAAGTTCATCTATTACCTGACTTGCAATATCACAAAGATCTTCTTGAAATTTATGCATACTTAATATGTAATTTGAATATGCTATACTAATTAACTTATACGAAGGCGCCTCTAAGTGAGTTAAAACAATATTTGTTTTATCATTATTAAATCTTTTCAGATATGAATCTTCAGCTGTATCAAATTCTTGGTAGGATTCGATGTTTGTTCTTTTTGCTTCGTTTACTTCAATTATGAAAAATTTATGATTAGTTTCTTCAACCTTAATCCATTGTTTGCGTGTTTGAATGTTATTTAAATTAAATACTTTACTTAAGCTTCTATAAATGTTATATTCTTTTTCAATAGTTAGAATTTCCATTTTAGAATTGTGAGATAAATTAGATGTATTTGACATTAAATAACAAAAACGTTGAAGTTCTGGATTACGCTGCCCTTCTTTTATTTTTGTATTATAAACAACGTCAATAATTTCAACAAATGTTGCCCAATTATGCTGGTCCTTAGTGCGTAATTGTATTTCAATTGGTTTTTGATCGCCTGCTTTACACTTTACATATAAATGAAGTGCTGAATAACCATCATCATCACTTGGCTTTTTATTAATATAATCTTGACGTTTTGTGATGTTTAATCTTTTTTCAAGTAATTCAGCTATATTGAAAATATCTTGAGTAGAATCAACTATACAACGACATCCCCCAATATCAATCATTTTACCTAATTCCATATTAGGAAAACGATTGAGTTTAGAGATTATAGACTCTATGCGCTTGATACGATAGGTAACTACCCTAGATTTACGAACTTTTTTGCTTTCCTCAGCTAAAATATTAAACACTTGAGAAAGAACATTTTTATAGGATAAACGCAAATCATGAATCTGTTGAAGTGAATCCTGACTAATCGTGTTTGTTTTGGATTCACTTCTAAGTTTATCACCTAAACGAATTAATTCGTTTTTTGAATATGTTCTGTTTTGAGCGTTCATTAATTACTTAAAGCCTCCCTCAACACCTGCTGCAAAAGCTTTTGGTTTTGTTGTTGGCTGTTTTGTATGTTGTTTTGTAAGGCATCGCAAAGACTAATTAACTCTTCTAGCTTCTTTACAATGCGATTTTGTTCTGCGATGGGTGGAAGTGGAATCATAATGGAATTTAGTATTGTAAGACTGAGAAATGGTTGCAAACCTCCTTTGGTTAATTCGATGTATATTTCCTCTCTATTTAAAATAAAATAATAGAATAATAATTTATTCGAAATTAATTCTTGATTGAATTTTAATATCGCAGTGTTTTTGAAACTAAACTCAAAATCAACATCAATAATAGCGGGCGTGCCACAACCAGCTCCAATATTAACAACTAACAATTCACCTTTAAAAGGATAAGCTTTGACAAATAGCTCGCGATGATATTTCTCTGATACATAATTACAATTGTCCCAATCTATTTTATCTGATTTAACATGAGTTGCAGCTATGTATGGAAAACCCTCCGAAGTTTTTGGTGGAGTATTATGAAAACCGTCGGTGATCTTAAAACAAAGTTCCCCCAACCTACACCACACCCAATTCTCAGGTATTTCAAAGGGGGTTTCTTCGGGTTTTATGGGTGGGAGTTCTTTTTCTTTTTTAATTTTCTTATCTGCTATTAACTTCTGCTTTTCTGCTTTTATTTTCTCCAACAAATCTTTAGCGTGGCCGTCTTTTTTATCTTGTTTTACCAATTTACCCTGCATGGCTTCACGCAAAAAAGCCTGGCGCAGTTGCTTTACTAAGTCTATCTGGTGAGTGAGTTCGGTAGAGAGCCCATTAAATGATGTCTTTTGAATCTTGATTTTTTCAATTTGTTTCAATTGTTCATCAACTGTAGGCAAATAAATTTCATGATTAAGAAAGAAACTCTCGTCCAAATATTTCCTGTGAGTAATACCAGAGCTTGCTTTCTCACATAGTTCATAGAAAGCTGGTGAGTTTGTAAATTGATTAAACCATTCAATGTTTACTTTCTTCTTGTCAACATCATAGGCCCAAAAGTTGCCAGTTATTATTGCTCCGGCAACCTCTTCAGGAGCAATTCCAAATGCCCCATACCTTGCATCGATTTTGGATAATATAAATTGACCTTCCTTTAGAATAAACTGTTTTTTTGTTCCTATTTTTCTACCAAATTCTGTATCTCTTAACGAAACGCCATTATGATTAATACGAATAGTAACGCGGCTATATTCTTTATTATCCTCAATGTCAATTGGGATTTTACTTCTTTTTAAAAAACTACCTATTTTAGAAAGTTTCATTTTAATGCTTTCTTTAGTTCGTTCAACATGTCATTACTTTTTCCAAAACTCTTTTCTAAAATTGTCATCAATTCAGCACTACTGTATTCATGCACCTCTTCCTGTTTATTTGGGTTTTTAATATCCAAATCAAAGTTGCGTTCTTTTAAAGTGTCAATGCTTACCTTCCAGCAAATGTCACTCTCCACACGCTTGTTCCACCATTTTTTAATAGGTTCAAACTCTTCGGTTCGTATAGGTTTTGTTTTGCTGTATGCTTTCACACCTTCGGGTAAACGGTGCTCGTAATACCATACTTCTTTAGTAGCAAATTTGTTTTCGTTGGCTTGCTTTTTCTTTTCAAAAAACAACAAATTGGTTGCTACCGTTGCATAAGGTTGAAATACCGAGTTAGGCAAACGGATAATGGTATGCAGGTTACATTCCTTTAATAATTTTTCGCGTACACGTTGTTTTACGCCATCACCGGTTAAACTACCATCGGGCAATACAATACCTGCACGGCCACCGTCTTTTAATAAGTGCATCATCAACACCAAAAACAAATCTGCACTTTCCTTAGTACGGTAATTAGCCGGAAAGTTGTTTTCGTTCCCATTAGCTACGGTACCACCAAATGGCGGATTAGCTACAATTATGTCCACACGATCCTTCTCGCGGTATTCGCTTAATGGTTTATCCAAGGCATCGCGGTAAGTAATATCGGGCAATTCTATATCGTGCAATATTAAATTGGTAGTACCTAACACATATGGCAGAGGCTTCCATTCCCATCCACTTACGTTATCTTGTATGGCCTGGCGTTGTGTTACATTTTTTGCTTGTTTTTTTAAATGCTCAATAGAGCAGGTTAAATAACCACCGGTTCCACAAGAAGGGTCTAATATTTTCTCACCCAATTTTGGGTTTACCACATCTACGATAAAACTGGTAATGGCACGAGGTGTATAAAACTCCCCGTAATCACCAGCACTTTGTAATTCTTGTAAAATGGTTTCGTATATCTCTCCAAACAAATGGCGCTCGCTGGCTTTATTAAAATCAATCGCATTTAAACGGTTAATTACCTTACGCAGGTTAATACCGCTTTTCATGTAATTGTTATTGCCTTCAAAAACCTCACGCACCATAAAGGCACGTTTATCGCGCGAGTTTAAATTACGCAAACGAGGAAATAAGCTTTGGTCAATAAAGTTCAACAATTCATCTCCGGTCATTCCTTCATCATCTGCCGCCCAATTGCGCCATTGCAAATCTTTTGGAATGGGAGATTTATAATTGTCTTTTATTGCTTCAAGTTCTTTGTCTTTATCGTCAACTATTTTTAGAAACAGCATCCAAGCCAATTGCTCAATACGTTGTCCGTCTCCGCTTAGTCCGCGATCCTCGCGCATATCATTGCGGATGGATTTAATTATTCCTGATAGGTTGCTCATGTGATTTGGTTATTTAATATAAGTTGCATCGCAGCATTGCTAATAACTTTAACAACTTCTTTGTATCCTTCGGATTCTGCAGCGTCAACTATTTTTTTAGAAAAGAATTTTGTAAAACTATCTTTTGATTTCAAAGCTTCTTTTAAGGCTTTATTTTTTCTTGCTTCTTCACTTAAATAATCTAATAATGCTTTATTTAAATCAAAGTCTTTAGATTGATAAGTTTCTTTTATTTTATCTAAAAGGGATAATAAAAGATCATATTGTATTAAAAGGCAATTTTGATTATCCTCATATTTTATTGCATAACCAAGTTCAACTGCAAATTTTTCAACATAAAGTTTTATATGTAAGTCTGAAATAAGTATTCTGAGTAATCCTTTATCTGTATCTTCGATTTGAATTGGGTTTTTAACTAGTTCTTTTACTAAATTATCAATATTATCTCTATTGTCATCTTTTAGATTTTCAAATTTAACAGAACAAAGTATTTGTAAATTGTTCAACTTCGTTGGTGTAACTTTTAATAATCTTATCCAATCAAACTTATCGATATGTAATTCCTTTTTCTTATACTTTTTAAGTAAATAGTAGAGAAATGCTTCGAAGTCTGTTTTAGACAAAACACCAAGCCCTAATTTATCGAATGAATCCAGTAGCTCATTTATGAAAGCTTCTTTATTTTCGTTAGCAATTATTTCTTTTATATTTTTTGGCTTGCTCATGCTATTTTATATAATTCGTTTTCCAAATCTTTAATTGCGTTCAGGTATTTTTCTTTTCCCCCAAACTCATTTATTATTTCAAGAGGTGAGCCCATTTCATCAAAAGGGTTCACACGCAATACCTCCATGCTTTCAATATTGGTAATGCCTTCGTCGGCATATTTCTCTAATAGTGCTTCTAAAACTTTACGTGCTTGTTCCTGGTATTTTGTAAAGTAATTGCGTTTCTTCACATTGTTAGCACGCTCTTTACGAGTAAGTGGTGGCTGATCGTATGCCACATGGCAAATCAAATCGAACAAATCCAGTTTCTTATCTACCGCTTCATATAATGCATCAACTAAAACACCAAGTTCCATTAACTCAGCAATGATGGCTTCTTTACGGTTGGTATTATTCCATTTATTGAGGAAGTCATCTAAAGAAGCAAATTGCTTTTTAATAATGTCTTTTGTGTGGTCTTTTAAACTTGTGGTAATTGGCTTGCCCTGATTATCAAAATACATTTCACGGCTCACCAAGATAGAAACATCCACACCATTTACATATACTTTTTGGCGAGGCTCGTTATTTGTTGTATTTGCAATTGTGCCCGGGTTTCTAATTTCCGGTTGCTCCATTTCAATTTCTTCTCCGGTGTCAATGTCAATTATAGGTTCCTCTGATTCTTCTTCCTCTTCTACAATTCCACCTAAATCAGTTTCTTCAGTTACCGGTTTTAGTCTAATTGGGTCACCATCAAATTGAGGGTCGGCAAACAAGTCGGTAGCATTTCTGAAATCAAGAATGGTAAAATATAACTTATCAAACTCTTCATTGATTCGAGTACCACGACCAATAATTTGTTTGAATTTGGTCATGGAGTTAATGTTAGAATCTAACACAATAACTTTACATGTTTGCGCATCAACACCGGTTGTCATTAACTCAGATGTTGTTGCTATTACCGGATACTTTTCCTCGGGGTTAATGAAATTATCTAATTCGCGTTTTCCTTCATCATTATCACCAGTAATTTGCATGATGTATTTATGATTCTCGGTAACTAAATCAGCATTATGATTTGCTAAAGCCGAACGCATACGTTCTGCATGATCAATATCTGAACAAAACACAATAGTTTTTGCAAAGCGGTTATATCCTTTTAAAAACTCAGTTACTTTAAGCGCAACAAGATCGGTTCGTTCATCAATAACTAGATTTTTATCATAATCTCTTCGGTTGTAAATTCTATCTTCAACTAAATTGCCATCTTTATCTGTTTTACCTTTTTCAGGTCTCCAGCCTTCAACATCTACATTCAAAGCAATGCGTATAACGCGGTAAGGAGCTAAGAAACCATCATCAATACCTTGTCGTAATGAATAGGTATAAACAGGATCACCAAAGTATTCGGTATTACTTGCTTCATTGGTTTCTTTTGGAGTAGCAGTTAAACCAATATGCGTAGCGTTAGTGAAGTAGTTTAGAATTTCTCTCCAATTGCTATCTTCCTTTGCGCTTCCACGATGGCACTCATCAATAACAATCAAATCAAAAAAGTCTCGTGAAAATTGTTTGTATGCATTTGCTTCTTCATCGCTACCCGATAGGCCTTGATAAAGGGCTAAGTAAATTTCGAAACTCTTATCAATCATTCGGTGTTTAACCACCGTCATTTTATCTCTGAAATGTTTAAAATCCCCTCTGCGAGTTTGATCAATCAAGGCATTTCTATCCGCCAGGAATAAGATTCGTTTTTTTGTACCACTTTTCCAAAGACGGTGAATGATTTGAAAAGCTGTATAAGTTTTACCTGTACCTGTAGCCATTACCAATAAAATTCTGTTTTGGCCTTTTGCAATTGCTTCAACTGTTCTGTTAACTGCTATTTGCTGGTAATACCTTGGTTTGCGGTTTGAACCATCAAAGAAATAATCCTGCGATGCAATTTTATCCGCTTCCTGTGTAACAATTCCTTTGTACTTTTTATATTTTTCCCAAAGAGCAGCAGGAGATGGAAATTCATCTAAAGAAAGTTCCGACTCAATATTTCCGCTTTTAATTGTTCTATCATGAAATAAAAAGCCATCACCATTACTACTGAACACACAAGGTATATCTAATATTTGAGCATAATCAAGTGCTTGCTGAATACCAGCCTTTACAGAATGGTTGTTATCTTTTGCTTCAATAATAGCAATAGGAATATTTGGTTTGTAGTAAAGAATATAATCTGCACGTTTGCGATTACCTCTGGCTGTTAGTTTACCTCGCACATAGATTTTACCATCAGTGAAGGTAACTTCCTCTAATAATTGCGTTTCTTTATCCCATCCGGCTTTTTCAATAGCAGGCGTGATATACTTTGTACATATGTCGCGTTCTGAAAGGGATTTTTTATTCATTTTTTTACTTTACTAATTTCTCGTAATAAATCTTTAACTTCTACTTGTAATAATTCTGCAATTTCAAATAAAACTTCTAAACTTGGTTGCTTTCTGTTTTGCACATACCCGTTAATAATGGGATAACTCTTCCCGAGTTTATCAGCAAGCCAGGTTTGTTTAATTCCTTTTTCTTCAAGAACTTCTTTAATCCGGTTCATTGTAATCAGTTTTAGATCCATCAAAAACTAAAAAGTATGTGATGGATATTCCTAGCTAATATAAAATAATAAGTAAATAAAATATAATGTTTTACATTATATTGTTATTAACAATTCGTTCACTACTAAAAAGGTTGATTTTACTGATAAAGCAAACTTAGGTGGGCATTTGATATGATAAAATGGACCAAATTAGGAGGCTAAACTAGTTGCTATGATCCCTGGTAGCCAATTGATTTTTGCAATAAAAATACATTTGTACTATAAATGTAGAACAAAATGAATAGCGGCTTAGGCTATTTATTATACAAACGTATAACAGAATAAAACTCTTGTAAAACCATATTTGTTGTACAAATGTAGAAGACAATATAGGGTAGGCTTAAAGCTATTTGTTGTACAAACATACAAGTGAATGAATTGATTTGCCCCGCATTTTCCCGAGAAGGTTAGGACCAGTCCGAAAGTTTTCGAAATATTTTAGGAAAGTGCAAAAGGTTCGCGTGTCCTAAGCTAATCATTTATTTTCATAGTTTTAACTATTTTACAAACTGAAGTAAAATAATTTAGAATTGTAATATTTTAATGGCTACTGAATTTAAGCCATTAAAAAAATGATATTTGTTATTGCAATGTTTTTAGAAAAGATATACTACATACAAATATTTGTAATTCAAAGTTTATAGTAATTTGAAGCTGATTTTATAAAAAGCAAGAGATTGTAGAGTTTAAATTATAGTTATTCAAAAAAATAATTATTCCTTAATTTTATTACACTGAATTTGACCAGATGAGGAATTATTATTTTCTATTAACATATAACTCGAGCTAATTTCTATAATTTTAAAATTTTTATACCCTAAAAAATTGATAAGTTCAATTTTCCGTCTTCCAATATCTTCTTGCCAATTACATTTTAATGTTAAAGCATCTTTCTTATCTAGAAACCAATCTCCTTTATATAAATTATTATACATATAAAATGGTCTATCACTTTGAAATATCTCTGAATGATTATATTTTACTGTAAAAGTACCATCCTCAAAAAACTCCATGGTTGCATCATCTGAGGTTTTCCATGAACCTACAAGTAAATCTCTTGAGGATGTTTTTTTTGATTCTTCAATTTTTTTTTCCATCACAATATCTTCAATTTTCAGTTGTGTATTCAATTCTATTCCCAAATTTTTAGCACACTGATTTATCAATGCTTCTTTTGTTCTTTTTATTTCAATGTCAATCATAGCATCAACTTCTGTCTTACTATATTTTTTAGTAATCTCACTGATGTAACAAAGTGAAATTGACTCTTTTTGCTCTCCTGTTATATTTTTATATTTTGTAATTGTACTCATACAATCTTCAAATAAATTTGTTCTGTCAGTTTTTGTCCAAGTATCTGTTTGTGAAACTAAAGCAAAAGTGAAACAATTAAATAAAAGTGTATAAAATTTAATTTTCATAATTATTTTTTAAGTTGATTCTTACTTATTTAAAAAAAGTTATTTTATATTTAGTGTTGTTTATCTTTTTTGAATAATAATATTAATCAATACTACCATTCTACTATAACTATTCCATCTGCGCCTGATCCAGCCCATCCACCGTTTCCTTTACCACCTCCACCAGAGCCATAACCACTTCCTGAATCACCATTCAAATAACCATATGTGCCACCACCAGTGCCTCCAATTCCGAATAAGCAACTTCCTCCATTTCCACCTTGACCAATACTGAGTCCATTTGTTCCTCTTGTACCACCAGGACCACCTTTTGCCCCACCTATCCCGTTTCCATATGCGCCTCCGCCGCCACTTACGGTATAAGTTCCAAATGAAGTTGTCCCACCATTTCCACCAGTTGAGAATCCAAATGATCCACCAGATCCTACAACTACTGCAATTGTTTGACTTGGTGTAACTGCTATTGGGATATCTATTACTGCATCAGCACCGCCTCCACCGGCACCTCCACCACCTGTGCCATTGCCAGTACTTTCTCCGCCGCCACCACCTCCGCACATACTTATCCATAAAGTATTAATACCAATTGGTACTGTAAAAGTTCCAGAGGTTGTGAATTTTTGTTTACCATGGACTGTAATTCCAGTTGCAGTGGTCATAGTATAATTGGGATATGAACCACTTACAATAATATTATTACTTCCGTTTATTGATACTGTTTGATTTGGAGCTGTGTTTGTAATTGTATTTCCTACTACAGCTATGCCTGCACCTGCTGTATGGTTAGGTGTATTAATAGTATAATTTGGATATGTACCAGTAACTGTAGAAATTCCAATTGCTGAAATATTTACAGTTTGATTCGGAGCTGTGTTTGTAATTGTATTTCCTACTACCGCTATGCCAGCACCTGCTGTATGGTTCGGAGTACTGATAGTATAATTTGGATATGTACCTATAACTGTTGAAATTCCAGTTGCTGATATATTTACTGTTTGATTTGGGGCTGTATTGGTAATTGTATTTCCTACTACCGCTATACCAACACCCGCTGTATGGTTTGGAGTATTAACGGTATAATTTGGATATGTACCAGTTACAGTTGATATCCCAGTTGCTGATATATTTACTGTTTGATTTGGTGCTGTGTTTGTAATTGTATTTCCAACTACTGCTATACCAGCACCTGCTGTATGGTTAGGAGTATTAACAGTAAAATTTGGATATGTACCAGTTACTGTTGAAATTCCAGTTGCTGAAATATTTACTGT
>CAZIPC010000006.1:220275-245476 GCA_964541155.1 uncultured Flavobacterium sp.
AATTTGGATATGTACCAGTTACTGTTGAAATTCCAGTTGCTGAAATATTTACTGTCTGATTAGGCGCTGTATTTGTAATAGTTGAACCACTTACAGAAACTCCTGCACCTGCAACGTATGTTTTTGCATTTAATGCATATAATGCATACGGCACACTCAAAATTTGTTGAGTACCTGATAAAATATACGAAGTACCACCAGCAGGATCAAATTCTACTTTCATAAATTTTAATCCTGTGGCCCAAGTAATTGCAGAAAAATTTCCTGTTTGTACTGTACCTAATCCAATTGAAATTGAAAATAATCCAAGGCTACTTGTTGTAACAGATTGCACTTCTGTATATTGAGAAGGTCCGGTTGCAGAGCCATCTAAAATGCTAGCTCTTACAGAAATTAATTGATTAGATATTGGATTGCCTAAACTATTTCTTGCGACACCTTGATACCCAAAACTTTGAGGAGATTGAGCTCTAAGATTACATGCCGTTATTATTGCAAAAATTATTACAAATGACTTTTTCATATTTTAATTTTTAATCAGTTTAATAGATTTTTTATTATTTATATTCTTGCTTAATAATGATATATAATAAATACCATTCGCTAAATAATTCGTTTCAATTTTAGTTGTATCGCCTGTTGAAATTGATTTTCCATTTGTATCAAAAATTTCCCAAGTAATTAAATCATTTGATTTTATATAAACATAATCAATACAAGGGTTTGGATAAACTAAAATTTCATCATCATTTGATATTTCAACTATTCCAGTTGTAATAACTAATTTAGGTTGAAGAAATCCTTGTGTAAGAGAAACAGAAGAGTTGCTTATTGTTTTGATCGCAACTTCACCGACACTGTAATTTATAGAGATTGTAGAATTATTAACTGAACCTGCAAAAGACGAAATTGTTCCTGCTGTGATTATTTGAGAATGTAAGGATTTATTAAATAGAACAATAAATACACTAACTACAAAAAAAATAAATGAATGTTTTTTGAAAATATTTTTCATTTTAAAATATATTATACAAATATAACACATTATTTCAAAATGTGTCAATTTTGATACCTTTTATATGTTTAAAAAATTAGATTATTGATAGTACTATCAATAATGACCGAAAAAGAATTATCTTTGAAAATAGGGGCTAAAATCCGAGAACTAAGAAAAGCTAAAAAACTTACCTTAGTTGATTTAGCCTATGAATGTGGATTTGATAAATCAAACCTAATTCGAATTGAAAAAGGAAGAACATTACCTACCACAAAAACTTTACTTAAAATAGCTAATACACTCAAGGTAAAAATTAATGTAATTTTTGATTTTATTTGATTCTTTTGTTTCAAATATAAGTTTAGTGATTTAGTTAATTTTTAAAAATCCGCGAGGGTCTTGCGCAATAAGTAATTTTGCCATTTGAAGTAATTCAATACTCGGATTATATCAATGGTTAACGCTTTACAATCGAGTTCTTTTGATTGTTTTTGAATAAGTATTTTCATTGAATATGCTATATGTTGTACAAACGTACCAAAGAAATAAATCTATGTGAAATCTTATTTGTTGTACAAATGTACAAGACAATAAAGAATATGCATAAGCTATTTGTTATAAGAACTTACAAGTAAATGAATCCTTTTGTCCCGGATTTTCTCGAGAAGGTTCGGACTAGTTTGAACGTTTTCGAATTTGTTTAGGAAGGTTAAGAAAGGTTCGAATTTATTTAATTTAATATCATTTGTGTGAAATTCTAAAATTTAGATAAGTTCGAAGATGTATAATTAGTATTAATTATTTTTTCATTAAAATATAAGTAACAATACTTAATCCAATTCCTGAAAGTATAAGTAGTATTGAATAATAAATATTGGAAACAAAAATATAATTTGCTACAATAATTGATACCCATAATTGTGAAATCACAAAAAGTATAAATCCCATATTCCCACTCTTGGTATTAATTTTCTCTGTTATTTTTGATATGAGCCTTTGACGTAACATCCAAAGGTGTAATTTTTCAGAACCTTTTGCAAGGAAAAATAAGGATAAAAGAATGAAAGGAATAGCCGGTACTCCAGGCATTATTATCCCAAAATATGCTAATACAAGAGCTGCTAGGCCCAGAAACACAAATATTGTTTTTTTGAATTTGTTCCTTGTATTTTTATTTAAATTTATAGCTCCCATGCAAATTGCCTTTTCCCTGTTTTTATTGCTTCTACACCTCCAATATTATTTACCCATTCAGTTAATTCTTTTATTTTAGAGTCAAAATCTGCAACTGCATGATAATTTAATTCTCTTTTTATTTTTGAAATATCTAATACCATATCTTTTGTGAATGAACGTACAAGAAGAGGTGTGAGTCCTCCAATTTTAAATTGAGCCAATAGTTTGAGAATCCATATTTTTATCTCCTTTTCTTTTATCTCAGTTTTATATAATCCTTTGATGAGTTTATATATTATATCCACAAATACATAAACTTTTTCATCTGCAACATTATAGATATGTACTCCTTTTTTATTGGATTGTATACAAAGTTCGATAGCATGTGCGATGTTTTCGTAATGCGTTAGCGAAACTGAAATCTGCATCTTACCGGGGCGATTAAAAACATCATTCTTAATTAATTTTAAGATTCGAGGTAAAATTACTCTATCACCAGCACCATAAAAAGCTCGAGGACGAAGGATAAAACAAGAGTCGTGTTTAGTAGTATTAAGTAATATTTCCTCTGCCAGAAGTTTAGAATATCCATAAGGTGAAAGCATTTTATTGTTTTGTTTACCTGCCAGCTCTTCATTTATTGGTTCATTTTCTGGAAGATAAACTGATGAAGATGAAATATGAATAAATGTCTTACATAAAAAAGAAGCCTCAGCCGTTCGTTTTGTTCCAATTACATTTGGTTCATATAGTTGAGACGGAGAAGCCTTATCATCAGACAAGGCTGCAGTATGAATACAAATATCTGCCTCTGGTAATGTAAATGGTTTAGTTAGGTCTGCCTTAATGTATTTAGCATATTTAAGTAATTGTGTTGGAGGAATAAGGTCTCTGCCACAAGCAATCACTTCATGACCGTTAGAAGAAAAATATCTAGTTAGATAAGCTCCTAATGAGCCAGTAGCACCTGTTATAATGACTCTCATAATTAGATAAATATACGAACTATAAGGAAGTTTACAATCCAATTCATATTATTTATTAAATTAGCAATGAAAATTGATAAATGCCCATAATATCTTCTAATGACATAAATTTAGATACTTTAAGCGAAATAGGCGGAAAGGCACAAGGATTATTCTTCCTTAAAAATCAAAACTTTAATACACCTGATTTTTTTGTTATCCCTTATAGCACTTTAAAAGAAATAATAGAAGATGTTAATAAACTTGATATAGAACTAAATCAGTGGAAGAAAGAATATAATATATCTCAAACAGCAATATGGGCAGTTCGTTCTAGTGCAGATAACGAGGATGGTGTTACAAAATCTTTTGCTGGATTTTTTACTTCTAAAATCAATGTTTTCACAAATGATATAAATACTGCTGTAATTGAAGTATTAGAATCGTATAAAAAGATTGAAAAGCAAGATTATACGGCACAAAAAGATGCTCAATTTGGAATAATTATCCAAAAGATGATCCAATCAGAGTACTCTGGTGTGATATTTTCACATGATCCTTTAAATGTTAAAGACAAGACCATGCATATAAATATCATACCAGGTATAGGAGAAAATCTAGTATCAGGTAAATTAGATGCATATTTAATTTCTTATTTGAATGGAAATTTTAATTTTTTGAATGAAGATGAAGATTTCTCTGGGGAAATTTTCACGAGTGATTTAAAACCAATAATTGTAAATGGTAAACAAATAAAAAATGATATTGGTAAATACTTATCTGAATTAGTTAAGGGTACTAAAAAACTTTATACTATAAAAGGAAATCCTGTAGATATTGAATTCACAATAGCTAATAACAAATTGTATTGGTTGCAAATAAGGCCTATAACAACTGGAGATGACGAAATTATAATTTGGGATAACACTGCGGCAGAAAGTAATTATTCAGGCATTACATTGCCTCTCAGTATTTCTGTGGCAACGAATGCTTTTTACCGAGCATACTCTAGTTTGGCAGTTTTCGTTGGAATGAATAATGAACTTATTACAAAAAATCAACCTTTGCTTAAAAAGATGTCAGGGGAGATTAATGGAAGATTATATTACAATGTTACTGCTTGGCAAAAATTGATTTATCAATTACCATTTGGAAAGAAAGCAGCTAATGCATTACCTGGGATTTGGGGAATGCTTCCTGCAAAATTCATTCCAGAAAAGTATAGTATTAGTTTTATTACAAAATTAAGATTACTAATAAATTTGATTATCGCATTATGTTTTTTTCGAATTAAAAAGAAAAATTATTATTTATTATTCAATAAAGTTTATGAGCAATATTATGAATGCGATCTTAATAAAAAAAAACATGCAGAGCTTATTAAAAACTTTAAGGATATAGAAAATAGATTAGGTGGAAATTGGGAAGCGCCAATGCTAAATGGTTTTTTTACTATGTTATTTTATTCTTCACTTAAAAAAATATTAAAAGACTCAAGACTAAATAATAAGTTTCCTAATTTCATTAATGATATCCTTTTTTCTCAAAAGGATATGATTTCTGTATTGATAGTTAATGATTTCCAAGATTTATTATTTGAAATCTATAAAGATCCTCAAAAAAAGAAATTGTTTGAAATACAGGATCCTAAATTAATTTTTGAGACTTTAGAAATTAAACATGAATTATTTTTTAAAAAAATAAATTTATATATATCCAAATATGGTGATAGAAGTGAGGAGGGAGAGTTGAAAATGGAAACAGTAAATTACAAAGAAGATCCATTAACTTTTATTACATTTTTAAGTTCATGCGCTAAATCACATATTAAAAATAAACCAAATAAGATCGAATTTGATTATAAAAAGGCACTTAATGAAACTTATGGTTTTAATTTTATAAAGAAAGTTATTTTGATTTTTTTAATAAATCAAACTATAAAAAGAGTTCGTGATCGGGAGAACTTTAGATATATGAGAACATCTAGTTTTGGTTTAATGAGAAGAATTTTCAGGGCAATTGATGAACAATTACTAAAAGAAAAATTAATTGTTCATAAAGGAGATAGTTTGTACCTTGTATTAGATGAAATAGAAAATTATGATTTGAGAGATAATTATAAACAGATAATTGAGCAAAGAAAAGAAAAATATAAAAATTATTTCCAAAAAGAAGTTTATACAAGGTATATTCAAAGAGGTGATTCTTTAATACCAGAAACTATGGATACTATGATGACAGAAGATTTTTTACTTAAAGGTGTTGGTTGTAGTAGCGGAATAGTAAAAGCTGAAGTTAAATTAATTGAAGAAAGCACAAATCTAGAAGACTGTTATGGAAAAATACTTATTGCTAATTATTTTGAACCAGGAAAATTAAATCTATTTTCACAATCCGCTGGTATAATTTCAGTAAGGGGAAATTTATTAAGCCATACAGCTATTCTTTGTCGAGAAATGGGAATTCCAGCCATTGTATCAGCAAGAGGATTATTACAGAAAGTGAAGGATGGAGATGTAATAGAGATGAATGGTGCAACAGGTACAATAAAACTAAATTTATGATCAATAATTTTAAAGCAGCATCGATATTATCAAAGATTAAAAGAGAGCCTTCAGAAGAAAGAGCACTTGCTGAATTTATTAAAAATATAAGTTTAAATAAAAATAAAGCCTCTGAATTTTTTGAATATTGTAAAAAATGGAAATTAGCTCCTTGGGCTTTCACACAATTAGGTCGAAACGGGTATATAAATTATTTTCCTTCTGAAATAATAAATTTATTTCAAGAACTTCATACAAAAATTACCTCTGAAAATGAAAGGAGAAACAATGAAGCTAAGCGTTTTCTTTTAGAATTTAAAAAGCATAATATAGATGTAATTATCCTAAAGGGTAATCTTTTGGCTCATACAGCCTATTATGACCCAGGATACAAAAGAATGAATGATTTTGATATCCTTATAAGAAGTACTGATTGGGAAAAGATTCAAGATATTTATAATTCACTTGGTTATATTCCTTTAGGTTTTGGATGGAGTGGAGAAAAACAAAAAGCTGCAAAATTTAGTCATGTTGGAATGTCCTTTATTAGTCCTGATTTTTCTTGCATCATTGGTTCTCAATGGGGACTCAAATCCCCAACCGCAGGTTATAATGTTGATATTGAAGATGCATGGAGAACTGCGAAAAATTTTGATTTCTATGGAGTGCCTGTAAAACAACTCTCACCCGAGTATAATCTTTTACATCTAATTTTACACATGGGAGTTTTTAAATGTGGTGTAAGAGATTGTATGGATGTATACAATTTATGTTTAATAGAAGCTATAAATAAAACGGAATTTCTCAGAATAATCACGAATTGTAATGCTATAGATAAAGCTTACTTTACGTTATATTTATGTAATATTTGTTCTGGTGGATTGAATAATCTTATTAACGTTTTAAAACCAAATACGTCATCATTTATTTTACGAAGATTAAAGAAGAGATTGAAGGTTCATAATAAGACAGGAGATTTTCAGGATTCATATAATGATTATTTTCAGGATATAGAAAAGTTGGTAATCTATTTTAATCTTTTCCCTCAATTTCATAAAAAACTGATTTTTTATTTTTTTATTTTAAAATTTATCTTTTTTCCAAAAACAGAAATAGCAATCTGCTTGAATGATTCAGTTCATAAAAACAGAATTATTAATAAGTTTGTTGCACATCTTAAAGCACCTTATTTTGTTTTCTCACTTATAGCTCAAGAGATTGGTTGGAAATTCACTTTTCTGCTTTTCTTAAAATTATTTTTTGATCTTTTACTATCTTTGAAGAATTACTTTGTGAGAAAGGAATCTTATTTCGAATATTTAAAAAAACGAAATGTAGATCCAAAGTCTATTGAAAAAGCAGTTAAAAATATTCAATAATGCCTAAACTCATTTGCATAACTGGTATAGATGGAGCAGGGAAGAATACTCTGATTAATCTCCTAGAAAAAGAATTAAACTCAACTTATGTTTCTAATATCTGGGATGCAATGGATGGATGTATTACTACAATTCCATTCAAATCGAAAAAAGATATTGATAATTATTTGTGTGAGCTTAGTCCTAATTCAAGAACTCTTTTTTTAGCACATGCTTTAAAATATTCAGTTGATAGAGCAATTAATTCTGGTTCTGAATATGTTTTACTGAATGCTTATTTCTACAAATATTTTGCTACTGAAATGCAACTTGGCACAGATAATGAATTAATAAAAAATTTAATTAACTATTTTCCTTTGCCCAATCATATTTTTTTGCTTGATATATCAGTTAATGAAGCAGCTAAAAGAAAAGATAGACTATCCAGATATGAATGCGGTCTAGTAAATAATCCAACGATATTTGATTTTATAGAATTTCAATCCAAGGTAAAGGATAAATGGGATAATTTTGATTATATAGGATGGACTAAATTAGATGCTACTAAGACACCTAAAGAACTTCTGGATGTTGTTTTAAAATCAATTTTTCAATGAAATTAATATTGCTGACAGGGCTTGATGGTTCAGGGAAAAGCTCATTATTAAATAAATTAGAAGAAACTTCAAATAGCAATACTATAGCTTTTATCCGTGTTCCTAAGATTGATGGGGAATTGTTCATTAAAAATACTTCTTTGTATAAAGTAATATGTTTCATAAATAAAATGCATATAGATGCTGATTATTTAAAACAACCTCAATTAAAAGTAATTGCTTTATTTTCAGCGATGCTCATATTTAAAGACCTCTTAAATGAATTAAATAATGATCATACAGATTTTATATTTTGCGAGAGACATCCATTAATAGATACCGGTGTCTATGCCAAATTCTATATAGGAAAAATGGATCCGAATTCTTTACCAAAAGAATTAATTGCAGAAATAGACATTAAATATAGCCTTGAAATAAAATACCTTCTTGAACGTATAGGATTAGTTGAAGGTTCTATTTCCGCCTTTCTTAATTTTATTCATAATCAATTTACAGTAAATAAAAAGTATAGCATTATACACCTTCAGGAATTATTTGGGATACAATTGCCTGATAAGATTTTTTATCTTTCTGCTAATCCTAAAATTCTAATGCAACGTTTATTAGATCGAGAAATTTTGGAAGCACATGAAAGTGTTGATGTATTTAAAAAATTAATTCCTGTTTATGAAAGTGTTTTAAAAGAATCAGGTGTAGAAATTACATACATTAATGCTAATAATTTTGAAAACCTTAATATTGCTTTTAAAGAGCTTAAAGAAATTTATTTTTGATTTGTTTTCTTATAGTGATGAAACGAATTATCAAAGTAAATTCCATATATTGATTTAAAAGGGTTTGTATCTTTTTTTCTAAATAATAAACCAACTGTTAAAGTCAACCAAGAATAACCAGGATAATCATGATGAACCTCATGATTCCCAATACCCATTCCTAAAGGAAACCAATGCGTGTTACTTTCTTTATTTATTTCCACTCCCATGTGTTCTCCCCAATATCTTACTGCACCAAGAGCTGTCATGATGGTAATCGTTGAGATCCAAAACAAAAAAGAAATTTCTGATATATATATTATGATTATAGAAACACTGAGGGATAGGATAATATACCATATATTTATTTGATGAACTTTGCCTACATATAATTTTTTTGTTTTTTTATATCCCAATAGAATAGCCAGATTGAAAATGAACGGAAACGCTTGGAGAATTGTGTACAATACTCTTCGTTCATTAAAGATTCGGTTCTTTTGTTCAGACCAAAGTGGATCATCATCAGTGTTTGTATTAGCATGATGAAGAAGATGATACTTTTTAAAAAGTTCTGTATATATAGGTAGAATTATAAGGCCTGAGCAAAAATTCATAATAAAATAATCAAATTTTGTTTTAGTAATAGAACGATGTGCACCATCATGCATAGTGATTACAAAAAATGAATGAGCTAATAATCCTGCAGGAAGAATTGTCCAATATTGGCCTCTTTGATAAGCAGATAAAGCTAAAGCGATGCCAGTATATAATAATCCTGCTGTGATAGCAGTAATTATATATAGAAACCAACTATGTTTTCTTAAAAAACGTTCTATTAATTTTTCTCTATAATAAATTTCTGGCATATTTATTTTTCTAATATTTCAATCATTCTTATTCCGTTTAGCATGATTCTATTACCAAATTTCAATTTCATTAGTATTTCAGAAACTTTATAAAATGCTGCTCTAGTTACAATAAATTCTTTCAAAGAATAAATATACCCAGCTTTCCATTGATGCCAATTAATTCCCTCTATTGTTTTTGTTGAAAGTTCATAATGATAGTTTAGGTATTCAATAAACTCTTCCTCTATGAAATTAATTGGTAAAGAAAAACATAAAAATTCAACAATATCTCTATGTGGAAAATTTTTCACAGTTAATTCCCAATCATAAATGCATATTAAACCATTCTTTCGTATTGCCACATTTCTAGGATTATAATCATTATGAATAATAGTTAAAGGTAATGATGGCCTTTTTTCAGGTGAATTAATATCTTCAATATATTTTGTGAGTATATGAAAATAATTTTGATCTGACTCCTGATCTAATATAGCCGCCATTTTTTTATAAAGTTCTAGTGACTTCCAGGGTTCAAATAGTTTTATCTCCAATAATTCGTTCTGAAACTTTTCTAAAGATAATAGTTGATGAATCTTTGTAATTTCCTTAATTGCTTTTTGTGTTCTTTCCTTTGACCAAAATTCAGGGACGTTTTCCGAATCAATCAATTCCATATCATTCTTGTCAAAGAATTCTTGTATTAAAAAATAGATTTCACGTTCTTCATTAATATAAATTCCAAAGAATTCTGGTATTGAGGTAAATCCGTTTTCTGCTAAGATTTTATGAATTTTTAATTCTTTTAAATGACATTTCCAATATTCAAGATTTTCACGAGAACTATATAATAGATCTGATAATTTTGGATCTATTGAAGCCGCCATCATATGCAATCCTTTTATCACTTCAATATCAAGTGCTTTTGATTTAATAAGAATATTCTTAACATCTCCATTTTTAAGAGAAACATTAATTGCTGTAAATCCTGTGATCTTTCTATTTACACGTTTAGTGATATTTGTGAGTATTCCATTTTCAATCGAAATAGTATCAAATACATTTATAAACTCAATTTCGTTTCCATTAATATGATTATTTAAGCACTTCTTGATAAATGTTTCGTTGAGTTCTTGCTTTAGTAACCATTTATTTGGTTTATTTCTTCCTAATTTTTCATGTGCTTTTGCAAATTCTCCGCTAACAATAGCAGCATAAGTTGAAATTTCAAGAGATAATGCAAATCCAGCAATCAATTTAGCGAAACGATTAACTTTTCCTGATCCATCACATTCCATTATCTTTAAACCTTCATGCTGTTTAGCGATACTAGTTCCTCCTCCAATAGTTCCAATTACTAATGAAGGTAATGTAAGTTTAAGAGCTAATCCTTTTTCTTTTTTATGAAGTTCTAATATACCAATCGAAGATTCATGGATTGAGGCAAGATCTTGTCCGGTTGCAACAAAAATTGCAGCTATTGCATTTGCTACATTAATATTAAAGCCAAGCATACCCTCTTTTTTTGCAAATTCTAAAGATGGAGCAAAACATCTGTATAAATCTTCGGATGTGGTACGTAATATTTTTTTTATAACAGATTCTTCTAAAAAACACTCTGAAGTAACACAAATACCACGACCATGATCAATCATGAATCTTGATGCTTTTTTATCAGAAGACGCATTTCCTTCAATAACAAAATGAGGTATGTTTATTCCAGTATCTTTTAAAAATTGTTCTACAATCCATAACATAGCATGCCAAGTGCATGTAGTGGTCATGTTTTGCCCTGAGGCATCTCCGGTAGTGTAAACAAAACGTACATGTACATTAAGGTTCACAGCATGAGTTGAAATAAAAATTAATTTCGCATGATTAGAATAACGTTCTGCAACTGTTTTTATTTCATTAAAATTACTTTTAATCCATGTTTCGAAAATTGCAGCATCAGCGATACTATTCAGAATGAACAAAGGTGCCCGAATCATTTTCTGATGAATAACTTCAGATGTAAATCCATTACTTAAACTTATTGCTTTAGCTCCACGATTCATACTGGCCACAAGAGCTCCTTCTAATGTTCCTGCTGCAGTATACACAAAAGTTGAAGAATTATTATCTTTAAAAAGGAGAGGACCTACAATCCCTAAAGGAATTTCAACAGTTCCGATAAATGATTCTATATTATTTTGAATACTTGTATGATCTAAAAAATAACGAGTTATATTATCTAATTCGAATCCTAATCCCAATAAGTAATCTATACGTGCTTTTATTGAACTTTTAGTAACAAGCCCTCTGCCGGGTATAGTTTTATACTGGTCATTACTTTCATCTATTATTTCTTTTGTTTTCAATGGTAATTTAAAGGTAGTATTTTTTCAATTTATATACTTAAATAAAATACCTTTTTCAAACTCAATTTATTGAGATAGATCTTTGTTTTTACTTCATAAACTTTTTAGTTTTAAATCAAAGCACCTTGATTTAAACGAAAAATATTTTTTCTTTAGTTTAACTGCATATAAATTAGTAATTGTGATAACGCGTAAAATTAGCGCAAAAAACGTAATACAAATCATCAAATTTTTATCACAATTAACTGAATTTCAAACGTTTATATCCTTGTTCTGTTAGAGAATTATTTACTCAAAAGCATCCAACAAAGTTAACTCCGGGTAATCAAATGGTGCATTTACGTTTGCCTCGTTTGAGTTGGCTCTTGTAATTTGTTTGGATATGGTATGTGCTTTCATTTTTTGTTCATCAAATGGTAGCATCAAATTGGTTATTTCTTTTCGGTTCAAATTTGGCTTAAGCCATTCCTTCATGTTTTGTTTATCCAATATTAATGGCATTCGTAATTTTACATTGTGTATTTTAGCCATTAATGGATTTGCCCCTGTTGTAATTACCGAAATGGTTTTTACAATTTCGCCGGTTTCTTTATAAACCCACTCATCGTAAATACCGGCTAAACAAAATGCGGTTTTTTGTTTTAGATAAATGTAGTATGGATACTTTTTTTTATTTACCTCGCGCCACTCGTAAAAACCATTTATGGGCATTAAGCAACGCTTTTGATTAATAGAATTACGAAACGATGGCTTTTCGAAAATGGTTTCGCCTCTGGCATTGAGGCAATTCATTCGGCTTTGCTTGGCCTGCTCTTCGGTTTTTATCCAACTAGGTATTAAGCCCCAATTCATAAACTGCAATTTTCCGGGTTGCTGCGCTGTAATAACAGGCACCTCTGAAAAGCTAAAACCTGATAGGTGATTGTAATAAGTTTCCCACTCATCGGTTGTAACAGCATGATCAAATAAATCATCCAGCTCCGTTCTTTTGGGTATTGAAACATGATAACACATTAGTTTAATTTAAAATCAATAAAAAAGCTTTTTTGCAAGATATAATGTTTTTATGCAATGTAATGTTTCGGCAACATTATCTTACAAATCGTTAAAAGAATCTTTACACACATTTATTTCGCAGGCCTTAAATAAAATTTCTCGTTGCGCTTGGCTTAAATATATTACACGAGGGTCTTTTAAAACCTTTGCAAATGCTTTTTCTATATCTTCTTTTTGGTGTTTCATTGTATACTAATTTAATTAAAATTTTTAAAATCCACGAGGGTCTTGCACAATAGGCAATTTTGCCATTTGCAGTACTTCAATACTCGGGAACTCAAATTCTTGCACCACTTTACCCTTTATTAAATACACGCCGCTACCTTTAAAAGGATAAGCTTCCAGTGAGGGCGGAAAGGTTACGGTGTCAAAAAAATCGCCGTCTTCATCTAAAAAAGTACCAAAAGCCATGATGTCGCCCCGCTTGGTGTGTACCTTTTTATATGTTACGTAAATACCCATAATGCGAATGATTTTACCTACATGGTTTATTAGGTTTTTAGCCCGCAAGGGTAAACGTGTTTTGGTTTGCAACAAACTAAACTCGCTCATGGTTACGCTAAAACCTAACAATTCAAACTCATCATAGGCATCTTCAATGGCATTGTACTCAAATGTTGGGAAAGTCCATTCTTCTATAGGTTCATTAAATAGAACCATATTATTGGCAGTTTGCATGCGTTTTTCGTGCTCTTTATTGTAAAGTAAATGAGCCTCCCACAATAAATCGCGTTTTGTTTTTTGAGTAAAGCGAAACGCATCAATACGAATTAAAATTTTGAGTTGCTCTAAACTAGCACCAGTGCGCTGCATAAAGTTTTCTAAACTTGTAAATAGACCATATTGCATTCGCTCTTTTTCAATAGTTTCTGCAAGGCTATGTTTTAGTTTTTCGATATGTATAAAACCAATATACACATCATCGCCGTAAATAGTAGTTAAATGGGTACTGTGATTAATGCATGGTAAATAAATATTAGCGCCTAATTTACGCGCTTCGTTTACATACACTTTGGTATTATAAAAACCACCAAAATTATTTATGACTGCTACCATAAACTCTTTAGGGTAATAGGTTTTAAAGTGTAAACTCTGAAAACTCTCCACAGCATAACTAGCGCTGTGAGCTTTGCTAAAACTATAACCTGCAAAACTTTCAATTTGCCGCCATACTTCTTTAGCAATGGCCAAAGGATGTCCGGCTTTTTCGCAATACGCAAAATACTTTTCGGTTATTTCTTCTAAATGTTTTTTATTTCGACTTTTGCCACTCATCATACGGCGCAATACATCGGCATCGGCTAAATCCAAACCACCAAAATAATGTCCTACTTTCAAAACATCTTCTTGGTACACCATTACTCCAAAGGTTTCTTTGAGTTGTTCTTCCATAATAGGGTGGAGGTACTTAATATTTTGTTGGTTGTGAAAACGCGAGATGTACTCCTTCATCATACCACTGCTTGCCACACCCGGCCTAATAATTGAACTAGCTGCCACTAAGGTTAAATAATCTTCGCAATGCAATTTTTTAAGTAAGCCACGCATAGCAGGACTCTCCACATAAAAACAACCAATGGTATCGCCTGTTTTTAATTGTGCCTTAATGGCTTTATCATTTTTAAAGGAATTAACATCATGTATATCAACCTTAATACCTTTGTTTTTATAGACCAATTCAGCCGAATCTTTAATATGGCCTATACCTCGCTGACTTAAAATATCTAATTTTTCAAAGCCAATATCCTCAGCTATGTACATATCAAACTGTGAGGTGGGTAAACCTTTTGGTGGTAAATCTAAAGCACAGTAATACGTTAAAGGCAATTCAGAAACGAGTACACCTCCGGCATGTATGGTACGTAGGTTTGGATAATCTTTAATTTCGTTATAGTGTTTTAAAATATCGCTGCAAATGGCATTATTATTTAAGGGCGAGTTGGGTTGCTCTACCAATCTATCAATATCGCTTTTTGGCAAACCATATACTTTACCCATTTCTCTAAGTATTGACCGATCTTTAAAGGTTGACATAGCTCCGAGCAAAGCCGTGTGCTCACGTCCGTATCGCTTAAAAATATATTCGTGTACTTCATCGCGTTCGCGCCAACTGTAATCAATATCAAAATCGGGTGGCGATTTACGTTTAGGATTTAAAAAGCGTTCAAAGTATAAATCTAATTCTATGGGGCACACATCAGTAATGCGCAAACAATAAGCCACCACACTATTAGCTCCACTGCCTCGCCCTACATGATAAAAGCTACGTCCTAAACTATACCTAATAATATCCCAGGTAATTAAAAAGTAAGCCGAAAACCCTAACTTATCAATGATGTCGAGTTCCTTTGTAATACGTTCTAAGGCTACTTTGTTTTTACGCCCATATCGAAACTTCATGCCATCTAGGGTCAATTTTTCTAACAACAATTTGTCATCATAGGAATTGCCTGTGTATGTTTTTTTGTTTTTAATTTCTTTAAAATCAAACTTAAACTGGCAACTATCTGTAATGTACTTTGTGTTTTGTATGATGTGCGGATAATCCTCAAACAAAAGCATTAATTTTTGATAGGAAATTAAATACTCGTCAGTACCGGCATACTGTTGTTTTTGCAATTGAGATAGTAAGAGGTTTTCATCAATGGCACGTAATTTTTTGTGAGCCTCGTAGCCCTTGTAATCATTGTAGGTATAGCTTTGTAAGATGCAATACTTTTGTTGAATGGCTTTACGCTCAGTAGCAATTTTGTTAAGTTGCGAAGGCTTAATACCGATGTACTCATTTTCTTTTAAATCGGTGTGCATAGTGCCGTATGGATAAATAATAAAACAGTTTGTGAAATTTGGTCGGTGTGATATTTCAATTTGATAAACATTATAATTAGTTTGTAAATCATTTACCTCCTTAAAGCCTTCGTTATTAATGGCAATGGCAACAAATAGCAATTCGTTATTTTCCCTAAACTCCATACCAACAATGGGTTTAATGTTTTTTTCGAAAGCCAATTTCACAAATTCCAATACTCCGGCAGAATTATTAATATCGGTAATAGCTATGGTATCGTAGTTATTAGCAATAGCAGCTTGTATCAAGTCATCAACCGACAAGACACCATAGCGTAAACTATAATAACTATGAGCATTTAAAATCATTTTTTCTTTTTTCGGAATAACTCAGGATTAGGTTCGCCCACACCAACGGCTCGTAAGATGGCTTTATCACCAAATCGCTTGCGAATTTTATCTAAGGATTCGTAAAGGTTAATCATCTCCTCAGTATCACTAAATAAATCAATTTGTGTTTTGCCTTGCACCAACTTACTAAACTTTACTCCAATTAAACGAATCAATACACGGCGTGAATAATTTTTTTGAAACAACTCTAATACTTTTTCGAGGAGAATATGATCAGATGCAGTATAGGATAAAGAAGTTTGAAAGGTATGTGTTTTAAAATCAGAGTATCTTAATTTAAGAGTGACCGTTCCTGCAACCTTGTTTGCTTTTCGTAATTGAAAGCCTAACTCAAACACCATGGCAGTGAGTACATTTTTGAGTTTCTCAATATCAGTTGTGTCAGTTTGAAACGTTGTTTCCTTACTCATACTAATTTGCTCACTGTATGGCACAACAGGACTATCGTCAATGCCGTTAGCTTTTTGCCAAATGGTTTTACCATGTTCGCCCATTACGCGTTGCAACATGTGTTGCGGCATTTGTTGCACTGTTGCAATTTTTTCAACACCCATGTTGCGCAGGCTCATGTAAGTTTTTTCGCCAACTCCCGGAATTTTTTTGATAGATAACGGTGCTAGAAACAATTTCTCAATTCCATTATCCACTGTTTTTTCGCCATTGGGTTTTGCTTCATCCGTTGCAATTTTCGAAACAGTTTTATTAGCCGATAACCCAAAGGAAATAGGTAAGCCTGTTTCGGTAATAATTTTTTCGCGGAGTTCGTGCATCCATAAATTACTATGCTTTATGTATTTATCCATTCCGCTAACATCAATGTAATGCTCATCGATAGAAGCCTTCTCAACTAAAGGCGCTACTCCCTCAATTATTTCGGTAACAATATTTGATTGTTTGGCGTACTCATCCATATCACCATGAATAAAAATAGCATCGGGACATAATTGCTTAGCTATTTTACCGGGCATTGCCGAGTGTACACCAAAAGCCCTTGCCTCATAACTACATGATGAAACAACGCCTCTGTCGCCAGTACCACCAATGATGATAGGTTTGCCAATGAGTGAGTTATCTAGCTTTCTTTCTACAGCCACATAAAAACTGTCTAAATCCATATGTGCTATTCTTCGTTCCATGGTAATTTATATGTAGAATAAAGTTACCACAAAAACAAACTCTATTTTGCTACGTTTTGTAGCAAAATATTTAATGATCTATAAATCAGGGGGCTAAAATTCTGATTTGGAGTTTAGGAGGGGAGTTATTTTTATGTGTCTAGAAGATTAAAACCAAAATGCTACAATCTATAGCAAACCTTAATTTGTATTTCTTTTATTTTTGCTACGATGTTCGCTATTGTTGATATAGAAACTTGTGGTAGTAAATACGAATTTAAACGAGGTCGTATTACCGAGATTTGTATTGCGGTTCACGATGGATTGCAAGTGATTGAAAAATGGTCTACACTCATTAATCCCGAATGCCATATTAGTCCATATTTTGTTAGCTTATCGGGTATAACCAATGAAATGGTTTCCGATGCTCCTAAATTCCATGAAGTTGCTAAAAAGATTATTGAACTTACTGAAGGAAGAATTTTTGTGGCTCATAATGTAGGTTTTGATTATGGATTTATCAAAGATGAGTTTAATAGTTTAGGATATAAATACCGCCGAGACACCTTATGCACAGTTAGATTAAGTCGCAAATTAATACCTGGTAAAATTTCATATAGTTTAGGTACGCTTTGTAATAGTATTGGTATTGAGATTGAAAATCGTCACCGTGCTGAAGGCGATGTGGACGCTACAGTTAAGCTGTTTGATAAACTTTTAGAATTAAAAGGATTACATCCTCAATATAAAAACCAAGGCGTTGAAGAATTGATGACTCGACGCATTGATAAAATAAAGGAATACATACTAAAAAAACTACCTGAAGAATGTGGTGTCTATTATTTCTTAAATAAAGAAGGTGAGATTATTTACATAGGCAAAAGTGTAAACGTATACAATCGTGCAATCAGTCATTTTAATAGCAAGGAGAATAAAAGCAAGAAAATGCTCAACGAACTTTATAACGTAGATTTCGTTTCCACTGGTAGTGAATTAATAGCATTGTTAATTGAAGCTGAGGAAATTAAAAAGCACAAGCCAAAATTCAATAGAGCACGAAAAGCGGATCAGTTTACACATTGCATTGATTGGTTTAAAGATTCGGAGGGAATAATAAATTTCAAGCTAACAAATTACGAAGAGTCAGAAAATGCATTAATATCATTTGTTACCTATTCAAGTGCTAGAGAGCGATTAGAACAATGGATTGATAATTTTCAATTATGTTTAAGATACTGTGGCTTAACAGGTGATGAATCGGTGTGTTTTAATCATCAAATAAAAAAGTGTAATGGAATTTGTGCGGGAGATGAAGAAATTGAAGAATACAATAAGCGAGCCCAAGAAATATTAAGAAATATCATTTTTAAGGATAATCATTTTGCACTAATCGATCACGGGAAGCATTATGATGAACGTGCTATTATTTTGGTTGAGAATGGTCACTATTTTGGATATGGGTATATTGACAAAACAGCTTCTTTCGGTAATATTGAAGAATGCAAAGACTATATAAAAAGTGCCGAGTTCTATCCTGACGCAGATGATTTGATTAAGGGATATTTAAAGAAAAATAGATTAAAGACCATCGTTTTTAATAAAGATTAATCTTTTAAAATGAAAAACACAACACTTCCATATTTCAAACAATGTTGAATATTCAGTAAATCAGCTCATAGATGTTTTATAAATGATTAAAATATTATTAGTATTGTTAATGCTATATTAAATTAATGTCTTCCTGTAAACAATATTAAATTAATTGCATGATTTTTTATTGATTATTTGTAATAGACCTAAATTAAAAAATGATGAAGGAATTTTATTTGAATTATAACATTAAATGCTGCAATGCATTGAGTGAATATGGAAAAGGTTTAATAAATAACATTTATGATGATAGGAAATCAAGGTATGATAAAAATTGGCTTATATGCAATAAGCATATTTTTAAGAAAATTATTAATAAACCTATTGGGTTACCTCCAATTCTTTTATCCAACGCAGGTGATTATTTGTATATATGTGAATTTTACAAATTATTTAATTCTTTAAATACAGATATTGTAACTGATGATGATTTAGACAGAATGTAATTATCATTAAAATTTAAATAATTTAGATTATTGGTTGTTACAATGTTTAAAATGTAAAATCAAGAATGTTTCATCACTGTTGTCATAATGAAAAAAGTGAAGTGAAAAATCTTTAGTAAAATATCAAAACAAAAAACACTATTTTTCACCTGTTAATTAAAAATATTACTTTTCGTTTAGTAAAAACGTGTCTTGGGATACAGAGAAATTTTTTGTTATCAACAATACATTTTTAAGGTTATGAACAATTTTGAACTTAAGTAAAGAAAAGTGGGGATTAGCAAAATTGCACCTATGATTTGTGACAAGCAGTCTCTAGGCCAATGAGAATAGGGACTCCAACTTGCTGCATTAGCAAATAATGGCCGATAATCAACAGGAAGTAATATCCTTTTTGCCAACCAATCCTCAACTATCTCCAATTATAACGTAAAAAAGTACAGATAATTTTAAATACATTAAGAGTCTAGTTAAATTTATTTTGAAGCAAATTTTATTATGCGTATTTTCGTTTTGATTGAAAAGCATTCAACTATTCATATTTGGAAGTAATTCAAAGGCTCTTAGCATTTTTGTGTAACAAAAACAAATCATATATTTATAATATAATCAAAAAATCATTTAACGGGTTTTGTGATTTTTATTCAAATCTCTAAAAATTTATTTTTAGAACCTACCTTAAAAACATAGTATTATGGGAATTAAATTGAAAAAGCATTTAAACAACAATCTCAAATCAGCATTAGCAATGCTCATGATTTTTGTATTTACATCAAAAAGCGTTTACTCTCAAAATTTTTCTTATAAGGAAAAAGAAGAGGAGGGAGGTATTGAAACATCCATAGAACATGCCAAGCAGAAATGGTTTGTATTAATGAGTCGTAAAAATGTAGACTACTATAAAGTAAAAAAAGAATTTGATTCATATTTTGATAAACACCCATTTGAAGAAAGTGGGGAGCGAGAATATGGTTTAGGATGGCTTAAAACAAAGGTATTTTACCTCAATCACAAAAACAAAGTGCAACCTGCGCCATCATATAATTATAATAATTTAAAGCAAATACAAACTATTTCTACAACTGGCTATACAGATTCCTTATCAGGAACATGGCGCATGATAGGTCCAGTAAATTCAGTGTGGGGAGGAACTTCAGGAGATGGAAATAATGGAGGCTATGTGTATTGCTTGAGAATGGATCCTTCTAACCCAAACAAATTATTTTGCAGTTTTGAAACAGGTGGATTATGGGTAAGCAACGATAATGCGGCTTCTTGGCATTTAACAGATGCTAATATGCCAGCTAGTCATTATCATGATATTGATGTATGTGCTACGAATACCAATGTGGTATACGCGATTAGTACATCAGCTGTTATAAAATCAACCAATGGAGGTATGACTTGGACTTCTACAAATCTTAATAGTAATAGTTATACAGGCATAGCTTATGATATAGCTGCCAGTCCAACTAATTCGAATGTTGCATTAGCACGTTGGGCAGATAAAATTTATCGTACTACTGATGGCGGTATTACGTGGACTGCTGTAAAAACAGGGTTAAAATTATTTAGTACATGGGATAGTAACCTCAATAGTGAAGTGTTAGATTGGGATAATAATAATCCAAACATCGTTTATTTTACTGACAGAAACGATAGTCAAAATTTTGTTGACGTGTATAAATCAACAAATGGAGGAACATCATTTGCCTTATTACAAACACTCACATTGCCAAGCACAGCTACGGGTAACGTTACTGGCTGGTCAAAAATTAGCACAGCAACTACTAATACTTCTGTTGTATATGTATTTATTGGAAGTGGATCTTCAGCATACTCACACGTGGCAACACATTTATATAAATTGGATGTTTTGTCTGGTACTGTTTTACTACAGCGAATTAACATGATTGATGGACTTAATACTTCTTATGGATCCACAACCTCTTTACATCATGGTGATATTGCAATGGATATAAATGATGAAAATAAAATAGTTTGGGGTTCATATAGCCAACAAAACGTTCAGTATTCAACGGATAATGGCGTTAGTTTTTTGACATCTAGCAGTTCGGTACATTCCGATTTGCGAACTATTTTTATGAAAAATGGAAAAGTGCTCTTGGGTACAGATGGCGCAGGTTATGTATCAATGAATAGTGGCTCTACATTTTCGCCGATTACTAATAAAATTTCTAACCATGAGTTATGGGGTTTTGGTTCAGCTTTTAAAACAGATTTATTAGCGGCGGGTTGTAACCACGGACCACTAATGTTGCGTGAATACGAAAGTGCTGGTGGTTGGTATACTTTATTAGGTGCAGATCAAGGTAATTCAGATGTTAATCCCTTAGATAATGTTACAGCTTATTCACAGGGTTATGATACCTATCATGTGACACGAACAGGAATTAAAACTTATGTTAATAGTTCACAACAAATAGACCCAGGTGGAATATATAGCTATTTTAATTCGATGGAGTTTCATCCAAACTTATATCATACACTCATTACACATCACGCTGGAGATTATCCTACGTCTGTATCTTCCGCTATAAGGGCTATTTGGAAAAACTCTTTAATTAGAAGTAATGATAATGGATTAACTGTTAATATTATTAAAACATTTACCACACAAGTGTTTAGAGAAAAAATCTGTATAACGGATACAAATCGGATTTATGTGGTTACCGGGCTTACAAATAATAATTTAATGAAAACAATGGATGGAGGTTTAACGTGGATAAGTATTACACCTCCAATCTCAGTTACAGGTTCTACTATACGTAACATCAGTGATATTTCTGTAAGTGATGTTAATCCTGATGAGATTTGGGTAACGTATTCAGGTGTTCAAAATACATGTAAGGTTCTACATTCAATAGATGGTGGGGTAAGTTATACTAATATGACCCAAACTGTTTTAACTACAAATCCTATTACTAAAATGGTTTTTCAACGTGGTACTAATGGAGGTGTATATGTAGCTAATGCTTCAGGGGTTTATTACCGAAACAATACAATGCCAAATTGGGTTTTATTAGGAACAGGTTTACCAAATATGGATATTCGTTTTATGTTTATTAATTATTACAAAGGCAAATTATTAATTGGAACTAGTCGTGGGGCATGGGATCATAATTTGTATGAAGCTTCAACTACCAAAGCACAAATTTCATCAAATACAAATAAGGTAAATTGCGTTAATCCAATTGTTGAATTTAAAGATTATAGCGTGGTGAGTAATGGTGGCGTTGGTGCTACTTATCAATGGAGTTTTCCAGGAGGTACACCTTCTATGTCATCTGTTGAGAATCCAACGGTGAGTTATTTAGGAGCTGTATCAGGAAATTATAATGTGTCGTTAACTGTTACCGATCAATATGGTACAAATACCCAAACATTAACAAATTTTATTTCCTATTCTACAGGGACTATGTGTTGTGGACCTTTACCAGCTGCCTGGACACATACTAACATTGGAACTTATACATCGTCTAGTACGGTATGTTATACATCCGCTGATGGTAATTTTAAAATATCAAGTTTTGCGTCAGGTGTATCTGGATCTAATGATAATATTCCCTTTGTGTACCAAGCATTGGTTGGAGATGGTGAAATAGTGGGTAGAGTAAAAGATGTAACTGCCAATTGGAATGATGCTGGAGGCTTGATGTTGAGGAGTTCCTTGGCAACCAATAGTTCATTTGTATTTATTAATTCTTTAGATACTCGAGGTGTATTTGACTTATATCGAACTACAACTGGAGGTTCAAGCGGTTATTATTTGGTAACTACATATTCAATGCCTATGTGGCTTAAAATAAAACGTCTGGGTAATACTATCACAACCTATTATTCAAATAATGGAACTACATGGACATTATATCATACCTATACTTTATCATTAGGTACAACGGTTTATGTGGGCTTAACCGCTAATCAAAATAATTGTATAACTAACATTGATAATGTAACCGTTACTCCTGCTAATACAACTGATTTATCTGATATTAAAAAAGAGGGCTTAGTAGTTTATCCAAATCCATTTTCAAGCGGAGTAACTATAAATTGGCAAAGTGATGAGGATAAGCCCCTTGAGTTTGTTTTAACAGATGCCTTAGGCAAAGAAATATTGACTTCTCATAAAGTTATTAATGTTAATAATTTATGGCTGGATCTTGGCTCTTTTCAATTGACAAGTGGAATCTATTTTTTGAAAATTAAAACAAAATCAACAACCGTGATTAAACAAATTAATAAAATGAGTGAATAGTTGCATGTCTTCAAGCCGATTCGGACTTATAATCTAGTAATAAAGTGTGCTTGAATTGTTTCTTAAATTATTCTTTTCAACAATACATTTTTAAGGTTATGAACAATTTTGAACTAAAGTAGGGAATAGTGGGGATTAGCAAAATTGTACCTATGATTTGTGACAGGCAGTCTATAGGCCAATGGTAATAGGGACTCCAACTTGCTGTATTTGGGAAATAAACGCATCATTCTAGCGCAAAAAACACACACTCTAGCAATAAATTTACCCCTCAAAACATTGTATATCAACATATTATCGTGTTGCTGTATTGCAAAATATGATAATGACTCAAATTTGATAAATTATTAAATGATTTAGACCTTTGGGACTAATATAAAGCAAACGCACCAAGACAGAATTAAACAATGTACAGTCATGCCATAGCAGACTGAAAAATACCTGTAACAGCCCTATGTTTGATTTTAAACCAAGGGATACTGATTTAGAATTGAATAATAGATACATTTTCTTAGGTTTAACCAAAGTAAAACAGTAAGAATTTGGAGACAAGTCTAAATAAAAATAAGCTCAAAGCTTAATTTAATTTTTTTGTTAAAGAAATTCTGAGATAATCAAAACATTTGAAATCATAACCTTTTGGGTAAATGCAAATGTCCTTTCATTCTGCGCACGTTGTGTTATATATCATAATTAAATAGAGATTTTTTATATTAAAATTAATTATATATACTTTATATAACATTAAGATAAACTGTGTTAATAATAAACTAATTACTTTTAAATAATTTTACAAGTGAACACCCTAAAGGAATTATTTATTAAATAATAGTCCTCAACCGCTTTAAAAATGTTTTAATTATTTAAAATGAAATATTTTACGGTTTTTACTTTAATAATTTTTGGAAAATTTTACGGTCAAGTAAATATTACATCTTCTAATTATTCTCAAAATTTTGGTACTTCGAATATCACTAGCTGGACTGATAATATAACTTTTCCTGGATGGTACCAAACTGCTACATTCAGAGGTTATGCTAATTTTGCGAGTTCGGTAGGAGGATTTAATAGTGGAGGTTTTTATACATACAATTGTGGTTCAAATGCTGCTATTGGTTCTAGAGCTTCAGGTAGTAGTAGTTTAATCTACTATGGAGTAATTTTAAAAAATACTACTGGATCAAATATCAATAATTTTCGAATGACCTATTCGGGTTATCAAATGAGTTTAGCTCAAAATGGGAATGCAATAAATAATATTGCTTTTGAATATAGTGTTGCTACAACTCCTCCACCTATTTCAGGTTCTGGTACACCTTTTTCTGCACTTGATTTTGTGAATATTCAAAATTCTCCTATCTCTGGGGCAAATCAAATTCAATGGTATCCTTGTTCGCAAACTGTAACAATATCAGCTTGTGTACCTGTTAATATTCCGAATAATTCATATATTTTACTCAGATGGAAAGATGTAGATGATTCAGGAAATGACCATCATATGGCCATTGATGATATAAATATTGATTTTGATAATTCTCCGGGATCTATACTTTCGGTTAATTCTGGAACTATCTGTAGCGGAAATTTTTTTATAATTTCTCCTACTGGTGCTTTAAGCTATACGTATTCATCTGGAACAAGCACTGTTTATCCAGCTTCAAATAGCAGTTACACCATTACAGGCGAAAGTATTTTAGGTTGTAATTATTCGGTAGTAAGCACAGTAACAGTTAATACAGCACCAAGTTTAACAGTGAACAGTGGAGCAATTTGTTCAGGAGAAAGTTTCACATTAACACCAAGTGGAGCAAGTACATATACCTATTCATCTGGATCAAATGTGG
>CAZIPC010000007.1:0-107092 GCA_964541155.1 uncultured Flavobacterium sp.
AGTGTAAATAGCGGCACAATATGTTATGGTAATAGTTATACCATATCACCAAGTGGAGCTAGTACGTATACGTATTCAAGTGGAAGTTCAGTAGTTAGTCCAACGGTAACAAGCAGTTATAGTGTATCAGGAACCAGCGCACAGGGTTGTCCAAGTTTTGTATCAGCAGTAAGCACGGTAACAGTATTCTCTAATCCAACTTTAAGTATTTCTGTTAGTTCTCCTACAATATGTTCAGGTAATACAAGTTCGCTAACCGTGAGCGGTGCTTTAACTTATACTTGGGATTCAGGTTCTACAAATAATACTATATCAGTAAGTCCAAATAGTTTAACTACATACACAGTAATAGGTGAAGATGCATTAGGTTGTTTAAGTACTAGTACTCAAAATATTGATTTATTTGCAGACCCAATAATTACATTAAGTAGTTCATCATCGTCTGTGTGTTCTGGTTTAAATTCAACACTCATAGCTACAGGTGTTAGCACCTATACGTGGAGTACAGGTGCTTTCACGTCAAGCATTAGTGTTGCACCAACGGTTAATACAACCTATAGTGTGATTGGAACAGATTTAAATGGTTGTTTGGCTAGTGCATCTACTTTAATTAGTATCTATCCAACTCCAACTATATTAGCTTCAGCAACAAATACAGGAGTATGTTTAGGTGCTTCAACAACACTGTCTGCTAACGGAGCAGTAACTTACACATGGAGTACAGGTTCATCTAATTCTACAATTATTGTTTCTCCTAGTGTATATACTACATATACTGTAATTGGAGCAAATAGTTTTGGTTGTTTAAATGATACAACTATTAGTATAACTACATTTAATAATCCAACTATTAACATAGGTCCAGATGTTACAATTAAATTAGGTGAAAGCTATCAATTTAATCCTGTTCAAACTGATGGCGCTTATTATTCTTGGGCAGAAAGCGATTTCTTGAATTCAACTACAATTATTAACCCAACCACTACACCTTTAAATACAATTACCTATACATTAACTGTAACTTCTATAAACGGTTGCACAGGTAGTGATACGATCACTGTTAAAGTACTCTTTGATTTAAAAATTGCAAATTACATGAGTCCTAATAGCGATGGCGTTAATGATACATGGAAAATAAGTAATCCGTACTTAATTAAAGATTATAGTATTGATATAATTGATAGTTATGGAAAATCAGTATATACAAAAGAAAATAATTATAATAATGAGTTTGATGGAACAATGAATAAGCAAAATTTACCAGATGGTGTTTATTACTATTTTATTAGAGATAAATCGGAGGTGATTTTTAAAGGAAGTATAACTATAACAAGATAGTTTTATTCATGAATCTTAAAATTAAAATGTTACAAATGAAAAACGTTTATAAATATATACTTCTTGTTTATGTTATATTATGTGTTATTAGAGGTAATGCACAGCAAGTAAGTTTGTTTAATACTTATAGTTTAGATCCTTTACAATTAAATATTGCATTTGCTGGCTCTACCTGTAATGAAGCTACAATCCATTATCGTACTCAATGGATAAATTTAATGAATGCGCCTAAAGGATTGCAATTAAATGCTCATAAGGCTATTGGAAAAAGTAATGCAGTAGTATTAAGAGTTAATACTCAAAGCCAGGGATTATTAAATTTCACAGGTGTTACTCTAGGATATGGATATAGATTTAAAATTAATGAAACTGCAAAAATTCATTTAGGAATAGGCGTTGGTTGGAATCAAGCGGTATTAAAAGCAAAAGATGCAATAGTTATTGATGAACATGATGTGAATTTAAATAATGGAAATAATTTAACGGCTAATGGATTTGATAGTGAATTTGGATTAATGGTTATTGGCCAAAAATTAAAAATTGGTTTTTCTGTGTTGCATTTATATAACTCAAATCCTGATTTTTCTGGAAGCGGAAGGTATAAGGCATTACCGCAAATTAATCCTCAAGTTTCTTATGTATTTAATAAAAACAAAAAAGTAGAAATTGAACCATGGTTAGTAAATAGATACACCTTAAAAGGAGATAATGTTGTAGAAGGTATTTTAAATTTTAATTTTTTAAAAGTATTAACTCTTGGTGCTGGCTACAGAACTAATTATGGTTTTATAACGTTAGTTGGATACAAAGTAGGAAATTTAAAAATAGCTTATAGTTTTGATTACGGAACATCTAAAAATTCTGTTAATATAGGCTCTTCTCATCAAATAATGCTTGGTATAAGTGGATGCAAAACGCCATCTTTTTTTAAGAAAAAAACAGATTTCAGGCATGTTTCAAACTCAGATAATGAAGCGCCTGATGAAGATAGTTTAGATGAGAATAATAGTAAGATTGTTAGAAATAATAAACCTTTAAAATCTAAAAAAGAAGTAGTCGTTTTTTCTGGTAATATTTCATCACAGCAAAATCCAGAAAAGCCAATTGCTAATAAAGAAGTTGTTGTAAAAAATGAAAGAGGTGAAATTATAGAAACAACTCGAACAAATGATATTGGAGAATTTACTTTTAGGAATTTACCTCAAGAGCAAAATTATACTATTAGTGTTTTAGAGGAGGGCTCTGCAATCAAAGCAAATGTAAGTCTGGCTGGTAAAAATGGAGAACAGGTAAAATTAATAGACGCTGATTCTCCAGGTGCTTATGAAATTAAACCGGAGGTAATTAATAAAGTAGCAGTTAAAACAATCGCAGAGCCAAAAGAAGCTTCGTTAGTTGATGTTAATAAAGATGAGAAAGTACAGAGTGCGTTAGTAGGTCAATTAACTTCAGCAAGCAATTCAAAATTACCGTTAGCAAATACAGAGGTATTAATTAAAAATGAGAAAGGCGAAATAGTAGGAACTGCTAAAACCAATAGTTTAGGAGAATTTAAGGTTAATAATTTACCATCAAATCAAAAATACACAATAAGTGTATTAGAAAAAGGCCAACCAGTAGCAGCATCAGTTAACTTAACTAATGCAAACGGTGGCGAGAGTGTGAAGTTGACATCTAATACAAAAGGTACATTTGAAATTAAGCCAGAGGTACTTGCTAAAGTTACATTACATAAAGATAAAACTGAAAATAGTCAGGTTAAATCAAATCCTGTTTTAGCTCCAAAAACAAATGTTAAAGCTAATGCAAAAGAGACTTTAGTTCGTAATCAATCTGCTCGTTCTAACCCTAAATCAACAAATTCTGTTGTAGTTAAATCAACAAAACCTAAAGAGAATATAGGTAGTAAAAAAGATTCAGTACAAGTTGTAGCGAATGAATCTGTTGTTACATCAATTGAAAGTAGACAAATTATAGTGAATAAATTAAATACCATTTCTGAAGAGGTTATTTTTAGTATTAATATGTCTCAATTAGATGCAAAAGGATTAAAAAAATTAAATGAAATTGCAGCATTAATAAAATCAGATCCAAGCATAAAAATTGATATTACAGGCTATACTTGTATGAAAGGAACAAAAGAGTTTAATAGTATTTTGGCAATTAGAAGAGCTGTTTATGTTAGACAAGAGTTAATTAAGAGAGGTGTGAAAGCTAATAGTTTTAATAGAAGCTTTGGAACAAAAGATAATGAACAGCTATATGATAACTCAACGCCTGAATTACAGGTTAAAAATAGAACTGTACGTTTTACACTGGTCAGTACAGAGTCTGGTAAAAACTAACATACTTAACTAAATCACATAAAAAAAGCCGCTATATATTGAGCGGCTTTTTTTATTCAACACGTTTGATGGTGCAACCAATAGATTTTGTTTCTTGTAAACTGGGGATTTCATTTTTTATAACGGCATCAATGGCATCTTTTAAATAATGAATTTTTACTAACGATGGATCTTTTACATTATCATCAATAGCGCCTTTATAAACAAGTCCTTTATGGTTAAATAAAAAACATTGTGGGGTTCTAGAAGCACCAAAGGCATCTGCTAATGTTGAATTTACATCAAGCACATAATTACAGCTATATTTTTGAGAGGATGCGTATTTAACCATTTCATCAAAGCTGTCATCTTCGGTTCTTTGTCCTTCATTGCTGTTAACAATAACACAACCTAATTTTTGTTTTATACAAAAATCAGTTAATTCTTTTATTCTACTTTCGCTTAGTTTTACATAAGGGCAAGTGTTGCATGAAAATATAACTAATAGTCCTTTTTCTGTTTTGCATGTCCCCAAAGATACCTCTTTGCCATTAACAGATTTCATTTTCAAATTCTCTAAAGGAATAGGAGTAGATAATGGTATTTCGTTAGGAGGGCTTAATTTAATAAACGATACTAAAAAAAGGCTAATGAGCATAGCTCCAAAAAATAAAAAACGTTTTTTCATAATTTAATTTTTTTAAATAAATTAATTAAATGTAATAAAAAAATTAGCAATTTATCTAAACAACGAAATAAAACCTTCTTTATGGTAGGTTTTATGATCAAGTCCTGTGGCATTTAAAATATAAAAATAAGTTCCGTCAGAATAACCATTGCCATCCCAAAAACAGTCTAAAGAAGATATCGAATAAATTTTTAATCCCCATCGGTTATATATATCACAATGAATTGTATTTATATGTTTAGAATTAATTTTAAATACATCGTTAAATCCATCATTATTAGGCGTAAAAACATTTGGAACTTCTAAATCTTCATGTTCAATAACTTCAATAGTTAGTGTTGCGGTGGATGAGCATAAACCAGATGGATCGGTAGCGATTAAGGTAACTACATAATTACCAACTCCTGTATACGTGTGATTAGGGTTGCTTACAATAGAGGTATTATTGTTGTTATCACCAAAATTCCAATTATAATTTGTAGCACCAATGCTTTGGTTTATAAAATTAACGGATAAAGGAGCGGTTCCAAAAATTAGATTTGAATTAAACATAGCATTAATATTAGTTTGATTCACACTAATAGACGCTGTATTTACACATCCAGTTAATGTATTTGTAACCGCCACCATATAATTGCCAACTTGATTAATAGTTGCTGAATTAGTGCCTTGCCCAGAAACAATTGAACCGTTCCATACATAAGAAACATTAGAATTAGGAGTTGTTGTTACTGTAATAGAGGTGTTTTGATTATTACAAATCGTGGGAGAATTAGTTGTTATAATAGGTAATGGATTAACGATTACTGTAGTAGATACGCTGCCACTACAAGCACTTCCAGAGCCATTTACAGAATAGCTGGTGCTAGTAGTAGGACTAACAGTTATTGAATTGCCTATTTCTCCTGTGCTCCAAGTATATGTATTAGCTCCGCTTACTGATAGTGTGGCTGTCTGTCCAATGCAAATTGGTGAAGTGTTTATGTTTAATAGTAAATTTCCTGAAGAAGTAATTGTAACACTGGTCGTATCAGAACATCCTATACTTGATGTAGCAATAACATTATAAACTCCTGCACAAAGAGAATTAGCTGTTGCCGTAGTTTGCCCTATAGGATTAAATACTGAATTATACCAAGTATACGTGTAACCGCCAATAGACCCAGATGCACTAACTGTTGCAGATCCATTACAACTACAACTTGCATTAACAGAACTTGCAGTTACCTGTATAGGCGTTATAGGCATACATCCATTATTAAATTGAGCAATGTAAGCTGCATTGGCAGCATTATTTGGCGTGCCCGGAGTTTGCATTGTAGTAGCACTACCTGATGACCAGTTTGCTTGTAATTGAGGATTGATTCCGTTAAAATAATATACTGTACCTGTGCCAGGTTGAGGAAAATAAATAACTGTATTTTGATTGTCGGCAGTACCATAACACACAGAAAACACTTCGCAACCCGATAGATTAACAATTCGTGCGCAGTCAGATGAATTTGCTAAAACGGTATTTGCCCAATTACCTCCTGCGCTCCAACCAGTTAAAGGGTATGAACAACTTGCAGCTCCAGGTGTTGCAGCATTTTTTTCAAATAAAGCAGTATTGCTAATAGGAGCAATAATCCTGCAATTTCCGTCATTCATCGATAAATCGTTTGCTGGAATTGCAGGATTAGGATCAGCATCGTTATAAATTAAAATAATAGTTCCTATAGGTAAGCAAGCCCAAAGTGAATGTTGAGAAAAACGAATAGCGCCAGAAGCAATACCACTTGGACCATGGTAACCACTGTTATCATCAAATATCCAACCTCTAATATCTACACACGGAGGCGATTGACTGTTGCAACTATAGCTTACTGTATTGCTTACAACTACAAATTCAACATATTCTTGAGTGCCTTGGCCTGAGCCACTAATGCCATTAGATACCTCATTCATAATCAGGGTTTGCGAGTAACCATTATAAAAAAAGTATAAGCTAATAATAGAGAAAATAATATTTTTAAAACAAGGCATAGTATCTTAATCAAGTAGTTTAATTATTAAAATAATAATTTAATACAAATGTAAATGTATCATGTGTTTTTTATATGAGCTAAGTGTTAAATAATAGCTTTTATTATTTAAATGAGGGTAATTGTATTTCGTTACCACATCTGAAGTTATGTTTTGGACACGATTTATAGCCGTGTAACCCGCATGGTTTACAATCTAAATTTTTAACTTCAATAACTGATGAATGATATGATAAAGGATAAAAACCATATTCAGGAACTGTAGAACAAAAGAATGCAGTAGTAGGAGAATTACCTGCAGAGGCAAGATGTAAAGGACCGCTGTCATTTACATAATTCATTTTTGCGTGTTTCATCAATTCACATGATTCTAAAAGAGATAATTCACCTGCTAAAATTTTTATGTTTTTATGATGGCTTTTGTTTTTTATGTCTTCGCACAATATTTTATCTGAGGGTCCACCTAGTAAATAAATACTGATATCATTAGGAATTATGTTGCATAATTCTATCCATTTATTTTTTGGTAATTGTTTTGTAAACCAAACAGAAGAAGGAGCCATGCAAACAAATGCGTTAGAAACTAATGGTTCGATTTTTGAAAATTGTTCATAGGTAGGGTATAACTTTGGATGAACAATTGTTTTATCGGTTATAGATTCAATTAAGTCATTATATCTGTCAATTTCATGTCTACCATCACCAATTTTATGTTTAGATTTATTATTAAATAAAAACGAAAATGGATTTTTGTCATATCCGGAAGTATAGTTTGCTTTTGAAAAAGCAGTTAAAAAGCCAGAACTAGCAAAGCGATGTAAATTAATAACAGTATCGAATTTTTGTTTTCGTATTGTTTTAAGCAAATTAAATAAACTTTTATATTTTCCGTCTTGCTTATTCCAAACCAAAGTTTGTTTTAAAAAAGGATGATTTTGATATAACGATTCATTACCTTTTCTAACTAATATAGAAATTTGCGATTGCGGAAAAAATTGATGCAATTTTTCTAATACCGATGATGCTAAAATAGCATCACCAATAAAGGCAGTTTGAATAACAAGTATGTTTTGATGTTTCAAAATATTATATAGCTACGTTATGTTCTCTTAAAGCATCATTTAATGATGTTTTTAAATCGGTACTTTCTTTTCTTTTTCCAATAATTAGGGCGCATGGCACTTGGTAGTCTCCAGCAGCAAATGTTTTAGTATAAGATCCAGGAATAACAACACTGCGTTCAGGAACGTATCCTTTTGTTTCAATAGGAGTATTTCCAGTTACATCAATAATTTTTGTAGACATAGTTAAACATACATTAGCGCCTAAAACAGCCTCTTTCCCAACATGAACACCTTCAACAACAATACATCTAGAGCCAATAAAGCAATTATCCTCTATGATAACAGGTGCAGCTTGAACTGGTTCTAAAACGCCTCCAATGCCAACGCCACCACTTAAATGAACATTTTTTCCAATTTGAGCGCAGCTACCAACTGTTGCCCAGGTATCTACCATTGTTCCTTCATCAACAAAAGCCCCAATATTTACAAAGCTAGGCATCATAATTACACCTTTAGAAATGAAGCTGCCATAACGAGCAATAGATCCAGGAACAGTGCGAACACCCGCACTAGCATAATTTGTTTTTAATTTCATTTTATCATGAAATTCAAACGGACCAACTTCCATAATTTCCATATTTTGAATAGGAAAATATAAGATGACAGCTTTTTTTATCCAATCATTCACCATCCATTCACCATCATTTTTAGGTTCGGCAACTCTAATTTTTCCTTTATCCAAATCTTCAATAATTTGGCGTATAACCGCTTGATTAGAGGGGTCTTTTAATAAATCTCTATTATTCCAAATAGATTCGATAGTTGATTGCATAAAAAATCGTTTAAAATTGTTTGCAATTTAACTAAAATAAGTATATTTGCACTCCAAAATTTTTGGATTGGTTGTGTAGCTCAACTGGATAGAGCATCTCACTACGGATGAGAAGGTTTGGGGTTCGAATCCCTACACGATCACACAGAAACCCTTTGAAACATACAGAGGGTTTTATTTTTAATATTTGGTGAGGTAGCTCAGTTGGTTAGAGCATCGGATTCATAACCCGAAGGTCAGGAGTTCAAATCTCCTTCTCACTACAAAGCCCATTTGTGATTAACAAATGGGCTTCTTTTTTTAATGGTTATTCTTTTTTTTATTTTTTAAAAAATAACTTAAAAATTGTGTAAATTAAATTTGTTTAAATCAATACACTGCCTAAATTTACAAGGTATAAAACGACAATAAAAATGGATAGGTTAAAAGATAAGTTTCGCGAGAAAGCAGTGCCATTAGCGGCAGAGATTAAAGATATTATCAAAAATCATGGCGATTTAAAATTAGGAGAATATACTGTAGCTCAAGTATACCAGGGGATGAAGGGGATGATAGGTATGGTTACAGAAACATCTAAGTTAGATGCGGAAGAGGGGATTCGTTTTAGAGGATATTCTATTCCAGAGTTACGTAAACATTTACCTAAAGCACCTGGTGGTACAGAGCCATTGCCTGAAGGGATTTTTTATTTAATGTTAGTTGGAGAATTACCATCTCAAGAAGATGTAACATTTATTACTAACGAATGGCAAAAACGCAGTAATGTTCCTAAACATGTGTTTGATGTTATTGAAAAATTGCCTACAGATACTCATCCAATGACTCAATTTGTTATTGGTATTATGGCAATGCAAACAGAAAGTTTATTTGCAAAAGCATATGCTAAAGGAATCAATAAAAAAGATTATTGGGATTATGTGTATGAAGATTCAATGAATTTAATTGCACGTCTTCCTAGAATTGCTGCATATATTTATCGTCGTAAATACAAAGGTGGAGCTCACATAGAACCAGACCACAAATTAGACTGGGCAGCAAATTTTGCTCACATGTTAGGATATGAAGATTTTGATATGAAACGTTTAATGCGTTTGTATTTAACAATTCATGTTGATCATGAAGGAGGAAACGTTTCAGCTCATACAACACATTTAGTAGGCTCGGCACTAAGCGACCCTTATCTGGCTTTTGCAGCAGGAATGAATGGTTTAGCTGGTCCTTTACATGGTTTAGCAAATCAAGAAGTATTAGGTTGGATAATGGAGCTAAAAGAAAATTTAGGTGGAGGATTGCCAACTAAAGAACAGATTGCAGAGTATATTAAGAAAACGTTAGCAGAAGGAAAAGTAGTTCCAGGGTATGGCCATGCCGTATTACGTAAAACAGATCCTCGTTTTACAGCTCAACAAGATTTTTATAAAACATATATCAAACATGATAATATTTGCGAAATTGTTCAAATGGTTTATGAAGTAGCACCTCCAATTTTGGAATCAACAGGAAAAATTAAAAATCCTTGGCCAAATGTAGATGCTCATTCAGGTGCTTTATTAGTTCATTATGGAATGCATGAATACGATTTTTATACAGTATTATTTGGAGTTTCTCGAGCGTTAGGAGTATTAGCTAGTTTAGTTTGGGACAGAGCTACAGGTTCGGCAATTGAAAGACCAAATTCAACGACTACTGATAACATAAAAGCTATTATTAAAAAAGCTCAAGAAATTAAAGCATAATTTTAATATTTTAATAAATACTAAATCCCATCATAACAGATGGGATTTTTTTATGTTATGAAGTTAAATCACAATTAATAATTATTATATTTAATTGTTATTAATACCATATATGTTAAAATACGCACTTAAAATAGGCATCATTAGTGTAGTCATAATTTTAGTTATCCCTAAACAAAAATCTACTTCGTGGGGATTTTATGGACATCAACGCATTAATAGAATGGCTGTGTTTACATTACCTCCAGAGATGGTTGGTTTTTACAAAAAGCACATTGAATTTATAACTAATCATGCCATAGATCCAGACAAAAGAAGATATGGAGTAGAAGGCGAAGCTCCTCGTCATTATATAGATATAGACCATTATGGAGAACATGCATTTGATACAGTACCTAAATATTGGAAGCAAGCTGTTGCAAAATACACAGAAGACACATTAATGGCTTATGGTATTGTTCCATGGCAAATAGAAAAACATTACTATAAATTATTAAATGCCTTTAAGGATGAAAATCTTGATAAAATATTGCATTATAGCGCTGATTTAGGTCATTATATTGCTGATGCCCATGTACCACTACATACTACAGAAAATTATAATGGACAATTAACTGGACAAAAAGGTATTCATGGATTTTGGGAAAGTAGAGTACCGGAATTATATGCTGATGATTACAATTATTTTGTTGGAAGAGCTAAGTTTATTGATTCTCCTATAAAATCAGCATGGCAAGTGGTGTATGATAGTCATTTAGCAGTAGATAGTGTTTTGAAATTTGAAGCCCTCCTAAATAAAAAATTTCCAACAGATAGAAAATATACTTTTGAAAATAGAGGAAATGTGTTAATGAAAACATATTCAGTGGAATACACTCAGTGCTATAATAAAATGATTGACGGACAAGTAGAGAGAAGAATGAGAGAAAGTATTATAATGGTAGGTAGTATGTGGTATACAGCATGGATAAATGCAGGAAAACCAGATTTAGAAAAATTAGGACAAAAAATGATTAGCGACTCTTTAAAAATAGCTATGCATAGAGAAGAAGAGTTATATTTACAACAAAAAATAAAAAACACTAAAGGACATGAAGATTAAATTAAATAAAATAACTATGAAAAAAAGCGTAGTAACACTATCTTTTTTCTTATTTGCTCTAATTATCAATGCACAACCTCCATCAGGAAAAGCCAATATTGGAGATTATTATGGATTGAAGATTTCTACAGAAAATGCCATAGATATTAGTGAATTGCCCTCATTATTAAAATCAAAAGATACAATTACAATAAAAATTAAAGCAAAGGCAGTGAGTTCTTGTTCTAGTAAGGGATGTTGGATGACACTTCATTTAGATAACGATAATACGGTATTTGTGAAAATGAAAGATTATGAGTTTTTTGTTCCTATTACTATTGCTAATAAAAATGTAGTTTTAGAAGGAAAGGCTTTTATTAAAACAACTTCTGTTGAAGAACTTAAGCACTATGCAGAAGATGCTAATAAATCAAAGGAAGAGATAGAGGCTATTAAAGAACCTAAAAAAGAAATTAGATTTATGGCAAATGGAATAGTAGTAGTTAAATAGTATTTTATAGATGTAATAAAAAGCCCGTGTATACACGGGCTTTTGTATTTTATGTATTCGGATTCTTTTTATTGAAAATAATTATTTCTTGAATTTCAATATCTGTAACATATCTTTTTATACCATCTTTATCTGTGTAATTATTATTTTTTAGTTTTCCTTCTATGGCAACTTCAGTGCCTTTCTCTAAATATTTTTCAATAAAATCAGCATTATTCCCCCAGGCTGTTAAATTGTGCCATGTGGTTTCGGTTATTTTCTCACCTTTCAAATTTTTATAGGTTTCATTGGTTGCAATCACTAATTTGGCTAGTTTTTTACCTCCTTCTAAATTTTTAATTTCTGGTGTTGTACCTAAATTTCCAATTAATTGTACTCGATTTCTTAGCATGTTCATGTTATTTATTTTTATAGTTTACAAATTATTAAATTTTCGAAATTAATATTGAAGCGCTTCATTGTTTCGACGATACAAAGGTAAAGGCGAGTGAAATTAATAGTTGTATGATAAACGTTTAAATTCGAATATAATCAATTGTAGTCGTTTGTTGTCGATTTAAAACAATACAAAAAAGCCTATTTAATTTTTTAAATAGGCTTTTACAATCTGTTATCTTAGTTTAGCTTTCATTGAAACAGCTGTAATTACAGAGGTTATAACGCCAAGAAATAAATTTTTAAATACAATACTTGTACACTCTTTAAATAAAGTTATTTGTTCAATTTCTTTTTGTATTAAACTAGGAATTTCAGCTTCTGTAATTTTTAGATTTCCATTTTTAATTTGAGCTTTTGCTAATTCAAATCCATAAGTTTGAATAAAATTAATTTTATAAGCTTTAAAATCTAAAGTAAAAAATATAGCTTGAAAAATCATGAGTAGGATTGTACTAAAAATAATAAATTTTAATCCCTCTTTCATGGCGTCTTTACCGCCAATGAGTCCATTATAAATTCTTTTTTTAGCAAAAATCATAGCGCTAACGCAAAATGGCACAATTAAAAGCCAACCAATAATGGTTACCTTGTTAATATGATTAATGTATCCTCCATAAAAAGTAATACATGTTGCAATAATTACGAGTGCGCTGTAAATAGCAGGAAAAATAAAATTTTTAGTAGTCATAATTATCTATTCATTCCAATTAAAAACTCTTCATTTGATCGTGTTTTACTTAATTGATTAAGTAAAAATTCCATTGCTTCAACTGGATTCATATCGGATAAATGCTTTCTTAATACCCATAAACGTTGAAGTGTTTCTTTATCTAATAATAAATCATCTCTTCGTGTTGATGAAGAGGATAAATCAACAGCAGGGAAAATACGTCTATTAGCTATTTTTCTATCTAACTGTAATTCCATATTACCGGTTCCTTTAAATTCTTCAAAAATAACTTCATCCATTTTAGAACCTGTTTCGGTTAAGGCTGTTGCAATAATGGTTAACGAACCTCCATTTTCTATTTTACGAGCAGCACCAAAAAAACGTTTAGGTTTTTGTAAAGCATTAGCTTCTACACCACCTGATAATACTTTTCCACTAGATGGGGCAACTGTATTATATGCTCTGGCCATACGCGTTATACTGTCTAATAAAATTACAACATCGTGCCCGCACTCTACCATTCGTTTAGCTTTTTCTAAAACGATGTTTGCTATTTTTACATGTTTTTCGGCTGGTTCATCAAATGTAGATGAAACAACTTCTGCTTTTACACTGCGCGCCATGTCAGTAACTTCTTCCGGACGTTCATCAATTAATAAAATAATTAAGTACACTTCTGGATGGTTATAAGCAATAGCATTAGCAATATCCTTTAATAATACCGTTTTACCAGTTTTTGGTTGAGCTACAATTAAACCACGCTGTCCTTTTCCAATAGGTGCAAACATATCTATAATACGTGTGCTATTGTTTTGCAGAGGGTGACCGGTTAATTTTAATTTTTCAGATGGGAATAAAGGTGTTAAATAGTCAAAAGGAACTCTATCTCTAATATATGAAGGTTCACGACCATTAATTTCTTCTACTTTTACTAATGGAAAAAATTTCTCGCCATCTTTTGGTGGACGTATACCTCCTCTTACAACATCACCAGTTTTTAAACCAAATAATTTCACTTGTGATTGAGATACATAAATATCATCTGGCGAGCTTAAATAATTGTAATCCGAACTTCTTAAAAATCCATAACCGTCTGGCATCATTTCTAAAACCCCTTCACCAATGGCAATACCATCAAAATTATAATAAACTCGTTCTGGTTTTGGTTGAGGTTTTTGTTCAGGTTTAGCTTCACTCATTTCCATTCCGTCTGGAGTTTGAGGTTTTTCTTCAGGTTCAATATTAATCGCTAGATCGTTATTAATAACCGGTTTTAATTCAGTAGCTGGCTCGGTTTTTACTTGATTATTATGATGTTGAGGTTTATGATTATGAACTGGCACTTTTCTGTGAGACTCTTCTCTTTTTTCAAATTTAGGTTTTTCGAAATTGCTTCTTTCTGTAGAATTATTTTCTACTTCTTTTGAATTTGTAAGAGCTTCAGATTTAATGTTTTCTGTTTCTATATGTTCTTTTAAAGTGGATTTTTCAACTTTTACAGATTCTTCAAGAGGTTTTTGAATTCTTGGTTTCTTTACTTTAGTTTCTGATGATTTTTCAGTTTCTTTTTTAGGAAATTGAGCTACTAATGTTTTTGCTAAATCACTATTTGAGGATTGTGCATCAATAATTTTCATTACCATATCTGGTTTTGTTAATCCTTTTGCATCTATACCAAATTGTTTACAAATGTCTTTCAACTGAGGCAAAGCTCGGCTAGTTAAATCTAATACTTCAAACATAATTATGCTTAATATGGAAAATAATAATTAAAAAAGAGTTTTTTGTTATTTAAAAGTTTTGTGATTTTAGTGTTGTAAGAAAATACAATACTTTGTTACGATAGTACAAGTATATGAATTTATTTTATAATAAAAAATAATTTTTTGCACTTAAATAAGGCGCATTATATTAAAAAAAATACCTTTGCATAATGAGTAAATTTTTAATAGTTGGGCTAGGTAACATAGGCAATGAATATGATAATACGCGTCATAATATTGGATTTAGTGTATTAGATTATTTAGCAAAAGAACATGATTTAAAATTTAAATCGGATAGATTAGCAGATGTTACAGAATTTAAGTATAAAGGAAAACAATTAGTTTTAGTTAAGCCAACTACGTATATGAATTTAAGCGGTAAGGCAGTAAATTATTGGATGCAAACTGAAAAAATACCATTAGAAAATATTTTAGTAATTGTAGATGAATTAGCCCTACCATTTGGAAAAATAAGATTAGGACCAAAAGGAAGCGATGGAGGGCATAATGGATTAAAAAATATTCAAGAAATATTAAATACAAACCAATACCCTAGACTAAGATTTGGAATTAGTAGCGAGTTTAATAAAGGTAGTCAAGTAAATTATGTTTTAGGGAAATGGAACGATGAAGAATTAAAAACGCTAAACGATAGAATAAAAATTGCTGCAGACGCTATTAAAGCCTTTGCTTTTATTGGCTTATCTAGGTGTATGAATGAATTTAATACTAAATAATGAAATATAGTTAAATCGAATACCTAGCTAATGGAGTTACATCTAAAGTGCAAAATTCTTTGTTTAAAAACTTATAATATCCTGTAATAGCAATCATGGCAGCATTATCGGTGCAAAATTCAAATTTAGGAATGTATGTGTTCCAGTTATGTTTTTTTCCCAATGCATCTAATTCTTTTCTTAATCCAGAGTTAGCAGACACGCCACCTGCTATAGCAATTTCTCTAATATTGGTTTCTTTACTAACAATCAATAAGTTTTTTAATAAATATTTTATTAAATGTGCCTGATATGAAGCACAAATGTCATTCAAATTTTCTTCAATAAAATTTGAATTGAGTTTTGTTTGTTCTTGTACAAAATATAAAAAAGCTGTTTTAACCCCACTAAAACTGTAATTATTGTTTTTGATTTTAGGCATTGGAAATTTATATTTTGATGGGTTACCTAACGAAGCATATTTATCTATTAAAGGTCCACCGGGATAAGGTAATCCTAATATTTTAGCAGCTTTGTCAAACGCTTCTCCAACAGCATCATCTTCAGTTTCTGCTAATAATTGGAAATGTAAATGATTTGTAACTTTTACTATTTGGGTATGCCCACCACTAACCGTTAAGCACAAAAAAGGAAATTGTGGTTGATTCTTTTTTTCTTCTGAATCAATAATAAAATGTGCTAAAATATGTCCTTGCATATGATTTACTTCAATTAAAGGAATATTTAAAGCTAGTGCTAAAGATTTAGCAAAAGATAACCCAACTAGTAAGCTACCACTGAGGCCAGGACCTCTGGTAAAAGCAATAGCACTAATGTCTGATAAATTAATTTTTGCAGTTTTTAAAGCAGTATCTATAACAGGTACAATGTTTTTTTGATGATCTCTACTAGCTAACTCAGGTATAACTCCTCCGTATTTTTGATGTACACTTTGGTTTGCTGTAATGTTTGATAACAATAAATCATTTTTAATAATAGCACATGAAGTGTCATCGCAGCTAGATTCTATCCCTAAAATAAAAATACCTTTATTATTCATTAGTTTTAATTCGATTGTATTAATAGTTTGTAGTCAAAACTTAAGCTATATTAACGTTTTAGGTTTAGGTTATTTCGTTATTTTTATACTCTATGACTCAACAACGTAAAATTACAAGAATATTACAGAAAACGGTATTGTTTTCTTTTCTATTTATTGTTGGTTTTACTATTTTATTATATACTTTATTTCAAACCTATGTTTTTCAAACTTGGGCAGCTAATCAATTAACAGGCTATTTGAGTAAAGAATTAAATGCAACAATACGCGTTAATAAGGTTAAAATTTCGTTTATTAAAAACATCACACTTCAGGGCGTTTTTGTGAGTGATAAGCATCAAGATACATTAATTTATGGAAATGATATTACACTAAATATTAGTGGATTTAATTTAAAACATCAGCAACTTAACTTAGATGATATCACTTTGTCTGATGTTAAAATTAAATTATTGAAATATAAAAATGAAAAAAAATTTAATTTTCAATATTTAGTAGATTATTTTTCTTCAAATAACTCCGTGCAAGATTCTTCTATTATGCCATGGAAAGTAAATTATGGCATTTTAAAATTACAAAATGTTGATTTTACATATTGGCTGTTAAAAGATGAAGGTAAAGTTGTTAGAAACATAAATTACAATCACATTCATGCATTTAATGTTTGTGGAGAGGTATCTGATGTTAAGATTAAAAATGATACTATACTTGGACAGATAACAAATCTGAGTGGAAAAGAACAATGTGGAATTCAGCTACGTAAATTATCTACTTATGTTAAAATTTCACCAATTGAATTAAGTTGTGATAGTTTATATTTAAGAACTCAAAATAGTTTGGTTAAAGGTTGTTTCCAATTTAAGTATGAAAAATGGGACGATTATTTAGATTTTATAAACAAGGTATATATTAAAGGCACTTTAAAAGATAGCACCTATGTTGGGTTTAAAGACATTTCCTACTTTGCCAATGAAATTAATTGTTTTGATGAAATACTACACATTAAGGGGAATATAAAAGGGTTTGTAAATAATTTAACTGGTTCTAAAATACATGCTAGGTATAAAAATCACACACAATTTATAGGTGATATTAGCATAGCTGGATTACCAAATTTCAATAAATCTTTTATTCATTTTGATGCACAAAAATTATCTACATCAAAATCTGATTTAGAGCATTTTCCTATTCCTCCGTTTGATAAACCAACTCATTTAAAATTACCAACAGAAATTACTCAACTAGGTGTTATATCATATAAGGGTAAGTTTGATGGCTTTGTTAATGAATTTGCAACTTATGGTACATTTAATACAGCTGTTGGAAATATTACAACAGATTTACGTGTTAAAAATAATTTAGAATCAAAATTGGTTGAATATTCCGGAAATATTACAACTACTCATTTTAATTTATCAAAATTATTTCCTCATGTGAAATTTGTTGGACCAATATCTTTAAGTACAAAAATTAATGGAAAAGGATTAATTACAAAAGAATTAGACGCTACATTTGACGGGCTAGTTCAATCTGTTTATTACAATGGATATCGTTATAGTAACGTAAAGATATCAGGTCTTTTTAAGAATCAAATTTTTAGTGGTTATGTATTAAGTAAAGATACAAATGCAAACTTTGAATTTAATGGATCTGTTGATTTTAATCATAAAGTTCCTAAAATGGATTTTATATCTACCATAAACAATATTGATTTAGAGAAGACTCATTTTTCAACTCCACAATTAAATGGTAGAATATCTTCACAAATTTTAATTAATTTAAATGGAAATAGCCTTGATAATTTATCGGGTATAATAAGCTTAGATAATACCATATATAAAACAGATAATAAGTTATATAAATTAAGTAGTTTTAATTTAGAGTTAAATCAGTTAACTCAAAATAAAAATATTCAACTTAACTCTTCTATTGCTAACATTCAATTAAAGGGAAAGTATAATTTAAGTACTTTACCAGATGCTTTTAAACAATATCTAAATGGTTACTTTCCAACGTTTATAAAAACAAATAAACGGTACATCTATAGTGATAAAGCGGATTTATCTGTAAAAATTAAAAATTTTAATCTTGTAAAAGAACTTTTCTTAAAAGATTTAATGATAAGTCCAAACTCACTACTACAGGCCTCATTTGATGCCTCTATTAATTATTTATATTTAAAAACAAATAGTAATTTGATAGAATACTCTAAAATTAATTTTAAAAATAATGATATAACTATTAATTCATTACCTAAGAGCATTCAAATAGCATATAATTCAAAATCTATTCATTTTTCTGACAGTTTCGCTTTTAAAAATCCCAATTTAATTATTTTGGGAAATGATAAAGTAAGTGATTTTAATTTCAATTGGGATAATATGTCACAATTAAAAAATGCTGGAACTATAAAAGGAAAAACATTTTTTAATAATACCAATGCCACTATCGTTTTCGATAAATTTAAATATGTTGTTGAAGATAGTGTATGGCAATTAGCAAAATTTAATCCAATAATTATTGATAGCTCTTTATGCGTATTAGTAAAACCATTAATTTTTTATAATCAAAATCAATCTATTACTATTAGTGGAAAATTATCAAAAAATAACAATGAAAAATTAGATATATATATCGAAAATTTTAAACTAGCCCAATTAAATCCCTTGCTGCAAACATCGCAATTAACTGTTGATGGTTTTTTAACCGGAGAAACAAGCATATTTGGAGCTTTTGGAAAAACGTTGGCCTCTAGTAATATACATTTTACAGAACTTAAATTAAATAAAAAATTACTTGGTTACGGAGAAATTAAAAGCTTGTATAATCCAGAAAAAGAATTAATCAGTATTAATGGGTATACAGCATTTTCAAAAGATTTAGAAGGGTCTTTAGTTAAAAATATAATATTTGATGGATTTTACTTTCCAAAACGTAGTGAAAATAATTTAGACATCAGTTTTAAAGCACAGCCGTTAGATTTAACTGTTTTGCAACCATTTTTAAAGGATATTTTTACATTTAAAGTTGGATTTGTTAATGGAGATGGAATAATAACAGGTACTATTGATAAACCTCAGATTAATGCTAAGCTTAAAATTTTTAAATGCGTATTAATTGTAGATTTTACAAAAGTACAATACAGTTTAAATGGAGATATTACAATTACACCTTCTCAAATTAATTTTGAAAATATAGAAGTAAGAGATAAAATAGGAAACATAGCATCTTTAGATGGTAATATATTTCATAATAATTTTAAAGATATGCGTATTGATTTTGATATTAATACAAATAAACTATTGGTTTTAAATACAAATTCAGCCAATAATCCAAGCTATTATGGAACGGCGTATGCATCTGGAAATGCTGGTATATACGGATTTATGGATGATATAAAAATGGAAATAAATATGAAAACTAATGGAGGAACTTATTTTTATATTCCATTAGATGGTCCATCAGAGATAACTAATAATGATTTTATAAAATTTGTAACAAAAGATACTTCTAAAATACAAATTGCCAAAACTGTCAAATCAAATTTTTCTTTAGATTTTAATTTAGAGGCTACTAAAGACGCTGAAATACAATTAATATTTGATGAAAAATCTGGTGATATTATAAAAGCCAGAGGAGATGGATTTTTGAATATGAAAATTAATTCAAAAGGAAAATTTGATATGTTTGGAGATTACGTGTTATCATCAGGCGATTATCTATTTACTTTAGAAGATTTTGTTACTAAAAAATTTGAAATTCAAAAAGGAAGTTCTATTAAATGGAACGGAAACGCTTATAAGGCAAACATCGATATTGTTGCGATTTATAAACAACGAGCTTCTATTAAGCCTTTATTTCCAAACGATTCAGTAAATAATTATAATAAAAGATTTCCAGTTGATTGTAAATTGTATATGAAAAATAAATTAACAGCTCCTGATATTACGTTTGGAATAGATTTACCCACAATTGATGAAACAACTCGATCTGCTATTAAGAGCTTATTAACTGATGAAAATGAATTAAATAGACAAGTATTTTCTTTGTTATTGTTAAGAAGTTTTGTGACGCCGGTTTCTATATCAGGTTCTGGAGGTATAAGTGCAGGTGGTGCGGCGGCAGCTACAGGTTCAGAAATGCTGAGTAATAAAATGAGTAATTGGCTAAATGGCATTACTAAAGCTATTGATATAGGCTTAAATTATAGGCCAGGTAGTATTTTAAGTAGTGATGAATTAGATTTAGCTTTATCAAAACAATTGTTTAATAATAGGCTTGTAATTGATGGTAATTTTGGAGTAGCAAATAATAATACAAGTTCTACAGCTACTAATAAAAGTAGTAATTCAAGTAATTTAATAGGTGATGTAACTATTGAGTATAAATTATCTGACTCGGGAAAATACCGAGTAAAAGGTTTTAATAGAAGTAATGATAATACAGAAGCAGCAACTAGTGGAGGGCCTTTTACACAAGGGGTAGGAATATTTTATAGGGAAGAATATGAAAGTTTGAGGGAATTATATAAAAGGTACTTATCTAAAATTAAAAAGAAAGATAATATCAAGTAATGTTTTTTATATTTTTCTTACTAATAGTATTTTTCTTTAAACCAAAAAGCTAATTTAACTAATCCTATTAATGCAGGAACTTCTACTAATGGACCAATAACCCCTGCAAAGGCTTGACCACTATTAATGCCAAATATACCAATTGCAACGGCAATGGCTAATTCAAAATTATTACCAGTAGCTGTAAATGATAAGGCTACATTTGTAGAATAATCTGCCCCTAATTTTTTAGCAAACAAAAATGTAATAACAAACATCACTGCAAAATAAATCACAAGCGGAATGGCTATTCGTAAAACATCTAAAGGTATTTGTACAATCAATTTACCTTTTAAACTAAACATTAAAATAATTGTAAATAATAATGCAATTAATGTAATGGGAGATATAGCTGGGATAAATTTTTGTTGATACCATTCTTCTCCTTTAATTTTTATTAAACTATATCTACTTATTATGCCTGTAATAAAAGGTATTCCCAAATAAACAAACACACTTTTGGCTATCTGATACATGGTAATGTTGATTTCAAAACTTTTTATTCCAAACATTACAGGAACTTTAGTTAAATAAAAATAGGAGTAGGCTGAGAATAAAAGAACTTGAAGCAAACTATTTATTCCAACTAATCCCGCGATGTATTCTCTATTGCCTTCTGCTAACTCATTCCATACAATTACCATAGCAATACATGGTGCAATACCTATTAATATTAAACCTGTCATATACTCAGGATAATCTTTCAAAAAAATATAAGATAACATAAACATAAAAAACGGAGCGATGATCCATGTAATACATAATGACATTAAAATTAATTTCAAATTTTTAAACACTTGTGGGATTTTTTCATACCTCACTTTTGCTAATGGAGGATACATCATTAATATTAAACCTATGGCTAATGGAATATTAGTTGTTCCACTCGACATTGAATTAATGAATGTGGCGCTGTATGGAATAAAATAACCTATGCTTATTCCTACAATCATTGCTGAAAAAATCCACAGAGTTAAATATCTATCTAAAAAACTTAATTTTTTTCTATTTACGGCAGGGGTGCAGTTTGTATTTGGCATATTTTTAATTTACTTTCGAAAAAACATAAAAGGTTTCTAATGCAATTTGTTTGCAACGTTCATTATATTTAATGTCTTGTAAAGCTGTATTATCAAATACTTTTGGATCATCGTAAGTAGTTCCAATTCTTAATTCAGCTCCAGCAATAAATGGACAATTCTCTTCGGCATCACTACAGGTCATAATTGCTGCAAATTCATGCTTAGGATTTGCATCGTCATGGTACACTTTTGAAAAACAGCTCATTGATTTTTCGTTCTCATCAAAGTATAATTGATAAATAGGATTTACACTATCAGTTGTTTTTTCAATACGAAATCCCACTCGTTTAATTGCATTAATTGCATTGATATTAAATGAAGTGGTCTCTGTTCCGCCTGAAAATGTAAGCACATTTTTAATGTTATAATAGTAAGCAGCTACTTGTGCCCATATTTGTCCAAAATGGCTTCTACGCGAATTGTGTGTGCAAATGTAAACTAATTGTATTGGTTTATGTTCTTGTCTTTTAAATTGGATATATGCTGATATTTTTTCTAAAAGAATTTTTCTTTCGGTGGTTATAGAATCAAATTCTTTAACTATTTCATCACAATAAGTTTCGATTGATGTAATCATACTTTTTTTGAAATTAGCAGCATTTACTGCCAGGTGTACAACAGCTTTGATTGTTTGATAAGTCAATTAAGTTTACTTTCAATTTTTCATGAGGTATTCCGCATTTATCTTGTGCTAAACAGTTTGTTTGAGTGGATGTTAAGGCAAATTCTTTTCCATTAAATTCTATACCATATTTTCCAATTGTATTACTTTGATATTCTACTTCAATTTCAGAATCTTCTATACCTAACACTTTTTCAGATAAAGTAATAATATCATTTAATTTTTTTGGAGCTAAACGATGATCAAAATCATTGGCTTCCCATAACTGAAAATTAACTATTTTTTCGTTTCGAATAGTTCCACCACAGTCAATAAATTTTTTGGTAACTTGACCAACTTCCGTTACATGAAAGTGTTTCGGAACAGGAGTTCCATCGGGTAATAAAAAAATAATTTCATTTACAAAAGCTAAGTTTTTCTTAAAATCAGATAGTTTCATTATTATCGTTATTTTGCGATTATTTATATTATTTACAACAGTTATTTTTTGAGATATTAGTATTGAATAAAGAATTTAAATATTCTCTTGCTATATCCCATTCTTTAGTATTTATACAATAACATATTTTCGCCCCATCAATGTCACCTTTAATTAATCGAGCTTCTTTTAGTTCTTTTAAATGTTGAGAAATAGTGCTTTGAGATAAAGGCAACTCCTCTACGATATCGCCACAAATACAAGCCTGTTTTTTTATAAGTAACTGTAAAATAGCAATACGAGCAGGATGAGCTAGTGCTTTAGCATATTTAGCTATCTTATTGTCTTTAACGGTAAATTCTTCAGATTTTGTAATTCCCATATTAATCGTAAAATTACGATTAATTTATTGGTATACAAAAAAATTATTTTACAGTAATTATAAACTGTTTAATATCTGATGTATCATTATATTTAATTAATGTAAATTTAACAGATGTAGTGCCTTTTTTTAATGTTTTAAAATTAAAATCAACACCTTTTTCATTTCCGTGAAATACAGATCCTAAGTAATCTAATATTTTAGAATCATATTGGCTGTTTAATTGCCACATATAACCTGTTGTATGATTTTCGGGTAAGGTAATTTTAAATTTCTCATTACTGTAAAATATATTTTTTAACGGAGCTTCGTTTTTTGCTTGCTGATAGCTACAACTTATTGTGCAAAGCATAATAATTAAAATAATTAATAGATGTTTCATAAATCAAATATAACTTCTTAACTACTATTTTTATATTTTTTTAATTTTTTAAACCTGTTATTTTTGTATAAATTTATAATAATAAATTATTGTGTTAATAAAAGGTTATTTATGAAAGCATTTAATTATATAACAACTATTACATTATCTTTTACAGTTTTTATTGTAATGTGTTCTATTGTTAATTATCATTCAAGTTATCATAAATTAAAACAAACAATCCCTAATGTTTTAGTAGCTAAAGATTTACCATCTAAACCCAACGAGGCATTTAAAGCAGGTGAAATTTTATCATATCGACTTCATTATGGGTTAATGGATGCTGGTGTTATTTTAATGGAAGTAAAACCACAAATACTCGAGGTATCAGGAAGAAAAGTATATCATATAGTAGGTAACGGTTATTCAAAAGGTACGTTTGATTGGTTTTTTAAAGTAAGAGATCGATATGAAACATTTGTTGACAAAGATGCTATGTTGCCTTGGATGTTTGTGAGAAGAGTTAACGAAGGTGGTTATATCATAAATCAAGATTATACATTTAATCATTACACTAATAAAGTTGATGTTGGAGATGGACAAAAAATAGAAATTCCTTCAGGTACCCAAGACATGATTTCTGCTTTTTACTCAGCTCGAAACATAGATTTAACAAATGCTAAAATTGGAGATGTATTTACTATTAACAGTATTGTAGACAAAGAAATTTGGCCATTAAAAATTAGATACGTAGGTAAAGAACAATTAACATGCGACATCGGAACATTTAATTGTGTTAAATTTCGTCCAATAGTTCAAAAAGGCCGAATTTTTAAAAGTGAAGACGATTTGAATGTTTGGCTTACAGATGATAAAAATCATATACCTTTAAGAGCGCAAGCAAAATTATTGGTAGGATCTATTAAACTAGATATTACAAGTGCCAGAAATTTGGCTAATCCTACTTCAGAAGTTAAGTAATTTATTTAAAAAAATAATTATCAGGATATTGTGTAAATCAATAACCTTTTTCTACATTTATGCTTATGGAATTAAAGAAAGAAATTGTTGATAGAGTAAATCAACTCGAAGAAAAATATAGCCAAATGGGTCAAAGTTTAGAAAGCTATCTAGACGGATTATTATTATCTAATTATTTAACATATTGGGACTATATACAAGTAGAAACTTTATTAACTCTTCAAAACCCTAAAACAGATTTTCCTGATGAAAAAATATTTATCATGTATCATCAGATTACAGAATTATATTTTAAACTTTCGTTACATGAGTTAGAACAAATTGCCAATAATGGTAAAAAAATTCTTCCAAATGGACATGATAAGGGATGGAATGAAACACTGGACGTTAATTTTTTTGCCGATAGAATAACAAGAATTAATCGCTATTTCGAATCATTAACAAAATCGTTTGAGATAATGGTTGATGGAATGGATAAAGAACAATTTTTACGTTATAGAATGGCATTGCTTCCTGCTAGCGGATTTCAAAGCGCCCAGTATCGCAAAATAGAGATTTGTGCTACTGATTTTATTAATTTAATTGATAAAGATGTTCGAGAGGATTTATCCACCAAGGATAAAAGTATTGAAGAATTATTTGAAAATATTTATTGGAATAAAGGAGCTACTGAATTAGCTACAGGTAAAAAAACATTAACATTAAATCAATTTGAGAAAAAATACGGTGCCGAGTTTATTGCTTTAGCAAAAGAATATAAACACAAAAATATGTGGGCCAAGTATAAATCATTATCAGCTCAAGATCAAAATAATCCTAAATTAATAAATGCATTAAAAGAATTAGATGTGAATGTAAATATTAATTGGCCATTAATGCATTACAAAAGCGCTGTTCGATATTTACAACAAAATACAGAAGATATTGCTGCCACAGGAGGAACTAATTGGCAAAAATATTTACCACCACGCTTTCAAAAACGTATTTTTTATCCAGAAATTTGGACAGCTCAAGAACATGATGATTGGGGTAAAGGATGGGTTGAAACAAATGTTTTTAGACTTAATAAGGGGTAATGCAATAAATCTTGTAACTCATCGTTAGATAGCATATTGATAAAAATAATTACATACATATTTTTAGTTACCCTTACAACAGATGTGTTTCCTCAAATTGGTGGAACAAAAACGTTTAGTTTTTTAGATTTACCAGTTCCGGCACGTTCAAATGCGTTAGGAGGAGCATCTATTGCCATTTGGGATAAAGATGTAAACTTAGGATACAGTAACCCGGCATTATTCAATCTAGGCGTATCTAATCAATTGTCATTTAATTATGTAAATTATGTTTCTGATATAAATTATGGTAATTTTTTATATGCCCGTCAATTACAAAAACATGGAGTATTTTCGGCAGGATTACAATATTTTAGTTATGGGAAATTTGATGGTAGAGATGAGTATAACATCGAAACAGGAACATTTAAGGCAGCTGATTATTCGTTAAATTTAGCATACGCTAAAACACTCAATAAAGATAGTAGCATATCATTAGGGGTTTGTTTAAAAACAATCTATTCTCATTACGAAACATATAATTCATTTGGTAATGCCATAGATGTTGGATTAACGTATCATTCTAAAAAACAATTAGTGCTATCTGTTTTAGCTAAAAACTATGGTAAACAATGGAAATCATATAGTGAGAATAGTGTTAAGGAGCAATTACCAACAGATATTCAGTTAGGATTTAGTAAAAAAATTTCTAAAGCTCCATTTAGAATTATTTGTCAATATGATCAGCTGTTAAAGTGGGATTTAACATATATAAATCCACTGGACGAATCTAATAATATCGATCCTTTTACTAATAAACCTATTGTAAAAACTACCAAACAAATTAGAAATGATAAAATTAAATCAGGACTCGATAAATTTGGTAGACATCTTACAATTGGAACAGAAATTATTTTAGGGAAGAATTTTTTATTAAGGCTAGCATATAATTTTAAAAAAGGAAAAGAAATGTCTCTATCAGATGTTAAGAAGGCAAATGGATTATCTTTAGGATTTGGATTAAAAATTAATAAATTTTATATCGATTACGCTTATTCTAAATATGCACTTTCAGGTAATTCTAATACAATAGGAATTACTACTAATCTCAACTACTTTAATAAAAAGTAATTATTTTTTGATTATTATTCTATCTCTCAATTTATTGCCTTAAATTTACACCATGAAAGGTTTTAATGTTCGTGTATATGGAATTTTAATAGAAGATAATAAAGTATTAGTTTCAGACGAATATATTAAAGGGATGAAGATTACTAAATTTCCGGGTGGAGGTTTAGAATTTGGAGAAGGAACAATTGAATGTGTTATCAGAGAGTTCAAGGAAGAATTAGAGTTAGATATAGAGGTAGATTCACATTTTTATACCACTGATTTTTTTGTGAATTCTGCGTTTAGCAATAATAATCAAGTAATTAGTATTTATTATTTAGTTAAGACTAAAACAAAATTACAACACACCGACATTAATTTTAAATTATCTGATAAAGTTTTTGATTTTGAAATCATTGAAGAAGGTGCACAATCTATGAGGTGGATAGAATTATCTAAAATTTCAGAAAATGATTTTACATTTATTATAGATAAACATATTGGTGAAATGTTAAGTGACAATTTCTAATCACACATTACTTAATTTTATCATTATAATCAATTGGAATTTTTTTTGTAAAATAAAATCTTCCAATCTTTAAGTCTCCTTTAATTTCAATTTTTCCATCAGGATTTCTATTTAAAAAATTAAACATATCTATCATATTTTAATCAGTTAACTGGGTATTTAAAATAAAGTTATAGTTGTCTTCTGAATTCCTTTTCATTTGTACTTTTTTATTTATATGAGCTTTACCAAGTTTAATGCCACTAAAAATCACTTCAAAATTTGATGGATATATTGTGAAGCTAAACGAATTATTGTTTTTAATTTGTAAGGATAATTCAGTTTCAATTTTATTTAAATTAATAGTTTTGATGTTAAATCTATTGATTTTAGTAACACTAACATCTTTAATTTCTTTGCAAGAGTTCAGAATAATCATGCAAATAAGAGTAAGTGCTTTTAGGTTCATTTGAGTAATTTATTAAATGTATATATGTTTTGTAAAATTATGTGTTTTTTAATACAAGAATAGTTATCTTCGATACAAATGCTAAAAACTTCAATTAATAATTTTATCGTTTATAAATCTTCTGCAGGAAGTGGTAAAACATTTACTTTAGTTAAAGAGTACTTAAAAATAGCTTTAAAAGATAAATATCAACTAAATAAATCATATAAAAGCATATTAGCTATCACCTTTACTAATAAAGCTGCTTCAGAAATGAAATGGCGAATTATTAAAGCTTTAAGGGAAATTAGTTCTGAATCAAATGATTTCTTAAGTTCATTAATTTCAGAAGAATTATATATTTCTAAAGAAGATTTATCCGAACGGGCAAATATTGTTTTGTCAAATATTTTACATAATTATTCAGATTTTTCAATCGGTACAATTGATAGTTTTACTCATAGAATTATTAGAACGTTTGCTTTAGATTTAAAATTACCAATCAATTTTCAAATTGAAACTGATTCTGATTTAGTATTTAAAAAAATTATTTCTTCATTAATTAATAATTTAGGAAAAGACGTTTTAATAACAGATTATTTAGTTAACTTCTCTATATCACAAGTTGAAGAAAATAAAAATTGGGATCCTGAGAAAAATTTAATTGAATTTATAAAAGAAATTAATAAAGAAGGCGTTAATGATTTAGTAAGTCAATTAAATCAATTTAATATTTCTGATTTTAATAACATTAAGAAACAATTAAAAAACGTTATTAATAACTATGAAAATTATATTATATCGCAAGGAGAAAAAGCATTAGAATTAATAAAGAGTCATCAATTAGACAGTGCGTCATTTTATCAAACAGATAAAGGGATTTTTAATTTTTTTATAAAATTAGCAGATTTTAAAGAAGTAACCACGGATAGTTTAATTAATAAATTTGTTCAAGCCACATTATATGAAGATAAATGGTATGGAGGTAAAGCTTCTACAACTGAAAAATCAGCAATAGAAAATATTAAAGTTGAATTAACTTCTATTGTAAATAATGTAATTTCATATTTAAAAGAAAATGAGCAACGCTATACTGTTTTTTCATTAATAAGTAAAAATATCTATGCTATGGGTTTAGTAAATGAACTTTCTAAACTTACAGCGCAGTATAAATTAGATGAAAATATTTTATTTATATCTGAATTTAATGAACTTATATCTGAAGTAGTAAATAATGAGCCAACTCCATTTATATTTGAACGTTTAGGAGATAAGTATAAACATTTTTTACTGGACGAATTTCAAGATACTTCTGCTATGCAGTGGAAAAATATGCTGCCTCTAATTGACAATTCACTAGGAAATGGAAATTTAAATTTAGTAGTTGGAGATGGTAAGCAATCTATATATAGATGGCGCAACGCAGATGTGGATCAATTTGTGAATCTGCCCAATATTAAATCAGCTAATAAAAATCAGTTAGTTATTGAACGCGAAAAATCTTTACAACGAAATTTTGAAGAGAAATTCTTAAATGTAAATTATAGGAGTGCAACTATTATTGTTCAATTTAATAATATGTTGTTTGATTATTTATCAAATCATGTTTTACATGAAGAGTACCAAAACATATATCATCATCAAAAACAAGAATATAAATTAAATGATGATGGATTTGTGAGTATTGATTTTCCTGAAGTAACAGAAGATGATACTAAAGAAAATATTAATAATTCATATATCTTAAATTATATACAAACGGCTATTAATCAAGGATACTCTTATAATGATATTTGTATAATAATAAGTAAAAATACACATGGAAATTTAGTTGCTAATTTTTTAATTGAAAATAACATACCAGTAGTTTCTGCAGATTCTTTGTTATTATCAAATGCGAATGAAATTTCAATAATGATATCTTTTTTAAAATATATTTCAAATCAAAAAGATTTAGTGTCTGCTTCTGTTGTTGTTGAATTTTTGTATCAAAATCAGTTTTGTGATGACAATCAACATGTACTGTTTTTAAGAGAATTAAATGTTTTAAAAAGCAAAACATTATTTGATATTTTTACAAGCTGCAAGCTAAATATAGATGTTTTAAAATTATCAACATCAAATTTATTTGATGTATGTTTAGAAATTATAAATGTTTTAAAATTAAATCAACTTAACCCTCAATACATTCGTTTTTTCCTAGACGAAATTCTTAGTTTTCTACAAAGCAATACTTCAAACATTAATCTGTTTTTAGATTGGTGGAGTCGTCGTTCAGAGAAAGCTTCAGTTATTATACCAGAAGGAATAAATGCAGTAAATGTTATGACCATTCACGCATCAAAGGGGCTTGAGTTTCCTGTAGTAATTACTCCGTATTTAGATTGGGCTGTTGAAAAAACAAAATCTATTTGGGTAGATATTGAAGAAGATGGAATAGAATTGCCAGTAGCTTTAATAAGCACTAGTAAAGAAGCAGACAAAACGTTTTATAAACCGCTTGTAGAAAAAGAAAAACAACAACAAATATTAGATAATTTAAACATGTTATATGTTGGTTTTACTAGAGCTGTAGATAGATTACATATCATATCTCCTCAGTCTAAATCCAAAAAAGAAAAAAGCTGCCACACTTGGTTACTTGATTTTGCGAATACTCAATCTAATTACGATGTTGAGAAAAGAAAAATACAATTTGGGAATCTTACAAACAAAAATAAATCAGAACATTCAAAATCAGGATTAGAGCAATTATCAATAAAAAATATAGAATTTAACCTCAGTCAAGATGTAGTTAAAATTAAGGGAGCCGCTAATTATAATACCAATGAAGATGTTTTAAAAGCCCGTGAATATGGTATTTTAGTACACTATATTTTGTCAAAAATAAAAACAATAGATGATATTGAATTAGTGATTGAAAATGCTGTTTTAATAGGAGATATTTCACATCAAGAATCTTTAAAAATAGCAACTGATATTAAAAATATAGTATCACTTAATACTATAGCTCCTTATTTTAAAAAAGGAATTGAGGTTAAAAATGAGCTAGAAATTTTAACATCAAGTGGCAATATTTTGAGACCAGACAGAGTTATTGTAATAAATAATGCCGCAACAGTTATAGATTATAAAACAGGTAAAAAAAATGCACATCAATACCATGCTCAAATGCAAGATTATGAAAAAGCTTTACTTGATTTAGGGTATTTATCTGTTAAAAAAGTGCTCCTTTATATACATGAACAAGAAGTTGAAATTTTAAATTAAATTTTTTACAACAATTTCTCAATTAAAACGTTACATAAATGGTAAAATAACCATCTGGGTAGCTATTTAAGAAACAAAAGTTTTTATAAGTTTGTGCCCAATAATTTTTATTAAAACATGAAGACTTTTTTTGTACTATTTTTTATATGCATAGTGTTTAGCACTAATGCCCAAGATAAATTAACCATTAGCGGATATGTGAAAGATTCAAAAAATGGCGAAGCCTTAATAGGAGTTACTGTCTATAAAAAAAATTCATCCATTGGAACAACTACAAATGTATATGGGTTTTACTCATTAACTCTTCCAAAAGGTCAAGACACTGTGGTGTTTTCATTTGTTGGTTACAAGAATATAATAAAATCAATCAATCTTTCTTCAAATCAAAATATAAGTATTGAAATGATAGAAGAGGGTAAAGATTTAGATGAAGTTATTATTTCATCAGAAAGAGAAGATAAGAATATTAAAAGTATGGAAATGAGTGTGGCGAAATTAGATATTAAACAAATTCAAAAAATGCCTGCTTTGTTAGGTGAAGTAGATATTATAAAAAGTATTCAATTACTTCCAGGAGTAACTACAGTGGGAGAGGGAGCTAGTGGTTTTAATGTAAGAGGTGGGAATATTGATCAGAATTTAGTGCTAATGGATGAAGCGCCAGTATATAATTCATCTCATTTATTTGGTTTCTTCTCTATTTTTAATCCTGATGCGGTTAAAGATGTTAAATTAATTAAAGGCGGTATTCCTGCTCAATATGGTGGAAGAGCATCCTCTGTTTTAGATATTAGAATGAAAGAAGGGAATAGTAAAAAAATGGAAATTAATGGAGGCTTAGGTACGATTTTTAGTCGACTATCAGTAGAAGCTCCAATTTTAAAAGATAAAGCCTCTTTTATTATAGCGGCTCGTAGAAGTTATATAGATGTTTTAGCAAAGCCTTTTTTAAAAGACGATTTAAAAAAAGCTAAATTTTATTTTTATGATTTGACAGCAAAATTTAACTGGAAATTAAATGATAAAAATACGGTGTTTGCAAGTGGTTATTTTGGCAGAGATGTATTTGGAGCTGGATTTAAATTTAACTGGGGTAATAGCACGGCAACACTTAGATGGAACCATATTTTTAATAATAAATTATTTATGAATTTAACTTCATTTTATAGTAATTACAAATATGAGCTTGGATTTAAGGACGATGGTAGTAGTCAAAAATTTGAATGGACATCTAATATCATAAATTATAGCATTAAGCCTGATTTTATTTATTATTTAAATAACAAAAACACAATTAGATTTGGAGCACAATCCATACTATACACGTTTAAGCCAGGTAATGCTGTGGTTACTTCTCAAGATGGCATTTCTTCTAATATAAGTTTAAAAAATCAGTATGGTATTGAGTATGCATTATATGTTGATAATGAACAAAAGTTATCTAACAGATTTACGTTGCAATATGGCTTACGTTGGTCTTTCTTTAATTACATGGGAAAAGGAACAAAATATAATTACAGAGACACAATTCCAAATGAAAGTAAACCATTAGATTCTGAAGAAGAAGTTGCAGCTGCAAAAACAATTAAAACATACAATGTTCCAGAGCCAAGATTAGCGATTAATTACACTATTAATGATAAAAGTTCAGTTAAGTTAGGGTATAATAGAATGACTCAATATTTACATATTGTTTCAAATACAGCCGCATCAACACCACTAGATATTTATACGCCCGTAACTAATAATATTAAGCCCTTGATAGCAGATCAGATAACGTTAGGCTACTTTAGAAATTTTAAAGAAAACATGTTCGAAACATCTGCTGAAGTTTATTACAAGAATTTACAAAATCAGTTAGATTATGTTGATAATGCCAATTTACTTTTAAATAATCACTTAGAGGCGGATTTAGTTCAAGGCAAGGGTAGAGCTTATGGATTAGAATTATATGTAAAGAAAGCTAAAGGTAAATTAAATGGCTGGGTAAGTTACACTTTATCTAAAACAGAACGTAAAGTAATTGGAATTAGTAATAATGATTGGTTTTTGTCAAAATATGATAGAACGCACAATATAAATACAGTTTTAATATATGATCTCAATAAGAGATTAAGTTTTTCGGCAAATTTTGTTTTTCAAACCGGTACACCTGCTACATTTCCTACTGCTAAAATTGAATTGCAGGGATATGTAATACCTTATAATACGGATAATAAAAGAAATAATTATCGTAATACACCTTATCATAGAGCTGATATTGGTATAACGTATAATTTCAAAAAAAATGAAAGAAGGCGCTATAAGCAAACTTTAGTGTTAAGCGTATATAATGTTTATAATAGAAGAAATGCTTTTTCTATTTATTTTAGAAATAATCCAGATTATCCTCTAAATACAGAAGCTGTAAGATATTCAGTTGTTGGCTCAATTGTTCCTGCTATTACATACAATTTTAAATTTTAATCTAGCATCATCATGAAAACTGTTAAATTTATATTTACATTATTAATAATTATCGTATTTACATCTTGCGAAGATGTGATACAAGTTAAATTAGATGAAGGTACTCCAATTATTACCATTGATGCCTTTTTAAATGATTTAAGATCTACTCAAAAAGTAAGGTTAACATATACCGATAGTTATTTTAGTCAAAAACCAAATCAAGCAATTACTGGAGCTATTGTAACATTAAGAGATATAACATCAGGTGTAGATTATAGTTTTACAGATGCAAATGATGGCGATTATTTATTTAATTTATCATCTACAGATACGATAGCTAAAATAGGACATTTGTATCAATTAACAGTCATGCATCAGGGTAATACATTTACTGCAACATCTTTAATGAAAAGAACAGCCAGAATTGATAGTATTGTTTCAAAAATTGAAAAACCAGGTGCATTTGGAGGGCAGGATGGATATAGATGTGCTTTTATAGGATTTGATATTCCTGGTGATACAACAGATTATTATTGGATAAAATCATATAAAAATGGCATACTTTTTAATAAAGGTTCTAATATTAATATATGTGTTGATGCTGCTTATGGTGCTGGCGCAGATGGGTTTCCATTTATTCCTCCAATTGCTGAATCTATTACACCATTTGGAGAAATTTTTAATAAGTATGATGTTTGTAGAGTTGAAATTCATTCAATATCACTTGAAACATATAATTTTTTAACTCAAATACAAAAGCAAACAACTAACTCTGGTTTATTTGCTACAAGCCCCGAAAACATAAAAACTAATATCAGAAATACTTCAGGTAATAACGTAAAAGTAGTAGGTTGGTTTTGTATGAGTGCTGTTAATTATAAAGAAGCAGTTGCTCAATAGTATACTTTTCACACATATCATAAAAAAGGCTTATCTATTAAGATAAGCCTTTTTTATGATTAGATTTTAAAATTACTAGTTGTTAATACTAAATTTTCCTGTTTTAAGTATCTGATTGTTTTTATCAATAATTTGAAATAGATAAATGCCATTGTTTAAACTTCCCGTATTTAGTTTTACTTTCCCCATTTCAAATAATTCTGTAGTGATGTTTTTTCCTGTAATATCAAATGTATAAATCTTAAAAGCATGATTGCTTGAAGTATAAAAATTCACAAAATTTGTAGCAGGATTTGGATATACAGATACATCAATGGTAGGTTGATGCGTTTCGTTAATTCCAACAGTGCTATAGTCTTTTAAAACGGTAGTGATTGTTTGAGTGCTAGTACCACCAAGTGCAGAAGAAATAGTTGATGTGTTAATACTTATAATTGGTTGTTTTGAATATGAGCTATAATAATCATAAATAGTTAAATTAACATGTACTCCACCGGCAAATGTAGCATCTAATGTTTGAGATGTTACGGTTCTAATAACATTTGAAAATGTTCTGGTTGGTAAAGCTAGCGTTCCGCTACCATCTACTATAACATGACAGTTTCCATTAAAATTACCAGATACTGGTAATGGAGAAGTAACATTAATTGTTCCGCTAGTAACGGATGTAGTGCTTGAATTTAAACTCATTGGATAATTTGCAAAAATAGCTGGAGTACTATAATTAATATTTAAATTAAACGCACCAATATTAACATTGCCACCATAATATTTTAAATGATTAACATCAGAATGATAATATGATATATCGGTTAATGATGAAGAGACAGAAACATTAGATGATGAATATAACGGATTGGTTGGTAATGAATTTGAAGTAGTAAATGTTTTTAAATTATTTAAACCAATGGTTTGAAAATTCCATGAAGCCCCAGAGCCAGAAGCTCCAGCACTTATGCCTGTCGAATCAAATTGCATGGTTTGATATACAGGATTTCCCCATGCAGGAGAGCTATTAGCATATGTTAAGGTTTGAGCATTAGATATTAATGCAGTTATGGTAAAGATAGATAATAATACTTTTTTCATATAGTTATTTTTATTGTTTATCAAATCTATTTAATTTAAAAATGGTTTCAAAATATTTAAAATACCATTTTGCCTGGATTTAAAATTAAATTAGGATCAAATATTTTTTTAATATTTCTCATTAACTCTAGCTGATATTCAGGAAATACAATTTTCAAATAATCTTTTTGTACAAGCCCTATACCATGTTCGCCACTTATAGTTCCGCCTAATTTTTTGCATAATTCAAAAATTTCAATAATTCCTTTTGGTAATTCTTTTTCCCAAATCTCATCCGATAATTCTCCTTTAATAATATTTACGTGTAAATTTCCATCTCCTGCATGTCCGTAGCAAACACTTTTAAAGCCATATTTACTTCCAATGTCTTTTACTCCTTTCAATAACAAAGGTAATTCAGCTCTTGGAACCACAGTGTCTTCTTCTTTATAAACAGAGTTACTTTTTACAGCTTCTCCAACTTTACGGCGTATTTTCCATAGCGCTGATTTTTGTTCGGCACTATCGGCCATTAGTATTTCATCACAACCATGTTCAGCCATTATATTACTAATTGTTTCACAATCTGTAAATAATACATCCATATTGTTTCCATCTACTTCAATTAGTAATAATGCATTCCATTCAGGTTTAATAGTGAAATTTACTTCGCCAGCATATTTGATGCTCCAGTCAATAGCATCACGCTCCATAAATTCCATAGCGCTTGGTGTTATTCCAGCTCTAAAGGTAGCACCAACTGCCTCGCAAGCTTTTTCGGCAGATGTAAATGGAACCAACATTAATAAATCGTGTTTAGGTAACGGAATTAATTTAAATACAATTTTTGTTATGATGCCTAACGTTCCTTCACTGCCTACCATTAAGTGGGTTAAATTATATCCTGTAGAATATTTTAAAGTATTAGCTCCTGTCCAAATAATATCACCATTTGGCAAAACCATTTCTATATTTAATACATAATCTCTTGTGGTACCATATTTAACTGCTTTTGGACCACCACTACTATGCGCTACATTTCCTCCTAACGAACAGCTTCCCCAACTTGCAGGGTCAGGAGGATAAAATAATCCAACTTTTTTTGCTTCTTCTTGAAAGACATAATTAATAACACCTGGTTCTACGGTAGCTTGTAAATTTCGTTCATCAATATTTATAATTTGGTTAAAACGTTCCATGCTAATAATGATGCCTCCAAATATTGGTAATGCACCACCACTTAAGCCAGTTCCGGAACCACGCGCTGTAACAGGTATCTTGTGCGTGTTAGCTAATTTCATTATTTCAGAAATTTCACGAACAGTTTTTGGTTTAACTACAACATCTGGTCTAAAAATAAAATCTTCTGTTTCGTCTTGACCATATTTTTCAAGATTTTCAGAATCAGTTAATACATCATTAATATCAACTATCTTTTTTAAAAGATTAATAATATCTGTATTAAGTTTATTATAGCTAGTTTCCATATAATTAAATATTCATTCTATTTTTTTAATTTAATAACTGCCCATTCGTTTTTATTATAGCTTTCAATATAGGCAAACCCTATATGTAATGCGATGCTTTTGAGTTCGTTAACATCGGTTGTGAAAAAACCGCTTAGTAATAAGTAACCATCTTTTTTTAAACAGTTAAAATAAGCAGGTAAATCTTTTTTTAATACATTTTTATTGATGTTAGCTAATATTACGTCAAAACTTTCTGTTGTAGGAAGCAGAGAAGCATCACCTTGTTTGAAATTAATATCAGTAATTGAATTATTAATAGCGTTTTCAGTTGAGTTTTCAATACTCCATTCGTCAATGTCTATTCCTAAAACTGATGATGCGCCTAATTGTTTTGCTAAAATGGCTAATATTCCTGTTCCGCATCCCATATCTAATACACTAGTATTTATGAACGGAATACTAAACATCGTTTTACTAACTAACCAAGTTGTATCATGATGACCTGTACCAAAACTCATTTTTGGAGTAATTATAATATCGTGTTTTATATTAGTAGATTTTGGATGAAAATGAGCCCTAATACACACTAAATCATTCACAAAAACAGGATTGAAATTTTTCTCCCATTCTTCATTCCAGTTTGTTTTAGGTATTATACTTCGAACATATGTGAATGCAAAATCTTCAAATTTTAAATCTTTTACTAACCCTTCATTTTCAATTTCTTCTTGAATATAGGCATCTACACCTATTTCATTTTGAGTAAAGCTTTCAAATCCTATATCTGCTAATAAAGCAATTAAAATATCAGATCCGGGTTCTATAGGGGTTATAGTAAACGAGTATTGTATGTAATTCATACTCAAATGTATGAATTAACATGGTTAAGAAATAAATTATAAATCAATTTTATGAATACTCTTTTCTTAATTTCTTTTAATTTTTTTAAATTAAAATGAAAAAATAATTTTACAAAAATCATCTGCTTTTAGTGATGCGCCACCAATTAAGCCGCCATCAACATCTGGACATTGAAATAATTCTTGAGCATTTTGCGCATTACAGCTACCTCCATATAAAATAGAAACCGAATTGGCTATTTCAGAGCTATATATATTAGAAATAATAGTTCTAATAAATGCATGCATTTCTTGCGCTTGGTTAGTGGTTGCTGTTTCTCCTGTGCCTATTGCCCATACAGGTTCATAAGCAATGATAAAATTTGAAAATTCAGTAACAGAAAACTCTTTTAATATATTAGTTAATTGTTCAGTAATTACTTTAAAATGGTTGTCTGTTTTTCTCTCATGTATAGTTTCACCTACACAAAATATAGGATTAATATTGTGACGTAAAGCCACTTTAATTTTTGATATTAAATCGGTGTCTTTTTCTTTAAAATACTGTCTTCTTTCGCTATGACCTATTAATACATATTTACATCCCACTGATTTTAACATGTCAGCACTTACTTCACCAGTAAAAGCTCCATTTTCATGAGTATGGCAATTTTGAGCACCTAAGTAAAAATTAGGGGCATTAGCAATGGTATTGTTAATTGGATATAAAAAAGGAAAAGAAGGAATAATAATTTTTTTTATATCATCAAATTCATTTACCTGATTTAAAATTTGCTCTACAAGTATTTGTGCTTCTTGTAAAGTTTTATTCATTTTCCAGTTTCCTGCAACTATTTTTTGTCTACTCATTTATTTAACTCTTACACGTGGATCTAATATACCATAGGTTATATCCACAACAATATTAGTGATTACAAATATAACAGCAAATATTAAAGTTGCTCCCATAACAACAGGTAAATCATTTTTTGTGAGTGCTTCAAAAACTTCATAACCAATGCCTTTCCAGTTAAAAATACATTCAACAAAAACTGCCCCTGCCATTAAGCCTGCAAACCAACCAGATATAGCTGTAATTACAGGATTTAGTGCGTTTTTTAAAGCGTGTTTAATAACTACGGTATATGTACTTAATCCTTTGGCTTTTGCAGTTCTAATATAATCCTGACCTAACACTTCTAATAATGAATTTCTCATTAATTGAACAACGATAGCTAATGGCCTAATACCTAGTGTAATGGCTGGAAGAATTAAATTTTTTAACTGTAATTTTTCTCCTTCCCAAACATCAAAATCGTATAAACTTCCGGTTGGCGATAGTCCAGTATAATCTGATAATACGTAGCCTAATAGCCATGCTATAATTAGCCCCACAAAAAAAGAAGGGGCGGCCATTCCTAAAACTGCAAACACAAGAGATAATTTGTCATAAATTGTATTTCTATTTATAGCACTTATAATACCTAAAAATATACCTAAAATAGCCGCAATGATAATAGAAGTAAATGCTAAAACGGCTGTTTCTGGCAAGGTTTCAATTATTATGTCAGAAACACGTCGTTTAGAAATATACGAACGCCTTAAATATGGTAATTTTAAAACGATAGATTTATTATTTCCGGTTGAAATTAGAGGAATCCAGCTATATTTTTCGGGATTTAAAAACCATAAACTTTTATTATTAGACTGATTATGAATGGATATGGGTGATAAATCATTTAAATACAAGGCATATTGTTCCAAAATAGACCTATCCGTTCCTAAATCTTTATGAATAGCATCCACAGCTTCTTTATTTGCTCTTTGTCCAAGCATAATGGTGGCAGGATCGCCAGGTAAAATGTTAAATAAAAAAAATATGACTGTAACTACACCGTATAATACTAGTAAGCCGTATAATATTTTCTTAATAATGTATTTTATCACAATTCAATAGAATTACCTATAGGGCTACTAAGTAAATAAAATAAATTAGCATACTAAAATAAATTAAACGAAATTTAAAATATTATGTTTACCTCTAACTTTTTTACGGTAAATTTGTAAAAGCTTGAAAAATCTTAAACATATATTTTTGCGATTTATTTTTATAATCATTACAACATGTTTGTTTACGCCCATTTTAATGGCTCAAAAGGTAGGTGTTGTTATGAGTGGTGGTGGCGCTAGCGGAATTGCTCACATAGGTGTTTTAAAAGCTTTAGAAGAAAATAATATTCCAATAAATTATATAACTGGTACATCAATAGGTAGTATTATTGGTGGGTTATATGCGTGTGGTTATTCTCCCGAAGAAATCGAAAAAATGGTTGGAAATCATTCATTTTCTGATTTAACAAAAGGAGAGATTTCGCCAGAAAACGGATATTTTTTGAGAAAAAGAGAAGATTATGCTTCATGGAAAACCTTAAAATTAAATTTAAATAATTCATTACTTGCCAATTTAGCAACTAATTTAATTAATTCAGTGCCTATTGATTTTTATTTAATGGAAACATTTGCTCCAGCTAATGCAGCATCTAAATATAATTTTGATAGTTTAATGATTCCGTTTAGATGTGTAGCTTCAGATATTCAAAATAAAAAAAGTGTGATTTTTAAAAAAGGAGATTTGCCTTCTGCTATTAGAGCATCAATGAGTTACCCTTTTTACATTAGGCCAATTTCAATTGATAGTATTTTATTATTTGATGGAGGATTATATAATAATTTTCCATCAGATATTATGTTAAAAGATTTTTATCCTGATTTGATAATAGGAAGCGCTGTTTCTCAAAATGCCCAATTGCCTAGTGATGATAATTTGTATTTACAACTAAGAAATATGTTAATGAATAAAACAAATTTTAATCCTATTTGCGAAAATCAAATTATTATAAATCCCTGGGCAGATGTAAGTGTTTTTAATTTTGAATCAGCTCAACGTCTTATAGATAGTGGGTATGTTGCCACCATGAGACAAATGCATTTAATAAAGGCACGAATGATTCATTATCAATCTGGTGAAGAACTTGCATTAAAACGAAAGGCTTTTAGACAAAAAGTTACAATCTCTAATATAATTTATAATCAAGTTACAGTTAAGGGAGTTGATCCTAAAATGCAAAAGTTTATTATTAAAAGTATCACACATAATAAAGATACGTTTACATTTAAGCAATTAAAGCGTCAATATTTTAGAATGATGGCAGATGATAAGATAAAATCGGCATATCCTACAACTAAATTAGATACAATAACAGGGAAATATGTTTTAATACTTAATGCCAAAAAAGATAAGCATCTCTATTTTGATATAGGAGGAAACCTATCTAACAAGCCAATTAGTAATTTTTTCTTAGCGGCTCAATATAATCATGTGGGTAAAATTGGGTTTACGGCATATTCAAATGGCTATTTAGGGAAGTTAAATACAAGCTCATTAACCAAATTTAGATTCGAATTTCCAACTAAAATTCCTTTCTATATAGAGCCTGCATTTACCGTTTCCAGATGGGATTATTATAAAAGCAGCGCGTTGTTTTATAATTTTGAAAAACCAGCTTATTTAGTTCAAGAAGATTTATTTGGTGAATTAAATATTGGTGCTCCTGCAGGAAACATTGGTAAAATCGTTTTATCTGGAGGATTAAGTCAATGGAAAAACAAATATTATCAAGTGGATCAATTTACTAAATTAGATACAAGTGATGTTACATTATTTAATTTTGGATATGGTCAACTATCCTATCAGATAAATACACTTAATAGAAAGCAGTATGCTTCAGAAGGTACCAATATTTTAATTAGAGCAAAATTTGTTTCAGGAATAGAAAATTATATTCCAGGCTCTACATCTGTTGATACAGTAACAATATCAAAATCACCTAAGCATAATTGGTTTAATCTGAAATTATCGATTGATAAATACATAAAACCTATTAAATATTTTAAGATTGGTGTTTTTGCTGAAGGAGTGTATTCTTCTCAAGATTTTTTTAGAAATTATTCGGCTACTATTTTATCCGCCCCTTCATTTAATCCAATCCCAGAGAGTCAAACATTGTTTATTAATGATTATAGAGCTCATCAATATATTTCAGGCGGGTTAAAAGCAATTGCAACGCCATACAATAATTTAGAGGTTAGGCTTGAAGGATATTTATTTCAACCTATTCTTTCTATTCTTAAAACAAATAACAATAAGGCAAATTATAGCACACCTTTTTTGTACAGAAATTTCTTAGGCATGGGAGCTTTAGTCTATCATACACCAATTGGACCAATTAGTTTAGGCCTTAATTATTACGATAAGAATTCGAATAGTTTCTCATTTTTCTTTCATTTTGGTTACATGATATACAATAAAAAATCAATTGATTAAAATTATGTTTTTAAACAGTCATTTTATATTAACTTAGTGAGACGTATATTTTACTCATTTAACAAATTTTAAATAAATCTAACCCATTATTGCGCTTAAATTTGAAAACCAAAAATTAAATTAAATACTTACTTTTGAACATTATTTTATTATCCTATGAAGAAATTATTATTAAGTTTTAGCTTGTTGTCAATTGTAACAACTATCTCTGCTCAAACAAATCAAGGGCACGATATTCGAATCAACTTTAAAAATTGTAAGGATACTGTAATGTATTTAGCCTATTATCAGTTTGATAAATCATACTTAGCAGATACATGCAAAAAAATAGTAAAAGATAATATAATTTTTAAAGGAAAAAATACACTAGATAGAGGTGTTTATTATCTAGTTAGCCAAGACAAGGCAAGATATTTTGATTTTTTTATTTCTGATAATAATCAAAAAATAACGATTAATACGGATAATTCTGATATTGTATCTAATTTAAAATGCCCCTCTTCAAAAGAAAACGACGATTTTTTTAATTACATTAAATTTATTACATCTAAAAATAAAGAATTTAATGAAGTAAGAACTAAAACAAATGGGATGAATTCTAAAGATTCGGCTGCATATATTTTAGAAAAAAGTAAGCAACTAAACGAATCTGTTATTGCATTTGAAAATAACTTTTTACAACAACATAAAGGTACTTTTGTTGGAGATGTTATAAATTTAAAAATGGAAAAAGAAGCAAAAGATATCCCTAAAGCTTCAAACGGACGCCCTGATAGTTTATTTATTTATTCGTATTACAAAAATCATTTTTGGGATGGTGTTAATTTCCAAGATGATGGAATTATGCGAACGCCTTTTTTCTCTGATAAATTGAAAAAATATTTTAATAATGTTATTATTCAACATCCAGATACTATTTGTTCTGAAATAGATCGATTAATGTCGAAAACAAAAAATGGTACAATGATGCAAAAGTTATTAATTGCACATTTCTTGTTTACATATGAATCATCAAAATTAATGGGGTTTGATAAAATATTTGTTCATATGATTGACAAATACATTAGAGTAGGCTTAGCAAAAGATATATATGACGATAAGACAATAGAAAAAATAAAAGAACGTGGCGATATTTTAAAACCTTTATTATTAGGAAGTCAGGCTCCTGATTTATTTATGATTGATACTATATCTCATAAACAAATTGCAAAAATGGGCTTTGATACTGTGAAAACAAGCCAGGGAGCAACAAAATTATATTATGATAATATTCAAAATTTAGCACAAATTTTTTCACCTTTATATAGTGTAAAATCTGATTATCTGTTATTAGTATTTTGGGATGTTGACTGTGGACATTGCAAAACTGAAATCCCCAAACTATTAGAAGAATATCATGCGTTAAAAAAAGAAGGGTATGATATAAAAGTATTTTGTGTTTATACTCAACAAGAATATGAGAAATGGCGAAAATATATTATTGAAAATAAACTAGATTGGATTAATGTATATGACGGTGTTCATATCAATAACATTAAAGTAAAATATGACATTTATTCTACTCCTGTTATTTATGTATTAGATAAAAATAAAATGATTAAAGCTAAGCGCATAGGTACAGAGCAAGTAAAAGACATTGTTAAACAAATGGAGAAGGAATATAAATCAACTAAGAAATAAAGTTTTTTCAATAGTTTTTAAAGCCGCTGAAAAGCGGCTTTTTTTGTTAGTTACTTAAATATAAACTTATTTTATAAATGATAATTATTGGCAGAAATTTAAAGTAATAAATTATAGTTTCTATAGATTCTTTTTTTTCTGGATTACTTTTTAATTATATGATGTTAAATGTTGGTTTTTTAGATGTAAAGTAGCTGTTTATTTATAAAAAATTATTTATAAAAGTTAACGCTGTGATTTTTTTAATGGTTCTAGAAGGTACTCTAATCCATTAGATTTTATTTCATACATAGTAGCTAACATCATACCTAATTTTCCTTCAGGAAAACCTGCGCGTTGAAACCATTCTAAATACGAAACAGGTAAATTTGCTAAGACAATGCCTTTGTATTTTCCAAAAGGCATTGTTTGTTTAACTAGGTCTAATAAAATTTCAGAATCTTTCAAATTGGTTATTTTTTCTTTTTTCTTTTATTCCAGTAATTATAGCCAAATGCTAGTAAGGCAATAATTGCTACAGGTATTTTCCAAGATACTAAGCCATTTTCACCAACATAACACATAAAGCGTTCCCATCTAAATTTCCCTTCTTTAGAATTTTTGGTTAAAGAACTTAAAATAGAAGCTCCAGTAATAGGATTGTTTTTTTGGTCTTTCATACTGAACCAAACAAATACTGGTCTTCCAACAATATGATCAAATGGAACAACACCCCAACTTCGGCTATCTGCAGAGTTATGACGATTGTCTCCCATCATCCAATAATAACCTTGTTTAAAAGTGTAAGATGTAATTGGTTTACCATCATACAATACTTGAGCGCCAGATTTTGTAATTTGATGTATCCCGTTATCATATGTGCTTAATATTTTTTCGTATAAACAAATATTGCTAGTATCTATTTTAATTGTCATTCCTGCAGATGGTAAAATTATTGGTCCAAAGTTATCGTTATTCCAAGCATAGCTTTTATTATGAGGGAAGATACGAGGATCTCTAATTCCTTTTGCTTTTATCTCTTTGTTAACAGATATGACACCTGCTAATTGTTTTATTTGATTTGCAATATCAACAGGCATGTTGATATTATAGTAGGCTGTATCATTTTTACTTAAACTATCAATTTTAGAGGCTTCTGTGACATAAATATCAAATTGTTCTAATAACTCATAGTTTGATAAAACGATTTCTCTTGTTTTACTTTGAGTGTTTTCGCCAAACAAATTTCCTTTAGTTTTAACGATATAATGGTGTTGTGCATGCTCAGGCATGTTTTGTTTTTTATCATTTATAAAAATTTCTCCATCTTTTATTTCTAATTTGTCACCAGCAATTGCTACACATCGTTTTACGTAATGTTCTCGTTTATCAACTGGTCTTCCTGTTATGGCTCCAAATGGCTTGTCGGAGCTATTTATATAATTCCAAGCTTGTTGTTGATAGGTATCATCTGTATTTTTTCCTCCATCATCCTGCTTAATACTTGAGGCAATTTCTCTTACTAATTGATAGTAACTCATGTTTTGCATGCCTAATGCCACTGTATCTCCGTCTGGATAATTGAATACAATGATTTCGCCATTTTTTGGTTTTGAGTATCCAGGTAATCTTAAATAAGGAATTTTTATCCATTCTAAATAAGATTTAGTATTTTCTGAAAATGGTAATGTGTGATGTGCAAACGGAAAAGCTATTGGTGTTTGGGGAACTTTTGCTCCATAACATACCTTGTTTACAAATAAAAAGTCCCCCACCATTAAAGATTTTTCTAATGATGAAGTTGGAATTGTAAATGCTTCTAAAAAAAATCCTCTAATGATAGATGCCGCAACTACTGCAAATATAATAGGGTCTGCCCAATTTTTAATAAAGGATGATTCGGTTTTAATATCTGTTACACCAAAAAACTTAATTTCTTTATTAAATCCTAGGTAGGCAAAATACAAATAAGGCATTAATGTGGCAGTAATTAAATCATTAGTCATTCGTTTTTTAAATGCTCTAGCCAAATGAAAACCATATACGCCAAACATAATTAAATTAACACCTGGAACAATCATTATAAATGCCCACCATTTTGGTCGATTAATAATTGTGCCAACTATCCAAAAATTATAGATAGGTATTAAGGCTTTCCAGCCTGGTAATCCAGCTTTTTCAAATATTTTATATAAACCTATAAATGAAATTAAAACCAGTATTAAAAAAATAATATTTCCCATATTGTTGTATTCTATATTTTAAATTTTTTTGTCAATTAAATTAAATCATTCATTGTAAATATACCTTTTTTACCTTTAAGAAATTCGGCAGCAATTACAGCTCCTAAAGCAAATCCTTTTCTATTGTGAGCTTTATGCATAATTTCAATATCATCTATTGTAGAAGTATATTTAACAATGTGAGTACCTGGCACTTCTCCTTCTCTTACATCTTTAATAAATAATGTTTCAGCTTTTCTATCATTAATACTCCAGTTTTTTTTGCGTTCAATTTTTTCAATTATCTGGTTAGCTAATGAAATAGCTGTTCCACTGGGTTTATCCATCTTATGAATATGATGAATTTCTTCCATCTCAATATCATATGAATGGTATTTATTCATTAATTCAGCTAAATAGGTATTTACTTTAAAAAATAAGTTAACTCCTAAACTAAAATTAGTTGCATGAAACAAAGTGCCATTTTTTTTTACACATTCATTTTCAATTTCTTTAAAAGAATCATACCAGCCTGTTGTGCCTATAACTATAGGTATATTTACATCAAGACATTTGATAATATTTGATATTACACTGTGTGGTGTACTAAATTCAATTGCTACGTCGGCTTTTAGTAAATCTTCTTGAGATAAAGTTGATGCATTTTCTTTATCAACTTTTAAAACAATTGTATGACCTCTTTGTATGGCAATAGATTCTATCTCTTTACCCATTTTACCATATCCTAATAAGCAAATGTTCATATTATTTAAACTTTAATTTTAAAGTTAATCCTGTTTGTAGGGTGTTATTATAATCAATATTCGAATAAGGGTTAAGTTGTAAGCTTAAATCGTCGCTTACATCAAATGTTTTCAAATGTGCGTCAACATTTGCATCAATAATATTTAATAAATAAACAAAAGCTCCAGCCATAATTGCCATATCTCTATACTTTCTATAGTATCGTTTTTGAGTAATGAGTTGCTCACTTGTATAGGAGGTTGAATTGGTTGTATTTATATCATTGTCGTAAATAGCTCTTAAATTATTACTGTAATACATGTATTTTTTTTGATTATTAATTCCCCAATAAACAATTCCACCAATAGCTGCATATATAATAGGAGGTTTCCAATATTTGTGATTGTATATTTGCCCTAATCCCGGAAAACAAGCACTCTTTATAGTTGCTTTTCTGGCACTATTATATATTGCTTTTTTTGTGGCTTGATTAGCCAAAATGGAATCTTTAATAGTTACATGTTGTAAAGAATCTACTGATTGTGCTTGAGCAAAAATGCTGAAACAAATACACGATACTATTAAATATGAGAATAAAAATTTCACCCAATCAAATATAATCACAAGATATAACTTATAGCTTATATCTTGTGATTTAAGCTTAGTTAATTTATGTCAAAAAATGATAGGATGTGTTCTAATTCAGTGTCATTACTAAAATTTAACGAAATACTACCGGCGCCTTTTGCATTTCTTTTAAAGTCAAAAGACTGATTAAATATTTTCTCTAATTTTTTTGTGATTTGTTTGTCTTCAATACTTAAAGGTTTTTCTACACGAGATGTTTTAGGTTTAAATTGTAATTTTTCTCCTCGCGCTAATTCTTCTACTTGGCGAACTGATAATTCGTTTTCAACTGCCATCGCAAAAATAGCTAGTTGTTTATCTTCATTCTCTATGCTTAATAATGCGCGAGCGTGTCCCATCGAAATATCCCTGTCTCTTACTGCTTTTTGTATAACAGCTGGTAGTTTTAATAAGCGTAAAAAATTGGTAACCGTACTACGTTGTTTATTTACTTTTTCGCTCAATTGTTCTTGTGTAATATTGCATTCATCTATTAAACGTTTGTAACTTAAAGAAACTTCTATAGGGTCTAAATCTTCACGTTGAATGTTTTCGATTAATCCCATTTCAAGCATAGCCTGGTCATTTGCTACCCTAATGTACGCTGGTATTTCGGTAATTTCTGCTAATTGAGATGCTCTAAATCTTCGTTCGCCAGAGATTAGTTGGTATTTATCATAACCTAATTTTCTTACAGTAATAGGTTGTATAATACCATGCTGTTTTATTGATTCTGATAATTCTTGTAAAGCAATTTCTTCAAAATTAGTACGAGGTTGAAACGGGTTAGTTTCAATATCCTTTATTTTTATTATAGCTATAGAACCAACAACAGGAGTGCTATCGCCAGTTTGTTTTGTTGTGATATCTGTTTTAGCATTTTCTAGTAGTGCACTTAATCCTCTTCCTAATGCTTGTTTTTTATTATTACTCATTTTATTAAAATTATCCTTCGTTAAATTCTGATTCTTCTTGTGTAAATGTTATTGTTCTATTTTCATCGCTAATTTTTGTTAATCCATTACGTTGTAAAATTTCGCGAGCTAAGTTTAAATAATTAACAGATCCTTTTCCTACAGCATCATGCATTATAATTGTTTTGCCATGACTTGGAGCTTCTGCTAGTTTTGTATTGCGCTGAACAATTGTATTAAATACCATATTTTGGAAATGCATTTTAACTTCTTCAACTACTTGATTTGCTAGTTTTAAGCGTGGATCATACATAGTTAATAAAACGCCTTCTATATCTAATTCTGTGTTGATGTGTGCTTGTACTAATTTTATAGTTTGTAATAATTTTCCCATTCCCTCTAAGGCGAAGTATTCACATTGTACAGGTATAATAACACTGTCAGATGCTGCTAAAGAGTTTATAACTGTTAATCCTAATGAAGGGCAGCAGTCAATAATAATAAAATCATAATCATCTTTTATTTTAGATAATGCTGCTTTCATCATATAATCTCTGTTTGGAAGATTTACAATTTCGAGTTCTATAGCAACTAGATCAGTATTAGTTGGTAATAGGTATAAGTTTGGAGTTTCTGTTTCTAAAATAACCTCTTTTGGATGCTTACTGTCAATTATACACTCATATAATCCAGATTTTACATCTTTTGGCTCTATACCAACTCCAGATGTAGCATTTGCTTGAGGGTCTGCATCTACTAATAACGTTTTATATTCTAAAACGGCTAATGAGGCAGCTAAATTAATTGCTGATGTTGTTTTACCAACTCCACCTTTTTGATTTGCTATTGCTATTATTTTTCCCATGTTATTATTTAATGATAGTTTCTCCTATTTCTAGAAGGGTTAATTTTTTTCCTTGTATACTAAATTTATGAGTAGCTTCCTGTTTATCAATTTTTATATAGCCAAAAGTATCGTAATGCATTCCTATAATGTCAGAACAGTTGATGAAATCTTTACTACAAATAATAGCATTATCTATTCCCATTGTAAAGTTATCTCCAATGGGTAAAAAGGCAAAATCAATTTTACGATAGTTGCCTATTAATTTCATGTCATATGTTAGTGCGGTATCTCCAGCATAATAAAAGTTTTTATCATTACTTTCTATTACAAATCCCATAGGATTACCCCCATAAGTACCATCTGGCAAGCTGCTGCTATGCTCAGCTTTAACACATTTTACGGATCCGAAATCAAAAACTTTTTTTCCTCCTGTATTCATCGGATGAGTATTTTTAATTCCTTTTTGCTTTATCCAATCAATAATTTCCCAATTTGCAATAACTAAAGCGTTGGTGTTTTGTGCTATTGATATTGCATCCGCAATATGATCTTCATGGCCGTGAGAAATTAAAATATAATCAGCTTTTATGGTTTTAATATCAATATCTTTTGCTAATTCGTTTGGAGAAATAAATGGATCAAACAATAAGTGTTTACCATTGATTTCAATACCAAAACAAGAATGACCGTAATATGTTATATTCATCGTAAAAAATCAAAAATCTCACAAAATTGTATTCAGTAAATTTAAACTATTTAAGGGTTTTATGTGTTTTTAGTTTTTAACACTTAAATTCATAACTTCATAAAAATGTTAATAATATAATGGGTTCAGTCACAATCATATCAGCTACTAATAGATTAGACAGTAATACAGAAAAAGTTGCAAATTATTATGCTTCTGCTTTACAAAAAAAAGGAATTATTACTAATCTGTTTAGTTTAAAAAATCTACCTGCTACTATTTTACATACTGATTTATACAGCCAACGTTCGATTGATTTTCAAAAAATTATTGACACCTATGTAATGAATCAAACAAAATTTATTTTTGTAGTACCCGAGTATAATGGCAGTTTTCCAGGCATTTTGAAAGTATTTTTAGATGCCGTTCCTCCAAAAGCATGGGCAGAAAATAAAGCATGTTTAGTAGGTATATCTACTGGTAGAGCTGGAAATTTGAGAGGAATGGAACATTTAACCAATATTTTAAATTATCTAAAAGTTAATGTGTATCATAATAAATTGCCAATCAGTAAAGTAGATACTTTATTGGATAATAATGGTAATTTGATTGATTTAGACACGTTAAATGTGATAAACATGCAGTTAGAAGGTTTTTTAACTTTTTAAAATTAAATCATTTACTTTTTAGAAAGTTCATAACCTTCATCAATTAATAAGTGTTTGCTTTTGCTTGCTGCTACGGCCAATTCATCACATCTGTTATTCTCCTTGTTAGATGCATGCCCTTTTACCCAAATAAATTTTATAGTATGTTTTTTAGCAATTTCTAGAAAGCGTTTCCATAAATCTGGATTTGCTTTATCCTTAAATCCTTTTTTTTCCCATCCGTATACCCATCCTAGGTTAATTGAATCTATTACATATTTAGAGTCAGAGTATACCACCACATCAGAGTTTTCTTTTTTTAAAGTCTCTAAAGCTATAATAATTGCAATTAATTCCATTCTATTGTTGGTTGTTAATCTAAATCCATATGCTAGTTCTTTACGTTGTTCTTTGTATTTCAAAACAATTCCTAGGCCACCAGGACCAGGGTTTCCACTACAAGCCCCGTCCGTATATATCTCAATAATATTAGTATTCATTACTGCTCAAATATAAGTTTAATCAAACAAAAAATCGAAATTTGTTTAACTCATTTTGACGAAAATAGTTTAAAAAATACGAACTAAATGCACAATTTTTAATATATTTAAAACCTATATCAAATCAAGCTATGGCAAAGAAAACAGCTAAAAAAGAGAAAAGTATTTTTACAGAACCTTCATTACTATTTTTAAAAAACTATCTTAATAATCCTTCTCCAACAGGTTTTGAAAGTGAAGGGCAAAAAATGTGGTTAAATTATATTAAGCCATATATTGACGAACATTATGTGGATACTTATGGTACTGTAGTTGGTATTGTTAATCCTGAGGCCTCTTATAAAGTTGTGATTGAAGCGCATGCAGATGAAATTTCTTGGTTTGTACATTATATTACAAAAGATGGATTTATTTATTTGCGTCGTAATGGTGGGAGTGATCATCAAATAGCACCATCAAAACGTGTTAATATTCATACGCCAAAAGGAATTGTAAAAGCTATTTTTGGTTGGCCAGCAATTCATGTGCGCGATGCGTCAAGAGAAGAAGCGCCTAGTTTGAAAAATATTTTTTTAGATTTAGGATGTAAAAGTGATAAAGAAGTTGAAGAATTGGGTGTTCATGTTGGTTGCGTTGTTACTTATGAAGATGAGTTTATGCAGTTGAATAACCGCTACTTTGTAGGAAGAGCATTAGACAATAGAGTAGGAGGGTTTATGATTGCAGAAGTAGCACGTTTATTAAAGGAAAGTAAAACAAAATTACCATTTGGCTTATATATCGTAAATTCAGTGCAAGAAGAGGTAGGATTAAATGGAGCTACTATGATTGCTCATAAAATTAAGCCAAATGTTGCGATTATTACCGATGTTTGCCATGATACACAAACACCGATGATGAATAAAATTACAAGCGGAGATTTAGCATGTGGAAAAGGACCTGTTTTATCTTATGGTCCAGCTGTTCAAAATAATTTGTTAAAATTGATTATTGATGCGGCTGTAAAGCATAAAATTAATTTTCAACGTCAAGCGGCAAGTCGAAGTACTGGTACAGATACTGATGCTATTGCTTACAGTAATGATGGTGTGGCATCTGCTTTAATATCATTACCTTTACGATATATGCATACTACTGTAGAAAGTGTTCATAAAGGAGATGTTGAAGAGGTTATTAAACTAATTATAGCATCTTTAAAAATGATAAAAAATAATCATGATTTCAGATATATAAAATAATGAATGATTAGATAATTAGATGATATATTTTATTTAATTACAATTCTAATTAATAAATTAATTAAATGGCTATACTAGATTCTATATTAAAAGGTGCGGTTAAATTGGGAAATAAAATTCCAAAGAAAACAAATTATTATGTTCAGCAAACAAAGGTTTTAAAAAAACTTATGACTAAAGCAGAGCATACTGCATTTGGTGAGCATTTTCATTTTACTAAATTGTTACAACAAAAAAATCCTATTGATGGGTTTCAATCAACAGTAAAAATGTATGATTATAGCTCTATTTATAAAGAATGGTGGTACAGAGCTCATAAAGGAGAGCCTTATGTATGCTGGCCTAATCATATTAAATATTTTGCATTAAGCTCTGGCACGTCAGAAGCTGCCAGTAAATTTATACCAGTTACAAAAGAAATGTTAAAGGCTTTTAAGAGAGGAAGTGTAAGACAATTGGTAGCTCAGGCAAACTATGATTTTCCAAAAGAACATTTTTCACGTGGTATGTTGATGATTGGTGGTAGTACGTTGTTGGATTTTAATGGCAGTCATTATAGTGGAGATTTAAGTGGTATTACAGCTGCTAATATTCCAATTTGGTTTCAACATTTCTATAAACCTGGAAAAAAAATATCTCAATACAAAGATTGGGAAACAAAATTAACAGAAATAGTAAAAAGTGCTAAGGATTGGGATATTGGTGTTATTGTGGGTGTTCCGGCATGGGTTCAAATATTGATGGAGAGAGTTATTGAATACTATAAAGTAGATAATATTCATGATGTTTGGCCAAATTTAAAAGTATATGTACATGCAGGTGTTTCTATTGAACCCTATAGAAATAGTATAGCAAAGCTTACAGCATTTCCATTAATTTTTTCTGACACATATTTGGCATCAGAAGGATTAATAGCCTATCAGCAAAGACCAAATCCGCAACAAGGAATGAGAATGTTGCTGGATAATGGTATATTCTTTGAATTTGTTCCGTTTAATGAAGATAATTTTGATTCGGATGGAAATTTAAAAGCAGGAGCAACAGCTTTAACAATCAAAGATGTTGAATTAGGAAAAGATTATGCGTTATTACTTTCAACCTGTTCTGGAGCTTGGAGATATTTAATAGGAGATACTATACGTTTTGTGAATTTAGAATATGCTGAAATCGTTATAACTGGTCGAACTAAACATTATTTAAGTTTATGCGGAGAACATCTTTCAGTTGAAAATATGAGTCGTGCAATTAAATTAACAGCTGATGATTTAAATATTGAGATTAATGAATTCGCAGTAGCAGGTATTCCGCATGGTTCTTTGTTTGCTCATCAATGGTTTGTTGGCTCTAATAAACTAGTGTCAGAAAATGATATTAAAGAAAGATTAGACTATCATTTAAAAGAACTAAATGATGACTATCGTACTGAAAGAATAGCTGCCCTAAAAGATGTTTATGTAAATGTACTACCAGATAGTATATTTATAGATTTTATGGCGTCTAAAGGTAAATTAGGATCGGCACATAAATTTCCCAGAGTGTTAAAAGGCAAGCTACTTGAGGAGTGGCAAAGTTTTATTTCTAATTATAAAAATACATTTTGATAGTAAGTTTAGTATATCAGTCAATTGTTATTATATTGCTTCTTACATTTTCGTTTGGGCCAGCTTTTTTTGCATTAATAAACACCGGAATTAAATATGGATATAGAACGGGAGCTTTTTTAGCTACAGGAGTTGTTTTAAGTGATTTGTTTTTGTGTGTATTAGTATGCTTATTAGTTCATTTAGGAATGGCTAATTTATTGCATTCCGAAAAAACTCAAACTTTTTTCGCTATAATTGGAGGCATAATTTTAATTGTTTTTGGAGCTTTCTTTTTTAAGAAAAAAGCTGTAAAAACAGACGATGTGATTGATATAGAAAATCAATTACCTAGTCCTAAACTAATGTTACTAAAGGGTTTTTTATTAAATCTTTTTAACCCAACAGTATGGCTACTTTGGTTAGCAAATGTTACAGCAATAAGTAAAGAATTCGACTATTCTATAATTAAAATGCTCGTGTTTTTTAGTTTAGTGTTGGCAGCAGTATTATTTATCGAACTTTTTAAAGTTAAATTAGCAGGTAAAATAAAACATTATTTAACTGATAAAATTATGACCATAGTGAATTATATTACTGGAACTGCATTAATTATTTTTGGATTAATTTTAATTTACAATCACTATTTTAATAAATAATGGCTACAAATACATTTGATGAATTAAGAAAAAAATTAGAAGAGAGTATTACATCTTTTCCTTACGTATACATGTTTAAGTTTATTATAAAAGCTGATAATAAAACTATGGCATTGGTAGAAGTTATTTTTGATAACGATGCCGATATTATTCAAAAACAATCAGCAAAGGGTAACTTTATTAGTATTACAGTTAAACAAGTAGTAATGAGTGTTGATGAAATTATTACTATTTACGAAAAAGCAGCCGAAATAGAAGGTGTAATGTCTTTATAATGCCTATTTTTCAACTTAAAAATAATGTTTTAAATATTAAGGTTAATTCTGTTGGGGCAGAGCTATGTTCCGTTGTCTCTAATGACACCAATATCGAATATATTTGGCAAGCAAATAAAAATGTTTGGGCAAGGCATGCTCCAGTTTTGTTTCCTATAGTTGGTAAATTAAAAAACGGAAAGTATTCTATTAATTCTAAAACATATGAATTGCCTCAACATGGTTTTGCAAGAGATTCAGAATTTATTTGTATTGAACAAAATGAATGTAATCTCGTGTTTGAATTAGTAGCTTCAGAATATACATTAACACTTTTTCCATTTCATTTTAGTTTACAAATTAAATACAAACTAATTCATAATAACATAGAAGTTAGCTATTCTGTATTTAATCCAGATAGTAATGATTTGTATTTTTCAATAGGTGCGCACCCTGCTTTTAATTGCCCTTTGCAAGCAAATGAATCATTTAATGATTATCAACTTCATTTCGAAAAAAATAAATTATTTAAAATTAATGAGTTAAATCAAGGGTTAATTACAAGCCAACAAAATAATTTACAATTAAATAATAATAAACTCCAAGTCTCCAAACAGTTATTTGATAATGATGCATTGGTTTTTATTAACTCTCAAATTAATGAAGTGACTTTAATGTCTGAGTTATCAAATCATGGCGTAAAATTAATTTCAAAAAACTGGCCTTATTTTGGAATATGGTCTAAAAAAAATCAAGAACAATTCGTGTGTTTAGAGCCTTGGTACGGTATTGCAGATTTTGATAGCTCTCAGGGCGATTTTAAAAATAAATTGGGAATTATAAAAATAGAATCAGAACATTATTTTAATTGTTTATTTAACATGTTATTTTTTTAAAATGAAAAATCATCCTCTATTCAAAATAACATTTTTTTTATTATTATTCATATATCTGTTTATTGAAAGTAGTGGTAATGGTGATTTTTATATTTATTATTCAGCATCAAAACAATTATTTATCAGTGATTCTATTTATAAAATCTTATTTGGACAAGGATTTCATTATTTATACTCATTATTTTTTGCAATTATATTATACCCATTTACATTTTTACCATTTATGTTATGTAAATTTTTATGGTTATGTTTAAATGTATACTTGCTCTATAAATCATTTAAAATTATTTTTTCATATTTAGATTTATCAAATTTTTCAATCAAAAAATTAAATATATTTTACAGCGTTATATTAATTTTTTTACTTCGAGTAATTCACGAAAATATACATGCGTCTCAAATTACTATTGTTATTCTATATTTATGTCTTTCGTCAATAGATTTTATTTTTCACAAAAATAAAATTTTACTCGGAGCGCTTCTTTTATCAATAGGAATAAATATAAAACTATTACCAATAGTTTTAATTCCATATTTATTATACAGAGCTAAGTTAAAAGCAGTATTATATGTATTGGTATTTTGTTTATTGTTATGGGGTATCCCAATTTTATTTTTAGGATATGCTAAAAATCTAAATTTATTAATGGATTGGTGGCTTTTAATAAACCCTTCTAGTCAAAAAAATATATTAGATGTTGAAGAACGAAGTTTTCATGGCTTATCAACTTTATTGTCTGTATTGTGTGTCGAAAATGTTCCAGATGTATATGCGCTTCCAATCAAAAGAAATATCATTAATGTTAGTTTGCAAAATTTAAGTATAATTTTAAATAGTGTCAGATTACTCTTATTAGCTTTAACATTGTATTTTTTAAATTCTTTACCGTTTAAATCCGTTCAATCAAAATCACATCAATTATATGAATTATCCTACATTTTTGGCTTAGTTCCTCTTATTTTTCCACACCAACAACACTATGCGTTTTTGTTTTTTATGCCTGCTATTGTTGTTTTAATATATTTTATGTTTAGCAAGCATCATATTCTTAAAAAGAATCAAAAAAATAGTTTAATAGTATTTTTAATTGTTGTCTTTTTATCTTTTAATTTAAAAGTGTTGTTGGGAGAATTTAATCCTATCTACGATCATTTTAAGATATTAACCTATGGAGCAATAGGATTACTTGGATTATTGTTTTATAAACCTATTAAAGACAGTTATAATTAAAAAATATTTAAATTTATACTTTAAAAATTAAACCCATGATACAACATATAAAATCTCGTCTTCAAACTTCAATTGATTTAAAAACCGCTTTATTATCTAATGAAGTTATTTTAAATACAGTTCAATCAGTTGTAAACGAAATCGTAACATCATATAAAAAAGATGGAAAAGTATTATGGGCAGGAAATGGTGGCTCGGCAGCTGATGCTCAGCATTTGGCAGCTGAATTGAGTGGTCGTTTTTATTATGATAGACCACCATTATTTAGTGATGCATTACATGTTAATACAAGTTATACAACAGCAGTTGCTAACGATTATAGTTATGATGTTATATATAGTAGATTAACAAAAGCAATGGGTCGTAAAGGAGATGTATTAATAGGGATGTCTACTAGTGGTAACTCAACCAACGTTATAAAAGCTTTAGAGATTGCAAATGAAATAGGCATGATTACTGTTGCTTTTACTGGAGAAACGGGTGGTAAAATGAAAGATTGTGCTAAATATTTAATTAATATACCTTCTAAAGATACACCTCGTATTCAAGAGTGTCATATGATTTTAGGACATACAATTTGCGAATTGGTTGAAATTGAATTATTCCCAAAATCATAATAATACATTGATTACAGAAGCTATTATATTAGCAGGTGGATTTGGAACACGTTTACAAACTATTGTAAATGATGTGCCTAAACCAATGGCTCCAATAAACAATGAACCTTTTTTAAATTATATTTTTGATTATTTAAAATACTATCATATTCAACATGTAGTTTTGTCAACTGGCCATTTATCTCATAAAATCACAGAATATTATCAAGAAAAATTTAAAGATATAACTATATCTTATGCCAAAGAAGAAACACCCTTAGGCACAGGTGGAGGCATACGTTTGGCTTTACAACAGTGTAAAACAAATGATGTGTTAGTTTTAAATGGAGATTCTTTTTTTGACATTGATATCAATCGCTATTATCAAAATCATTTGTTAGCTCAATCAAATTTTTCGTTGGCATTAAGAAAAGTTGAAAATGCTGGAAGATATGGAACAATTAATTTATTGAACAATAATCAAATTAAAGCCTTTAAAGAAAAAGATAATCAAAGTATACCAGGATTAATTAATGGTGGTGTTTATATTTTAAATAGAAAATTATTTTTAATTGAGACTGTTGAAAATTTGAATTTTTCGATAGAAAAAGATTTTTATGAACAACGAATCTATGAACTTCAAATGTATGGATTTGAATATGACGGATACTTTATAGATATTGGTATTCCGGAAGATTATAATAAAGCGCAATATGATTTTAAAAGATTTAAATATAGATAATACATGGACTCTTTTTTTAGATAGAGACGGAGTTATTAATACTAAATTAGAAAATGACTATGTAAAACACACTACAGAGTTTGAGTTTATTGATGGCGCACTAAATGCCTTAAGAATTTTAAACCCTATCTTTAAAACAATTGTTGTAGTAACAAATCAACAATGCATAGGAAAGCGTATTATCTTTCCAGAAGATTTAGAGCTTATACATCAAAATATGATGTATGAAATCAATTTCATGAAAGGTAGAATAGATAAAATTTATCACTCTCCGTATTTAGCATCCGAAAATCATCCTACACGTAAACCGTCTATCGGTATGGCTTTACAAGCAAAAGAAGATTTTCCTCATATTGACTTTAGCAAATCAATTATAGTTGGAGATAGCATGAGTGACATGGAATTTGGTAGAAAGGCAGGTATGAAGACTGTTTACATTTGTAATCAGCCAAAAACAGATGAACGAATTGATTTTAATTTTAAATCATTAATTTATTTTGCACACTCTTTAACTCAATAAATTTATCTTGAAAGTATCTATCATTACAATTACTTATAATAGCGAATCAACCTTAATTGATGCGATAGATTCTGTTTTAAGTCAAACGTATTCTAATATCGAGTATATTATAGTAGATGGTAATTCAACAGATAGTACACTTTCTATAATTCATTCATATAAAAACAAAATTTATAAAGTAGTATCTGAAAAAGATAATGGCTTGTATGATGCTTTAAATAAAGGGATAGCAATAGCAACTGGTGATGTTATCGGAATTTTACATAGTGATGATTTTTATGTAAATCATAAAGTTATTGAGAATATAGTGAGTTTATTTAATCTGAAGAATGTAGATGCCGTATATGCAGATTTATGTTATGTAGATAAAAAAAATAAAACTAAAGTAATCAGAAAATGGAAGTCGGGACAATATAAGCCCGGTATGTTTAAATATGGATGGATGCCGCCTCACCCAACTTTTTTTGTAAAGAAAGATATTTACCAAAAATATGGGACCTTTAATTTAGATTTAAAATCTTCGGCCGATTACGAATTAATGTTGCGTTTTATACATAAGCATCATATTAAGTTAGCTTATTTGCCTGAAATTATAGTTAATATGCGTTTAGGGGGCAAAAGTAATGTTTCGTTAATAAACAGAATTAGAGCTAATAACGAAGACAGAAAGGCTTGGAAAATAAACAATCAAAAACCATATTTTTTCACAGTTTATCTTAAACCATTACGCAAACTTATACAGTTTTTTTCAAAATAGATTTCTCTCTTTTTAGTTTACAATACTTGTTTTAAACACAGTGCGAGTATGGTTACTAGTTATTATTGTTATGTAAATACCATTTGCTAGATTAGGTAAAGTTATTGTGCTTTCATATTGTGTATTTTCTAGTATATTTTTTTTAGAGAAAACCAATACACCATTTGTTGTATAAATATCCAAATCTACAGCATCTTGATTTAAAGCAATTTTTTTAATTACAAATTCTCCTTGATTGGGATTTGGATATAACTCAAAATTACTTATTTGATTGTTATAAGTTTTTACTCCTGTATTATAAATAACTTGTTTTAATCCTTGATAAGCATTTATTTTACCTGCTCCCCATAACACAGGATTTGGAGTTGTAGTTGTATAAATATCTTTAATTGCTGTTTGAGTAATAATAGTTTTTACTTGATTTGGTGTAAGTGATGGATTTGCTTGAAGAAATAAAGCAACAATACCAGCTGCCATAGGCGATGACATAGACGTACCACTCATTTCTCCATAATAATAAGTTTTATTGTTTAATGGATTTATAAATGAACTTACAACATCACTTTTTGCCGATCCAGTTATTGTATAAGCAGTATCACTAACACTAACAGCCGATGCAATTGTTAAACCAGGAGCTGTAATTTCTGGTTTAGTTCTATTGTCAATAGTTGGCCCATGACTAGAGAATGGTACAAATCTATTAATATTTACATAACTACTGTAGTTCCATGTACTACCAGAAATATCTGTATAAGCAACTTTAGAGGCATAGGCTCCAACCGTTATAGCTGAATTTGTACATGCCATTTCTCCTATTGTATAATCAGTGTTTCCAGCGGTTGCCCCAGTAATACCTCCAGTTGAAAATGAACCATAAATGCCAGTTGATTGATTAACATATCCTTCCCATGCATGAACAGTGCTTGTGTTTGTTTTTACTGTTAAGCACAAGTTTCGGGTTGTTTTACTGTAAATATCTAGTAGTACATGTGGTTTAAGATTGTAATCAGAAGCAATTAAACTTATTTTAAAATAACACGTATCGTTTGTTGTTCCAATTACAAAAGTATCAAGGCTAGTATTGTTTAAAGTGAAAAAACGTGTTTCATTAATTATTGTATTTGCATTATATAAAGATAATTTTACTTTAAATGGCTTCGATGGCTCTCCCCATATATCTACCCAGGTTTTTTTTTGAGGAAATGATGTATTAAAATTTATTACTGTTTTTAAAAGCGTATCACTTGCTGTAAATGTTTTTTTTACATGAATATTGTTAGTGCCATTATTTCCAGCTGAAATAACAAATAGTTTTCCGGCCCCTGTTAAATTATCGCATGCTTGACTAAATAATGAAGATCCATCGTGTGGCCCTACTGTGCACCCCCAACTTAAATTAACCACTGCGGGCTTTCCAACAGAAGCGGCATAATTATATACGTAACTCATTCCATCAATAATATCAGACATCCCAGCATTTGTCCATTGTGATGCTGGTGGGGTAATTCCAACAATTACTAAATCACTCTCATAGGCTACTCCTCTGTATTTTCCAATTGTTGGACTGCCATATCCTGATCCAGAGGCAATTCCTGCTACGTGAGTGCCATGTGTTTGTAATGTATTATCTGTACTATCTGCTAGTATGCTTAAAGAGTCTGTTAATTCCTTACCATATGTAAATCCCGTAGGAGGTGTACCAGTACTTTTTTGTTCCCATACTCGTTTTATTCTATATGCATTTCCTAATGTGTCATAAAACGTAGGGTGTGTGTAATCAATACCAACATCTAAAACTCCAACTACAACATGTTTTCCAGTATACGCTAAAGGTAAATTAATTCCTTTATGAACAGAGTCTACTCGAGTTGTTTTTCTGGCCATTTCTAAATTTAAAAAAATTGGTTCATCTAGTTGTATGTATTCTATTTCATCTAAATTTATGAAATCATGCAATTTTGTTTCTGGAATTTGCACAGTCCATATATTTCCTGCTTTTGTTCCAATTTTTACATTAAGCGTTTTTAATGAGGCGTCATTTATAGTGGGTTTTACTTTAATTAAAGCACTTAAAAAATAGCTATTTTGTATGTATTTACACACTGCTGTTTTTCTTATACTTTCTGAAGACGCATTTGTATTTAGTAAATACTGTTGTGTAAATGCTGATAGCTTAGCTTTTGATGTATTTTGAGCTATAACTTGTTTTGTAACGATTAAAGCTACAAAGCTTAATAAAATATATTTTATAAGATTTGTCATATTGAAAATTAGTAATTAGTATAGAATTAAAAATAGAAATAAATTAAAGTGCTTTAAGCAAATATATTATTTTTTTACCTCAAATGTTTCAAAGTTTTTTACTTCTCCTTCTTGGGCATTTACTTCTTTTACTGTGGATAAAGGAGAACCAACATAACACCAATCAATTAATTTATTAATATCATCTTCTTTTCCTTCTGCTTCAATGTATACATCGCCATTGTGTAAATTTTTTACATAACCGGTTAAATTACATTTTAATGCTTGAGTATGGGTGCAAAATCTGTAAGATACTCGTTGTACTTTTCCCTTAACTGTGATATTGTAATGTCTAATCATTACTATTTATTAAGTGTTTCTAAATTGCGGTGCTCAGTTTTGTTTAATTCTTCTTTTGATAAGGATTTAAAATACTCATACGTTATTTTTAAACCTTCTGCTCTTTTAATTTTTGGTTCCCAACCTAATATTTCTTTTGCCTTACTAATATCTGGTCTGCGTTGTTTAGGGTCGTCTTTAGGTAAAGGCAATGAAATTAATTTTTGATTAGATCCTGTTAATTTTAAAATTTCATCAGCAAAATCTTTAATACTAATTTCATCTGGATTTCCAATATTTACTGGTAAATGATAATTACTCATTAATAAACGATAAATGCCTTCAACCAAATCATCTACAAAACAAAAGCTACGTGTTTGACTTCCGTCTCCAAACATGGTTAAATCTTCTCCTCTTAATGCTTGTCCTATAAATGCAGGTAATACACGTCCATCGTTTAATCTCATTTTAGGCCCATAAGTATTAAAAATTCTAATAATTCGTGTTTCTAAACCATGAGTTTCGTGGTAGGCCATAGTTAAGGCTTCCATGAAACGTTTTGCTTCATCATAACAACCTCTTGGGCCCACCGGATTAACATTTCCCCAATATTCTTCGGTTTGAGGATGAACAAACGGATCTCCGTATACCTCACTTGTTGAGGCAACTAACACACGCGCTTTTTTAACACGGGCAAATCCTAAAACGTTATGTGTTCCTAACGAAGAAACTTTTAATGTTTGAATTGGAATTTTTAAATAATCTATTGGGCTTGCTGGAGATGCAAAATGCAAAATATAGTCAATGTTGCCTGGCACATGTATAAATTTACTGACATCATGGTGGTAAAATTCAAACTGGGGTAATTTAAATAAATGTTCAATGTTTTTTAAGTCACCAGTAATTAAATTATCCATAGCAACTACTTGCATACCTTCTTTAATAAATCTGTCGCATAAGTGTGAACCTAAAAAACCAGCTGCTCCAGTTATTAATATTCTTTTTTGACTCATAGTGTATTTTTTGGTAATGTAAATAGTTATTAATTGGTTTTAACGCCAATACAGTAGTAACTGTAGCCTAGTTTTTTCATATCCTGCGGATCAAAAATATTTCTACCATCAAACAATGCTTTTTCATTTAATCGTTTACTTACTTCATTAAAATCAGGTACTCTAAATTCAGGCCACTCTGTAACAATAAGCAATGCATCTGCTCCATTTAATGTATCATACATGTCGGTGGAATATTCGATCGTATTTTTTAAAGTATGTTTAGCTTCATTCATAGCAACTGGGTCATAAGCTACAACATTAGCCCCTTCTTTTAATAATTTGTCTATAATAACCAATGAAGGAGCTTCACGCATATCGTCTGTTTTGGGTTTAAATGATAATCCCCATAGTGCAATTTTTTTATCTTTTAAATTATTATTAAAATGTTTTTTTACTTTTTTAAATAACACTTCTTTTTGGCTTTCATTTACATTTTCAACAGCATTTAAAATTTTCATTTCATATTTATTTTCTTTCGCTGTTTTAATTAATGCTTTTACATCTTTAGGAAAACAACTTCCTCCATAACCTACGCCTGGATAAATAAATTTTGTTCCAATACGGGCATCGCTTCCAATTCCTTTACGAACCATATTTACATCTGCTCCCATTATTTCGCAAAGGTTTGCAATATCATTCATAAAACTAATTTTTGTTGCTAACATGGCGTTTGCTGCATACTTTGTCATTTCTGCCGAAGGAATATCCATAAAATAAATAGGATGTCCATTCATTAAAAATGGTTTATATAATTTACGCATCAATTCTTCTGCTTCTGGATTATCAATGCCAACTACAATTCTATCAGGCTTCATAAAATCTTCAATAGCGGCACCTTCTTTTAAAAATTCAGGATTTGATGCTACATAAAAATTTAAGTTAGACTCACGCTTTGTTAGTTGCTCTGCAACTGCCTTTCTTACTTTTTCGGCAGTACTAACAGGCACTGTACTTTTTGTAACTACCACTAACGGATGCTGCATATGTTCGCCAATACTTGAAGCAACAGCAAGTACATATTTTAAATCAGCAGATCCATCTTCATCTGGGGGAGTTCCAACAGCAATAAAAACAACTTCTGATTGTTGTATACTATCCTTTAATGATGTGGAAAAATGTAAACGTTTTTTATCTACATTACGTTTTACCATTTCATCTAATCCGGGTTCGTAAATGGGTAATATGCCTTTTTTAAGGTTATCAATTTTAGTTTGGTCAATGTCTACACATGTAACATCCATTCCAACTTCAGAAAAACATGTACCTGTTACTAATCCCACATATCCTGTTCCAACTATTGTTATTTTCATAATATTATTTTACTAATTCTAATAAGTTGTCTGTAATATATTTTAAAGTTTCTTCATCCATTTCGGTATGCATAGGTAAAGACAAAACAGTGGCGCATAATTTTTCAGTTACAGGAAAATCACTTTTTTTAAATCGTTCGTTTTTATAAGCGTTTTGCTCGTGTAATGGAATAGGGTAGTATATCATTGCTGGTATACCACGTTCTGCTAATTGTTCTCTTAGTAATGTTCTATCAATATTGTTAAGTTGTAATGTGTATTGATGAAATACGTGAGTTGAATTTTTTGCTCTAGTAGGTGTTTTAATTTTTTGATGATTCGCTAAAGCGTTATCGTAATAATTAGCTGCTTTATTTCTGGCAGCTGCATATTCGTCTAGATGTTTTAATTTTGCTTTTAAAACTACCGCTTGAATAGTATCTAATCTTGAATTTACGCCTAGTACATCATGTTTATATTGTATGCTTTGCCCATGATGTGCAATCATTCTTAATTTTTTAGCAAGGTTGTCATCATTAGTATACATAGCACCACCATCACCATAACAGCCAAGATTTTTACTTGGAAAAAATGAAGTACAACCTATTGTTCCTATAGTTCCTGCCTTTGCCACTGTTCCATCGCTAAATGTATAATCTGCTCCAATTGCTTGAGCTACATCTTCAATAACATATAAGTTGTGCTTTTTTGCTAAAGCCATAATTCTTTCCATATCGGAGCATTGTCCAAATAAATGTACAGGAACAATCGCTTTTGTTTTTGGAGTTATTGCTTTTTCAATAGCTTCAATATTTATATCAAATGTATCAGGATAAACATCAACCAAAACTGGAGTAAGTCCCAACAGTCCGATAACTTCCGCTGTAGCTACATAAGTAAAACTTGCTGTAATTACTTCATCTCCAGGTTTTAAATCTAAAGCCATCATGGCTATTTGTAAGGCATCTGTTCCATTTGCGCATGGAATTACATGTTTTACTTTCAGATATTTTTCTAAATCAGATTGAAATTCTTTAACTGCTGGCCCATTAATAAATGCAGTTGTATTTATTACTTCTTGTATGCCTGTATCAATTTCAGTTTTTATTTTTTCGTATTGACTTTTTAAGTCAACCATTTGAATTTTTTTATTTGGTATCATTGTTATAACCGTCAAATTGTATCATGCGAATATAACTAAATTGCTTGTAATGTCAGTTTTAGAGATGAAAATAATTTGAAACATTTTTAGTACAGCCTGATGCTATATTTCAAAAAAATCGTCTGAAAAATTCATTAAATATACTTGTTGACTTGCCCTTGTAAAAGCTGTATATAACCAGCGTATATATTCTACATTTAGCATTTCTTTTGTTAAATATCCTTGATCAATAAAAACACATGGCCACTGTCCTCCTTGTGCTTTATGGCAGGTAACAGCGTAATTAAATTTTACTTGTAGGGCATTAAAATAAGGACTTTTTTTTAGGTAAGCCATTCTTAATCCTTTTATGGGTTGGTCTGCTACATCTTCCATAACTCCTTCAAATAAAAAATGCTGTTGCTCTTTTGTTAAGGCTGAAGTATCTGTATTTATAGAGTCTAACAAAAGATTTACTGTTATTTCAGGAGTATTTGTATAGTCACATAATTCAACAACGCATTCTGCAAAATTAAATCCATATAACTCTTTTCGTCCTTTTATTTTTTTTATTTGCAGACTATCTCCATTTGCTATGAAGCCAATATCTGATTTTTCATCCAGCCAAAAATAATTATTTTTCACTACCATCATTAAATCACCACCACATAAATCATCATCCATATATCTAATTCTAGTTCTAACAGCTTGATTAAATAAATTAGCTCTTTTATTACTTCTAGTAACAATTAATACATCATTAAATCCATATCTACTATAGGCGTTATTTAGTGCGTCTTCTAATTCATCCCCATTTAGTCTTACAACATCCTTAAATAGTTTTATTTTAGGAAAATCTATTTTTTTATTTGAGATGCATTCTCTTAAATTGGTAGCGTTTAATAATATTCCACTTGTATCTAACTGCCTGGCTACTTGTTTTAATTCAGTGTGTTTAATATTTAGATGATATGAAGCTTTTAAGTATTCAATATCTAATGCAGGGCTTTCAAAACTGCCCACTGGAGGTAATTGTGCAGTATCTCCAACTAAAATTAATTTGCAATTATCTCCAGAGTAAACATATTCAAATAAGCTTTCTAATAAACTTCCATAAACTGAATCTGAGTTAGGATTATCTAATCCTATCATTGATGCTTCGTCAATAATAAATACAGTATTTTTATGTAAATTTTGAGCTAATGTAAATTGTACTCCTCCATCATACGTAGGAATTTTTTTAAATATTTTTTTATGAATGGTTTGTGCTGATTTATCTGAATAAGACGATAATACTTTAGCTGCTCTTCCAGTTGGAGCTAATAAAGTGCTTTTCCATTTAAATGAAGGTAACGTTTTTGATAATGCTGCTACAATATTTGTTTTTCCAGTACCTGCATAACCCTTAATAACCATAATTTCACGTTCGTTATGGCTACTCATAAATTCAGCTAATAATTTAATTAAATAACTTTGATCAGTTGTTGGTGTAAAACTTAAATTGCTAAGAAATATTGAAATAAATGATTGATTATTAAATTGATTATTCAAAATTTATGTATGATTTTATGATAAGATTAGGCTATATGTATTCATTAATTTTTATCAATCCAATCTCCATGTTCTTTAATTAAATTAATTAATTCATTTACAGCGTTTTCGCTAGGTACATTTTTTTTAACTACTTCTTTTCCTTTATATAAGGATATTTTTCCTACTCCTACACCAACATAACCATAATCTGCATCAGCCATTTCTCCAGGACCATTTACTATACATCCCATGATTCCTATTTTAATTCCTTTTAAATGATCTGTTTGTTCTCTTATTTTAGAGGTAGTTTCTTGTAAATCAAAAAGTGTTCGTCCACAGCTTGGACAAGAAATATATTCTGTTTTACTAATTCTTGTGCGTGTAGCCTGTAAAATACCAAATGTAGTTGAATTAGTTATTTTTTGGGAGGTACAATCTTGTTGTTTAATCCAAATACCATCGCCAAATCCATCAAGTAGTAATGCTCCAATTTCAGCAGATGAGCCTAATTGAAAGTCTTGTTCCGATATCGATTTGTAATTTCTTTTTATTATTACTGGTAATAATATAGAGTTTTCTGCTAATGAAACAAACAATCTTCTTAATTCTGCCATGGCATATGAATTAAAACTATCAGCTATTAATACAACATTTTTTAAGAGTTTAATTCTTGATATAAAATCAATAGTTAACTCATTTATTGTAATAAGTACAAAATTTAATTCAGGATGTGTTTTTTCTTTTTTAAAAAATTCTTCTCCGTAAAATAAAGGGTATTGTCTTACGGGATTTTCAATATTAATCCAAGCTTGATAATTATAAATTATTCCTAATGTTCCTGGTATATTAAAATCTATTTCATGATTACCAACATATACATAATCACATGCAGTATCACTAATATTCCATTTATCCATCGGAACAGAATAATTATAACCAACCGCAAAAAAAGTAGCTGGAGTAATTTGTTCCTTTTCACTAAAATCAGAGATAACTCTCGGAACGTTATGTCCTCCGATATTTAAGATAATAGATGATTCTCTCTTTTTATAGTCGTAAGGATTATAAGGTAAAATTAATTTTTTGTTTTCTACTCCAATGGGTTCAATTGCCTTATGAGTACTTATTTTTTCTATTACATATCTATCAATTAATGCTTTGGCTACAGGCATTTCAAATTCGGGATCTTCCGTTAAAGATACCCGCACTGTATCTCCCAATCCATCTTCTAAAAGTGTACCAATCCCAACGGCTGATTTTATTCTTCCATCTTCTCCATCACCAGCTTCGGTTACACCTAAATGCAAAGGATAATTACGATTACTTTCAATCATTTTTTGAACTAATAATCTGTATGCCTGAACCATCACTTGAGTATTACTTGCTTTCATTGAAATAACAATATTGTGATAATTTAAATCTTCACATATCCTTAAAAACTCAAATGCTGATTCCACCATGCCCATCGGGGTATCACCATATCTGCTTAATATCCTATCACTTAAAGAACCGTGGTTCGTTCCAATACGCATAGCTGTGCCATATTCTTTACAAATTTTTACTAATGGTGTAAAACGCACTCTAATTCTCTCTAATTCTTGCTCATAATCATAATCAGTATAATCTATAGCTTCAAATTTTTTTTTGTCAGCATAGTTACCCGGATTTACTCTTACTTTTTCTATTATTCTCGCTGCATATTCAGCCGCATTAGGAGTAAAATGTATATCAGCAACCAATGGTGTATTAAAACCGGCAGCTAATAATTCTTTTTTAATATGTTCTAAATTTTTTGCTTCATTTAAACTTGGAGCAGTAATCCTTACTAGTTCGCAGCCAGCTTCAATCATTCTTATACTCTGTTCTACAGTAGCTTTTGTATTCATCGTATCCGTAGTTGTCATACTTTGAATACGAATAGGATTATGACCACCAATACCTAACGAACCGCAAGTAACTTCTCTTGTCAAAAAACGGTTGTATGTTGTTAAGCTATCATTATAAGGTGAGTATAATTTCATTTTTTTAGATTTAATTTAAAATATTTTATATAAAATAGGTTTACTCGGGCTGGCATCATTTTCAAAACTTGCAATTTGTATATTTAAAATATATGTCCCATCATTAATGTCATTTGATACATAAATAAGTTCTGTAATTGTTTTATGATATTGTATATTATTTGGATATTGCCAAAAAGCATGATGAGAAAGTAATTTACCTTCATCATTTTCTCTGTCAATAGATGGCATATCAATTAATAAATGCTCAACTCCTATTTCATTTAAAAATAAAATACCTTCTTCTAAAATATAAGGCGGATTAGTTTCAGAGTATTGCATGGTTAATTTATTTAACCCATTAGAAAGTGTTCTTATAACTACGGCTTCAGGTTTTGTATTTTTTAGAGACAATTGTAGTTGTTTTTTTGTAATTACATAATCCCCATTTTCTGTCTGTATAGGAAGTATAGTAATCACTTCTGCTAAAAACATAAATTTTTTTAAGCAATTGTTTATAGTAATAAATTCTTTGCTAATATGTCCTACACACTCAGTATGTGTGCCATTTCCATGAGGATTAAAAGTAACATTTCTAAAATTCACAGAACCACCTTTACTCACATCTCCTATCCAACTTCCATTAACAACAGGTTCTAACTTCATAGATTCCACATACCATGCACTAACGCAATCTTTATTCGAATGTAATGGAATAGAAATATCAATAGGTTGGTGTAAATCTATTTTGTAATCTTTCCCTTTATGAAATACAGATGCAATCATTATTTAATTAGTTATTATATCTTATAAATGTACAAACAGTTTCTGTTTTTGTTTAAGTTGTTAAAAATAGTTTTATTATTTAATTAGATTACTTTTAACAAGTATAAGCCTAAACTCGTATTATTAATTGATTCACCTCAATTTTTTACAAAATCCCGTTTTTTAACAAAAAAAAGTTCAAAAAGTTTGATTTTTAATAAATATACTATAACTTAGTCGCCTAAGTATTTTGACCATAAATAAAAAAGAAACTTAAAAAATTGGTATAACATGAAAAAAATTTTTACCTCTCTAACACTTGCATTTGCTGCAATTACTAGTGTGTCTTTCGCTCAGCAAGACCCTCAGTTTACTCAGTTTATGACCAATAAACTGATATACAATCCTGGTTATGCCGGAACAAGTGAGGCTATCTGTGCAAATGCATTATATCGTCAGCAGTGGGTAAATTTTCCGGGTGCTCCAAAAACTGGCTTGCTCAGTTTTGATATGCCTATTGGTCAATTACCAATAGCTGTAGGATTAAACGTGATGAGCGATCAAATTGGATTTGATAAAACATTATTTGCCCGTTTAGCTGTTTCTTATAACATGAACATAGGCGCTGGTAAATTAGGTATTGGGTTAGATGCTGGTATTTTACAAAAACAATTTAATGGAGATTGGAGAACACCAGACGGATCTAGTGTCTATGATGCAACTATTCCAGCATACACCTCAGGAACTGTAACTGCTGCTAATCCAAATCTAAATAAATTATCTTATGATTTTGGATTTGGTGCATATTATACTATTACAAACAAAATGTATGTAGGAATATCGTCTACTCACCTTGCGGCACAAGATATTAAAGCAAGCAGTAGCGTTAAATATGCATTAGCGCGCCATTATTATATAGTTGGTGGATATACTTTTGATGTTAGCCAAGGAACAGGCAAGCATGCTGTCCAACCTAATATAAAAATTAAAACAGACGCTGCCTCAACACAATTAGATCTTAATGTTACATACATATTTGAACGAACATTATCTTTTGGATTATCGTATCGTATGCAAGATGCTATCGCTCCAATGGTTGGTTATAGATTTCAAAATGGAAAATTAAAAGGGATGAGAGCTGGCTATTCTTATGATTTAACAACGTCTAAAATTAAAGGATTTAGCTCAGGAACTCACGAAATCAGTTTGGGGTACTGTTTTAATGTTAAAATACCAAAAAAAATTACGTCATATCAAAATGCAAGATTTTTAGATTAATATTGTAACCTTTTAAATAAATACACGTTTAAAACCCTTACAGCCATTTTTTTGTTAAAAACTTGTTAATAACAAGCAGGTTGCTAAAATGAAAAGTTTGGATTATAAACAAAAAGCAAAATGATTTAAAACTCATTAGCTAAAAACTAAACAAAAGTACTATGAAAAAATTAATTGTATTGTCCTCGTTTATCGCTATTGTTGCTGGTTGTAACAAAAAAGCAGGAGAACTAGTGGGTGTTACTGGTAGGGAACAATGGTTTCAACCAGATCCATTTGGTACACTTTATGTTCCTATGGGTAGTTACCACATGGGTCCAAGTGACGAAGAGATAACAATGGCCCATACGGCCAAATCAAAAATGGTTTCAGTTCAAGCTTTTTATATTGATGATTCTGAAATTTCAAATAATGAGTATCGTCAGTTTGTATATTGGGTGCGAGATTCAATTGCTCGTAAGTTATTAGCTTTTGGCTCTAATCCTGATGCCGAATCTTTTCAAGTATCTCAAGAAGATTTCTTAAACATGTGGCCTGTTTACAAAGGAGATGTAAATCTTCAAGATCCTTATATTAATTGGGAAGAAAAAATAAAATGGGATAGTGATGATGAAGATTATAGAAATGATTTACAACCACTGTATCTTCCTGAAGGAGAGCGTTTTTATAATCGTAAAGAGATCGATACTCGTAAGTTAAATTATGAATATTATAGAATAGATATTCGTTTAGCATCTTCAAAATCAAATCGTTTTGTTCCACAAAAATCTTTTGATATTCAAGATGCTGCCCATGATTATAAAAAATCAGAGTATATCAATGGAGTTCATTTAAACGATGGTCAAAACGGAGCACCTGGTCAGCCATCAACTCCTGTTGCAGATCCTGCAAAAGACCCAAAAACATTAGGTACTTATGACGTTGAAGACCTTCAATCTGTTGGACAAGGAAATTACGTTCCTCGTCAAAGAAAAGGTGTAGATCGTTCTGTATTTATTTTAAAAGACGTAATTAATGTTTATCCGGATACTTTAGCTTGGGTACATGATTTTACTTACGCTTTCAATGAACCAATGACTAATATGTATTTTTGGCACCCTGCTTACGACGATTATCCAGTGGTTGGAGTAACTTGGAAACAAGCAAGAGCATTTAGTATTTGGAGATCAAATTTGCTAAATAATTATCTAACTAGTAATGGGATGTCTATTGTAAATGACTTCCGTTTGCCAACAGAATCTGAATGGGAATACGCAGCTCGTGGAGGAAACGACTTATCTCCTTATCCGTGGGGTGGACCATATATTCGTAATGCTAGAGGTTGCTTTTTAGGTAACTTTAAGCCAATGAGAGGATCTTATATTGATGATGGAGGATTTCATTCTGTTTATGTATATTCATATAATCCAAATGATTTTGGTTTATATTGTATGGCTGGAAATGTTTCAGAATGGACAAGTAATGCATTTGACGAATCATCTTATGATTTCTCTCATGATTTAAATCCTGATTATACATATGAAGCACAAGATAAAGATGCTAATGTATTAAAACGTAAAGTTATTAGAGGTGGTTCATGGAAAGATATCGGATATTATTTACAAGTTAGCGCTAGAACATACGAATATCAAGATACTGCGAAATGCTATATTGGATTTAGAAATGTGATGACTTATTTAGGTCGTTCAAAGGGTGATGAAATCTAATATATTACAAGAAATAAAACACAAACACAAAATATAAAACACAAAAAAAGAAAACACTAATTAAACACAAAAAGAGCTATGAGCAAACTTCCTAAAGTAACCGGTTTTAAAAAGTACTTACACTTAGCATCATGTTTTGGTGCAGCTATCGTAATTGTTGGAGCATTATTTAAAATTATGCACTGGCCAGGTGCCTCAGCTGCCTTAATTGGAGGATTAGGTACAGAAGCAATTTTATTTTGTTTATTTGCAGTTGACATCCCGCATGAAGAATATGATTGGACACTAGCTTATCCTGAATTAGGTGGTATGGGAGGTCATGAGGATGATCATAAAATCGATAGTAATTTACCAGTTTCTGCTCAGTTGGATTCAATGTTAGCTGAGGCTAAAATAGGACCAGAGTTAATTGAAAGTTTAGGAACAGGAATGCGTTCTTTAAGTGAAACAGCAAATAAAATTGGAGATATTAGTAATGCCTCTGTTGCTACTAATGAGTATGTAGATAGTGTTAAAAATGCTTCTAAAAATGTAGCTCATTTATCAGAAACATATAGTAAGGCAGCAGATTCAATAGCTAGTTTAGCGGATTCTAATGATGCGGGTTCTTCTATTGGTAGCTCATTAAACAGTGTTGCTAAAAATTTATCAGCATTAAACGCTACATACGAATTACAATTACAAGGTTCACGTACCCATTTAGAAGCTACTGAGAAGTTTTATGATGGATTAGCTGATTTAATGAAAAATTTACATGATTCAGTTGATGATACTAAAAAATATCGTGCTGAGATGGCACAATTGTCTACTAATTTAACAGCACTTAATACTGTTTACGGAAATATGTTGGGTGCAATGAATTTTAATAAATAATATTTAAGAAATATAGCCAATCAATGGATTGTCTATAAATCACTAAAAAATAATCTCAAAAAAGACTCAATAATATGGCAGGCGGCGGAAAAGAAACCCCAAGGCAGAAGATGATTGGTATGATGTACCTAGTACTTACGGCTCTTTTGGCAATGAATGTTTCTAAACAAATTTTACAGGGTTATTTATCTGTAAATGAAAGTTTAGTTAAATCTAAAGAAAACTTAAAAGATAATAATATTCGTGTAACTAAAGCTTTTGAAGCTTCTATAGGTGGTAATGCTGCAGCAAAACCATATTATGAGAAAGCATTAGAAGCACAAAAGTTAATTAGTGAAGTAGATAAATATATTAGTGAATTAAGGGCTAAAATTGTAGCTCACACAGAGCCTACAGCTCTTGAGAATGAAAAAATTGCTGATACGTTGAATTTACGTAGAATGGAAAAAATTGATGACTATGATATGCCAAGTCATATGTTAGGTTTGGCTGAACCAAAACAACCTGAAAAAGGTCCTTTTACAGCTTATGAACTTCGCCAAAAACTTGATGGTTTGTATAATAAGTTAGTTTCAATGGTTGATGCTATGCAAAAAGACCCTAAAACCAAATTTTTAGATGATGATTATCAAGGTATTAAGAAGAAATTTGCTTCTATTAAACCAACAGATAGTAATCGAGAAGAAGATGGTATAAAATTTAATTGGGAAATGGATAATTTTTATCATTTACCTTTAGCAGCTGTTTACACCAATTTAAATAAGTTTCAAACGGATTTAAAAAACATTGAAGCTGAAGTTTTACAAGTTTTTTCTGGAGCAAGTGGTAAATTAGCTATAAAATTTGATGCAATTAAAGCTCGTGTAGTAGCTCCATCTTCATACATTCAAGCAGGACAACCTTATGAAGCAGATATATTTTTAGCAGCCTCTTCTTCAAAATTAGCAGCGGGAGATATGGAAATTCTTATTGGTGTAGATTCTGCAGCTGCTGCTAACGGGGCTAAAGGAACTTCGGTGCCAGTTGTTGGTGGCGAAGGAAAATATTCTGTTGGTACAGGTGGAGAAGGCGATCAAACTTATAAAGGTGTTATTAAATACAAAAATCCAGATGGAACTTTTAAATATTATCCATTTGAACAATCTTATAAGGTTGCTAAATCTGCAGCTACTGTTTCTGCAGATCAAATGAATGTGTTTTATGCTGGCGTACCTAACCCAGTAACAGCTTCAGCTGCTGGTATATCACCTGCAGACATCAGTGTTAATGCAACTGGTGCTGGTGTTAAAGTAGCAGGAAAAGGTAATGGTAAATATGAATTTACATTTACAGGAACAGGGGAGTGTATGGTTACTGTTTCTGCAAAAACTAAAGATGGAGTTAAAGCACAAGGGCCTCCAATTAAATTTCGTGTAAAACCTCTGCCAAAGCCTGAATTAAAAATTGGTGGTAAGTTCGCACCTCAAGAAATGAAAAAGTCTGATTTAGGAATGGTTTCTGGTTTAGGAGCAGGAGCTAACGGATTTGATTTTCAAGCAAACTTTGTTGTAATGTCTTATGAAGTTACAGGTAAAGGAAAAGGTAAATTAGCTCAAGCATCAGGAAATGGGAATAATCTTGCTGCTGACGCTGCAAAAATTTTGAAAGATGCTGATGTTAATTCTAAGGTATATATTGATGCAAAAGTAAAAGGACCAGATGGGAAAATTACTTCTACTACGGTAGGTATTAAAGTTACTAAATAAAAAATAAATGTTCACTCATAATATAAATTGTATGATAAATTTCAAAAAATTATTGTTTTTAGCTGTTATATTATCGGCTTTAACTGTAAAGGCACAGCCAGGTGTATTTCAACCAGGTGATTATAAAGATGGAATTTATGACAAAGAAAATTCTGTAAATAGGAGATTTATACCTTACACGCATTTGAGAGAGGCTGATGTTAATTGGGAAAAGCGTGTTTGGAGAAAATTGGATATGCGTGAAAAACAAAATCAGCAATTATACTATCCTGTAGAGCAAGTTAGTAGTAGAATTTCTTTAATGCAACTTATACTAAAATATGTTTTAGCTGGTCAAATTATAGCATTTGTAGATGAGGAGTTTTTGCAACCTTATGAGCTTTCTGCCATTCGAAATAAAATTGTTATACAACAAGATTCTACCGAAGTAGAAGAGTTTGATGAAAATGGTAATGGAGTTTTTGTTAAAAAGCCAGGAGCAATTGACTCTACTTGGATTTTTGAGAATTTTACTTCTTTAGATTTAAAGGAGGATTGGTTTTTTGATAAACAAAAATCATCATTAGAAGTTCGAATTTTAGCTATGGGTTTTAATGCATTAAAGCCAGGTAAAGAAGATATTGGTGAGTTTAATATGTTTTATACGTATTTCCCTGCATGTAGACCTTTCTTTGCTAAACATGAGGTTTATAACGCTAAAAATGATTCTGAGAGAAGAACATTTGAAGATATTTTTTGGAAAAGACAGTTTTCTTCGGTTGCAACTAAAGAATCTAATGTTTACGACAGAACAATTGAACGTTATTCAAAAGGTATAGATGCTTTATTAGAGTCTGATAGAATTAAAAATGATATATTTAGATGGGAGCATGATTTATGGCATTTCTAAATTAAAATAACACATAAAAAACCTCCAAGTGGAGGTTTTTTTATGTGTTATTTTTTTATTAAAGAATGCAAGCTGCCGCCTTTGTTAAATAGTTTATCCACACGCTTTTCAATTTCTAGATTTTTTTCTAGTACAGGAGCATGATGTGGCTTAATTCGCGCATCAATAATTAAATTATCGCAGCTAAAGTGTTTATGTTCTATGACAGGATTAATACCATATGTATCATGGCTCGGATTAGATCTCGTAAATGTTACCCAAAGCCAATTTTTTAAATTAGCACAAGTGAATTCAGCATCATCAACAATAACTATCATCGGAAAATTATATATGTTGATGTTTTTTTGCTTTATTTCATGATTAAAATTTTCAAACTCTAATTTTGCTTTTTCGTATGAAGTAAAACGAGTGCCTTCTAAAACTATCACACCAGGTAATGCGAGTTTTGGATTTTGAAAAGATAATATATCTTTTAAACTTTGATTAATTGAAGAAGATAATTCGCGAATTTTTGGACCATATGCTGCTACAACTAATTTACTGCCACTATTAAGCCCATTTCCACTATAGTCTAAAGTGTCTATACTTGTATTGGTATAAAAATGTAAATCTCGTTTTAGATTGATTCTTTCTAAAATAAATTGATAGAATTCAGCTTCTCTGTGTGTTGAAATGCTATTAGTTTCATCCGCAGTTATAAATAAATATTTTGCTAAGCTTAATTGACCTTTTCCTAAAATATGATTGGCTATAGTTAGTATCTCAGCAGGTTGTTTGGTTTGGTTAAATGGGGTATAACGTTCACTACCAATTGCAAGTAATAATGGATGAACACCAGCAGCATCAACAGCATGAACTTCTTTAACACCAGGTAATTCATGTTTAATGGCGTTTCCAGTTAATTCGTGAATAATTTGACCAAAGCTAGTATCTTCTTGTGGAGGTCTGCCTACTACGGTAAATGGCCAAATAGCATTTTCTTTATGATATACTTTATGAACTTTCATTAGTGGGAAATCATGTTTTAAGCTATAATAACCTAAGTGGTCTCCAAATGGGCCTTCGGGTTTTGTTTGGTTAGGATATACCTCACCCGTAATTACGAAATCAGCATCTGTGCTTATGCAAAAACCGTCTTTATAAGAATATCTAAATCTTCTATTTCCTAAAGCACCTGCAAAGGTCATTTCACTCAATCCTTCAGGTAGTGGCATTACTGCAGCTACTGTATGACTGGGAGGCCCTCCAATAAAAATAGATATTTTTAAAGGCTTGTTTTTAAAATTAGCTTTACTTTGATGAACTCCAATACCCCTGTGAAGTTGGTAGTGTAACCCTATTTCTTTATTTAAAATATAATCATTTCCATTAAGTTGTATACGGTACATTCCAAGATTAGAATTCATAATTCCTGGTTTTTCTATGTCTTCACTATAAACTTGAGGAAGTGTTATAAATGCGCCTCCATCCATAGGCCAATGTTTTATTAAAGGAATTGCATCAATTGTAGTTTCTTTAAAAAAAATAGGTTTTTGAAGTGGATTTTTTAAAGGTAATGCAGATAGAGCAGTTAAAGATACATCAAGATATTTTAAAGGATTTTTTATAGCTTTAATAGGATTATTTTTTATATCAATTAGTGTTTGAATTTTAGATATAGTATCTCTAAAAATAAACTTGCTTCTATCTAATGTGCCAAAAATATTAGAAACACATTGGAATTTTGAGTTTTTAACGTTTTCATATAATAGAGCTGGACCTCCCATTTCATGAACTCGCAAATGTATTGCTGCCATTTCTAAATCTGGATCAACCTCTTCTTTTATTCTTAGTAGATGATTATTTTTTTCTAAATCTTCTAAACAATCTTTTAAACTTTTATATCCCATAATAATATTAAACACTTTAAAGATAAAGAGGTTTAAATTAATAATTACATTTGAACTAATTATATTTATATGTTAGCTCAAAAAAACAAAGAAATTGCAATTAAATGGTTTAATGCATTTAATACACATAATTTAGAAAAATTACTTGAACTGTATAATGATCAGGCGCAACATTATAGCCCTAAATTAAAAATGAGAAAGCCTGAAACAAACGGATTAATAAAAGGAAAAACAGAATTAAGAATTTGGTGGAAAGATTCATTTGATAGACTTCCGAGTTTACAATATGAAGTACAAAAATTAACAGTAGATGAAGAACAAGTTTTTATGGAATACATAAGGCATGTAGATAATGAAGAGGATTTAAGGGTAGGAGAAGTGTTACAAATTGTAGATGGATTAATTATTTTTTCTAGAGTATACCATGGCTAATTTTTTAACAGCAATTAACTAGTATTGAAAAATGAATTTATTACCTTAGATTATATGATAAAAAGAACATTTTTATACTTATTTTTTCTTTTAGTATCTGTTAGAGGGTTTAGTAGTTCTATTCTTATTCCTATGGATGATACTCAAAAAAATCATTTAAAAGCATATGGGATAGCTTATTGGAGCTTAAAGGGAGAGCTTGAAATACAATGGTTAACTAATTATAGAGGAGGTAGTTTTTTAATTCCAAATTCTAAGGCTGTTACAAATGAATGCACCATTAGAGGCATTAGTTATGAAATTATCTCAGATGCGCAAGCCAATGGAATATTAATGGAGATAGCTAATCCTAATATAAATCAGGATGCAATTAAGTTAGAGAAAGCACCTAAAATAGCTGTATACTCTCCTAAAATAAAACAACCTTGGGATGATGCCGTAACGCTAGTTTTAAAGTATGCAGAAATTCCTTATGACGTAGTTTATGATGAAGAAGTTATCAATGACAAATTAAAAGATTACGATTGGTTGCATTTACACCACGAAGATTTTACAGGACAATATGGGCGATTTTATGCTGGATATCATCAAATGGCATGGTATCAAAATGAAGTTAAGGATAATGAGGAAACTGCAAAGAAATTAGGTTTTTTAAAAGTATCACAGTTAAAGTTAGCTGTAGCTAAAAAAATAAATGATTTTGTGTTTACTGGAGGCTTTTTATTTGCTATGTGCAGCGCTACAGATAGTTATGACATAGCTTTAGCTGCAGAAGGTGTAGATATATGTGAATCTATGTTTGATCATGATTCAGCAGACCCATCTATGAATAAAAAAATTGATTTTTCAAAAGGATATGCATTCGAAAATTATCAATTAAGTACTAATCCATATGAATACGAATTTTCTACAATTGACGCAACTACATCCAGAATGCAATATGGTGTAACAAAAGAAAATGATGTATTTACATTATTTGATTTTTCAGCAAAATGGGATCCTGTTCCAACTATGTTATGTCAAAATCATACGCAAACAATTAAAGGATTTTACGGACAAACAACAGCTTTTACTAAATCATATATTAAAAAAAATATTTTAGTATTAGGAGAATCTAAAGCATACAATGAAGCTCGATATATTCATGGATATCATGGAAAGGGAACTTGGACATTTTATGGGGGGCATGATCCAGAAGATTATCAACATAGAGTTGAAGATCCTCCAACAGATTTAAGTTTGCACCCTAATTCTCCAGGTTATAGATTAATATTAAATAATATTTTATTTCCAGCTGCTAAAAAGAAAAAGCAAAAAACATAAACTATAAGTTGAAATAGCTTTTTATTTTTGGTCTTAAATTATAGTTACTCGACATTACTTCACCATAAGCTCCAGTGCTTTTAATTATGATTAAATCACCTCTTTTGGTTTCTGGCAGTTCAATTGATTTTCCAAAACAATCACTGCTTTCGCAAATTGGGCCAACAACATCATATTTTATAATATTTTCAGAATTCGAACTTATATTTTCTATTTTATGAAAAGCTTGATATAATGCAGGTCTAATAAGTTCGGTCATGCCTGCATCTAAAATAGCGAAATTAGTATTGATGCCGTTTTTTATATATAATACTTTACTAATTAAGCTACCACACTGAGCTACTATAGCTCGCCCTAATTCAAAATGAAGTTGCTGATTCTTTCTTAATTTCAGGAAATCATTAAATATTTTGAAATAAGTTTTAAAATCAACGATAGAATCTTTGTCAGGATTTTGATAATTGATTCCTAATCCACCACCAACATTTATTACAGGTAAATCAAATCCTTTTTTAAAGAAAAAAAAATTTAATTCATTTACTTTCATACATAAATTTTTATATACAGATAAATTGGTAATTTGAGAGCCAATATGAAAGTGTAATCCAATTAATTTTATGTTAGATGATGTTTTTAAAATCTCAAATATTTCTTCAAACTCATATGGATTAATTCCAAATTTATTTTCTTCAAGCCCAGTTGTTATGTACTTGTGTGTGTGGGCATCTACGTTTGGGTTAATTCTTAATGCAACAGATGCTATTTTGTTTTTTGATTTAGCTAGTTCATTTATGACGTTTAATTCTTGTATGCTTTCGCAATTAAAACAAAAGATGTTTTTTTCGAGAGCATAATTTATTTCATCGTCATTTTTGCCAACACCAGCAAATACAATGTCCGAAGGGTTAAATCCATTTTTTATAGCACATTTAATTTCATTGCCACTAACACAATCTGCACCTAAATTATTTTTTTGAATAAGTTTAATAATTTTAGGATTTGTATTAGCTTTAAAGGCATAGTGAATTTGATAGTTGTATTTTGACCTTTCTTTATTAAGACTTGTTAATGTTTCTTGTAATAAATTTAAATCGTAATAATAAAATGGAGTTTTTACTGTATCTTTTTTGTTAACTATATTTTTTAAAGTCATTTTTTTTTAATTTAATATTCAAATAATCCTTTATTTAAAGCTATTAATGCATCCTTTTTAAGATTTGAATTAATTAGCACACTAATGTTATTTAAACTTCCTCCATAAGATACCATTCTTAAGGGGATATCTCTTAATGCGTGTAATACTTTAAAGCCATATCCTGCTTTTTCTTTAGGTAAATTACCTACAATACATATAATAGTTTGTTCTTGCTCTATTTCTATTGTTGAGAATTCTTCTAATTCTTTTTTTATATCATTTAAAAATTGTGTATTGTCAATAGTTAAAGAAACAGCTATTTCAGATGTTGTAATCATATCTATTGATGTTTTATATCTTTCAAATATTTCAAAAACGGCTCTTAAAAAACCATGAGCTAATAACATTCTATCACTTTTTATATTAATAGCGCAAATACCATCTTTTGCTGCTACAGCCTTTAAACCTTCTTGTGTATTAATATTAGAAATTCTCGTTCCTTGAGCATTAGGCTGCATAGTGTTTTTTAATAGAACAGGGATATTCTTTTTTTGTGCAGGTAATATGCACGTTGGATGTAATATTTTAGCACCAAAATAAGCTAACTCGGCAGCCTCATCAAAACTCAATTCATGTATTGGATGGGTTTGATTTACAATTCTAGGATCGTTGTTATGCATTCCATCAATATCTGTCCATATTTGCACTTCTCTAGCATTTATAGCAGCCCCAATTATAGATGCTGTATAATCACTTCCTCCACGTTTTAAATTATCAATCTCACCAAAATTATTTCTACATATATAACCTTGGGTAATAAACAAGTTAGTGTCTGGATATTTATTGATTTCTAACTGAATATTTTTTTCAATATAATTCATATCAGGCTCATCGTTTGAATCTATTCTCATAAAGTTAAGTGCCGCAATTAAAGCAGATTTTATATTAATTTCTTTTAGATAATAATAAAATAAGGCAGTACTCAATAATTCTCCTTGGGCTAGTATTGCTTTTTCTTCATTTACAGTAAAAATGTCAATAGTAAATGATCTTATATAATTAAAATGATTTTTTATTAAATCATTACCTTTTGTTTTATATTCTAATGTTTCAAATAAATTATCTACTTCGTTAAAATATTTTTTTTCTAAGTCAGAAATAATAAGATTAGCAAGTGTATGATTTTTCACATACAATGCATTACATATTTCCACTAAATTGTTTGTTGTACCGCTCATTGCAGATAGAACGACTATTTTTTTTTCATTTCCAGATATGAGTTTAACTAGTGCTTTTATTCTATCTGCACTTCCAACACTAGTGCCTCCAAATTTTAATATATACATACGAATTATTTTTTATCCAAACTTAGTTTAAGCTGGTTTTTTAATTTATAAAAGATTTTTTTGAGTGTATATGAATCAATCCCTGATTCTTGTATACGAAATTAGATATGGCTCGGGCGAGCCTTACGTTTACATTTTATGTAAAGTTTTTTTGTCATTTCGTTGATGCAAAGAAACTAAAAAATAATTGATTAACAAAAAAGCCTCGAAATTTCGAGGCTTTTTTAAATATGAAGAAATAATTTATTTATTGTTTGATGAGTTTAAATGTTTTAACGGACTCTTTTGATGATACTTTTAAATAATATATTCCATTTGCTATTTCAGAAACGTTTATTTGTTTTGAAATAAATCCATTTCCATTAATAGTATCATTATAAACTGATTTACCATCAATTGATGTTATTGTTACATTACCATTCATTTCTGAATTGTTATAAACTTCTAAAGTAAACAAACCAGTGTTCGGATTAGGGAAGACATTTAATTTTACATAATCAGTTACTTCTTCTATACCAACGCAAGCATTAACTACTAATGTATCACGTGCAATATTAGAACATCCATTAGGTCCAGTATAATTATATAAAATAATATGAGCGCCTTGACCAGCCTGATTTGCATAAAATGTACTGCTTGTTACTCCGGCTCCAATATATGTTCCTCCAGTCGGTAAACCCTCAGTAAGTGGTCTTCCAGTTGTATTAGATAAACAAAATGCTGTTTGCCCCGAGAATGTGAGTGATACATTAGGTTTTGGTTTAGATGTTACATTAACAACATCTGAATTTACACAACCTAAACTATTTGTTACAACAACAGAGTAGGTTCCTGTAGTTCCAACTGTAATAGATGGAGCCGTAGATCCAGTACTCCATAAATAAGTGTTTCCTATACCATAACCAGCATATAAATTAATAGTGCTGCCTTGACAATACGCTGTATCTGCACCTAATGTAACAACAGGCGTAGCTCCTAATGTAATATTTACTGTATCTATTCCAAAGCAACCATTACTGTTTGAAGCTTTTACCCAATACTGCCCTGCAGAAGTAATATTTAAGCTCGATGCAATTGTATTATTATTCCATAAATAACTATTAGCGGCTGTATTGGCATTAATAGTAACTGGAAATGTACAATAAAGCGTATCAACTCCTAAATGAGGTGTAGGTGTAGGTTTTACAAATAAATTAATTGTATCTCTTGCAACGCATCCAGAAGAAACATTAGTAACAGTTACACTAGGAACTGATGTGTTAATAAGATTACTAATACTTGGGTTTGGTATGTTTGTAGCAGATAATCCAGTCATTGGAGCCCATGTGTATGTTAATGTAGCTGGTTGAACAAATGTAATATTTGGACGCTGTGCCATTGAACCATTTGAAGATGTGTTTGAACACATTGTTGCATCATTATCAGCGTAACGCCAAACTGATGAAATAAAAGATGTAGCTGATTGAAGCACAGATACATTACTTGTAGAAGAGAATGGTGTTGTATTAAAACATGTTTCTACAATAATATTCGAGGTTCCATTCCATGCAAATGAACTAGAAAATGTATGAGTATTAATTCCTACTACAGGAGTATAACTGGCTGTTGAATGATAAGTTGTAAATCCAGTTGTTTGAAAGGATGATAAACTTGTTAATGTAGTTGTTGCAATTCCAATATTAAAGCTTGTTAGCGGTGCTGTACCATTTAAAGCCGTAACATTAAACTGCAAAGAGGTAATATTACCTGCTACTAAGCCAGCAGCAGTTAATTCAGAAGCTAAAAACAAAAACTGATGTCTTGCTCCATCATAGTAATGACCATAAGGCGCAGGATAAGTGTAGTATAGATTAGCTAAAGTTCCATTCCCTACGGTGTATCCTGAATTTGCAACGGTTTGTAATTGAATATTTGTTCCTCTACACACAGAGTCATTCGGTGTAGCTGTAACATCAAAAACAGGTTTTTTAGTTATTGTTAAGATAGTTGTATCATTTGATGAAGAACCATCACCAGGTAAATCTGTATATGCTTTAAAAATATAAGTTCCCGTTTTACTCATATCATAATTTAGCGTAACTAAAGTATCTTTTGTAGCGCCAGCAGAAAGATTACCATTATTAAATACAAGTGTGTAGGTTACTGGGTTAGGGCCTAGTATTTTTACTTTAACAGGAACATTAATATTTGTAAAGTTTACATTGTTGATGTAGTTGTTTTTAACTCTAATTAAAATAGTATCTACACCATTAAAACATTTAGTAGCATTATTTACAGGTTTTAAAATTGCACTTACTCCAAAATCTAAGAAATTTGGAATACAATCAATCTCATAAGCTCCAATGTCAGGATTTGCATTTAAATTAACTCCTGATTTTGGTCTTGAATTTAAAAGAAAGTCGGTATTAGGTAATCCAATTCCAGGGATAGCAGTAGCACCTGATTCGATAAGTGTTTGAACGTTATTAGCAATTCTTAAATTATTGTCAGCAATAAATGGCGCTGTTCCATTTGCTGGAGGAATAGAGTTTACATCATTTGTAGGATTAGTAAATTGAGAAAACGTTTTCCATGTTGCTAAATCACCTAAGTTAGCTGCTCCAACAGCTCCAACATAATGAGTTAGTGGGTTTCCACTAACCATATAAGCATTGTTATTTAAATTTGTAGTAGTAAAATTATAACTTGTAGGGAACCATACCGCATAAAATGATTTAGTAGCAGCTGTAGATGTCATTTTATTATTGAAAATATTATTCTTAATATCTAAGCCTGTAACGTATATTGTGGTTACTACTAGTGCAGCAGACCCACAAGAAGTAGCTGTACCTGTATTATTGCCGTACATATTGATACTGTTATAATATATTTTATGAGCAGTACCAAAAGCTAATCTAATACCAAATGCGTTGTAAGTAGTACTAGTGTTACTGTAGTTATTTGTTTTTATATTGTAAATAACATTGTTTAATATTGTATGATTATTACCTGATGTTAAGTTAATCCCATAAGCACCAAAACCTGAAGTGCTAGGCATGTAAATGCCATAAATTGTATTTCTAACAATTGAGTCGTTTGAAGCAACAGCTCCTTGTCCTAAAATTTCTATACCAGCAATATTATTAGAAATTAATGGCTTAAGGTTAAAAATAGAATTGTCATAAATTTTTGCAGCTAAACAAGATGATAAATAAATACCTCTAAATACATTGTATTCTGTTGAATCAGTTGCTCCAATTGTATTTTTTCTAATCATTAGTGAATCTGCGCAAAGTGCAGATGTTGTACCTGCTGCAACAATAATACCATAATATGTTTTTTTGATTTGATTATTTTCAATTAATAAATTATCAAAATTATTTCCAATATCAGTTATACTTGTGATAGAAGTTGTTAACCCTCCTCCGGCTAAAATACCAGCTATTGATGCAACCGCTGTTGATGATGTAGGATCAACATTAGCTTTTATGATACAGTTTTTTACAACATCGTTTCTGCAACCCAATGCAGGAGGTGTATTATTTCCAATAAAACGAACAACAGCAGTTAAACCAACGGTATTTGTATTAATAATAGATAAATCTCGACCTACAGTTCCTCCAGCAATATCTCCGTTAATAATTACGCTATCTGCCCCAAAAATTTCAATAACAGATCTTCCAGATACTGGATTGCCAGATATGGTAGCTGTTGTAGTTGGTCTTAATCTAACTGAAGTATAATTAGAAATACCCGTTCCACTAGCTTGTAAAGCCACAGGATTTGAAGGTTCTGTCGTATTTCCGGTAATATTAATTGAAATCATACCAGTATGTGCTCCTAAATTAATAGCGGCAAAAGCATCACTAACCGTAGAATAGGTTGTTACTGGCCCACCATTAGAAACGCTAACCTGTGCATTTATAGTACCAATTAAAAACACAGCTAAAGAAGTTAGTAGTATTTTTGAATTCGAGTAAATTTTTTTCATAATTGAATAATTAATTAACTTATAAGGCAAAAATATATTATTAATTTGTTAATTCCTATCCTATTAATTAACAAAAAATAGATATTCATATCATAAAATATCCGTATTCTTGCATTCTTATTTATTTTTTTTATAATGGATTCTGCTTTTATTTTATTTCTAAACCTAGGTGGTGGAGAGGTTGTATTAATTCTTCTAGTTATTTTATTAATGTTTGGTGGAAAAGGGGTTCCTAATATTGCTAAGGCTTTAGGTAAGGGTATTAGAGAGTTTAAAGATGCTGCAGAAGGTATACAAAAAGATGTTATGCAAAATACTGGGGGTATTACCAATACTATTCAAGAGCATATTCAAGAAGTAAAAAAAGAAGTTGATAAAATTTCTGACTCCAAATAATACTTAAAATTTTATTGATGTTGTTTTTTCAATCGGTTCATATAATTATAAAATTTTACGGATTACTCTTTAGTCTCTTTTTTTTGGCAGCTTGCAATTTTGATTCGAAACAAGAAGAGTCTTCATCATTTAATAAAGAGAGGGTTAAACTACAATTTGTAAAAGCTAATCAACAAATAGTAGTAAAAGAAAATGACGAAATGGATTATTACCAAAAATCACATCATATGCCATTTATTAAAACAAGTAGCGGTATTAGATATTACGTTTACAAGCCATCTATTAAAGGAGATTCTGTTAAAACTGATGATGTAATTAAAATTAATTATACCATATCTTTATTGGATGGAACCGAATGTTATTCATCTAAAACAGATGGCGTCAAAGAATTTACGGTTGGTATGGAAGATATTGAAGATGGAATTCATAAAGCAATGTTGTTTCTTAAATCTGGAGATAAAGCTTTAATTCTTATTCCATCACACTTGGCACATGGTTTACTTGGCGATTCTAAAAAAATACCCCCTCAATCTCCAATACTTTATGATATTGAAATCTTGTCTGTAAAAAAAGATAAATAATATGATTAAGAGTTTTTTGTTATGTATTATTATCTTGATGTTTTTAAGTTGTCGTAATACTCATCAAACAAGCAATTATACAAGGGATAAAGAAGGTTGTTATTACAAATTATTAGCTATTGGAGATGGTAATAATTACCCATTAAGAGAAAGTGTTTTAGTTATTGAGGCCGTTATGAAAACTCAGTCGGATTCAGTTTTTTGGGATACCAAACATGATGCTTTAAATGGAATGTATATTTCGCTAGGTGATTTATCAGAAAAAGACCCTTGTAAAAAATATTTTATGAAAATGGTTGAAGGAGATAGCTCCTCTTTTTTAATTAAGCCTACTATTCTTTTTAGAGATTATTTTGATACGATAGTTCCAGATTTTTGCCAAAAAGACTCTTTATTAAAATTAGATGTTAAGTTAATTCAAATTATTTCAAGAGCAGAATATCAAGCATTGCAAAAAAATGCTGAAGGAAAAGAGCAAGAAGAAGATAAAGAACTTGAAGAATTACAATTAATTGACTGTTATTTACTTAATAAATACAAATATGTAAAGGCTGACGAAACAGGAGTTTATATAATTAATAAAACCACCACTAATTTAGAACCAGTAAGTGAAGGCAAAAAAATAAAAGTATCTATAAGCGGTGAATTTTTAGATGGAAAACCAATAGACAATAAAGCTCAGGCCCTTGAATTTACTTATGGAATGCCTGATCAGGTGGTTAAAGGATTAAATATTATTATTGGTAGATTAAAAAAAGGAGAAACTGCAAAAATAATATTACCTTCGCGACTGGCTTTTGGCGAATTAGGAAGTAGCAATGGTTCTATCCCTCCTTATACGCCTTTAGTTTATAACATTAAAATAATAGATATAAAATAAAAAAGATGAACAAAATTACTATGTTATTAGGTGCTGCAATGTTAGTAGGACTTGCATCATGTAACAAATCAGAATTCGATGGCTTTACAAAAGCTGATAACGGATTACACTACAAGTTTTATACTCAAGATGAAAATGGCGTTAAAGCTGTTGAAGGAGATGGCGTAAGTATGAGTATTGTATATGCTTTAAAGCGTCAAGAAAAAGATTCTGTTTTATTTGACTCAAGATTAAATTCAGATGATGGTACAGGTATTATTCGTTATATATTGCCAAAGCCTTCTTTTGTAGGTAGTTTAGAGGATGCTATTACAATGATGAGTAAAAATGACAGTGCTGCATTTATTATCAGTGCGGATTCTTTTTTCTTAAAAACTAATAAAATGCAGGCATTACCTCCTTTTGCTAAACCAGGAGATAAACTTCAAATTACTATAAAATTAGTTGAAATAAAAACTAAAAAAGAATTAGAAGAAAATCAGAAAAAACAAGAAGCTGAAATGGCAAGTTTAGCAGAAGCTGAAAAACCAAAATTAGATGCGTATTTAACAACAAATAAAATAACAACTGCACCAACAGCTAGTGGTTTAATTTTTATTGAAACTTTAAAAGGTAAAGGAAAAGAGCACCCAAAAGCAACAGATGAAGTAACGGTACACTACACAGGAACTTTATTAGATGGAACAAAGTTTGATAGCTCTTTAGATAGAGGTGAACCTACAACATTTCCTTTAAATCAAGTTATTCCAGGATGGACAGAAGCAATACAATTGATGACAAAAGGAAGTAAAGCAAAGGTTATAATTCCTTCAGCTTTAGCATACGGGGCAAGAGGTGGTGGCCCAATTCCTCCATTTTCAAGTTTAGTTTTTGAAATTGAATTAATTGATTTTAAAGCAGGAAATAATACTGTACCGTCAGCACATTAATTTTTTATTAAATTGAATATCTTAACTATCATTTAATATAATAAAGTATGAAAAAAATAATTTTAGTATCTCTACTAGCCTTAGTTTCTATAGGATTAATGGCAAATAAAGACAAATCTAAAAAACCTAAAAAAATAAAAATAAGTAAAATGGATAAAGATTTTTTAAGTAAACAGCCCGAGGGCATGTATGCAAAATTTGAAACAGCAAAAGGAAATATTTATTGTTCACTTGAATTCAAAAAAACTCCAATGACTGTTGCAAACTTCGTTGGATTAGCAGAAGGAGCTATAAAAAACACAGCAAAGGCAGAAGGAATTCCGTATTATGATAGTTTAAAGTTTCATCGTGTTATTCCTAATTTTATGATTCAGGGTGGTTGCCCATTAGGTACAGGAACTGGAGATCCGGGATATAAGTTTCCAGATGAATTTGATGAAACTTTAAAACATTCTGGTCCAGGAATTTTATCGATGGCAAACGCCGGACCTGGAACAAACGGTAGTCAATTTTTTATTACCCATGTTAAAACAGATTGGTTAGACGGTAAACATACTGTATTTGGACATGTTGTTGAAGGACAATCAGTAGTTGATTCTATTAAAGGAAATGATATATTAAATCATTTAATTATTTTACGTAAAGGAAAAGAAGCTGAAGCGTTTGATGCAGCTAAAGTATTTGAATTTGAAAAAGCAAATGCGGGTGCAAAAGCAGCTGCAAAAGCAAAAGCAGAAAAAGAAAAAATGGAAAAAGTGTTAAATGAAACATATGGTTCTGCTAAAACTACACCAAGTGGTTTGAGATATATTATTGAAAAAGAAGGAGAAGGAATCGCTCCAACAGCAACATCTCAAGTAACAGTTCATTACTCTGGATATCTATTAAATGGTAATAAATTTGATAGCTCAGTAGATAGAGGTCAGCCTGCAACATTTGGTTTAAATCAAGTAATACCAGGATGGACAGAAGGGTTACAATTATTGAAACCAGGTGGAAAAGCTAAACTAATAATTCCAGCTAATTTAGGATACGGAGAAAATGGTTATCCACCAGTTATTCCTCCTAATTCTTGGTTAGTGTTTGATGTAGAATTAATCAAAGTAAATTAGTTTTTGTTCAATAATATTTCAAAAAAGCTTCTCAATAGAGAAGCTTTTTTGCTTTAAACCTCTTCTATTATAAAATTTTGTAAAGCTAAAAACACTATAAAATCTTATAAACAATCGGTTGAAAAGTACGTTATCAATAAGATAGTATTTTGTTTAAATTTGTCATCTCTAAAAAATACACTAAAAATGACTACTGATAAATTTGTTTCCCGTCATAACGGACCTCGCGAAAATGAAATTAAACAAATGCTTGCTAAAATTGGCGTGTCGTCTGTTGATGAATTAATTAGTCAAACTGTGCCAGAAGGCATTCGTTTAAAACAACCATTACAGTTAGCGCCTGCAATGAGTGAGTATCAATACATGAAGCATTTAAAAGCTTTAGGTAAAAAAAATAAAGTATTTCGTTCATATATAGGTTTAGGATATTATAATACAATATTACCAGCTGTTATTCAGCGCAACATATTAGAGAATCCAGGTTGGTATACAGCCTATACGCCATATCAAGCTGAAATTGCACAAGGTAGACTAGAGGCTATTTTGAACTTTCAAACAATGGTTATGGATTTAACATCCATGCCAATTGCTAACGCATCTTTATTAGATGAAGCAACTGCTGCGGCAGAAGCTTTATTTATGTTTTATAGCAATCGTAGCAAAGCAAAAATTGCAAATGGCGGAAATAAATTTTTTATTAGTGATACTGTATTTCCTCAAACTATTGATGTTGTTAGAACTCGTGCGCTACCATACGGAATAGAATTAGTAATTGGAGAGGCAAGTACTATAACGTTAGATAACTCGTTTTTTGGAGCATTAATTCAATATCCAGATATGAATGGAGAAGCTAATGACTACAAATCATTTATAACAGATGCTCATTCTAAAGAAGTGCAGGTAGTTGTAGCTACTGATTTATTAGCTTTAGCATTATTAACTCCTCCGGGCGAATGGGGAGCAGACTGTGTAATTGGTAATTCTCAACGTTTTGGAGTTCCGTTAGGATATGGTGGTCCGCATGCAGCGTTTTTTACATGTAAAGAAGATTATAAACGTTTAATTCCTGGCCGTATTATTGGCGTTTCTGTTGATGCTGAAGGAAATCCAGCATTACGAATGGCATTACAAACTCGTGAACAACACATTAAACGTGATAAAGCGACATCTAATATTTGTACTGCACAAGCTTTACTTGCAATTATGGCAAGTATGTATGCTGTTTATCATGGTCAAGATGGTATTAAATCTATAGCTCAAAGCATACATAATGCAACACATTCGTTAGCAGAAAATTTAAAATCATTAGGATTACAAATTAAAACAAAATTATATTTTGATACTATTGTTGTAGAGTGTGATGCAGCTAAAGTTATGTCAATTGCAGAGACTAAAGAAATAAATTTTCGTTTTATAGATGATAAACATGTAGGTATTTCATTAGATCAAACTATTGAACAAACAGATTTAAATGATATTTTTTCTGTATTTGCAAACGCTTTAAAAGAAGTTGATTATAAGACTTCTACATTAATTTCTACTTCTAATTTAAATCGTACGTCAACTTATTTAACTCATCCAACATTTAATTCTTATCACAGTGAGAGTGAAATGATGCGTTATATCAAGCGTTTAGAAAATAAAGATTTATCACTGGTACACTCAATGATTTCTTTAGGTTCTTGTACGATGAAATTAAATGCTGCATCTGAGTTATTGCCATTAACATGGCCAGAGTTCGCTAGTATTCATCCTTTTGTTCCAGTAAATCAAGCATTAGGTTACGCTGAATTAATTGAGCAATTAAATAAAGATTTATCTGAAATTACAGGCTTTGCTCGTATGAGTTTTCAACCAAACTCAGGAGCTCAAGGAGAGTATGCTGGATTAATGGTTATTAGAGCCTATCATATTGCAAATGGAAATGCGCATCGAAATGTTGCTTTAATTCCTTCTTCAGCACATGGTACAAATCCAGCTTCTGCAGCCATGGCAGGTATGACCATAATTGTTACAAAATGTGATGAAAAAGGAAATATAGATTTAGCTGATTTAAAAGCAAAAGCAGAACAACATAAAGATAATTTATCATGTTTAATGGTAACATATCCATCTACTCATGGGGTTTATGAAGAATCTATAAAAGAAATCACGCAATTAATACATGATAATGGCGGATTAGTTTATATGGATGGAGCAAATATGAATGCGCAAGTAGGATTAACATCTCCAGGAAATATTGGAGCTGATGTATGTCATTTAAATCTGCATAAAACTTTTGCTATTCCACATGGTGGAGGTGGTCCTGGAATGGGACCAATTGGTGTGGTAGAAAAATTAGTACCATTTTTACCTTCTCATAAAATAATAAACACAAGTGGAGATAATGGAATTACTGCAGTTTCGGCAGCGCCATATGGTAGCGCATTAATTTTATTAATTTCTTATGGGTATATTAAAATGTTGGGTGGTGATGGTTTAAAACAAGCTACTGAGATGGCGATTTTAAATGCTAATTATATGAAAGAAGTATTGTCAGGAAGTTATAAAATCTTATACACTGGTAAAAATGGACGTTGTGCTCATGAAATGATTTTAGATTGTAATGACTTTAAAATGTCGAGTGGAGTTGAGGTGGCAGATATGGCAAAGCGATTAATGGATTATGGATTTCATGCGCCAACAGTTGCTTTCCCAGTAGTAAATACATTAATGGTAGAGCCAACAGAATCTGAGTCAAAAGCAGAGTTAGATCGTTTTTGCGAAGCAATGATTTCTATTCGTAAAGAAATTCAAGAAATTCAAGATGGTAAATATGATAAAACAAACAATGTTATAAAAAATGCACCACACACTTGCAAATTAGTAGTTTCTGATAATTGGGAAAAACCATATCCTCGTCAAAAGGCGGCTTATCCATTAGCATGGGTTCGTGATAATAAATTTTGGCCAAGCGTTGCTAAAGTAGATAATGCATATGGCGATAGAAACTTAGTGTGTTCTTGTGCGCCAATTGAATCGTATATTCAAGAGACAGTGAACGCCTAACTACATAATAATTATTTTAAAGCCTCTCGTAAAGAGAGGCTTTTTTTATGTCATTGTACAACTTTATTATTATAGCTTTTAAATTATTACTAATTAAATTAGATAGTTAAAAGTTATTTATATGAAATGAAAATTAACAGGTTATTTTAGAATGTTATATCTACATGTATATAATATCTACACATATATCAACGAATAATTTTTCCATCTGCCATTTCAATAGTACGGTGTGTTCTTGATGCAAAGTCAGAATCGTGAGTTACAATTAATAATGCTTGATTTCTTTCTTTAACAAGATTATTAAAAATGTCAAATACCATATCACTGTTTTTTTTATCTAAATTGCCAGTAGGCTCATCTCCCATAATTATTAAAGGATCATTTATTAAAGCTCTGGCAATTGCTATTCTTTGTTTTTGACCACCACTAAGTTGATTTGGAGATTTTAATGCATGATCAGCCATATCTAAAGTACGTAAATGTTCCATTGCTTTGTGTTCAATTTCAGGTAATGAATATTTAGCCAGTTTAATGCCAGGTAGCATAACATTTTTAAGAACATTGTATTCGGGTAATAAGTAATGAAATTGAAAAACAAAGCCCACATACTCATTTCTTATTTTTGCTAAATCAGTATCTGTTTTGTTGGTAAGGTTAACATTATTTATAAAAAGTTCACCTTCATAAACAGTATCCATCGTTGAAAGAATATACAAAAGAGTAGATTTTCCGCATCCTGATTTTCCAACAATAGAAACAAATTCACCTTCTGTAATACATAAATTAATATCAGATAATACCCTAAATTTTACGGGATCGTAAAAATATTTATTGATATTAACGGTTTCTAATATTTTTTTTGACATTTTATTTTCCTCTTATAATTTCTACAGGATCTATTTTACTGGCTTTTAAAGCTGGAAACAGACCTGCAATTGTAGTTGTGAAAATTGCAAACATAAATCCTATAAAATAATATGCTGTTTTATAATCAATAGGATATGTTTTTATGGTAGGCAATGATGGTGTTTCAAACGGTATAATATCAATGATGTGACTGAGCGTGAATCCAAATAATAGTCCGCAAATTCCACCTACTGTACCAATAATTAATGATAATGTGATGAATATCCATTTAACATCATTGCCAGAAAAACCTGTAGCTTTTAAAATAGCAATTGAGTCCATTTTTTCAAAAATCATCATATTTAAAATATTATAAATACCAAAGCCTGCTACTATTAATAGGGTAATACTTACAGCATACGAAATAATTGTTCGAATATTACTCCCTGTTTCAAATTGTGAATTTGTAGTTTGGGCATCAATCGCATCAATTTCAAATTTATTTTTGTATTCCTTAGCAACTTTAGGAGCTGATTCAAAATCATATAATTTCATTTGGATATCGGTAATGTAATTCGATGATTCTCCTAAAATCATTTGTGCTGTATTTAAAGAGGTATAGCTTATTGTATTATCAATTTCTTCTATTCCTACTTGTACTATACCAACAATTTTTAAATTTACTAATCCACCTTTTAAGGTTGTTATTTTAATAACATCACCTAGTTTAGCCATCATTTTTTCTGCTAGCCCTTTACCTAAAATAATGGTGTTATTTTCGTTATTTAGACTATAAATACTACCTTCAGTTATATAGTCACTTAAGTTAAATAAATGTTCTTCGGCGGCTACATCTATTCCATTTACAACTCCAGTAATTTCAATATTCCCCGAATTAAAAAATACAGGTGTTGTTACTTTTGCAGCAACATCAATTACTCGAGGGTCATTTTTTAAAGCATTAATAATGGCTTTACTATTGTATATTTCACTGCCCCTGTCTTTAGGTTTTATAGATTGAATAATATTAATATTGTTATTGTATATTTTTGATAATGAAATAGGTTGTCTTTCGCTTGGTTTGATTTCGTTGTAAAGTCTGATATGCGGAGTTCGATTTAACATTAATCCATCTAATAAATTATTTAATCCATTCATAAAGCTAACTAGTGTAATATACATGGCTATGCCAAAAGCCACACCAACTCCTGCAATTATAGATTGTTTTAATCGAGCTTTAATTAAGCTTAAAGCAATATCGATAACTAATTTTAAGTTCAATTGATTAAGGTTTGTAAATAATTTCGTTTTCTTTTAATCCATCAATAACTTCAGTTATTTGATAGTCTTTAATCCCTAATTTAACTTCACGTTTTTCATTAGAGTTTACAATTACATATTTATTATCAATAATATAACTGTTTGGTATTGTAATTACATTTTTTTTAGTTTGAATTACAATATTAGCTTCGGCTGATAAATTTGGAAATAATTTTTTTGGAGCATTATTAAAATAAGCCTCAACATTAAATGTTCTACTTCTTTCATTCATAATTGGATAAATTTTTTTAACTGTAGCTTCTAATAATAGTCCTTTATAACTATCCATTGTTACCAGTACTTTTTGACCCTCATTAATCTTAATAATATCGTTTTCATCTACAGATAATTCTAATAAAAATGTATCAGCATTACCAATAATAGCTAAAGGTGTTTGTGGTGTAATTAACTCGCCACGTTCTTTGAATATATCATATACTTTGCCATTTATATTACTTTTAATAGTATAATCGTTATATAATTTTTTATTAATATCGTAATTTAAGTTAGCATGATTGAGCTCGCTTTGTAATTGTGTTTTTAATAAAAATAATTTTTTTTGAGCACTTAATAAATTAATTTTAGAATTATCAAATGCTAGTTTTTTTTGTTCAAATTCTATGAGAGAACCAATATTTTGTTCCCATAATTTTTTTTGACGAACAAATAAAGCAGAGTCTAATTTTAATTTTTCATTTGCAAAGTCAACATTCAACTCAGCTTCTTTTAATTTATCAGATCCTTTTTGGGAATACTTTGCACTTAATTCTAAAGATATTCTTGCATTTTCAGTGTTTAGTTCAGGCGTTAGGTTATCAATTGTTAATAAGGTTTCGTTTCTTAAAATAGTTTCACCCACATTTACAGCAATGTTTTGTAATACGCCATTTACAGTAGAGTATACATTGTATTGATTAAGCGCTTTTATTTTTCCAGAAGCATATACTGATTCAGTGATATTACCACTTTTTACATTAATTTTTTCTTTCTCTTTTTTACAAGATAGAAATATGATTGAAAAACTAAGTGAAATAATAAATGCTTTTTTCATGCTTTAAAGATATACATAAAGTAGAAAAATAAATCTGATTCTTATCAAATAAAAAAAAATTAAATGATTTATATCATTTATTTTTATTTTTTTCGTTAATCATTTCAGCCACAATTTTAGCGCTCAATAAACACAATGGAACGCCTCCTCCAGGATGAACACTTCCGCCAGTAAAGTATAAATTCTTAATTTTACTACTATAATTTGCATGTCTTAAGAATGCTGCAAATTTATTGTTGGATGCATTCCCATAAAGTGACCCGCCAAATGAGCTAGTTCTTTGTTCAATTAAATAAGGATCTAAAACCTCTTCCAATTCAATTAATGATTCTATGTCTGTTTTTAAAATACGATTGATTTTGGCAATGACATGTTTTCTCATTTCCTTAATGTAGGTTATAGGCTGACCTGATTGATTTGGAGGAACATTAACCATTACAAACCAATTTTCGCAGCCTTCTGGAGCATCAGTCTTTGTTACTTTGGAAGTAATGTTAATATAAATTGTAGGATCGAAGTAGTGTTTTTTATCTTCAAACATACATTTAAATTCTTCTTCACCGTTTTCACTAAATAAAATATTATGTAAACTCATATTCTTAAATTGGCTTTTTATTCCCCAATAAAAAATAATACCAGATAGTGATTTTTGTTGATTCAAAACATGTTTTGGAGCATATTTTTTATCTAAAATATTTCTGTAAAGATTATTTATATCAGAGTTGCTAACTACTATGTCTGCGGCAATAAATCCGTTAGTAGTATCAACTCCAGTTACTGTATTTTCTTTTATAATAATATTTGTAACTTTTGTGTTAAGTAAATATGAAGCACCTAATTTTTTTGATAAGTTAAAAAGATGCATTGTAATATCGTGCATTCCTCCTTTTGGGGCAAATGCCCCAATGTTATGTTCTAAATGTGCGATAATACCTATTAAAGCTGGTGCTTGATATGGATTAGAGCCGTTATAAGTAGCAAATCGATTAAATAATTGTATAGTTTTTTTATTTTTAAAACGTTCTGAATGAGCTTCATTCATAGTTTTTCCCATTTTTAATTTTCTAATATTTAAAATAGCTTTTATAGTTTTAAAATTTAAAAAATTTGATAATTTATGTAATGATTGCTTTAAGAATATTTCGTTTGTTAATTCATATGCTGTTGCACAATATGTTAATTGATCGTATATTGATTCTTTTGTTTCTCCAAATTTTTCTGAAACTTCATCAACAAATTTTTCTTTATTGGTAAATGCAGTTAATGTTGTGCCATCTTCAAAAAAATAATTACAAATCGTATCTAGTTTAATGTATTCAAATTTTTTGTTTTCCTTTGCTACATTCGTTAAATCTTCTATTAATTCAGGTAATGTAAAAACAGATGGCCCCAGATCAAAGCGATAGTTGCCAATTTTTTTTTCAGTTAATTTTCCACCAACATAACTATTGCTCTCTGCTACTGTTACTTTATACCCAGAGGCAGATAATCTAACTGCTGCTGCTAGGCCTCCAACTCCGGCTCCTATAATCACTATGTGTTTTTGCATAATCTTAAATTAAGGTTTTATAATTGATTAATTTGTAAGTTTAAACAATATTTCATTCTTTTTGTTAATTATAATATGTCAAAAAAAGTTACAATTATAGGATCTGGTTTTTCAGGCTTATCAGCAGCGTGTTATTTAGCAAAACAAGGTTGTGAGGTTACTGTTTTAGAAAAACATAATCAAGTAGGTGGGAGAGCCAGAAAATTTGAACAAGATGGCTTTGTGTTTGATATGGGGCCCAGTTGGTATTGGATGCCTGATGTGTTTGAGAAATTTTTTGCTGATTTTGGCAAAAAAGTATCTGATTATTATGATTTAGAAAGATTATCTCCTTCATACAGAGTTTATTTTAGTGATGGTCCAGTGGATATTCCTAGCGATTTAAATGATATATATTCCTTATTTGAATCTATAGAGAAAGGTAGTGCGGCAAAACTTAAACAGTTTTTAAAAGAAGCTGAATATAAATACAATATTGGAATGAATGATTTAGTGTATAAACCAGGGTTATCATTAAGTGAATTTATGAACCTTAGATTTTTTAAGGGAGTTTTTAAGTTAGATGTATTCAATTCTATTGCAGCTCATATTCGAAAATCATTCTCAAATCCTAAGCTAATTCAGTTGTTAGAATTTCCGGTTTTATTTTTAGGGGCACTACCTAAAAACACGCCTGCTTTATATAGTTTAATGAATTATTCTGATATTGTTGGCGGAACTTGGTATCCCAAAGGTGGAATGGTAAGTGTGGTAAATGCTATGCATCAGTTAGCATTAGAGTTAGGTGTAAAGTTTGAGTTAAATGCTGATGTTTCAAAAATAAATGTACAGCATCATAAAGCTAATGAGGTTATTTCTTCATCTGTGTATTCTAAATTTGATGTATTAGTATCCAGTGCTGATTATAATTTTACAGAACAAAAGCTATTAGATAAGCCTTATAGAAATTACAGTGAAAAATATTGGGAGTCTCGTAAATTAGCTCCTTCAAGTTTAATTTTTTATATAGGTATTAATAAAAAATTACCCAATTTATTGCATCATACTTTATTTTTCGATGAAGATTTTGAAACACATTCAAACGAAATTTATACTAATCCTCAATGGCCAACAAATCCTTTATTATATGTAAGTTGTACCTCACAAACAGATGCTAAAGTAGCGCCTGAAGGGTGCGAAAATTTAATGGTTTTAATACCTATTGCTCCAGCATTAAAGGACGATAAAAAGACTAACGATTACTACTTTGAAATGGTGATGCATCGTATTGAAAAACATATTGGTACTTCTGTTAAAGAGCATGTTATTTTTAGAAGAGATTTTGCTACTTCGGATTTTATAAAAGATTACAACTCATTTAAAGGAAATGCTTATGGTTTAGCAAATACATTAAGTCAAACAGCTATACTTAAACCAAAATTAATTAATAAAAAAGTTAAAAATTTATTTTACACTGGTCAATTAACTGTTCCTGGGCCAGGAGTTCCTCCATGCCTAATATCAGGAAAATTAGTGGCAGAGCAAGTTGCTAATTATTTTAAAAAAAATTAATTAAACAAATTAACGATAGAGTTGTTTTAAAATAAAACTAGTAAAACTTAAACAAAAACACATGAAACAAATTTTTGATAATGTTAGCTTAAAAACCAGTAAAATGGTTACTAAAAGCTACAGTACTTCATTTTCTTTGGGTATCAAATTTTTGCATAAAGATTTTCAAAATCCAATTTATAGTATTTACGGTTTTGTTAGGTTTGCCGATGAAATAGTAGATACATTTCATGAATTTGATAAACAACAGCTGTTGGATGAGTTTAAAAGAGACACCTATTTAGCTATCGATAGAAAAATAAGTTTAAATCCAGTGTTAAATAGTTTTCAAAAAGCAGTTAATGATTATAACATCGATCATCATCTAATAGATACATTTTTAAAAAGTATGGAAATGGATTTGGATAAAAAAGAGTATGACGCAGATGGTTATAAAGCTTATATATTAGGAAGTGCAGAGGTTGTGGGGTTAATGTGTTTGAAAGTTTTTGTAAAAGGTAATCAAAAAATGTACGACGATTTAACGCCATATGCTATGGCTCTAGGATCTGCTTTTCAAAAAATAAATTTTTTACGAGATTTTAATGCAGATTTTATAGGTATGGGACGTGTTTATTTTCCTAATGTTGATTTAATTAACTTTTGTGATAAAACAAAAAAGGCATTGGAGGAAGATATCGAATTAGATTTTAATAAAGGATTACAAGGTATAAAATTATTACCTAAAGATTCAAGATTTGGCGTATATGTAGCTTATATATATTACCGTAAACTATTTCAAAAAATAAAACTATTGCATCCAGAACATATTTTAGAACAACGAATTCGTATACCTAATTCACAAAAAATGGCTTTATTTGCAAGTTCATATTTACGACATAGTTTAAATTTGCTGTAACTTTATTTTTTTCTTTTCCTTTCAAATAATATCATTTTTTAATGAATAACGAATATGTGATACTTGTAGATGAACATGACAACGATATAGGTGTTATGGAAAAAATGCAAGCTCATGAGAAAGGATTATTGCATCGCGCATTTTCTATTTTTATTTTTAATAGTCATCAACAGTTATTATTACAACAACGTGCTATTTCTAAATACCACAGTGGTGGCTTATGGACTAACACCTGTTGCTCTCATCCTCGACCAAATGAAACCATCAAAGATGCAGCTAATCGCAGATTATTTGAAGAAATGGGAATGACTTGTGAATTAACAATTAAAACTAATTTTATATATAAAACTCCATTCGAAAATGGTTTAATTGAGCATGAATTAGATTATGTTCTGATAGGAAATTCAAATTCTAATCCTATAATAAATACAACCGAAGTAGAAAATTTTAAATGGCTTTCTATAGATGATATAAAAAAAGATGTTGAATTAAACCCTCATTCATACACTTCTTGGTTTAAAATCGCATTGCATAATGTATTCTAATTCAACTGAGTTTTCACAACAATAAAATAATTGTTTACTTGCTATAACTCGTTTTGCCAATAGCTCTTTGTTTTTTTCCTTTATTTTCAGGCATTTAAAATACAAACAATTCTCAATTTGCTGATACACAGAATATTAAATATTTTATTATTTCAGATAAATCCTTAATTTTGCACCCTTAATAAAAAATAAAAACATATGAACGATTTAGTAATTTACATGATACCTTTGTTAGGTATTTTTGGGTTAGTTGTAATGGCAATTAAATCTGCTTGGGTTAGTAAGCAGGAGGCTGGAGAAAAAAATATGCAAGAATTAGCAGGTTATATTGCTGATGGAGCAATGGCCTTTTTAAAAGCAGAGTGGAAAGTGTTGAGTATTTTTGTTGTATTTGCTGCCGCATTATTAGCTTATTCTGGAACAATTCACGAAATTAATGGCAAAGAAATTCACTCAAGTTGGATTATCTGTATAGCATTTATAATAGGTGCTGTGTTTTCTGCTACAGCAGGATACATAGGTATGAAAGTAGCTACAAAAGCTAATGTTCGTACTACACAAGCAGCTCGCACAAGTTTAAAACAAGCATTAAAAGTATCTTTTACTGGCGGTACGGTAATGGGTCTGGGTGTTGCTGGTTTAGCAATTTTAGGCTTAGGTGGGTTATTCATAGTGTTTTTAGGATTATTTAATGACGGCGTTGATAAAGATTTTGTAAAAACAGCTATCGAGGTATTAACTGGGTTTTCGTTAGGAGCTGAATCAATTGCTTTATTTGCTCGTGTTGGTGGTGGTATTTATACCAAAGCCGCTGATGTTGGTGCTGATTTAGTTGGTAAAGTTGAAGCAGGAATCCCTGAAGATGACGTTCGTAACCCAGCTACAATTGCAGATAACGTAGGGGATAACGTGGGAGATGTAGCAGGTATGGGTGCTGATTTATTTGGTTCTTATGTGGCTACTATTTTAGCAACGATGGTGTTAGGTCAAGAAGTTCTTGTTACAGATGCGTTTGGAGGAATGTCACCAATTTTATTACCAATGGTTATTTGTGGTTTAGGTATTTTATTTTCAATTGTAGGTACTTGGTTTGTTACTATTAAGGATGAAAAATCAAATGTACAAAATGCTTTAAACTATGGTAACTGGGCATCAATGGCGCTTACTGTTATTGCATCTTATTTTATAGTAATGTGGATGTTACCTGATGGCGATATTGTTTTACGTGATAAAACATTTACAAAATTAGGAGTATTCTTAGCAATTTTAGTTGGTACTGTAGTAGGTGCTATTATGAGTATAGTAACTGAGTATTACACAGCAATGGGTAAAGCACCAGTTAATTCAATTATTCAACAATCTTCTACCGGTCATGCTACAAACATTATTGGTGGGTTGTCTGTAGGTATGAAATCTACTGTTATTCCTATTTTAACATTAGCTGGTGGTATTATGGGCTCATACTATTGCGCAGGGTTATACGGTGTTGCTATTGCGGCAGCTGGTATGATGGCTACTACAGCCATGCAATTAGCGATTGATGCTTTTGGTCCAATTGCAGATAATGCTGGTGGTATTGCAGAAATGAGTCAATTACCTCCTGAAGTTCGTGAACGTACAGATAATTTAGATGCAGTTGGTAACACAACAGCAGCTACCGGTAAAGGTTTTGCTATCGCATCAGCAGCTTTAACGTCATTAGCATTATTTGCAGCTTTTGTTGGTATTGCAGGTATCGACGCTATTGATATTTACAAAGCGCCAGTTTTAGCTGGTTTATTTGTAGGTGGAATGATTCCATTTATTTTTTCAGCTTTATGTATTCAAGCAGTTGGTAAAGCAGCTATGGATATGGTGCAAGAAGTTCGCCGTCAATTCCGCGAAATTCCAGGAATTATGGAATATAAAGCAAAACCAGAATACGAAAAATGTGTTGCCATTTCTACTAAAGCTTCTATACGTGAAATGATGATGCCTGGTGCCATTGCATTAATTACTCCAGTAATTGTTGGTTTTATTTTTGGGCCAGAAGTATTAGGAGGTTTATTAGCAGGTGTTACCGTATCAGGTGTATTAATGGGTATTTTCCAATCAAACGCAGGTGGTGCTTGGGACAATGCTAAAAAATCATTTGAAAAAGGTGTATTAATTAATGGCGAGATGTTTTACAAAAAATCTGAACCACACAAAGCATCAGTTACTGGTGATACTGTTGGAGATCCTTTTAAAGATACATCAGGACCATCAATGAACATCTTAATTAAATTAATGTCAATTGTATCGTTAGTAATTGCTCCTTATATAATTGGAATTGGAGATTCAGGCTCAAAAGCTTGTTGTTCTTCTACCTCAGAAGAAGTTATTAAATGTAATATTAATGGTCAAGAATACACTTGCACAAGCCAGGCACAATGTGATAGCATTATAAACGCTAATAAAAAAGACATTGCTGATTTAGTAGGTGCATTTATGGTAGATGGCACACACAGTGCAGTTGATTTTAGTATTAAGCATATTGTTACTAATACTAAAGGATCAGCATTAATCGATAGCGGTTGGGTAAATTTACAAAACGAAGGCACTAAAATTTTTATTCAAATTGCTGCTAATAGTTTAAATACTCAAAGTGCTCAACGCGATGAACATATTAAAGGAGCTGATTTTTTTGATGCTGCAAAATTTCCAAAAATAACGTTTGAGGCATCTGAAATTGTTACAGATTCTACAAATATGGCGTTTAATTATGTTGCAAAAGGTAAATTAACTATTAAAGGTATTACCAAAGACGCAGAAGTTAAATTTAATTTTATGGGTGTTGAAGATAAAGATTTAACAGCTATGGGAATGGGTAAAATGAAAGTAGGTGGATTTGAAGGAACAACAGTAATTGACCGTACTCAATTTGGTATTGGTAGTGCTGGTGGTTTAGGCGAAAATGTAACTATTAACATTACTTTAGAAGTAATGCAGCCAATTAAATAAATTACCATTTTATATTATAAAAGCCTGTTTACAATGTAAGCAGGCTTTTTTGTTTTAATAACTAGTTAATAAAACCTAAAACATTTTAACAACATTTTAATGTAGGTTCTTCTTTTTTGTCTTACTTTCGCGAGACAAAAACTATTTATAAAACTATGAAAAACTTTTACAAACTTTTTAAAATAACAGCAATGGCTTTTGCAACGTTATTTTTAGTGTTTAGTTCAAAACAATCTTTAGCTCAAATTACCTACAGTTTTACTACAGCAGGAGCTACTGGTAGAATAGGGCCAACACAAGCTCAATTAAACACGGCTTATGCCTCAACAAATTTAAATGGAGCAGTAACATCTGCTTCAGGTATCCAAACTTGGACAGTACCATTTACTGGCCCTTATAGGATTCAAGCAATTGGGGCATCAGGTGGAAATGTAACAGGGACAAATCAACCTTTTGGAACTGGGGCTAGTATGATGGGCGAATTTAATTTAACCGCTGGTGAAGTAATAAAAATTGTAGTTGGACAAAAAGGAGTTAACTCAGCTAGTTCATCTACATGGGAAGGCGCTGGTGGAGGCGGAGGGTCTTTTGTTGTTAAGTCGTCTGGTAATGTTGCTTTGATTGTAGCTGCAGGTGGCTCTGGAGGAGATGGGTATGGAAATTATACATCAAGACCTAAGCCAGGGGGATCTAGTGCAACTGGAAACTCAGCAACTGTTGGTTCAACAGTTGCTCCAGCGGCAAGTTCAGCTGGGGGCGGTTTCAGTTTAGATGGACAAAATGGGTATTCTTCTACCGGAGGTCAATCATTTTTAAATGGTGCTTTAGGCGGTCAATCTAATTATCTTGGTACTAGTATTTCAGTTGGAGGTTTTGGCGGCGGCGGCGGCGGCGATTATTATACAATGGGTGGCGCAGGAGGCGGCTATCAGGGTGGTAGTTCAAAAGGAGGATATACTAATACAGATGGATTAACAGCAGCATTAAGTTATAATAGTGGAACTAATCAAACCAATACTTCTGGTATAACTTCAAGCTCTTCATCTGATTTATCTAACGGAAAAGTAACCATTACTTTATTATATGCAGTTAATATTTCACAAACGAGTTCAATTACTTGTAATGGGATGTCTATGGCTGCATTATCATCAACAGTAGCAGGAGGCGTAGCGCCATACACTTACACATGGTCTCCAAGTGGTGCCAATACAACAACTTTATCAGGGTTGGCAGCAGGTGTTTACACTTTAACTGTAAAAGATGCTAATAATTTAATTACCTCATCTACATATACAGTAACTCAGCCAGCAGTGATGGCAGCTACAGCCACACAAACTAATTTAACATGTTTTGGTTCGGGTAATGGTGTAGCTTCAGTATCTGTTACTGGTGGTACAGCACCATATACCTATTCATGGTCACCATCAGGAGGAACATCGGCAACCGCAACAGGGTTGGCAGCAAACAGTTATACTTGTGTTATCAGAGATGCTAATTTATGTCCTGTATTAACACAAACCGTAACATTAACACAGCCAGCATCTTTAATATCAGCAACTAGCACACAAACCAATGTAAGTTGTTTTGGAGGATCAAACGGAAGATCAACTGTAACCGCAACAGGAGGTACAGGAGCATTAACGTATTCATGGGTTCCAACAGGCGGCACAGCAGCAACCGCAACAGGTTTATCAGCTATAGGATATACATGTACCGTAAAAGATGTAAACGGATGTTCAATTACAAACACCGTATTAATAACACAACCAACAGCATTAACATCAACGTTATCATCACAAACTAATGTATCATGTAATGGAGGAAGCAATGGTGCAGCAACCATATCAGCTTCAGGAGGTACATCAGGATATACGTATTCATGGGCACCAGCAGGCGGCACATCAGCAACCGCAACAGGCTTAGCAGCAGGTAACTATACTTGCACAATTACTGATGCCAATGCATGTACAACCACAAAAACAGTAACATTAACACAACCAAGCGTATTATCAGCTACTACATCACAATTAAATATACCTTGTAATGGAGGAAGCAATGGTTCAGCAACAGTATCAGCAACAGGAGGTACATCAGGATATACGTATTCATGGGCACCAGCAGGTGGTACAGCAGCAACCGCAACGGGCTTATCAGCAGGAACGTATACATGTACTATTACTGATGCTAATTCGTGTACATTAACAAAAACAGTAACATTAACACAACCAAGTGCAGTTACAGCTACTAGCACACAAACTAACATAGCATGTAACGGAGGAAGCAATGGTGTAGCAATAGTATCAGCAACAGGAGGTACATCAGGATATACGTATTCATGGGCACCAGCAGGTGGTACAGCAGCAACCGCAACAGGCTTATCAGCAGGTAACTATACTTGTACAATTACCGATGCTAATGCATGTACTGCTACAAGAACAATCACATTAACACAACCAACAGCTCTTTCAGCAACCACTACACAATCTAATGTATTATGTAATGGAGGATCAAGTGCAATAGCATCAGTATCAGCAACAGGAGGAACAGGAGCCTTAACGTATTCATGGACACCAACAGGAGGTACCTCTGCTACGGCAACAGGCTTATCAGCAGGTAACTATACTTGTACTATAAAAGATGCTAACTTATGTACATTAACAAAAACAGTAAGTTTAACACAACCAGCGGTATTAACTTCAACATTATCATCACAAACTAATGTATCATGTAACGGAGGAAGTAATGGAGCAGCAACCATATCAGCTTCAGGAGGTACATCAGGATATACGTATTCATGGGCACCAGCAGGCGGCACATCAGCAACAGCAACAGGCTTAACAGCAGGAACGTATACATGTACTATTACTGATGCCAATGCATGTACAACCACAAAAACAGTAAGTTTAACACAACCAAGCGCACTAGCAGCAACAA
>CAZIPC010000008.1:0-106867 GCA_964541155.1 uncultured Flavobacterium sp.
TAGAGGACCCAAAAAAGGGGACTTTTCATGCCTCCGATGAAAAGTCCCCTTCAGTATCCAGGAGGAGACTCGAACTCCCACGCCTTGCGGCATACGCACCTCAAGCGTACTTGTATACCATTCCAACATCTGGGCATACTTTTCTGCAACAGCCGAAACAAACACAAGAGTTATAATTTTTAGAATTGCAAAAATGACAATAATTTTTTACAAACCAATATTAAATCCAATTTGAATAATTGGATTTTGATAGGGTGATAATGGCGTTTCGTTGATATTATAAAAAATTCCAGCAATAAAATTACCGTTTGATGAAAATGACTGTTTATATCCGCCTCCAATTAAAACATTATCTACCCATGCTCTTTTATCTTTGATTGGGGATGTGTAATCTAAAACACTTAATTTATCCCATCCTATTTGTGCAAATAAGTTGTCTAAAACGAAATACCTTGCATAGCAATTACTACCGTAAATGGTTGAAATATATTTTTTACCTAAATAATCTTGGCTGTAGTAATTATAGGTAAATCCCACACCTAACGAAAATTCTTTAGACATTTGTATTCCCATTAAAGGAGATAAATTAATATAGGTTGATGTTCCAAACCAAGCACCCACATTTCCGCCAAAATAAACTCGCTCTTTAAAAGTATCGAAGTTTTTATTAGAAAAGAAACGATGATTATTGATAAGTTGATTTATTGAGTTTTGTTGAGAAAAACAACAAAGTTGAAGTGATATAATGGATATAAAAACGAATATTTTTTTCATTATTTTATTTCTTCGTAGTCTGCATAATCATCATTGTCAAAGCTTGATGCTTTATGATAGCTTTTATTAATAATCACCTCTCCATCTTTTAAATGGCCATTAGCATCACTTTTATGTTTTATAGAAGTTGCCATTTTAAATGTATTGTATAGTTTCCATACAATCCAAATTACAATAATTGTCCAAATTAAATCTCGCACGCTAAAAAATAAAATATTGATACGCTACAAAATTACATTATTTATACATTTTAATCATATAAAAAAACCCTTTCATTGAAAGGGTTTTTTTAATTAATTTGTTTCGTTATCTTCTATACTCTCCGAATTTTCTTCCCCTTTTACTTGTGGTTTGTAAATCGGTTTTTCTGTTTTAGGAGCATTAGGATCTACATAATCCCAGCTAACAATTCGGAAAACAGTACGACGATTTTTTTGGTGTAATGCATCTTTTTCTTCTTTAGTTGCAGCCTTTGCTATTACATCATCTTTTACAAGTAATTTTTTCTCGCCCCATCCTTTTGATGTTAATCTAGCAATAGGAATTTTCTTCTCATTAACTAAGTAATCTACACAAGATTTAGCACGAGCTTCAGATAATTCTTGGTTTTTAGTATCATTACCACGGCTATCAGTATGGGATTGTAATTCAATAACAATAGTAGGATTATCAATTAATGTTTGGTATAAGAAGTTTAATGAATCTTTAGAGTTTAAAGGCTTGTGAGTGTCGTTGTCGGCAGCAGTACCTGCAGTATCTACTAATAAATCAGCTTTACCTAAAGCATATAGTACGGCAGGGAAACGAATTTCTGCTTTAACTGGAGTTAAGGCAAAATCTTTTACAAAATCTTTTGATTCATTTTCATCAACAGTTGTTAGTTTTCCCATTTCTTTGCTGGCTAAAAAACCCAATTTAAAGCTTTGTGAAACTGTGTTTTTTTCTGTAGCAACAGTTACTTCATAAGATGTATTTTCTTTTAATTTAAAACTGTATTTTCCATCTGCTAATGTTTTAAATTCAAACATATCCCCGTTTGATCCTTTTAATCGAATAATTGCATTTGTGATTGCTTCATTATTTTCATCACTTACAACTTTTCCAGTTAAATTAAAGAACAATGGAGGCATCATAAATGAATAAATATCATCGCTACCTTTTCCTCCCTCACGGTTAGAAGAAAAATAACCCTTCATTTTCTTACCTTCAAAAATAATACCGAAATCATCTCCAGCAGAATTCATTGGCCATTTTAAATTTTCTGGGGCTTTAGTAAATTTACCATTAGCATCTTTAGTAACTTTAAAAATGTCTAATCCTCCCATTCCTAAATGGTAGCTAGAAGAGAAATATAATGTTTTATCATCATCAGATATATAAGGATATCCTTCAATACCAGGAGTGTTAACACTTGATCCTAGATTTACTGGCTCTCCCCATGTTTTTGCTTTTTTATCATAAGTACTCATCCATATATCGTTTGCACCGTATCCTCCAGATAATCTTGAATCAAAGTATAATGTGTTTCCGTCAGCAGATATAGATGGGTGGCGGTAAGAAACAGTGTCGATGCAAAAAGGCAATAATTCCGGATCTGACCATGTTTGCCCTTGTTTTTTACACATGTATAATTGAGCTTTTGTTTGTTTGTTTTTAATTTGCGGGATACGCGTTAAAAACATAACATCTCCTTTTTTAGAAATTGAAACAGATGCTTCGTTTAATTTACTAACAATATTGGTAGCTAAAGGAGTAGGAGTGCTCCATTTACCGTTTTTATCAAGTTTAGTTTCATATAAATCTGAGTGATTTTGGCCAGTTGTTACATCAATTTCTCCTGTTGCTCCTTGACGAGTTGATGTAAAGATTAGAGTAGTGAATTTTTTATCTGCGTATGCAGGACTAAAATCAGATTCTTTAGAATTAATAAGAGACATTGGTTCAACTTTTAAACGGGTTTCAGGAGTGTTTTTTGCATCTCTCCATTGTTGAGCTAACTCACACGATTTGACCCCGTTTTCTCCACGATTATCTGATGGCTCTTCTTTTTTATAGTTATTATATTCTACAATAGCTTCTGCATATTTTTGTTGAGCTTTTAAAACATCTGCTAAATTTAAATAAACAATAGGATCTGCATATTTAGCTTTTATGGCTTTGTTATAATAAGTTTCTGCACTTCTTAATTCGTTAATTTCTTGATAAGATTGAGCGGTTCTAAATAAAACGCGAGCCTTTACATCTGCTTTTTTTACTTTGGTATATGCCTGTTTATACAATTCAATAGCGTTAAACCATTGATGACGATCATACGCCGCATCAGCGTCTTTTAAATAATTTTTCTGTGCGCTCACAGAAAATACAAACGTAATAACGGCTGTAGTAGTTAAAATAATTTTCGTTAAGTTTTTCATATGTAATTAAACTTTGTAAGTTGCTAATATAAATATATAAATTTATAAATTCAAAAATTATTAACTAAAAAGCCCTCGGATTTGAGGGCTTTTTGTGTTTTTATCTTAAATAAAGCATTTCACGGTATTTTGGCAATGGCCATGTTGCATCGTCTACTATTCCTTCTAGTTTATCTACATTGTAGCGAATAGATTCAAAATATGGTTTTACCTTTTCGCAGTATGCGTGAGCTTGTTTTTTTGCCGTATCTAAATTGTTAGCTTTTTTTCGTTCTTCAGTCATTAAGTGGGCTTCTGTTTTAATAACTGTAACTCTTTCCGAAATTTCTTTTATTAGTTCTAATTGTGTTTTTGCAACCGCTTTAAATTCTGTTGGAGTCATAATCTCTTTCATTCCTCTTACAGAATCAACTAATCCTTTTTGATAATTTAAAGCTGCCGGAATAATTTGATTATTTACCATATCTGCAATGATACGAGACTCAATTTGTATTTTTTTAGTATAAGTTTCTAAACTAATTTCATATCTCGCTTCTTGTTCGCGGTGATTTAAAATACGTTGAGATTCGAACATGGCTAATGTTTTTTTAGAAATCATTGCTTCCAGAGCGCCAGGCGTGGTAGGTATATTATTTAATCCACGTTTTTTAGCTTCTGATTTCCAGGCGTCGCCATAACCATTTCCTTCAAATCTAATTTTTTTACTTTCAATAATGTATTTTTTTAGTACTTGAAAAATAGCTTCGTCTTTTTCAACTTTTTTATTCATTAATGCATCAACATCTTTTTTAAATGCGATTAATTGTTCGGCCATGATGGCGTTTAACACAGTCATTGGTCCACCGCAATTAGCAGATGAACCAACTGCTCTGAACTCAAATTTATTTCCTGTAAATGCAAATGGCGATGTTCTATTTCTATCAGTATTATCTAGTAGAATATCTGGAATACGGCCAATATTCATTTTTAAAGCTGTTTTTTCTTCTGGACTCATTTTTCCTGAATGCACTGATTTTTCTAGATCATCTAATACATTAGATAATTGTTCGCCTAGGAAAACCGACATAATTGCTGGTGGAGCTTCATTTGCGCCAAGACGGTGATCGTTATTTGCTGAAGCAATAGAGGCGCGTAATAAATCGGCATGCTCATGCACAGCTTTTACTGTATTAATAAAGAAAGTTAAGAATTGTAAATTGGTTTTAGGTGTTTTTCCGGGAGATAATAAATTTTTTCCGGTATTAGTAGCTAAGCTCCAATTGTTATGTTTGCCGCTTCCATTTACTCCGGCGTATGGTTTTTCATGCATTAAAACTCTAAAGTTATGACGAATAGCCACTTTTTCCATCACATCCATAAGTAGTAGATTATGATCTACAGCTAGATTTGTTTCTTCAAACACAGGCGCACATTCAAATTGAGCAGGTGCTACTTCGTTGTGACGAGTTCTAACAGGAATTCCAAGTAAGTGTGCTTCGTATTCAAAGTCACGCATATAAGCAGATACTCTCTCAGGGATTGAGCCCCAGTAATGGTCTTCTAATTGTTGTCCTTTTGCTGGTGCATGCCCAAAAAGAGTACGTCCTGTTTGTTGTAAATCATAACGAATATTATATAAAGCAGAGTCGATTAAAAAATATTCTTGTTCCCATCCTAAAGTAGCTATTACTTTTGTTACATTTTTATCAAAGTATTGGCAAACATCTGTTGCTGCTTTATCTAATGCATGTAATGATTTTAATAATGGAGTTTTAAAATCTAATGATTCTCCTGTATATGAAATAAAAATAGTTGGAATGCATAGTGTTTCTCCCCAAATAAATGCAGGAGATGTTGGATCCCAAGCAGTATATCCACGTGCTTCAAAAGTATTTCTTATCCCACCATTAGGAAAAGATGAGGCATCTGGTTCTTGTTGTACTAATGCATTTCCGCTAAAACGTTCAATAGCTCTTCCGCCTTCAATAGGTTCAAAAAAACCATCATGTTTTTCGGCAGTTGCTCCTGATAATGGCTGAAACCAGTGAGTGTAATGAGTTACTCCTTTACTTTGAGCCCAAGCTTTCATACAAGCAGCTACTTGATCTGCCATTTTGCGTTCAACAATAGTTCCTTGGTTCATGGAGTTTTGAATGCTATTAAAGGCTTCCTCAGATAAAAATTCACGCATGGCATCAAGTCCAAAAACATTAGATCCATAATATTGTGAAACTTGTTTGTTATTGTTGTTAAACTCAACAGGAGTTCTTTTAACAACATCTTGCATAGCTAAAACGCGTCTTGTGCTCATTATTTTTGGGTTTTATAGGGTGGTTGATTTAAAAAATACAATTATTTTACAAAAATAAATCAAAAATAGGGGGGGTGCAAGAAAAAAAATGACTTTTTTAAAAAAATACATAAAAAAATAGGGGGGTATTCTATAAAAAATGATTTTTTAAAAGAAATTCTCATATTCTTTTCGAATTTATTATTTTTACACTTGATGAATTTTTTGTTCCCAACATTTTTAATTGGATTATTGGCAATTGTCATTCCCATCATTATTCACTTATTTAATTTTAGAAAATATAAAAAAGTTTATTTTACTAATGTTCAGTTTTTAAAAGAACTAAAACAAGAAAGTGATAGTAAATCCAAGCTTAAAGAATTACTCATTTTAGCGATGCGTGTTTTGGCTATTGCTTGTTTGGTATTTGCTTTTGCTCAACCATTTATTCCCGGCAAAACTAAATCGTTTGCTGGAGAAAAAGCAGTCAGTATATATATTGATAATTCTTTTTCGATGGAAAGCATTAACAAAAAAGGAACACTTTTAGAAAACGCTAAAGATAATGCTGTCGATATAGTAAACACATTTTCTGCAAATGATAAATTTCAGCTACTCACTAATGATTTTGAAGGAAAGCATCAGCGTTTTTTGTCTAAAGAAGAATTTTTAGATCAATTAAATCAAGTAAAAATTTCTTCGGCAACAAAACAAATAAATGATGTATTAAAACGCCAAAAAGATTTTTTACAAAATAGTAGCTCAAAAAATAAATGCATTTTTTTATTAAGTGATTTTCAAAAAAACGCAGCTGTTTTTAATAAATCGGATATTGATACTACAATGGACATTCGCTTTATACCCTTAGTATGCTCTGAGATAAGTAATATTTATATCGATAGTGTTTGGTTTGAATCACCTGTACAGCAATTTGGAACTCAGCAAACTATTCATGCTGTTGTGGTAAATAAAAGTGATAAAGAAATTGAAAATGGCTCAATAAAATTATTTATTAATAATTCTCAGGTTTCTTTAAGTGTATTTAATGTTAATGCTCATAGTAAAACAGAGGTAAGTATTTCTTTTTCAGTAAAAATTAATGGAATAAATAAAGGGGTATTAAAAATCGAAGATTATCCAATTGTATATGATGATGAATTTTATTTTAGTTTTAATTCAAAAACGATTATAAATGCGTTAGTGATTAATGGCAAAGAATCAAAAACAGGTAATTATTTTAAAGCATTGATGCAAAACGATAGTTTATTTCTTTACAGTGAAAATAATGAGTTAGCAATTGAGTATAGTAAGTTTGAAACATCACACATAATTATATTAAACGAGTTAGTTTCTTTAACATCTGGCTTAATTAACGAATTGCAAAAATTTATTTCGAAAGGTGGTAGTGTGGTTATTTTCCCAAGTCAAAAATCAGATATTTCATTTTACAATGCAGGATTTCAAGCATTACAATTACCTCATATAATAAAATTAGACACCGCTGATACAAAGGTGCAAAATATTAATTTTGAGCAAGGTTTTTATCAAGGAGTATTTGATAAAATTGATCAACGAATGGATTTGCCAAAGGTTTTTGAATATTTTGAATTTAACAAAATTACAAGTAGTAATTCACAAACACTACTATTTTTACAAAATGGGCAGCCTTTATTGTCGTTATCTAAAATTGCTAGCGGTAAAATTTATTTATTTTCTATTCCTACTGATCAACGTTGTTCTAATTTATTAAAGCACGCTCTTTTTGTTCCAACTCTCATTAGAATATCTATTTTAAGCATAAACCCATCATCTATTTCATATAAAACTAGTAGTAACGAAGCAATAAGTTTAACTACATTATCAAATTTTTCGGATGAACCACTACATGTTGTAAAAGACGATAAAAAAATAGATATCATACCAGAACATCGATTATTAAATAATAGTGTCACTTTATTTACACAAAATCAGATAACAGAGGCAGGATATTATGCCGTTTTTCAGAATGAGGCTTCTATAAAAGATTTAGCATTTAATTTTGACAGAAAAGAGTCGGATATGACGTTTATGTCTGAAGATGATTTGCAAAATCAGATTGATAAGTATGGGTTAAAAAACATAGAAATTATTAACCCTAACAAAAAAACATTAGCTAATGCTATTCAAGAAATTAATGGAGGTAAAAATTTATGGAAATTGTTTTTAATTTTAACCTTAATTTTTTTAGCCTTAGAAATATTAATTATACGCTTGTACAAAAATTAATAACAAAAAATATATTTAAATGCCTCTTAATTTGTAACATATAACAATTAATAAAAGCACAACCACTATTTAAAATGACTATATTAATCAAACAAGCCACAATAATAGATTCAGACAGCATCCATAACGGAAAGACTGTAGATTTATTAATTGAAAAAGGAGTAATTGTACAAATTAAAAAAAATATTACTCCTGAAAAAGGGGTTAAAATAATTGAAGGCAATAATCTTCATGTATCTGCAGGATGGATTGATATGCAGGTAAATTTTTGCGATCCAGGTAACGAACACAAGGAAACCTTGCAACAAGGGTTAAATGCAGCTTTAAAAGGTGGATTTACAGGAGTAGCTATTATGAGCGGTACAAATCCCCCTTTACATAATAAAGCTCAAATTGATTATATAGTTAATAAATCAAAAGGCAGTATTGTTGATGTCTATCCAATAGGAACATTAAGCCATAATCAGGAAGGAAAAGATTTATCAGAGATGTATGATATGAAACTTTCTGGAGCCTTTGCTTTTAGTGATTATAAAAAATCAGTTAAAGATTCGGGCCTGATTTTAAGAGCATTGCAGTATTCTAATAACATAAATAGTTTTATTATTACCCATTGCGACGATAAAACCATATCTCAAGGTGGTTTAATGAATGAAGGAACTGTTTCTACACGTCTTGGTTTAAAAGGCATTCCTGCATTAGCAGAAGAAATTATGCTGCAACGAAACATTCAAATTTTAGAATATACAGGTGGAAAAATGCATATCCCAACAATCAGTACAAAGGGAAGTGTAGAGTTAATGAAGAAGGCTAAAGCCAAAAAATTAAATATTACGTGTGGAGTAGCGGCTTATAATTTATTACTCGATGAAACAGAGTTACAAGGTTTTGACACAAACTATAAAGTAAACCCACCATTAAGAACTAAGGACGATACCGAAGCGCTTAAAAAAGGAATTACAGATGGTACTATAGATGTTATTGTTAGTGATCATAATCCGCAAGATATAGAAAGTAAAGACTTAGAATTTGATTTAGCAGATAATGGAATGATAGGATTAGAGAGCTGCTTTGCTGTTGCTAATATTGCCCTATCTTCAAAAGTGCCATTAGATGTTATTATAAATAGTTTAACGAAAAAACCCAGAGCAATATTAGGATTAAAAGAAGTATCTATTAAAGAAGGGCACTTGGCAAACATAACTTTATTCAACCCAAATAAAACATATACTTTTGATAAAACGCACATTGTTTCTACTAACAAAAATTCGGGATTTATTGGTAAAGATTTAAAAGGTGAAGTTATTGGCGTAGTTAATAAAACTAATATTGTATTAGTTAAAAACTAACACCAACGCTCAGTCCTGCCCATAATTGAAAATAATTGGAGTGTAATCCTTCAATATCTTTACTCATTATAACAGGTGTTAATCCAATTCTGAAAAAGAAACCATCTTCTTGTTTTTGAAAGCGATAACCGCATCGCCATACGCTAAACCATATATTTTCCCAAAAATAGTTATCTGGTTTATTAGGGATTTCATTATACCTGCGATGGAGAGTGATACCAAAACCTAATTCTAAATGATGAGGATTTTTTAATAAAATAAAGTTATTTTCTAAAACAGCCTCTGGCTCAACATAAACACCATTTAAGTGTGATGCAATACCAACTCGCGAACTTATTTTTAGCTGTTTTTTATAGAAGTAAATTCTATCAAAATTTAACGAATATAATCCCATATTACCCCCAAGTTCAATAAAAAAGGCATTTCTAGCGGGATATTCTTTGTAATTTCTAGGAGAGATTAGGACATAGTTAACTTGAGCTCTTAATAAAAAGACACAGTGTAATAAAATAACAAAAAAGACTAATCGATTAAAAAACATGATTTTTCAAACATACAAATTAATATTAGCGTTTATTTAATTAAATGTTAAAATCTTAATAGTATAATAGTCTATCAAAGCACTATCTTTACCAAGTTTGTTTTTTTCAATGATTTAAAAAACTCAAAGTTAGATTATAAGAAATAAGCAAGCTTTCAAAACTTTAAAAATGAAAGATACATCTATAAAATCCGTTTTAATTATTGGTTCAGGTCCTATTATTATTGGTCAAGCATGTGAGTTTGATTATTCTGGATCTCAGTCAGCAAAAAGTTTACGCGAAGAGGGCGTTGAAGTAACTCTTATTAACTCAAATCCAGCAACAATTATGACAGACAAAGTTACTGCTGATCATATTTATTTGTTGCCACTTGAAGTTAAATCAATTATTAAAATATTAGAAGAGCGCAAAATAGATGCAGTGTTGCCAACAATGGGTGGTCAAACTGCATTAAATTTAGCACTAAAATGCGATGATCTGGGGATTTGGGAAAAATATGGCGTTAAAATGATTGGGGTTGATATTGATGCCATAAAAGTAACAGAAGATAGAGATTTGTTCCGCGCAAGAATGGAGGAAATAGGCGTTAATATGGCGCCCAGTAAAATTGCTAAATCTTTTTTAGAAGGAAAATCAATAGCTCAAGAATTTGGATTCCCTTTAGTTATTCGTCCATCATTTACCTTAGGAGGAAGTGGAGGATCTGTAGTATATAAAAAAGAAGATTATGATCATTTATTAAATAGAGGATTACAAACATCCCCAATACACGAAGTATTAATAGATAAAGCCGTTTTAGGTTGGAAAGAGTATGAACTAGAGTTATTAAGAGATAAAAATGATAACGTAGCTATCATATGTTCTATTGAAAATTTTGACCCAATGGGAGTGCATACTGGCGACAGTATTACGGTTGCGCCTGCTCAAACATTAAGTGACAGCACTTATCAAAAAATGCGGACTATGGCTATTAAAATGATGCGCAGTATTGGTAATTTTGCAGGGGGTTGTAACGTTCAGTTTGCAGTTAGTGATGATGAAAAAGAAGAAATTATTGCAATTGAAATTAATCCACGCGTATCACGTTCATCAGCATTAGCAAGTAAAGCAACCGGATATCCAATTGCCCGAATTGCCAGTAAATTAGCTATTGGTTATACTTTAGATGAGTTGCAAAATCAAATTACCAAACAAACATCAGCTTACTTTGAACCAACCTTAGATTATGTAATTGTAAAAATCCCTCGTTGGAATTTTGATAAATTTAAAGGATGTAATCGTGAGTTAGGATTTCAGATGAAATCAGTTGGAGAAGTTATGGCAATTGGCAGATCTTTTCAAGAAGCATTGCAAAAGGCATGTCAGTCATTAGAAATTAAACGTAACGGTTTGGGAGCTGACGGAAAAGAAAATACCAATCAAGCAGAATTACTAGCTGGTTTAGAGCGCCCAAGCTGGAATCGTTTGTTTATGATTTACGATGCCATGAAATTAGGCATTTCTATTAAAACTATTCAAAAGTTAACTCGTATTGACATGTGGTTTTTAGAGCAAATTGAACAAATGATTGCTCTCGAAAACGAAATATCTAAATATAGATTATCTGACCTTCCTAAGGATTTATTATATGAAGCAAAACAAATGGGATATGCAGATAGGCAAGTAGCTCATTTATTACGTTGCTTAGAAAGTGAAGTATATAGCAAGAGAAATGAATTGGGAATTAAACGCGTTTATAAATTAGTAGACACATGCGCAGCAGAGTTTGAAGCCAAAACGCCTTATTATTATTCAACATTTGAAGATGAAAACGAAAGTATTCGTTCTGAAAAAAAGAAAGTTATTATTTTAGGTTCTGGGCCAAACCGTATTGGTCAAGGAATTGAGTTTGATTATAGTTGTGTTCATGGCGTTCTTGCAGCCAAAGAAATGGGTTACGAAACTATTATGATTAATTGTAATCCGGAGACCGTTAGTACAGACTTTAGCACTGCTGATAAATTATATTTTGAGCCTGTATTTTGGGAACATATTTATGATATTATCTTACATGAGAAACCAGAGGGCGTTATAGTTCAATTAGGAGGACAAACAGCATTAAAACTTGCAGAAAAATTAGAACGCTATGGCATTAAAATTATAGGAACAGATTTTAAATCATTAGATTTAGCAGAAGATAGAGGAGCGTTTTCTAATTTATTAAAAACAAATAATATTCCTTATCCTAAGTTTGGCGTAATTGAAGATGCAGAAGAAGCTATTTCTTTATCTAAAGAATTAGGATTCCCTTTATTAGTTAGGCCGAGCTATGTACTAGGCGGACAATCAATGAAAATTGTTATTAACGAAGAAGAGTTAGAGCAACACGTAGTTAAATTATTAAATGATTTACCAGATAATAAAGTATTATTAGATCATTTTTTACAAGGAGCAATTGAAGCCGAAGCTGATGCTATTTGCGATGGTAAAGATGTATACATTATAGGAATGATGGAACATATTGAGCCTGCAGGTATTCATAGTGGAGATAGTTACGCTGTTCTTCCAACATTTGATTTATCAGATAATGTGATTAAACAAATGGAAGAACATACCAAAAAAATTGCTGTGGCATTAAACACAGTTGGTTTATTAAACATACAATTTGCAATAAAAGACGAAGTCGTATATATTATTGAGGCAAACCCAAGGGCTTCAAGAACAGTACCTTTTATTGCCAAAGCATATGATGAACCCTATGTAAATTATGCTACTAAAGTAATGTTGGGTGCTAAAGTAAAAGATTTTAATTTTAAACCTAAGAAAAAAGGATACGCTATTAAAATACCTGTATTTAGTTACGAAAAATTTCCTGAAATTCAAAAAGAATTGGGTCCAGAAATGAAATCGACAGGAGAGGCTATATATTTTATTGATAGTTTACAGGATGAATATTTTCAAAATATTTATAGCGAGAGAAATTTATATTTAAGTAAATAAGATACAGTATATAAAAAAACGCGCCTTGAGCGCGTTTTTTTATTACAAAAAGGTTAAGCCATAAAAAAAGGGTAAGCTACTTTCATCGCACCGCTCAACCATCTACCCTTGCTATGTTCCCATCCTGGGGGATTTGACAGGAGCTGGTCGTGAAAGACTTACCCACGACAAAAGTATCAAAATAATTCTATATTATCTATAATTTTGATAAAAATTATATGTTACCTATATTTACCTTTCATTAATCTCATGCTATGAATATTTCAGTTGTCATCCCTTTATTTAACGAAGAAGAATCTTTACCTGAACTTAATAATTGGATTAAGCGAGTGATGGATGAAAATACTTTTTCTTATGAAATATTATTTATAGATGATGGAAGTAAAGATAAATCATGGCAAGTTATTGAGTCTATAGCTGCACAAAATCATTGTGTTAAAGCAATTAAGTTTCGTCGTAATTATGGTAAATCGCCTGGATTACATGTAGGATTTGAAGCGGCACAAGGAGATGTTGTTATAACAATGGATGCTGATTTACAAGATTCTCCGGATGAAATACCTGAATTATACCGTATGATTGTTTCTGGAAATTATGATTTGGTAAGTGGCTGGAAACAAAAACGATTTGATAATACGTTTACAAAAAATATTCCCTCAAAGTTATATAATTGGACCAACCGAAAAATATCAGGTATTAAATTACATGATATGAATTGCGGACTAAAAGCATATCGTAAGGAGGTTGTAAAAAGCATTGAGGTTTATGGCGAGATGCATCGTTTTATTCCCGTATTAGCAAAAAACGCAGGTTTTTATAATATTGGAGAAAAAGTAGTACAACATCAAGCTCGTAAATATGGAGTTAGTAAATTTGGATGGGAACGATTTATTAATGGCTTTTTAGATTTATTGACCATTACATTTTTATCTAAATTTGGGAAACGCCCAATGCATTTTTTTGGATTAATAGGAACTTTAATGTTTATAATAGGATTATTTGCAACCTTATATTTAGGTATAGATAAACTATATCATGTTGTAAATCACTTGCCTGCGCGTTTACTAACCCAGCGTCCATCTTTTTTTATAGCCCTCACATCGATGCTTTTAGGAACCATGCTGTTTTTAGCTGGCTTTATAGGTGAATTAATTCTTAGAAACTCAGCAGATAGAAATCATTATCTGTTAGAGAAAAAAATCAATATTTAATATTAATGCAAGAAAATTCTCGAAGAAAACATAGATCACCTCTGTCTTCTGAAGAGTTATTTTACATTAAAAAAATAAAACAGTTAAAAGAATCTAAAAAAATAGAAGATTTTAAATCAAGTTTGGTTTTTAAAACTATTAATTCAATTAACATTGCTTTAGCGGCATTTCTATCATATGGTTTATTAAGCATTACAATTTGTTGTTATTGGCAAACAGATAAAATATTAACAACCCATGCTTCTTTTAGTGAATATAATAGAGAAATAAAAAAGGTAGGTATCTCAGATGTAGATATGACAACTGTTTCAGGGCACTCTATAAAAATAAAAACAAATCAATTATATCAAGAACCTCAATCTAATGAAACGGTATATTTAGGAAAAGATTTTATGTTTAATAAGATTGTAAAAATAAAATTTGGGTATGATAGTCGATGTTTTTGGCCAGTTAATTCGTATGCAGCACTAACAGTTATTTTATTTGCGCTTATTTTAGGGTTTTTTATATACCAGGTTAATAAGCATCTATATATTAATGGACTTATTACTGTTCTTGGATTATTTACACTAGCAAGCCTTTATTTTATTATGATATAGATTTTAATTGTATTATTTTTTTTATTCTAATAAATAAAGAAAAAGCAACAAAGCCTAGGCCTAAACTTAAAGCTAGCCATACACCATAAACTTTATAATCACAATTAAATGCAAATACATAACTTAATGGTAATGCAATTATCCAGTAGCCAATAAATGCAATATAAGTTGGATATTTGTAATCCTCTAATCCTCTGAGTATACCAATCCCAACAACTTGCGTTCCATCAAATAATTGAAAAAAAGCTGCAAATAATAGTAAATTAGATGCAATAGTTATAATTTCTTTATCATTACTAAAAATGATTGGCAATATAGTGTTAAAAGAAATAAAAAGTAAAGCCATAAAACTCATGGTTATAATTACCAATTTATAAGACGTTTTAATTGATAATTTCAGATTATTTAAATCATTTTTAGCATAATAATTACCTACTCTAATGGTTGTGGCACTCCCAATACCACTGGCAAACATGTATGTAAATGCAGCTAAGCTTAATGCAATTCCATGCGCGTCAATTTGCTCTTTTCCAAAAACTCCAGCTAATAATCCAGCAATAGCAAATGCAGCAACTTCAAATGTAAACTGTAAGGCACTAGCTAACCCGTCTCTAAAAAGAGGCCAAACATGCTGAGCATTAATCTTAACATCTTTAAAGTGTTGAGCAAATGAGTTAATGCTTTTGTGTTTAAAAACAAATAATAAAAAGCCCAATCCCATAAAGGTTCTTGCTATAAAAGTTGCCCAACAAGAACCCATGTATCCTAGTTGTGGAAACCCAGCTTTACCATATATCAGAAAGTAATTTAAAATAATGTTTAAAATATTACCTCCAACACTAATATACATAGCAGCTTTAGTATTGCTTAATCCTTCGGTGTATTGTTTACATACAAAAAACGCTGCAACGGGTATAATAGAAAAAATAAGTACATCAAAAAATGGTATGGCTAATTTCACAACATCATCAGGTTGTTGCATAAGAGCGAGTAATGGTGACGCAAAAAATAGAATTATAAATAAGATAATAGCCACCACCATATTAATAAATAATGAATTTTTAAAAAGCGAGGCCTTTTCTTTCTCGTTTTGATTAACATGAGCATCAGTTACAGCGGGCGTTAAAACATAACTCATGCCAATGCTAAACACCAACAAAATCACAAATAAATTATTTGATAAAATACCCGCAGCTTGCTCTGTTTTTCCTATTTTTCCTAAAAATATAGTATCTATCATTCCTGTAATAATATGCCCAATTTGGGTTAAAATAAGAGGAACAGATAAAAAAACTGTTTCTTTAAAATGATTATATTTTATTGTATTTTTCACTAAGAGCACAAATGTAGCAGAATTTTGTTTTAATATTTAAAAATAAAGATGTCAATTAGCCTTAAAACATTGATATAAAGGCTTTTTTCAAACAAATTGTTGTTATATTTGCACACATCCAAAATTGTTTTAATGCAACGAGTTACTTTAAAAGATAAAACTTTTGTTCCATATATTACTTCTGATAAAATTTCGGAAAGTGTTAAACTGATGGCTCAAAAATTAAATACCGATTTGGCTAATGATATGCCATTGTTTTTAGTAGTATTAAATGGCTCATTTATGTTTGCTGCAGATTTATTAAAAGAAGTAACAATTCCTTGCGAAATTTCGTTTATTAAATTAGCATCTTATCATGGAACTAGCAGCACAGGAACTGTTACTGAAATGATTGGTCTTACAGAAGAAATTAAAGGCAGAACCGTTGTAGTAGTTGAAGATATTGTAGATACCGGCGTAACTCTTGAAAAATTAGTTACCCTGTTAAACAAAAAAGAAGTGAAACAAATTAAAGTTGCTTCATTTTTACTAAAACCAGAAGCATACAAAAAAAACATTCCTGTAGATTATGTTGGAATTGAAATTCCTAATGATTTTGTAGTAGGATATGGACTAGACTATGATGGACTAGGAAGAAATATGAAAGAAATTTATGTCTTAGATAAATAATAAATACAACACACAATTATTTTAATACATCAACTATGAGCAACATGTTAAATATCGTTTTATTTGGTCCTCCAGGTGCAGGAAAAGGAACTCAATCAGAAAAATTAATCGAAAAATACGGTTTAGTACATTTATCAACAGGAGATATTTTACGAAGTGAAATATCACGAGGAACTGCACTTGGATTAGAAGCTAAGCAAGTTATGGATAGAGGAGACTTAGTAGGTGATGATATAGTGATAGGAATGATTGAATCTAAGTTAGATGCAAATCCAAATGCAAATGGATTTATTTTTGATGGATTTCCTCGTACACAAGCGCAGGCAGTTGCATTAGATGATTTGCTTCAAAAGAAAGGAACAGCTATTAGTGCTATGTTAGCTTTAGAAGTAGATAATGAAGAACTTGTAAAACGATTATTACTACGTGGCAAAGATTCTGGAAGAGCAGATGATCAAAACGAAGATATTATTAGAAATAGAGTTAATGAGTATAATAACAAAACGTTACCACTTAAAAAATATTATTCAGAGCAAGCAAAGTTTCACTCTATTAACGGAATTGGATCTATAGAATCAATTTTTAAACAATTAACAGAACGTATTACGTTTGTAAAAGCTGAAATCGAATTAACGATGTTAGAAAATGACATTGAACATTTGGACTTAACTGTAAACGATTTTGAGGTAGCTACTGAAATATCAGATGAATTAAAAAAAGACATTGAAGAGGTAAGACTTATAGAGCCTTCTAAAAATAATTCTAAAAAAATAAAGTTAATTGGTAAAAAAGCAGTAGTTAAAAAAGTTGTAAAGAAGCCAGTTAAAAAAGTAGATGCTAAAAAGGTTGTTAAGAAAGTTGTTTCTAAAAAACCTGTAAAGAAGGTAGTGAAAAAAACAACTGCTAAAAAGATTACTAAGAAGGCTGTTTCAAAGAAATTGGCAACTAAAAAACCCGCAAAGAAAATAGTTGTAAAAAAAGTAGCTGCTAAAAAGGTTGTTAAGAAAGGTGGTTCTAAAAAACCAGTGAAGAAGTTAGTAAAAAAAGTATTTACCAAAAAGATTACTAAGAAGGTTGTTTCAAAAAAAGTGGCAACTAAAAAACCAGCAAAGAAAATACTTGTAAAAAAAGCAGTTGCTAAAAAGGTAGTTAAGAAAGCGGTTTCAAAGAAACCAACTAAAAAGAAAAAATAATATAATTAGATATACAATTAATAAATTTAAGTACACATAATTTTACTTAAATTTTTGTAGTTATCATTAATACAAGTAAAGTGGATACCAATTTTGTTGATTATGTAAGAATTTGTTGCCGAAGCGGCAAAGGTGGAAAAGGCTCAACGCATTTACATCGCGATAAGTTAACCGCATTTGGTGGACCAGATGGTGGTGATGGTGGAAGAGGTGGTCATATTATTTTACGAGGTAACAAACAATTTTGGACACTCATTCATTTAAAATATCGTAAGCATATCATCGCCAAACAAGGAGGAGATGGAGGGTCTTCGCACAAATCGGGCAAGGAAGGAGATGATGAGATTTTAGATGTTCCTTTGGGAACAATTGCTAGAGACTTAGAAACGGGAGAAGTTATTTGTGAAATTACAGAAGATGGACAAGAATTTATTTTATTAGCCGGAGGCATGGGAGGACGAGGTAATGCACATTTTAAGTCGCCCACTAATCAAACACCAAGATATTCACAACCAGGCGAAGAAGGAAAAGAAGAGTGGAAAATATTAGAATTAAAGGTATTAGCAGATGTTGGTTTAGTTGGGTTTCCAAATGCTGGCAAATCTACACTATTGTCTGTGGTATCTGCTGCTAAACCCGAAATAGCAAACTATCCTTTTACAACATTAGTTCCTAATTTAGGCATTGTTCCCTACAGAGATTATAAAAGCTTTGTAATGGCTGACATTCCAGGAATTATTGAAGGCGCTAGCGAAGGAAAAGGATTAGGTACTCGTTTTTTAAGACATATTGAGCGTAACTCTACATTGCTATTTATGGTAAGTTGCCAAAGTGATAATATTTACGAAGAGTACAAAATTCTTTTAAATGAACTAAAAGAATACAATCCTGAATTAATGGATAAACAGCGTATCTTAGCCATTACCAAGTGTGATACAATTGATGATGAATTAATTGAAGAATTAGAAAAAGATTTAAAAAAACGAATGAAAGGAAAATTTAAAATCCCTTATTTATTTATTTCTGCTCAGTCTGGGTACCATATTCAAGAATTAAAAGATATACTGTGGAATCAATTAAATTAAGTGATTAAAAAATCGTTACATATACTATTTTCTTTTTTATTACTTGTTAGTTTTAGTTGGCAGTGTGCTGCAAAAACTATTATTTATTTTAGTTTTACAAGCAATCAAAAAAAAATTGCAGCAACACTTTGTATAAACAAAAAAAAACCAAAAAGTTGCTGTGCAGGAAAATGCTATTTAAATAAAGAATTAAAAAAAGAAGATAATCGTCAATCAAATTCATCAACGATTAATAAAGATAAAATTGAAAAGTTTGAATTAAAAACAGGGGTTATTACGTTTATTTTTGATTATTATACTTTTATTCAGGCATACAATACGAAAATTTTACAAAGGATCCCAACTATTAATTTATCTTCTGTATTTCATCCACCAGCACTTTAATTTATTTTTTTGATTCATATTCTCTTTTATAATATTTTATAAAGAGAACTCTTTGCATTAAAATTGATTAGTGCTCTCAATTTCTATTAATAGTTATTAATATTTTTTATGATTATACATAAATTATTAGTGACAGTGTGTTTCGTAGCTCTGTCATTAAATTCATATGCCTGTGATATATGTGGCAATTATATGGGTATAATACCCTATGACAATAAAAATAGTATTTCATTTCTGCATCGTTATAGAGTATTTAATGGTTATAAAGATTATCAATCTCAAGGCCGTTTCTTTCCTAAATCTGCATATAAAACAATGCATGGAGCCAATCCTATAGATTCTTTATCTGGATCAAATGTTACTCATTCAAGTAAAGATTTTGAATCGTATAAAATTTTTGAACTACGATGTAAATATTTTGTTTTAAAACGATTAGAAGTAAATGTTTTTTTACCACTATTAAGTAATAAATCAAAAACAGATGATGATTATACAACTCACACTGGATTTGGTGATTTGTCTTTTAATGCAGGGTATCATATACTTATTCCAAAAATTGATAAAAAGTATAAACAAAAATTAATTTTAGGAGTAGGTATAAAATTGCCATCAGGTAATTATTATGCACATGATAGTAATAGTAATAGGTTGCCATTTGAGATGCAGCCAGGTACAGGTAGTACAGATGGGTTTATTTATATAAATTATGTAATGATGACTAAGAACATTGGTGCAAATGTTAACTTGAATTATAAGATTAACGGAACTAACAGATTTAAAGAAAAATTATGTAATAGTAATAATGATTTTTTTTCTATTTTTTATAAAATAAAATTAAAAAAGTTGATATTTTATCCTTCAATTCAAGCAAACTATGAATTTACAAAAGGATTAATGATAAAGAATAAAACCCAAGATAATACCGGAGTAAATTCTTTATTAGTGGGTCCTGGTATAGATGTGTATTTTAAATCTGTATCATTTAATATAGGTTGGCAGTTTACTGCATTTGAGCAAGTAACAACTGGTAATTTAAAAAGTATTGGAAGAATTAATTTAGGTTTAAATTATAACTTTGTAAAGACAAATAAGAGTAAATAAGTTTTTATTTGTTATTTAGAAATAATCGGAATCCATATTTCTTCTTCTGATAATGGATCGTTGTTTTGGTATTTACTTCCTAAAACTTCAAAATGTGGCCGATGATCTATTTTATATTCTGAATTAGGAATCCATGTATTAAAAATATATTTAAAAATTTGATGGTCAGTATTTAATCCTTTATAATCAAAAATGGCATATAGGCCATTTGTTAAATTAAATGCTTCCATACCATTTGGAACAGTATCAAAATTAGCAACTTCAACAGTTGCCCATTTTTCAAACTCATGATTGGGGTTAAAGTCATTAAAATAATTGGAGTCGTATACTTGTAAAGAAATTAAATCAGATGTTACTGCATTTAGAATTTCTTTACGTCTTAACATAAAATTTTGCCAAAGTTTTTGGGTTTTATTTTCTACTAAACTCATGGTTAGCTGCATGCCAATTAGTTTTTTATCTTCTAATTTTTCAATTCTTGGCATCATAGTAAAAGGTAAAAAAACAGTTTAATAATTTCCCGAAATGAATTTTTATTTTGATAGCTCGATAGTCATTCCAAAATCCATAATTAGTGGTAATGGGTTACTACGCATGCCTTGTTCAAAGGTAAAGGTATATTTGCCGGTTTGTGGAAAAATTAAATTTTGTTTTAAAGGAATTTTGTTGTCCCAAATATCTCCAGCACCATCACCTTTCCATTCTCCTTTTTCATCTGCTAAAATGCACTCTAACGTATCAGTAGATGTTTTTCCATTGGGGTAGGTAGTTGTTAAAAACACAAATAAATTACTATACGGGTATGCGTCTGCATGACGTACATTTAAAAATACATTATGATAAACTTTATTATCGGTTATATCTACCTCAAATTTTAATTTATTATTTATAGACCATCCTTCTTGTGGTAATTGAGTGTATTTACTATATACCACATTTTTATTACACGATATAAAAAAGCCACTTAGAAGCAGAATAAAAACCGTTAGTTTGTTTATATAATTATTTAGGCGGATTATCATTTTTAGGGTTAGGTTTATGATTATGAACTGGTTTTTTATGTTGTGGCGGTGTTGATTTTTGTTGATTAACATTTATCTTTTGACCATCAGTTGAGGCAATTTGAGGCTTATTACCGTGTTGATGATTATTTTTTGGTTTGTTTTGATTTGTATTATTAGGTTTTGTTGATTGGTTAGGATTTGGTTTGTGTGCAGGCGCAATAGGTTTTTCTGATTTAGGATTTTGAACAACTGCATTGCTTTTATTTTGATGATGTTGAGGTTTTTTGTGTTTGTGTTTATTGTGTTTTTTTCTATCATCAAAACGCGTTAAAGAATCTTGTCCAACCACATTTTCATAATCTGGTTGTTTTACAATTTCTAGTTCTTTAAATTGTTTTGGTTCTAATAAATCCAAAGGCTTTTGTCCTTCTGCGTTTAGTTTTAAAATTTCTTTTGTACGAGTAATAGATAATGGTATAAACACATCTGGTTCACTAGTATAACTCCACCAAATAATACGTTTAAAAATGTCTGTTTTTTGATGAAAGGCAAATCCTTTTTCGGTTGCTAATTTTCGGTTGTCAATTTCAGGAAATTCTTTTAATGCATCTTGATAACTATCTAATTCATAATTTAAACAGCATTTTAATTTACCACATTGTCCAGCTAGTTTTAATGGATTGAGCGATAGCTGTTGATAACGAGCAGCAGACGTTGAAACAGTTCTAAAATCGTTTAACCAAGTAGAACAACACAATTCTCTTCCGCATGATCCAATTGCCCCTAATCTAGCAGCTTCTTGTCTTGCTCCAATTTGACGCATTTCAATACGAACTTTAAATTCATCAGCCATTACTTTAATTAATTCTCTAAAATCTACACGTCCATCAGCTGTGTAATAAAATATGGCTTTGCTTTTATCTCCTTGATATTCAACATCACTTATTTTCATTTGCAATCCTAGTTTTAAAGCTAATGTTCGAGCTTTAAACATGGTTTCAACTTCTAATCCTTGCGCTTCACGCCATTTATCAATATCTTGCTGTTTAGCTTTACGATATATTTTTTTAATATCTTCGCTATTGTAATTAATGTTTTTCTTTTTTAACTGAAGTCTCACTAGTTCTCCAGTAATTGAAACAACACCAATATCGTGTCCAGGAGATGATTCTGTAGCCACTATATCACCTACGTTAAGTGGCAGGTTATTTACATTTCTATAAAACTCTTTACGAGAATTTTTAAATCTAATTTCAACAACATCACAAGGAGTTTGACCTTCTGGCAAACTCATGTTTCCCAACCAATCAAATACATTTAATTTATTACAACTTCCTCCTGTTCCGCATGATCCATTGCTATTGCATCCTGCTGGAATCCCATTATTTTTATCTTGCCCTGTTGAGCAACTACCACATGCCATACTTTATTTATTTAATTGTATTGTTCTTATTTAGTATACTAGATAAGTGAATACTAGAATATTTAATTTTTTTAAAAAAGAGTTGCATAAATATACTTATTATTTTATTTCATTTTTTCTTCTAAATAAACTTTTATACACGATGAATGTTTTATATTTAATGTTTTTAAGTATAAAATTATGATAGCATTTATTACTGGCGCAACTTCAGGAATTGGTAAAGCTGCCTCAATTGAGTTTGCCAAACATGGATACAATTTAATTATCACTGGCAGAAGAGGAGAAAGATTAATTGAGTTAAAGAATTTACTCGAGAAAAAATATCAAATTGAAGTTTTGACTCTTTGTTTTGATGTAAGAGAAGAGCAACAAGTGCAAGCTGCTATTGATACAATACCTGTTAAATTTAAACAAATAGATGTTTTAGTAAATAATGCTGGGTTGGCGGCTGGATTATCTCCTATTCAAGAAGGAATGTTAAGACATTGGGAACAAATGATAGACACTAATATTAAAGGTTTATTGTATGTAACTAAACATATTTCTAAATTTTTAATTGAACAAAAAAAAGGACATATCATCAATATAGGATCAATAGCTGGCAAAGAAGTGTATGCTAACGGAAATGTATATTGCGCAACTAAACATGCTGTTGATGCTTTAAATAAAGGCATGCGTATTGATTTATTACCACACGGCATAAGAGTTTCGGCAATTAATCCAGGAATGGTTGAAACTGAATTTAGTGTTGTTAGATTTGATGGCGATGAAGAAAGAGCAAAAAAAGTGTATGAAAATATTATTCCTTTAAGCGCTCAAGACATTGCAGAAACTATTTATTGGGTAGCGTCTCGTCCTGCTCATGTAAATATCAATGATGTGATTATTATGCCAACAATTCAAGCAAATGCCACTACTGTTTTAAGAACATAAATGTTATTTTTCAATCCAATTAATAATTTTTGAAGACAATGGGCTTTTAAAAAATGATACATAATCTACTAAAAACCCATTTTCATCAATCATATATTTTTGAAAATTCCATTTCACAGAGCTATTCATTACGCCATTTTCCTGTTTACGAGTTAACCATTTGTATATGTCACAAATACTATCTCCTTTAACATTTACTTTATCCATCATTAAAAAAGTAACTCCGTAGTTTCTGGTGCAAAAGGTCTTAATCTCAGAGTTTGTTCCGGGTTCTTGATGTTTAAATTGATTACATGGAAATCCAATGATTTCAAAGTTTTTAGTTTTATATTTTTTATATAATTCTTCTAATTGCTTGTATTGAGGTGTAAATCCACACTTACTAGCTGTATTTACAATCAATATTTTTTTACCTTTTAAGGTGGAGAAATCAAAAATAGCACCATCTAATGTTTTGCATTTAAATTGATGGATTGAGCTTGTTGGCTTTCCTTTTTTATTTATAAAAGAGTAAAGTAAAAAAGCAAGTAACGTAATAAAACAAACAATTAATAATTTAGCCATAGCATTAGGATAATGAGTGTAAAAATTTGTTTTTAAATTAATTAATATTAAGTTTGATACACTTATTTTAAACAGTCATTATATGAAAAAGTTCAATTTATTAATTCTTTTTTTAATGTCGTTTGTTTTTGTGAACGCTCAAACGATACTTATTACAGAACAAAACTATCAAAATTTAAAAGCTTCAGGTAATTTATTACCAAATGTAAATTATAAATTTATTGATAGTCCAAGTAATTTAAATACAACAAAAAATCATCAACAAACGCAGCCAAAATTTAGTGTATCAAATGCTAGAACTACCACAGGTACTTGTCAGTGTATGGTTCCAGTTGATCCTACCTTTTCTGTAGTACCTATTACATCAGGCACAGCTCCAGATTACAGAAACGATGATGGATCTACAGCGGCTATTCCTTTAGGGTTTAATTTTTGTTTTTATGGTACCACTTACACTTCTTGTTATATTAATAATAATGGAAATATTTCTTTTGGTAGCCCATATTCTACGTTTAGCTCAAATCCATTTCCAGACCCTGGTTTTGTAATGATTGCCCCTTTTTGGGGAGATGTGGATACACGAGATTTAGGAAGTGGATTGCCTTATTTTAAAAAAACAGCAACATCTTTAATTGTAAAATGGAGTAATGTTGGGTACTACAGTAACATGTCTGATAAATTAAATGATTTTCAATTGATTATTACAGATGGAACAGATCCAATGTTGCCAAATGGAAATAATGTTGCTTTTTGTTATGGAGATATGCAATGGACTACTGGATCGGCTTCTCAAGGAGTGAATGGTTTTGGAGGAATACCCTCTACGGTTGGTGTAAATAAAGGAGATGGAACAAATTTTATTCAAATAGCTCGCTTTGATAAACCAGGAGTGGCTTATGACGGACCTTATGGACAAAATGACGGCATTTCTTTTTTAGATAATAAATCTTATTTTTTTAATACCTGTGGCACAAATAATAATTTACCACCAATTGTACAAGATGCTACAGGTGGAGGTTCGGCATGTGGAGATACTATTAAAATCTGTGCTCTTGGAGACACAATGGTTTATACAACTACTTTTTTAGCACCTGAAAATAATCAAACAATATCTATCACTGGAAGTGCTCCTACATTAGGAGGCAGTTTTGTTCCATTAGGGGTTACTACCACCACAGGAGGCATTACAACATATGCCTGGATGGTAGTAGCTAGCGCTTCAGTAACAGGAGTTCATACAATAGTAGTAACAGGAACAGATAATGGTAATCCTCCTTTATCTACATCAGCAACTTATTATATTAAAATTAAAAATTTAGTAGTTCCTCAACCAACAATAGTTGCATCTCCTTCAGGAACAATTTGTGCCACACCTGGAGCAACATTATCTGTATCAAATTGTTCTGCTTTTGATAATGTATATTGGAGTACTGGTTCTGGAGGATGTTCAACAATTGCTTCTGCCAGTGGATTATATTATGTAACTGTTGAAAAACTAGGATGTTATAAATCGTTTTCTGAATCTGTTTTTGTGTTTCCAAATCCATTAGTAACAATGCCAGTTTCACCAATAGTTTTTTGTAATGGTTCTTCGGCTGTATTAACCCCTACAGTAACAGTTGGGGCACCAAATTATACCTATGCATGGACTCCGGCATCATTAGGAACAGCCTCTACAGCCACAACTGCAGCAGCAGGAACGTTTACAGTAATGGTAACAGATCAACACTCTTGTAAAGGTACAGCCACTGTTTCTGTTGTTAAATCAACGCCATCTGTATCTTTGTCATCCCCTGATTATACAATATGCCCTGGAGAATGCTCTCAAATTACAGCATTAGGCGCATCTTCGTTTCCTCCATTTACCTATTCTTGGTCAAATAGCCCTATATATGTTAGAGATTCAACATTTGCTTGCGTAGCAGGAACGGTATCTGTTATATTTACAGATAATAAAGGTTGTTCAGCAACCAAAACAGCAACAGTAGTTAATGATGTGATTCCGGCAGCTAGTTTTATAGCAAACTCTACACCTCCATTTACGCCGAGTCAGCCAATTAATTTTATAAGCACCTCTACTATACCTTCGGGTACTATAACAAGTTATGTTTGGTTATTTGGAGATGGAAATGGAGCAAATGGAAATCCTGTAAATCACGCGTATGTTAATTCAGGAACATATCCCGTAACCCTTGTAGTTACTGGTTCAAATGGATGCTTAGATACTGTAGTTGTAAACTATATGGTAGATGCAATAATAGAATTACCAAATGTATTTACACCTAATGGAGATAATGTAAATGATCATTTAAAGTTTAGAAATTTAGAAGCATTTTCGAAAAATACCTTAACGATATTTAATCGATGGGGCAAAAAAGTATTTCAGCAAGATAATTATAAAAATGATTGGAATGGCTCTGGTGTATCAGATGGAACTTACTTTTTTATTTTAGAAATTCCAGACGCAACACCATCGTCTTATAAAGGATATATTGAATTAATGAGATAAAATTGTGATTTTAACTTAATAGAGCGTAAATTTACGCTCTCATGAACAGTATATTATTTACACAATTAATTAAAAAAGAATTTTTATTAGAATTCCGGCAAAAATCAACTCTTGCCGGAATTTTAGTTTATATCGTTGCAACGGTATTTATCTCAGCATTGTGTTTTAAAAAAATTATTCATCCCACTGTTTGGAATGCCTTATTTTGGACTATTTTTATGTTTATTGCAGTAAATATTTCTAGTAAAAGTTTTATGCAAGAAACTAAGGGAAAGGCGTTATTTAATTATTTGTACTACCATCCTCGATATTTTATTTTAAGTAAAATAATTTATAATATGCTATTAATGGCAGTTTTAAGTTTACTAACTTTTTTCTTTTATTCTTGGTTTGTGGGTAGCATGGTTCAGGATTTAGGAATGTTTTTGATTGCTTTATTGTTTAGCTCATCTGCTTTTTCAGGCGTTCTAAGTTTAATGAGTGCTATTGCATCAAAAGCAAATAATAATATCAGTTTAATGGCCATTTTAAGTTTTCCAGTATTAATGCCATTATTGTTAGTTTCAGTAAAATTAAGCAAACATGCTATAGATGGCTTAGCATGGAGTGTGAGTTATAAATATTTATTAATTTTAATCATGCTAAATATAGTAGTAGTAGCTTTAGCAACTCTATTATTTAATTACCTTTGGAAAGAATAAGAAGCATATGATAAAGTGGTGGAAAATAACAGCAGTAGTTTTAATTTTTTACACATTAGTGTGGGGGATGTTAGGCGCAGTTCCTCAATTAGATATATTAAATGAAACTATTAGAAATGTGTATTATCATGTTCCAATTTGGTTTGCTATGTTATTTCAAATGGGGTATTCTGTTGTTTTTGCAATAAAACATTTATCAAAAAATGATATGCAGACAGATATTGTTAGTAATCAAGCAGCACAAACAGGATTGTTTTTTGCTCTACCTGGATTACTTACTGGGTGTTTTTGGGCAAAGTTTACGTGGGGAACATGGTGGACTTTTCAAGACCCTAAATTGAATGGAGTGGCTATAGCTGTTTTAATTTATTTAGCCTATTTTATTTTAAGAAGCTCTATAGACGATGAACAAAAACGCGCACGCATTGCAGCTGTTTATAATATTTTTGCATTTGTTATGATGTTTGTATTTATAATGATATTACCTCGATTAACAGACTCATTACATCCAGGAAATGGCGGTAATCCAGCCTTTGGTAAATACGATATGAATAACGATATGCGTATGGTATTTTATCCAGCAGTTATAGGTTGGGTATTGTTTAGCTTGTGGATATTAGATGTCAAAAAACGATTAGCAATTTTAACTCATCATCAAAATGAAGAATAAACTTATATTATTTTTAATAAATACATTAATTCCGTTCATAGGAAAAGCACAACAAGCTACTGCTCCTGAAATGGCAAGTACTTTTAGAAGTGAAGGAAAAATATACGTTGTGATTACAGTAATATCAATTGTGTTTTTATGTATAATTGGTTATTTGATATACATAGATCTTAAATTGAAAAAAATTGAAAACAAATAATAATTTTAATCGTTTACAAATTACACATTAGTAATTGGCAAACGCCACATAGTAATTAAGAATAAAAAATGAAAAAAATTCATATATTAGGTATTATTGTTATTGCAGTAGCAATTGGTGTTATTTTTACTTCGTTACAAAGTAGTGCTACTTATTCTGATTTTGCCGAGGCATCTTCCAATCCAGACACAGAATATCATGTAGTAGGAAAACTAAATAAATCAATTCCTGTGCAATATGATCCAAAAATTAATGCCGACGAATGTTCATTTATGATGTTTGATAATAAAGGAATTGAAAAGAAAGTGGTACTTCATAAAAGTGTGCCACAAGATTTTCAAAAATCAGAACAAATTGTATTGATTGGAAAAATGCAAGGTAATGAATTTCATGCCAACGACATTTTAATGAAGTGCCCTAGTAAATATAACGATGGGAAACCACAAGTTCAATAATTTTTTATCATTTAACCAGTTCTAACTTGAATAATACAACAGTAAATATTGCAGAACGTTTATGGATTGGTCAAATTGGCCATGCCTTTATAGTTTTATCATTAGTAGCAGCTCTAGTTTCCGCATTTAGTTATTATTTATACTCTAAAGAGCAGTTAACTTCAGAGTGGAAAAAAATGGCCAACTACAGCTTTACCATTCATTCTATTTCAATTATTGGTATTGCCGCAACTTTATTTTTTATGTTGTTTAATCATTATTATGAATATTCATACGTGTATCAGCATAGTAATAATGAAATGCCAATGCAATACATTATGTCTTGCTTTTGGGAAGGACAAGAAGGTAGCTTTTTATTATGGGCATTTTGGAATGTTGTGTTAGGTAATATATTGCGTAAAACAATTGATGCTAAATGGGAGGCTCCTACAATGGCCATATTTGCTTTAGTTCAAGTATTTATTGCTAGCATGTTATTAGGTGTATTTATAGGCGACTATAAGTTAGGTTCAAATCCTTTTATTTTATTAAAAGAAAATCCTCAATACGAAAATTTACCATTTTTGCAGATTGAAAATTATTTATCTAAAATAGATGGTAGAGGTTTAAATCCTTTGTTAATGAATTACTGGATGACTATTCATCCTCCGACTTTATTTTTAGGATTTGCTTCAACATTAGTTCCATTTGTATTTGCCATTGCCGGATTATGGAAAAGAGATTTTACTACATGGCAAAAACCTGCCTTAACATGGACGTTTTTTAGTATCATGATTTTAGGAACAGGAATTTTAATGGGCGGGGCTTGGGCCTATGAAGCACTTAGTTTTGGTGGTTTTTGGGCTTGGGATCCAGTTGAAAATTCCTCATTAGTGCCTTGGCTAGTAATGGTTGGAGCAGGGCATGTTATGATCATAAATAAAAATAAAGGAGGATCTTTATTTATGACACATTTATTAGCTATTGCTTCTTTTTTATTAGTGTTGTACTCTACATTTTTAACTCGAAGTGGTATTTTAGGAACTAGTTCAGTACATGCGTTTACCGACTTAGGCATGCAAGCACAGTTGGTTGTTTATGTTTTAAGTTTTTTATTGATATGTGTGGTGCTTTTAATTCATGATAAATTAATTCGTGTTTCTTACATCATGTTATCCTTTTTAATGTTGTTTTTTGGAATCGTATTTGGGTATAAAATCATTTTATTATTGATTTGGTTAGCCGTTAGTTTTGTATTAACTATTTATTCATATATCAAATTCTTCCCAAAGGAAGAAGAAGAGGAAAGCTTATATTCTAGAGAATTTTGGATGTTTGTAGGAGCTTTAGTATTTTTATTATCAGCGTTAGTAATTACTTATTTCACATCTATTCCTGTTTTAAATAAGCTGTTTTCTTTAGAAAAAGCTCCTATTAAAATTTCAGATTATAATTTATGGCAAGTTCCTTTTGCTATTGTAGCTTTAGTATTAATAGCTATCACACAATTTTTTAAATACAAAAAAACTGATCTTAAACAATTTTTAAAACATATAAGCATATCCGCACTTTTATCCATTGTGTTTGGATTATCAGCAGTTATTCCCTTATATTTTTTAAAAGATTATTCTTTATCTAACTCAGTTGAAAAATGGAATTTAATATCATATGCCTTACTATTTATAGTGGCATTATTTGCTGTGTTTTGTAATTTAGATTACTGGATGCGAATTTTAAAAGGTAAACTCAAAAATGCTGGAGCATCTATTGCCCATATTGGATTTGCATTAATTTTATTAGGAGCTTTAATATCCACATCAAAAAAACAAACAATTTCTCAAAATACATCACAAAAAAATGTAGCAAGTTTAGGAGAAAATTTTAATGCCAAAAAAAGTTTAGTATTAACTATAGGAGATACATTGCCTATGGGAAATTATTTGGTTACCTATAAAGGTAAGGAGCGTAAAGGAATTGATGTGTATTTTCATATGGATTATTTTACAAAAAGCAGTAATGGCCAATTCATAAAAGCATTTGAGTTAAGCCCATTAGTGCAAGATAATCCTCGAATGGGACAGGCTTCACATCCAGATACTAAACATTTTTTAGGTAGTGATATTTATACACATGTTACTTACGGTGTTTTGTCAGATCCTAAGGAAGTAAAATCTGACGCGTATAAATCGCCAACTAATTTTGTTGGACACATGCGCGATACTATTTTTGCAGATAATGCTATAATTTTAATAGATAGCATTACTACTAATTTAACAGAGCAGCAGTATTCTAAAAACGACAGCTTACTGATTGTAACAGCTGTTTTAAAAGCCACTGATATAAATGGAAAAACATATAGAGCTACACCAAAATATATTTTAAAAAATAATACAGTAATGCCTGATGAATTTGAATTAAAGGAATTAGGATTAAAATTTATTTTTTGGAAAATAAACCCAACAGAAGGTAGTATTGAAATTCAAATGAGTGAAAAAGTAAATAATACAAAAGATTTTGTTGTCCTTGAAGCATATATGTTTCCTTTTATTAATATTTTATGGTTAGGATGTTTGGTAATGATAATAGGAACAATTGTAGCTATTGTTGAAAGAAGACGAACTAATAAATTAAAAGCGTAATCTTTTGGCAATTCCTTTTAATATAGTTGTTATTGGCACTGGTAATGTAGCGCAGCACATACTTCAGTCTCTTAATCATCAGCCAAAGGTAAAAGTATTACAAATATTTAATCATCGTAAATCAAAATCTGCCAAATTAGTTTCAAAATTGTATAACTGTACTTTAGAAACTAACTATCAGCAAATTACCCCTTTAGCTGATATATATATTATTGCAGTTAAAGATGAGGCAATAGCTGAGGTTATTAAAAATTTAATACCCCTAAAAATAAAAGGAATAATTGTTCATACTTCTGGAAGTATGGATGTGTTAGCATTAAAAAAAGCCTCAAAAAAAACAGGTGTTTTTTACCCTCTACAAACTTTTTATAAAGGAGCAGTAATTAACTGGAAAGATACACCAATCTTAATAGAAGCTAGTACTAAAAACACACAGTATCAATTACATCAATTAGCGTCATTAGTTTCTAACATAGTAAAAGTAGTTGACTCGCAAAAAAGATTACAGATGCATTTAGCAGCAGTATTTGCTTGTAATTTTACAAATGCCATGTACGTTGCAGCCTATCAAATTATTCAAGATGGCTTAGGCATAAATGATGCAAAATTATTGTTTCCCATTATGGAGCATTCTTTTAATAAACTAAAGAATGTACACCCTATAAAGGCACAAACAGGTCCTGCTATGAGAAATGATCAAGTAGTTATAAAAAAACATTTAGAGCTTATTAAATCAAACAAACAATTGTTGCACGTGTATAAAAACGTATCTGATTTAATTGTATCTCAACAAAAAACAATTAAGAAATGAAAAATTTTAAGCAAAAATTAGCACATATAAAAACATTTTTATTTGATATAGATGGTGTATTAACAAACGGACAGGTTGCTGTGATGGCTAGTGGCGAGTTTGTTAGGTATATGAATACAAAAGATGGATATGCTTTGCAATTAGCTATAAAAAAGGGATTTAGAGTTGCAATTATTTCAGGAGGAAATAGCCAGCCATTTAAACAAGCGTTAAATAGTTTAGGCATTGAAGATGTATTTTTATCTCAAAGTGATAAATTACAATGTTATAAAGATTATGTAAATGAACATCATTTAAATGAAGATGAAATATTATATATGGGAGATGATTTACCTGATTATGAGGTGATGCAGCGTGTAGGAATTGCCGCTTGCCCAGATAATGCGGCACACGAAATAAAACAAATTTCTATTTATATATCAAATAAAAACGGAGGAGAGGCCTGCGTGAGAGATGTTGTGGAGCAAGTGATGAGGGCTCAGGATAAATGGGAAATAACAGGCTGGTAATAACTTATAGTATTAATTTTCTTGTTTCAATTAAGTATTTAATTTTAAAGATAGCGGCTACACTTATAGCATCAGTAATCTCGCCATTTAATACCATATTAAAAACATCATTTATGTGAATTTTTTTCACAGCTAAGTCTTCCGTTTCTTCTGGTTCTGCTTCTTCAAAAGATAATTCAGTAGCTAAGAACACATAAGCATGCTCGTCTGTAGCCGAATTACTACAATCTAGTTGCATAATTTCTTCAAATTTTTTGGCTACTATCCCTGTTTCTTCTTTTAATTCTCTTGCTGCTGTTATTATTGGGGTTTCTCCAATAGGACAGCCCCCTTCTGGTATTTCCCAACTATAAGTATTTAATGGATAACGCCATTGGCCAACAAGCCAAGTGAAACCATTTTTATCAATTGGTACAATACCAACTGCTAAGTTTTTAAAATTCACAACACTATATACTGCCGGATTACCAGAAGGATTAATAGTTTGATGTTTATGAACAGCAATCCATGCCGATTCATAAACTAATTCTGAAGATAGTGTTTTCCAGGTATTTAGTGAATTTATAGAGTTCATGAGTAGTAAAAGCTAATTTTTTATACAGTTAAGTCTATTTTAATCAATTTATCTTATTTTTGACAAATTATAAAATTACTATTAAAATAGTACATACAATTATTATACATAATAAAGTCTAAAAATATAAAACATATGAAGTTTCATAAAGAAGGATACCCAACATTATTAGTAACTATTTTATTTAGCACAATTATGATAAGCATTGCTAAATTAATATTTCCAGAATTTGCCATTGCACTTTGGTTTGCATATGTGCTTTCAGGGTTTTTATTATTGGTAGTGCTTCAGTTTTTCAGACATCCATCTCGTGTTCATACAATTAATGATAATGCAATTATTGCTCCAGCAGATGGCGAGGTTGTTGTAATCGAAGAAACAAACGAAGATGAATATTTTAAAGACAAGCGCATTCAGGTATCTATTTTTATGTCTCCAATTAATGTTCATGTTAATCGTTATCCAATTGCGGGTGAGGTTACATACGCAAAGTATCATCCTGGAAAATTTTTAGTAGCATCTTTGCCCAAGGCAAGTACTGAAAATGAGCGGACCTCTGTTGTAGTAAAACATTCATCAAATGGTCAGTCAGTTTTATTTAGGCAAGTAGCAGGAGCGTTAGCTCGTAGAATAGTAATGTATAGTAAACAAGGAGATAAAGCAACACAATGTGGAGAGATGGGTTTTATTAAATTTGGTTCTCGTGTTGATTTATATTTACCGCTAGATGCTAAGCTTAAAATAAAAATGGGAGATGTAGTAAAAGGATCTCAAACCGTTATTGCTGAGTTTTAATAAACAAACTCTTTAATATCATTAGGGATTACATAATCCTTATTTTTAGAGTAAAATGCTTCTAAATCTTTATTTAATTGTTTCACGTATTTACTATATTTTTCAATAGAGTATCCTTTTTGATAAAAAGGAAAGGGATGATGTAATTGTAAAAAATATTTATTTTTTAATACAATGGCTACCTCTTTAGAAGCAGTTCCGGTTTCAGTAATTGTTGGTGCTTGGCTTTCACTTACAATTCCTACAGATGATTCGTAAACAAAACCTTGTTCTGCAATTAAATAAAAATTAGCATTACATGTTATAGATAAATTGATGGATAATGTAGAGTCTACAAAAATACCATTTAAGTATTTGTGTTTTACAGAGTCTGAATAATCTGAGGTAAAAAAGTAAACTGGGCAAAATGTAAATTCTTTGTTGTAGGCTCTAATAATGGCTTTGTTGGTGAGTTGCGTTTCTCTTTCTATTTGAGTAGCTAAATCAATATTTCCAGCTTTTTTTAAACGATTAATAGTAATAGCATTTGTTTTTAAACGAACCAATAATGCGCCTTTTTTTAATAAATTTATTTGTGCATAAGCCACTTTAAAACGAAGGTTGTTAAAGTCTTTAAACACCGAATCATTTTTGTAATCTCTATAAATTGGTTTTTCTACATCATTATATTGAGAGTAGGTGTTTTTAATAACCAGTATCAACAAAATAATACAAATATTATTTAATTTCCGACCCATTATTAAAGTTTGGTTTAGTAGCACTTATAAAGCTCAATTCACCCAAGCTGTTCGAAGCCATCAAAATCATACCTCTACTTTCAATACCTTTTATTTTACGAGGAGCTAAGTTTACTAAAATACTTACTTGCTGTCCAATAATATCTTCAGGTTTATAGTATTCAGCAATTCCACTCACTACGGTTCGTTGGTCAATACCTGTGTCAATTTTTAATTTCAATAATTTATCAGTTTTAGGAACTCGTTCTGCTTCTAGGATTGTACCAGTTCTAATATCCATTTTGCTAAAATCATCAAAGGTAGTTTCTGCCTTAGCAGGTGATATTACAGTTATAGCATTAGCGCTTTTACTAGCTGCTAATTTATTTAGCTGTTTTTCAATATCAGCATCTTCAATTTTAGAAAACAATAATTCTTCTTTATTAATTACATGTTCTGCTGCCATATTACTTGTTTGTTTAGCGGCATGCCACTTTAATGCTGGCATATTTAACATGTTAAATAATTTGGTAGATGTAAACGGAATAAAAGGTTCGCAAACAATAGCTAAATTACAGGTAATTTGCAATGCAATGTTCATAATTGTTTTTACTCGATCTTCATCTGTTTTAATTAATTTCCATGGTTCTGTTTCGGCTAGGTATTTATTTCCTAAACGCGCTAAATTCATCATTTCAGCCAAAGCTTCTCTAAATTTAAATTGCTCAATAGCCACAGAAATTTTGTCAGGAAAAGCTGATAGTTGTTCTAAAATTAATACATCTTCTTTGGTGTAAGTTGTAGCATGAGGCACAGACCCATTATAATATTTATGAGTTAATACCAATGTGCGATTTACAAAATTGCCTAAAATAGCTACTAACTCGCTATTGTTTTTGGTTTGAAAATCAGCCCAAGTAAAATCATTATCTTTTGTTTCTGGTGCATTTGAACATAACGTATAACGCAGCACGTCTTGCTTATCTTTAAAGTCAATTAAATATTCATGCAACCATACTGCCCAATTACGTGATGTTGAAATTTTATCGCCTTCTAAATTTAAAAATTCATTTGCTGGAACATTATCTGCTAAAATAAAATCTCCATGTTCCATTAACATAGCAGGGAAAATGATGCAATGAAAAACAATATTATCTTTTCCAATAAAATGAATTAAACGAGTTTCTTTGTCTTTCCAATACAATTCCCAATCATTAGGTTTTAATTCTTTAGTAGCCGAAATGTATCCAATAGGAGCATCAAACCACACATAAAGCACCTTTCCTTCTGCATCTTTTACCGGAACTGGTACGCCCCAATCCAAATCACGAGTCATGGCACGTGGTTGCAATCCATCGCCACTATCTAACCAACTTTTACATTGTCCGTACACATTTGTTTTCCAGTCCTTGTGTTGATTTAAATAATTTTGGATTTTTGGTTGTAATTTATCTAATGGCAAAAACCAATTTTTAGTTTCTTTTAAAATAGGTTTACTTCCACTTAATGTTGATTTCGGATTAATCAGTTCTGTGGCATTTAACGTTGACCCACATTTTTCGCACTGATCGCCATACGCCCCTGGATTTGAACATTTAGGACAAGTTCCTGTAATATAACGGTCTGCTAAAAACTGTTTAGCTTCTTCATCATAATACTGTTCGGTTACTTCTTCAGTAAAAACACCTTTATCGTAAAGTGTTTTAAAAAAATCCGAAGCGGTTTCATGATGTGTTTTACTTGATGTTCGTGAATAAATATCAAAAGAAATACCAAATTCTTTAAAAGAATCGCCCATCATTTTGTGATATTTATCTACAACGTCTTGTGGTGTAATTCCTTCTTTTTTAGCTTTTATAGTAATTGGAACACCATGTTCATCGCTTCCACATATAAATATAACGTCTTCGCCTTTGCTTCTTTTATACCTCACAAAAATGTCTGAAGGTAAGTAACAGCCTGCTAAATGGCCAATATGAACTGGCCCATTGGCATATGGTAAAGCGGAAGTAACAAGTGTACGTTTATAAGTAGTTGACATAGTGTTTATTAAATAGCTAAAATGTTGTAAAATTGTGTAAAGATAGCATAAACTTTATTCATTAAAAATCAAAAATCCTATGGCAGCAAATAACAAAGAAATCTGGAAACCAGTTAACCATTTAAAGCTAACAACTAGTAAAAAATACGCTGTATCTAATAAAGCTCGTTTAGCGTCTTATAGTACTAAAATAGACGATAAATTTATTTTAAAACAGCATTTAAATGGAGGGTTCCCAATGGTTACAATTCATGTTGGCGATAAAACAAAAGCTTTATTTACTCATCATGCAGTAGCTAACGCATTTTTAAGAAAACCAAGCCCAAAACATAAATATGTATTGCATTTAGATTATAATAAAGCAAATAATGAACTGTCTAATTTAAAATGGGCTACAAAAAAAGAGCAAGTAGAACATAGTAAAAAAAGCCCTTTTGTTCTAGCAGCAGCAGCCCGTAAAGTATATAATGGTGCAACATCAAAAAAATTAAATGAGAAAAAAGTTACTCAATTAAAAACAGAAATTTGGAACCCAAAACGTAAATTAACGTTTAAGCAATTAGCGGCCAAATATGGTATTGCCGAAATGAATTTATACCGAATTAAAAATGGCGAATTGTGGTTTCATGTTCATGTAGAAGGTGAGCCTTTATTTCCTAAATATAAAGAACAATTAAAAAATATTGCATTTCGTGATAAAATAAAAGAAAAAGAAAAATCAGCGGCTAATAATAAAAAACTAGTAGCTAAAAAAACAATAAAAAAAACACCTGCAAAACCGTCTCAGGTTAAAAAAAATCTTCAGCTAAAAAAGTAGTGGTTAAGAAAAAGAAAAAATAATGGTTTTACCTGCTTATTTAAAACAAGGAGATAAAGTTGCAATTATAGCAACTGCCCGAAAAATAAGTAATGAAGAGATACAACCAGCCGTAGCTTTAATAGAGAGCTACGGCTTTTCGGTGGTATTAGGTAAATATTTATTTGCTACACATCATCAATATGCAGGAACTGATGAGCAACGTGCTAGTGATTTACAATGGGCGTTAAATGATACATCTATAAAAGCAATTATTATTGCTCGTGGAGGCTATGGTTCGGTAAGATTATTGGAGTATATTGATTTTACAGAATTAAAAAAACATCCCAAATGGATAGTAGGTTATAGTGATGTTACTGTTCTGCATCAAGCGGTTCATAACTTAGGTATAGCATCATTACATGCCACAATGCCTTTAAATTTTACTAAAAATACTCAAGCCACAAAAAGCCTATTTAATGCATTAATGGGCAATTTAATTAGGATTAATACCGAAGATAATTATTCTAATATTTCGGGTGTTGCAAAAGGGCTGTTAGTAGGAGGCAATCTCTCATTAATTTATGCCTTATCTGGAACAAAATTTGATATTGATACGAAAGATAAAATATTATTTATTGAAGATTTAGACGAATACTTGTATCATTTAGATAGAATGATGATGCAGTTAAAATTATCAGGAAAATTAAAACACCTTAAGGCTCTTATTGTGGGCGGAATGACAGATATGAAAGATAATCCCATCCCTTTTGGTAAATTTCCAGAAGAAATTATTTTAGATGCTGTAAAAGAGTATAATTATCCAGTTTGTTTTGATTTCCCAGCAGGACATATTGATAATAATATGGCCTTATTCTTTGGTAGAGAAGTAGAGTTAAATGTGCTTAACAATCAAGCGCATCTAACTTACCTATAAGTATGATATTGCTTTAAAATCTATAAAATCTCAAGAATAAATCCACTTATTATTTCTATTTTTGAATTTCAATTATAAACATGAAGACAAATTTTATAGAAGAATTAAAATGGCGTGGTATTTTACATGATGTAATGCCAGGTACAGAAGAACTCCTAAATAAAGAAATAGTAACAGGATATATTGGATTTGATCCAACAGCAGATAGTTTACACGTAGGTAGTTTAGCACAAATTATGACTTTACTTAGATTTCAATTAGCAGGTCATAAACCGTTAGCCTTGGTAGGAGGCGCTACAGGAATGGTAGGAGACCCAAGTGGTAAATCGGCTGAGAGAAATTTATTGGATGTAAGTACATTAAACAAAAACATAGAAGGTATCAAAAAACAATTAAGTCAATTTTTAGATTTTAATTGTGGAGAGAATAGTGCAGAATTAGTTAATAATTACGATTGGTTTAAAAATTATTCATTTTTAGATTTCATTCGCGATGCAGGAAAACATATTACTGTAAATTATATGATGGCAAAAGATTCTGTTAAAAATCGTATTAATGGAGACGCTGGAATGTCTTTTACAGAATTTAGTTATCAGTTAATCCAAGGCTACGATTTTTATTATTTGTGGAAAGAAAAAAACTGCAAAATCCAAATGGGAGGCTCTGATCAGTGGGGTAATATAACTACAGGAACAGAGTTTATTCGCAGGAAATCAAGTGGAGAAGCCTTTGCATTAACCACACAGTTAATTAAAAAATCAGATGGAACAAAATTTGGTAAATCTGAAGGTGGTAATATCTGGCTAGATAAAGAAAAAACATCTCCATATAAGTTTTATCAATTTTGGTTAAACGTAAGTGATGAAGATGCAAAATCATACATTCGAATTTTTACATTATTAAATAAAATAGAAATCGAAGAATTAGAAGCAAAACATAATGAGGCACCACACGAACGTTATTTGCAAAAGGCATTAGCAAAAGAAATTACAATAAGAGTTCATAGCGAGTCTGATTACGAACAAGCTATTCAAACCGCTGAATTTTTATTTAAATCAAAAGCTGAAGATGTATCTAAATTAGATGTAAATGCATTTGAAAAAATGTTAGGAGGCATAGATACTTTTGAGGTAAATAAATCAGATATTGTTAATGGAATAAATGTAGTAGATCTATTAGTTGATAAAACATCTGTTTTTCCTAGTAAAACCGAAGCACGCAAGATGGTTTCAGGTAATGCAGTAAGTATTAATAAAACAAAAGTTACAGATGTAAATGGTGTAATTAATATAGAGAATTTTAACGGTAGTAAATACTTACTAGTAAGTAAAGGAAAAAAAGAAAATTATTTAATAAAATTAATTTAATTTTTTTACCCCTTAACCTTTATAATTAATAACATAAATAATTATGATAAAAGATATTGTTTTTCCAGAAGTAGAAGATATAGCAATTGCAATTGTTAAGGAAATAGAAGGATTAGAGGAGTATAATGTTTATTTAATAAATTTAAAAAATGAAGATATTAAAAATATACTAGTAACATCAACAGGTTATGGTATGATTAATAACGAAACAAAAAAAACAAGTACGCTCCGACATTTTTTCAATGAAATCAAGCAACATGATTTTATGACGATAGAACCTATCACAAAAGAAGTATTTGCTTTAAGTAACGAATATTGGGTTAGCTTTACCTTAAATAATCAACTATTTGATAAAAAATTTGTGTTTTTAGCTGAAACTATCATTGAAGCTAATTTTATAAATATTCCAATCATCAATAAAAAAGGGGTAATCATCAAATAAATCATCCTTTTTCAAAAAAATCAATAAACATCCCATTTTTTGGGATGTTTTTGTATGTATAATACTGTTTTTTTTATACTTTTAAGCTTTTAGTTAGCATATTAAATAGCAATTATACTTATAAGAACAAATTACTAAAGTGAAAGAGAAAATATCTGTTGACATACTCAAAAAAGCTTATACCTTAATGTTTACTGCTAAAAGCATGGCAGATTTATATGAGGGAAATAAAGATATTACAGCTAAATACGTTCACGCTACATCTCGAGGACATGAAGCTATTCAAATAGCTCTTGGATTGCAGCTATTACCTCAAGATTTTGTAAGCCCATACTACCGTGATGATAGCATGTTATTAGCAATTGGAATGACGCCTTTTGAATTGATGCTTCAATTATTAGCTAAACGCAACGATCCTTTTTCTGGTGGAAGAACTTATTACTCGCACCCTAGTTTGCGAAGAGACGATATGCCTAAAATCCCACATCAAAGTAGTGCTACTGGCATGCAAGCTATTCCTACTACCGGTGTTGCTATGGGAATTCAATATTTAGAATTAAATAATTTACAAAAAGAATATAACGGTTTAAACCCTGTGGCTGTATGTTCTTTAGGAGATGCTAGCTGCACAGAAGGAGAAGTAGCAGAGGCTTTTCAGATGGCTACATTAAAAAAACTCCCAATTTTATACTTAGTGCAAGATAATGAATGGGATATATCCGCAAATGCAAAAGAAATACGTTCTCAAGACATTACAGAGTACGCTAAAGGTTTTAAAGGGTTAGAAACTCGTACAATTGACGGAACAGATTTTGTCCTTTCTTATAAAACAATACATGAGTGTTTAGAGATTGTTCGTAAAGAGCGTAGACCAATACTTGTACATGCTAAAGTTCCGTTATTAAATCATCATACATCAGGAGTTCGTAAAGAGTGGTATAGAGATGATTTAGAAGAATGCGCTAAAAAAGATCCATTGCCTCGTCTAAAAAATCAATTAATTGTTGCCGGCATCGAAACCTCAGAAATAAAGAACATTGAAAAAGCAGCAATTCAGTTAGTAGAGACAGAATATCAAAAAGCCTTATTAGAAGAAGATCCTCGTCCAGAAGATTTATTATTGCACGATTTTGCACCAACGCCTATTACCGAGGAAAAAGGAAATAGAGAACCAAGAGGCAAAGAGAAAACCGTTATGGTAGATAGTGCATTATTTGCTATCAGAGAAATAATGGAAAAAAATCCTCATGCCTTATTATATGGGCAGGATGTAGGGAAACGTTTAGGTGGTGTGTTTAGAGAGGCAGCAACGCTGGCTCAAACATTTGGCGATAACAGAGTATTTAATACCCCCATACAGGAAGCATTTATTATTGGAAGCACTGTTGGTATGAGCGCTGTTGGATTAAAACCAATAGTAGAAGTGCAATTTGCTGATTATATATGGCCAGGATTAAATCAGTTATTTACAGAGGTAAGTCGATCATGCTATTTAAGTAATGGAAAATGGCCAGTGAGTTGTGTTATTCGTGTACCTATCGGAGCGTATGGAAGTGGAGGACCTTATCACTCTAGTTCTGTTGAGAGTGTTTTAGCAAATATTAAAGGAATTAAAATTGCATACCCTAGTACTGGTGCTGATTTAAAAGGGTTAATGAAGTCGGCATTTTATGACCCAAATCCAGTAGTTATGTTAGAGCACAAAGGCTTATATTGGAGTAAAATTAAAGGAACTGAAGACGCTAAAACTATTGAGCCAGACGAAGATTATGTTATTCCATTTGGGAAAGGTAGAATTGTTGAGGAAGCAACTGAAGAAAATATTAAATTAGGTAGTTCCATAACCGTTATAACATATGGTATGGGAGTTTATTGGGCAAAAACAGCGGCTAAAAAATTTGAAGGGAAAGTAGAAATTGTAGATTTAAGAACAATCTCGCCTATTGATGAAGAATTAATTTTTGCAAGTGCAACTAAACATGGAAAATGTTTAGTGCTAACAGAAGAGCCTGTTTTTAATGGTTTTGCTCAAAGTATTGCTGCTCGTATATCCGAAAATTGTTTCAAAAAACTTGACGCCCCTGTTAAAGTGATTGGCGCCGAAAATTTACCTGCTATACCTTTAAATTCTATTTTAGAAAAAACAATGTTACCAAATGCAGATAAAGTAGAGCTTGCAATAAAACAACTATTAGATTATTAAAAACATTATTAAAATAAAAAATGCTTTACAATTGTAAAGCATTTTTTATTTTAAATTATAATGATTGAAAGGCTATTTCAAAAGCTTTAATTGTTTTTTCAATATCCTCTTGAGAGTGTGCTTCACTAACAAACCCTACCTCATATCCAGATGGTCCTGTATAAATACCTTGGTGCAATAAAGCATGATATAATATTTTAAAATGTTTCATGCTGTCAGCATCAATATCTTCCGAACATCTTATAGCATCTTTATTAGTAAAGGCAAGCCAAAAAATAGAACCAATATTAAATATTTTAAAATGATGTTTTGTATTGGCACTTAATCCAGAAATTAATTGTTGTGTTTTTATTTCTAAATTTTTATAAAAATCAGGCTTTAAACATTCTGTTAATTGTGCTATTCCAGCAGTCATAGCAACTGGGTTTCCACTTAATGTGCCAGCTTGATAAACGTTACCTTCAGGCGATATAGAAGACATAATTTCTTTACTAGCACCATAAGCCCCTACTGGAAAACCACCTCCTATTATTTTTCCATAAGTAATAATATCTGGTTTAATATTGTAATAGCCGGCTGCTCCGCAAAAGCCAACTCTAAATCCGCTAATAACTTCATCAAATAATAATAATGTTTTGTTTGCAGTACAAATATCTCTCAAATACTGTAAGTATGATTTTTCTTGCAATAGCAACCCATTATTTGCAGGAATAGGTTCTATAATAACACAGGCTATTTCATTTTTAAATTGTTCAAAAGCTTGTTCTACAGCTTCTTTATTATTAAGAGGAACAACAATCGTTTCTTTAACAAAACTTTCTGGAACACCAGCTGATGAAGTTTCTCCAAAAGTTACCAAACCCGAACCTGCTTTTACTAATAACGAATCGGAGTGTCCATGGTAACAGCCTTCAAATTTTAAAATTTTCGTTCTTCCTGTATACCCTCTAGCTAAACGTATGGCACTCATAACGGCCTCTGTACCACTGCTTACAAAACGTATTTTTTCTATATACTGATTGTTTGTTAAAATTAGTTCAGCTAATTCATTTTCTAAGCGAGTGGGAGCGCCAAATGATGTTCCGTTTCGCATTGTTTTTTCTACAGCATTTAATACATTATCGTTTGCATGACCTAAAATTAAAGGCCCCCAACTAGCGCAATAGTCTATATATTCATTGCCATCAGCATCCCACACATGAGATCCTTTACCTTTATCTATAAATATTGGAGTTCCTCCAACACTTCTAAAGGCACGAACTGGAGAGTTTACACCGCCTGGAAAAAAAGCTTTTGCTTTTTCGAATAATTGAGCTGATACTTGATTTTTCATTTCTGGAAATTTTGTGGCAAAGATACTTGTTTGATAGACATATTTTAATTTCTTTATCATAAAAAAGCCATCTAATTTAGATGGCTTTTTTATGTGATAAATTGTTTATCTATATCCTAACATAAATAGAGCGCATCCGTTATAAGAGCCTTCTTCAGAAGGAGGTATAATGTAATCAACGTATGCTTGACGTGATTTGGATAATTCAAAATAAAATTCTTTTTGATTATCGGTTATGCTTTTAGAAGTGAATAATAATTTTCTGTTTTTTGAATTTTTATTTTTATTATAAATCTGAATTTCAATTTGTTTGGGTAATGCCTCTAATTCAAAAATAAAACGGTACTTTTCACCTATAAATAATGGTACTTCTATTTCTTTTACTGTTTCTTCGTTTTTGTATACAACCTGAGTTAACTCAGAGCTATCATATTTGTATGAGCCAAGTAAATTCATGGCTTTATTTTGTAATTCTTTTGTATTACATAACACATCTCCTCTTTGAAATGCCATTAACATAACTAATAAAAAAAATGCGAATAGGTTTTTTATATTTTTTTTCATAATGTATTTATTTAATCAATCATATTAGTTCTTAATTGTTTTACAGCATTCAAAAGATTTTTTATTTCTGCGTCTGTAATACTTATTTTATTTAAATCTAATTCTTCATTTTCTACTAATGCATTTTGCAATGAATGAATTGCTTTGAACTGACTATTAATATTTTCAATTGATTGTATAAGCACTGGAATTTCTGATTCTTTTGTTGAATAATATTTTAAAGCTTTTACAATATTTTCTGACAACATTAATTGTTCAAATAAACTAGCTAGTACTTTTTTACTTTTTTCTTTCGAATATACTTCTATTGCAATATAAGTACTTTCTGTCCACGCACCAGCAAATGCAATAGCAGTAATGTGGTTTTGTTTGTTTTGAGAAAACATGGCATCTGTTTTTGATTGAACAGTGGATACAATTTTTACAACAGAATCTTCATTAGTAATATTTTTATCAAAACGCTTTGCTAAGTTATCGCTTTCAAAAGCTTGGTTTAATCCTAAAAAAGCTCCAGTTTCTTTACACGCTTTTAAATATTCTGTAGATTCTTGATATTTTTTATTAAATAAACAATATGCTAAGTCTGCACTATAAACACCAAAGTTAGTAGCGCGTTTATAGTTACTAGTGTTATATTTACTAACATTGTTTTTATTGTTTAATAAATTAGGAATAAATCCTGCCCCCGATTTTTTAAACACATATGCTACTTGTAATGCAGATGGTAATTTATAAGATACATCATCGTTAGTTTCGCTCGTTAAAGTGTCTATCTTTACCTGAGTTGTATCAACAATTTCTGTTGAGTTTTTTTCTTTTTCTGCAGATTCATCACATGAAATTAAAGTAAATAAAGATGCAAAAATTACAATGTTTAAAAATTTGATAGTCATAATTAAAATTTTATAAAGATAAATTTACATTTTTTATTTTGATAATAACTCAGTGGCTTTTAAAATACATTTATCGTTTTCATTAAGTATTGGATAATAGGCGTCTTTTTCAAAAATATCACGTCCTATAAAGGCTTTTAAATAAGGTTTCAACGCAGTATTGGTGTTCTTTTTTTGTCTTTCATCTAATTGCAAATGTTGTTTATTGCAGTAGGTATAAAATTCATTTAAAATAGATTCATTAATTACAAACGATTGAATATAATTTTTTGCACTACCATATGATTTTAGTTTATTTCTGTGTTTATCAGCATATTCAAAGGCAAAACTATTAATTGCTCCAGAGTAAAATAATTTATTTAATGAGGCATTTGTTTTAGAAGTATCAATTGGCACAAACACATCAGGCATAATACCTCCTCCTCCATACACTACTTTACCTTCTGGTGTTGTATATTTTTTTGTTTTATCTAATTTAATGCTGTCTTTATTTAGTAATTCGCCAGAAGTATATCGATCATATTCTTCGTTATAGTATTGATTTTTATCTTCTGAATATGGTTTTTGTATACAACGCCCTGTTGGTGTGTAGTATCTAGCAATAGTTAATCTAATAGCCGATCCATCAGGTAACTGCATTTGGTCTTGCACAAGTCCTTTTCCAAAACTTCGTCTTCCAACAATTAAGCCTCTGTCATTATCTTGTATAGCTCCAGCTACAATTTCGCTAGCACTTGCAGAACCCTCGTCAATTAATACAACCAAAGGTTTGTTTTCAAAACTTCCATGCTCTGTGGCTTTATATGTTTTTTTAGGATGTGCTTTCCCTTGTGTGAAAACAATTTGCAATCCGTTTGTTAAAAATTCATCTGATATATCTACTGCAGCATTTAAATAGCCTCCTGGATTCCCTCGCAAATCAAGTATTAATTTATTCATACCTTGTTTACTAAGTGTATTAAAGGCTTTTAAATATTCTTTATAAGTAGTAGCTGCAAATTTACTGATCTTAATATAGCCAACATGTTCATTAATCATATATGATGCGTCTAAGCTATATAAAGGAATTGCATCTCTAATAATTTTAAATTCAAGAGGTTTTGTAAACCCTTCACGTAAGACAGTTACCTGTACTTTTGTGCCACTTTTGCCTCTCAGTTTACTAAACACTTCTTTATTTGTAATATTCACACCCGCTACAATTTTGTTATCTACTTTTATGATTTTGTCACCAGCTCTTATCCCAATTTTTTCTGATGGCCCACCTTCAACAGGAATAATAACTCTAATCGTGTCGTTAATAATATTAAATTCAACGCCAATTCCATCAAAATTCCCCTCCAAAGGCTCATTAACGGTTTCAAATTCACTAGCTGCAATATAACTCGAATGAGGATCTAAACTTTGAAGCATCGAGGTTACGGTTTTTTCAACTAAGTCATTTTTATTAATTGTATCAACATACTGATACTCTATATAGTTTAACAAACTACTTATTTTATCATTTCCTTCGTTTTCAGAACTTTTATTGTTATTAAAAGAATTAGATGTATGATTGCTTAAAAAATAACCTAACCAAATTCCCGTAATTAAAACCAATGCTAAAACGATTGGCAAAAACACATGCGTTTTTTTTGATAAGTTAGACGGTTCAATTTCCATATGAAATATTATATTTGTAAAGCAAAGGTACCTCTTTAACCATTATAACACACTAATGTTTAGAAAATTTAGAATAATCGTTTTATGTAGTATTATAGTATTATTTTCTACTTGTAAAAAGAAGAGTACTACGGTTCAAGATAGCATCCCGTATCAAACTGTAAATATTACATTATATCCCAACGACCCAATTTATGCATCAGGAACACATCCAATACAATCGGTTAATGGCTGGATTTATATTAATGGAGGTGTTAATGGAATTATAGTTTACAGAAAAACAGCTATAAATAGCTCAAATGATTTTATTGCTATTGAAAGAACTTCTACAGCTTTACCAAATAATGCAAATGCTAAGGCAATAGTTCAGTTAGATAATTTTACACTTAAAGATACCATTAGCGGCTCAAGATGGCAAATAATTGATGGTGGATTAATTTCAGGGCCAGCTACTCAAAATTTAAGATTGTATACCGCTGTGTATGACGGTTTAGGAACTTTAACGATTAGAAATTAACATAAAAAAATCCCTGTTATTTCTAACAAGGATTCTCTCTTTTTCATATAGTAAATATTACGCGTTCTCAGGTTTTCCTTTTGCTTGCGATACAACTATTGAACGTTCATAGTGTTCGGTTCCGTTTAACGAATCAATGGCCTTTTGCCCATCTGCATCATTGGCCATTTCAACAAAACCAAAGCCACGGCTACGTTTTGTTTCTTTGTCTTTAATAATTCTTACGGAAGTAACTTCTCCGAATTGAGAAAAAAGTTCACTTAGTGCTTGTTCTCTAACTTTAAAGCTGATATTGCTTACAAAAATATTCATAACTTATTAATTTAGTTATAGTAAAGTTATAACAAATAAATAAAAAAACAAATTTTGTTAAATATTTTTTTTCGGTAAATTAAACTTTTTTACCCATTAAAGCACATTTTTTATCTTCTAAATTTTAGAGATTTTTCGTGTTTTTTGAACAAAAAACACGAAAAATCTCTAAAAAACAGAAAAAATACTTAAAAAAAGTTTAAAAAACTCTAGCTTCTACACTAATTTCAACATTTGCATCTTTTGGTAATCTATCTGCTTGTATGGTTGCTCGTGCAGGATAATCACTTTTAAAATAACTGCTGTAAACTTCATTTACATGAACAAAATTATTCATGTCTGATAAAAAAATAGTGGTCTTTACAATATTGTCATATGTAAGCCCAGCTTCTTTTAAAACAGCACCTAAATATTCCATCACAATTTTTGTTTCATCTTTAATCGTGGTTTTAATTAATTGCTTTGATTCTAAATCCATAGCAATTGTTCCCGAAACATAAACACTATCTCCAACCTGAATAGCTTGATTATAAGGGCCTATTGGTGATGGTGCAAGTTTTGTATTAATAATTTTTTTCATAGCAATGTTATATTTAATTCGACTTATATTAATTTAAAGTCAAATATATTTTTAAAACAAAAATAACTAAAAATGAGCATAATTCTCTTCTTAGAATTCAACACTATGGTATTAGTAAATATATTAACCTTTAATTCAAAAAACATAAATTAATTAGGTAGATTTACAAGGATGCAACACACACCTCTTATATTAATAACCAACGATGATGGAATAAGCGCGCCTGGTATTTTACATTTATCTGCAATCGCAAAAAAATTTGGACAAGTAGTTGTTATTGCCCCAGATAAACCACAATCGGGTATGGGACATGCCATTACTATTAACTCAACTTTAAGAATACAAAAAACAAATTTTCATGAACATGTTTTAGCTGAATATAGTTGTTCAGGAACACCAGTTGATTGTGTAAAAATGGCAGTGAACAAACTGTTACCTCGAAAACCAGATTTAGTATTATCTGGCATTAACCACGGTAGTAATAGTTCAATTAACGTTATATATTCTGGCACTATGAGTGCCGCTATTGAAGGGTCTTTAGAAGGAGCTACGTCTGTTGGGTTTAGTTTATGCGATTATGATATTAATGCTGATTTTAATCCAACAACTCTTTTTATCGAAAAAATAATTACATCTTGTTTACAAAATAAGTTACCTCAAGGCGTTTGTTTAAATGTTAACTTTCCTAAGTTAAAAGCTGACGAAATCAGTGGATTAAAAATTTGCCGTCAAGCAAAAGCAAATTGGGTAGAAGATTTTGAAGAACGCCAAGATCCTTATGGGCGTTCTTATTATTGGTTAACAGGCAAATTTGTAAATTTTGAACCAGATGCTAAAGATACGGATGAATGGGCGCTTCAACATGGCTACGTGTCCGTAGTGCCAATTATGCATGATTTAACCGCTCATAATTATATCAATCATTTACAAAATACGTTATAACATGCTCGAAAAAATTAATAGAAATTGGATAGGATTTTTATTTGGAATCATATTCCCTGCATTTTGTTTTTTTTGTTATTGGTTATTTTTACACAGCCAATTAAGTTTTCCGTATGGATTTATAAAATATTTACGAATAGGCGAAATGCTTCAAGAAGTAGTAATAGCTTGTATTATAGCTAGCTTAGTAGTTTTTTATATTTCCTTAAATAAAAAAATATTCAATTTTGCACGAGGATTAATTATTGCCTCATTCCTGTATGTTGGTTTAGTATTATACATTTCATTACTATAAATTTTATATGAAATATTATATAATAGCAGGAGAACCTTCAGGAGATTTACACGCATCAAATATGATGAAAGAATTGCTCGTGTTAGATAATACCATTGATTTTAGTTTTTGGGGCGGAGATTTAATGGAGGCTGTTGCGCATAAAAAACCACGTAAGCATATTAAAGATTTAGCATTTATGGGTTTTGTAGAAGTAGCAAAAAACATTAAAACGATTTTAAAAAATATAGCTTTTTGTAAACAAGATATTTTAGCTGTAAAGCCAGATGTTCTTATTTTAGTAGATTATCCAGGCTTTAATTTACGCATAGCCGATTGGGCAAAAAAGCAAGGCATTAAAGTAATGTATTATATCTCTCCCACTATTTGGGCATGGAAAGAAAATCGTGTAGAAATAGTTAAACGTAGTATCGAAAAAATGTTTGTTATACTTCCATTTGAAGTGGATGTTTATAGTAAGCATAACTATCAGGCTAATTATGTAGGGCATCCACTGCTAGATGCAATAGAACAGCAAAAACCCACTTTGCCTAATAGAGAAATGTTTATTGCGAAAAATAATTTAGATAATAGACCTATCATAGCAGTATTGCCAGGTAGCAGAAAACAAGAAATAGAACGAATGTTTTCAATTATGCTAAATGTAGTAGATGATTTTAAAGCATACCAATTTGTGATTGCAGGTACAACAAATTTGCCAAAAGAAGCGTATCAAATGGCTATCAATAAAAAAATAAATGTTGTATTTAATCAAACGTATGATTTAATGCATAATGCTCATGCGGGCATTATCAAATCAGGAACTTCAACTCTCGAAAGCGCTTTATTTCGCTTGCCACAAGTAGTGTGTTATAAAGGGGGAGCGGTTTCTTATGCTATTGCTCGAATGGTTGTTGGTAACCGAGTGAAATATATTTCGTTACCAAATTTAATATTAGATAAACCAGTGGTTAAAGAATTAATTCAATCCGATTTAACTTCTCAAAATTTAAAACAAGAATTACATAAAATAATTGAAGGGCCTGAAAGGCAAAACATGCTGAATGAATATGATGGATTAATACAATTATTAGGTAATAGTGGCGCTTCTAAGAAAGTAGCCCAATTAATTTATAATCATATTCATGAAAAAAAGTAAGTACATTATTCTTTTTACAGTACTATTGTTATTTGCATCCTGGCAAATAACAGATGTTTTTGCTAAGCCTAAAAAACTAGTGTATAATACAAAAGCAACAATAGTTCGTAAATCTAAATTTAGTGCTGATGAAATTGTAAATGTTAGAATTTTTTCACAGCTTAAAATACAATCCTTAACATTTAGCCCTGATTATGGGATTTATAGTGTTTGGGCAAATGGCGTTGAAATTACAAATACATTAAAAACGCCTTTACTTAAATTTTCATATGTAAACGATTCTATTGAAATCAAATCATTTGAAAGTAATTTTGGAAAATTTAAGCATGTAAAAATCAATAGTTTTGATTTAATGAAGGCGTTTCGTATTAAGTTAATTTCGCCAGATAAAAAGCAAAGACTGTATGATGATAATTTATCTATCACTGCAGAACAAGGTGATTTAAAATGCATTAATGAAATTGCTTTAGATGATTATATTGCAGGTGTTGTTCAGGCCGAGTCTGGCAAACGCTCATTTCAAGAATTTTATAAAGTACAAGCTATTTTAGCAAGAACATTTGCTCTTACTAATATGCAAAAACATGCTGCACAAAATTTTAATTTATGTGATCATACGCATTGTCAAGTTTACTTTGGTAAAACAACAGAGCTAGACATTTTAAAAGCAGTAAACGACACCAAGGGAAAAGTTGTAGTAGACGATAATTTAAATTTAATTGATGCAGCCTTTCATAGCAATAGCGGAGGACAAACAGCTAATTCAGAAGATGTATGGGGAAGTAAGTTATCTTACCTTAGAAGTGTAAACGATACTTTTAGTACTAAAATGCCTAATGCAAAATGGGAGCGTAAAATGGCTAAAGATGATTGGCTGAGTTATTTGCAATTAAAACATAATTTCCCTATTCACATTCCTGAAGCAAGAGATCTGGCGCTTTCTTTTAAACAAGAAGACAGAAAAACCTTTATCGAATATCAAGATTTAAAGGTGCCATTAAAAAATATCAGAATGGACTTGCAATTAAAATCTACTTTTTTTAGTGTTGTAGAACAAGGCGATAGCATTGTATTTAAAGGGAAAGGATTTGGTCATGGAGTAGGCATGTGTCAAGAAGGAGCCATGAGGATGGCTAAATTAGGATATAAATATCCCGACGTCATAAAATTTTACTATCAAAAAACACAATTAATTGATTTAAGTACTTTGAGTTTTTTTAAAGACGAGTAATCTTGAAAAATCTAAACTGTTTAGAAAATCTGATTATAAAAAATTTAACTCAGCTTGTAATTTTTTAGTAAGAGATTTCACAACTAAATCATAACTATCATCAATCCACTCAAAAATCTGTTTATCACTAACAGAACCATCACAAATAATGGTATTCCAGTGTTGCTTATTCATGTGATAGCCGGGTCTAATACACGGATAGGTTTCTCTTAATGTGATTGCTTTTTCGGGATTACATTTAACATTAAATTCAACTGGAACAGTATCAATACCACTTAAAAAAAATAATTTTCCCATTACTTTAAACACAATGGTATCATTACCAAATGGCATACATTCTTCAACACCTTTTTTTTGTAAACAATATTCTCTAATATTTTCTAAATACATAGGTGCAAAGCTAGACTAATTTTCCATTTTTTGGAAATTCTAAACAGTTTAGTAAGTTAAGATTACTATTTTACACGAAAAAAAACACATTATTCACTCATTTACTCGTGTATGGTATTACTAAATCATTAAATTTGTTCAACTAAATTATAAATTATATGTATCCTAAAACTACAAAACGAAGAAAAAACGCCTTGCTCTATGCATTGGTGTTTATGACGGTCGCCTTTACTGGCAACTTGAGAGCACAGCTCAGCGGTAGTAAAACAATCGGTGTCGATTATGTTACGCTTGCTGCAGCCGTTACTGATATTAACACTCAGGGTGTTAGTGGTCCATTAACAATTAATATTCCAGCTGGTTATACAGAAACTGCTCCTTTAGGAGGGTATGTATTAACTGCAACTGGAACTTCTGCAAACACCATTACTTTTCAAAAAAGTGGCGCAGGAGCAAACCCATTATTAACTGCTTATGCAGGAGCAGCTGGTACCCCTGGTACAGCCTCTCAAGATGGTGTGTTTAGATTAATTGGTTCGGATTATGTAACTATCAATGGTATTGATATTACTGATCCTAACGTTACTAACCCAAGTACAATGGAATTTGGTTATGCTTTATACAAAGCAAGCGCAAATGATGGTTGTCAAAACAACACCATTAAAAATTGTGTGATTACCTTAAATCGTTTAAATAATGCGGCAGGTACTTCTCCAATGGTGGATGGTTCTGTGGGGATTATTGTAATGAATGCTCTTTCTACTGCTGCTACAACGGCTTTAACGCCTTCTGTTGCTGCAGGGTCTAACTCTAACAATAAGTTTTATTCAAATACAATTCAAAACTGTAATATAGGTATTGCAATGATTGGTTTTGCTGATGTAACTCCTTTCTCATTTGCAGATACTGGAAACGATATTGGTGGTACTTCTACTGCTACAGGTAATACGATTTTAAATTTTGGTGGTGGCGCGGCTACTAACCCTGCAGCTGGTGTTCGTACATTAGCACAGTATAATTTAAATGTATCTTTTAATACAATTAATAATAATAACGGGTCTGGTGTTAACCATGCTACAACATTAAGAGGTATTTATGTAAATACGGCTGTTAGTGCAAACGTAGCTATTAATAGTAATACCTTAACCATTAAAACAGGGGCTACTACATCTCAAGTTTCGGTTATCGAAAACTTAGCTGGCGCGACGGCTGCTTCTAATACAGTATCTATTAGTAATAACTTAATTACAGGTTGTGCTAGCCCTTCTGTTACTTCAGGGGCTTTTTATGGTATTTATAACAATGGAGCTTCAGCGGCTGTTGTAAACATCTCTGCTAATACATTTACTAATAATACCACTAATGCTACCACTGGTGCTACCTATTTATTATACAATACAGGTGCGGCTACTAATAACATTAATATTAACAATAATAATTTTAGCCATAGTTTTATAGGGGCAACTGCTTACAGCGGTTCTTTTTATAACTTATATAACTCTGGAGGAACTGTTACTACAAATATCTCTATTAATAATAACAGTTGGTCGAATATTACACACCCTACAATTATTGGTACAGGTGGTATTTATTATTTATATAATTCAGGTACTAACTTAAATATTACTGTAAATAACAATACATGGAATAATTTAACACTTAATCATAGTGGTGCTAATTATTTAACTTATTTAATTGGCGCTTCTCAGGTTTCGTCAGTAGTAGATAATAACTCTATTGTTACGGGATTAACAAGATTAGCAGCTTCTGGAAGTTTGTACTGTTTATATTTGTCTAATGGATCGTTAGCAACGTCTACTTCTCAAATTTCAAATAACAATTTCTCAACTATTACAAGTACGGTTTCTGGTACAGGATCATTGTATTTATTGTATGCTTCCGATGGATATACTTCTCCATATTCTAGACATAATATTTATAATAATACCTTTTCTAACATTAATTATAATTCAACTGGTTTTTGTTATGGATTATATACTTATTATTTAGGAGATGGTGGAACTACCTCTACAGGATCTGCAGTATATAATAATACTATCACCAATGTTACTACTAGCGGTTCTCTTTATGGTTTTTATACTGGTTACTCTGGTTCAACAGCTAAAGCAAAAATTTATAACAACACCTTAAACAATTTCACATCTAATGGGGCGGCAAGTACATTATATGGTACTTATTTTAATGGTTATGGTGGTTTAGGTTTTGATGTTTATAAAAATAAAATCTACAATATTCAACAAAATGGTGCTACTGGTACGGTTCATGGCATGTATGTATCTGGTGCTACAACTTTAAATTTATTTAATAATATAGTTGGTGCAATTAGTACGCCATCATCTACTAATACCAATGCCATTAATGGCTTATATGTAAATGGTGGTACTGCTGTTAATGCATATAACAACACCATTTGGTTAAATGCCACAAGCACTTCAACAACTAACTTTGGCACCTCTGCTTTGTATGTTAACTCTACACCTTCGTCTGTTGATTTAAGAAATAACATTTTCGTAAATACATCTACAGCAATTGGTACGGGATCTACAGTGGCGCACAGAAGAGCTTCTGCTACAATTACAAATTATGCCACTACATCAAATAATAACTTATTTTATGCTGGTACGCCAGGGGCTAATAATTTAATTTATGCAGATCCTAGTAATATGTACCAAACGATGGCAGTTTACCAATCAAGTGTAACTGGTAGAGATGCAGGTTCGGTATCGTTAAACCCAAGCTTTTTAAGTACAGTTGGTGCTAATGCTAATTTCTTGCATATAGATCCAACTGTAATGTCTGCTATTGAAAGTGGCGGAACAAACAATGCTTTGTATGCAGATGATTTTGATGGAGATATTCGTCAAGGAAACGCTGGTTACACAGGTTCTGGATCATCGTATGATATTGGTGCTGACGAGTTTAACGGCTTAAGCCCTGCTCCAGTTTTAAATGCTGTAGCTATAAATAATTCAACAACACAATGTACAGCAATTTCACGTATTGTAACTGCTACTGTTACACCAGGTATTTCAAACATAGCTTCTGTAACATTAAATTACTCGTTTAATGGTGTGGCTCAAACGCCAATCGCCATGACTGGCGGTAACGTAGCCTCTGCTTCTACTTGGAGTGCTACAATTCCTGTAGCAGTTCCTGTTAATGCAAATGTTACATGGAATGTATCTATTACAGATGGTAGTTATAATAGAATACAAAATGGTACTCCTTATTTTGATGAACCTATTTTTGGAACTACAGCAGTTGCAGTATCTTCACCAAATCCTGTATGCGCAGGAAGCACAGCTAGTTTAACATTAAATATAATTAAGCCTGGTACTGTTGTTTCTGGAACAGGAACTTCTTTAACAAGTGCTTACAGTTATCCTACAGCGTTTGGAAATTATTGGTATCAAACATGGCAGCAATATTTATTTAAAGCTTCTGAATTACAAGCAATGGGATTAAGTGCAGGTAATATTACATCGTTAGCATTTAATATTGCAGCTACACCTAATCCAAATACTACTATTACAGATTATAATATTAAAATTGCTTCAACAACTAATAGTGTTCTTTCAACTTTTGTTACTACTGGATTGAACAATGTTTTTGGTCCTGCTTCAGTTACTGCAGCTCCTGGTTTAAATACCATAACATTAACTACTCCCTACAATTGGGATGGAGTGTCTAATATTGTTATCGATTTAAGACAAACTGAATTCTATGGAAGCGGAAATGCTACAACTTATTACACTACAACATCGTATAACTCAGTATTATATGCTTATTCTACTAGTAATAATGCAAGTTATTGGACTAGTAATCCTGCTCCAACAACGTCCACTAGTAGACCAAATATAACTTTTGGTGGAAATACAGGGTATAATGGGTCTTTATATTCATGGACAAATGGAATTAACACTTACACCAGTGCTACTAATCCAACGACTGTAAGCGTTTCTGCTACTAATACTTTTACTGGAACGGCTACTGTTTTAGGATGTAATACTTCTGCTGTTGTCTCTGTTTCAGTCATACCTCTTCCATCAGCGCCGTTTGTGACTAATTCGGCTCAATGCGGTCTTGGTACTCCAGCAGCATCTTTAGCAGGTGGTGCAGCTTATAATTGGTATGCTTCTCCTACTGCAACAACTGTGTTGCAAACTGGAACTAGTTCAACGTATACAACAGCAATTAATGCCACTACCACTTGGTATGTAACGTCTACAGATGGTACATGTGAAAGTACACCAAGAACAGCAATTACTGCAACTGTAAACACACCAGTAGCTATGACGGCTAATGCCAATGTGGCTTCATTATGTGTGGGTGGAACTACATCTACTATCTTATATGGTGCTAGTACAAACGCTAGCTATACGTATTCTTGGTCATCAAATAACGCAAACAGCGGTTTACCAGCAACAGTAAATACAAAATCAATAACGGTTACTCCAACATTACCTGGTACGTATTCTTATACAGTAACAGCAGTAGATGGACCATGTACAGCTATTTCAACTGTTACTGTTGCATTAAATGATGCGCCAACAATAATAGCATCTGCTACTCCATCTGTAATTTGTTCGGGAGCTAATGTTAATTTGGGTGCACAAGCAATTATTGGCACTGTTGGTACAATGACAATAGGAACTGGCTCTACAACGAATTCTTCTAGTGGATCTCCTTTCTATCATGGTTGGGGTGGAGCAAAAGTTCAGTATATATTTACAGCAGCAGAATTAGCAGCCCAAGGTTTAGCGGCTGGTAATATCACGTCCATAGGATTGAATATAACTTCGGTAGGTATTCCATATGCGGGCTTTGCATTAAGTATCGGTGCAACCACTCAATCTGTTTTCCCTACTGCAAATGCTTTAAGTAATGTTACCCAAGTGTATGTAGGAACTGGTGTAAATAATGCGTTTACCCCAGTTTTAGGTGTAAATAATTTTCCATTCTCGACTCCTTTCAATTGGGATGGTGTATCTAATGTCGTTATTTCAATTTGTTGGAGTAACGCAACTACAGGAGGAACATCTAGTGCTGTTAAATGGGATACGTATACTGGAAATAGAGGAATGTATATTTATTCAGATAGTCAAACTCCTTCTACAGTTTGTAGTGCTTTAACTACTATACCTGCAAGTGGAGGTAGTTCAACTACAACAGGAAGACCTCAAATTTATTTTACTGGTTTATTAGGAGTTAATATAGCAAACAACTCTACGTTTTTATGGAACCCTGGCTCAATTGCTACACAAACAGCAACTGTTAATCCAGTTAACTCAACATCTGTAGCAGCTACCCGTGTTTACACCGTTTCTGTAACCAATACAGTCACAGGTTGTTCAAACAGCAATACTGTAAGTGTATTAGTAAATGCTTTACCTCAAACGCCAGTAGCTACTAATGCTATTCGTTGTGGTTTTGGTGTACCTACGGCATCTGTATCAGGTGGTGTATTCTACAACTGGTATGCAACTAGCACTTCACCAAGTAATATACAAGCAAGCGCAAGTCCAAACTTCACTTCATCAATTGGTAGCACCACTACATGGTATGTAGCTTCTTACAATGGTGTGTGTGAAAGTGCAACCAGAACAGCCGTAACTCAATCGGTAACCATACCAGACGTAGTTACAGCTAATACATCAGCTATTAGATTATGTGTAGGTTCTGCCAACACAGTAACTTTAACAGCGGTTAAAACTGGTACAGCAAATAACTACTCGTATACTTGGAGCGCAACTCCATCTGCAGGTAGTGGTATTGCAAGTACTTTAACAGGTAGCATGGTAACAATTAACCCATCTGCAATTGGTAATTTTGTGTATAATGTTACAGCAGTAGATGGTTTATGTACGGCTATATCTACAGTAACTGTAGCTCGTAATCCTCAACCAGGTATTACAACGTTAGCTACACCATCTGTAATTTGTTCGGCTGCTACACCTGTTAACTTAACAGCACAATCTATTGATATTGCTGTAAGTACAGCAACTGTCGGAAGTTCTTTGTATGGAACAACAACCAGTAGCCCTTATAACCAAGGAGCTGGAATTACAAATGAAAGAAAAGTACAATATTTGTACACTAAAGCTGAGTTAAATGCTGCAGGTATATATGGTGGCAATATCACAGATATGAAGTTTAATGCCACAACCGTTGGGTCAGGTGCTATTAATAACTTTACTATTAAAATGGGACATACCTCAACGTCAGCTTTAACAACTTTATATCAGCCATCTCCTATTAATTTGGTTTATGGGCCCTATACATACTCTGTTTCTTTAGGAGCAAATGTGCATAGTTTTGATACGCCATTTTTATGGGATGGAAATTCAAATGTATTGATTGAGATTTGTCATGATGCAGTATCATCAGGATCAGTAGCGGGTACATCGAGTAGTATTTCATATACTTATACATCTTCTAATAGTACAATTTATTCAGCAGCAGTTGGAGCTTGTACATTAACAACAGGGTCTGCAACAACTCTTCGTCCTTTAATAGCATTTACTGGTAATATTGGTACAGATGTAACATCTTCTAACACCTATACTTGGAATCCAGGTGCAATGCCAGGTAGTGCAGTGGTTGTTAATCCAGTAAATACAGGTTCAGTTGTTGCAACTAATATTTACACTGTGTCATTAAATAACCCATTAACTACTTGTTCAAATACAGGAACAGTAGCAGTGGTAGTTCATCCAATACCAACTACGCCAGTAGTAAGTAATGCTACACAATGTGGTGTAGCGGTTCCTACAGCATCGGTTAGTGGAGGTACATCTTATTTATGGTACTCATCACCAACGGCTACTAATGTGTTGCAAAGTGGAGCAAGTCCAAACTACTCAACTTCTATTAATACAACTACATCATGGTATGTAACCTCTATTAATAGTGGTTCTTGTACAAGTCCACGTGCAATGGTAACACAAAGTGTAACTATCCCAGATGCTGTAACAGCATCAGCATCAACTAATACATTGTGTCCTAACACACCATTAGTATTAACAGCAGTTAAAACAGGATCTGCAAATACGTATGCTTATACATGGACATCAACTTCAGGAAGTGGAATTACAACATCAGTAACTGGTTCTTCAGTAACTGTAACTCCTCCAACTCCTGGAACATACACATATGTGGTAACAGCTATTGATGGAGCATGTACAGCAGTGAGTACAAAATCTGTAACAGTAATTTATGCAATTACAGTTCCTCCAATTGTATCAGGAACATCAAATCCAATATGCGTTGGTAATTCAGTAGGTTTATCAGAGTATTTTCCAGTAACTGGCCCTGCAGTATACACACTTCCACCAGCAGTTTCTAACCCAACAGCTGATGAAGATGTGGCTAACATTACTATTATGAGTGGTACTACAACGGTAATCAATAACTCTAGTCCGAATAACTCATTAGTTGGTACCATAGGTACAGCAACAGGAGTAGTAGGTAGTTATTCGGATTTTACAGCTTATGGACCATTTGGTTTAACAGCAGGAACACCGTATACCTTTACCGTAGCTTCTTCAACTTCTGGAACATCATATTATAATGCATTAGCTATTTATATTGATTACAACAGAAATGGTGTATTTACAGATGTCGGAGAACAAGCATATACATCTGCAGCAACTACATTAGGAGCGCATTCAGAAACAGGTTCATTCACAGTGCCATCAAGTGCATTTTCTGGATTAACCCGTATGCGAGTGATTTCACATGAGGGATTAATTTCAAGCCCTACTCAGGCAGTTTATTATGGTGAGTATGAAGAATATATGATTGATATTACTAGTTCTAACTATGGAGGAGGATCAGCCCCTGCATTTGCATCATTTGTATGGAGTAATGGAGCATCAACAGTAGCAACAACAAGTGTTACTACTCAAACTCCAACAGTTAACACAAACTATGTATTAACCGCTACAGATGTTAATGGATGTGTGATATCATCAGCACCATATACAGTAACGGTAAATCCATTACCAAGTGTATTAGCTACTACATCAAATAGTACAGTATGTTCTGGTAACACAGCAGTATTATCAGCTACAGGAGCAACATCATATACTTGGTCTACAGGATCAACTGTTGCAACAACAACTGTAACTCCAACATCAGCATCTATTTACACAGTAACAGGTACTAACGCTAACGGTTGTGTTAAATCATCAACAGTAGCAGTAGGTTACAATGTTACGCCAACAGTATCAGTAAATAGTGGTTCAATTTGTATAGGAGGTACATTTACAATGACACCAACAGGAGCAACATCTTATGTATACTCTAATGGTTCATCTACTGCAACTCCAAGTGTAAATACTACATATACAGTAACAGGTACAACATCAGGATGTTCATCAACTGCAGTATCTACAGTAACTGTAAATATTAAACCAACAGTAGCAGTAAACAGTGGTTCAATTTGTTCTGGTAATAGCTTTACAATGACACCGACAGGAGCATCAACATATGTATACTCTAATGGTTCATCAGTTGCAACACCAACAGCAAATGCAACGTATACAGTTACTGGTACAAATACAGTTGGATGTTCAAACACAGCAGTGTCTTCAGTAACGGTTAACGCTACACCAACAGTAGCAGTAAACAGTGGTTCTATTTGTGCAGGCAGCAGCTTCACAATGGTTCCAACAGGAGCAACATCTTATGTGTATTCTAGTGGCTCTGCTGCGGTAACACCAAGCGCAACTACAGTTTATACAGTAACAGGTTCAAATACAACTGGCTGTTCAAACACGGCGTTATCTACAGTAACTGTAAATGCTATTCCTTCAATTACTATTCCAGCAGGAGGTATTTGTACAGGAGGTACGTTTACAATTACTCCATCAGGAGCAGCTACTTATACTTACTCTAGTGGTTCAGCAATTGTTTCTCCATCATCAACTACATCTTATACTGTAACAGGTACAAGTGCACAAGGTTGTGTTGGAAACGCTGTAACAACAGTAACTGTGTCATCTGTATTAATATTTAGCGCTAATAGCGGTTCAATTTGTACAGGACAATCGTTTACAATGGCACCAACAGGAGCTGTAAGTTATACATACTCTAGTGGTTCTCCAGTAGTAACGCCAAGTGCATCTACAGTATATACAATTACTGGAGCAAGTGCACAAGGATGTTTAGGAACAGCAACAAGTTCAGTAACTGTTAACTCTTACCCAGTAGTATCTGTAAACAGTGGTTCTATTTGTTCAGGTAATACATTTACAATGACACCAACAGGAGCAACATCTTATGTTTACTCTAGTGGTTCAGATGTGGTATCTCCTTCAGCAAATACAACATATACAGTAACTGGTACAACAGCAGGATGTTCTACAAATGCTGTAAGTACAGTAACGGTATATACTACACCAACAGTAGCAGTAAACAGTGGTTCAATTTGTGAAGGAAGTAGCTTTACAATGACACCAACAGGTGCACCAGCTTACTCTTACTCTAATGGATCAGCGGTAATTACACCAACTGTAACAGATAGTTATACTGTAACTGGAACTAGCTTACAAGGCTGTTCAAGTTCAGCTGTAGCTACAGTAACTGTAAATGCAATGCCGGTAATTGTTGTTAACTCTGGTGGTATTTGTACAAACGGTACATTTACAATGACACCAACAGGAGCGTCAACATATACATACTCTAGCGGTTCTGCAGTAGTATCTCCATCAGCAACTACTTCATACACAGTAACAGGTGCAAGTGCTGAAGGATGTGTTTCTAATGCGGTAGCAACAGTTACAGTATCATCGGTATTAATATTTAATGTGAATAGTGGTGCAATTTGTGCAGGAGAGTCATTTACAATGACACCAACAGGTGCGGCATCTTACACATACTCTAGTGGTTCTGATGTTGTTACGCCAAGTGCATCTACAGTATATACAATTACTGGTGCAAGTGCACAAGGATGTTTAGGAACAGCTACAAGTTCAGTAACTGTTAATGCTTTACCTACTATTGCAGTGAACAGTGGTGCAATTTGTTCAGGTAACTCATTTACAATGACACCAACAGGAGCAGTAACATATACTTACTCTGGAGGTTCTGATGTTGTTACGCCTAGCGCTACTACAGATTATACAGTAACAGGAACAGATGCTAATGGTTGTACAAGTGCAACAGGAGCAATTAGTTCAGTAACCGTTAATCCTTCGCCAGTTGTTTCTGCAACAGCATCTCAAACAGTAATTTGTAATGATGGAAGTTCTGGACCTTCAGTATTAACTGGTTCAACAACATCAACTACATATACATGGTCTACAGGTGTAAATACATTAACAACTTCTGTAACTCCAACTGTAACTACTACTTATACATTTAGTGCAAGTGATAATAATGGTTGTGCTGCAGATGCGTTAGTAACTGTAACAGTAAATGACTGTACAGGTATTAAAGACTTAGCAAACAGTAATATTAGTATTTATCCTAATCCAACAAATGGTATTGTAAACATTGCTATCTCTTCTGAGTTAGTAGAAGGAACTTCGATTGAAGTGTACGATGCAATTGGTAAATTAGTGATGAAACAAAACTTAACTAATGATACAAACACTATTAACTTATCACAAGTTGAAGATGGAATGTATATGTTTAAGATTATGAATAATAACAGAGCTATTAAAATTGGTAAAGTTGTTAAACAATAATTAAAGTTTAAATAATACCTAAAAAGGCTACCTCAATGAGGTAGCCTTTTTTATGTCTTGAATTTTCGAGTTAGATAGTTTTTTCCAAAAAATGGAATAATTAAAAAATCTAAAATAAGTATGGATAATATTATTGACATTACTAAGTCGTTAATTAGAATAGAACTTTATGAAAAAACATTACACAATCAAAAAAACAAAATTGATATTTGGATTTATAATATTGCTTGCACAAGCAACATTATTAAAAGCAACAACATGCCCAAATGCAGTTTTAATTCCTTCAAGTACTACATTTCCTTCTGCTCCTATTAGTTTGGTTTGTGGAACTACCAATGATATTACATCTACAAATGCTACAGCGTGTGGTTCTAGTTCATATATGGGAGGAAATGAAGCGTTATTTGTTTATACACCTAATGCTAATATCTCAAATTTTACAGTTGCTTATTCGGGAGTTACTTGGACAGGTATTACTATATTTCAGGGATGTCCAACAAGTGGAGGGATTTGTTTAGGAAATGTAACGAGTTCTGCAACTACTAAAACTACAACTCCTATTTCGCTTACGGCAGGAGTAACGTATTACATTATGATTGATACTTACCCCACACCCAATAGCCCATGTGCGGGAACAATTGTTTTAAATGGAACGGTACTACAGGCATGTTCAGGAACTCCAACTGCAAACACGGCGAGTATTTCGGCAGTAGCGGGGTGCGTTCCTTCAGTTCTTACACTATCATCTTCTAATGTAAATTCAGCAAGTGGTATACTATATCAATGGCAAAGTTCGTCTTCATCATCAGGGCCATGGTCAAATATAGTTGGAGCTACAGCAACAACATCAACCATTAGTGCTACATTAGGAACAACGTATTATCAAATAGTAACTACATGTACCGCAAGTGGTTTAAGTGTAAATTCTAATGTGGTTTTGTATACTGGCACAGCTTGCACCTCCTCTAATGTTCCAGTTACAGGATCTAATACCGTTACTTGTGGTAATAGCACTGTGTTATATGATAACGGAGGAGCAACCAGTGATTATGCGAATAATAGTAATGGATATACAGTACTACAAAATTCGGGAAGTGGAGTTATAAATCTTAGTGGGTCATTTTCATATATTGAAACTAGTTACGATTATTTAAAAATATATAGCGGTGCAGGAACCGGAGGAACGTTGTTATATACGTATTCAAACTCATCAGGAGGAATTATTACTCCATTTTCAAGTTCTCCAGGACAAATATTAACAGTATTGTTTACATCAGATGGATCTGGAGTAGGAGGAGGCTTTAATTTAAACGTAGTTTATACAGGAACCTGTGCCTCAACAGCATTGTGCTCTGGAACACCAGTAGCCTCAACAGCTAGTATATCAACTGTTTCAGGATGCGCACCGTTATCAATTAATTTAAGTTCATCCACAAATTTTAACACCGGCATTACGTATCAATGGCAAAGTTCATCTTCATCCTCTGGTCCATGGTTAAATATTAGTGGAGCAACAGTTACTAATACAACAGTTAGCGCAGGAGTAGGAACAACGTATTATCAAATGGTAACAACTTGCACAGTAAGTGGTTTAAGTGCAACGTCTAACACATTATCTTTTAATGGAATTAGTTGTAGTTCTTTAAATGTTCCAGCTTCTAATTCTAATACAGTTACGTGTGGTAATAGCACAGTATTATATGATAATGGGGGAGCTACAGGTAATTATGCTAATAGTAGCAATGGATTTACGGTGCTACAAAATTCGGGAAGTGGAGTTATTAATCTTAGTGGATCGTATTCTGGTATAGAGTCTTGTTGTGATTACTTAAAAATATATAATGGTATAGGAACTGCAGGAACTTTACTAGCTACTTATGCAGGCACAGGAACCATTACTCCATTTGTAAGTTCTCCAGGACAAATAATAACAGTTTTATTTTATTCGGATGGAAGTGTTAATGGAGCAGGCTTTAATTTAAATGTGGTTTATACAGGAACGTGTGCCTCAACAGCATTGTGCTCTGGAACACCAGTAGCCTCAACAGCTAGTATATCAACTGTTTCAGGATGCGCACCGTTATCAATTAATTTAAGTTCATCCACAAATTTTAACACCGGCATTACGTATCAATGGCAAAGTTCATCTTCATCCTCTGGTCCATGGTTAAATATTAGTGGAGCAACAGTTACTAATACAACAGTTAGCGCAGGAGTAGGAACAACGTATTATCAAATGGTAACAACTTGCACAGTAAGTGGTTTAAGTGCAACGTCTAACACATTATCTTTTAATGGAATTAGTTGTAGTTCTTTAAATGTTCCAGCTTCTAATTCTAATACAGTTACGTGTGGTAATAGCACAGTATTATATGATAATGGGGGAGCTACAGGTAATTATGCTAATAGTAGCAATGGATTTACGGTGCTACAAAATTCGGGAAGTGGAGTTATAAATCTTAGTGGGTCATTTTCATATATAGAAACTAGTTACGATTATTTAAAGATATATAGCGGTGCAGGAACCGGAGGGACGCTGTTGTATACGTATTCAAATTCATCAGGAGGAATTATTACTCCATTTTCAAGTTCTCCAGGACAAGTATTAACAGTGTTGTTTACATCAGATGGATCTGGAGTAGGAGGAGGCTTTAATTTAAACGTGGTTTATACAGGAACGTGTGCTTTACCTTGTTCAGGAACAGTTCAGCATCCAGCAAATACAGTTAACATTAGTGGTTCGAGTTTAGCAGTAACTAATGTAATCAGTTGCAGTAATGCAGGAGAGTATTCGGTAGATAGTTTTACGGCAACAGGAGTATATACAATAACATCAACAGGAGGTTCGGGGAATTATATAACCGTAAAAGATGCTACTGGTTCAACAGTAATTACATCTGGGAATTCTCCAGTATCTGTGAATATTGCTACCGTAGGAATCTACCAAATTCATATTACAACATCTGCTCCTTCAACATGTGGTACTGATGCAGTGTGCCATGATGTAAATGTAATGGCTCCTTTTGTATTAACTAACGACGCGTGTTCTGATGCAATCACGCTTTCGATTCCTAGTACAAGTATAGGATCAACCATAGGAGCTACCATTGAAAATCCAACTCCACCTACTTGTACTACTAGTTTATCTCAACCAGGAGTTTGGTATAAGGTAAGTGGAAATGGAAACTTAATTGGTGCTAGTTTATGTGGATCAAATGGTTGGGATTCTAAACTATTTGTGTACACTGGAACCTGTGGAAATTTAACGTGTTTAGTTAGTAAAGATGATAATGGGCCTTTATGTAGCGGTAATGAGGCTTCTGTAACTTGGTGTTCGGTAGTAGGCGTAGATTATTATGTATTAGTGACAGGCTATTCAACAGCAAATGCATTTAATATATCTATTTCTCAAACGGTTGTTGCTCAGCCAATTATTAATGTTTCTGCTTCATCTGTTTGTGTTGGAACTAGTGTTGCTTTATCTGCAACAGGTGTTACATCATTTACATGGAGTCCAGGAGGATCGACTTCGTCATCACTTCTTGTAAACCCAATTGCAACAACTGTATATACACTAACAGGAGCAGACGCTTCAGGATGTGTAAATTCATCTACACAATCAATAGTAGTAAATCCATTACCATTAGTATCTGTTAATAATGGTACAATATGTTCTGGAAATACATTTACTATGATTCCTAATGGTGCAAGTACTTATGTATATTCAAGCGGATCAAATGTTGTAAATCCAACATTATCTAATTCGTATACTGTAACAGGAACGGATGCTAATGGATGTATTGGGACTGCAATAAGCTTAGTAACGGTTAATGCATCACCTATGATATCTGTTAATAGCGGAAGTGTTTGTTCTGGTGATAATTTTACAGTTACTCCTAGCGGGGCGTCTACTTATTCTTATTCAACAGGAAGTAATATCATAAGACCTTCTGTAACAATGACATTTACAGTAACTGGAACAGACGTTAATGGTTGTGATAATTTAATTGGAACAATTGGTTCGGTAACCGTAAATCCATTGCCATTAGTATCATCCATTGCTTCACCAACAATTTTATGTAACGATGGTAGCACAGGCCCCTCTATTTTAACGGCTTCTACTTCAGCAGTTACATATACATGGTCAAACGGAGCAAATACAATGACAACCTCTGTAACGCCTACGTTAACTACAACCTATACATTAGCAGTTACAAATATTGAAGGATGTTCAGATGAAGCATACATAACAATAATAGTTAATGATTGTAGTGGATTAAAAGAGATTCAAAATAATGATGTATTAGTATATCCAAATCCAACAAAAGATATATTAACCATTTTGATGACTTCTAGGTTTAAACAAACTGCTAGAATTGAATTATATGATTCAATGGGTAAACTGGTGATTAAAGAAAATTTACTAAATGAAAGTAATGTTATTAACGTTTCAAACATTGAAAACGGTATGTATTTTTATAAAATTATATATGATGACGTTGATATATCAATAGGAAAAGTTATTAAACACTAATAGAATAATAAAACAAAAAAGGCTGTCTATATAGATAGCCTTTTTTGTTTTTATGCAATAACTTAAAAGTTTAGTTTATATAATTTTCCAGGAAGTGACAATATAATGTTTGAAAATTCTAATTGTAATAAATAGCTAGAAGCCTTACTTACAGAAAAACTTGTTAGATAACATATTTCGTCAATATGTAATTGGTTTTTATTTTGAAATGTATTAATAATGAGTTGCTCTTCATCTGATAGATTAAGCAGTAAAGGCATTTGATTTGTTTTTTTTGATTTTGGTTTTTCGTCCCAGTTCATTATATAAAGTAAATCAGCTGCACTCTCTATTAAGTTAGCTTTGTGTGATTTAATAAGACCATTGCAGCCTTCACTTAGCGCATCTCCAGCTTTTCCTGGAAACGCAAAAACATCTTTATTATATGAATTTGCAATTGTTGAGGTAATTAAACTTCCTCCTCCTCTTTTAGATTCAACAACAATTAATGCATCACACATACCTGCAACTATTCTGTTTCGTTTTGGAAAATTTTCTTTATCAGGATTTGTTTCACTTAAAAATTCAGTAAGTAATCCTCCTTGTAATATCATTTTTTCTGCGTATTGAGAATGTACAGATGGATACATTCTATCTAATCCATGTGCTAAAACACCAATTGTATTTAATTTACAATTTAATGCAGCTTTGTGAGCAGCGATATCGATTCCATAAGCTAAACCGCTTACTATCAAACATCCGCTTTCAGTTAAGTCTTCTATCAGTTTTTCTGTAATTTGTTTCCCGTAAATTGAGGGGGTTCTTGTTCCTACAATAGATATTATTTTTGTAGAATTTAAATTAGCATTTCCTTTATAGTAAAGCATAACAGGACTGTCATGGCAATTTCGTAATCGTTGAGGATATTCTTTGTCAGTAAAAAAAATAGCTTGTATAGATTTTTCTTCTAAAAATTTTATTTCTTTTTCTGCTCTGTTTAAGGCAGATTTACTATTTAATATTAACTCAGAAGTATGTTTTCCAATTCCAGGAATTTTCTCGAGCTGTTGCTTTTTAGTTTTAAAAACTTCTTCGGCACTACCACAGTATGCAATTAAGTTTTTAGCCAAAACATCTCCAACACCATTTAATAGGGTTATTCCAATTTTGTAAGTTAAGTCCAAGGCGCTCATTGTAAAACGATACTAATTTATTATATTGTGTTCGTAAAAACAACCACATCATGAAAAAGAACATTAATTATTTATTAATAATATTTTTTTTATATACATGCCAATATTACGCGCAATCTATAGGAGTAATTAAAGGGATAGTAAAAGACAAATCTACAAATGAGCCTTTACCAGGAGCAATTATTCATTTAAATAAAACAATAGGAACAATATCCAGTATTAACGGTACCTTCAGTGTAACTACATCTGTGGGGGATTATAAATTAGAGTGCGATTTAATAGGGTATAAAAAATACACAGAAAATATTGTTATCAATCATACTGATACATTAACATTTACTATTTTATTATCAGATGCGAATCAATTATTGGATGAGGTGGTTGTTTCGGCTGGAAAATTTGAACAAAAATTATCTGATGTAACCGTAAGTATGGAGGTTATTAAACCATCTTTAATTGAAAATAAAGCAACACAAAGTTTAGATATAATTATGAATCAAGTGCCTGGAGTTGTTGTTTCTGATGGACAAGCAAGTATTAGAGGAGGTAGTGGATATAGCTATGGGGCAGGAACCAGAGTGTTAATGTTAGTGGATGAAATGCCAATGATTAGTGCAGATGCAGCAGATATAAAATGGAATTATTTACCCCTTGAAAATTTAGAACAAGTTGAAGTGATTAAAGGAGCATCTTCAGCATTATTTGGGTCCTCGGCTATGAATGGTGTTATTAATATGAGAACGGCTTATCCTAAAGAAAAACCTCAAACAACAGCATCTGTTTTTTATGCAACCTATGATGCTCCAAAAAATGCTTCATACAAATGGTGGAAGGGAACAAGTCAAACTCAATCTGGAGTTAACTTTTCACATTCTCAAAAAATAAAAAATTTAGATGTAGTTATAGGAGGACATTTATTTAATGATGAAGGATATCGTTATTTAGAAACAGAGAAAAGAGCTAGACTAAATGTAAATTTAAGATATAATTTTAAGAAAATTAGAGGTCTGGCAGTAGGATTAAATACAAACATGATGGATACAAAAGGAGGATTGTTTTTTTTATGGCAAAATGCTGATTCTGCTTTTATCCCTCAGGGATTAACCATTCAAGGATATTCTAATCAACGATTAAATATTGATCCATTTGTTACGTATCTTAATAAAACAGGAGGTAAAATAAGTTTACGTTCGCGCTATTATTTAACTAATAATACCAATAACACACATCAAGGTTCGCGTGCAGAATTATATTATAGCGAACTTCAATATCAAAAAAAATATAATAATAATTTAACTACCACATATGGCGCTGTATATATGGAGCAGCAGGTTATAGCAGATTCGCTATATGGAAGACATACTGGGAAAAATTTTGCAGGTTATGCCCAGTTTGATTATAAATATAAAAAGTTAACAGCCTCTATGGGAGTTAGAGGAGAATATAATAGTATAGACACTTCACACACAAGAGGGTATTTAAGCCCTAACATAAATAATTTACCATTTCAGCCAGTTTTAAGAGCTGGATTAAATTATCATTTATATTCGTATACGTTTCTTCGTGCTTCTTTTGGTCAGGGATATCGTTTTCCTACAATTGCCGAAAAAAATGTAAGTACTAGTGTAAGTGCGTTAAAAATTTATCCTAATCAAAATTTACTACCAGAATATGGTTGGAGTGCAGAAATTGGAATTAAACAAGGATTTAAACTATCAAATTTTAAAGGATTTGTAGACTTAGCTGCGTTTTGGACAGAATATAAAGACATGGTAGAATTTGTATTTGATATTTATGGAAAGAAAACGGGAATTTTTTATCTAGATCGTCAATTTGCCGGATTCAAATCTCAAAATGTGGGTAGGGCGCGAATTAATGGGATTGATGCTTCCATTACAGGAAACGGTAAAATTGGAAAAATAAACGTTACAACCTTAATGGGATATACATTTACAAATCCAATATATGTAAATTATGATTCCAAAAGAGATACATTAGGTATAGAAGGCTTAAATGTTTTAAAGTATAGAAACAAACACCTTATAAAATCAGACCTTCAAATAGATTACAAAAAAATATCTGTAGGGTGGAGTATAAGATATTATAGCTTTATGGAAAATATTGACAGAAGATTTATTCAAAGTGTATTACACGAGTATAATGAACCTCAAAATGGAATTAACTGGGACAATGTTCCTAGTACGTACATTTTACCTGGATTAAAAGAATACAGACAAAAACATGCTCATGGAGATTGGATTCACGATGCAAGAATTTCATATCAATTAACCAAACAGCTAAAAGCATCTTTTATTATTAATAATATCACAAATTCAGAATATAGTTTGAGACCAGGCGACATTCGACCACCACGAATGTTTTTATTTCAAATTATGATGAAGATATAGCCATATTTAGCAATTTTTATAAAAACAAGCTTAATAAATTATTTACCTTTACAAAAAAATAAAAACATGGAAACAAACTTCAAAAAAACAAATTTAGAAAACATTGAAAGTGCAACTATTATTAATGAGCGCTCTCTATTTGCATCAGTATTTACTTGGATGTTTTTAGCGTTGGCAGTAACTACTTTGTGTTCCTTATTGTTTGCATACAATCCAAATTTAAGTATGTTATTATATAACTTAGATGAATTTGGAAATCCAGTTAGCACATCAATGCTAGGATGGCTTGTTATGCTTGCTCCTTTGGGATTGGTTTTAGTTATGAATTTTGCTTTTAATAAGTTATCGTTTGTTACTTTAATGGGTATTTTCTTTGGATTTTCTGCATTAATGGGAATTAGCCTTAGTTCTATTTTTATGATTTATAGATTAGATTCTATAGGCGTTGTATTTGCTAGTACTTGTGCATTATTTGGAGTAATGGCAATTGCTGGTTATACAACTAAAACAGATTTAACAAAAATGGGATCGTTATTAATGATTGGATTAATTGGAATTATTATTGCTTCATTAATTAATATGTTTATGAAAAGCGATTCAATGGGTTATATCATTAGTATTATCAGTGTTATTATTTTTACTGGATTAACGGCGTATGATGTTCAAAAAATTAAAGAACTTGCTCAAGTAAATGATGGCTCATCTGATTTTAAAAAATTAGGAGTGATGGGGGCTTTAACGCTATATCTAGATTTTATTAATTTATTTTTATCTCTTTTACGTTTATTTGGAAAGAGAGATTAATACAATTTAATTTCATTCAAAAAGCCCTTGTAGTAATTACAAGGGCTTTTTATTTTTTTCTTCAATCCAACGAGACATATATTTTGTGCCTGAAATAGTATGATGCATGAGCATTGAGCCAATAAAGTTTTTGGCACGGTGTTTAGATAAAGTTTGTTGCAAACTAATAATTTTTTGAATGAGCAATTTGCCATGATGTTTTTTATCAAATACAGAATTAATAATTTTAAGACCTTGTTCTTGTGATTGACTCCAAATTTGTTTGTTACAATATAGCTCAATAGCTCTCTCTGAAAATTCTTTTGCATCATCTTCTATAAATCCTCCCCATGCTAAATCATCGTGCATTCCCTCAGCTCCAATACACGTGGTTACGTTAGGGGTTCCGCATAACATAGCGTCAATTAATTTGCCTTTCATGCCAGCGCCAAAACGTAATGGAGCTAAACATACTTTAGCCTTTTGTATAACATTATGAGCATCTTCTGCTCTGCCTTTTATTAAAAAACCATCTTTAATTTGGTGTAATTGATTTACTTTTGAAGAAGCATAAGCTCCATATATATGTAATTCGGCATTTGGAAGTTGTTTCCTGATTAAGGGCCAAATATCTTCTTTTAAATAAAGAACACTATTCCAATTAGGTTCGTGTAAAAAATTACCAATGGTTATAAAATGAAATCTCTCTTCAAATAAAGGCCATTCTTTGGTTTGTTGGGTTGTGATAGGGCTTAATAAAAAAGGTGTATAGTGTAAAACATCAATATCTATTTTAAAAAGATCTTTAAGTAAATTCATTTCAAATGGCGATATCATTATACTTAAATCACATCTGTAAATACTTGCTATTTCTCTTTTCGCAATATCAGTGTGTGTTATATTATCATTAATAAATCTTTTCTTTTCTTTAAAAGCCTGTTGTCTGGCCAATCTTAAGCAGTGTAAATCTATTGTATCTAAAACTCTTAAAGTAGTTGGGCAATTTTCAGCAACTCGCCAGCCAAATTGTTCTTCAGTCATAAATCTATCAAAAACAACTATTGTTGGTTGTAACTGTTGGATAAATTCATCAAAACTGTTATTGTTTAGTTCAATACAGTATTTAGTAATGCCATATTTTTTAAAGTCGATACTATATTCGCTACTAGCTGCAGCGCATGCAAAAGAAACAACCCATTGCTGCTCTTTAAATAATTCAATTAATTGTATAGTTCTGCTTCCAGCTGCAGATGAATTAGGCTCTGGCCAAACTGTTCCAATAATTAATATATGTTGTTGGTTATGCATTTAAAAATTAAAAAAGCCCCTAAAATAAGGGGCTTTAGTGGTGGTACCTCCAGGAATCGAACCAGGGACACACAGATTTTCAGTCTGTTGCTCTACCGACTGAGCTAAGGTACCAACGTAATCGGGCTGCAAATTTAAGAGAAATATTTATAATGCAAAATAAATATTAAAAAAACTTAATTTGAATTTAATATATCTACTATTTACTTAAATTTATGTGCCTTGAATTTAGTTATAGATATAGGAAACACTCGTGTAAAAGCAGCATTATTTAAAGAGAATAATCTTTTTAAGTTAAATACATATTCATCTGTAAGTGATGTATTATTAGATTTTGACTTTATTAATCAGGCAAAAAATGCTGTTGTTGCTAGCGTTGTGAATGGATTAGAACAATATTATAAGGAATTAGAGTTAAAGTTACCTACATTAATTTTTACTTCAGTTACAAAAATCCCATTAGTTAATTTATATCAATCTCCATCTTCTTTAGGGTCAGATAGAGTTTTAGCTTCTGTTGGTGCTTTTTATTTATATCAAAAAACTAATGTATTAGTAATTGATGCGGGTACATGCATTAAATATAATTTCACAAACTCAAAAAATGAATATTTAGGAGGTGGAATTTCTCCTGGAATACAGATGAGATTTAAAGCATTATCAAATTACACAAGTAAACTTCCTTTAGTTGCTTTTAATCAAGAATATACTGAGTTGATAGGCAGCAATACAGAAAATTCTATTTTGTCGGGGGTTTTAAATGGTACAGTAGCCGAAATAGATGAAATAATTAATCAGTACAAGTTACAATTCCCGGATATTAAAATTGTTTTAACGGGAGGAGATAGTGATTACTTGGCAAAACGGTTAAAAAATAGCATCTTTACCCACCAAAATTTAGTTTTAATTGGACTTAATAATATTTTAAATTACAATCTTGAACATAATTAAACATAAACTATACTTGAAATCAACTTTTATTACTCTAATTTTTTTGTATTTAAGTACAATTTCTTTGTCTCAAATACTTACATCGAGTCCATATTCTCGTTATGGATTAGGAGAATTAAATAATCAAACATTTGCATCATCATCTGCAATGGGAGGTTCGTTTATAGCCTATCATCAAGATTCCATAGCACCATTTTTTATTAATGTTGCAAATCCTGCTGGATTAGCAGGCATTAAATTAAGTGTTTTAGAATTAGGAGCGCAATCTCAGTATACAAAAATAAGTAGTGAGTCGGCTTCCATTTATAAGAAAAACACTAATTTTTCATATGCCTCTTTAGGGTTTCCTTTAAAACATTTTGGCGGAGCTGCCTTTGGTATTATGCCTTACAGTACTGTTGGTTATAAAATCACATCACAGCAAGAACAGGTTAATGTAGGCACGATGAATTATGTTTTTCAAGGCAATGGTGGGGTTAATAAAGCATTTTTAGGGGTAGGAGTAAAACCATTTCGTAATCAAAGTTCAAAATTTTATAGTTCAGATTTAGCAGATACACTTATAAAGTATAAAAAAACGGCTAAGTATAAACGAAAAAAAATAACTAAACAGTTATTGTCTGAGTTATCAGTTGGAGCAACTGGTAATTATTTGTTTGGTACAGTTAATCAAATAACTGATATTATATATCCAGGAAGCATTACGTATTTTAATTCTAAAAGACAGCGTTCTGTTCAATATTCAGATTTTGTATTTAACGGAGGCTTACAAACACATGTTTCAATTGATTCGGTAAAATCAAAAGATGGGCATCGATTATTAAAACAAAAAATAAATATAGGAGTTGGTTTTTTTATTAATACACCAGGTATAATTAACGCAAAACAAAGCAATATAATATATAACTATGCGTTAGATGGTTTTGGTGTTGAAAAGCCAAAAGATACACTGTTGAATTCTCAAGATATAAGCGGCACCATTCAACTTCCTTTAGAGATGGGCTTTGGATTATCTGTAAAAAAAGGAGAAAAACTAACACTGTTAGTAGATGCAGCGACTACAAATTGGAGTAGCTTTAAATACTTTGATTCACCTACCAATGAATTTAAAAACAGTTATCGTTTTTCTGCAGGATTAAATTATGTTCCAAATAAATTAGCTTATGGTTCTTCAAATTATTTGAAGCGTATTCATTTCAGATTTGGCGCATCTTATTCAAATGGGTATTTAGATTTAAAAAATTCTACTATTAAAAATTATTTTATTTCAGCTGGTTTAGGCTTACCAGTTGGTATTGGAAGATTTGATGATGTTGCCGTTGTTAATTTATCCGTTCAATACGGTAAAACAGGTACTATAACAAATAACCTATTGCAAGAAGATTATATTCGTTTTGTTTTAGGTTTTACATTTAATAAACGTTGGTTTATTAAATATAAATATGATTAAAACACACATGGCAACAATTAAAAATAACACATTTGTATTTTTTCTTATATCCATAGTTTTAGGTCTTAGTTCGTGCCAAAACAATAGAGATGAAATTATGGCAATTGGTAAAAAAACAGTTTTGCCTAATTTAACTGGTAAAGATGTAACCATGCTTTATTCAGACTCTGCCATCTTAAAAATAAAATTACAAACCCCGCAAATGCTTAAATACGAACGGGGTGTTAAAGAGCCCCTAACAATTATGCCTAAGGGCTTGTTTGTTATATTTTATGACAATAAAGGAAAAATATCAACAACACTAAAAGCAGATTATGGAGTTAGACATGAAACAACCAAGCGTATGGAAGTAAAATATAATGTAGAAGTTGTAAATGTAAATGGTGAAAAATTAAACACTGAGCATTTAATGTGGGATGAAGTAAAGAAGAAAATTATTTCGGATGCGTTTGTAAAAATTACAACCACAAAAGAAATTATTATGGGTAAAGGGCTTGAAGCCAATCAAGATTTTACTCAATATGAGATAAAAGAAATAACAGGATCAATCAGAATTGACGATAATCAGCTATAAAATGAGTAAATTTTTTAAAATATTAGAAATTATTTGGTTAATAACAGCAATAGGCTGCGCAATCATAACGGTTTATTTTTTAATTAATAAGGATACGGATAGCGCCTTATATTTTGTATTTGTATTTATTATTGCAGCAATTATGTATTTATTGAGACGTTATCAAAGAAAAAACCAAGATAGACTCAACAATAATCAACCAAGAAAATGACATTTTGCTCTTTTTTTCTGATTTTAGAGGTGTAATCGTGTAAAAATTAATTTTTTTGTCAAAAAAATCGAATTATTTGATTTTTATAAGAGTAATATCTATTCTCAATAATACCTATTCATTCAATCAAATCAATTTAAAAATAATTACGATTAATTTTTCGTTTTTCAGCAATAATTTTATCTTTGCATTCCTTAAATTATAAACAAATATGAGCGTTTTAGAAAAAATACGTAGCAAAACAGGTCTTTTGGTTGGAATCGTTGGTTTAGCCTTAATCATCTTTATTTTAGAAAGTTTATTAGGTTCTGGCGGAGCTTTATTTTCTGGCCAAGATTTAGAAGTTGGTACAATAGCTGGGGATAAAATTGAATACCCTGCATTTAGTGCAAAAGTAAATGAGCAAATTGCTCAAATTCAACAATCAAATCCTAATGCCACGATTGATGATAAAATGAAGGAACAAATAGTAGAAACTGTTTGGAGCCAATTAATAAATGAAAAAGTAACTAAAGTTCAATTCAAAAAATTAGGTATTTTAGTTTCTGAAGATGAGCTATATGACTTAATGTTGGTTCATCCTCACCAATATGTTATTCAACAATTAACAGATCAACAAACAGGAAAGATATATGAAGGTTTTGCAAAGCCAGATGGTTCACTAGATTTATTAAAATTAAATCAATGGGTTGGTCAGATGAATGCTGAACAAGAAAAATTTTGGAAACAATTAGAAAAATCAATTCTTGAAGTTCGTGCAGCAGAAAAATACAGTAATTTAATTAAAAAGGGATTATATGTTACTAAAACTGAAGCTAAAGACAATTTCATTGCACAAAATAAACAAGTAAACGCAACATTTGTAATGAAACGTTATTCTGATGTATCAGATTCAACAGTAAAAGTATCTGATTCAGACATTGAGGCGTATTACAAAAAACATCAAAATGACTATAAAATATCTGAAACATCACGTAAGATAGAATACGTGTCTTATGATGTTATGCCTTCTAAGGCTGATTTTGAATCGCTATTAAAAGATGCGCAACGCGTTGCAGATGAATTTAAATCTAAAACTTCATCAGAAGACTCTTCATATATTGCTCAAGAAAGTGAAGGAGGCCTTGTAAGTGTAGGTAATTATGGAAAGAAAAACATGATTATTTCAGATTCTACTGTTTATACATCTCCGAAAGGCACAGTATTTGGACCATATACAGAAGGAACATTTTTAAAAATATATAAATTATCAGATATAAAATCAGTAGCAGATTCTGCTAAAGTTCGTCATATTTTAATTGGGTTACAAAGCCAAAAAACTCAAACTCAACGTACGCCAGAACAAGCCAAACGAATTGCAGATAGTTTATTAGTGTTGCTAAAAACTAAACAAGTAAAATTTGACACCTTAGTTAAAACCATGTCTGACGATATGGGCTCTCTTGATAAAGGAGGAGATTATGGATGGTTTGATGAGAATAAAGGATTTGTTGAGCCTTTTAAAAATGCAGGCTTACAAGGTACAGTTGGAAATATATCTGTTGTTCCAACTCAGTTTGGTTTCCATATCATTGAAGTATTAAATGTTTCTAAAACTCGTCATAATTCTTATTCTATAGCTCAAATTACTAAGTTAATTGCTCCTAGTGGAGAAACTACACAAGAATACTATAAGTTGGCTAGTGATTTTTCTGGAAAAAATCAAACAAGCGATGCCTTTAATAAAAGTGTAGATGCTGAAAAATTAACGAAGCGTATTGCTGAAAACATAAAAGAAAATGATAAAACTTTACCTGGTTTAGATGCCGCTAAAGATTTAGTTCGTTGGGTTTATAAAGCTAAAAAAGGAGAAGTATCTTCTGTATTTGAATTTAAAGATAAATTTGTTGTAGCACAATTAGTTGCAATTAAGGAAAAAGGAATTGCACCTTTAGAGGATGTAAAAGACGATGTAACATTAAAAGCTATTCGTGATAAAAAAGCAGACATGTTTATTAAAGAATTTAACACAAAAACATCTTCTTCAAAATCAATTGAAGATATTGCTGCTAAAATGGGTTTAACAGCCGAAAAAGCAGATAATTTAACATTCTCTGCATATAATGTTGCGTCAATAGGAAGAGAAGACGCTTTAATTGGTACAGCAACAGTTATGAAAAAGGGAACCATTAGCAAAGCAATTAAAGGAGATAATGGTGTTTTTGTTGTAAATGTTTCATCTGTTACAGAAGCAGTTATGCCTACTGATTTTAAAGGCAAACAACAAGAAATAGAAAGATTAAATAGTGGAAGAGTAGACTATGAAATGTTTGATGCTTTAAAAGAAAAAGCAAATATTGAAGACCATAGAGGTAAATTTGATTTCTAAAAAAAATAAATAATCCATAAAAAAACTCCTACAATTAGTAGGAGTTTTTTTATGGATTATTTTTATATGCTATTTTATATAAAATAACATATTTATGTTTATGTTTTTTGAGCTTAAGAAATTATTTTTGTGTAAACATTTTAAACTTTATTTTATGAAAAAAATTATTTCTCTTAGTGCCATTATTATTACACTTTTTTTTACAAGTTGTACAAGTATTAATAAAACTATGCGCGAGCCAAACACGCACGTGAATTTAGAAAAGAAAGATTTTACAATTTCCGAACAAGTAACAGGAGAGGCAACATCAACACAAATTTTTGGAATAGATTTTGAACGTTTGTTTAATAAAAAGAGTGCAGGGGTTGTAAAGGATGGAGGACTTCTTTCGTTACCTATAAATGCGGCTAGTATTCCTGTAATAGGTGGTTTTATTTTAAATCCAGTTGCTGGGTATGCTTTACACGATGTTATGGAAAAAAATAAAGGATACGATGTTGCCTTTTACCCACAGTTTGAAACAACAATTAAACGCCCAATAGGATTTGGATTTATTTATAAAATAACAACTGTAAAAGCAACTACACGTTTAGGTAAATTAAATAAATAAGCAATGTTATTTTAAATCACTATTAACTAAAAAAGGATTGCATAGCAATCCTTTTTTAGTTAATAGTGATTATTTGTTATGCTTCTACTTCTGTTACAATACTAGGGAAAATACGAACATTGTTGTTCTCTTCTCTTCGGAATTGATAGGTATATTTATAATGCGCTTCTAAGCCTGATTTATTTGGTAAACCATTAATCATCATAATATTTCTATTTTTAGCAAAACGTAATAATTCACGAAGATAGTGTGCCGAAATTTGACCAACTTCATCTATGATACAATGTACTTTAAATTCTGTACTTCCACGGTGAGAAGATTCTTTAATAAATACATGCAGTAAAGTAATGTAAATAATAGCTTTTACTAGGATGTCAGTTCCAGTACTACCAATACTGTCAATTTTATGAGTCCAGCCAGTTTCGTTTAAACCTTCTTTAATATTGAATTTTAATTCAAATAAATCTTGTAAACGAATTTCATCTTGCTCTTGTTCTTTAATAGCAGTGCGAAGTTGATCTAATAATTTAACAGCACGGTTACTGATTTCTCTATTTTTATGAGTAGCAAAATCAGTATTAAATAATCCTTCGTTATATACTAAACCATTTTCTTCTCTAAATTCTTGGATACGTTTTAAGAGTTTGTAAACTTTGTTATCTGAATCCTCTAAGCGAATTTTAATAAATTCAATTAATTTAGATTCCTCAAACTCAGCTTTTTTAAAGTCTTCGGCAATTAAGGTAATGATGTGTTGTATTTTATCTTTCTGCCCGCTTAACTCACGCACTTTAGTAGCAATACTATCAGTTACTAAACCAATTTGAGTTGCTGTTTCGGCTATTGATAATTCAATTTTGTTTTCATTAATAAACGAACGTAAGTTTTGAGCGAATCGCTCATATTCACCTTGAGTTGCATCATTTCGAATAATAAAATTAAAGTGATTATCGATCCTGAATTTTCCAGCAAACTCATTAACGTAACGTTGAAAAGCGGTATACTCTTCGTTAAAATGAGAATCATTTTTTAGCAATTGAGTACATAGATCCATTACGCTATAGTTTGTTTTTTTAGGTTCTGCTCTATCAATAATATCAGCATACTTATTAAAAACAGGTGTTTCGCGGAAATTTTTAGTAAAGTAATTAATACCGTTGTTAAATTCAATTAATTCCTCTTCAAACGCACGTTTTTGTTTATTTAACTCCATTCGTTTGATATTGTATTTACGGGCAATTTCTTCTATTTCTGCACTTAAATCATTAGCAGATTTTACATACTCTTCTTTCTTTTGAATTAAATCAGGTAGTTTGTCAAAAATTTCACGTTTATCTTTTAAGTAATCACTAACAATTTGTGAGTATTGATCTATTTCTTTTAAAGCTTCTTGTAGTTCTTTAATACGAGCATCAATTTTTTTAATTTCTTTGCTATCAACACCTTTTGCTTTAAAATTAGATTCTTTTTCGCTACTTAATTGAGCTTCTTTTTCTTCGTATTCTTTAACTTGATTTTTCTTCTCAACTTCTAGTTCGGAAATTTCAGATTCTTGACGAGATTTTAGATCAGCTAATCGTTCATCATTAAATGTTTTTAATTTATCAAATTGGGTATTAAAATCGTTTAATAAATTATTTTTCTTTTTATTTAAAATAGCTAATTCTTCTTCAACGATATTTATTTTTTGTCGATTACCAGATAAAGATTGTTCAATTTCTGTGCTCGCACGTTGTTTCCAATCTTCTAACTCTAATATTAATTTCTTTTCTCTTTTTTCTGCTAATTCTAAAGAGTAGGCTAATACTTTTAGGTCTTCTTTTAATTCGCCTAATTGTTTGCCGTATTTATCAGCAGCTAACATCTTCTCTTCATTATTAGCTGTTTGAAATTGAGTCATCGACTCTTCTAAATCTCTAATAATGGCAAGGCGTTCGTTTTTTTCAAATTGATATTCTTCAATACTTTTAGATACTACTTGAACATCATCAAGTTTTAGAGAAACACCGTATAATGATAATCCTTTTGCATCTGTAATGGTTGGGTTTAAATCTGTACGAAATAATAAGTCTTCATTGACTACTTTTCCTATAGTGTTGTGCCAATCTTTTACGTTTTTTTCTAAATAACCGTACAACGCATCGTGTTGAACATTTAATTTTTCTTCAATAGTTTTTATTTCTGTTTTAACACGAATAATTTCATTATTGGTTTTTTGTATTTGAGTTGACAATGATGTTTTTAATTTAGATTCTAGTGCCTCCCATTCTTTTTGGTTTGTTTGAACTAAATTAGTTTTAATAGCTAACTCGGATTTATTTTTATAATTAATAGCTCTTAAATCAGCCAATTCTGTTTCCTGAGCTCTGATTTCATTTTCATAAAAGCGAGTATTACGAATTACTTTTTCCTCTGCTTTTAGCTCATTAAATTCAATCTGCTTAGCTGTAACTTCAGTATTAAGTTCGGATAATGCTTCTTCTCGTTTTTGTTTTAACTCAGCATCTTTTTTGTTGAATTCGTTTTTTTGTAGTAATTGTAATTCATTATAGTGATTAAAAATTTCACTAGTTCTAGAGTTTATTTTATTAATATATGCTGTTTTATCATTTCGTAATTGCTCTATTAAAGATGAGTATTTCATCTCAATACTTTGAACGTTTGACGTTAATGATTCGTATTCACGTCGTGCAATATTATAATCTACTTGAAGTTTTTCGCGTTCTGCATTTTTCTCAACAGCTTGGTCAATATTTTTTTCTTTATATTCTTTTAATTTTTTATTTGCTTCACGTATGGTTCTGTCGTAATAACCAATTTCTTCTCTAACATCTTTTTGCTTTTCTTCTAAAAGGGTTTTTTGTTCTTCGTTTGCCTCGGTTAATTTATCTAACTCCTCTTGTTTTTCTTGAGAGGCTTTAATCACAGCTTCATTCTGTGTTTCGGCATAGCGCAAGCTGCTTCCAAGTTTATCGGCCATTTCCATTTGAGCACCTTTTAACATGTGCACTTGGTCATACTTTTTATCTATAAATTCAATTAATTGTTGAGATTCTTTTTTTAAGTATGTTTCAATATCAGAGTATTTTTCGTTGAATTGCCTTAATTGACGATCAACTTGTTCTAGTTTAATGCTACTGTTTTCGGTAGTAAGGGAGTTGGCAATAAAGTCTTTAATAAAACGGCTATCAATACTGCTTTTTGAACTTAAAAATACATTTGTAATGGATTTTGGGATGTTTTGGTATTTTTCATTTCCTTTTAAGATATGAAATTTAGATAATTGCTTATCGGTTTCAGTTCCATACAAAATATTTCTGTAACGTTCAAAAGTATCTATTTGCTGAGATACATAAATACCACGTTTATCAAATCCGGCAATTACTTCTTTTATTTTTAATGCTTCGTCGTTTTCGTTAAAAAAATAATCAGGGTTGTATTCGGCATCTACAAAACGAAATACGAGTTTATTGTGTCTGTAAACAATAACAAAAAATGGCTTGTTTTCTGTTTGAATTTCATATATAAGATATGAATTTTCATACTTGAAGTAATGTTCTTCAAATGGTTTTTGAGAGGATGAAATTCCTAAGCCTCTTGTATTAGCACTATAAAAAAACAAAATTGCACGTTGCAATGATGTTTTACCAAAATTATTTGTACCTACAAAGCAAGTATTTCCGCTTAATTCTAAGTCGGTATATTTAACATTAGCAATGTTAATTTGTACAATTCTATTTAATATTCTACAATTATTTTCCATGTTTTATCGATTTATCCTGTCTGTTACAGGCCGCACATTTGTATTTTAATTATTTTTAATTATATATTATTGCTTGTGTGTCATCAGAATCAGAGCTACTATCTTCATAAATAGCAACAGAATTAATAACATCTAATAAATAATTATAAGAATCTAATACTTTATAAGATTCTGATTTTTCATCTTCTAATTCCAAGAATGAATCTCTACTCATTAAGTCGCAAATTTCACGAACTTTATTGTGTAAGGTTTCTGAACGATATAAAGGAATTTTTTGAAGTTTTTGTTTTAAGCGGACATTAGCATTGCATTCTTCAGCAATTTCACTTGGACGAAATCTGCTACCAATTCCAATTTTATTATCCATGCTAGCAAATAAATCAATAATATCTATGTATCGTTCAAATCGTTCCAATTTTTTTTCTAATTCAGAGTTGGGTTCGCTTAGTTTAGAAAAGTAAAAGAAATTATTGCCTCTCTCAATATTATATCTAATAACATTAAAGTATGCTTGAAGTCTGTCAAAATTTTCTGGATTATTAATTACATCATACAAACGATTCATGCCGTCTCTACTACCATTACTAGAAATAAAAGCACCACGAGCCATTACAGCAAAAATATCGTGCGTTTGTTTAGGTAAATTAAAACTATTTTCTTCCATGTTATGTATATTAATGTTTGATTTAATGTAATTAGCGTATCTTATTTTATTATTCTTTTACTTCTTTTATTTTTTCTTTTTTAGGTTTTTCTTTTAAAGGTAAAATCAAAGTGTATCCTAGGCGTTTTTTAAGGTTGCTATTTGCTTCAATGTAATCGTGGTACTGTAAACGGTATTTAAAATCTAATTGATTTTGGTATTCCATAGCAATTTCTACAAATAGAGATAATCGCTCTTCAAAAGATACATTGCCAATTGTTTTTGGAAATTTATAATCCATTAAATACTCAAATAAATTTTGTTTAGTTTGAGTTAAGAATCTCTCAACTAATTTTTCGGTATCTAATTTTATTTGTTGTTCAAGGCCCTTGTCTTTAAAATTGCCTGCCATTTTATCGGCAAGCCCACGAACCATTAGTCTAGTAATTTTATATTTTTCAGCTATTCGTTTACATAAAACATGTCCATCATCACTATATAAAAAATCAATAGGTATTTTTGTTTTAGGTGTTTTGTGTCCGTTGTGTTTTAATGTATTAATATTTGAAACAATTTCTCTAAAATTTGTTTTAAAGTGTAATGTTCCATGATCTTTTACTTCTTTTAAACGTTGTGCCTTTTTATAAACATCTAATTGATACTGTATTTTATTAATAAAATCAGTAATATCTGTTTGTATTTCAATTAAGAAGTCTAGGTTTTCAATTAAACTAGATTTTAAAGTAGATACAATTCCAAATAATTCAGTATCATTAGTGATATTAAACAGCACTCGAGTTTCATCAACAATTGCATTTGTTTGCTTAATAAATTCAATTATTGTATCGCGTTTTTCTCTGTAATCTTCAAGTTTTTGTAATTTAATTCGATAATTACTTTCGTTTTTATATGTGTCGTCAACATTTTTTTGAAGCTTAATAATTTCTCTAGTAAGAGTAGAGTTAATGCGTTTTAAGTATTTCTTTATACTACGCAAGAACCTCATTTCTCTGGCTTCTTGATAAAATTTAATATAACGTTTTAGTTCATTAATGTAATCGTTTATGAAACCTGGAGTAACCTCTCCTATTTCCATAAAATCTTCAAACATGGCTACAACAGCATCATTTAAGCTTACGATATTTTCATACTCATATAAAATATCTAACGATACCAATTTTCGATATTGTTCCTCGGTAATATCATCTCTTCCTAGTAATTCGTTTACTGTTACATGGTCTCTTTGACCAAATAGTAACTCAACTACACCACGATTGTGATATAGATTTGACAACAAATCTTTTACATTAACTTGTAAACTCATTAAAATAGTTGTGTTTAATACCTAAAAATACGAAGGCTTTGCAGCTCAATGAATTTGGGTTATTAACAAAAACGCTCGTAATTAACTAAACTTGTCAGTTTTAAATTGTAAGTGCTTGATAGATAGCTTTTTTAATGTTAATAGTAAGTTGATAATGGAATTATTTTGGGTAGCTTACAACTTAATATGCAGTATGAATACAATAAAATTATTTAAATACAGTGTTTTTGTTGAAAAAACACTTCCATGAGTTGAGTTAAAAAATAAATACATTTGTACATGCTATTTTCATCTCAAAAAACAGAACTTGTCAAAACGAATCTTTTTTCCGATTTATTTATAGATTATATCTCTAAATCAAATCAAGCAAATAAGTTCTATGATTATCATATTACTAAACAAGATTTTTTAAATTATATTTCTGAAAATACATTTGATTATTTAAATAGAACAGTTTTAGTAAACGCTTTAACTAGGCAATCTAAATTAGTGTCTAATACATCTAATCAATCTTTTTTTAATATTACTTTATTAGAAAACTCAAATACCTATACAGTTACTACAGGCCATCAATTATGTTTATTCACAGGGCCTTTATATTTTATATATAAAATAGTAAGTGCAATTAACTTATGTAAATCTTTAAAGGAAAATTTTAGTGATAAAAATTTTGTTCCTATATATTGGATGGCTAGTGAAGATCATGATTTTGAAGAAATTAATAACGCAAATGTTTTCGGCAAAAACATAAAATGGAATAGCAATCAAAAAGGAAGTGTTGGAGAATTTAATACCTTAGGGCTCGAAGAAGTTATTGCTGAATTAAAAAGTATATTAGGTAATGCCGATAAAACGAATGAATTAATTTCGGTTTTTGAAAAAGCATATTTAAAACATATTAATTTAACAGATGCTACCAGATATATAGTAAATGAACTTTTTGGAGAATATGGCTTAGTAATTTTAGATGGAAACGACGTGGAATTAAAACATTTATTTAAGAATGAATTAAAACAAGATATTTTTAAAAATACCTCATTTAAATTTGTATCTGAAACAATTACTGAACTTCAAAAAAATTATTCTGTACAAGTAGCACCAAGAGAAATTAATGTTTTTTATAAAGAAAAAGAACTACGAGAACGTATCGAAAAACAAGATAATCGTTATGTAGTTTTAAATACTCCTATTAGTTTTTCAGAAGATGAAATGAATAGTGTTATTCAATTATCTCCAGAAAAACTGAGTCCAAATGTTGTTTTAAGACCATTATATCAGCAAAAAATATTACCAAATATAGCGTATGTTGGCGGCCCAGGAGAATTAGCTTATTGGCTAGAGTATAAAGCTATGTTTGATTCATATAAAATCCATTTTCCAATATTAATGCCTCGCCAATTTGTAATGATTGCAGATAAGAATGTGCAAACCAAATTGAAAAAATTAATGTTAAAAATAGATGATGTTTTTAAAGATGGCGAAGAATTAGTTAAGCAATTTATTAAAATACAACATCACGATATAAATTTAGAAGAAACTAAAAAACAGTTGGCTGAAATTTATATATCCGTTATTGAAACAGTAAGTAATATTGATAAAACACTTGTAGGTACAGCTGAAGCTGAAAAGCAAAAAGCGATTAATAGTATTACTGTAATTGAACAAAAAATTAATAGAGCCTTAAAACAAAAATCTGAAACAGAGATGAATCAAATATGGGGAATCAAAGAAAAATTATTTCCAAAAGGAACACCCCAAGAACGTTATGATAATTTTACTATGCATTATAGTAAGCATGGTAAATTATTTATTGAAAATTTAATACAGGCTTTATATTATGATTTAGATAAATTTCAGTACACTGTTTTGTTAGAAAATTAATATAATTTATAAATCTTCATCAGCAACTCTTTTACCTCTGATAAGTTTCCAAATTGTTGCAATTTGTTTTCTGAAAATAAACGCCATTAAAACATAAGGCACTAACATCAAATATATTATACCTTGATTGATACCGCCTGCAACTGAATTTTGTTGACCCTGACTACTTTCTACAGACGCTTTGCACATAGCACATTGGGAATCCAAAACATTTGGAAGAAAAATAAAAATGGCTAATATAAAAAGTATAAAATGATATTTTTTCATTAAAGGATATTATTGAAGCCCAAATTTACTAATTATTTCAACATAATTATTGCCCACATTCTCCCTGTTTTTCCGTTATCTCTTCTGTAGGAGAAGAAATCATCTTCAGTTGTACAACGATTCATACACCAAATATTTTCAGGATGTATGCCATTTTCTATAGCTACCTGCTTATTTGCTTCTAGTAAATCTAAGTGTCTATTTTCCCAACAAGCACCACTAAAGTTAGCTTCTTTAAATTGCGTAATAATATTTTCGCTTACTTCATAATTAGCTTTTGAAATGCCTTGACCTATAGCTACAATAATTGTTGAGGTGTTAGCGCCAAGTTTTACCATTTCTTCAATGGTATTTTTTACAATTTTTGCTACAGTACCTTTCCATCCACAATGCGCTGCGCCAATTACTTTATTTACTTTATCATAAAATAATATAGGGTAGCAATCTGCTGTTGCAACTGCTATAGCCATATTTTTAGCATTTGTTACTAAAGCATCACCGGTTTGAATGCCAGGCTGAGCCATACAAACATGATTACTATGAATTTGATTTAAATATGAAACCTGACTCATGTTTATATTTAAGTCGCCTAATGCAAGTAATCTGTTTTTATCAATATTTTCCTTTAAATCATCTACTCCACCCAGATTTAAACTTAAAAACGGATCATGAGAAACACCTCCATAACGGGTTGAAAACCCATGAATAGTATTAATTTTATCCGTTTTTAGCCAATACATTTTAATCTGTCTTTTAGCTATAAAATTAGTAAATTAGGACTTTTAAAAAATAATAACTTATAAAATATATTCTTTTGACATTCAACGATTTTAATTTTGATCAAACATTAATAGACGGACTCCAATCTATGGGGTATAAATTACCTACACCCATTCAACAACAAGCTATTCCAGTCATACAGTCAGGTAAAGATTTAATAGCATGTGCCCAAACAGGAACCGGAAAAACTGCTGCCTTTGTATTACCTGTTTTAGATAAAATAGTTAAGACTAATAAAGGAGGGATTAATACATTAATAATTGCACCTACTCGCGAACTAGTTTTACAAATAGATCAACAAATAGAAGGTATGGCTTATTTCTGTGGAGTAAGTTCAATTGGTATTTATGGCGGAAATGATGGAGTAGTTTGGGAGCGTCAAGCAAGAGCATTAAGAGAAGGCGTTGATATTGTCATTGCAACTCCTGGAAGATTAATAGCGTTATTGCAATCAGGAGATATTAATTTTGATACTATTGAACATTTAATTTTAGATGAAGCAGATAGAATGTTAGATATGGGATTTGCAGATGACATTAAAACAATTTTAAAGTATGTGCCAGAAAAAAGACAAACAATAATGTTTTCTGCAACGATGGCACCAAAAATTAGAGTATTAGCAGGTCATTTATTACAAAATCCAGAATCTATTAACATTGCTATTTCTAAACCTGCAGCAGGGATTGTTCAGCAGGCATACGTGGTTTATGATGCACAAAAAGAAAAATTATTAAAAGATATACTAAAAAATGAAGATTTTTCTTCTGTAATTATATTTTCTTCTACTAAAGAAAAGGTAAAAGAATTAGCTCAAACATTTAAAGCGTTAAAGTATTCTGTTCAAGGTTTTTCTTCTGATTTAGATCAAACTGAACGTGAAGAAATCATGCGTAATTTTAAATCTAGAAAACTTCGTATTTTAATTGGGACTGATATTTTGTCGAGAGGAATTGATGTTGATGGAATTAGTTTAGTTGTAAATTATGACGCACCACCTGATCCAGAGGATTACATTCATAGAATAGGAAGAACTGCAAGAGCAGCAAAAGAAGGTGTAGCAATTACGTTTATAAATGAAAAAGATCAACCTAAATTTGCCCAAATAGAAGCCTTAATGGGAATTGATGTAGTTAAAATGCCTATACCAGAAGAGTTTGGTAAAGGTCCAGAATATAATCCAGATGCTGCCAAAAGACCTCGCTCATTAGGAAATAAAACCAAATTAGGAGGGAATAAAAAACCATTTCATAGACCCAAAAAAGTGTAATTAATTGTTCAAAATAGTATATTTAAAATCTTAAATTTCTATAAAATCTTAAAAGAAAAAATGACAATTTTATAGTTTAAAAAATGATAATAAAATGAATTCAAAAATAGCTTTACTCGAAAAAAAACAAGCAGAAGCCCTTTTAGGAGGAGGACAAAAACGCATAGATGCTCAACACAAAAAAGGAAAATTAACAGCCCGCGAGAGAATTCACTTCTTATTAGATGAAGGTAGTTTTGAAGAAATAGGAATGATGGTAACTCATCGTAGTAAAGATTTTGGTTTGGAAAAAGAGCAATATTTAGGAGATGGTGTTGTGACAGGATATGGCACAGTAAATGGAAGATTAATATATGTGTTTTCTCAAGATTTTACAGTGTTTGGAGGATCCTTATCAGAAACCCATGCCGAAAAAATATGTAAAGTAATGGATTTGGCCATGAAAAATGGAGCGCCAATTATAGGGTTAAATGATAGTGGAGGAGCTCGTATTCAAGAAGGAGTTGTTTCATTGGGAGGATATGCAGATATTTTCTATCGAAATGTAAGAGCTAGTGGGGTTATTCCTCAACTTTCAGGTATTATGGGGCCTTGCGCTGGAGGAGCGGTTTATAGCCCAGCTATAACAGACTTTATTTTAATGGTTGAAAACACAAGTTATATGTTTGTTACTGGACCTAATGTTGTGAAAACTGTAACACACGAAGAAGTGACTTCTGAAGAATTGGGTGGAGCAATGACCCATGCTAGTAAAAGCGGAGTTACTCATTTTGCTTGCGCTAATGAAATTGAAGCCATCACAAATATTAAACAAATTTTGAGTTATATACCGCAAAATTGCGAAGAAGATGCTCCGAGCATTCCTTATGATTTTTCAGGTTCAGAATCTCGACCTTCACTTAACGCTATTATTCCCGAAAATGCTAATCAACCCTATGATATAAGAGAAGTGATAGAAAATGTAATTGATGACAACAGCTTTTTAGAAGTACATAAAAATTTTGCTGAAAATATTGTAGTTGGTTTTGCTCGTTTAGCAGGGCGTTCCATAGGTATTGTTGCTAATCAACCAGCTGTATTAGCCGGAGTGTTAGATATTCATTCGTCTACTAAAGCAGCTCGTTTTGTTAGATTTTGCGACTGTTTTAATATCCCATTATTAGTATTTGAAGACGTACCTGGATTTTTACCTGGTACCGACCAAGAATGGAATGCAATTATTACGAACGGAGCAAAATTATTATATGCCTTTAGTGAAGCTACAGTTCCACGTATTACTGTAATCACTCGTAAAGCATACGGAGGAGCGTATGATGTTATGAATAGTAAACACATAGGTGCTGATATGAATTATGCATGGCCTAGTGCTGAAATTGCCGTAATGGGTGCAAAAGGAGCTGCTGAGATTATTTTTAAAAATGAAATTTCTGCCGCTGAAAATAAAGAAGAAAAATGGAAAGAAAAAGAAGCGGAATATCAAACAATGTTTGCAAATCCATATAGGGCAGCTGAAAGGGGTTTTATCGACGAAGTTATTAAACCAGAACAAACTCGAGAAAAATTAATAAAAGCATTTAAAATGCTTGAAAATAAAGTAGATAAATTACCTAAAAAGAAACACGGTAATATTCCTCTATAAAAGCACAAAAAAGGCTATCTCTTGAGATAGCCTTTTTTGTGCTTCATACTAAGATATGTATATTTGAAAAACATAAATAATAATCATGAATTTCATTGTTAAACTTCTTATATCAACTTTTGCAGTATTAATAACCGCTTATTTTTTAGACGGAGTAATTATAGGAAATAATCAATTTTATAGCAGTACTTATCCTGAAATAAATAAATTAGTAACCGCATTTTTAGTCGCAGTTGTATTAGCTTTTTTGAATACCATTGTAAAACCTATACTTACCATTTTGTCGTTACCCATTACTTTTTTTACTTTAGGATTATTTCTACTTGTAATTAATGCATTTATAATTTTGTTTGCAGACAAGCTTGTAGATGGATTTAAAGTAGATGGATTTTGGACAGCCGCATGGTTTAGTGTAGTTTTATCTTTAGTTACAGGTTTTTTAGAATTATTTAATAAAAAAGAAAAATCAGAATAAATAAATTCACCTCATTTTATCTGCCATTCTGATAGTTTTGCCGTTAAAAAACGTTAAGTGCTAAAATAACCTAGTGTTTACTTTATTACATTTGTTAAGATGAATAAGCATAATTTAGGTATTATATCAACACTGGTTGGTTTAGCATTAATAGCTCTTATTGCTGTTCAAATTTATTGGATAAAAAGTTCAGTAAAGTTAAAAGAAGAAGAATTTGAACGTTCTGTTAAAGAAGCCTTAAAATCAACATCTAATAAACTCGAAAAAATAGGTACAGCTAACAAAATAGCTAAAAAAATAAAATTACGCAAACAAGGGGTTCGAATTACAAAACCCAGGATGGTAAGTGTTGGAAGCCCTTCTGGTAATGATGTGCAAGTTCGTATATTTGAAGAGTTAAGTACAGATTCATCGGGTATTATCACAAGTAAAATGTCTCAAAAAGAATTTATTGGAGATTCTATTAACTCTAAAAATCATTTTTTGCCTTATGAATTATTAAACGCTTCCCAATCTACTTCTAAAAATATTGAAAGTTTAAGAGATGAATTGTTTCAAACAAAAACAGAGATTGTAAATGATTTATTTGATGAATTAATTAGTATTAATGTATATAAGGATTATAAACCAAGGGTAGATTCATTAATGTTGGACACCATTTTAAGGCAAGAATTATTAGCTGAGGGAATAACAACTAATTTTGTTTACTCTGTTTCTAGTCAATTAGTAAATTCAAAGACTGATGAAAATTATCAAGATGCACAAAAAAATTGTGATTCTACCGGATGTTCAATAAAAATTAATCTATCTCCAAATAATGTTTTTGTCACACCTCAATACTTAAGTGTTCAGTTTCCTAATCAAAAAAATTATTTATTAAAAACCATGTGGATGATGCTTGGAGTATCTGTAATGGTGATTTTAATTTTAATCTTTTCTTTTTACTACACCATCTCAACCATTTTCAGACAAAAAAAATTATCAGTTATAAAAAATGATTTCATAAGTAATATGACTCATGAATTTAAAACGCCAATTAGCACAATATCATTAGCTACAGAAATGCTAAATGATGATTCAGTTATTAAAACACCAGAAAAACAACAACGTTTTCTTAAAATGATAAAAGATGAGAATAAACGTTTAAGTATTCTTGTTGAGAGTATATTGCAAACATCTATTTTAGATAAGGGGGAATTTAAATTAAAACTCAGTGATGTTGATGTTCATGAAATTATAAATCAAGCAATACAAAACACTCAGTTGTTGATTGATCAAAGAGCTGGAATTATTACTAAACACCTAGACGCGAGTAATTTTATTATTTATGCTGATAAAATTCATCTAACAAATATTATTTTTAATTTAATTGATAATGCTATCAAATACACAAAAGATAACCCTAACATAATAATATCAACAAAAGACACGTTAGATAGCATTGAAATTATAGTAGAAGATAATGGAATAGGAATTAGTAAAGAAAATCAACGAAAAATATTTGATAAATTTTATAGAGTGCCTACTGGAAATGTTCACAACGTAAAAGGATTTGGGTTAGGATTAAGCTACGTGCAAGCTGTTGTTCAAAAACATAATGGTACAATTCATGTTGAGAGTGAATTAGGAAAAGGAAGTGCTTTTAAAATAGTAATGCCCTATAAACACATATAATAATAAACGTATAAAAATAAAAGATTATGGAAAATGTAAAAACACAACTATTATTAGTTGAAGATGATCCGAATTTAGGAGCATTATTGCAAGAGTATTTAGAGGCAAAGGGTTTTGAAACTAAATTAGCAACCGATGGCAAAAAAGGATTTGATGCATTTTGCAAACAAGAATTTGATTTACTTTTACTAGATGTGATGATGCCAATAAAAGACGGCTTAACATTAGCAAAAGAGATTAGAGTAACTGATAAAAATGTTCCTATTATATTTTTAACTGCTAAAAGCATGAAAGAAGATACTATAGAAGGATTTAATGCAGGAGCAGATGATTATATTACTAAACCTTTTAGTATGGATGAATTATTAGCTCGTGTTAACGCTGTATTACGCAGAAGTAATAAACAAAGAGTTCATAACACAAACGATGTTAATTTTACCATTGGCAGCTATACATTTAATTCTGAAACCCAAGTTTTAATTCATAATGGAGCAGAGCAAAAATTAACTACCAAAGAAAGTCAATTAATGCGGTTATTATGTGTACACAAAAATGACGTTTTAGATAGAAATTTTGCTTTAAAAACAATTTGGCACGATGATAATTATTTTAATGGCAGAAGCATGGACGTATACATTGCTAAGCTTCGTAAATATCTAAAAGATGATTCAAAGGTAGAAATTGTTAATGTACATGGTAAAGGGTTTAAATTATTAGTTAATTTATAACTGCTGATGTTGTTAAAAAGAACACCAATTTTAGTAATACTTTTTTTAACTATTATTAGAATTGGTGTTTTTTATACACAAGAAATTCCATTACCATACATTTGTCCTCATGGATATTCGGATCATCGTGGTATTATTTGCCAGTGTTCTAATCCTAACATACACTTTGATTCTATTTCTATAAAACAATTGCGAGTTGAGTCATACTGCCCAAGGGGAATTCATAATTTTATTTGTCAGTGTTCAAAACCCACAACAAAGTTTGATACCGTTTTTACTACAAAAATTCTTAAATATAAGTACTGTCCGCAGGGTATTCATGATTCTTATTGTCAGTGTGGTCCAAATAGATATCCGCTTGATAAAAAAAATATGGTTATAAAAAAAAAGCGAATGATACGTTTTCGTAAATTACTTAGATTACAATAATAAAGTTGTGAAATCTCCTAAAAGTGACTTATTTTGTAAAAGAAATAATCCACTTTAATTTGTATAAAGCCTCACATATTTCAAAAATTTTAAATGCTAAATTGCTTTGTAATGTTGATTATGAAATCAAATATTTATTAATAGATAGCAGGCAGTTAACAGACCCTATTCATAGTATATTTATTGCATTAACTTCTGATAGAAATGATGGCCATCAGTATGTTTTTAGTTTATATCAAAAAGGGGTTAAAGTATTTATAGTAAATCATATTCCAAAAAATTGTAATGCGTTACCAAACGATGTGTGCTTTATAATTGTTGAAAACACATTGCTTGCATTACAAACAATAGCAACATTTCATCGTCAGCAATTTCACATTCCAGTTATAGGCATAACAGGTAGTAATGGTAAAACAATTGTTAAAGAATGGTTATACCAATTATTAAAATCAGATTATAATATCATTCGTAGTCCAAAAAGCTACAACTCACAAATTGGAGTGCCACTATCTGTTTGGCAACTAAATAATTCTCATACTTTAGCACTATTTGAGGCTGGTATTTCTGAAGTAGGTGAAATGAAAGCGCTAAAAGAAATAATAAAACCTAACATTGGAATTCTTACGTCGCTAGGAACAGCTCATGATGAAGGCTTTAAAGATGCTACACAAAAATTAGAAGAAAAGTTACAATTATTTTCTGAGTGTGAAAGTATTATTATTAATGCACTTTCTTTTAAAAATATTGATTTACAATTACTACCTAAATCAGTATTTTTAATTTCAAAACACATAAATGCATCATTACAAATAACAGATATTGAAAATATTTTTACACATACTATAATACATGCAAATTACAAAAATCAAATTACAAAAATCAAAATTCCTTTTACTGATACTGCAAGTATAAATAATGCTATTACATGTTGGGCTACCTTGCTATATTTAAATAAACCTCAAAACGAAATAGAAAAGCAAATGGAATTATTGCAGCCAGTTGCTATGAGGTTAGAGTTAAAGCATGGAAATAATAATTGCATTTTAATAAATGATTTTTATAATTCAGATATCAATGCTTTAGAAATTGCATTGCATCATCAGAAACAACAACAAAGAGGCGAAAAAAAAATAGTTATTCTCTCGGATATTGACCAAAGTGGCAAGCTAAGTTGGGAATTATATGAACATGTTGCAAAATTAATGGTACAATTTCATATAGATGTTGTAATTGGTATAGGGAAAGAAATAATGTCTCAAAAGCATTTATTTACAACTCAGTCTTATTTTTTTGAAAACACTGAAAGTTTTATTTCTCAGTCAAAAATAGATACTAGTTTACAATTTCATAATGCAACCATTTTATTAAAGGGAGCTAGACGTTTTGAATTTGAAAAAATAAGTAAATCGTTGCAACAAAAAAGTCATGATACAGTTTTAGAGATTAATTTAAACAGCTTGGTTAGTAATTTAAATGTTTATCGTTCGCAAATTCATAAAGATGTAAAAATGATGTGCATGGTAAAAGCCACAGCATATGGAAGCGGAAGCGCAGAAATTGCTTTTACCCTTCAGCATCATCATATTGATTATTTAGCAGTTGCTTATACCGACGAAGGTGTAGAGTTACGAAAATCCGGAATACATTTGCCAATAATGGTTATGAGCCCAGAAGAATCATCTTATGACGATATGATTGATTTTAATCTAGAGCCAGAAATATACTCTTTTAAAGTAGCAAAAGAATTTTTGAAAGCATTACAGCTAAAAGCAATTTCCGAACCCTATCCAGTGCATATTAAATTAGATACAGGGATGAAGCGTTTGGGTTTTGAAGAATACCAAACAGTAGAACTTTGTGAGTTATTAAAAAGCGAACCATTATTAAAAGTAAAAACTATTTTTTCTCATTTGGTAGCAAGCGATGATAAAAATTTTGATAGCGATACAGAAAAACAAATTTCTTTATTTCAACATATAGCCAATAAAATTGAGTCAGAAATTGGCTATCAAACTATCAAGCATATATGTAATTCAGGAGCAATTACTCGCTTTAAAAACGCTCATTACAATATGGTACGCTTAGGAATTGGAATGTATGGAATTGGATTTAATGATTTTGAAAAACATAATTTAAAAAATATTAGTTCATTAAAAACCCGAATTTCTCAAATAAAATATTTAAACGAAGGAGAAACAGTAGGATATAGTAAAAAAGGAATTGCAACTAAAGATTCAGTTATAGCTACAATTCCCATAGGATATGCAGATGGATTTAGCAGAAAACTAGGTAATGGAAATTATTCGGTGATGATTAATCAAACATGTTGTAAAACAATTGGCAATATTTGTATGGATATGTGCATGATTGATATCACTGGCGTTGATTGTAAAGAGGGGGATGAGGTTATAATTTTTGAAACTAACGAGCAATTAATTCAATTATCAAAAGCTATGGACACTATACCTTATGAAGTATTAACCAGCATATCTTCACGTGTAAAAAGAGTATATGTTCAAGAATAAATTATACTTTTTAATAAAAGCTATGCTACTTGAGTTTACCTTAAGAAGAATTAGTTTTTTTGTTACAATTTTATTTTTTTCCTGTGCTCCAGAAAACTCAAAAACATCTATCATTACTAAAACAAATCCTACCTTTGAAGATATTGCACCCATCATTTATAAAAATTGTACCCCATGTCATAGAGCAGGAGAGAGTGGTCCAATTGAGTTAATAACGTATGAAGATGTAACAAAAAATAAAAACAAAATAAAATTTGTAACACAAACTAAATACATGCCACCCTGGCCAGCTGATCCAAGTTACTCTCATTTTATTGGAGAACGTGTATTGACTCCTGAAGAAATAGAACTTATAAAAAATTGGGTAGATAATGGAACCCCAAAAGGCAATGAGTCAAAATTACCTGCACTTCCTGTGTTTTATTCAGGTTCTTTTTTAGGTAAGCCAGATACCGTTATAAAGTTTAAACAACCCATATTTATAAAAGGCAATGGAACTGATTATTTTTATATAGTTAAAATGCCTTTAGAATTAAAAAAAGATACGTATGTAAGTTACTTCGAATTTGTTCCCAATCATCGAAAAATAGCCCATCATATTAATGGTCATTTAATTAATTATGATAAAGGAAATAAAAAAAACATTCATTACGGATTAACTCACGCCTTAGATGAATTTAAAGATTATAAAGAATTATATTCTAAAATGAATATTTTAAACGACAACGGATCATTTCCGGTGCTAACGCCTAATACGGTATATTATTTACCAGGATACACGCCGCCAATATATCCAAAGGCCATAGGTGGATTTAAAGTAAATACAACTTCTACCATACTTCTTAAAAATATTCATTATGGCCCAAGCAATAAAGATGTTTTAGATAGTTCTTATATAAATGTTTTTTACGGGCCTAAACCCAAACGACCAATTTATGAAACACAATTAGGGACATTTGGAATTTCTAAAATAGAACCCGAATTAATTTTATTACCCAATAAAGTTCAAACCTTCCATACATCTACTACATTAAAAAATGATATTTCGTTACTGTCTGTAAATCCACATATGCATTTATTAGGAAAATCTTTTTGGGCTTTTGCCCTTTCGCCAAACAGAGATACAATACCTTTAATTAAAATTAATAAATGGGATTTTAGATGGCAGTATTATTATACATTTAAACACCCCGTTATAATTAAAGCGGGCACACAAATACATGCTTATGGCACATTTGATAATACAGATAAAAACCCTTTTAATCCAAATCATCCACCAAAGTTAGTTACTCAAGGAGAGGGAGTGAGAAGTATGCAAACAACCGAAGAAATGTTTCAATTTATCTTTTCTTATTTACCTTATCAGTTTGGAGATGAGAAAATGGATTTAAATAAAAAATAGTATTTTTAGATAATTAAATGACACCAAAACTTTACATAGTTCCAACACCTATTGGTAATTTGCAAGATATGACCTTTAGAGCCATAACGGTTTTAAAATCGGTTGATTTAATTTTAGCAGAAGACACGCGTAATACTATTCATTTATTGCGTCATTTTGAAATAGAAAAACCCTTACGTTCTTATCATGCACATAACGAACATAATACAGTAGAACAAATTGTAGAAATGATAGAATCTAATAAATCAGTAGCCTTAGTTTCGGATGCAGGAACACCTGCAATTTCTGACCCAGGTTTTTTATTGGTTCGAGAATGTATTAAACATGGCGTAGCAGTTGAAACATTACCTGGCGCTACTGCATTTGTGCCTGCTTTAGTAAATAGCGGATTACCTTGCGATAGTTTTGTGTTTTACGGATTTTTACCACAAAAAAAAGGAAGACACACCAAACTACTTTCTTTAAAAGAAGAAACACGAACCATGGTATTTTACGAATCACCATTTAGATTAGTGAAATTACTAGAAGAGTTTAAAGAATATTTAAGTGGTGATAGGCAAGTATCAGTATCTCGCGAATTATCAAAACTATTTGAAGAAAATGCGCGAGGAACTGTAGATGAATTAATAGCGCATTTTAAAGCCAAAACTGTGAAGGGCGAAATTGTGGTTGTACTAGCAGGAAAAGAAGATTAAGTTAGTTATTATGGTATTATAGTAATAAAAATTTATTATTAATTAATTAATTATTATTTTTTCAGTATAATATTTATTCTCACAATGAATTTTTAGATAATATAGTCCTTTCGAGAGGTTACTTAAATCGATTTTATTATCATAATAATTAAATTGAGGAATAAAATAGATGCCATAATTATTGATAACTTCAATATAATTTATTTTTTCTTTGCATTCTATTGAAATAATTCCATTACTAGGATTTGGATATAAAATCAAGTTGCTTTTAATATTTTTATTCATTTCGTTTAAACCTAAAGTATAATGAGTATAATGATAAACGCTATCACTTCCTTCAGTTACTTTATTTAAAGTATAAATCTTGCTACTTCTCCAATTAGAACTGTAATTGTTTTGGTAATATTTATTCCAAACATTCGATATTAAGTCCCATTTTTCTTGACATGCATAAGTTATAGAATTTAAAGTGTCATAAGTAAAATTTGTTTGACTATAATTCAACCAAATATTACCATTCCAATTTTGTATTAATAAATATGTTGGATTATTATTTAAGTTGTAAGAATAGTTTTCTTTGAAATAATTTTTCCAAGAATTAGTTACAGAACTCCATATCTGAGATAATGATGAAAGTTTATTATTATTTGAATCGTATGTGTAAATATATTTTACATCATTATTCCAAATATTTAAACTTGAGCTCCAAATTTGTCCAGTAAAGCTGATTTTGTTATTGTAATTATCATACGTGTAATTAATTAAATAATCATTTTTATAAGAACTATTTGTTGTATTATAAATTTGCTTAAGTGTATTAATATTATTGTTATTTATATCATAATTATATAAATATTTTAAACTATTGGTCCAATTATTATTTGTATTATTCCATAATCTAATTTCTTTAATAGTTAAATAGTTATTTGTGTTGTATGTGTATATATATTGAGTATTATTTTTTAAAACACCATTGTTTGCAATTTGACATATTTTAGAAGTGTTATTAAAATTAGAATCATATGTGTAAGAATATTGACTGTCATCTTCCCAAATATTTGAGCTTTGATTCCAGTTTTGTTTTAAAATGCTTAAAGTATCGTTGTTTGTATTATAAACTATTGTTTCTTTTGTTGAATTTTGCCATGTATTATTTGTTTGCCAAGCAAGAGAAATCTGACTAGTTATATAATTATTAGAATTATAAATACAGTTAATTTTGCTAATTTTTTTATATGTGCTTGAACTTGAATCATACATATATATTGTTTGGCTTAGAACATTATTATTCTGATCATACACAAAATCTTTAATTTTTATGCCCGCATTATTTTTCCAATTTATGTATGTTGTATCCCATCCCCAAACGTGAATACTGTCTATTTTATTAGATGTAGTAATCTTAGAGTGAGTCGGATTTAATTTATAATTAAATTTCTGTTCTTGACTAAAAATATTTATTATTACTAGAGAAAATAATAGGCAGGTAAGGTTTTTCATAGCTTAAGTTTAAATATCGTATATGGTTTTATGAAATAATAATCACAAAAATAAATAAAAAAAAGTAATAATATCCTTTAGCAGAAAATTTAAAATTTATTTAGTGTTTTTTTATTTACAAAAAACGCCTCACATTGTTGTGAGGCGTTTTTATATTTATTTAAGTTAGGTTGATGATTACATCATTCCGCCCATTCCGCCCATTCCTGGGTTCATTGGCATTGCCGGAGCTCCTTCTTCTTTTTTCTCTGCTAATACGCAATCAGTTGTTAACAACATTGCAGCAACCGAAGCAGCGTTTTCTAAAGCAACACGGCTTACTTTAGCTGGGTCAATAACACCTGCTTTTAATAAGTTTTCGTATTTCTCAGTACGAGCGTTAAACCCGAAATCATCTTTACCTTCTTTTACTTTTTGCACAACAATAGATCCTTCAATTCCAGAGTTCGCGCAAATTTGACGTAAAGGTTCTTCAATTGAACGGCGTACAATTTGAATACCAGTGTTTTCATCTTCATTTACACCTTTCAATTTATCTAAAGATGCAATTGCACGAATGTAAGCAACGCCACCACCTGGTACAATTCCTTCTTCAACAGCTGCACGAGTAGCTGCTAAAGCATCGTCTACACGGTCTTTTTTCTCTTTCATTTCAACCTCAGTAGCTGCACCAACATAAAGCACGGCAACACCGCCAGCTAATTTAGCCAAACGTTCTTGTAATTTTTCTTTATCGTAATCAGAAGTTGTTGATTCAATTTGAGCTTTAATTTGGTTGACGCGTGCAGTGATATCTGCTTTTTTACCTGCACCACCAACAATAGTTGTATTGTCTTTATCAACAGTAACTTTCTCTGCTTTTCCTAAGAAAGTTAAGTCAGCGTTTTCTAATAAGAAACCTCTGTCTTCAGCAATAAATACACCACCGGTTAAAATTGCTAAATCTTCTAACATTGCTTTTCTTCTATCACCAAACCCTGGAGCTTTAACAGCACAGATTTTTAAGTTAGAACGCAAACGGTTAACTACTAATGTTTGTAAAGCTTCTCCGTCAACATCTTCAGCAATAATTAAAATTGGTTTACCTGTTTGCACTGCTTTTTCTAACACAGGTAATAATTCTTTCATCGCTGAAATTTTCTTCTCGTAAATTAAAATTAATGGATTATCTAAAACAGCTTCCATTTTATCTACATCGGTTATAAAGTAAGGAGAAATATAACCTCTGTCAAACTCCATACCTTCTACTACCTCTACAGTAGTATCTGTGCCTTTAGCTTCTTCAACAGTTATTACACCTTCTTTTTTTACCTTAGCCATTGCCTCAGCAATTAACTTACCAATAACGTTATCGTTGTTTGCAGAGATAGTGGCAACTTGTTCGATTTTTTTATTGTCGTTACCAACATTTTGAGATTGTTTTTTTAAATCTGCTACAATAGTTTCAACTGCTTTATCAATACCGCGTTTTAAATCCATTGGGTTGGCGCCAGCAGCTACATTTTTTAAACCAGCTGTAACAATAGCTTGAGCTAATACGGTAGCTGTTGTAGTTCCATCTCCAGCTGCATCAGCTGTTTTAGAAGCAACTTCTTTTAATAATTGAGCACCCATGTTTTCTACTGGGTTAGATAACTCAATTTCTTTAGCTACAGTTACACCATCTTTAGTAATTGCTGGTGAACCAAATTTTTTATCGATAATAACGTTTCTTCCTTTAGGACCTAATGTTACTTTTACTGCATTTGCTAATGCATCAACTCCGCGCTTTAAAGCATCGCGAGCTTCTATGTTAAATGTGATGTCTTTTGCCATTGTTTTTTATGTTTAAATAGTTATTGTTTGTTTATTACGAATTAGTATTAATCAGTTTAGTGTTTTCGTAATTATTTTAATTAGATAATAGCGTAGATATCGCTTTCGCGCATAATTAATAAATCTTTGCCATCTACTTGAATTTCTGTTCCAGCATATTTACCATATAAAACAGTATCTCCAACTTTAACAGTCATTGGTTCGTCTGGTTTTCCACTTCCTACAGCTAATACTTTTCCTTTCATTGGTTTTTCTTTTGCTGTGTCAGGGATAATTAATCCACCAGCTGTTTTTGTTTCTGCCGGAGCCGCTTCAACTAATACTCTATCAGCTAAAGGCTTTACATTTACAGTTGTACTTGATTTTGCCATAATTATGTAGTTTTAATAATTTAATTTTTTATGCTTCCTATTTGTCTAAAAATGTGCCAATACTTATTTTTTGTATTTAAGGCGACAATATTACCGTTTTTACTTGGGGTAAAATAAAAAATGTCAGTCTGTTGGCACAAACTGACATTTTTAAAATAAAAATAAAATTAGATTATTTACCTACTTTACTTCCATCGTAAGCCCATTTAATCCAAATAGAACCCCACGTAAAGCCACCTCCAAAAGCGGATAAAATTAGATTATCGCCTTTTTTAAAACGTTTTTCATAATCCCATAATAATAAAGGAATTGTGCCGGCAGTGGTATTGCCATAGCGTTCAATATTCATTAACATTTTATCTGAACTCAACCCCATACGATTTGCTGTAGCTTCACAAATTCTTTTGTTAGCTTGATGAGGTAACAACCAAGTTACATCTTCCGAAGTTAAATTATTTTTAGTCATAATATCGGCGCTTACTTCAGCCATATTTACTACAGCATGTTTAAAAACAGTTTGCCCTTCTTGGTGAACATAGTGCATTTTTTTCTCAACAGTTTCGTGAGTAGGAGGATTTAAAGATCCTCCAGCTTCTTGATATAAAAAGTTACGACCAGTTCCGTCGCTCTTTAAAATAAAATCTTGAATACCATTTTCATCTTCAGAAGGTTCTAATAAAACGGCCCCTCCGCCATCTCCAAAAATAACACAGGTGGCACGATCTTCATAATTTAATATAGCGCTCATTTTGTCAACACCTACTACAACTACTTTTTTGTATTTCCCAGTTTCAATAAATTGAGAACCGGTTGCTAAGGCAAAAAGAAATCCTGAACATGCAGCTGATAAATCATATCCCCAAGCATTTTTTGCACCTATTTTATCGCAGATAATATTGGAAGTACTAGGAAATATTAAATCGCCTGTTATAGTTCCTACAATTAATAAGTCTATTTCTGTGGCGCTTATGCCACGTTTTTTTAAAAGTTCCTCTATGGCAATCACCATCATGTCGGATGTTGCTTTTCCTGGCTCTTTTAAAATACGTCTTTCCTTAATTCCTGTTCTTGAGGTAATCCATTCATCGTTAGTATCTACTATTTTGGCTAATTCGTCATTTGTCATCACAAAATCAGGAACATGCCCGCCAACTGCTGTAATTGCTGCTCTTATCATTATTGAAATACGTTTTTAATTTTTTCGTTTAAGTTTGCGTCAACGATGTCTTTACTTAACACTATCATGTTTTTAAATGCCAACGGTGTTGATTTTCCATGAGCAATCATTACATTTGAGTTTACCCCTAAAATAGGGGTTCCTCCGTAAAGTTCGTAATTAAATTTATCAAAATAGTCATCACTGCGATGACGTTTTTTTATCATTGAATAAAAAGCTTCGGCAGTTTTAAGTAACACATTACCGGTAAATCCCTCGCAAACAATAACATCTGCTTTATCTTCAAAAACTTCTAGCCCTTCTACATTTCCAACAAAATTAAAATCTTTAGTTCCTTTCATCATAGCGTGAGCCGCTTGAGCAACTAAATTTCCTTTTTCTGGCTCTTCTCCAATATTTAATAAACCTACTTTTGGATTTTCAATTTTATAAACTTCTTTAGCAAATACTGAACCTAAAATGGCAAATTGATACAACACATCAGGTTTGCAATCTGCATTAGTGCCAACGTCAAGTATAATACCAACTCCGCCATTTAATTTAGGTAAAATTGAAGTAATACAAGGTCTAATAACTCCTGGCACAGCTTTTACAGAGAACATTGAGCCAACAAGCATAGCGCCTGTATTTCCAGCGCTTGCAAAACATTGTATAGCATTTTCTTTTAATAATTTAAATCCTATAGAAATACTGCTATTTGGTTTTTGAGAAAGAGCTTTAGTGGGATGTTCGCCCATTTCTATAATTTCAGTAGAATGAACAAAATCAAAATGAGTTTCAGCTATTTCTTTTTCTTTTAGATGTTTTTTCGCCTGTTCACTATCGCCAATTAGTACTATTTTTACGTCAGATGGCAATGAATTTAGTGCCATAATAGCGCCGTCTATACAATTTGCTGGAGCAAAATCTCCCCCCATTATATCTAATCCAATTTTCATATGAGTGTTATGTTTTTTAACTCAGGTGTTTAATTAATAGAGTTAAAATCAAGCAACTAAGCAACTAATTTATGAGTTAATATGCAATATTTATCATTCAAAGTTATTAACCTTAATCACACAATAGTGCACAAATTTTGAAGAATAACATCTTTTTATTCTAAATTATTGACTAGATGAAAGATAAAAAACGTAATCAATCTCTTTTTAAAAAAAATGATTGTACTTTTGAGCCATGACGATAACAGAAATAGAAAATGAAATCATAGAAGAATTTGATTTATTTGGTGATGACTGGGAGGGTAAGTACGAACACCTTATAGAGTTAGGAAAATCATTACCTAAAATTGATAATGCTTTAAAAACAGAGGATAGGATCATTAAAGGATGTCAAAGTAAAGTATGGCTTCATTCTTTAAAAAAAGATGACAAAATTATTTATACAGCAGATAGCGATGCTATCATTACAAAAGGCATGGTAGCATTAATGATACGTGTTTTGTCAAACCAATCCCCTAAAGATATACTTAATGCTAATTTGGAGTTTATTAATAAAATTGGATTAACGGAACATTTATCTCCAACTAGGGCAAATGGATTATTAAGTATGATTAAACAAATGAAGTTAGATGCAATAGCATTAAGTTAGTGATAATGAATAACAAAGTTCTTTCCTGGATAATTTTAATTTCACTTTCTTTAGTTTGGGGAAGTTCTTTTATATTAATGAAACAAGGGTTAAAAGCCTTTTCTAGTGATGAGGTTGCTGGATTAAGAATTACTATAGCATCTATGTTTATGGCTCCTTTTTTAGTAAGGCATTATAAAATAAATTTGCGACACAACTTAAAGGGGCTATTATTAATGGGCGTATTTGGCAATTTAATACCAGCTTTTTTATTTACTAAAGCCGAAACTCAAATTAGCAGTAGTTTAACAGGAATGCTAAATGCTTTAACCCCAATGTTTACTATTTTGGTTGGTATGATTGCTTTTAATCATAAGATCTCTAAACATCAAATTTTAGGAGTTCTTATAGGCTTACTAGGCGCCATTGCATTAGTTGTAATGGGAGATCCTGATGCTAATCCAACTAAAAACATGATATATTGTTTATTGGTAGCTCTGGCTACACTTTGTTATGCAATAAGTTTAAACGGCATCAAAGCTTATTTAGGACATATTAATTCATTAACAGCAACAGTGTGGTCATTTAGTTTAATTGGGCCTATAGCAGCAATTTATCTATTTGGATTTACAGATGTTGTAGTTCATGCAACACAACATCCCCAAGGCTTTAGGTCTTTAGGATTTGTAAGTGTTTTAGCTATTGTAGGATCAGCTCTTTCTGTTGTAGTATACAATACTTTAATAAAGTTATCGGGTACGGTATTTGCTGCTAGCTGTACGTATGTAATACCTATTGTAGCCATAGGCTGGGGATTATTTGACGGAGAAATTATTAATTTAATGCAGATTGTAGCTGTAATTGTTATTATTACTGGCATTTGGATGATTAATTCGTCAGCAAAGCCAATAAAATAATTATATAAATAACTTATAATCAATGTTTTAATTTTTTATAAGTGTTAAAAAGCGTATAAAAATATTGATTTTGGACAAAATAAGTACCTAATTTCTTTGGTGTATCGAAAAAACAACCTATCTTTGCCGTCCTTAAAAAAATTATTAACAATAAAAATTAACATTCATGTATGCAATTGTAGAAATAGCAGGGCAACAATTTAAAGTGGAACGAGGCAATAAAGTTTACGTTCACCGCCTAGATGCTAACGAGGGTGCTAAAGTGGAGTTTGACAAAGTTTTCTTGATAGATAACGGTGGAAAAATCTCTGTTGGCGCACCAACTGTTGATGGCGCAAAAGTTGTAGCCTCAGTAATTGAACACGTAAAAGGTGATAAAGTAATCGTTTTCAAAAAATTACGTCGTAAAGGTTACCAAAAATGGAATAACCACCGTCAACATTTAACACAAATTTTAATTCAAGGAATTTTAACTAAAGGTGAAACTTTAAAAGATGAATTAACTGCTGTTAAATCAGTACGTACTTTTTTAGCTCCTAGTCATAGAAATCCTGTTGCTAAAATTGAAGTAGTTGCTGAGAAAAAAGCACCTGTAAAAAAAGCAGCTGCAAAAAAAGCACCTGCAAAAAAAGCAGCAAAAAAAACAGAAGAATAATT
>CAZIPC010000009.1:0-35255 GCA_964541155.1 uncultured Flavobacterium sp.
CTAATCTTAATTTAATCGGCAGAACAAATGTTCTGCCGATTTTTTTTGGAGTTAATTACTTTAAAACAAGTATCTTTTTATGACAAAAAAGTTATACTAACACAAATCTGTTTAAAACATCGCTTATGATTTAATTTACACTCGTCTTTCTAAATTAACTTCGTGTAAATTAATAAGCGTTATGATATCATTTATTTTACAAATAACAGGTGCAGTAGCAACTACAGTTTCAGACAGTTTATCGGCAATTAGGCCAGCAGTTACAGGAATTCAAACCGCAACAGAGCTTCCTCCAAACGAAATTTCATTATTTAGTATGGTAGCAAAAGGAGGGGTTATTATGATTCCGTTAGCTATTTTACTTCTTATGTCTATTTATGTAATGGTTGAACGATTATTAACTATCTCAAAAGCTTCTAAAAAAAATAACACACTATTAGCGAGTGTAAAAGATATGATTAATAATGGCAATCTTATTGGAGCCAAAAGTTTGTGCAAAAGTGTTAATACACCAGAAGCTATTATGCTAGAACAGGGCATTTCTCGTATAGGACAAAGTATGCAGGAAATCAGAGAAGCTATGGATAAATGTGGTTCTGTAGAATTATCTAAATTAGAAAAAAACATGAGTATTCTTAATATAACAGGTCGTATTGCTCCTATGTTTGGATTTATTGGGACTATTATCGGTGTAATTAAAATTTTTTATGATATTTCTGTAGCTAAAACAGTAGAAATTGAGGTTATTTCATCTGGATTATATCAAAAGATGATAACCTCTGGGGGAGGCTTAGTAGTAGGTGTTATTGCATTTATTGGCTATCACTTTTTAAATACACGTATTGATAAATTAGCGCATCGAATGGAAGAAACACAAATTTCTTTTTTAGACATTTTGAATGAGCCATCAAAATAAATAAGAAGCTAAAGGATAAATCTAACTTCTAAAATTATAATTGTTACATACAAATGGGATTACGCAAAAAAGCACATAGAGACGCTGAAGTAAGTACTGAATCATTGAATGACATCATGTTTTTCTTACTATTGTTTTTTTTAATATTGTCTACAATGGTAAGCCCTAATGCCATTAAAGTTAACTTACCAAATTCTAAACCAACAAAACCAGTTGACAATAACAAAAAACCAATTCATCTGGATGTTTCAAATAGTCGTCATTATTTTGTTGAAGGGAAAGAGGTAGATTATTCTATACTTGAATCAACTTTAATAAATGAAATTAATGGAAATCCAGAGCCAACAGTTGTGTTGCAAATGGATAAAGATTTAAGCATACAAGATGCTGTTGATGTGATGATTATTGTAGATAAATTAAAATGTAAAATGGTTTGGGCAACTAAGCCTTCCAATGGAAAATAAACATGATCTTATCTAAATCAGAAGAAAATAAAAACAAAATAATTTCTATGCTTATAGCATTAAGTGTTTTTATTTTACTTTTATTGTTCTTATTTTTTTACATCATTATTACGCCTAATCCTCCATTTCCGGTAACTGAAGGTGGTGGTGGCGGAATTGAGTTTAATATTGGAAATCTAATTGAAGGTACTGGAAATGTAGACGGAGAGGGTATTGGCGAAGCTGTTCAGGTAATTGAAAGTACAGAAACAACTCCTCCTACAAATCAAACAAATAGTTCTGATGAATTTGTGACATCTGAAAACGGTGAAAACATAAATATTACAAAAACAGAAACAAATAACACTGCTACTAATCAAACTGTTGTCATTCCTGTAAAACCTAAAGAAAAGACAGCTGCAGAATTATTAAAAGAAAAATTTGAAAAAAACAAAGGTAAAAATGGCGGAGGAGACGGAAATAGTGGACATGCAGGAAATGACGGCATGCCTGATGGAAACCCTAATACGCATGGAAACGGAGGAACAGGAGGTGGTGAAGGCGGAGGGGATGGTATCGGAAAAGGTCCCGGAAAAGGTATAGGAAATGGGGGATACGGATTTAACTTAGCAGGAAGAGCTGTTATTTCACCGCCACCACTATCAAAAGACACTAAAGAAGAAGGAAAAGTGGTAGTAGAAATAACCGTAGACAAAAATGGAAAAGTGATTAAAGCTGATCCAAATGGAAGAGGAACAACTACAAGTAGCCCAATATTAAAAGCAAAAGCCAGACAAGCAGCTCTTGCAACATCATTTAATGTTAGTGGAGAATTTGAAGAACAAAAAGGAACAATTACTATCGTTTTTAGTTTTTAATATAACCGCACTCTACACGATTATTAAGCATGACGTATTCTCAAACATTAGACTATTTATTTTCTAAATTACCCATGTATCAACGTGTTGGTGCAGCTGCTTATAAAGCTAATTTAGATAATACAATTGCAATATGTCAAGCACTTGGAAATCCTGAAAAAAAATTAAAATGCATTCATGTTGCAGGAACCAATGGAAAAGGATCTTCATCTCATATGTTAGCCGCTATTTTACAACAAGCTGGCTATAAAACAGGGCTATATACATCACCACATTTAGTTGATTTTAGAGAACGAATTAAAGTTAATGGAAAAATGATTTCAAAATCAGATGTTGTAAAATTTGTAGAAGACTACAAATCTGTTTTTGAAAAAATAGAACCTTCTTTTTTTGAATGGACTGTTGGACTTGCGTTTCATTATTTTCATAATCAAGAAGTAGATGTTGTGATATTAGAGGTTGGATTAGGCGGAAGGTTAGACTCTACGAATGTAATAACTCCAGTTGCTAGCTTAATAACCAACATTGGTTTAGATCATATGAATTTATTAGGTGATACGTTGCCTAAGATTGCATCTGAAAAAGCAGGAATTATAAAAACTAAAGTTCCTATAACAATAAGCCAAACTCAATTAGAGGTTTTATCCGTATTTAACAATACCGCCAAAGAATTAAAAGCGCCTATAGAATTTGCTGATAAAAATTATAAATTAATTTCTTTAAATCACATCAATCACTTTTTACAGATTGAGTTGCTGCACAAAAAAACAAATACAAAGCATCAATACAATCTTGATTTGCTAGGAACCTATCAATTAAAAAATTTAATGGGTGTTTTAACTACTATTGAATTTATAAAACAAAAAGGGTTTATAATTGAAGAAGAAGATATTAAAACTGCTCTAGAGAACGTTCAAAAAACAACAGGCCTACAGGGAAGATGGCATATCATTCAAGAAAAGCCATGGGTAATTGCAGATACTGGACATAACGAAGATGGAATAAAAGAAGTTTTAGAAAACATCAAACGCTATAATTATAAAACCCTACATATTGTTTTAGGAGTTGTAAACGATAAAGATATTTCGAAAATATTACAATTATTGCCTAAGGAAGCTGTATACTATTTTTGTAAAGCTTCAATTCCAAGAGCCTTAAGTGAAACTGCTTTAAGCGCAGAAGCTAAAAAAGCAGGGCTAGAAGGCACAACATTTAAAACAGTTGCAGAAGCGTTAAACAAAGCAAAAAAACAAGCTAAAGTAAATGATTTTATTTTTATAGGAGGCAGTACGTTTACCGTTGCTGATGCACTGAGTTAATTTTCACATCCAAATCTTAGAGCCTTCGCTACAATTTTTACATATATCAATCTCCTTACGAGAGCTTAGCACTAATTTTCGAAATTGTGCATACTTCTCTGAACTCCACAACGTTTTTAAAGATTGTTTTTTTAAATCTCCTAAAGTATGTTTAGCGTCTTTATCAAAACAACATGGCACTACCAAGCCATCCCAAGTAACCACACAACTACTCCACATGCGCCAACATTGATTTAATAATTTATTTTTAATAGAATATGTTCCGTTTTTATTTTTTTTATATCTACTATATTTGATATTTTCTGGTATTAATGCATTACCATTTTCATAATCATATACTTGAGCCGTTTTAAACACTAACTCATCAACGCCAATTAACTTTGCAATTTGTTTCATTTCATTTAACTGATGTTCGTTAGGTTTTACAACTAAATATTGAAAAACAACATGAGGTGTTTTACTTTTTAATTGTTTCTTAGCTTCCGTTATATGCCTAGCTCCTTCAATTACTTTATCTAAACTACCTCCTACTCTATATTGCTCATATGTAAATTGAGTTGCTCCATCTATCGAAATAATTAATTTATCTAACTTACTTTCAACTGTTTTTACAGCTTGCTCTTTAGTTAAATAATGAGCGTTAGTAGACGTAGATGTGTATATACCCTTGCTTGATGCATAATTAACCATATCTAAAAAATGAGGATTTAAATACGGCTCTCCTTGAAAATAAAAAGTTAAGTATACTAATTCTTTACAAATAGAGTCTATTATTGATTTAAAAAAAACAGGATTTAACATTCCAACTGGCCTTGTAAAAACTCTTAATCCACTGGGACATTCGGGGCATCTTAAATTACAGCTAGTTGTAGGCTCAATAGCGATAGAAATAGGAAATCCGAAATGAGATTTAGAATTAAACAACTTAGTTAATATATAACTTAGCCATACTAAAAACATATTAAGTAACTTCTTATAAGTTAACTTTTTTACTAGTTGTATATTATTACGAAAAGACACTATTTTCAAAGATAAAGATTATAATTTATTATTAAATTTAACCTGTTTTATTATACTGTTTTTATGATAGCTAATTTTTTAAATACTTTGGAATTTGCAAAACAACTAGACGAAAAAGATGTTTTACATTCATATCGAAGTAAATTTCATATACCTCAACATCATGGTAGTGATATGGTTTATTTTACTGGAAATTCATTAGGATTACAACCGAAAACTACAAAGGACTATCTACAACAAGAGTTAGATGATTGGGCTAAGTTTGGTGTTGAGGGACATTTTTTAGCCAAAAATCCATGGTTAAGTTACCATGAAATTTTAACAGAAAAAACTGCTAAAATTGTTGGTGGTTTACCATCTGAGGTTGTCATGATGAATCAATTAACAGTAAATCTTCACTTGTTAATGGTTTCTTTTTATAAACCAACCCAACAACGTTACAAAATTTTATGTGAAGCAAAAGCTTTTCCCAGTGATCAATATGCCCTCCAATCACAAATTAAATTTCATGGATTTAACATACAAGATGCATTAATTGAAATTGCTCCCCGCAAAGATGAATACGAAATAAGGCATGAAGATATTTATAAGGCAATTGAAGATAATAAGGATTCACTCGCTTTAATTATGATTGGAGGTGTAAATTATTTTAGTGGACAGGTTTTTGATATGAAATCGATAGTAGAAGCTGGTCATAAAGCAGGTGCAATTGTTGGATTTGATTTAGCACATGGGGCTGGAAATTTAAAATTGCAGCTACATGATTGGAATGTTGATTTTGCAGCATGGTGTTCTTATAAGTATTTAAATGCTGGTCCGGGTAGCGTTGCAGGGGCATTTGTTCATCAAAAACATCATAACAATACCGAATTACCTCTCTTTGCTGGTTGGTGGGGTCATGATAAAGAAACTCGTTTTAAAATGGACAAAGAATTTAATCCTATTAAATCCGTTGAGCGTTGGCAACTCAGTAATGCGCCTATTTTATCTATGGCAGCCTATAAATCATCATTAGATATGTTTGATGAAGTGGGAATGGATAAGCTTAATGAAAAAAGCGTTCTACTAACAGCTTACCTTGAATTTATAATTGAAGAAATTAATAAAGAAAAAAATAATTGCTTAGAAATTATAACGCCAAAAACAAATCGTGGTTGTCAAATTAGTATTGTAGCACATGGGCAAGGTAAAGCATTATATAATAAACTTATTGAAAATGGTGTAATACCAGACTGGCGAGAACCAAATGTCATACGTTGTGCTCCTGTTCCAATGTACAATTCATTTGAAGATATATATAGATTTGGGGAAATATTACAACAACTTTTATAATAAAACATCAAATTAAAATAAAATAATACTTTTAATTTAAACGACAATTATGGCAAATAATAAAGAAGAAATGTCTATGCAAATGTCTTTTATGCAACATTTAGAGGCATTAAGATGGCATTTAATAAGAAGCGCTATTGCTATTGTAATTTTTGCCGTTGGACTATTTTGTTATAATAATTTTTTATTTGATACCGTTATTTTTGGCCCATTAAAACAAAATTTCATCTCTTACAGAGCATTGTGTTCTTTAGGTTATAAAATAGGTGCCGGAGATGTCATGTGTATGACAGTTAAAACCCCTCATCTACAAACTTTATCAGCCTCCGAACAATTTTTTACTCATATGTGGATAGCATTATTAGGCGGCATTATATTAGCTGTTCCGTATGTTTTATATGAGTTATGGAAATTTATTAAACCTGCATTAAAAGATTCTGAATCAAAGCCAGCAAAATGGTTTGTGATTATTGCTTCATTACTTTTTTTAATCGGAATTTTTTTTGGGTATTTTCTGTTATTTCCAATGTCATATAATTTTTTAATTAATTACCAATTATCTGATAGTGGAATTGTTCAAACTAATAATACATTAGATGATTACATTTCTCTTATCTCTACTATGGTACTTGTATCTGGATTAGTATTTGAACTCCCTGTATTAGTTTATTTTTTAACTCGTTTAGGAATACTAACTCCAAGTTTTATGAGAAAGTACCGTAAATATGCCGTTGTTATAATCTTAATTGTTGCTGCTGTTATAACACCATCTCCTGATGTTACTTCACAAATGGTAGTTGCTATACCAATGTATTTACTTTATGAAATAAGCATTTTTGTTAGTGCTTATGTAATTAAAAAAAATAAAATAAATTAACATGTCTCATCAAATTAAAGAATTTAACAACTATCGTACTAAAATGAACGAAGTAATTTTAGGGAAAGATAATTTAGTTATTAAACGTTTATTTAACCTAGATACTCAAACCTATATAGAAGGTGCCCTAAATACCAAAACAAAAGAAATGCTGGGCCTGGTTGCCAGTATGGTTTTAAGATGTGACGATTGCATTAAATATCACTTGCAAAAATGTTATGAACAAAATTGCACTACCGAAGAAGTTTATGAAATATTTGCAGTTGCAAATATAGTAGGAGGAACTATTGTTATTCCTCACACTAGACGTGGTGCTGAATTTTGGGAAGAATTAATTAAAACACAAAACAGCAAATAATTTACACAATTCTATGTAAATTAATGTCTTTTGGAGGATTTATTATCATTGGAAACTTTTCAATTTTTACTGAACTACTATCTAATCCAAATGCTTTAGCTTCACTTAAACTAAATTTCTTTAAAAAGAAATAAAGATTTAAAACTAATTTTTCAAAGAAAGGTAAATCGTTTTCGTATGATAAAAATTTTTCAATTACTACGAATTTAAAATCACCAATAATATTATTTTTATTTAAAGACTCATACCTACTGGTAATATCAACTTCTTTATTTTTCACCAAATCTTCAACTACTTTTCTAAACATTAAATTAACCCTTGGAGCAACTCTAAATCCCAATCTAAAATCAACTCTAATAATATCATCAGCAGCTACATGAGTTACTTTATAATCCATTCTGTATGGTTCATCCATAACATCTACATGAACAAACCAATAAATATCTGCACGTTTAGGGCGTTTTTGTAGGATAGAATAAATTACCTTAGATTCAATTTCTTCTGGATTATTAGCCCCAGTCATATATACCAAATGAGTAGCGTATTTAGGGATAGATTCGTCATTACTTAAATCCACTAACTTTTGTTGATGATCTGCCAATTTCACCACATCGGTATAACGGTTTCGAATTTTCTTAGCTAAAAACCAAATTGCCATCACTGTCATCAATAAAGATGCTATTAAAAGAGTTATCCAGCCGCCATGAGAAAATTTACTCAAATTAGCCGCCATAAAACTGAACTCAATAATAATATATAATGCAATAATTGCATATATAAAAAATTGATTATAACGTTTCATATGCATGTAAAAATTAAGTAAAGTAGTTGTCATTAACATACAAAGTACAATTGCCAAACCATACGCAGCCTCCATATTAATAGATTCTCTAAAATATAGAACAACTCCTATACAACCAGCTAATAATAACCAATTAATAGAGGGGATATATAGTTGCCCTTTTAACTCTGAAGGATATTTAACTTTTACTTTTGGCCATAAGTTTAAACGCATAGCTTCGTTAATTAAACTAAATGAACCGCTGATTAATGCTTGAGATGCAATTACTGCCGCCATTGTAGCAATTACAATGCCGTATGGTAAAAAGCTTTCGGGCATAATTGCATAAAATGGATTAGTTGATTTAAACGAATCTAGTGTTTGTCCTTCATGTGCTATTAAAAATGCGCCTTGTCCAAAATAATTTAACACTAGTGTTGCTTTTACAAAAATCCAAGAAATACGGATGTTTTGTTTTCCACAATGACCTAAATCAGAGTATAAAGCTTCAGCCCCTGTAGTACAAAGAAAAACAGCTCCTAAAATTAAATACCCTGAAGGGTGAATTTGTAATAAATGATAAGCATAGTAGGGGTTTAAAGAACTTAATACACTCCAATTACTAGTCATTTGATACACTCCTAATGTTCCTAACATTAAAAACCACAACATCATCATGGGACCAAAAAATTTACCAATAAAACTTGTGCCAAATTGCTGTATAAAAAATAATGCACATAAAATTCCTATAACAATAGGCACCGTGTTAAGTTCAGAATTATAAACTTTTAACCCTTCAATTGCAGACGAAACAGATATAGGTGGTGTAATAATTCCATCTGCTAACAAAGCGCTTCCGCCAATAATTGCAGGAACTAATAACCATTTAAATTTTGTTCGTTTTACTAATGTATATAATGAAAAAATGCCTCCTTCGCCTTTATTATCTGCTCTTAAGGTTAAAACAACATATTTAACAGTTGTTTGTAGAGTTAATGTCCAAAAAATACAAGAGATGCCTCCTTTAACAATATCAGCATTTATAGGGCCTTCTCCAATAATGGCACTCATTACATAAAGTGGTGAAGTACCAATGTCGCCGTAAATAATTCCTAAAGTAACGATTAAACCTGCAAGAGTGATTTTACTTGCATGACTATGATTATGAGAGCTCATTTAAATAGTTTGTTAAAGATTTGTAAAATTAACACTAATCCTTTTGCTAAAACGACTTTTTAAATAATATTTATGAAATAAAGCTGTTTAAAAATTTGACTTTTTGATTCAAAAATTGTTTAATTGTAAAAACCAATTTTAACAATCCGTTTATTAATATTTTAGTTATCTTTAATTACTATAATTTTAAATAACATCGTTATGAAATATACCATTTATGTTTTCTTATTTTTATGTATAAAATTACTTAGTCAAACACAAGCTAAGCACACATATTTTAGTCACAAAAAAAAAGCAACCATAAACTTTGCAAGTATTAGTCAAGATTATAGCCCCACGCTTTTGGTAAAAGAAATGCCAAAACCAGGTTCTAAAAAAATTGAATATTACAACTATCCCGAAAACACAACTCATTTTAGCAATAACAAGAAATCTCAAACTACACTCTCTCATCTTTATGTTGGCAGTAGTTTTTTTGCAAACCCATACGCTTCAAGTACACCCACAGATAATGATTTAGCTATTTCTGATTCAGGCATTATTGTTTCTGTTATTAATACTAATATATTGATATATAATACTAAAACAGCCACTCAATCGCCTGTAAAATCTTTATCTGCATTTACTGCACCTGTAAATAACAGACATCAAGAATTTGATCCAAAAGTAATGTATGATCCAAAAGCAGATAAATTTGTATTAATGTGCCCTGTGGGTTTTGTAGATTCTACGAGTAAAATAATTGTAGGATTTTCTCAAACTAACGATCCTAATGGGAATTGGAATTTATATACGCTGCCAGGAAATCCACTTAATAATCATCTTTGGTCAGATTATCCTATGATATCCATGACAGAGAAAGAATTATTTTTAAGTATAAATTTACTTTATAATGATAGCTCTTGGCAAACCGGATTTGTAGAAACTGTAATTTGGCAAATGAAAAAAGATAGTGGATATGCTGGATTACCACTTGGATCTTATTTGCATCATAATATTAAATTTAACGGCAAAGCTATTCGTAACTTATGTCCTGTGAAAGGCGGAAGTAAATTATATTCACCAAATATGTTTTTTGTATCAAATCGAAATTTAGCTTCTCAAAACGATACCGTATTTTTGGTAGAAGTAACAGATACTATTGCTGCACCAACAGGAACACTTACCGCTAGGGCATTAGTAACTAATCAACCATATTATTTTCCTCCTAGTGGCAGACAATCAGCCCCAACTCAAAGTTTAGCAACAAATGATAGTAGAAACTTAGGGGCATTTTATGAAAATAATAAAATTCAATATGTTCACAATACTAAAAATCCGGCTAATAATTTTGTTAGTATATACTATGGCGTTATTAATAATCCACAAAGTGCTAATCCAACAATAAGTGGTTACATTATTAATAATGACAGTATAGATTTTGCCTACCCTAATATTTCATATGCTGGATTAAACAATACAGATAACACATCTATAATATCATTTGACCACAGTTCCAATAAAATTTTTGCAGGAGTTTCTGCAGTTAAAGCCGATGGAAATGGAAATTTTTCTAACTTACTAAAAATAAAAGATGGAGCTTGTTATGTAAATGTTTTAACTGGTAATTTAGAGAGATGGGGAGATTACTCTGGATCTCAAAGAAAATATAATAAACCAGGTGAAGTATGGATGAGTGGATATTATGCCTATAACATTAGTAGCTTAAATAAAAACAAACATGGTGCATGGATTGCTCAATTAGCCACAGATTCAAATATGGTAACGTCTACTCCTAGTACATTAAGTAAAAACGAAACTCCAACATTAATTTTTCCCAACCCTACCGAAGAAACATTTAATATTGACATTCACTTATCTCAACCAGAGTATTTAAGTTTTGAATTATTTGACGCTAATGGGAGACTGGTTGAACTTCTTTTAAAAGACTGGGTAAAAACAAAAGACAACACCTTTAGCTTTAGCTTAAAAGATGTTAGTAAAGGAATTTATTTTTTAAAAATAACCGGAAACCATGATACTGTTATTACTAAAAAAGTTGTTAAACAATAAATCTTTATAATGCGTTCGTATCGTTACTATCTGTTTATTTTAATTTGTATTGTTTTTTATAACAATGCAAAAGCTACGCACAATAGAGCCGGAGAAATTACCTATAAGTGGTTATTTGGTTATACCTATCAAATTAAAATAACTACTTATACCAATATTGGAGGGGCCAATTTAGCCGATAGATGTGAAGATACCGTGTACTTTGGGGATGGTACCAGAGCGGTAGTATTTAGAAGTAATGGTAACTGTAATGGCCCTTGTTCTCCTGCATGCGAAGGGCAGCCACTTCCTGGAAATACAATCAAATTAAATGAATACATAACAACCCATACATACTTAGGTCCTGGTAACTATAAAATAAGTATGGAAGATCCAAATAGAAATGCAGGAATAATCAATATACCAAATTCGGTAAACCAAGTATTTTATATTGAATCATATTTAGTTATTCCAATGTTTAGTACAGGAAAAAATAGTTCTCCCATTCTTACATTTCCTCCTATAGATAATGGCTGTGTAGGCAAATGTTTCCTGCATAATCCTGGTGCTTACGATTTAGAAGGAGATAGTTTGTCATATGAGCTTACTAGTAGTAGAGGATCGGGAGGAGCGCCTTGTCCGGGATATTCATATCCAGCTACAGGAGGAGGAACTTACAATGTTGATGCTGTAACAGGAACATTAACATGGTGTAGCCCCCAAATGCAAGGCGAATATAACCTAGCTATGATTATTAAAGAGTGGCGAAAAAACAGTGATGGAAATTACTTTTTAATAGGATATATTTTAAGAGATTTACAAGTAGATGTTGGTTTTTGTTCGAACAATCAACCAACTATTAAACCAATTAGCGATACTTGTATTTTAGCTGGAACTACTCTCACAAAAACCATTACTGCTACTGATCCTGATTTAGATATTTTAACGATGGAAGCTAATGGTGGGCCTTTTGGAGTAACGCCTCCACGATCCACATTTTCTTCTCCCCCAGGCTTAACTCCTGTATCTGGCATATTTACTTGGAATACATCTTGTGCTCATATCAGAAAAGCACCATATCAAGTTACAGTAAAAGTAAAGGACAATGATCCAACTGTTAGTTTAGTTGATTTTAAAACTTTTAATATCACTGTTATTGCACCTCCTCCTTTAAATTTAATAGGAATTCCACAAGGCACTAGTGTAAATTTAAAATGGACAAAGCCTTATTGTCATTTAACTAGCGGAAATAAAATAGAAAGGTATTGCATTTATAGAAAAACAGACTGCAACCCATGGAGTCACGCAATATGTGAAGTTGGCGTTCCATCCTATACGGGATATACAAAAATAGGATGTACAGCAAATTTAAACGACACTACCTTTTTAGATACAAATAATGGTAATGGTTTATCACAAGGCACAAATTATAGCTATATTGTAGTTGCTGTTTATACGGATGGTGCAGAAAGCTATGCCTCAAATCAAATTTGTGTTCAATTAAAACGAGATGTTCCAATTCTACTAAATATTGATGTTCAAAATACAGATTTAACAATTGGTAGTGTTTTTGTTAGATGGATTAAACCAAGTTTAGGTGTAAATGCTCTAGATACAACATCTATTAGTGGGCCATATGAATTTAGACTAGTACATCACGATAACTTTAACGGAACTTTTAATACAATATATTCTGTTACAAAACCTTATTTTAATGCTTTTAATCAATTGTCAGATACTACTTTCATTCATACAGGCAATTCTTTATCTAATTTAAATACAAAAACATCAGCACATACATATAAAATAGAATTTTATGCTAATGGGCAATTTATTGGAAATGGTCAAAAAGCTTCTTCCGTATTTTTATCATTAACACCTAGTGATAATAAAATAACTTTAAATTGGCAGCACCAAACACCATGGACTAACTACAACTATTATATTTTTAGAAAAGACCCTTCACAATCTACATATGTTTTAAAAGATAGCACCACAAATTCATATTACACCGATACAGCATTAGTAAATGGTGCGCTTTATTGTTATAAAATTCAATCAAAAGGACAGTATTCAGACCCAAGCATTTTTAGACCACTTTTAAATTTTTCGGAAGAAGCTTGTGAAAAACCTAAAGATACTACTCCACCTTGTTCACCTAATTTAACAATAAATTCAGATTGTAAAATCCCCGCTTTATCACTTCTCTGGAATAATCCCAATCATACTTGTAGTGATGATGTAATTAAGTATCACATTTATTTTGCAGAAACAGAAAACGATAATTTGACATTATTAGATTCGGTAACTATTGCAAACGATACTCTATTTTCGTTTGATAATCTTACTTCTATTGCTGGCTGTTATGCCGTTGCTGCCGTTGATTCTTTTGGAAACGAGAGTTTACAAAGTATAAAAATGTGTGTAGATAACTGCCCTGAATACGAATTACCAAATGTCATCACATTAAATGGAGATGGCGTTAATGATTTTTTTAAGCCTATTAAAAATAAATATATCAAAAGTATTGATTTAAAAATTTATAACCGTTGGGGAAATTTAATATTTGAGACTACAGATCCTGAAATTATGTGGGATGGAAAAATATCTCAATCCAAACAACTGTGTAGCGAAGGCACTTATTTTTATGTATGTGTAGTTAACGAGATACGGGTAAAAGGTATTATATCAAAAGATTTAAAAGGATTTTTACAAGTATTTCATAAATAGTAATTGTTCTTGTGTCAAAAAAAACAACTTTCATATTTTCTGTTTTAGTAGGATATATTGTTCTGCAATTTTTATGGTGGGAAATTTTATTAGTTAAACAATCTAATCATATAATATCACTAAAACAAAACCTTGCAGCATTGTCTTCTTCAAACAATTCAAACATCTTAAATGAAATTAATACCCTTGAACAAAAAAAAATAAAGCAAGTATACATGATTGTGGGAGAAGGAACTGTGTTTTTATTGATTTTACTATTTGGTATTTATCGTGTAAGAAAATCTATAAAAAAAGAACAAGATCTTAGCAATCAAAAAAGTAATTTTATATTAAGTGTATCGCACGAACTAAAAACACCTATTGCTGCAACACAACTACAACTACAAACATTAATTAAACACGAGTTAGATAGAAACAAACAAAAAGAATTACTTAATAATGCCTTAATTGAAACTAGTAGATTGCATAAAATGGTTGATAATGTTTTAATGGCAAACCAAATCGAAAATAATAACCTAAGTATTCAAAAAGAAAATATAAACGTAAGTGAATTGCTCGAGCACACCATTAATCGTTATTTTTTAAAACATCTTAAAAATAATCATTTACATTTACTAATTACGCCAAATATATTTTATGAATGTGATAAAGAATTACTAGCATCTATGTTTGTTAATATTATTGAAAATGCATTAAAATATTCGTTTGATAAAATTAATATTGAAATTATATTAGAAATAAAAAATACAATTCCAATTTTAGAAATAAAAGATCAAGGCTGCGGAATTAAAGATGAAGAAAAAAAGCTTGTGTTTCAAAATTTTTACAGAAGCGGTAATGAGCATACTCGAAAAACCAAAGGAACTGGACTTGGCTTATATATAGTAAAGAGTATTTGTGATTTACATAATTTTCAAATTAGCATTTTAAATAACAATCCATCAGGAAGCGTTTTTCAAATTAAATTTAATTAGTAATCAAAGTGTATAAATATATTAACCTTATTTTTTTGTGTGCTTTATTATCAAACTGTACAACTAATGATAAACAAGCAAATTACACTTCATTAACAAATACTCCTCCATTATATTCCAAAAGATTTAATATAAAAAACTGTAATGATTACACAGTTTTGGAATTGTTTGGGAATAAAAATAATCGTCATGTAACTGCAAGTTTTGTTTTATATAAGTATAAAAAACCAATATATATTAAAGACGCTTACTACATTAAAACACCAATATCACGTGTTGCATCTATGAGTTCTGTATATACAGCAATGTTAACAGAGCTTCATTGTGAAAATGCAATTATTGCTATTGATAATGTGGATTATTATAATAATGAATTTATAAAAAACCAAGTTTTAAATGGCTTTATTACAGAGTTATCAAAAGGTCCACAAATTGACATTGAAAAAACATTAGCTATAAATCCGGATTTATTATTAACCTTTGGCATGGGAGATCCCAAAAACGATGTAGATAAAAAATTAGTAAATTCTAAAATTCCAATTGCAGTAAGTTTAGATCATTTAGAGGAGAGTCCATTAGCAAGAGCTGAATGGATAAAGTTTTTTGCTTGTTTTTTTAATAAACAAAAAATGGCCGATTCGTTATTTAGAATTACTGAAATAAAATACAATAACTTAAAAACAATTGCTTTAAAAACAATTAAAAGGCCTAGTGTATTAACCGAAATTAAATATGGAGATACCTGGTATATACCAGGAGGAAAAAGTTTTATAGCTCATTTAATTGAAGATGCTGGTGGCAAATATTTCTGGAGAGAGGATACAAATGTGGGAAGCTCTGCTCAATCTTTTGAAACTGTATATTCGAAAGCCAAAGATTGCGATATCTGGATTAACTTATATAATCTCAATTCAAAAAAAGAATTATTAAGCTATGATAAGCGATATAATTTATTTAAAGCTTTTAAAAACAATCAATTATTTAATAATAATAAAATTAAAAATGTTTTAGGATTTAGCAATTACTGGGAAACTGGGATTACACATCCCGAAGATATTTTAGCTGATTTAATTGCTATTTTCTCGCCCACTCTATTGCCAAATCATACATTTAATTATTATAAAAAATTAGAGTAATTTTAAATTGTGACTAATTCTAGATTTTTATATACAACCTTAATGCTAGTACTAGTATTAGTATTACTAACCGTTTGCGATTTATGTTTTGGAAGCACTAACTTATTTACTATAGAAACATCAAGCCCTATATTTTCATCTATCGTTTACGATATTAGGCTACCAAAAACATTAACATCTATTATAGCTGGCTCAGGCTTGGCGTTGTGTGGTTTATTAATGCAAAGTTTATTTCGTAATCCTTTAGCTGGCCCTTATGTACTAGGAATAAGTAGCGGATCGAGTTTATTTGTTGCCATAGCTACTATGATGATTTCATTTATTCAGATTTCAGGCTTTTTTATAATGGGAAAAAGTATTGTTATATTATTCTCTGTGCTAGGTGCTTTTGTTGTAACCATTATTATTTTACTTGTTTCTAAAAAAAACAAAAGTAATGTTACAATACTTCTGGTAGGATTAATGTTAGGTCAAATTCTAAGTGCTTTACAAGGATTGATTGAGTATATGAGTAATGCTGAGAATTTAAAAACCTTTATATTATGGGGGATGGGCAATGTTGGCAGTACAACCCTAGAAGATTTATATTTTATAATTCCTATATATATAATAGCTATTATATCAAGTTTCTTTTTTATAAAACCACTTAATGCTATATTATTAAACGAACAATACGCTCAAAATTTAGGCATTAATGTTTCTAAATTAAGAGTATCTATTATAATAATTACATCTGTTTTAGTTGGGATAATTACTGCATATTGTGGCCCAATAGCATTTATTGGAATTTCAGTTCCTATTGCATGTAGATTGTTTTTTAAAACATCTCATCACTTACATCAAATAGTGTTTTGCTTATTAATTGGAGCTTGTGTTGTATTGAGTGCGGATGTTATTTGCCAAATAATAAGTAATCAGATAATGCTACCAATAAATACAGTAACAACACTAATTGGATCTCCTGTAGTTATTTATTTATTATTCAAATCTAAGCTAAATTTAGGATGATACATATTAACCAATTAGAAATAGGATACCAAAATAAACGTCAATACAATTCTGTATTTAAAAATATTACAATGAAATTAAATGCAGGAGATTTTGTTGGATTAATGGGTGATAACGGGGTTGGTAAATCTACATTCTTAAAAACTATTACAGGAACATTAATTCCTATATCAGGAGAAATAAAAATTAATACTAAAAACATTTCTCTATATAACTCACAACAATTAGCACAACTATTATCTATAGTAATTACAGAAAAAATAGGTGGCTTTAATTTAACTGTTTGGGATGTTGTAGCTTCTGGTAGAATACCTTACATAAATGTTTTTGGGAAATTAACCCAAAAAGATGAGGCTATTATCTCTGAAGCTATAGAACAATTAAACTTACAAACATTAAAAGATAAATTTATTGATGAACTTAGCGACGGACAAAGGCAAAAAGTAATGATTGCAAAATCTTTAGCTCAACAAACCCCTATCATTGTATTAGATGAGCCGACTGCTTTTTTAGACCACACTTCTAAACATCAATTATTTAAAATACTTAAAGAATTATGTATGGAGCAAGGTAAACTTATTATTGTTTCTTCTCATGATTTAGAATTGATGAGGAGTTACATTAGTAAATCAGTAACGATGTTTAAAAACAATATTTTACAAATTGAATAAATAAAAAAGCCTACCTACTAATAGCAGATAGACTTTTAAAATTATAAAATTATAAATTTTACTTTTTAACTCTCTCTACATACGTCGCTGTACGCGTATCTACTTTTACTAAATCTCCTTCATTACAAAATAATGGCACATTAACTTTAGCGCCGCTATCTAAAGTAGCTGGTTTTAAAGTGTTAGTTGCCGTATCGCCTTTTAATCCTGGCTCAGCATAAGTAATTTCACAAACTACAAATGTTGGGGCTTCTGCTAAAATAACGTTATCTCCTTCAAACGAAATTTTTACTTCCATGCCTTCTTTTAAGAATTGAGCAGCATCTCCAAATAGCATCATTGGAACATGAACTTGTTCAAATGTTTCATTATCCATTACTACAGCAAAATCTCCTTCAACATAAATAAATTGCATTTGTTTAAAATCAACACGAACCACATCAACTGTTTCTCCACTTCTAAAACGGTTTTCGGTTTGTTTTCCATTTACCAAGTTGCGCATTTTAGCTTGGTAAAACGCACGTAAATTACCAGGTGTGCGATGTTGCCACTCAGTAATTACAACTAATTCATTATTAAATCTGATAATCGATCCAACGTTAATGTCACCTGTATCTGCCATTTGTTCTAATTTTTATTATTTGTTATACTCTTTTTAATTTTCTAATTCATGAACTACACCCATATTACTAAACTTTTCAATACGAGCATTAATACGCTCTTCGGGTGTTTGTTTTTTTAATGTTTCTAAGTGCTTTAATATTTCTGTCTTTACAGTTGCAAACATTGTTTGTTGATCATTATGAGCCCCACCTAACGGTTCCTTAATAATACCATCTATTAATCCATTTTTACTCATATCATCAGCTGTTAATTTTAATGCTTCTGCAGCGGTTTCCTTAAAACTCCAGCTGCGCCATAAAATGGATGAACATGATTCAGGAGAAATAACAGAATACCAAGTATTTTCTAACATTAATACTTTATCTCCAATACCTATTCCTAACGCTCCGCCACTTGCTCCTTCTCCAATAATAATACAAATAACTGGGACTTTTAATTGAGTCATTTCTAATAAATTACGAGCAATAGCTTCCCCTTGTCCTCTTTCTTCAGCTTCTAACCCAGGATATGCTCCAGGAGTATCAATAAATGTGACAATTGGTTTATTAAATTTTTCGGCCATCTTCATTAAACGTAATGCCTTACGATAACCTTCAGGATTTGCCATACCAAAACGTCGAATTTGACGCATTTTAGTATTAATGCCTTTTTGCTGACCTATAAACATTACTGTTTGGCCATCAATATCGCCAAAACCACCAACCATAGCCTTATCATCTCCTACTGTTCTATCTCCATGTAATTCAATAAAAGAACTATTAGAAATAGAATCAATATATGCTAATGTATAGGGTCTTTCTGGATGACGGCTCACTTGAACGCGTTGCCATGGAGTTAGGTTAGAAAAAATCTCTATGCGTTTGGCATGTATTTTTGATTCTAGCTCTTTAATGCTATTACTCATATCTACTTTGCTTTTTTCAGCAACGCTTTTTAATTTTTCTAATTCTTCTTCTAACTCCTGAATTGGCTTTTCAAAATCAAGGTAAATCATAGTATAGTGTAATTAGTTAGAGGGCAAAGATACTAAAAAAATGAAAATACAACATTTGTAACCTATTGATTATCAGAATTAAAAAACAACTAAAAGTTGTTTCACTAAAAATAATAGCTTTGTAGTATGATTTGTTTCCCAAATGCTAAAATTAACTTAGGATTACATATTACTGAAAAACGCTCTGACGGTTTTCATAATATAGAAACTATTTTTTATCCTGTTGGATGGAATGATGCTTTAGAAGTTATTGCCGTTAATCCTAATGATATTAATGCAAACTCAAAACAAGAATTTAATTTATTTTTAAGTGGCTTACCTATTATTGGGAATCTTGAAGATAACTTATTATATAAGGCTTATCTTATCATCAAACAAACTAAATCATTACCAAACATTGATGTGTATTTACATAAAACATTGCCAATGGGAGCTGGATTAGGAGGAGGAAGCGCAGATGCAGCATTTTTTATAAATTTACTAAACGAACAATTTGAATTACATTTAACGGAAACAAATCGTGTTGATATAGCTAAACTGCTAGGAAGTGATTGTGCTTTTTTTATTAAAAACAAGCCCGTTTTTGCTACCCAAAAAGGAGATGTATTTAGTGACATTAACTTAAACTTAAGTCATTTATATATTGCTGTTATATACCCTAATGTACATAGTAATACTAAAGAGGCTTACAGTTTAGTAAAACCTAAACAACCCAATATCTCTTTATTAAACGTTATTAAACAACCTATATCAACTTGGAAAACAGATTTAGTAAATGATTTCGAGAAATCTATTTTTAGTTTATACCCTATTGTTGAAAAAACAAAACATGATTTATATGATTTAGGCGCTGTGTATGCTTGCATGAGCGGTAGCGGTAGTGCGGTATTTGGTATCTTTGAAAAAGAACCAGAAATTAAACACCTATCACAGTATCCTCATTGGATTGGGAAAATGAAATAAATAAAGTACTATTAATTAGCATTTTTTATTTCATTTAATTTTTTATAATCCTAGTAGAATGAATTAAACCGCCTGTTTTATCTTTAATATTTACAATATAAATTCCACTTATAAATTTAGAAATATCAAATTCTATGTGTGTATCAAACTCTCTAATTAATACTTGATTCCCTGTAACATCAATTACCTCAGTTATTGCCTTAGTGTTAGTATTCATATAAATATTTAAAGCGTCAGATGTGGGATTTGGACCAATAAATACAGAGGGTTGATGTATAGTTAAATTTAATTCGCCTAAGTTTATATCCTTAGTAATTGTTCCAACTTTATTTAAAATCCAATTGTTAGGGTCAATGCCAATACTAGTAACTGTTCCTGTTAATGCTAAAGTATAATTTTCAATTGCTTGGCCATGAAATAATCTAACAATAGTATCTGGCTTTGCTATTCTGGAAATTCTATAATCAACATGTGTCATAAACAAAGGAACAGATGAAGGGACAGATTGAGACTGTGTTGATTTTAAAAAAAAGATGTTATTAGATTGATTCCAAGATGCACTAAAGGTAGGGTAGCCTTCTCCATAATACCATTGATTAAAGAATTGTGTAAAATTTAATCCTGAAAACGAAGCCATAAAATCTCTGAAATTAATCACACTTGCTGTGCTACCTCTGTATGCATTTTGAAATGCTCTTATTGCGGGAAAAAAAACTGAATCATTATTTATCTCATAGCGTAAACTGTGAATCACAGCACTCCCTTTATCATAAGTTAATCTTGAATCAAAAATAACATTTGCATTCATTGTATCTGCATTTGTAAAATAACAACTTCCACCTATCTGAGACATCACATTATTATGAACTGTATTCATTTTATTGGAAGCTGTATTACCAGAAATAGATGATAGATATTGATGTGATAAATATTCGGTATAACTTGCCCATCCCTCATTTATAAAAATATCTTTCCAAGCGGCACAAGTTACATTATCTCCCCACCACTGATGTCCTAATTCATGAGCATCTAATTCAAAGTCAAAGAATCCTAAACTTGTCATAGTTTGATGCTCCATTCCTCCACCAAAAGGTGCCATGCAATGTCCATATTTTTCCTTATAAAACGGATACATTCCAAATAAATTTGATTCTAACTCAATTGTTGGAACTATTTTATCTAAAGCTATTTTTTGATTATTCCACAAAGGATTATTAATTGCATTATCGTAAATGAAATTTTGAATAAAGATAGAATCATTTAGTAGATAGCGAGGTTTAGCATATAAAACATAAGGTTTATACTTAGCTGTTGCTACTGAAATCAAATAGTAATCAATTGGGTATCTAGATTGCCACTCATATCTTTTTTTATTTCCAATTGTTACAACATTTTTAAGAAGACCATTAGACCCCACCATATTTGAAGAATCTGTGGTTGCGTATACCCAAGACGAATCAATTTTATCTTTTAAATCTTGTTTACATGGGAACCAATGATAAGCGCATAAACTCTCACTTAAACTCCAACTCACTTGATTGCCCCACGAACCAGATGTGCCTGTGCTATAGCCATCTCCAATAGCGGCTGCGCCTCCAGTAGGAGCTGTACCGTGATAATATACAACCGCTTCAAATAATTGATTTTGCGGAATTGGATTACCTGTTGTTGCCTTTACTAAACTATCCTGACGAACAAATAAACGCTTAGCTCCATTTACATACACAGAATCTATTGTGTGATTTTGATGTAAAACAAACGCAAATGAATCTAAACTTGTTGCTGTTACTACAGCTTTGCTTTTTACATTACCACTGATATAGCTTGTATTTCGTTCAACATTAATATTTAAATGATAGAATTTTAAATCGTATTTGTTTTCAGGAGGAATATATCCTGGAGGTAAAATCAGTGAGGAATTACGATTAAAATTTTTTATTTTATGCTTGGCACAAAAATGATCATCTTGAGCATTTAGTTTAAATAAACATGTACTTACTGCTAAAAAACAAATAATATATTTCATAAAATTACGTGTAATCATTTATCTAACTTTAATTAATGTCTCCTAAACTATATTATAAAATTGTTAAATACAATAAATGAAAGAAAAAACTATATAAACGGCAATTTTCATGTTTGCTTAAATACTAAATAAATTTCAATATAATCTAAAATATGTATTCACAGTAAATTAAATTAAGTTTAAAGCGTTAAATTTAGGGAAACGTATTAACTTTGTAGCTTATTTATGGTAACATATAATCCAAAAGACTGGTTTACATTAATTATACAATTTCACAAAAGCGATACTTTTAGAAGATTGTTTTGGTCTCTTGTTTGCATTGGTATATATGCTGCCATTATAGTTTATTCTGAAATACATTTTTTTCATATTAATACAAAAAACCCTACAGTAATGCATTCTATTTTAGGATTTGTATTATCGATGCTATTAGTTTTTAGAACAAACTCGGCATACGACAGATGGTGGGAAGGGAGAAAAGTATGGGGTAGTGTTGTAAACAATTCAAGAAATCTTGCTCTTAAACTTTCATCCATTTTAATTCATGAGAAAGATAAACACGAAATAAAATGTCTTATTATTAATTACGTTTTCAGTTTCAAAAATCATCTAAGAAATAAATATAATCAAGAAGAATTTGTATCAACTGATACCATAACATTAGCTCAATTTTCAGATGCTAAGCATAGACCTAATTTTATAGCTAAATCTCTTTTTACTAAAATAACTAATTTATATAATAATAAAGATTTAACCGGAGAACAATTAATTATTTTAAATGATGAATTAAAATCATTTACAGAAAGTTGTGGGGCTTGCGAAAGAATTAAAAACACTCCTATTCCATACTCTTATAATATTTTTCTTAAAAAAATGATATTTTTATATGTAATGACGTTACCTATTTTTTTTGGTAGTGAATTTGGATATACTACAGTTCCTATATCAATCATTGTTTTGTATGTATTTGCAAGTATTGAGTTAATAGCAGAAGAAATTGAAGACCCATTTGGTGAAGATGATAACGATTTACCATTAGATGATATTTGCAATAGAATAAAAACTAATTTAAACGAAATTTTAAACTAATATGTATCAAAACGACATAATATTAAGAGCAGCAAAAGGAGAAAAAGTTGAACGTGTGCCAATTTGGTTAATGCGTCAAGCGGGTCGTATATTACCAGAATATAAAGCAACTAGGGCTCGTGCAAAAAATTTTATTGAATTTGTAAAAAATCCTGAATTAGCAGCAGAAGTAACTATACAACCCGTTGATATATTAGGAGTAGATGCGGCAATTATTTTTTCAGATATCTTAGTTATACCTGAAGCAATGGGCTTACCCTATCAAATGATAGAAGCTAAAGGACCTAATTTCGAAAAAACAGTTAAAACTCAAAAAGACATTAACGAGTTACGCATTGCCAAAGCAGGTGATTTAGATTACGTTATACAAGCTATTCGACTCACAAAAAAAGATTTAAATAATCGAGTACCTTTAATTGGATTTGGAGGAGCTCCCTGGACTTTAATGGCTTATATGGTAGAAGGCAGTGGGAGTAAAACATTTAGTCAAGCTAAAAAATTTTTATATCAACAGCCTAAACTAGCTCATCAATTACTTGAAAAAATAACTCAAAGTACTATCAACTATTTAAAAGGGCAGATCTCTGCTGGAGCAGATATGATTCAAATTTTTGATAGTTGGGCAGGCGTATTGGGTCATGAACAATACTTAGAATTTTCATTAAAATACATTTCTAAAATATGTGATGCCATTGAGCCTCTTGTACCCGTAACTGTATTTGCAAAAGATGCTCACTTTGCCTTAGCAGATATGGCTAAATTAAACTGTAATACAATTGGTTTAGATTGGACTATTAACCCACAAGATGCGAGGATTATTATTGGTCATGAAAAAACTTTACAAGGAAATGCAGACCCTTGCATGTTATATGCTGATGAAAAAACAATTGAAATCACTGCACGAAAAATGGTAACTGCATTTGGCAAACAGCGTTACATTGCTAACTTAGGACATGGTTTATATCCTGACTTAGATAAAAATAAAGTAAAGTTTTTTATTGATTGTGTAAAAGCACTATAACTTAATTATATACTACTTATAACCATCAGTTAACGTTTTTAAGAAGGCAACCAAATCTTTTTCTTCCTGTGAACTTAATTTTAATTTTCCTAGCTCTGTTGTATTAACGTTAATCGGCACTTCTGGATTTGGAAACAACGAGTCTCTTTTATTATAAAAATGAACAACCTCTTCTAAGGTATTAAATACTCCATTGTGAAAATATGGAGCAGAGATAGCTACATTTCGCAACGTAGGCACTTTAAACTGTCCATTAAAATTACTATTATTTAAAAATGCTCCTAGTCCATAATCTATGTACGACGCTCCTAATGGGTTATAAATACTAGTAATAGTATAATATGGATTATTGATGTTTTTGGGTAAACCTATATTATCGTATGTAAAATCTGTAAACAATATTTTTCCTGTTTCTTCATCTTCATCTATAATATGACAGTTGGCACATTTACCTTTAGCTGTATCTGTAAATACCTTCATTCCTCTTAGTTCTTGAGGAGTTAATACGGCTTGTCCTTTTAAATAATAATCAAATTTAGAGTTAAACGGGTTAACTTCACTTGATTGTTCGTACGCAGTAATAGCATCTGCAATATTTTTAAAAGCTTTATCTTCATCTGTAATGTCTCCATAAACCTCTTTATATAAAGAAAAATAACTTGCACTTCTTAGTTTAGAAATCAACATAGTGATATTTTTAATATTCATTTCTAATGGATTGAAAAATGGTTTAGTAGCTTGATCTTGCAATGTATTTACTCTTCCATCGTAAAAAAATCCACCAACGTATGTAGAATCAACGTAATCAAAATGTAATGGCATGGAATACATAACATAAGAAATATTTGGAGCATTTCTGTTTCCAAATAATCCACTAACAGCACCTTCTGAAACGATATTGTGATTTAAATCACTAAATCCTGTTTCTGGGCTATGACAGCTAGAACAAGATTGTCCAATTGGATCGGATAAATTCTTGTCAAAAAAAAGTTTTTTTCCAAGTTGTATTTTATCGTTTTGTGTAACAATAGTTATGTCTTTATCTTTTTTACAAGCAACAAATGATAATAAATAAACAAGTATAAATAAACATTGTATTTTTTTATTTTGAATCATAATTACATATTAAAATTTTGCACTTAAACCGATATACCAACTTCTACCAATAGAAGGTATTATTCCTGGACCCGGATACTCATCTGTTCGGCGAGTAAAATATGACTTGTTAGCTAAATTATTTCCTCCTAGTTTAATTGTATAATTTTTGTATTTATAACTAGCACTACAATCCATAACATCATAAGCTGGGATATAGCCAGCAACAGGATCAGAGCTTACTTTTACATTAGAGGCGTCTCCAAATGCATCTCCAACATAATTATACTGATAAGTAATTGAAAAACGATTACTATTTACAATTAAACCTACACGGTTGATTGTATGAGAAGATGCCTCTACTCTATTTCCTTTAAATTCACCAGTAGTATATTTTGCATCAATATAAGAGTAAGAATCAAAAAAACTAATTCCATATTTTGAAGCAGGATTAATACATTTTATAATATTAAATTCAATATACGTTTCAATGCCTTGATGAACACTATTTGCAATATTAGTTCTATATGTATATTCATCTCCTAATTCATTTGTTTTTAAAACAACTCCTATTCTGTTATTGTATGCCATGTAAAACGCACTAATATCAAAGTTTAAATAATTTTTTATGGTCCCTCTATACCCTAAGTCAGAATTAAATCCAGTGGCATCTTTTAAATTCGGATCTATTTTAGAAATAACACCAAGTGGTTCTAATTGACCGTAATCTATTGGCCTATAAGCCTGGCTAATGTTACTATATAAACTTGTATTTGTAGTTGGTTTAAATTCTAATCCAACACCAAAAAGTGGAAAACAACGGTTACGTACTTGCTCTGTATATATTTTAAATTCATCTTCTGTTTTATACCCAGACGCTGTACTATTTATGTACTCAAATCTAAATCCTGGAGTGATGGTAAATTTTTTCCCTAGTTTAAATGTGTTTTCTATAAAAGGCGCTAAATTAGTTGTTGAAAAATCTAAATCATATCCCCAAGGTCCTGAAATAGATAAATCAAAATCGCTTTTTGTGGTACCTTCTCCTCCGCCCTTTCTATTAAACCAAGCGTAACTATATCTTAACCCTCCTGCTATAGTTGATTTATGTTTTCCTAAATAATAATGATGAGAAAAACGTAATTCAGATGTTGTATTTTGCATTTTTTCTTTTCCTACTTCTCTTGGAACATAGTCGTTGGTTATAGTATCAATAATATCTAATGCTTCTGGTCCTCCATCTTCATTACGCCATACTAATGAACGACCGCTAAATAAAAACATCGTTTTAAAATCAACCGTTGTATTTTCTGAAGGTGTATATTTTAAATTTGCACTAACAATATTCCATGGGCTTTTTAACCAATTTCTAGCTCGAGAAGATGATTTTGGGTTTGCTATAAATGCACTATCTGTAAATCCACCCGGCATTTTTAATTCGTTTCGTAATAAAGAATATTCAAGGGATAATGCTAATTTTTCGTTTGGTTTGTATTGTAATTTACCAAAGCCAGAAACTTGCCATTGCTCACTATTTGGGCGATAACCTTGTAAAGTGCGATACTGAACAAAGGCATAATAGTTTATTTTTTTTATAGTACCACCAACAGAATTAAACGAATTATATAAACCAAAACTACCACCCGTTTGAGATGTGTTAAATTCAAATTTTTTATGTTTAGGCGCTTCTTTTAAAACATAATTTACTAACCCGCCAAACTGTGAACCAAACTGTAAAGATGCTGCACCTCTTACCATTTCTATTCTATTAACAGCCTCCATAGGAGGTAAATAATATGCTTCGTTGTAGCCATAAATATCTGCGCTTATGTTATACCCATTTTGACGCGTATTCATCTCTATACTTTGAGAAGGATTTAATCCACGGGTTGCAATACCATTTGCTGTAAATCCACCTGATTCTGTTTCTACAATATTTAATCCGGGTGTTCTTCCTAAAATTTGACGAGTATTATTAATTGCTTTATTTGCATCTAGGCTATCGGTTATAATAATTTCCGTTTTTTTTCCAGCATAAATTATTCCATCTTTTTCATCAGGCAAATGCCCCACTCCATTTACTGTGCGATATTCAGCTATAATAATTTCACTTAAATCTAATTCTTTTAAAAATAAAGAGTCCTCTTTTTGTGAATACAAAAAACTAGTTGTGATAATTAAACATAGAAGTAAAAAATAACGAGTAACCATATTGCAATATTTTTTAAATTTAACATTGCAAAATTGTTATTTAGAATTAATCTAAACAATACCTAAAAAAAGGTATGTTATAATTTAGCTAATTGATGATTTGTAAGCTTACAATTAATCCACTCTTCATCTAAAGTTGATTGGTATTTTTTGTAAAACTCAATAGCTTGAGTATTCCAATCCAATACCTGCCACTCCATACGACGAACTTTAGTTTCTTTACTCACTTGTACTATCTTATCAAATAATAGTTTTCCTAAGCCTTTCCCACGATGTATTTCTGTTACAATAATATCCTCTAAAAACAAACATTTTCCTTTCCACGTACTATATTTAAAATAGTACAAAGCCATTCCAACAATAATGCCATCTAGTAATACTACATAAAAATCAAATTGTTTGTCTATTCCAAAGCCCCATTGAATCATTTCTTCCTCTGTAACTTCAACTTCATTAGCTGCTTTTTCGAACAAAGCTAATTCTTTTACTAAGTTTAATGCAAAAGGGATATCTGCGTGGATTCCCTTTCTAATTTCTACGTTCATATTTATTTCGAATATTGTTCTTTTAAAATTACTTTTTGTAAAATGCGTTTTACAATTAATTCTGATAAAATTTGCTGAAAATTTTTATCTGGATAATTTAATGCTTCCGTTTTTATTTGAAGTTCAGAAATGTCGATTCTGTATAATAAATTTTTAATAGACGACGATTCTTTTTTTTCAATAATGATAATAGCTTTTAATACTTCTTGAAATACATGTTCCAACTGATTTGAATTTAATATTGGTGCTATATCTGAAAATCCACACAATTCAAAATCACGATTTAGTTGAATTTTAAACTTTTCAAACAAATCAACCCGTTGTAAACTATCTAATACATCAGGCATCATTTTTTTAATAATAAACGTTGAACTGGTTTTTTGTTTACTATATGCGAGTCTATAATTTCTTTCACATCTTCTTTTTTAACTCCTACATAAAAAATCCCTTCAGGGTAAATAGCCACCGTTGGTCCAAAATCACAAATACCCAAGCACCCGCTTTTATTTGCTCTAGTTCTTAATCCAACTGTTAGGTGTTTTAAATGTTTTTTAAACTCTGTTACTAATTCTATTCCATGAGTTTCACCACAACTTAATTTCTCTGAACCAGAACGTTGATTAGTGCAAACAAAAATATGTATATCAAAAATAGGCTCCATAAATATTATTAACTTTAAACAAAGTTACACCTAAATTGTAATAATATATCATGGCAGTTATATTAATATCCGGAGGAACAGGATTAGTAGGTAAAGCACTATCTAGTCGTTTAATTTTAGAGGGACATGAGGTAAGAATATTATCCAGATTTCCCGATTCATCAATAGATATAAAATCTTATGTTTGGGATGTTGAAAACAATAAAATAGATGAACGTGCTTTTATAGATGTTGAACACATTATTCACCTGGCTGGCAGTGGAATTGCAGATAACCGTTGGACTTCTAAACGCAAAAAAGAAATCATTGATTCGCGCGTTAATAGTATAAATCTTATAACTAGCATTCTTAAAAAAAACAACATTCAATTAAAATCATTCATAGGAGCTAGTGCCGTTGGCATATATGGCATGAATACTTCTGAAAAAATATATACGGAATCTGATACAGGCAAAGAAGATTTTTTAACTCAAACCTGCATAAGATGGGAAAATTCATACAAAGAAATTCAAGCTCTTTCTGAAAGAAATTGTATTATACGAATTGGAGTTGTATTAAGTGCTAACGGTGGGGCTTTAAAAAAACTAATTCCTTTATTTAAACTAGGATTAGGTTCTGCTGTTGGCTCTGGAAAACAATATATACCTTGGATTCATATAGATGATTTAGTATCTGTGTTTTGTCAAGCCTTATTTAATCAAAATTTTAATGGAGTTTATAATGCTGTATCTCCTCAGTACACTACCAATTTATCATTTTCAATACAACTAGCAAAAGCCTTATCAAAACCTTTTATTTTACCAAATATTCCAGCCTTTTTTCTAAAAATGATATTTGGCGAAATGGCTAATGTATTATTAAAAGGATCGAGGATTAGTTCTCAAAAGCTTATAAATAATAATTTTCATTTTAAATTCAACACCATTAATGAAGCTCTAAATAACATAATTTCTAAAAACAAGTAAGCTTTAATTGTCCCTTATTTATAATGTTTTCACAAAAAAAGCAGTATATTCGCTTTGTGTTTTTTATATAATTATTATGTGTGGAATTGTAGGATATATTGGAAACAAAGATGCGTTTCCTATTTTAATTAAAGGATTACAACGTTTAGAATACCGTGGATATGATAGTGCTGGCGTAGCATTAATTTCAAAAGAAGGAAACCTAAATGTTTACAAGAAAAAAGGTAAAGTTTCAGATTTATTAGATTTTTCTAAAGACAAAGACAAAACAGGAAACATTGGAATTGGTCATACTCGTTGGGCTACACATGGCGAACCAAATGATGTAAACTCCCACCCTCATTACTCTCAAAGTAAAGATTTAGTAATTATTCATAATGGTATTATTGAAAATTACGCTTCAATAAAAGAAGGATTACAAAAACGTGGCCATACATTTTTATCAGAAACTGATACCGAAGTTTTAATTCACTTAATAGAAGACATCCGGTTAAACGAACCAAATTTAAAACTTGGTCATGCTGTAATGGCTGCTTTAAAACAAGTAAATGGTGCTTATGCTATCGTAATATTAGATAAAAACGATCCCGACACTTTAATTGCTGCTAAAAAAGGAAGTCCTATGGTTATTGGTGTTGGGAAAGGCGAATTTTTTATAGCATCTGATGCCTCACCAATTGTTGAATACACAAAAAACGTGGTATATATAGAAGATGAACATGTTGCTATTATAAGACGAGGAGAAGAATTAAAAATTAGAACCATTCGCGATAAGGAGATCACACCTTATGTTCAAAAATTAGAAATGGAGTTAGAAGCCATTGAAAAGGGAGGTTATGACCACTTTATGCTAAAAGAAATATACGAGCAACCTCGTTCCATTTTTGATAGTATGCGTGGTCGTTTAAACTCTGCTACTGGTCATTTAAAAATGGGTGGCATTGAAGAACATGAAGGTAAATTTAAAAATGCTAAACGTATTATTGTTATTGCTTGTGGAACATCTTGGCATGCCGGAATGGTTGCCGAATATTTATTTGAAGAATACGCTAGAATACCTGTAGAAGTTGAATATGCTTCGGAATTTAGATATAGAAATCCTATCATATATGCTGACGATGTTGTATTAGCTATTTCTCAAAGTGGTGAAACTGCAGATACATTAGCAGCTATTGAATTAGCAAAATCTAAGGGCGCTACAATTTTTGGAGTATGTAATGTTGTTGGCTCATCTATTGCAAGAGCTACACATGCTGGCTCATATACTCATGCAGGTCCAGAAATAGGTGTTGCTTCAACAAAAGCATTTACTGCTCAAGTTACAGTATTAACTTTAATGGCATTACATGTAGCTAAAGTAAAAGGTGCTATTGCTGAAAGTCGTTACCGCCAATTATTATATGAGATGGAATCTATTCCTGCTAAAATTGAAGAAGTTTTAAAACTAAATGATTCTATTAAATTAATTGCCTCAGAATATAAAGACGCTGCAAATGCCTTATACTTAGGAAGAGGTTATTCTTTTCCTGTAGCATTAGAAGGAGCTCTTAAATTAAAAGAGATATCTTATATTCATGCCGAAGGATATCCTGCAGCCGAAATGAAACACGGACCTATTGCTTTAATTGATGAAGCTATGCCTGTTTTTGTAATTGCTACTAAAGGTGCTAATTATGAAAAAGTAGTGAGTAACATTCAAGAAGTAAAAGCGCGTAAAGGAAGAATTATTGCTATTGTTACAGAAGGAGATATAGATGTGAAAAAAATGGCCGAACATGTTATTGAAATTCCAGAAACGGATGAATCATTAGTGCCATTAGTATCTGTTATTCCTTGGCAATTATTATCATACCATATTGCTGTAATGCGCGGATGTAATGTTGATCAGCCTCGAAATTTGGCAAAAAGTGTAACGGTGGAGTAATTCGTACTTAAAAGTAACTTCTTAGTTTTTTATTTAATCATATTTTTAATAAAAATATGATTAAATACCCCTAGTAATCCAACTGTAAATGCTGCTCCAATGCAGTCAACAATTACTGCAATTAAATCAGAATAAAAATAACTTGATGCATACCAGTAAAAATTAGTCATAAAGGCAATTAACACACCTATACTTGCAAACTGCATAAAAGCTTGAAATACTGTTTTAGTATTTATTATTAAACTTGAAATATATGTTATTAAGGATGCATAAGCTAGACAAGATAAGTAAAGAAAAATAATACTAAAATCGTTTGTTTTTTTAAATCCAACAATTTGCGTTGTATGTTGTTCGGTGAAATCTCCCAACAATAAATCAAATACAACCCAGCCGATTCCTAAATAAATAAAACTACCTAAAAAAGATGCGATTAAAAAAACTAAAATAGAACGCATATTGTTAATTTAAAATAATGACTACTTAAAAAAATTAAACACTGTCTTATTAGTATTAACTAAAACTACATTTAATAATACCGTGTGCAAATTATACTTTTTTATTTCTTTTTAATACTGTAGGCTTGATAAACTTTCTCTAATTCTTCATACCAAGCATCTCCATATTTTCTAATCAAGGGTTCTTTCAAAAATTTATATACCGGAACATTTAATTGTTGTCCACAATCACAAGCAGATTTACAAATATGCCATGAATGATAATTTACGGCATCATATTCTTTATACTCTTTAATTCTAATTGGATATAAGTGACAAGAAATAGGTTTCTTCCAATCAATTTTACCATCCAAATATGCCTGTTCGATAGCGCATTTTGCAATATTTTTTTCATCAAAAAAAACAAAAGCACACTCTGCACCATCACTTACTAAAGTAGTTGTATAATCTCCATCTTCATCTAAAATATAAGTACCTTGTTTATCAACAGCCGCAATTCCTTTTTCATTCATATAAGGTTTTACAATAGGATATATTTTGTCTAAAATTTTTAATTCCCTTTTGTCTAAAGGTGCTCCGCTATCTCCAGAAACGCAGCACTCTCCCTTGCATGCATTTAAATCACAAACAAATTTTTTATCAAATACATCTTCAGAAATAAGAGTATGGTTAATCGCTATCATGATGTAAAAATACAATAAATAATAATTTTAATTATTATATCTTCAATATTGTATATTTTTACTATTAATTATTATAATCAAACAACTAATTATGAATAAAGGATTATTTGCTTTTTTAGTTTCATTGAGTATAGCATCTTGTTCTAATGATAATAAAAACGAATCCACGTCGCCTACCAATGATGCGAGAGATAAATTTGTTGCATATTGGTTGGCTAATGAAAATAGTGCATTAGCTGGGCCAACTGCTTATACAGTAAATATCATAAAATCAACCACTAATTCAAACGAAATTTTAATTTATAATTTTTATGGTATTCCAAATTCATCAGTTCGAGCTTCTATCAGTAACAATCAATTAATAATTCCTTATCAAATATTTGGAGGTAATAATTTTACTCAAGGCAATGGCTTATTAACTTCTGCCAACAATATTTCTTTAAATTACACCACAACAGTTGGCACAAATAGAGACAGTTGTTCTGCTGTATATACTAAACAATAAACCGCATTTACTATAAACTTAACCAGTTATGTATTTAAAGTAACCACATCTCAAACAGATGTGGTTTTTTATTATTGATGATTATACTTTTATATCAGAAACAATTCATAGCCTATTATTATTGAATTGCAAACACCAGTATAAACTTTTAAAAACAAGTGTTATGAACTTCCTAGGAAACAATGTTGCCAAATTAAATGAAGTAATTTTTGAAAACAGAAACAAAAATTATGGCGCTTATGCGATTAGATCAAACTATAATAATGCTTTATTTAAATCATTATTATACCTCAGTAGTTGTATTGTTTTATTGTTTGGAATACTATTAATTAATAATCGTATTAATAATCAAATAGAGAATACGGCACCTATTATTTTTGATGATCCTAGCTCAGAGAATTTCATCTATTCAACTCCTGTTAACTTAACTCCAATAGTTGAGCCAATTAAAAAATTAGAATCTGCTGCCGCTAAAGGAAGTATTGCTACCGTTATTAAAGATAATGCAGCTACAACTACTTCTGCCAATATTAGTAATTCTATTAATGGTGTAGGTTCTAATACAGCTACTGGGACTGATCCGTTGAGCACAACCACCAACACTGTAAGTTCAACTTCCACTAATACAGTTGCTAATACCACAACAGTTATTATAGCTGATGAAATGCCTGAGTTTGAAGGAGGTTTTGCAGGATTAATGAAATACGTTTCACAAAACATTACATACCCAACATTAGCCAGAGAAATTAATATTGAGGGCGTAGTATATATATCATTTGTAGTAAATGAATTAGGAGATATAGAAAATACAAAAATAATGAGAGGTATAGGATTTGGTTGTGATGAAGAGGTTACACGAGTTATTAAAAACATGCCTCGCTGGAAAAAAATTGGTAAAAATGCAGGGCATCCTGTTAAAGTAAGATTTAATATTCCGGTATCTTTTAAATTAAAATAATAACATGATAAATAAAAAAACTCCAATACTTGAGTATTGGAGTTTTTACATCTTAATTAAATTTTTTGATTTCTTTAGGAATAATTTTTTTTACTGAATTAACCATTTTTAGAATAGCCTCTTTATGAATAGGCTCACCATTAGAAGGCATTACATCTTGAAAAACATATGTATTGTCATTTGCGCGTTGGATGCTATAAAAATGATATTCTGGTTTAATGATTTGACTTTCCCATACAATAGTTAAAGGCTCATCTATTAAGTAAGATTTAAAAATATTCACATCGTTAGACTTGATATCACTTTTTACTAATTCAATGTCTCCTGGATCTTCTGTAATTGAAAGATGAAATTCTTTTCCTACTTTAATTTCTAAAGCCCCCCAACTTTGTTCCCTAATATCTATTTTAGCAATGTTAGTATCTGGTACAAATATTGAAAACTGTTTTCCAAATTTACTTAAATCTAAGCTTATCATACCTAAAGGCGGTTCTATATTTTCTTTTTGTATATTACTACAATAAGAAAATAAAATAAGTGATGCTACACTAATTATTGAAAGGATAATTACTTTTTTCATATTTAGTTTATGATTTTAAATATTATATAATATGTGGTTTAACTTGACAAATATATGCAATCAAAAAAGTTAATAAAAACAAATGCCACTAATTAATTAGTGGCACTATACTATTAATTGTAAATAATAGTTACAAATAAAAAACCCCGCTTATGCGGGGCTTTTATTACTTTTTCTTAGCTGCTGCTTTTTTAGGAGCTGCTTTTTTTACCGCTTTTTTAGGAGCTGCTTTTTTTACCGCTTTTTTAGCTGCTTTTTTAGGAGCTGCTTTTTTTACCGCTTTTTTAGCTGCTTTTTTAGGAGCTG
>CAZIPC010000009.1:35355-62077 GCA_964541155.1 uncultured Flavobacterium sp.
CTTTTTTTACCGCTTTTTTAGGAGCTGCTTTTTTAGTTGTTGCCATGGTTTTTTGTTTTTAAGATTTTTGTTACTACGAAGTAAATAAAATTATTAACGCTAACTAATTTTCAACCAGTTAATTTATTAACATAAAAATGTTGAAATTGTTAATACTGTTTTATAATACTAAAACAAAAAAAACAAATTTCGAAAAAACAAAAATGATAAATAATCAAAAGTCCCTGAAACGCCTTATTTAATGAGTGTTTTAGAAGGTATGCTATTTTAAAAAAACACAATTAATCTATTCAGTTAATTCAAAATAAAAATAAATGTAGTGTCTAGTTTTACAAAAAAATTTATGAAATAAACAATTAAAAAAAGATTATTTCAATTTAAATTCATTTTCGATTTCCCAACCAGGTAATAATTTTATTATAGCATTATTTATAAAAATAGTTTCGGGATAGATTTTTAAAAAATAATTTCCTGTATCAAACAGCCCATTTTTATTGGCATCTTCAACTACTCTTACAAAATAGTTTCCTGGAATTAAATTTTTATACTCTATTATTTTTTCTGATGTTGATGTTAAAGATAATTGTAAAATTTGTTCGTTTATTAATTCTTCTTTTTCATTTAATAACCGCACTAAATAATTTTCTTTTTTAGGAAAAATGATTTTTATTTTTAGTGTGGCATAGTCGTCTTCTGAAGTTGTTTTAAATTTATATGAAACAGAATCGTTATATCTTTTGGAATCATCAATTAAAGCTCCATTTTTGAAATATAAGATATAATTTTTATCTGCTTGAAAATCTGCGTTTATTTTAAACGTAGAAGCCCAATCATCTTTTGTTATAATATTAAACGGAATTAATTTGCTGAGAGAATCTAATTTTTCAATTAATAAGATTTTATTTTTATCAATATTTTTTGATTTCACAGGAACATTTAAATTAAACACTGGTAATTCAAAATATGGTAAAAATGAACTAAAACTTGGTGTTATACTATATTTAATTAATTTATTATTTTTCTGTTTTTCTAATAACTCTTTAGGCATGATTTTAGTATAAACCGTATCTGTATTGCCTAATTCATTTATAATATACGTTTGTAATGTATCATATTGATTGGTGTAGTATAATGAAAGCGTATCTTTTGATGTATTAAAATCATATTTTATTAGCCCGTTTGCTTTAATTTGTTTAATATACAATTGAGGCTTATTAAATATTATCATTGCTTTTCCATACTCTGGCGAATAACTTTTTTTAATAAAGTTTTTTTGAGATGGCTCTTTAAATAAGTAAAGTGTCGTAAAAATCGTATCAGTAGGATTTACTAAATTTTTATTAAATGCTATTTCTTCATCAGAGCCGTCATAAACTAAATTTTTATTAATGTCTTTAATGGCTACTATTTTAAATGTTTCATTTGGCAAATAATTAAATTTAAAAATACCTAAATCATTTGTTTTTGTAATGTATAGTGGTTTACTGTTGTATATTATACTATCAGAAGAATTATTAGGATAAAGGCCAATTAAAACTTGAGACACTGGTTTTTTATTATTAAACAATACTACTTTTCCTCTTATACTTAAACTATCTAATATGTTACCTGTACTAAATAAATATTCAAAGTTTTGTAAAACATTAGATTCATTGATATCTGTAATTGCATTTCCAAAAGCCAATTTATATGTAGTGTTTTGTTGTAAAGATTGTCTAAACGTAATCTTTAACTTCTTTCCGATTACAATAATTTCTGGAGATTCATTAAGTTGAGGAGTAATAATAAACTGATTGGCGATATCCTTTAAAGCAATATACTCGTCAAATTGTATTTCTATTGTTTTAGAGTTAAAATTTACTGAAGCATTTTCGGGTAAAAACAAAATAGGTTTTGGAGGCATTGTGTCTTTTTTTCCTCCCGTTAAAGGTGTTATTTGAGCGCACTGAACACTCAAAAAAACCAAACATATATATATAAGTATCTTTTGCAATTTTTTATACAAAGAAAGTGATTTTTTAGAAATGGCTGCATATTAGTAATTACTTAACTTAAAAAAATAAAAAAAGTGGATTACTGACGAACTGGCGTTAAAAACTTTTTGGCACAGGTTTGGCTATAGGTATTTGAACAAGTATATTTGCTTAACAACTAAACCCTCAAATTATGTTTGACCAAAATGAATTTAAAAAATACGCCACAAAACATGTTGGCATTAGCAGCTTAACATATGACAGTTATGTTTCTGCTGTTACACCTGGAATTAGAAATTTAACTCCAAATATTATTGAAGAAAGACAATTAAATGTATCTGTATTAGATGTTTTTTCTAGATTAATGATGGACCGTATTATTTTTTTGGGAACAGGCATTAACGATCAAGTAGCTAATATTGTACAAGCTCAATTGTTATTTTTAGAATCGGTGGATTCTAAAAAAGACATTCAAATTTATCTAAACTCTCCAGGAGGTTCTGTATATGCTGGATTAGGTATATATGACACCATGCAAATCATTAAGCCTGATGTAGCTACAATTTGTACAGGAATGGCAGCAAGTATGGGAGCTGTTTTACAATGTGCTGGAGCAAAAGGAAAACGCACAGCATTAAAACATGCCCGTATCATGATTCATCAACCACTAGGTGGCGCTGAAGGACAAGCATCCGATATTGAAATTACGGCACGAGAAATTCAAAAATTAAAAAAAGAGTTATATGAAATTATAGCTTTACATAGCGGACAAACTTATGAGAAAGTTTGGGCAGATAGTGATAGAGATTACTGGATGATAGCTCAAGAAGCAAAAGATTACGGAATGATTGATGAAGTGCTCATAAAAAAATAAAATAAAAAAAGCCCTAGTATAAACTAGGGCTTTTTTTATTTTACAAGCTCAAATTCTTTATATACTTCCCATTTGTTATTAATATGTTTTAACAAACAAAAAGTGGTACAATTAAAAAACGCTTCAAACTTTTTATCTTTATAATCATTCCATATTTTATAAAACATGGGTTTTTTTAAATCTCTGAAGGCAACAGTTACATGGGGATGAAACCCTCTTTTATCATCGTATTGATTAAATAACTGCAGATTTTTTTTTACATGTAATACTAAACTTTTTTGTAATTGATACAATGCTTCATTATCATTAACTCCAATAAAAATAACACGAGGTTCAAAACAAAAAAAACGATTTAAATACACATCAAAAGATTGAGAAAAATTAAATGATTCTAAAGAAGAAACTAATTTTTGTTCTTTTTCATCATCCCAATTAAAAGGCATATGTAATGTAATATGAGCTGGAGATCTTAAGGCGCCTTTAGTATTATAATTTATAAATATTTCATGCTTAATATCTTGTAGTTGATGTAAAAGTGGCTTTGGAGGCACAATAGCTATGAAGTATTTTTGGATCAAATTATATTTTTATGAAGTATTTATTAAATATGTACTGTATTTAACTAGTATATTTGTTATAAAAATAAACAATTTTACATTATTAAATAACTTATAAATGGCTGAAGATTTTTTAATAACTGGAAATACAAAAGAAGAAAAATATCAATCACTAATTCCTCAAATAAAATCTTTAGTTGAATCTGAAACTGATTTAATTGCTAACATGGGAAATATATGTGCGGCATTAAAATTTGGGTTGGGTTTTTTTTGGGTTGGGTTTTATTTAATAAAAGAAAATCAGCTTGTTCTTGGTCCTTTTCAAGGGCCAGTTGCTTGCACACGAATAAATAAAGGTAAAGGTGTGTGTGGTAGCGCATGGCAAAACAAACAAACCATACTTGTAGACGATGTAAATAATTTCCCTGGTCATATTGCCTGTAGTGCATTATCAAAATCAGAAATTGTAATTCCTATTTATAACACATCTGGAGAAATTATTGGAGTACTAGATATAGATAGCGACATGTATAATACTTTTGATAAAACAGATGAATTATATCTACAAAAAATAATATCACTCATACTGTTTTAATTTTATTCAATTTGTATAATTGTACAATTATCTTAATCTTTGATTAAATTGTAATAATTTAAAAAATGGAAATAACTCGTGTATTTGATATCTTAGAATTTTACAAAACAGATTACATTAAATCAGATGTTTTATCTGCTAAAGTAAATAAAGTATGGCAAAGCCATAGTAGTGATGATTTTATTAAAAATGTAAACCATGTAAGCTATGGGTTGTTAGCACTCGGATTAAATTCAAACGATAAAGTAGCTATCATATCAAATAACAGACCTGAATGGAATTTTTGTGATTATGGTTGTCAACAAGCTAATATTGTTACTGTACCTATTTTTCCAACAATTAGCAATACGGATTTGCAATTTATATTAAATCATTCTGAAGTAAGCACTGTTTTTATTTCTGATAAATCTATATATGCAAAATTAGTAGCAATTGAAAAAGAAATCCCTAATGTAAAAAACATCATTAGTTTTAATGTCATTGATGGAATTATGCCATTTTCAAATTTTTTAATGTTTGGCGCAGAGCATTCATGTGCAGATAAATTAGAAAATATAAAAACATCTATTTTACCTTCAAATTTATTAACTATTCTTTATACATCAGGAACAACAGGCGTTCCCAAAGGTGTAATGATTACACATCATAACCTAGTATCTAACGTTCTTGCTTGTCAAAATTTTGCACCATTTAAAAGTACATGGAAAGCATTAAGCTTCTTGCCCCTTAATCATGTTTATGAACGAATGGTTAATACACTATATTTATACAAGGGAATCTCTATTTATTATGCCGAAGGGTTAGAAACAATAGGCGATAATTTAAAAGAAATCAAACCTCAAATTTTTGTTTCAGTTCCAAGATTAATAGAAAGAGTATATGAAAAAATTACTTCTACTGGCGAAAAATTAACTGGCTTAAAACGTATTATTTTTAATTGGAGTATGCGAATTGCCAATTCATATGAACTTAATAATAAAAATGGATGGTGGTATAACATACAGCATAAAATCGCAGACAAGTTAGTATTTAGTAAATGGCGAGAAGCCGTTGGAGGAGAATTGGTATGTATTGCATCAGGTGGCGCTGCGCTTAATCCTAAATTAGAGAGAATATTTTTATGCGCAAATATTATTTGTTTACAAGGATACGGATTAACCGAAACATGCGTTGTAGTGAGTGTAAACAGATATGGCACTGATAATATCTGCATTGGAACTTGTGGTCCGGTTATTGAAGGAGTAACAGTTAAAATTGCCGAAGAAGATGGTGAAATTTTAGTAAAGGGCCCAAATTTAATGTTAGGCTATTACAAAAACGTAGAAGCTACCAAAGAAGTTATAGATAGTGATGGTTGGTTTCATACAGGAGATGTAGGAACTTTTATTGAAAATCGTTTTTTAAAAATTACTGATAGAAAAAAAGAAATTTTTAAAACAAGTTCGGGCAAATACATAGCTCCATTAATGATTGAAAACAAAATAAAAGAATCCAGATTTATAGAACAAAGTATGGTAGTTGGCGAAAATCAAAAATTTGCATCAGCTATTATTGTTCCATCTTTCAGTAATTTTAAAGACTATTGTAAAGAAAAAAATATTTCATGGACTAATAATGAAGATATGAGTCGTCATGAAGATCTAAAACATATAATCAATGAACATATAAAAATTATTAATAAATCATTAGCTCCATTCGAACAATTAAAACGCGTAGCGATTTTAAATAAAGAGTGGAGCATTGAGGGCGGTGAATTGACTCCTAAAATGAGCTTGAAACGAAAAATAATTACACAAAAAAATGCAGAGGTTATTGATAAAATTTTTGCTGTAGAAAATTAAAATGTCCAAAAATCACCCTATTTCAGATAGATTAATCATTTGGTATGCAAAACACAAAAGGGATTTACCTTGGCGTGACATTAATGACCCCTATAAAATTTGGCTATCTGAAATAATTTTACAACAAACTCAAGTTATACAAGGACTTGATTATTATTTAAAATTTATTCAAACATTTCCTAATGTATCAGCTTTAGCTAATGCCTCAGAAGATAGAGTATTAAAGCTTTGGCAAGGTCTTGGTTACTATTCTCGTGCCAGAAATTTACACGAGGCTGCAAAATCAATTGTAAAAAATCACAAAGGAGTATTTCCTAACTCTTATGAATCAATAAAACAATTAAAAGGTGTTGGAGACTACACAGCTGCTGCCATTTCATCATTTGCGTTTAAATTGCCTTATGCTGTTGTTGATGGTAATGTATATAGAGTCCTATCTCGGTTGTTTAATATTCATACACCTATCAATTCCAGTAAGGGGAAAAAAGAATTTCAATTATTAGCTAATGAACTTTTAAATAAAAAAAAGCCAGATGCTCATAATAGTGCATTAATGGAATTTGGGGCCTTATGGTGTAAGCCAAAAAATCCAAAATGTGAAGAATGCCCTTTAAATACATACTGTTTGGCTTACGAAAAAAACACAACTACAGCTTTACCCATTAAAGACAAAAAAATAAAAATAAAAACAAGGTATTTTCATTATTTTATATTTAATTATAAAAACAAAATCTATCTTCAAAAAAGAATTTTAAAAGATATTTGGCAAAATTTATATGAATTTTATTTGATAGAAACTGAAAAAGAACTAGATGTTACAAATTTATTGAACAATAAAACTATAAACAGTATAGCAGGAAATTTTGAACTATTGTCAATAACAAATCAAAAAAAACATATTCTATCTCATCAACACATATATGCTAATTTTTATGAAATAAAAGTAAAAAAGCCTATAAAATCAAACTCTCTTATTGAAATTAATCGTGAAGAAATTATCAATTATAGCTTACCACAAATGATTATAAAATATTTAAAAACAACAAAAGCTAAATAAAAAACTAATTAATTACATAGTTAATAGTATGTTAACTATAGTAGGCTGATAATTTTATTTATATTTGAATCATTAAATAAATAACAATAGAATATTTTATCCCATTGTGAGTAAAAAAGATTCCATTTTAAATATAAATCAAGACTCAATACTGCAGCTAAAAAATTATAATACAAATGATGTATCAATTTTTACTGATCATGGATTAAAAGTAATTCATAATGCTCCTGTCTTTAATACAAATTACAACTATTATTGGCCAAGTATTATATTATTCATTGCTCTCTCTATATACGTTTTAGTAAGAATTTCTGAGCCAAAAAAAATATTAAAAATCTTTATATCAGTTTTTAGTTTTAAAGAGTCTAAACAAAGCTATCGAGAAGACTTTAAACTTACAAAGCGCTTATCTTTTTTATTATTAGTAGGATTTGTTTTGGTAGTATCTTTTTTAATATACTTAACTAATAACTATTATGGTAAAATTTTACAAAAACAATCTTCATTAAATCAATTTTTATTTTTTGCAGCAATTATTATTTGTGTGTATTGTATTAAATTTTTAACCAACTACGTAGTTGCATTTATATCTTCTAATAATGATTTAGGAAAAGAGTACACGTATACAATTTTAGCCTTTTGCCAAACAACAGGTATTATTTTATTTCCACTTGTAGTTTGTATTCAATTTACCAGATACCCCGTTCAATGGTTCCTTTTCCCAGTTTTACTTGTACTTGCTATACTATACAGTTTAAGATTGATAAAGAGTTTAATTGTATATTCTGCGCAACAAAACATAGGAATTGTGTATATAATTTTGTACCTTTGTGCCTTAGAAATTTTGCCTCTATTAGTATTGATAAAATTTTTATTAATTAATTTTTAAGCATTAAATTTTAATATGGCTGTAAAGAAAAAAACTGTTAAAACAACTAATAAGAAAGCTGCAAAAAAAGCTACTATTAAAAAAGCAGTTAAAAAACTTACTAAAAAAGCACCAGCGAAAACAACAAGAAAAAAAATTGTGGTTAAAAAAGCAGTTAAAAAAACTGCTGCTAAAAAAATAATAGCTAAAAAAAAGTTAGTTAAAAAAGTAGTAGCTAAGCAGGTTGCTAAAAAACTTACTAAAAAAACACCAATTAAAAAGGCTGTAATTAAAAAAACTGCTGCTAAAAAAATTGCTGTCAAACAACAAAACGTTAATAATAAAGCGTTACTAAAAACTCAAAATTTACCAAAAACAGAAACTGTTGTTAGCACAGAAAAATTTGTGAAAATTGGTGTAAAAACAAAAAAGCAATTAGTTGCTGTTACGCCACAACCTGTTATTGAGGTTTCTAATTTTCCTAAAAGCAAAATCAAAACAATTTTAATATCTCAACCAAAACCTGAAACGGAAAAAAATCCATATTATGATTTAGCTAAAAAATATAATTTAATTGAAACCTTTCGTCAATTTATTAAAATAGAAGGATTGCCTGTTAAAGATTTTAGAGCTCAACGAGTAGATATATTAGAACATAAAGCTGTAATTTTAACCAGCAGAATGGCCGTAGATCATTACTTTAGAATGTGTAATGAAATGCGTGTTACTGTTCCTGAATCAATGAAATATTTTTGCATTAATGAAGCAACTGCATATTATCTGCAAAAATACATTCAATACAGAAAACGCAAGATTTTCTTTGGTCACCAGACTATTCAAGACCTAGTTGATGTAATTAGAAAAAATAAAGAAGAAAAGTTTTTACTTCCTGCAGCAGATGTTCAAAAAGAACAAATTTGTGATTTTTTAGATGCAATTTCTATTAAATATACAAAAGCCATTATGTATAGAACAGTTAGCGCAGATTTATCTGATATTAAAAACTTAAACGAATTTGATTGTTTAGTGTTTTTTACTCCAGCAGGTATTAACTCATTAAAACACAATTTTCCTAATTTTAAACAAGGCAACACACGAATTGCATGTTTTGGTGCTGCTACTGCAAATACACTAAAAAAACACGGATATCGTTTAGATATTTATGCTCCAAATCCCAAAAACCCAAGCATGACAGGAGCGCTAGATGAGTATATAAAAGAATCTAATAAAAGATAATAACAATAACAAAAAGCTCAAAAGATACCTTTTGAGCTTTTTGTTATTACTTAAGACATATTACCAATTTCATTACTCTTTATTAAATGGATTTTACTTTTTCAAAAATAGAACGTTTATGTAGTAAAAAAGCTATTGATGAATTATTCGCGAATGGTAAATCAAAAACTCAGTTCCCTTTAAAATTAATATACAAAGCCAGTAATTTTGAAAGTGCTTTTCCTATTAGAGCCATGTTTGTTGTTCCTAAAAAAAAACACAAAAGAGCCAATAAAAGAAACACTATAAAACGCAGAATGCGTGAAGTTTACAGGCTAAATAAACATACCATTTACGAATCTATAAAAGATTCTAAATTAGACATTATGTTTATTTGCTTGAGTAATGAAGAATTAGAATATCAGGTTATTGAGAAAAGTATGCTAGATTTAATTAGCTTTTTATCAAAACAGCATTAAATAAAACTACAACTACGATTTTAGTTCTTCTAAACTTTTGATTACTTTTTCTTTTAACTCTTCTTTAAATAAAACAAGTTTATCGAAAATAATTTGGTTTTGGCAACCTAAGATTTGAGCTGCTAAAATCCCAGCATTTTGAGCCGCATTAACCGCAACAGTTGCAACAGGAACTCCATTTGGCATTTGCACAATTGACAATAATGAATCCCATCCGTCTATAGAATTACTAGATTTAACAGGAACTCCAATAACAGGTAATGGTGTAAGAGAGGCAACCATTCCTGGTAAATGAGCCGCGCCTCCTGCCCCTGCAATAATCACTTTTAATCCTCTTTCGTGAGCATTTTTAGCATAATCAAACATGCGCTCTGGAGTACGATGCGCAGATACAATTGTTATTTCGTAGGGGATTTGCATTTTTTTTAAAAATTCTGCTGCATCATTCATGATTTTTAAATCACTACTACTGCCCATTATAATTCCTACCATAGCTGTATAAACTTTATATTATATTAACTTACAATTTTAATTAAATCTTTTACTGTAATTGCTTTCTTTTTAGCTAAACTTAAATCATCATCAACTACTGTAATGTGTCCCATTTTACGAAAGGGCTTTGTTAGTGTTTTTCCATACAAGTGAACATATACCCCTTTATATTTAATAGCATCTATCAACCCCTCATATTTAGCAGGCCCTTCATAATTTTTTTCTCCTAATAGATTAATCATAACAGCAGGCTTAATAATATTTGTTTCTCCTAATGGCAAATTTAAGATGGCTCTTAAATGTTGTTCAAATTGAGAAGTGATATTACCTTCTATTGTTTGATGACCGCTATTATGAGGACGAGGAGCCACTTCATTTACTAATACTTTGCCGTCTTTTGTAACAAACAATTCAACAGCAAGAATTCCAACAATATTTAATTTTTCAGCTACTTTAATAGCTATTTCAGTTGCTTGCTTATCAATACTTTTTTTAATATTAGCTGGTGAAAATAAAAATTCTACCAAATTTGCTTCTGAATTAAACTCACACTCTACCGCAGGGAAACACTTTGATTCTCCGCTTTCATTACGGGCTACAATAACAGAAATTTCTTTTTCAAAATCTACTAAACGTTCCAATACACTGGGTGCTTCAAAAGCATGATCTATTTTATTAGGATGCCCTAATTTAACCACACCTTTACCGTCATAGCCTCCTGTTCGAAGTTTTTGAAAAAACGGAAAAAAATCTTTATACTTTTCAATTTGTGTTTTATTTTCAACTAAAAAGAAATCTGGACTCGGGATATCATTACGTTGATAGAACATTTTTTGTAACCCTTTATCTTTAATGATTTCAATAACTTCGGGCTGTGGAAATACTTTTTTTCCTAGTTTTTGTAAATCTTTTAATGCCTCTATATTTACATTTTCAATTTCAATAGTAATGATGTCTTTATCCTTACCAAATTTATAAACGGTTTCATAATCTGTTAAGCTGCCTTTTATAAATTCGTTAGCTATAGCTTTACAAGGAGCATTCGCATCAGGATCTAAACAACATATGTAAAGGTTGTAGTTTATGGCGCTTTGTATCATCATTCGACCGAGTTGGCCACCACCTAGCACTCCAATTTTTATTTTATCTGGCTGAAAATAAGTCACGTTTTAAAGGTAAAAAATATTTAATTGATAAGTTATCACAGTGTAATAAAAAAACCGCTCGTGGCGGTTTTTTTATTTTATTTTGCGGCTTTTTTTGCGGCTTTTTTTGGTGCAGCTTTTTTAGCTGCTGATCCTGCTGCAATTTGCTCTGCAGTAACTTTTTTTGTTTTTTTACGTGGACGAAGGTTACCAAATGAACCTACTTGAATTTTTCCACGTCTTGATCTTTGATCCCCTTTTCCCATGATAAATGTGTTTTTAAAATTAATGTCCTCAAAAATAGTTTAATTAATGCTATTTTCAAAACATAAACATTAATCAAATCTTATTTAAGCTTAAAATCGTTTATTAGAATTAAATGGCTTTGTCGGTTTTTCGATAGTAGTAAGAATAGATGTCATTCTCTGTTTATCAGATAATAGTTTTTTTGCTTCTAAAACATCTAAATCATATTTTAATGATACTTCTATTCGTCCTTTTTGGAATTCGAAACGGGATGCTAATTCTTCTTCTATAAATTGTTTAATTTCTGGTTTAAATTTAATTAGGTCGTTTTTTTTATTTGATGCTAATTTACTTAGTAGAGCTTCATATTCTGTTTTTATACTTTCAAAATATTTTTCATTAGATGCATCTAGTTTTAAATCCTCCAAAGCAAAATCACTTTGTGTTTTATATGAATAGTCTTTGTCTTTTAAATAAGAGGTAAACTCGTTATAATCTGACTCTGAAAAATCAATTGTAGAGGCACTAGCCATATATTTTGGATGTTGAACTAAATAATAATTTACAAAATTAAATACATGATTTTTGTTTAATAGTGTTGCTAAAACATTGCTGTATTTTATTGGTTCTGTTTTTACGTCAGGTAAAATACCTGCCCCATCATAAATAATTCGTCCGTTTTTTGTTTTAAAAGCTGTAATTAAAGAATCTGGTACCTTTTCCACTCTACCATCTTCATTTTTATGAGTATAATCTAATGCTTGTATACATCTACCACTTGGGATATAATATTTAGCAACTGTTACTTTTAATTTTGTGTTATACGTTAAATCTCTTGTTTGCTGAACAAGACCCTTGCCATAAGAACGTTGTCCTAAAATAATAGCTCTATCTAAATCTTGTAAAGCACCTGATACAATTTCAGAGGCAGATGCTGAATTATTATCTACTAAAACAACTAATGGTATTTGAGTATCAATAGCTGGATATAAAGAAAAATACTGCTTATTCCAATCTTTAATTTTTCCTTTAGTAAAAACTACTTCATTATTTTTTTCTACAAATAAATTCACAATGTTTACGGCTTCATTCAATAATCCTCCTGGATTTCCTCTTAAATCAAGAATTAACGATTTGCAATTTTTTTCTTTTAATTTAAGTAAGGCTTCTTTTACTTCTGCCGAACAGTTTTCTGTAAAACTGGTTAGTTTTATATAACCAACCTCATTACTTAACATATTAAAATATGAAACTGCTTTTACTTTAATTTCTTCGCGATTTAAATTAATTTCAATTGGGGTTTCCTGACCAAGATGGCGTATTTTTAATTTAATAGGTGTTCCAGCTTGACCTTTAAGCATTGTTGTAATATCTTCAGTTTTTTTACCAACTACATTAATGCCATTTACTTCTACAATCTCATCTCCTGCTCTTAAACCTGCTTTAAAAGCTGCAAATCCTTCATAAGGTTCAGTAATAATTATTTTTTTGTTTACATCCTGTATCATTGCTCCAATTCCTCCATATTCGCCTGTTGTCATATAGCGATAATCTTCTATATCGTTTTCGGTGTAATAATTAGTGTAGGGGTCTAGCGATGCTAACATAGCTTCAATACCAGTTTTCATGAGCTGACCAGGTTTTGTTTCGTCTACATAAGCAATATTTAACTCACGATAAAGTGTATTAAAAACGTCTAAGTTTTTTGAAATTTCAAAATAATCTTGCGAAAAATTAAATGCAAATAAGGATGCAACACACAAACAAACTATAATAATATATTTTTTCATTTAATAGATTTTAACTGGTATATAAAAATAATGCAAAAAAAGTACTTATGTGTTATTAGTTTAAAAAAATAACATTATAGCAAAACACTTGGTTTAATTATAAAAAAACCTCTTTCGTTTTCGAAAGAGGTTTTAAAATTAAATTGTTTTAATTATTATTTTTTAGCTGGTGCTGCATTATTATCTGCTGCAACCGCACGAGTTGTAACTACTGATACAACAGAAACGTTTTTAGCGTTTAATAAAGACGCTCCTTCTACTGTAATATCGCCAACAGCAATTGAATCTCCAATATCTAATTTAGAAATATTAATTTCAATTGAATCTGGTAATTTATCAGCAATACCACGTACTTTTAATTTACGCATTTTTAATACTAATTTTCCACCTTTCTTCACACCTTCAGATTGGCCAGTTAATAATACAGGGATATTAGCTGTTACTGGTTTTCCTTCAACGATTTCTAAAAAATCAGCATGAATTAATTTATCAGTAATTTTATGGTATTGTGCTTCTTGTAATACTGTTCTGTAAACTTTTCCGTCTAAATTAATTTCAATGATGTGTGCATTTGGAGTAAAAATAACTGGTTTAAAAACACGCTCATCTGCATGAAAATGAATTTGTTCTTTTCCGCCATAAATAACACAAGGCACATGTCCTTTTAATCTGATTGCCTTTGCATCAACCTTTCCTACGTTCGCTCTAAGCGAACCGCTCAATTGTACTGATTTCATTTGTTTGTTTTTTTATGATGTTATAAAAATGCTCGCTTCATTTCTAGTAACATCGGTTATGTTTTTATGTTATGCGAGTTTAATTACATAATAAAATTACTACTAATTGACTCATAATTTTGAACACTATGAATAACCTTAGCAAATAATTCGGCTACAGATAATACTTTAATTTTATCGCTTTGTTGCTTTAAAGGTACAGTATCTGTAACTATTAATTCAGTTAATTTTGAGTTTTCTATATTTTCGTATGCTTTACCTGATAAAATAGCGTGTGTACAAACTGCTCTAACGCTTAATGCGCCACGCTCCATCATCATATCTGCTGCTTTACATAAAGTTCCTCCAGTATCCACTAAATCATCTACTAAAACAATACTTCGTCCCTCTATCTCGCCAATAGCAGTCATATGATCTACAACATTTGCTTTAGTGCGCTGTTTGTAACATATTACAATTTCAGATTTAAGGTGTTTAGCATACGCATTAGCTCGTTTACTACCTCCCATATCTGGAGCCGCAATAGTTAAATTTGGTAAATTTAATCCTTGTATGTAGGGTAAAAATATAGATGAAGCATACAAGTGGTCAACTGGAATATCAAAAAACCCCTGAATTTGATCAGCATGTAAATCCATTGTCATAACACGAGTAGCGCCTGCTAAAGCTAACATATCTGCAACTAATTTTGCGCCAATAGCTACACGCGGTTGGTCTTTCCTGTCCTGACGAGCATATCCAAAATAAGGCAATACAGCTACTATTTCTTTGGCAGAAGCACGTTTTGCAGCATCCAGCATTAATAATAGTTCCATTAAATTATCAGCAGGAGGCATTGTTGATTGGATAGCAAAAACGCTTTGCCCTCTAATACTTTCGTCATAAGACACTTGAATTTCACCATCGCTAAAACGATAATGTGCCATTTTACCTAAATCTTTACCATAAGATTTTGCAATCTGTTCGGCAAGCTTATTGGTAGCTCCACCTGAAAATAATCTAACGTCTGTTTCCATTTTGTGAGTAAAGGGATGCAAATGTACCATTTTTGGTGGTTTTTGCAATATTAATTGATGCTTTTTTTGATTAATAAAAAAACTGATTACATTTGCAGCCCAAATTACCAATTAAATATTGGTTTTAGGATACACGCCCAGATGGCGGAATTGGTAGACGCGCTGGTCTCAAACACCTGTGGGAAACCGTGCCGGTTCGAGCCCGGCTCTGGGTACTTAACCGGAAAACCCCTGATAAAGTCTTAATTATCAGGGGTTTTTGGTTCGATAACGAATCGTTAAAAAATAAAACTGTTTATTTTCAAGGAGTTGCCGGTTCGAGTTCGTTCGGGTTTTGACAATAAAAATTATATTTGTTTATTAAATGTTAACCCAATAATGTTTTCACCATTAAGAAATACTATAGAAAAATTCATAAAACTTTCAGATCAAGACTAGGAGTTACTTTTACCACATTTAGAAATTAGAACTTTTAAAAAACACGACTTTCTTTCTGAAATCGGAAAAGTTGCCAATGAAGTTGGTTTTGTTTTAGAAGGTATGTTAAGACATTATTACCTTAAAGATGGGGAAGAAAAAACCACCTATTTTTACTTCGAAAATCATTTTGTTACCTCATATATTAGTTGTATCACACAACAACCATCTCAACTTGCTATTGAAGCACTTAGCGAATGTACTTTGATCGTGTTCCCATACTCCATTCTTTCGGAATTTTTTGAAAAAAATATAAACTGGCAAAAATTTGGTCGTTTAATAGCTGAGTACATTGCAATTGGTTTGGAAGAAAGGATGGTAGGCTTGCTAATGTATAGCCCTGAGGAAAGATACATTGAATTAATAAAGGGAAATAAAACTAAAATTATAGAAAGAATTCCACAACATTATATTGCTAATTATCTTGGAATTACTCCTATAAGTATGAGTAGAATTCGACATAGGATTATAAAAAAGTAAATCTATTTTTCTTATCTTTTGTTATCGTTTTAAAGCTTCATTTTAACTCAACTTTGTTTCACAGAAATAATAATTATGAAATTAAAGTTAAATCTGCTCTTTGTCTTTTTAATGACGATGACTATAAGAGCGCAAAATGTAAAAGAAATGAATGCAACAAATGATTCAATTACTAAAGGAATAGTAATAAGTAAAGGTAAATTGGTTTATTCTGAAATCGTTATTAAAGCCTCACCTGAAAAAGTATGGCAGGAATTTGTAGATTTTGAAAACTATTCTACATGGAACCCATTTATTAAATCTTTAAAAGGTTCTCCAATAAAAGGAAATAAAATTGAAGTATTTCTTCAGTCTCCTGGTAAAAAAGGAATGCTATTCAAGCCGAAAGTTTTAATCTTTGAACATTCACATCAATTTAGGTAGATTGGTAAATTATTTATTGTAGGCTTATTTGACGGAGAACATGCTTTTTTAATAAAGGATAATAAAGACGGAACTACAACTTTCATTCAGTTTGAGCGATTTAAAGGTCTCTTGATTCCTTTTATGAAAAAAATGCTCGACAGAAACACTTTAAAAGGCTTTAATCAAATGAATGAAGCTCTTAAGGAAAGGTGTGAATTATAAATTAACTAATAATTATTTAATAGAATTACTCTTTTTTAATTCACAAATTAAATAACCATATAAGTCCAAAATTTGAACCAAAGCCCTTGTATCTTCAAGGATTTGGTTAACATTTGGGTTGGATGGGCTTCAAAAAGTCACTTATAATAACTAAGTGGTGTTTTTTAATTAATTTTGATAGTATTCTAATATTAAATGATTAATGAACCTCATTGAAATACGAAACGTAAGTATAAACGACCTAGAAACATTACAAAAAATTAGTCGACAAACTTTTTTTGAAACATTTTCGGAAGACAATACCGAAGAAAATATGTCTTACTATTTACAACATAATTTTTCGATAAAAACATTAACCATTGAAATTAAAAACCAGAATTCACATTTTTACTTTGCTATACTTGATGCTAAAGTAATTGGATATTTAAAACTAAATTTTGGAAAATCACAAACAGAATTAAAAGATGAGTGCGCCATAGAAATAGAAAGAATTTATGTTTTAAAAGAATTTCATGGTAAACACATTGGGCAAGCATTATTCAACAAAACTTTACAAATCGCAAAACATAAATCAGCAACATATATTTGGTTAGGGGTATGGGAAAAAAATACGAGGGCTATACACTTTTATAAAAAAAATGGATTTATTGAATTTGATAAGCATATTTTTAAATTAGGGAATGATGCACAAACAGATATTATGATGAAACTAAACCTAGCAGATAATACCTAATCATAATACGCTAAAAAATATGCAAATACAAAAAGCTATAATTTTAAAATAAATTTATTTTTTAAATTGAGATAAGCTAATGGCTTGTTTGATTTCATCTAAAACAGAAGGATCCTCAATTGTTGCAGGAATAACAAGCTTTTCAGAATCAACCATATCCCGTAATGTTTTTCTTAATATTTTTCCAGATCGTGTTTTAGGTAATCGCTTAACTATAATTACATTTTTTAAATAAGCAATAGCTCCTATTTTATTGCGAATAAGCGTTACTAATTCGGCTTCTAAATCTTCTGCTGAAATTAATTGCCAATCTTTTAAAACAATAAATGCTAAAGGTACTTGGCCTCTCAACTCATCATGTATACCAACCACTGCCGACTCAGCTATAGATTGATGAGTTGAAATGATTTCCTCCATTTCTCCTGTACTTAAGCGATGCCCGGCAACATTGATAACATCATCTACTCGTCCCATCACATAAAAATATCCGTCTTTATCTTTATACCCTCCATCACCAGTGGTATAATATCCTTTAAACTGGCTTAGATAACCATTTTTAAATCGTTCGTCATTTTTCCACAATGTACTTAAACATCCTGGAGGCAACGGTAATTTAATTGATATTAATCCTTCTTTTTCATCTTCAATTTTGTGTCCTTCTTCATCTAAAATTTGAATATCATAGCCACATACTGGTAATCCTGCCGATCCTGCTTTAGTTGATAGAGGTTCTATTCCCATCATAATACCTAACATTGGCCAACCGCTTTCTGTTTGCCACCAATGATCAATTACTGGTCGCTTTAAAACATCGCTTATCCAATTAAAAGTTGTTATGTCGCATCGCTCGCCTGCTAAAAATAAACTCTGTAAAGACGAGGTGTCATATTTTTTATACAAATGCGCTTCAGAATCTTCTTTTTTAATTGCTCTAATTGCAGTTGGTGCTGTAAACATAATTTTAATTTTATACTGCTCAATTAATCTCCAAAATGCACCTGCGTCTGGTGTTTTAATTGGTTTGCCTTCATACAAAATTGTTGTACATCCTTGAATCAATGGTCCATATGTGATAAAAGAATGGCCAACTACCCAACCTAAATCACTAGCGGCAAAAAACACATCAGCTACTTTAGTATCATAAAAATACGTCATCGAAAATTTTAAAGCAGTTGCATAACCACCCGTGTCTCTGAGAACTCCTTTTGGTTTTCCTGTGGTTCCTGATGTGTATAGGATATAAAGAGGGTCGGTTGATTTTAATACTGTATAATTTAGTTCTTGTGCTGCATATTTTAATTTTTCAAAATCAATATACTCTGTTAATTGATTTGTAATATTATGGTTTCCTCTATTATAAACAATAGTATGAATTGGCTTATATGACGATTCGCTAAGTGCTTGTTTAACTAAAGGAGTATATGAAATAATCTTATCTACTTCTACTCCATAGGTGGCTGTAATAATTACTTTTGGCATACAGTCTTCAATCCTAACAGCTAATTCATGAGAGGCAAATCCTCCAAATACAACTGAATGTATGGCCCCAATTCTTGCACAAGCCAACATGGCAATAACTGCTTGAGGAATCATTGGCATATAAATTATAACGGTATCGCCTTTTATAACGCCCAGCGAACTTAATCCTCCTGCAAATTTTGCAACTTCTGATTTAAGTTGAGAATATGTAAAACGTTCGATAGTATTAGTAACAGGCGAATCATATATTAAAGCCACTTGATCCCCTCTTCCATTTTCAATATGAAAATCTAAACATAAGTATGAAATATTTATTTCACCATCTTCAAACCACTGATAAAATTGGCGATTATTTTTAGATAAAATTGTACTAGGAAATTTGTTCCATGACAACTGATTCGCTTGCTCTATCCAAAATTTTTCTGGCTGTTCAATGCTATATTGGTACATTGTTTTATGACTCATAACCCATTTTATTTTTTTAATCAAGGTATTAACTTTAATGAATTGTTGTATTAAAACTATACCAAATAACCAATATTTTTTTAGAATAATGAACAGCTATTAACGTGTATAATAACATAAAAAGCTATTCAAAAATGAATAGCTTTTTATTGTGAGAATCATTATATAATTAAGTGCTTTATAAATTTTCACAAATCATTAAATCAACTTCTTGTTTGTAGGCTTTTTTTCGAAGCTCATTAAGCGAGTTAAATTCATCACTAGCTTTCATGTCTCTAATATGCTGTGCCGATGGAAATTCAAATATAGCAATGGCTTTTATCCCTCCTTGTCCCATAATTTGATCAACCGTTTTATAACGTTGCATACTAGTTCCTCCAAACTTTTGAAATATATTTATTATTTGAGAAATATATAATTGAAAACTAGGCATATCATCTGTATTAGGAACAGCATTTACAATTAAAAATGTGGCTTGTTTTAACATATGTATTTAGTTTAATTTAATAACTTTATTTAACTCTAACTTTGTTTTTTCTGTAACAATAGTTCCAGTTTCAATATACAGTTTATGCCCTGCCATAATACCATCTAATAACTCTGCATTCATTTTTTTCATCATTAGCTTATTAATAATGTTAAAAAAATAATTTTTCATAGTATAATTCATGGTGCTACTTAAAATCGTTTTATTGCCATATCCACTAATTGATAAATCTAACGATAAATCAGATATACCAGGCATTTTATGCAATTGATACACTTCTATTTTAATATTCCGTCCTTCATTCCATTCTGTAACTTTTTCTTCGGCACTTGCGCCCATCATTGTAAAATCACAATGTCGAGTGGCCCCTATACCTTTTTTTATTTCTGATGTTATAAACGATTTTTTTACAGATGGATGACCATGACAAATGTTTCCGAAATCGGCAAGGGCTAGCCATACCTTTTCTTTTGGTTGATGTATTTCAACCTCTCTTTTAATAGTTGTTACTTTTTTCATATATGGTTTATTTGGTTTAATCTTTTACTGTATTATTTTAAATTCTTAAATAATACTTTCATTGTGGCTATTCCTTTTTTTGGATCGCCTAAACTTTTTGCCCTAGTTAACACGCCATAAAATGTGGAATGTAACAGTATGGTTATCTCCTCTGCATCAAACATTTCGTTTATATCTCCATCTTTTTGAGCTTGTTTTACAGTTGGCTCAATAGCTTTAACAAATTGATTAAATGCGTTATTTGTTAAAACTCCAATATTTGAATTATTAGCTCCTAATTCAGACATCATATTGTTAACCATACAGCCCATATAATTTACCTTAGGCTGATTTTCAATCATCGTAAAATAAAAATTTTTTAACCGTGTTATTGCTTTTACTGATTTTTGAGGCACTAACTGTGCTAAAATTCTTTGTGTATTTGATTTTTCAAAGCAACGTATTGTTTCTATTAAAAAATTCTCCTTACTGCCAAATGCATTATAAAATGCACCTTTTGTCATTCCGGTAGTTTTACATATTTCATCTAATCCAACGTTATTATATCCTTTTAAATTAAACAGTCTAACACCTATTTTAATTACATGTTCTTTATCATGTTTTAAATTCACATTTTAAAACTACAAAAAAATGTATTCAAATAGACCGTTTGGTACATTTAAATTCAACAATAAATATTATATGTTTGATTATCAAATAGATTTATTTTAAAATTAACTTTTAAGTGGGGGAGATTAAATAAAAAAAGCGGCTAATAGCCGCTTTAAAAATATATTTTTATAATAAGGTAGATGGGCAAACATAATCCGTTACTTTAAATAGTTTGCTAGCTTTTAAAGCATTAAATCCACCATTAACATCAATTAAATTTCGATATCCTCTAGCCTGTAATATTGAAATAAAAACCATCGAACGATATCCAGACGCACAATGAACATAATATGTTTTATGCTTATCGATTTTAGTCATACTATCATTTATAAAATCTAATGGGGCATTAACTGCGTCAATAATATGTTCACTATTATACTCACTAACTTTTCTTACATCTAAAATTACAGCGTTTTCCTTTTCAAAAATATCTGATAAGTGTTCAACATTTATAGATATAATTTCATCTATTTGTTTTCCAGAATTTTTCCATGATTCAAATCCACCTTTTAAAAACCCTAAAGCATTGTCATATCCAACACGTGCTAATCGAGTAATAACCTCTTGCTCCCTGCCCTCTTCTGCTACAATTAATAATTCTTGTTTTACACTTGGGACTAATGTTCCTACCCATGTTGCAAAACTTCCATCAATACCAATATTAATAGAATTTGGTATAAATCCTTTATTAAAAATTTGTGCTTTACGCGTATCAATAATAATGGCATTTGTTTCGTTAGCAGCTGCTTCAAATTCAATTACCGACAACGCTCTTGACCCCTTTTGCATTACCTGATCAATACTTTCATAGCCCTTAATATTCATTAAAACATTTTGTGGAAAATATCCTGGAGGTGGTACTAACCCGGTTAGTATTTCTTTAATAAACTCTTCTTTTGTAAGCTTAGGGTTTAAAGCATAATTTACTTGCTTTTGATGACCTAATGTATCTGTTGTTTCTTTACTCATGTTTTTACCGCATGCACTACCTGCGCCATGATTAGGATATACTATTAAATCATCACTTAATGGCATAATTTTATTTCGTAAAGAATCATACAAATGCCCAGCTAATTTTTCTTCAGTTAAATCAGCTATTACGTGTTGGGCTAAATCAGGCCTACCTACATCTCCTATAAATAAAGTATCTCCACTAATAATACCATGCTCTTTTCCATTTTCATCTATTAATAAATACGTCGTGCTTTCCATGGTATGCCCTGGTGTATGTATAACTTTAATAGTATAATTTCCTACTTTAAATAACTGATTGTCTTCTGCCACAATAGCCGGATAAGCTGGTTTTGCTGTAGGGCCAAATACAATTTCAGCTCCAGAGTGTTTCACTAAATCTAAATGCCCACTTACAAAATCTGCATGAAAATGAGTTTCAAACACATATTTTATGTTTGCATGATCTTTTTTAGCTCGTTCAATGTATGGCTCTACTTCTCTTAATGGATCAAAAATAGCAGCCTCTCCATTATTTTCTAAATAATATGCTGCATGAGCAATGCATCCTGTATAAATTTGTTCTACTTTCATTTTAAATATATTTATAGGTTATGATTGATTTTTAAATATCGATATATTATTAGTTTAATTTTTTTGTATTTGAATCGGTTGGTTTTTTAGAAAATGAAATTTTATACACTAGATAGCCAAATCCTACAACTAAATGAAGAAGAACTATACTAAAAATAACTATTGATAACATGTTTTTTATTTTAAATTTTTACAATGCAAATTTCGTTTAGGGTATTTAAAATAAACATGATGAATATCAGTTTTTATTTGTTTTTTGAAAGAAACAAAACAATAAGTAACATTTGTTACTTACGAAAGACACTCAGTTAATATACCTTTACATAAAAAATATGATGAAAGAGCCTATAATTGAAGGTAAAAGGGCTAGCTCAAATTTATTTAGAAGAATGGGCACTTTATTAAACCTAGAAGCTGGATTATATAAAACTTATGAAAGTGTTTTAGGAATGACTTCAGGAACTTGGAAGCCCATTCCAAAATTTGAATACGTTTTAATTTTTAAAACGCTTTATATTAAATGCGAAGGATGCGTACCTGAAGATTTCGAAGATAGCGGTGCTATCTATCAGTTAAGCTTTGTGTACAATAAAAACAGAAAATTAATTTTGCACGAAAGTAAAACCAAAGAAGATATATTTTTATTAGCTCAAAAATTAAGCAACTACTACAACATAAAAATTAGGGATTCTGCTAGCGATAGAAGAAATCCAAAATGGTTAAATTAAAGCTTTATTTTGCACTACATGATTGTGTAGGTTGTCTGTTTTATAAAAAAGCTAAGAAAACATTAAGTACATTTATAGTCTAAATAATACCCCCCTGTTAGAATTTATTTTTAGGCGATGAAAAAATTGTTACTTTATATACTGTTTACTTTATCGATACAGATTTCTGTTGCCCAGCCTTATGATGGGGCTTGCTCTATGTATTCTATTAATGATGGGCTATCGAATAATTTAATTAACGACATTACAACAGACAATGACGGGTTGATTTGGATTGCTACTAATAATGGCTTATCAAGATTTGACGGGAAACATTTTGTAAATTTTAATCATCCCAATTATCCTCATTTATTTAAAGATGGTAAAATAGATGGTTTTTATAATGATGGCCAATACATATACCTTATTTCTAACCAGTATGGATTGGTAAAACTAAACCCAACCGAAATAGCTTTTGAAACAATTTACACCAAGGGCGTTGTATCTATGTTTTTAAAAGGCGATACAGCTGCCTATCTCTTTAGAAATGGAGAATTAAACGTATATATCAAAAATAAACTGATTTCTAAAAGGCAATTTTCTTACACTCCAAAAGCGAGTTTAGTTATTAATTATGGTAAAATATACGTTTGTGCTGCCAATATTGGTTTATTAGAACTAAATCCCTTAACCCTAACTACAAATTATAAATTTATTTTAGATACGGTTGATAATAATAATTTTAAAATTAATTTTTCCAATAAATACGGCATCACATACAATTCGGGGTATAAAATATTTACAATTGATAAAAACCATAAATTTAAAATACACCCTTTACTTGGCAATTCTAATCCAATTACTTTTTATACTGAAGATTATAAAAACATGCCTAACTATGTTATTCAAAACAAACTACCTCATGTTTATTTAGATACCAACGCAACAGCTTTTGTGGCAAACTGTGTGCAAAATGGTCAAATAAGAACCATACTAAGAGTTACAGAAAACTGTTTTTTTATTGGCACTAATCAAGGATTAATGAAAATCGACAGATTAATAAAAGTGAATACTGTAATTGATGACAATCCGCTTTACGATATTAAAACTATTAGAGTAAGAAGAAAAATTATTGAAAATAAAAAAAATCATGATTTATATCTCTTAGGGTTTCCTGGGCTTATACGATTTAATAAAGATTTTAAACTTATTACTACCAAGAAAATAAGTACTTATGACGGTATCGTATTTGGAGATAAGTTATATTGTACCACAGAAGGATTAGGAGTAATCAGTTATTCTTTATTATCAAACGAATTAGGGCAACATCCCGTACAAGAAATAGATAACGAATATTTTTTTACAGTTACTCCTTACAATGATTCTGTTTTAATATTTGGCGGCGTAGATAAAGTTGTATTGTTTAATACTAAAAACAAATCTTACAAACGTTTCTTTTTAAAAGAAGGTGCCGATGTATATAAAATAGAAAAAAATGAGATAAAAAATAATTATTTATTGGCTACAGATAAAGGATTATTAAACGTTAGTATTGATTATAATAAAGGTATTATTTACGCCAAAAATCAATCTAATTACAAAGATATAGTAAAAGATATCTTAAAGCTTCCAAAAAGAAATGAAGTTTGGCTGGCAACTGATGAAGGTGTTGTGGTTCTTAATAAAACCACATTGCAAATTATAAAAAAATATTCCCAGCCTCACGAAATATCAAATCCAAAAGTAACCGCACTCGTTTTAGATAACGATGAAAATGTTTGGGCTTCTACATACTCTGGCCTAACAGTGTTTAACTTAAAAAAAGATTATATTTATTTTGTTTCTAAAAAACAAAAACTTCAAAATACTGAATACAACTATAACTCTGCTACTAAATTAGATAATGGGAAACTAATGTTTGGCGGATTAAATGCCTACGATCTGGTAACTCCTAACTCCATAAAATCATTATCCTTTAAAAAAGATTTTTTTATATCAGGTATTGATATTATTGACCAAAATAAAAAAACCACATTCACTTATAAATCTAAAGATACACTTGACTTTCTTCCTTTTAAATGTGATGAAGAAGAACTTAATGTGTATTTGGCTACACTAGATTATACGAGCATCTCAGGATATAAATTTGAATATCAAATTAATCATGGAGAATGGATATTTATTCCCAACAATATTATAAGAATATCAAATTTGCCTTATGGTCATCATAAAGTTTCTATTAGAATGTACAATCCTTTAGACATTATTAGCTCTGAAAAAACATTTTATATTTTGGCCTATGTGCCGTTTTATAAAAAAACAAGTTTTTTCGTTGTGATGTTTATTATTGTTACATTACTGTGTATTTTATTAATATTTTATTATACCAGATCTGTAAAAATTGAAAAAGAAACCAAGCATAAAATTGCTATGGATTTACATGACGAAGCGGGAACTATATTAACTCGAATGTCGTTACTGCTTAACAAAAAAAATATTAATGAAGAAAAATCACAACTAGATTCCGGATTAAAAGAAGTATTATTTAGTTTTAGATCATTTATGAGTTCAATGTCTAAAGAACAAGTAACTGTTCAGGATTTAGAAGATGAAATAAGAGAATTTTTACAAAAAACACTTCAAAATTCAACTATACTGGGGACAGTCGAATCTAGTAAAGATAAGAACTACACTTTAAAAGGTGAGTTATACAGAGATATCAAATTATGTATTTATGAAATTTTAAATAATAGTATTAAATACTCAAACTGTACTACTTTTACCCTTGATATGATTGCAAAAGATAGAACACTAAAATTACGTTTAATAGATAACGGAGATTTAAGTCATATTTCACAGTTAGATTCAAGAGGAAATGGAATAAAAAATATTAAAAAAAGAGCTATACGAAATCAAGGGTTCTGCAATATGGTAGTGCCTTTAAATACAACCGGTTTATTAATTGAATTAAAATTCCCAATAAAATGAAAAATGTAATTATTATCGAAGATGATCATCAACTTGCTGATATCATGAAAGAATACATCAATGAATTAGATGGTTTTTCTTGCGATTTAGTCTATTCTAACCCTGTAGAATATTTTAAAAACCCCGTAAAAGCTAATATTATACTATTAGACATTATGATGCCTGAAATGAATGGATTAGATGCTATTGAAAAAATATTAGACCTGTTTCCTGAAACGGCAATTATTATCAATTCTATTAAAGATGATTCTGATACCATATTTAAGGCTTTACAGTTTGGGGCCATTGGTTATATTGATAAGCAAAGCTTTCATATGAATTTTAAAGAAGTGTTTCAGTGTGTTGAAAATGATGGTGCTTATATGACCACCAAAATTGCTCGAAAAATTATCTTATTTTTCCAAAAACCTAAAGGTATTTATGAAAAACTAACTCCTAGAGAAACTGAAATTGCTAATGCAATTTTAGATGGATTGAGCTATAAATTAATTTCATTACGTTACGAAATATCAATAGATACTGTTCGTTTACATATTAAAAACATATACAGAAAATTAAAAATAAATAGTAAATCTGAGTTGTTTAATATTTTTAAAATGAACCCTTAGTATGACTAAATCACATAAAAAAGCCGCTCTATATATAGAGCGGCTTTTTTTATGTGACTTAGTTAAGTATG
>CAZIPC010000010.1:0-38230 GCA_964541155.1 uncultured Flavobacterium sp.
TAAGTTGTTGTTGTTGTTGGAGATACAACTGCTGATCCACTAGAATATGAATACGCATTAGCATTACCACCAGCTGACAATGTAAATGATTTACCTGAACAAATAGTACCATTGTTTAAAGTTACTGTTGGCGCTGAATTTACAGTTAAAGTTAATGTAGAAGATCCAGTACAACCTGTTACTGTATTAGTACCTGTTACGGTATAGTTTGTTGTAGTTGTTGGACTTACTACAGCACTTCCACTTGAATATGTATAAGTGTTTGCTCCACTAGGAGTAATTGTATAAGATGAACCTGAGCAAATAGAACTACTGCTTACAGATAAACTTGTTGTATTAACAGTAAATACTACTGGAGTTCTAGAAGAAGAAACACATCCTGTTCCAGGAGAAAAAATTCTAATCTTTCCATCACCTGCATTACCAGTCATTGTTCCACCTGCAGGATTTGGCATTGAAGCACTTCCTGCAATTGTAGTTCCGCTTGTTACACCAGCAATATACGATGAACCACCGCCACCGCCATTATCTCCATTTCCAGCACTACCACCGTAATAGCCGCCGCCGCCGCCGCCGCCATCTCCAGTATGGTTACCGCCTTGTCCTAAAGACCCATTTCCATTTCCTCCTGTTCCTCCTGCAGTTTGTGTACCACCACTAGTTGTGCTACCAGCATAGTTATCGCCAGTTAATCCTCCGCCAGCGCCTGCATTAAGGCTATTACCAGCGCCGCCGCCGCCGCCAGCTACAAGTATTCTGTTTGATAAAGCAGTTCCTCCAAAACGAATATCAGAAGCTCCACCGCCGCCACCTGAACATCCGCCAGATCCAGCATTTCCGCCTCCATTCCAACCACCACCGTTTCCAGCTGCGCAAGTTCCGCCAGATCCACCAACATATAAAGAAAGTGTTTGTCCTGCAGTTAATGAAAATATTCCTGTTGCATAACCTCCGTTTGCTCCAGTTAAACCATCATTACCGCCTTTAGCACCCCAAGCTTGCAAGGTGTAATTACCAGTTACAGGTGCAGAAAATGTTTGAACAGCACCTGTGTAGTTAAAAGTTAAAGAACTTGTAACAATAGTATATGCCTCAGCGTAGTAAGTTGTTGTTGAAACAGCACTTACATTTAAATTGCTACCAGAAGCAGCGTTTCCGATAGAAGTTCCGCCGCTAGGAACTGTATACCAAGCGATAGAAGTCCCTGCTCCCGAAGTTGCATTTAAATTTACTGTTCCGCCAGGAGCACATAATTGCGTAGGCGACACCGTTACCAATGAAGGCGTACTACATTGTGCGTTTGTTTTTAATACCAAAATATTAAAAAACAGCACACAAAATAAATTAAGTATTATTTTTTTCATGTTTTATAGAAATTGTTTTGTTGCGAAAATACTACATTTTCGTGTATTATACATAAAGATGTAGGAGAATGATAAAAAAATGTAGGAGAATTTGACCCAATTAGTTGTTATAAATGAAAAAAAGACTAATTATTTTTTTCAAATGAAAGCAATGTAAATAAATGTATAAGTTACTACTAAACTAATTTAAGGTATTGTAAATCATTTTTTTATAAATTTTAAAGAACAACAATTGAGTTTAAAATATAAAACATGGCATGTTATTTGTTATCTATTTAGTTCGGTTTTTACTACGCATAAAAACCGAACATACGTTAAACCAAAATAAACAAATATGAAAACAAAAAACCCAATAACATTGGTATGCTTACTTATAAGCATGCTAGTTGTTTTAGGAGCCACAGCCAGTGGCCCAAAAGATTTTAATCAATTAAATCAGAAATTAAAATCGAACTCAGCTAAAAAATCTCAAAGTTTATTATTACAAATCGATTTAACTTGTAATAAATCTCAATCTGTATTAATTGATTATAACCCAAACACATTATAACTTATGAAAAAATTATTTTATTCTTTAAAAAACATCGCGATTGTTTTATTTATTTTTATGCTTGTAAGTAAAAATATTTTTTCTCAAGGATCACAAATATTCACTACTTCAGGTAATTTCATGGTGCCTGCTGGCATTTCATCTTTAACAGTTGAAGTTATTGGTGCTGGCGGAAATGGCGGAATAAATGGCGGCGGCGGCGGCGGCGGCGGTGGATATGCAAAAGGAATTTACAATGTAACTCAAATGTCTAATATTTCTGTTGTAGTTGGAGTTGGAGGAGGAGGGTCTTCTTCAGGTACAACTAGTTTTGGAGGAATGATTCAAGCAACTGCTGGAGCAAATGGAAGTTGGGTAAATAACCCTAATATTGGAGGTGGCGGAGCAGGAGGTGTTGGTATCGGAGGAACTATAGTAAATAGAACTGGAGGAACTGGTGGCGGAGGTTATTGGACTTATTATGGTGGTGGCGGAGCTGGTGCAGCAGGACCTTCTTCTAATGGAGGAAATGGAGGAAATACAATTGCATTTACTGGTATTTGTGCAATAACTCCAGGTGGTTCTGCAGGTATTAGCGGAGGATCTCCAGCTGGCAACGGAGGCAAAGGTGCAGGATATGTGAATTCAAATTGTACTACGGAAAACCCTGTTGCTGATGGAGTAAGCTACGGTGGTGGTGGTGGTGGTCAAAATGGTAGTGGATGGGAACCGGTTGGTAATGGAGCCGGTGGATATTGTATGGTTACATGGGGAGTCCCAGTTTTTATTACACCAATTGCTAATTTTGCAGCTTCTACGACGAACATTTGTCAAGGAAGTTCAATCAACTTTTCAGACTTAAGTACTAATTACCCAACTTCTTGGACTTGGTCTTTCCCAGGAGGAACGCCTAGTTCATCTTCAAGCCAAAATCCAACTATTACATACAATTCTCCTGGAGTATACCCAGTCACATTAACATCTTCTAATCAAGGAGGAACTAGTTCTCCTGTAACAATTACAAATTATATTACAGTTAATTCATTTCCTAATGTAACTGTAAACAGTGGTTCAATATGTAATGGGCAAAGTTTTACAATGACTCCTTCAGGGGCAGTTAGTTATGTTTATTCCAGTGGTTCTGCTATTGTTTCTCCGTCTGCAACTACAACTTATGTAGTTACAGGAACAAATTCAGCAGGCTGCTCTTCAAGTGCTACTAGTTTAGTAACCGTTAATGCAGCACCTACGCTAAGTGTAAATAGCGGGGCTATTTGTGCAGGCAAAACGTTTACTATGGTACCAAGTGGTGCAACAACTTATACGTATTCAAGTGGTTCGGCAAATGTCAGTCCATCAAGCACAACATCCTATACTGTAACGGGTACAAGTTCAGCAGGATGCGTAGGTAGCGCTGTAAGTACGGTAACGGTTAATGCAGCACCTACGCTAAGTGTAAATAGCGGGGCTATTTGTGCAGGCAAAACGTTTACTATGGTACCAAGTGGTGCAACAACTTATACGTATTCAAGTGGTTCGGCAACAGTAATGCCAAGCACAACTACATCATATACCGTAACAGGGGCTAATGGTTTGGGTTGTATATCAATGGCAGTAAGTACAGTAACCGTTAATACATTGCCTACAGTAAGTGTAAACAGCGGGGCTATTTGTGCAGGCAAAACGTTTACTATGGTTCCAGCAGGAGCAGTGAGTTACACTTACTCTAGTGGTAGCTCAACAGTAATACCATCTACAACTACATCATATACCGTAACAGGCGCTAATGGTTTGGGTTGTACATCCACCGCAGTGAGCACGGTAACTGTTAATACACTACCTACAGTAAGTGTAAACAGCGGAGCAATATGTAATGGTCAAAGTTTTGTTATGTCGCCAACAGGTGCAACAACTTATACGTATTCAAGTGGCACTGCAACAGTAATGCCAAGCACAACTACATCATATATCGTAACAGGGGCTAATGGTTTGGGTTGTACATCAATGGCAGTAAGTATGGTAACCGTTAATGCACTACCTACAGTAAGTGTAAATAGTGGAGCAATATGTAATGGTCAAAGTTTTGTTATGTTGCCAACAGGTGCAACAACTTATACGTATTCAAGTAGCACGGCAACAGTAATGCCAACTACAACTACTACATACACAGTAACAGGGGCTAATGGTTTGGGTTGTACATCAATGGCAGTAAGCACGGTAACTGTTAATGCACTACCAAGTATTACAGTTAATGATGGAACCATCTGTAATGGTCAAATTTTCAAAATGGTTCCAGCAGGAGCAGTGAGTTATACCTATTCAAGCGGTTCGGCAAATGTCAATCCATCAAGTACAACATCTTATACAGTAACGGGCACAAGTTCAGCAGGATGTTTAGGAAGTGCGGTAAGCACAGTAACGGTTAATGCATTGCCAATAGTAAATGTAAATAGTGGGTCAATATGTAATGGTCAAAGTTTTGTAATGGTACCAACAGGTGCCGGAAGTTATACGTACTCAAGTGGCACGGCAACAGTTACCCCATCATCAACTACTTCGTATACCGTATCAGGCACAAGTGCACTAGGATGTGTAGGTAGCGCTGTAAGTACAGTAACAGTTAGCCAATTGCCTATAATTACTGTAAATAGTGGTACTATCTGTAATGGCCAAAGTTTTGTTATGTCGCCAAGTGGTGCAACAACGTATTCGTATTCAAGTGGAACGGCCGTAGTTACTCCTACAGCAACAAGTAGTTATACCGTAATAGGTACATCATCTCAAAATTGCCAATCTGCGCCACAAACCTTAACCGTAATGGTATTACCTAATTCAACTATTGTATCTCAACCAAGTAATCAATTAGTAGTATCTGGTTCAACTGCAATTTTTACAGTATCGGCATCAGGGGGCTCAACATTACAATGGCAAACTAATTTAGGGTTAGGATATCAAAATTTGAGCAATGCAGGCCAGTATAGTGGCGTTAATACACTAACATTAATAGTAAGCAATGTAAGTGCTACTAACAATAACCAAACCTTTAGATGTGTAGTAGGTTCTGGATTATGTGCTGACACTACAAATGAAGTAACATTAATTTTATCCCCAGTAGGAATTGAAGAATTAGACATCTTGCAAGACATAGAGTTGTATCCAAATCCTACATCATCGCATGTATATGTTAAGAGTTCAGTAAAATATACCACACTATTAATTATAAATAGTGTGGGGCAAACAGTGTTAAATAAAGAATCTTCAAACGTGATTGATGTTTCATTATTAAGTACAGGCATTTATTTTATAAAGCTGTATGATGAGAAAGGACAACTTTTAAAAGTTTCAAAATTTGTGAAGCAATAAGATTACATAACGGTTCTCAAAACACACAAAAGCCTCTAAATAAAGAGGCTTTTGTGTGTTTTGAGAAATATTTAACAGGATGATTGGAGCGTCGTGTCGTTATTTTTAGTTGGCATATTTTGTCTTCCCCATAAAGACATACTATCAATGATTGGTAATAACGTGCTTCCGTAAGGAGTAATTTTGTACTCAACTTTTGGAGGTATTACAGGATAAATGATGCGTTCAATAACACCATCTGCCTCTAATTCTCGTAATTGATTAGTTAAAGTTTGTTTGCTAATTTCTTTAATGTTTTTTATTAAAAGACTATACCTATTCCTATCAGTTCGAATCATGTGAATAATACTTGGTTTCCATTTTCCGCCAATAATATTGATGCAATATCCTACAGGGCAGTTACCTGGTAAAAAATCTTTTGTCTTTCTAATTACTGTGTTTTCCATTGGTCTACAATTATGTTCTATAAACAAAATAAATGTCTATATAAAATAGTTAGTTAAATCTAATACTTTTGTTTGAATGTGAATTTAAAAATGTGAAATTATGAATCGACTATTAGTTATTTTAACAATTGAAACAGAAAATCTACCACAAAATTTTCCAGAAATTATACAACATGAGAGAGAGGTTGTAACACAGTGGAAAAAAGAAGGGTTTTTGGAGCAACTATTTTTACGTCAAACAAAAAATGGTGCAGTATTATTATTTAAAGATGTTAATGAAGAAAAAGTGAATCAGTTAATGATGACATTGCCTTTGTATAAATTCAAAAAATCAATTGAAATATTGCATTTAATAAAAGACATGTAGGAATAATTTTTTTATACAAAAAAGCCTCTGTACGAGAGGCTTTTTTGTTTTTGTACCCTGCGGATTGGATTTATCGAACTTTATGGATGATTTTCAAGCAATTAGAACTCTAATGAACGCTCTCCCTCGGATACCCTAAGCGGCAAGTTTTCGAACTTTAATGAAAAGCGCCTATAAAACATAGGGCTTAAACTTAATAAAAACAAAAAAGTCAATCTTTTTCTTCCTCAACGGTTTCTGTTTCTGATTTTTTAATGAAATTACTCTTATCATCAAATTAAGCTAGAATATTGATGAATAATTCCCCTGCTATAAGGCGAATTATTTAGCCAACTTCAGAATTCTAACAGCTCCTTTTGCAACTAATAAGAAAACAATCGATCCTATTAATAGGTCAGGGAATTTTGAATTGGTGAAGTAAACAAAGATGCCTGCAACAATAACCCCAATATTGACGATTACATCATTGCTGGTAAAAATCATACTCGCTTGCATATGGGCTTCCTTACTTTTTGACTTTTGAAGAAGGTAAAGCGAAACAGTATTTCCAATTAAAGCAAAAAGCGATATAATTATCATTGATTGAAATACAGGAACTGCCTCAAATCCTAAAAACCTCCTTATTACTTCAATTATTCCAAATAAAGCTAAAGCCATCTGAAAGTATCCACTAATTTTCGCAACTCTTTTCTTTTTAGCGGCCACATGTCCTACAGCATATAAACTTAAACCATAAACGATAGCATCAGCAAGCATGTCCAAACTATCAGCAACTAATCCCATTGACCTCGAAAAAAAACCTGTTATGAACTCTAAAACGAAAAGCGATAAATTGATTAACAATACAGTCCAAAGTAATTTTTTTTCCTTTGAATGGTCTGGATCTATAAAGAATATTTCGCTTTCTTCAGTATTAATTAAAGAAGCTCCAAGGTTCAAATCAGTTATCGCTTCATAAATTGGGGTTATTTCACCTTCATGATAGACAAACAAATTTCTGTTCTGGATATCAAAATCTAATTTCACGAACTCTTGCCCATCTAATTTCATACGTATCATGTTTTCCTCTGAAGGGCAATCCATTTTAGAAATATAAATAGTTGATTTTTTCATAATGCTAAAATACTGTAATAGATTCTTGATAGCTACATGTAAATAACTTTTACTGCGATTTTCTTGTCACTATTCAACTCAAAGCTTGCTTTTGAAAAGTTGGGACGATTTGTTAATCCAATTGATTGATAATTCGAAAAACCAACACCTTCGATTGGCAAAATAAACCCCTTGTCTATTTCACCATTCTCATTTTCGTCGTGAAGAATATTAACAGCATACTTTCCCAATGGTAAGTTGCTAAAGGTTACCTTTGAAGTGCCATTTTGTATTTTCTCTTTCAAGATCTTCCAACACTTTTTGTAATCTTCATCAGGAATAGTTCCGTCCTTATTATATAAGGCAAATTGAACAACACCTTTGGAATTTTGTAACTCTTTTACTTCCACAGTTAAAGAATAAGTTTCTCCTTTTTGGTTATTAAATGAAGATAAAGTCAATAATGATATACTGACAAGTGCGAATAAGAGTAATTGTTTCATTTTTAATTTCCTTTTTTAGATGTGAATTTTTCCTTTAAACGATCTACTAAATAATAAACCATTGGCACTAAGTAAACTGTTAATACTAATGACGAAAAAAGCCCACCAATAATTACCCAAGCTAAACCATTCTTCCATTCACTTGCTGTTCCTTTACCAAGGGCTATTGGAAGCATTCCGATAATCATGGCTATGGTTGTCATTAAAATGGGACGCATACGACCTTTTCCGGCAATTATTAAAGCTTCCTTATAATGTTTACCCTGCGCTTTTAATTGGTTGGTGAAGTCTACAATTAATATGGCATTTTTTACCACTAAACCCATGAGCATAATTAGCCCAAGCAATGCAAATAAACTAAGGTTGTTTAACGATAAATTCAATGCTAAAAATGCACCAATGGCTGCAACGGGAATAGAAAATAATACCACAAACGGATAAACGTAACTATCATACAAAGCCACCATTATTAAGTAAATCAATAGGAATGAGATTAATAGAACAGAACCCAATGCGCCAAAACTATCATTTTGTCTTTTGATATCGCTACCCCACGTCATTTGAATTCCATCGGGTAATGGGTTATTTTTAAGGTAGGCGACTACATCGTCTGCAACTGTTCCTGAAGGTCTACCTAGTGCATCGGAAGTAAGCGTAACAGCAGGCTGACGATCTTTTCTTTCCAATAAGGAAGGGGAATTGCCTCGCTCTACTGATGAAAACTGCGACACTTCTACTGGCAAACCCATTGGATTTACAATTGAAAGACGTTGTACATCTTCATAGTTTTGTCTGTTGTAACTGTCCAACCAAATTCTTATAGGATATTCAGTGCCGTTCTCGGTTAATGTGGCATCATCGTTACCACTAAAGGATGTTCTTAAATTCATGCCAACATAGGCGGTTGTTAATCCTAATCTTTGCATTTTATCTTTATCAGGAATTATTTTGTATTCCGGGCTTCCTTGTTCTACTGATAAGCGTACATTATCTGAACCTGGTATTTTTTCAATCACTGATTTTAAATCGTTTCCTGCTTTCATTACTAAGTCTAAATTACTACCACTTAAAGTAATTTCAATTGGAGCTGAACGTGGTATCAAACCCAATGCAGCCATTGAGTAATTTATTCCCGGGAATTTCACTTTTAAATCCTCCCTAAGTTTTTTCATAAACTCTTCAGTAGGTTGGTTGTTTCGTTCTTTAGCTGATTTCAACTGAATCGTAAACTCCGCTTTATTAGCCGAACCTACTCCTAAACTACCAATGCCTGTACTTGGTCCACCAATATTACTAAAGACTGTAGAAACACCTGTTTGCTTAATAATATAGGTTTCTATTTTCTGAGCGATTAAATTATTTTGTTGAATAGATGTTGTTTTGTCAAACTCTAAAGCCAAACGAAACTTACCTTGATCTCCTGTAGAAATAAGCTCTTTACCAATGATACCTTGTTTCATTATTCCCAATGTAACAGCGAAAAGTAAAACAACTATTCCCGTAAAAATTAACTTATGGCTAAGTATCCATTCTAATTGTTTGCCGTACCAATTTGTGAATTTTTCTAATAGATGTTCAAATCCAAGTAAGAAACGATTGAAGAAGTTAGTTGGTTGCAAATCTTCTTTCTTACCTATTCTTGATGCCAACCAAGGTGTAAGGGTAAATCCAACTAATAAGCTTGTTAATGTTGAAGTTACAACAACTACTGAAAACTGTTTGAGCATATCTGCTACAAATACTTGTAAAAATAATATCGGTAAAAACACAACTACGTCAACTAACGTGATCGACAATGCAGAAAATCCAATTTCCATGCGTCCATCCATTGAGGCAGTGCGTTTTTCTTTACCCATATCCAAATGCCTTTGAATGTTTTCCAATACCACGGTAGCATCATCAACCAAGATTCCAATAATTAAAGACATGGCGAGCAAAGTCATTAAATTTAAAGTGTATCCTAAAAACCACATCACCGCAAATGCTGTAACCAAAGAGGTGGGAATAGCGATGATTACTATTAAAGAGTTTCTGAAACTTCTTAAAAATAATAGCATTACTAAAGAAACTAAAACAACTGCTAAACCCAAGTCAAATACAACCGAATTAACTGCTGCAATTGTATTATCAGTACTATCATCTGCAATGATGAATTTCACGTCAGAATTTTTGTTTTGCGCTTCAATGCTTTTAAATTTTGCACGAACCATTTTTGAAACATCAACAGCATTGGCATCTCCTTGTTTTTTAAGTAAAATTCCAACACCATCCTTTCCATTGTATCTACTGATAGATGTCGTTTCTTTTATTCCATCAACCACTTGAGCAACATCTTTTACATATACAGGGCTACCGGGCATTGGCATAGCGATCTGAACATTTTTTATATCATCAATCGTGGCAAACTTTCCGGTTAGACGAACGGAGTTATTCTCCTGATCCGTTTGTACTTTCCCGGCAGGTAAGTCTAAACCTGAACGATTAATTGCCTCAACAACCTGATACAATGAAATCTTATATAGTTTTAATTTATCTCGGTTTGCTTTAACCTGTATCTCTCTTTCTTCTCCACCTAAAATTGTCAACTCTGCAACCCCTTTTATTTGTTGAATTTGTGGAAGATACTCGTCTTTCATTTTTTGATAAAACTCTGTTGCAGGCAAGTTACTTGTTGCACTAATTGACATGATTGGTAAATCATTGGGAGAAACCTTACTCATTACGGGACTTAAAATATCCTGCGGTAAATCTTTGCGGATATTGTCAATGTAGCGTTGTGCATCCTGCATGGTTTTATCCAAATTAGTTCCATATTTGAGGTTGGCTATAATGATAGATGCGTTTGGCAAAGATTTAGTTACCAAATAATCCACTCCTTCTAAGTTAGATAAAGCATCCTCTATTTTTCGTGATACCGATGTTTCTACTTCGTTGGGCTCTGCTCCGGGATACACGGTTTTAATAACCACAACAGGTTGATTAAAATCAGGCATCAATTCATAACTCAAATTTTTATATCCTATAACTCCTAATAAGGTAAGTACGCTGAAAAGAACAATTATCAGCGATGGACGTTTGATTGATATTTCTGTAATATTCATAATTCTAATATTTTATTTAACAGTTACATTCGCATCGTCAAATAGATTAATAAATCCATTTGTTACGATCACATCACCTTCTTCTAATCCTTTTGACACGACAGTTTTGTTTTTTATTTTTTGGGCAATAGTTATGTTATGCAAAACAGCCTTTCCATTCTTTACTTTATATACTTGTGGTTGACTTGAAGAGCCTATAATGGCAGAAGACGGTATAATAATTCCGGATTTTTGATTGTCACTTTTTAAATTTACTTTACCAAACATTCCTGATTTGATTTTTAAATCGGAGGTGTTACTTACAATGAACTGAACAGGAAAACTACTCCCCATATTGGCTTTACTACCTATCATTGTTGCTTTACCCGACAATAGCACATCCGAATAAGCATCTGCATTAATCGAGAAGGTTTGATTTAATTGAAATGAACTCAAATCATTTTCAGACACATTAACGGTAAATTTTAAAACTGAAATATCTGTAATTTGAAGCAATGGCACACCTGGTGCAGCAAATGCGCCCTCTTCAGTAAGTTTAGCAGTAACCACTCCATTAAACGGTGCTTTGATGGTTGTTTTATTAATTTGTTCAAGTAAAGTTGCTCTTTGAACTTTTGCAGATTTTAAACCTAACTCTGCTTTTTCTAATTGAACCCCTTGTACAGCATCTGCATTCGCTAAAACAGTAAATCGTTTTACATCAGCTTCTAATCCTTCAACTTGAACCTCCGCTGATTGTAATTGCAATTTCAATAGTGAATTATCTAACTGAATTAATGATTGCCCCTTTGTTACAAAAGTTCCAACATCAACTAAAACATCATTTATCTTGCCTTGTATTTCAGCGCTAAGCTTAGTTTCTTTATTAGGTTCAAATGTTCCTGAATAAGCAAATTCAGCTCCTATTAATTCCGATTTGATTGTATCTACCTGAACATGGATAGCTTGCTCTTTATCATATTGATAAACTTTATCTTTTACGATTTCTTTATTACTTTTTAATTTTATGACTACAATTGCAATTAATGCCAATGGGATGATGATGTATAAAACCTTTTTCATTATCTGTTATTTTTAATTATTAATTTATTTCGTTTTTAAAATATTTCCGGATACTTTTTTTAGTTCCAAGTCAGCCTTCATCACATCTACCAATGCCGACAAATAATTTTGTTGTGCTTCCTTTTGGGTATTATCTGAAAGTAAAACATCTGTTAATGATGCAACACCCTCCTTTTGCTGAATAAGTGTTTTAGAATAAATTGTTTCTGCTAATGTCAATTGTGATTTTGCATTTAATAGATTAGAATTTGCAACTTCATATTGCATTTGTGCATTTTCTATCTGAACGTTTTGTTTATCATTTAATAATTCTAATCGAGTTGTATTTTGCTTTATCTCTTCTCTCTTTTGAAAAACCTTGTGTTCTAAAGTAGTACCGGAGAATATCATCCAAGACATTTTTACCCCGGCAAATCCAATCGGGTACGTTTTAAAGAAATCATTTGTACCACTGTAGTTTCCAAATCCGGTAGTTCCATAAGTACCATAAAGTGAAAAAGAAGGTAAATGTGAAAGTTTTAATGTTTTTAATTCAGATTTCAAGAGCAGTTCTTTCGTATTAAACAATAATATATCAGAGGTTGGTATGCTTGTATACTGTACTACTTCTGACGATGTGCTAAATGTTTCTTCAATTGTAATTGGTCGGGTTGGTGTTATGCCTAACTGAAGCTTTAATAGATTTATGATTTGTTTGTACTGTGCATTAGCCTTACTTAATTGTGTGTTTAACTGACTTTGCTGAAGTTTAATTTTATCTACATCTGTACCCTTTACCATTTGTTGTGAGTAAAGCAATTGAATATTGCTAAGTAGTTTTTCGCTATTACTTAATCCGTTTTTGATAAACACAATCTGATTTGATACTAACTGTGCATTGTAATACAAATTAGAAACATCAAATACCACTTGCTCCTCGGTTTGTTGAAACTGTATTTGATTTAATTCTTTTGCTCTTTTTGAAATCGTAATTGCTCCAATAGCTTGCGGGCTGTATAAAGGCACATCAAGAGTTAGGTTTGCATTTAAATTATGAGGAACACCAAATTGAGCCTCTTTATAAACGCCTGCTGGTCCACCAAAAACAGAGGCAGGGAGTAATTGATACGGAAGATCGGTGTAGTAACGATAGTCAACATTGCCATACAATTTTGGCACTAAACCACCTTTTGCTTCCTTGTTCCTCTCATTGGCAATCTCAATATCGCCTTGTGCTATTTTCAACGTTTTATTATGCACTAATGCTGTATCAATACATTGCTTTAGTGACCAATTTTGAGCCTCAGAATTGGTTGTGAAAATTAAAATGGTGAGAACCATTAATAATTTCAATTTTAATAAGTGAGTGTTTACTAACATGATTAGGCAAATTTTTTATTTGATTAATAGTAATTGAGTGTCTTCTATTCCTTCTACCCAATGTTTTACGTTTGGCTCAATGTTAACCATATCGCCACTTGAAAGATTTTCAGTTACACCATTTTCATTTTTAAAAACCGCATTGCCATTAATACAAATGAGTAGTGCAGGAACAGTTGTTATATGTTCTTTTAAAACGCCAGTTGCCATAATTTTTAAAGCGGTAACATTTCCTTCTGTTGTAGAAAATACTTTCTTTGCACTTACAGGCTTTTCTTCGGTGTGGAATGATTTTATGTTCATGATTTCTATTTTATTCAAAGTATATGTTAAATGATTTATAAGAAGCTTTTATTTCCTCAAAGGTTCGTAATGCCTCATCGTTATTTTTTGATTTATTCAATTTATCTACCATATCAATATAAGGTAACAACCATTTATGTAATTCATCATGGGCTTTTCCCTCCATTGTACAATTTGAAGTTAACAAATCAATGTTTTTCTGCAAACCTGCACCAAGTTGTGTGAAGTCTTTTAATTCTGTGTGTTTAGTTTCCGAAAAGCCGTTTATATCAGATTCCATGTTTCTAATATGTGCCATCATTTCCGGTACAACCTTCCATTTAGCTCCGTTGTTTAATTCAATAGAGTCATTCTCATCGTGTTGATGTGTAATTTCATCCGTTGCTTCTAATTGTTGAGTTTGCAACGTTTCGCTATTCTGCTCTTTTACTGAATTATTACAACCATAAATGATACTCATGAGAATCATCGTTGCTATTGCTAAATGCTTTTTCATTGTGCTGTTTTTTTTGTTATAAAATACCATGATATACCTGCAAATGCACCCGTAATAGCAATACGTGATAGCATAGCTTTAATTGTTTTTTGTTCATAAATTCCACCTGTATTTGCGTGAATTAACAAACCAACAAAACTCACAATAAGGATTGTTGTTGTAATTAAAAGCAATTTTGTTGCCCACACTTTTTCTGTAAATAAACCATATGCAGCAAACAGATACAGAAACCCGGCTATGAAATTAGAGATTACTACAAATAATACATAATTGCCTTCTTTCTCTCTTATCCCAAATAAATCAAATATTACTGAAGTACTCATGAAGAGGGTTACTAATGCAAATAGTGTAATGATAACTGCTGCTATTTTTAAAATAATTGGTTTCATGAGTTTTTGGTTAATTATTAGTTTCTAACATTTTTAATATTCCATTCAATACCTTATTTCCATCTTTTATCAAATCAGATTTATGCCCCGATAGCTTCCATTTAAGAACAGTAATTCTCATGCCGCCCATCACAATTGTTGTTGTTGTTGAAATCCCTACAATTTTGCTAAATGTGCCATTTGCCTGACCTTTTCTTATGATTCCTTCTATGTGATTTTGCATCAATTCCATCATGGATGAAACCGTAGATGACAATTCTTTATTGAACTGAAAAATGCTTTCAGAAAAAATCACACTAACAACTGAAGGCTTTTGTACAAATGTTTTTAATTGCGAATCAAAAAGATCTTTTAAAAGTTCAGATGGACTGCGATCTTTATTAGAAAGTATTACATCAAGCCTCCCTTTCATTTCCTCAATAAAGTATGTTAACAAGCCAAGTAATATTTCGTTTTTGCTTTTAAAGTGGCGATATAATGCTGCTTCTGATAAATTTAAATCAGCAGCAAGTGTTTTAATAGTTAAATCCTGAATGCCATGCTCATCAATTCTCTTAGTAGCAGCCTCAATGATTTCTATTTGTCGTTCTGAGAATTTATTATTTTTCATTTTCAAGTTTCATTTTATAAAAAGATATTCCTAACCAAATTACAGACACCGTCATGCTAATTGCGCCAATAAGCACAAAAACCGGAGGTGCACCCAAATACACTTCTAACAAAATCCCTATTGGCATTAGTAGACCAATTAAACCAAACCAAGAAATTGCAGTTGTATTTTTAAGTTGATTTTTAAAATGTAATAGTAAGTAACCTATCAAAATATTTAAGAAGGCGAAAAGATTACCATGCACATGGGCTAACCTTGTTTCAAAATGCTTGCCAATGGAGTAAGAGTTAATCCATTCCTCTTTACCGGGAGCAAAGTCTCTTAAATAGATTAGTAAAAAGCCATATGCCATAAACAATCCCATTACAAGAAAACCGATAGCTATGTTGTTTTTTCCTTTCATAATTTCAATGTAAGTTAGTATTCACTTACAAAGGTATAATTATTTTTATCGCTCTAGTAAGAATTTAACAAATTTTATTTCCTGATTCTTATCATAATAAAGCCCCATGCTACTGCATTAGGCTTTGGTTAAACTAATGAATTCACGTAATAGGAAATTTCTGTTTAGTCCTCAGCTTTGGAAGTAGGAAGTGTCTTTAATCTTTCTTTTTGCTGAATTGATTTTTGATAATACTCATAAAACAGAATTGATAAAGCTTCAAGACTAGCGATTGTCTCTTCTGCCATTTCATCGGTATAATTTTCAAATCCGGGATATGATTTTAATTCAGCAATACTTAAACGTTTTTTAGGTTTTGAGTTCATGATTTTTAGTTTGGTTTTGGGTGAACCGGACTCTAACTTGCAATTACTTCATTATCAATGCAAATAGAAATTCGGATTATTTAACCACTAAAATATCGAAATGATTTTTTATTCGAAATCCCTTGATTCTGCTGGGGATTATAAACAAAAAAGCAGACTATTAAAAAATAGTCTGCTTCAGTACCCTACAGGTTGCAAATATCGAACTTTTTAGATGATTTTCAAGCGATTAGAACACTAATGAATGCTCTCCCTCGGATACCCTAAGCGGCTAAATTTCGAACCAAAGGAAAAACCTCTGCAATTGCAGAGGCTCTTCCTAAACAAACTATGAAAAAATTAGTCCTTTCCTTCTTCTTCAGTTGAAGGCTCTGATTTTTTGACAAAGTTACCTTTATCATCAAATATCACATCAAAATGTTCTTTGCCCTTTTCCATCTCAGCTTCAAACTGCACTTTACCGTTAGCGTCTGTAATTTTTGCTGCTTCAGATAATTTATATCCAGCAAATGTTTTTGTACAATAATCAACTGCCGATTTTGGTAATTCAGAGGTTTTTATTTCTTGTTCCAACTCCTTAAAGCTACCATTTCCATCAAATACAGCAGATGACTCAACTTTATTTAAATCGAACTCTGCTTCATAATCAGCTCCTTCTTTTTCCCATACTTTCACTTTTGACCCAGGATATTTCTTGGCAAAACTGTCTTTTACACTTTTAGGAACTTCTGCCTCTTTTAAATGTTGTGCATTTGCATAGATAAAACCGAAGCATAATGCGATTGTTGCGATTGTTGTTTTCATGTTATTTATTTTTATTTGTTGTTTTTTTTATTATTTAATTCAAAATTACGATAGGAATCTTAAGAGAATCTTAAGGCGTTTAATTTAATGTCATTAATTCCACTTTAATAGGTTTAGATACTATTTTCAAGTACATCTACTAAGCTCAAATCCATTGAGGCTAATATTTCTCCTATTTTTATATCCTTATTTTTTGCAGCAGTTTCAAGACCTTCAAACAGATATTCGAAAGAATCTTTCAAATTATTGTCCTTTATTTCCGGACTTAATGAAGCCCATACTGTCTTAACATTAGCAGTAGTTTGTTGAACCAATTGCCAGTCAATTTTTTCCTGATTTAAAAGAGATAAAATCTTAAACCCCATATAATCTAAATGTTCGATTCTAATTTGATTTTCGATTTTATTTGCATCTATAAAATTACTGGTGTTACTTTCAAAAATATCAGAGGATGCCAATGCAACTTGATCATATTTTTTCTGCTTAATTAACTCCTTTAATTTGTCTACTTGAGTTGAAAAGGATTTCATGCCTTCAGCAGTTAGATTTTTTTCAAACATACCTTCTTTCAATACTGCTTCAACTTTTTCAAGAGATTTGTTTATTCCTTCTTCGTTTTTATCCAAGGCAAATTCTGTCATGTCTTCAAATGGCGAAAGAACCTGGTCTAGATTTTCAAAAACAACTTGGTTTGGGTTTTCGTTCACTTCGGTTTTTGCAACTTCTGCAACCGCTTGTTTTGTTTCTTCATTTTTTTGCTGACATGCTTGAGAAAGCAACGTCACAGTTCCAAGAATTAAAATTGTTGAGCGTTTCATTTTTCTGTTTTTTTATGATTATAAAGCAAAGGTGCAATTCGATTCTTAAGTAATTCTTTAGTTGAATAATAACTACTTTAAAATATTTCCTTTATCATCGAAAATTAAATCTGCTTTTTCAATTTCAACTTCATACTTTATAAGCCCTTCACCTGTGGTTATTTTTGCAACTTCATCTATATTTTTATCTGAATAATTAGTTTTTAAATATTCGGTAATAGAATTTGGTAAAGAACTCTCTTCGATTTCTTGTTCGGTTTTTAATAATTTACCTTTAGAACTGAATGTCGCAGACGATTCAACACCATTTAATTCAAATTCAGCTTCATAGCCTCCATCATTTTCCTTGTCCCAAGATTCTACTGTTGCTTCTTTGAAGTTAGCTTTAAATGCTTCGGTAATTTCTACTGGAATACCTGATTCGTCCACATTTTGCTTACATCCCATCAATATGGTAATTCCAATTACTGTTGTAGTAAATAGTTTTTTCATTTTAATTAATTTTTCAATAAAAATATATTTCAATTCTTAAGCAATTTTGAAGACTATTTCCTTTGGAAATAAAAGCCCCACTATTTAATAAACAAGTTTAGTTTTATTAATCGTTTCAAACTCTGCTATTCTCTTTTTTATCCAAGATAAAGCATCCCTTTTGGTTTTAAAATACTCAATTGGTATAGGAGGTTTAATGTTATTCTTAAAAAAGTGGGTAGTTAATCTATTCGCTAAATTATAACTATAGTGTGCAGCAGCAATTCTATTCCCAAATACTTCAGGACTTGCGGATAGCTTCAGTGTATCATTGTCTATTGTGAAATAATACTCAGCATCAATAAGAGCTGCGTAAGGTCTATTTTGAGTTAATTCTTTGATTATTTCGTAATGCTTTATTATTCCTTCCGAAGTCATTTCAACATCTTCAAAAACCTTTATAAACAGAATACCATTATCACGATCGTAAAATAAATCTGCTACTGGTGAGATAGCTTTTTTTCTCATAAATAATTATTCAGGGTAAACAAAAAGAACAGAATCTGACACAACTGCTGAACCAAATACTCCAATGCAACCTTCAATTTTTGTTTTCAAAAAAACTGGTTCAACAAACGGATTCAATTGGGCTAATTTCTGTCTATCAATATTATCATAAAACTCAGCAGAGTTTTTATCTAAAGACTGGACAAAAACATAGGCGGTATCATCTTGTTTGTGTTTATAAGCGGGCTCAATTACAAATTGTAGTGATTGTCCGTCAACTCCTTTATCAAAATATATTGAACGACCGAATTCTTTCACATGGAAGAAAGCACCGTTTGTGCAAGTACTATGTATCAAGCCTAAGTTAGAAGCACCATAAACAGAACTATCAATCATCCTGTTCATTTGGAAACGGTAGAAATTCTCACTTCCGGCAATATCATTAAAATTTACAATTACGCCTTCATGTTCACCATAAACATCATGGAAGGAGTGAACAAAAGATGTTGAACTAATACTTACTTGAGGCTCATTAATGGTTGTAGTGGCAGTGTAAGTTTTACCACTATAGGTAACGGATAAGTAGTAAGTTTGACCTATTTGTGCTGCTATTGATCCTTTGTAGAATGGAACCCATCTGCACCTGAAGTTATCAAATACAGAATCCGCAACTAAATTATCTGTTGAATTTCCAGTTATTGTAACTACCGCCCCTCTTGCGAATAATTGTTGTGGTGATGTGTTTGGGCTAAAAAATGGAACACTTGTACTTAAAAACAATTGCGGTACTTTTCCCGGATATAAAATACACTCAATTGATAACTGACTATCGTATTGAAGTGGCTTTAGTTTTATATCCTTTTGACAAGAGTATATCAATAATGATAGTAGCAAAACTGATAATAATTTCAAAGTAGTTTTCATCTCTTAGAATTTAAAATTATAGGTTACACTTGGAATGATTGGTAAAAGCGATACTTGCTTTGCTTGTGGTTCTTGCGTTACAGGATCAACAGTCAAATAAACGAAGTACGGGTTTCTGTGACTATAAACATTGTAGATACTAAACACCCATTCTGATACAAAGGGAACTTTTCCTTTAAATAGAGTTTTATTTTTGCGATAGGTCGCTCCAATATCTAAACGATGGTAAGGATTTAGGCGATAGTTATTTCTTTTATCGTAAACATAATACACGCCATCGTACAAACTTCCCCCGTCTGCAACATTAACTCTTCCAACAGGCAATGTATAAGCACTTCCTGTTGAAAATACAAAGTCAGCAGACAAAGTCCAACGCTTACTTAGTTCATATGTTCCTACAACTGAAAGCACATGCCTTCTGTCATATTTGAATGGGAATGTTTCACCGTAATTTAAATCTTTAAATTTCTGATTCGTCCATGATAAAGTATATGCCAACCATCCGGTTAGCTTGCCAACATTTTTCTTTACAAAAAATTCAGCTCCATAACTCCAGCCCTTTCCAAAAACAAGTGAACTATCAATGTTGGTTTGTTCAAGTAATTGTGTCCCCTCTTTGAAAGCTACTTGATTTTGCATTGTTTTATAGTACACTTCCACGCTTGCTTCATATTTATTTTCCTTAAAATTTCTGAAATAACCCAATGCATACTGCTCTGATCTTTCAGGCTTAGTAATATTGCTTGAAGGAATCCATAGATCAAATGGAAGCGATGCACTTGAACTTGGAACGATATGCAAAAATTGATTCATTACAGTATAAGCTGCCTTTAATGAAGATGATGAGTCAACAGAAACTTTTAGTGTTGCACGAGGTTCCCAAGTGTAATATGAGACATTTTTAGTGATAAAGGCAGGAGTTCTTATCCCTGCGTTTAAAGCAATTCGTTTTGTGATTGTATATTCATCATTAATGTAAATAGCCATTTCATTTGAATAGCGTGGAGGAATTTGATTAGTTTTAATTGTTGCCAATTGCAAGTTCTTGGGAATCTTGTCAGATTTACCTCTTGATGTAAAAGTATGGTAAGTGTAATTAGCACCAAACATTATTTTATGTTTGCTATTCGGATAATATTGAAATTCTGCTTTTGCATTTTGGTCATTAATTCCTGAATATACCTGAGCATAGTATTTACCTTGTACAGTAGACAAATTCAACAAGTAAGTGTTGTATATAATAGAAGTGTTGACAAACAACTTTTGACCGAATAAATGATTCCAACGTAATGTCGCTGTGGAATTACCGAACTTAATACCATAGTTTATGCTACTTGCTTCAGTGTATCCCGCTTTGTCATTTCCTTTGAAGGCACTTAAAAATAATCGATCACGTTTTGAAACCTGCCAATTTATTTTTGCATTCAGATCATAAAAATTGTAGGTAGTTGTTATTCCTTTTGGGAGAAATGGTTTTATAAGCAAATCCAAATAGGTTCTGCGTGCTGAAATGATAAAGGAAGCTTTCTCTTTTACAATCGGACCTTCAATTGTAAGGTTGGATGAAATTATTCCTATACCTCCTTCAACCTTATACTTTTGATTATTTCCCTCTTTCATAGTGATATCAAGAATTGATGACAACCTGCCTCCGTATTGGGCAGGAAAACCACCTTTGATAAGCGTTACGTTATTTAAAGCTCTTGTATTGAAAGTTGAGAAAAGTCCAAACAAGTGATTTGGATTATAAACAACCGCCTCATCTAACTGAACAAGATTTTGGTCAGAATTTCCGCCACGAACAAAGAAGCCAGTTGTCCCTTCATTACCCGATTGCACACCGGGTAAAAGTTGTACTACTTTCAGCACATCGGTTTCACCAAGTATTGCAGGCAGTTCTTTAATTTTTTGAATAGGAATATCGATTACTCCCATTTGTGGCTTCTGTACATTCTCATCTGATTTCTTAGCTGTAACAGTAACTTCTGATAAATGATTTGAAGACGGGAGTAGCTTAATATTTAGTTCTATGTTTTGGGTTAGCACTACTTTTTTGATTTGTGCAGTATATCCTAAGAATGAGAATACTAATCCCGTGCTATCACCTTTGGGTAGGGTGAGTGAATAAAAACCATAGGTATTAGCTGATGCACCCGATTTCGTTTTGGTAGCGTACACAGTTGCGCCAATTAGTGTTTCTCCCGTTTCAGCATCTTTTATGTACCCACTTATCGTAACATTTTGAGAAAAGGAAAGCAATGGCAGTAAAAACATTACTGCTAAAATTTTGGAATGTTTCATAAGTAAAAAACGAAATGTTTGAATTATTATTAAAGTCAGGGGCAAAACGATTTGAAATAGAATAAGCTATATTACATAACGAATGAGTATGCCCCTGACAGTTTTTGAAGTTTCTATGAGCTATTTATTTAGCAACAATCAATGCTTTTATTATTTGTTATTGTGCAATTAAACGACCCGTGCCAACAACAGTTGAAGCACTATAAATTTTGTAAAAATAAATCCCATCCATTAAATCACCCCGATCAATGGTAATTTTGCCAGCTACAAAATCGTTTCTTTTCATAATACTCCTTCCTTGAATATCTGTTATCTCAACCGAAAGATTAGTTAAACTATTGCTTTCAGAAATTATAGCTAATGTTACTTGATTTGCGAACGGATTAGGAAATACGTTGATTGCTGATCCTTTAGCGTAATCATTGTTTTTAATTCCTGTAAATGTTCCTGCCCATTTAAACATGCCACCAACAGTGGAACTTGTATTAATACTTCCTGACCAACCAGTTGTAGCATTTATAAAAGCGACCGATGAATGATCCAGCAGGTCAATATTTGTCCATGTATTACCATTGTCAATGCTATACGAAGATCCATTTGTACTTGCGCCCAGTGCAGTGCTACCTACACTGATATATGTTCCGATTGTCCCGGGTACAAATTTTAAATCTGTCCCATACAAATTGCCAGTAAATGTAAGTGCTGTCCATGTCACTCCACCATCGGTTGTTTTATTCAACAAAACACCGTCAGTTGCAATTCCGTTATTCGCATCTTTAAATGCTACTCGGGTAACGCTTGTTAGCCCTGTGGTCACCACAGTCCAATTAAGTCCCTTATTAATCGATTTGTAAACCCTTCCGTTTGAAGTTCCAAACCAGATTGTATTGCCAATTACTGAATAGCTATTTTCGAATCCTGCTTCTGCAATTGTATTAGCCGGAATATTTCCTGAAGAAACTCTTGTCCAGTTTGAACCACCATTTAAAGTCGTATAAATTTCCCAATATCCTGTATTTGAATCGCCAACACAAACCCCATTGTTTTTATCAAACATATAAATAAAATCTGTTGATCCATTCGGTGAAGCAAAGGTGGCTGAGGTTTGATGACTCCATGATGTACCGCCATTATTTGTTCTATAAATTGCTCCACCACCTGTATTGTTGTCAAGCATTGAAACCCATGCAGTATCTTTATTATAACCAAAAATTGAAGATATATCCAAGGCAGAAGCTCCCGTAACATTTCCTGGAGTCCAGGTGGTGCCTCCATTAATTGTGCGTGTAAATTTATTTACGGAAGTTGCTCCAGCCGTGTCAACAGCAGATGCCCACACATCAGTTGCATTTACAATTGAGACACAGTTTACTCCATAGGAATTACTAAATCCTGAGGCTTGCGAAACCCATTGTGCTTTCATATACGTTGTAAATAAAGCTAAACTGAAGAAAATAATAATTTTTGTTTTCATATGATTTTTTTAATTGGTTAATATAATGTTAGTCTCCTCCTTCAAGTTCGCAGCGGCACCCTTTCTCATTGTTACTGTCTTGGTGTTCGCCATCTTGATTATTATCACTGTCTTCTTTTACAAAGCTTCCATCGTTATTAAACTGGGCTAAATTCTTAACTCCATTTCGCGTGAACTCAGCACAATAACCGTTATTATCCTTGTTAAACCAAGTTGTTACATTTTCATTTGGATATTGTTTCGCAAACCCATCCTTAACCACTTGCGGTACTGTTTCTGAACTAACCGTTGCACAAGGTTTGTCTTTATGCTTTTTCTCAAACGGGTTTAAGTTTTCCATTTTTTGACACGATGTAATTATCATTACAAATAGTCCAATTAAAGTTAAATTTTTCATTTTATTGTTTTTTGGTTTATAATTAATTAGATAGGTTTTTTTTACGTTTGGTTGGGTAGCGATTAAAAAAATAGACCGGAAACCAAGTCAATTGCTATGAAAAAAATAAACCCCCAAAAGCTCAGAATCCGGTCAAAATCTATAAATGCCAAATAAAACCTACGCCAAGTCCAAATGACAATGGTCTGGTTGTAATAGGAGTATTTTTATTTATGGGTGTAAGCGCCCCCCTAAAATTCGGTTCAACAAAAACAGACAATTTTTTTATTAAATTGTACTTAATGCCAAGTCCCATAATCCCTGAGAAAAAATATTCATTTAATCCTTCTATTTTTGTAATTGTTTCCGTTTTGTAAGGTGTTTCAACAATTAGTTTTTCAGAAAGTAAAAAATTACAACTTAAACCAAGCTGACCATAATAGCTTAATTTTCGTTTAGTAATTTGATAATTAATTGCCAATGGTACACTTAACATTTGTAACGATTGAGATGTATTCGAGTGAATTCTCAGGCTATCTCCTATCACTGGAGCAGGAGATTGATCTCTTGGAAGATCTGAAGTGCCATATGAAGTATTAAATTGATAGTGTACTGTACCATCAGTACTTGTTCCAGCATAAATTGTTTTAGGTTTTATCGTTTGAATTAACGATGCGTAACTTAACCCTGTTCTTAAACTAATATTTTTATTCAAATCATAGCCTAGCAAAAAGCCACCACTATATGATAAATCAGGAACCTCCTGATTATTGTAATCACCTTCATTCTGATTATCATTGACATTATTGTCCTTCATATATTTTTGGGTGAAATCGGGTGAAAAGTAAGTAATAACAGAGAGTTTATTTTTTACTTTGCTTTTTTGTATGCTATCAATCATTTCTCTTGTCAAGGTTGCAGTAATAGAATTGCTTGAAGGACTTAAGGTATTTATAAAAGCAGAAATAATAGTACTGTCTTGATTAATTCCCTTAGTTATTGCACCTTCATTACTTATATCTGTAGTCGAATTGATGAGATCTGTTATTAGACCTGCTTTATTTGTATCGGGAATTCTTAATGAGTTATTTTCCAAATCAACGAGATTATAATTATTATTGATGTAGGCAGTAACTGTGTTATTGTTTTTTTGCTTAACAAAGTCTTTCTTATCCATTTCCGATTTTTGTAATTTAACTTCATTTTGCTGGAATTTTCTAGATTGTGTGGCATTTATATTATCTGACTTTTGAGACGGTGTTTCTTTTGTGTTTTTATCCGAATTTGGAAAACTAAGTAAGTTCTGCCGGGATGATTTTTCATGAAGGTTATTATTGGAAATTTCGCTTGAATTTAAATTCTTTAAATTAAAGACATGATAAGCAAGGAAGGTACAGAGAATTATAATCAAGGCGCTTATAGCAATTCTCTGGCGGTAAATAACAGCTTTATCTCTCTTTTGATCTTTCTTATCAAGATGGCTTTCTAACGTTTCCCAAATCTTACTTGAATGATTCATTTCTGAATCTTCAATCAAATCTTTAAACAAATTATCTATATCCTTTTCTGACTTCATTGTCCTGTTAAACTGCTTTTTTTTCGATGGAAATTTCTTCGATCCTTTTTTTAAGCCACGATCTTGCATCTGATAAATTAGATTTGGACGTACCCTCACTTATTCCTAATTGTTGCGCTATTTCCTTATGTTTTAATCCCTCGAATACGTATAGATTGAATACCATTTGATAAACGGGGGGAAGTTTTTGAATTTGAATCATTAGTTCTTTTGCATTTAGCTCTGCAAGAAAATCTGTTGGTTCATTATTAGGTATATTAACGGAGTCAAAATCCACATGTTTGTACAATTTACTACTGGAATTAAATTTGGCAATGGCAACATTAACAATCACTTTTCTTATCCATCCCTCTAATGATCCTGTACCTTTATAGGTTGATATTTTATCAAAGACCCGTTTAAAACCATCAATGAGTACTTCTTCCGCATCCTCTCTGTTTCTGCTGTATCTAAAACAAACCGACATCATTTTTTTTGAATATTTATGGAATAACATGTTTTGAGCCTTTCGCTCGTTATTTATGCAGCCCTTAATAAGAACTAAATCATCGTTTTCCAAAAATATGTGACCTTTTTCTATCATAGATAGGCATATACAAAACTTGGTTGGGTTAGAATCCAGTTTTTTTGAAGAAAGAAGTAAATAGAGATAAATTTAGGCTCAAAATCTAAAGGAATTCTTTAGCGTTTTTTTTGTAAACAGTTGAAAATAGAAGGTTTAGTGATTAGAATAACACGATGTTGCGTCGTTTTTTTGAAGAAATCTCATAATCATCAGATTTCTTGAGAAACCTTTGTCTACTTTACAATCGCCTGTAAATAGAATCCCTTTCTTTCCTTCAGTAATTAAAATATTTAAGTGGCCTTTTGTGTGACCGTAGCAAGGAAGTAGTTTTATTCCGGGAAAGACCTCTTGTGAGTATTCATAACTTTCCTTTAGAGAATCATCAGGAGTAAAAGAAGCCAAATGTGATTTTTTCACAGTCTTTTTATTCGTTTTCAAGTATCCATTTAATAACCCCAAACGAAAAGCCTTTCGCTCCTTTTTACTGGTAATAAATGTTGCATTTTTATAACGATAAGCGTTATAAAAATGATCAAAATGCAAATGTGTAAAAATTATGTAGTTTATTGAGTCAGTTGAAAGTTTCAATGTGTTGAGTATCCAATTAATATCAACGCTTTTTGAAATGGAGTATCTGTTAAAGAATAATTTTGTTGACAAATGATTGTCTTTATAAGAGTTCCAAGTGGTGTCTATGCCGGCATCAACTAGGATATTTAACTTGTTTCCTTGTATCAAAAATATATTTACTGGTTCGCTTATAGTTCCTTTTTTTGTTTTGGTCTGAATAATAGCAATGTGAATAGGCGTAATAGTATAATTCCCTATAATTGTTTTCTCCAAAACCGATTGAGCGCGTCCAAAAAATGAAAATGCAATAAAAACGACAAGAAAAAAACGATTTTTACTCATGAAGGTTACTCGTTTTAGAATGCATACTTTTCTTTTAATAATTAAAATACAATTGATATTGTTGTATAAATTCCGAATCGTGTCAGATTTTGTGAACTATTAAATTGAGAAACTCGCCAAATAGCATCTATCGACAAAACATTGAAAATATTTCCAATACCTAATCCAACTTCACTATACGGAACCGATCCTGTAGTCTTTGTCAGGTTAATATCGTTGAACTCACGATTCTTCTGACTCATTGTTCCCCAATAGTTGTTGAAGATTACCCTCTCTCGAAGATTAAGTTTATTCAATAATGGGATCTTGTCGAAAATTAGTCCTCCCATATTATATCTCAACATAATGCTTGCGTATCTGTCAGCAGCAAACTCATAAGGAAGCATATTGTTAAACGTATATTTATTTGAAACGTAATAGGCATTACCACTTGGTGCAAATAATAGAATTGCCGGAACCACACCGAACATTTGCCCTGCTGAAAGAGAATAAAAAAGGCTGCCTTTTATTGGCAAATTTAATTCTTGAGTAATATTTGCTACTAACTTATGGTATTCGAAGTAAGTATTCTTTGTGCCTTCAAATCCATAAGCGTAATTGAAACTAAAAGATGGAAAGGGTGAAAATATCCTGATCTTATCGTAATTAAAAATTGTAGTTCGTTCATTATGTGCGTATCGAAAGGATAACCCCATTTCATTTACGTTTATCTTCTTAAGAGGATCAAAATCGACTATTTGATCATCAATGACTTTGTAGTAACGATATTCAAAGGATGGTGTCATGTTCTTTATCGCCACATAGGCTTTTGCAGACCAGTCTTTGTTCAGGTCAATTTCTTGAAGCAATTTGACTTGTTGTATGAAAACCTGATATGCTGGAATGTTTTTTCGTAATGCCAAGGTGAAGAGATTGTCCTTATCCAACTCATCATCAAAATCTAGTAACGCATCATAATCACTTCTGGCAAATAATTCTGTTTTTAAATATCTCTTTGAGCTTGGCACATATTTAATTCCTAATCCACCTTTTACAACTTTATCTTTAAATCCATAAGCCACATAGCCATTCAGATTGACGGTTTTACTTATGCATGGCAACGTCCAAAACGATACTCTTGAACGTAACCCTTCTATCAAATTAGTACTTAAAAAGCTTGAATATGGCCCCACCCGTAATTTGCAACCAAAGTCCCAAAAGCCAGTTGCCACAAAAGCGGATAGTTTTGTTTCTCTAACAAATTTTTTATCGTGTTTTAAAGAATCGACAGCGTTGTAAATTGCCTTCTCAGATTCTGATAGTGAATCAAGTCGATAAATATCATCAAATTCTTTTATTGAATTTGAATTTAACCTTAATGAATCTTGAGACTTTGATACACTGTAGAAATTATTTTCATTAAGATTTTGTGAGTTTATAATATAATCTCCAAACGTTGAGGAGTTTAGCATACGAACTTTTTTTGTAGTTGAATCTCCCTTTATTGGAAGTCCAATTAAATCTAAACCATTATTAAATTCAATGTTGGTTTTATATGTTCTTGGCACCCATATAGCTTCTTTAATTTCTGTTTTGTCACTTATTAAAACGTATTCCCCATTAATTGTGATAGTATTTATAAAATTGATATTACTTCCAATGCTAGTTTTTAAATCAAATTTTGTGATCGCGAAAGTCTCATCCTCAACCCAGATTGTACCCGAAAGTGTATTTTCATTTTTCACCTTTGGCTTTACATCTAACTTTATCAAGGATTTTTCACCACTTTTAATAGTATCCAGTGGAGTAAATTTATAGTACAGCAATCCCAGATTAGAAGCCGGTCCAAGGAATGAGGTTTTAAGAATGGGAATAATACCATCGTAAATATTAATCTTGAATTCGAAGCGTTCAAGCTTGAACGCCAACTTGTCGGTAGATAAACCCAGATCTTTTCGAGCCACTTCATGCTCTAAATGGGTTTGCAAATTATTTGAATGGTATATTCGGTAAAATTTTTCAACGAAGTATAATGGCGCAACCCCGGTATTTAGTGAGTCTTTTTTTACTGATTGGTAAATGTTAGAGATGTGGCTGAAAAAGCCTTTTCTATTGGTAGTATCAAGGTTGTATATATCGATCTCCGTTTTTCGGTATTCGTTAAATACACTATTGTCAATTCTTCTTAAGTCATTTTTTGCTTTATGACTTATCACTTCCTTCATTATATGCTTCCCGGGGTCTTTATAACTAACCACTTCCACCTCGCTTAAGAGTGCAACATTTTCAGAAAGTTTGACAGTGATTCTTGACTTTAAATCTTCAGTGATTAGTATGCGTGAGGGATTGTATCCAATAAAAGATACAATTAATGTGTCTGGAAGATTTTTTAGCTTCAATTCAAATTCCCCGTTCTCATTTGCAGTTCCCCCAACCAAGCCTTTTTTTGTATAGAAATTCGCAAACTCAATGGGAATTCCTGTTTTTGCATCAATAATTTTTCCTTTAAGCTGAAATTCCTGACTAAAACCATGCAAAACACACATCAGAAATAAAAAAAACAGAATGGTGTTTTTCGTTTCAAATCGGTTAAATAAACCCTTCATATATCTATAAGATATATTATTTCAAAAAAGGGTTGGGTGAAATTTTCGGAAAAATTAATGTCATTTATTAAAAGAAGTTAAATCCTATTTATGATTTCTATTTTTTCTCATGGAAATAGCAACAAAGACAACTAATAAAGAAAGGAGAATAAGTGACGATCCAATAGTACCGAAATTCAATCCTCCCTTCTCTAAAGGCTTAGTGAGGAAATCGCCAAATGTTGCCCCCAATGGGCGAGTTAATACAAAAGCAATCCAAAATAATAGAACGGTGGAAATTTTGGTTAAATATTTAGCTAAAACAACTAAGGTCAACAAACTTCCAACGAGTACTGCGCCGCCTAAAAAACCAAGCCCTGAATCATCAGATAAAAAGTCACCAACAGCCGTACCAAGGGTATTTGAAAACAGAATTGCTGTCCAATAAAAAATTTCACCTTTGAATGTGGCAATATTCGTAACGGACAGCGATTTTTCACTCCATCTCCATGTTGCAAAAATTAAAAGCAGAATAGTAATTAAAATCGCAGATCCTGTTGCGTAACCCAACCCAAGAGTTCTGTCCATATAATCAGACATAGTTGTTCCGGCAGTACTTGTGGATAAAATTACAAGCCAATATATGATTGGATGATATTTTTTGGAAATTAATTGAATACCAAGAGTAACAAAAAAGAAACTAATAAGAATAATGGAACTCATGGCATAACCAACATTCATTGTCATAGATAACAGATCTCCTGCTGTTTCTCCAAGTGTGGTGGCACAAATTTTCATTACCCAAAAGCCAATTGTTATTTCAGGAATTTTTTTCATGTTAGCCTAATTTAAAATTTATAATTATACCCAACTCTAACTACCTGTGTTTCGTAGTAATCTGTGCTAACGTATCTAAAACCACTTCCTTGAATTGATTTCTTGACTTGCATGGTGTTTAAAAGATCTGTTGCATTAATAAACACTTCACCTTTGCCTTTTTGAATCTGTTTTTTCAATCCTAAATCAAGTGAAAATCGGGAACCAATTTTTCCCTGCGGAATTAGATCAGGCGCAAGATAAATTGCAGTAAGCTGTATGTCTGTACTTTTCTTTAAGTGAAACAAAGCATTCAATTTTGAATTCCACGATATAAGATACTGCCTGTCCGATGTGTATGTGTTTGGTGATGGATACTTATTATATACGGTAAATGCTTCAATGGTACTTTGATAACCGTTGAAATTCATGTTTAATGTCATCCACTTTCTAAAATCCTGTGAAATCAACAATTCAAGTCCTGTATTATAACTTCTTCCAGCATTCTGCATAATTGAATAGATAAGCGTACTTCCGGGAACTACGCTTGCAATACGAGTAATAGTTCCATCTGCTATTTTATGATATGCAGCAGAATAAAAATATCCTGTCTTCCAGTTTCCTTTGTAACCTAATTCAAATAAGTTTGTGAACTGAGGATTTAAAGCTGGGTTACCAACTTTGATAATTTCGGCATCATCATATTTCGGAAAAATTCGAATATCAACTTCATTTGGTCGGTCAACACGTCTGTTGTAGAATACAGATATTTTATTGTTGTCGTTAAATTTATAAGCGAACCTTACATTTGGAAATGGCTGAGTGTAATTATATCCATTGCTCTTGTAAGTTGGATGATTGGGATTAACTAAATAATTTACTTGCACATATTCAACTCTTAACCCTGCTTCCAATTCATACTTTTTATTTTCCAATACGTAATTTGCGTACAAAGCAGGGATAGTCTCTTTGTATGTAGCCCATCCGCCAGCAGCAGAATCAATTGGTGAATTAATGCCTGGAAAGAATCGCATATTAGTTGGTATATTTCTGTACCTAAATTTCGCACCAGTTTCAAGTCTTCCAAATTTTAAAGGCTTAATATAATCGAAATTAAAATCAGCCACATGTTCGTCTGATAATAACTTAAAAGCATCTTGACCGGTAAAGGTTGGCATTACGTTAGTAAAATAGTATTTTTCATCCTCCCTGTGAAAAGTATAATTGAGACCTATATTTAAAGTATGTCCAACTTGTTTAAACTTGTGTAAGTATGTGGAAGAAGCTGTAACTGTGGTTTTCAATTCATCTTCCAAGAACTGCCATAATCTTTTTCTATCGCTTAAGTTTGAATTAAAAAATGGTTCTTCACCATGATCTAATATTCGCTCGGAACTAAAGAGACCTGACAAGCTAAACTGATTATATTCATTAGGATTATAATCCATTCCAATCCTCCCTGTTGCAATAGTAGTGTTTCTATTTCTTCGGGTTTGTTGACGTATCACATCTCCATTATCGTAATAACGATCTACAAATTCGTTTTTGTTTAGTGTGTTTGTTAGTAGATAATCTCCTTGCAAAAACAAATTGATCTTCTTTTTCTTATAGTTAAGAGAAAGGGAAGGATTTAGTTTAGGCGTGTTTTGATATTGGGCAGCAATAGTTGGTAGATTATCTTTCTTGATCCATAATGCACCTAAACCACCTGACATACCAACCTTTCCATTAAAGCCCTCCTGTTTATTCTTTTTGTAAACAATGTTTATGATCCCAGCGTTCCCATTTGCATCATACTTGGCTGATGGATTGTTTATGATTTCAATTTTTTCTATTGCAGAAGCCGGAATGTTATCCAAGTTTGTTTGGTTTCCAAAACCTGTAAGTGCCGTTTGTTTTCCATCAACTAATACAACAACCTTGTCACTTCCCCTTATTACCACCTTCCCATCTTGAACGGTTACACCCGGTAAATTTTGCATAGCTTGTAATACTGTGCCACCATTTTGTGTGAGATTATTTTCAAGAGTATAACTTTTCTTATCCATTTTGCCTGTTACTTCATCTTGTTTGGCTGTTACTTCAACCGCATCCAAAACCTTAGCATCTTCAGATAGCTCTATTGTGCCTTCATCTAAATAAGTATTTAAACTTCCAACAAACACAGATTGTCTATGTGATGAATAGCCGACAAATGACACTTCAAGAAAATATTTCCCTTGTTTTACATTTGTTAGTGTGAAGCGTCCTTCCTCATTTGATATTGTTCCTAAAACAAGTGAACTATCTTTTTCTGCTTTAAGTGTTACACTTACATATGGCATTGGTGCCAAGGTGCTTTTTTCTTTAATAACACCCGATATTGAAGCATTTTGTGCATTGATGTGCGAACTAATAATGCAAATTAGAATTACAAAAAGTATTTTGCTTACGTTGTAATATTTATAGATAATAGTATTCATAGCACAAACCTATACCACAATTCTAAAGTAAATCTTTAGTTAAACTGAACATTAAAATGATGTAGGGAGTTTGAAAAGGAGTATGTGATTTTAAAGCCATAAGAATTCGCTATGCTGTTTACAATCGAAAGTCCAAGTCCAAGTGAATCTTTTGAAGAGTCATTCTTTTTAAAACGTGTGAAAAGCTGATCTTCTGGAATTGAAAGTGGTTCACCGGTGTTGGAAACAACAAGAGAATTATCCTTTAATTCAATCACAATTTTTCCATTTTCCTTATTATGCCTATAGGCGTTTTGAATAAGATTAGTAATAAGAATATCTGCTAAGATAGGATTCATGTTAATTGAAATATCCTCCAAACGATTTATGTTTAGACTAATGTTCTTAGATTGGATCACGTCATGAAAGTTTTCTGTAATCCGTGTTATTGAGGCTTTAATATTTACTGACTCGCTTTCGTTAAACTGATTGTTTTCAATTTTTGAAAGAAGTATTAATGCCTTGTTTAATGAAGTAAGTTTTTTAATAGTATTTTCAATCGTCTGCAAACGATTCATTTCCTCTTCTCTTAAAACCGGTGATTGCATTAACAAACTCAAATTGGCTTTTACTACAGCCAAAGGAGTTTGCATTTCATGGGATGCATTCTCTGTAAACTCTTTTTGTTGAACATAATCTGAATATATTTTATCCATCATTTTATTGAGTGCAGAGTTTAATTGATTGAACTCAATTGTACTTTCTGAGTCCAGATTATGATGTTCATGATTTTTTATTTCATACTTGTTAAGTTGTGAAAGCGTGTTATAAAACGGCTTCCATAAAGTTTTTGAAAGCAACCAATTCACTATAACAAAAGCTACGATTAAAAAACCAACTATTAATCCGAAAGCTGTCAAAATTCCCTCCAGTAACTCTTCCTCTTCCATTGTGGTTTTCAAAATGGTTATCTGATAGAGATTGCCGTTATAATCATAATAACTTCTCAACATTCTTGCTCCAACATTTTCTTTTTCCTCTTGATCGTACAAGAGTGTGTCGATAAAACCTGCATTTAATCGTGAGCCTGAAATTAATTTAATGCTTGATAGGCTATCAGCACTAAGATAAACAACATTATTATCCTTTAAATTGTGGACTAATTTTTCTGCACTATATTTTTCGCTCTGCAATGTTTCATCAGTCCCATCTCTTAATTCTGATTTTATAAGAAAATAAGAAAGTAATCCCGCAATAATTAGTAAGGGTAAACTAATTAAAAGGTAATAAATGAGTGTCTTACTAATTAATTTCATCAGTCAATTTTAAAGTTATAGCCGATCCCGTATATGGTCTGCACGTAATCTGTACAACCTTTATCCATTAATTTTTTTCGGAGATTTCTCAAATGAACATAAATAAAATCATGACTATCCATTTGATCTGAGTCGTCTCCCCATAAATGTTCTGCGATAGAGTTTTTTGAAACAACCCTATTTTTATTTGAAATAAAAAACATTAAAAGATCATATTCCTTTGCAGTTAAAGTAACAAATTCTCCTTTAACTGACACTTGCCTCTGATCCGGTATAATTGTTATTTCCTTTACAACAATGGATTTATTCCCATCAAAATTTCTTCGACGAATTAGTGCTTTTATTCTTGAATTTAATTCTGCCAAATCAAAAGGTTTTGCCAAATAATCATCTGCACCCAAATCAAGTCCCTTTATCTTGTCAGTTGAAGAGTTCTTTGCTGATATAATGATTATTCCAGCTTTAGAACCATTATCTTTTAATTGCTTTACTATGTCCAAACCACTGCCGTGTGGTAGTGTAATGTCAACTAAAACACAATCATAGTCGTACACACCCGCTTTTTCAGAAGCTTTAATGAAATCAGCTGCCGACTCAACAACATACCCTTCTTGATGAAGATAATGCTTAATCGATTTTCTCAAATCGGGTTCGTCTTCTATTAGTAGAATTTTCATAACTCAAATTTAGGTATAGATTCTTAAGCAAATCTTAATCGTTTTTAGTTTTTTGTTGGGGCTGTTTGCATTAGTTTACTTCGGCAACTCAAACACATACCCGTTCTGTCCTTTCTGTTTGGAGCCAATTATCCTTCCGTACTTCATCGCTTTAGTAAGGTGAGCCGATAAACCTTTCTGATGATCCGTAAGCACCCGGAACTTAATATCATTACGTTTTAAAACTTCTATAATTTCAGAAGAACGTAAAGGCCTTCCGGCTTCTTTTAAAACATAAACGATCTTATCAATCCACGTGGCATTTAAGTTGTAAGAGTTTCCGAGTTTTAAATCAGCAATGCGTTTGTAATGCTCTGCTTCAACTTGGTATAAAGACATCTCTTTAATGAGTTCTTCAATACGTTTCTTGTATTGTTTTAAATCTTCTTTGTGGTTTTTGTCCGCTTCATGCTTTGAATTATAAAAATCCATGAGTTTATCCATCAATTCCTTATCACGCTCCTGCAATTCCATTACTTTTTTAATCAATTCAGCCTTGCTGAGTTGTTCCAGCACCACTTGGTTTAAGTAATTCATCAATAATTCCTTCATTTCACTATCAAATTAGCTGTTATTTCAATCAAAAACACACTTTAATTAATGCAAACACAACCGCTCCACAATCCGTTCTCATAGAGTTCTTTATTTCGGTTAACAGAGTTCTTACGTTTGTCTTATACTGTTCTTTATTTGTTCTTATACTGTTCTTAATACAAATGTAATCATCCCCAATTAATCCCGCAATAGTTCCTGACCTTTTTTTATCCTCCCGTGGTCATTTCTTCACTTTTATTGACATATTACATTGATAATCAATACATATATTTAACTACCTGATTTTAGCAATTTTAGCTTTTATGGTCAATTATTTATGATTTTTGACTTGGAAATTAAGTTTTAATTATCTTACATTTGTGTATAATAAAGTACTATAACAGTTAAACTAAAAAGAAGGAGGAAAAAGATGTTTTCATTAAAATTAGATGAGTTTATAGATACACGCAGCTTTGATAAGCTGGCCGAGCTGTATGAGGTAATTAATGAAGAACGCTTAAGTGCAAAAGACACAGGTATTAATTATAGAGTCATTAATCACTGGGATGAAAAAGGCATTATACGTTTTGGAAGAGAAAATAAAGAGCACAATAGAAAGTTCAGTTTCACCGATTTTATTTGGATCAAGATAGTAGATGAACTGCGCTCGTTTGGAGTGAGCATTGAAGCTATTAAAAAAATAGCCGATGATATTTTTGAAAATGTTCCCATGAAAGAACTCTACGATAACATGGCAAAGAACATTAGCGCTTTGGATAATTACGAAGGAGAAGATAAAGCCGAATTTATTGAGTTCTTAAAATCCGGTGGTTATAATAATGAAGACTTTAATTTGGAAGGATTCAACTTTCATTTCCTACACATTTTAATTGCGGAAGCAATTGCCACAAGAGAGTCAGTATCAATTATTCTTTTTAAAGATGGCGAATGGATTCCCTTTTTAAAATCCAACGAGCATTTGTACCCAAAAGAAATCTTGCACAAAATTGAATTCAATTCTCAGATCCGAATCAACATCACCAACATTGTTTATGCTTACATTTTAGAAGATTACTTAGTTGAGTATTTCAGCGGCTTGTTTTTATACACCAAGCAAGAAGCTAATTTATTGTACTATGTAATAGAAGGAGATTTTCAAAAAATTCATGTGTTCTTTAAATCTAAAAAAGAAGAGCCTATTGAAATTACTAAATCAAAATCAACGCTTCAGGAAGTGATGCAAATCTTTTTAGAAAAAGAGTACAAGGATTTTATACTGATAGATAAGAAAGGAAAAGAAATCCGCATCCGTCAGGATGAACCCACCACAATTATGGTGGAGAATAATCGCCCCGGAGCAAAACGTAAATACAAGTTCATTAAAGTTAATGATCAGGAATAAGAAGGGAGGCATATGTCGGAGAAGAAAGAAAAAATATTAAGAAGAATGACCATAGCTGAACTAAGGTCATACAAAGGATTTGAAAAATACACAGATGAAGAAGCACAGGCAACTATTAAATCATTGGAAAAACTATCCATGCTATTTTATGAGTTGTACATGAAACAAAAACATAGTCAGTCAAAAACAAAACAATTGAAAGGAGGCAACCATGAAGGAGAAGAATTCTCTGAACAACGAGACGCTGCTTAGAAAATTTGCAAAAGGGAAAAACACCGAGGCAAAAGAAACAGGCGTTCAAAATTGTGTGATCTATACAAGGGTAAGTTCCAAAGAGCAAATGGATACGAACCAAAGTTTAGAGTGGCAGAAAAAATACTGCGATGATTACGCAAGAAAAAATAGCCTCGTGATTAAAGGTTACTTTGGAGGAACGTACGAAAGCGCCAAGAGTGATGAGCGTAAAGAATTTAATCGGATGCTCAAGTTTGTAAAAGCGAGTAAAGAAAAAATATCCTATATCTTGGTGTATAGTTTAGACCGCTTTAGCAGAACGGGAGACAGCGCTATTTATATTGCGAGTGAGTTAAAGAAAGTCGGTATTAATATTATGGCGGTTACTCAGCCCATTGATACCAACTCGCATGCAGGAGCATTGCAACAAAACATTCAGTTCATCTTTAGTAAATACGATAATGATTTACGCAGACAAAAAACTATTGATGGAATGCGTGAAAAATTATTGAGAGGAGAATGGATTGGTAATGCACCAACAGGTTATGAATTTGTAAAAGGTGCGCCAACACAAACTATTATTATCAATGAAAAAGGAGAGCTAATCAAAGAAGCTTTTGAATACCGAGCTATCGGTATGACGATAGAGCAAATCATTGAGCGACTTAAAGTGCGAGGACTAACAGTTCCCAAACAAACGCTGGCTGAGATTTTTAAGAATCCTTTTTACTGTGGAAAAATGTCGCACAATTTACTGAATGGAGAATTGGTAAAAGGCAAGCATCCTGCATTAATCAGCGAAGAATTATTTTTAAAAGCTAACGAATTAAAAACTACAGCCGGATTTAAGGTAAACAAAGCCAATGATAATCTACCATTGAAAGTCTTTGTAAAAGATGCGGACACGGGCTATCCTTATACGGGGTATTTAGTAAAAAAGAAGGGGCTTTATTATTATAAGGTAAATAAGATTGGAATAGGGATCAACCGAAGCATAAAAATTATGCACAATAAGTTCCAAGAATTCTTAAAGAAATATTCAGTAGAAACGCTCCACTTCGAGCCATTAAAAGCCCATTTGCACTATGTGTGGGATTTTTGCACAGAAGCGAACACAAGCGAGAAAAAAGCCCTTTCCTTGCAAATTAATGCAATAGATGAAGAGTTCTTTACTTTAAGAAAGAACCACGCAATAGGCAAGGTAGCTTTTGATATTTACCAAGAATTTTCGGTGATTTTTGCCAAGCAAAAAGAGGACTTGGTGAAGGCATACGAAAAGCTCGACCAAAAATTATCGAACCCTAAAGAATTGATTGATTTTACGAGTCGATTAGCCTGTAACCTCCCGTCAGCGTGGGCTTGTGGCGATTACTATCAAAAACAAACTTTTCAAAATACGTTGTTTCCGCAAGGAGTAGTCTATGACGTGAAAATAGAGCATTATCGAACCGAGAAAATAAATTCGGTCATCGAGCTAACTTCGCAATTATCAAATGATTCAGGGGAAATAAAAAAGCCGGTCTTATCAAATTTTGAAGATAAGACCGGCCTAGTACCCAGGACCGGGGTCGAACCGGCAAGGAGGTGAATCCACTGGTGTTTGATCCCGATAGCTATCGGGACAGCGCGTCTATAAATAACTTAAGAGTATTTTGTTACTAGTTTCTCTGCCATTTCGGGGTACTTTTTCAGGTTTGAAATATAAGTGCGGCTTTTCATTTTCTTAA
>CAZIPC010000011.1:0-27505 GCA_964541155.1 uncultured Flavobacterium sp.
CCCTCTCCTGGGCTCGAACCAGGGACCCCATGATTAACAGTCATGTGCTCTAACCAGCTGAGCTAAGAAGGAATCCTTTTCCCTATTAAGGAGTGCAAATTTAATATCTATTTTGTAAATAAACAATATATTTGTAAAAATTTTTAATCTTTTTTATTTATGAGTCTTTTAGTAGTGGGTACAGTAGCGTTTGATGCTATAGAAACACCTTTCGGAAAAACCGATAAAATTGTTGGCGGTGCGGCAAGTTATATAGCTTTGGCGGCTTCGTATTTTACACACGATATTAATTTAGTGTCGGTTGTGGGGGATGATTTTCCACAAGATTTCATGAATACACTTAAAGGTCAAGGAGTTAATTTAGATGGGTTACAGATTAAACAAGGCGAAAAATCATTTTTTTGGAGTGGACGCTATCATAATGATATGAATTCTCGTGATACGCTAGATACTCAATTAAATGTGTTAGGCACCTTTGATCCAATTGTTCCTGATTCTTATAAAAACTGTGATTTTTTGATGTTAGGGAATTTAATGCCTAGTGTTCAACAAAAAGTATTATCTCAATTAGCAGCACGTCCAAAATTAATTGTATTAGATACCATGAATTTTTGGATGGATATCGCGATGCCTGAATTAATGGAAACACTCAAAGGAATTGATGTATTAACTATTAATGATTCAGAAGCTCGTCAATTATCTGGAGAGTATTCGTTAGTAAAAGCAGCTCAAAAAATATTAGCAATGGGACCAAAAGTATTAGTAATTAAAAAAGGAGAACATGGAGCATTGTTATTTAATAAAGATGAAGTGTTTTTTGCACCTGCATTACCTTTAGAAGACGTATTTGATCCAACAGGTGCTGGAGATAGTTTTGCTGGAGGTTTTATTGGGTATCTAGCAAAAACTAAAGACATAAGTTTTGAAAACATGAAACGTGCTATTATTTTTGGTTCAGCAATGGCTAGTTTTACTGTCGAAAAATTTGGCACAGAGCGTTTAATCGGGTTATCTCAAGAAGATGTGTCTAACAGAGTTCAAGAATTTATTGATTTAGTTCAATTTGATATTTCTTTAGTTTAACATGTATTATTTTTTTAAAAAAGCCCTTTGTTTAAAATAAAGGGCTTTTTTATTTTGTAAAAATTACAATTAATCAATTATATTAGCATTAAATAAATTATTTTGAAATTTTATATAGTTATATTTTTTTGTTTTATAATAGCTAGCTCATTTGTTTATCAAGCAGTAGAACCATCTTTTGCTATTCGTTTTTCAAAAAAAAATTCACAAATCAAAATCGATGCGTTTGGTAATATATATGAAATTAGTCAAAATGAAATTACAAAATATAATTCGTTAGGTATTTTACAAAAAAAATTCAGCACAAAACGTTATGGTATAATTGATGTGTTAGATGTAACTAATCCATTAAAAATTTTAGTGTATTATAAAGATTTTCAGCAAATTATTTTTTTAGATAATCAATTAACTGCAACAAGTAATGTAATTTCTTTAGAATCTATGGGCTATGAACAAACTAATATCATTTGCTCATCTAGTAATAATAGTTTTTGGATTTTTGATAAACAAAACAATGAATTATTGAGATTTAATTCAGATTTAAAACCCCTTGTTAAAACTGGTAATTTGAAGCGTATCTTAGATATAAATATAAATCCTACTTTTATACAAGAGCATAATAATTATGTTTATTTAAATTGCCCAAACGAGGGTATTTTAGTATTTGATATTTATGGCACTTACTATAAAACAATTCCAATTAAACAATTAAAAGAGTTTAATATAATTAATGGAGATGTGTTCTATTATCAGAATAACATCTTAAAACAGTATCAGTCTTCAACGTTTAATACAATAGAAAAGCCTTTTTCTGACACACTTATTAAAACTGTTTATTGGCAAAATAATAAATATTATAAACTATATTCAGATTCTTTAATTGTAAAATAATATTTATAGTAACTTTTACTATTTTAAAATATGATAAGAATACTATTTTTAAACTGTTTTTTATTTTTTGTACACATACTATCTTTTTCTCAAGGAGTATATACGCAAGTTGTTAGAGGTCAGGTAGTAGATAAAGGAACATCTATTGGGCTTCCAGGAGCTTTAATTCGTTTAAAAAACGATACTACTAAAAAACAAATAGCAGTTACTGATGCTAATGGAAATTTTAAGTTAGAAAAAATTCCAATTGGACGCCGTTCTTTTATTGTATCACTATTAGGTTATAACACACTACCATTAAATGACATTGTTATTTCTTCTGGGAAAGAAACTTTTCTAACCATTGAATTAGAAGAGTCTTTAGTTCAAATTGATGAAGTTTTAATTAATGCTGATGAACAAAAAGATGTTGTTGGTAGTATGCAAGCAGTTAATGTTAAAACGTTTAGTATTGAAGAAACAGAGCGTTATCCAGGTTCAAGGCAAGATCCAGCTCGTATGGCTTCAAATTTTGCGGGTGTTCAAGGTACTAATGATAGTAGAAATGATATAGTTGTTAGAGGTAATTCTCCCTCTGGATTATTATGGAGATTAGAAGAAATTGATATTCCAAACCCTAATCATTTTGCAGTAGCTGGATCAGCAGGAGGCCCAACAGCTATTATTAATAATAAATATTTAGCAAATTCAGAATTTTACACAGGTGCTTTCCCAGCAAATTACGGCAATGCTTTAGGTGGTGTGTTTGATTTGAAAATGAGAAATGGAAATAATCAAAAACATGAAAGAACATTTCAGTTTGGATTATTAGGAACCGAATTATCATTAGAAGGGCCTATTAATAAACAAACAGGTAGTAGTTATTTTATTAATTACAGATACTCAACATTAAAAATGCTATCGGGATTAAATATTAAATTAGGTACAAGCGCTGTTCCTCAATATCAAGATGGAGCTTTTCGATTTAATTTCCCTACTAAAAAATCGGGTATATTTTCTTTAAGCGGAATAGGGGGATTAAGTACTATAAAAATCATATTAAGCACACAAACAGAAAGGCCAAAAGAGTTATATGGAGATTTAAATCGAGATCAATATTTTGCTTCTAATATGGGAGTAATTATTTTAAATCATAGCTATTCCTTTAATAGTAGAACATTAATAAAAACATCATTAGCCTATAGTGGGCAAGGATTAAACGTTGATCATTATTTGGTATTGCGTGATAAAAATTTTAAACCAAATGATACATTACCAAAGATATTGGGCTATGATTTTTTAGAAACTAAAACAACATTGTCATGGTATGTAAAGCATAAAATTAATTTAAAAAATAGTTTTAAAACTGGTTTTTTTGCTAATTTATTTCAAGTTAATTTTTATGATCAAGTTAAAATTAATTCACGTTATGATACAATTGCTCAAATTATAAATGATAAATCGTTTAAAACACGTATTAACTCTCATGCTAGTTTTTATTTACTACAACCGTATTTTGCATTTGTACATAAGTTTAATGAAAAATGGAGTACTAATTTTGGTGTATTTTCTCAGTATTTATCACTGAGTAATAGTATTGCCATTGAACCTAGATTAAGTTTGCGGTTTCAGTTTAAGCCTCATCAATCATTAAGTTTGGCATATGGTATGCATAGCCAAATGCAACCCACTTATATTTATTTTGCTACCCCAGATAGTATAGTAAGAGATGGAATAATATATCCAAACTCATCAAAAGTATCAGATAATAAAAATTTGGGATTCAGCAAAAGTCAGCATGCGGTATTAGGCTATGATTTACAGATTTCAAAATATTTTAGAGCTAAACTTGAAGCGTATTATCAATATTTATGGAATGTTCCTGTATATTCTATTCCATCAAGTGTTTCGTTGTTAAATAGGGGCGCAAGTTTTAATCGATTTTTTCCTATTTACAGCATGCAAAATAAAGGAACTGGTTACAATTATGGATTGGAATTTACTCTCGAAAAAATATTTAGTAAACATTATTTCTTTTTGTATTCTGCTAGTGTATATGATAGTAAATACAAAGCTAGTAATGGAAAAACGTTTAATACTGATTTTAATGGTCAGTATATGATGAATTTATTAGCAGGTATTGAATATGAAGTTGGCAGATCTAAAAAGAATTCTATCAATATATCTACTAAATTTACTTATGGCGGAGGTAAACGTTATTCTCCGGTAGATGTTGCTGCAAGTAACGCAGTGATGGATGTGGTAGCTGATAATGATAAAGTAAATACATTGCAGTTTAATCCGTATAATCGATTAGATTTTAGAATTGCTTATAAAATTAATTTTAAAAAAACATCCTATGAAATAGCATTAGATTTGGTGAATGTAATGAATTCTAAAAATGTTTTAGCGTTAAGTTATGCTCCAGATCCTGCAAATGTTAATGCCGACCCTTTAATAAAAAATTATCAATTAGGATTTTTACCTTTATTTTATGTTAAGGTAGATTTTTAAAGGCAAGTTATTTTGCTTTAACACTTGTATCAACTGCTGATTTTGGCTCAATTTTTACTTCGGCCATAGCGGCATCTATTACTTTACCAATAGAATCTGAAATACGGTTTGCATTTTCGTGCATTTTTACTCTATCTTCTGCTGCGGGTTTACAATTAATAACTGTTAATGTTATAAATATAGTTAATAGAATGATTTGTATTTTTTTCATATTGAGGGTCTGGTGTTTTATAATTCGAATGTAAATATAATTATTGAATGATTAAATAAATTATATATTTCAAATAATTTGTATTTAAGATTATTTAATAAAAAAGCTCACGTATATAATACGTGAGCTTTTCCTAACTAACTAAACATAAATTTTTAGTGTCCTGCATGTGCTTCAGCAGCTGGAGCAGCAGTTTCAGTAGTTGCAGCAGCAGTTGAATCAGTTGTAGCTTCGTTCATTGCACCTTCTAAGCTTTTTGTTAATTCAGCTTGGATAGAGTCAGCTCTGAATTTTGCTAATTCTTCTTGTTTTGCTTTTTCTTCAGCTGAAGGGCCACAAGATACTACAGATGTAGCGATGATAGCTACTGCGATAATTGAAAATAATTTTGTCATTGTTTTAATGTTTTAAGTTGTTATTTGAACATTTATACCAAAATTTTAAATAAGTAACCCTAAAAAATTAAAAAATATGTAATTTTTTTACAAGTATTTGAAAATCAATCTGTTATTTTTTTGAAAATCAAATTATAATATATTTTAAGGTAAAATATTAAAACATAATAATATTAATAAGAGATAAAATATTTTACTTTATTAAAAAGTCATTTACAACTTTTTCAGCTTTAATAAATGCTTCTTCTAATACTTCATTGAGGATAAACACATCAAATAAATTAGCTGTTTTTAGTTCTTTTTCGGCTTTTTCAACTCTTCTAGCGATGCTTTCAGCACTGTCGGTACTTCTAGAGTTTAAACGTTCTTCTAATATTTTAATGCTTGGAGGCATAACAAATACAGCTAATGCTTTTTCGCCAAATTGTTTTTTTAGGTTTAATCCACCTTCTACATCAATATCAAAAATAACATGTTTACCTTTAGCCCATATTCTTTCAACTTCACTTTTTAATGTTCCGTAGTGTGTTCCAGCGTATACTTCTTCCCATTCTAAAAACTCTTTATTTTCAATTTTTTCTTTAAACTCATCTATTGTAAGGTAATAATAGTCTTTACCATTTTCTTCTATTCCTCTTTTTGGTCGGCTAGTGGCAGAAATAGAAAATTCTAACTTATCAGGAAAGGTTTTTAATAGGTGTCTTACAATGGTTGTTTTGCCAGAACCAGAAGGTGCAGAAAATATAATGAGTTTGCCTTTTTCCATGGGCAAAGATAATAGTTTTTTTAAAAACTCTGTTAAGCGTTATTGATTAAATTGATTTTTAAAGAAGTTGTAAACTAAATTTGCTTTTGAATTCCCAATAATATCAGCTAATTCAGTAAGTGTAGCTTCTTTAATTTCTTTTACTGATTTTAATTGTGTTAAAAGCTTTTGAGCTGTTTTATCGTTAATCCCCTTAATTTCTGATAATTCTGTTTTAAAGGTTTCTCTGCTTCTTTTGTTTCGATGGTGTGTAATACCAAAGCGGTGAGCTTCGTCACGAATGTGTTGTATTATTTTTAGAGTTTCTGATCTTTTGTCTAGATACAAAGGCACTGAGTCTCCAGGAAAATAAATTTCTTCGAGTCGTTTGGCAATTCCAATAACAGTTACTTTACCCATTAACCCTAATTTTTGTAAACTTATAACTGCTGCGCCAAGTTGTCCTTTTCCGCCATCAATAACAATAAGTTGAGGTAATGGAAGTTTTTCTTCGATAACTCGCGAATATCTTCTGTAAATAACTTCTTCCATTGTCGCAAAATCATCAGGCCCTATAACTGTTTTTACATTAAAGTGTCTGTATTCTTTTTTAGCGGGTTTGCCGTTAATAAAAACAGGCATTGCACTTACAGCATAATCTCCTTGAAAATTAGAATTATCAAATCCTTCTATATGCCTAGGCTCTTCTTTCATTCGCAAATCTTTCATCATTTGCTGCATAATTCTGTCTGTGTGTCTTTCAGGGTCAATAATTGCTAATTGTTTTTCTCTTTCGCGTTTATAAGATTCGGCATTTTTAAAACATAGGTCTAATAGATGTTTTTTATCTCCAATTTTAGGAACTATATATTTGGCATTTGTAAACTTAAATTCTGGTTCAAAAGGAACATATATTTCAGTACTAGATGAGTTAAAACGAGTTCGAATTTCATTAATAGCAAATACCAACATTTCTTCATCAGTTTCTTCTAATTTCTTTTTTAACTCTATAGTTTGTGCTTGAATGATAGTGCCATTCATGACTTTAAAAAAGTTGATGTAAGCTGTTTTTTCATCACTTAAAATGGCAAATACATCTGTATTAGTAATTGAAGGATGAACGATAGTAGATTTACTTTGATATTTTTCAAGTAATTCAATTTTCTTTTTTGTGTTAGCAGCTTGCTCAAATTCTAAATTTTCGGCGTGATCAAGCATTATTTTTTTTAAATCTTTAATAGCAAAATTCACATCGCCTTTAATAATTTCTTTAATATGCTGTATTCCTCTATTATATTCTTCGATACTTTGTTTAGCAACGCATGGGGCTTTACATTTTCCTATTTGATATTCAAGACATGAGGTAAATTTTTTCCTGTCAATGTTTTCTTGTGTTAAATCCAAATTGCATGTGCGTAGTGGGTATAATTGCTTAATTAAATCAAGAAGGATATACATTGTAGTTACAGAAGGATATGGCCCGAAATACTCCGATCCATCTTTTTTTAGTTGTCGTGTGTGAAATACTCTGGGAAATCTTTCTTTTTTAATAACAATCCAAGGGTATGTTTTATCATCACGCAACATAATATTGTATTTTGGCGTGAGGCTTTTTATCAGATTGTTTTCTAAAATTAAGGCATCCATTTCTGTATCTACTTTAATAGTTTTAATATCAACTATTTTTTTAACCATAATACGTAATCTATACGTGTCATGTTCTTTAGTAAAATAAGATGTAACTCGTTTTTTTAAATTTTTAGCTTTACCAACATAAAGTAAATTATTATCAGCATCGTAATAACGGTATACTCCAGGGGTTTCTGGTAATGTTTTTAGGATACTTTGTATGTGTTCTGAAAAATGTTCTGCCACTCTGTAAAGTTAAATTTTTTACTTAATTTGTAACATCTTTAAAAATAAAACTATATTTATTTGTGCACTTGATTGGGGCTTAGGACATGCTACAAGGTGTGTTCCATTAATAAAACAGTTAATGGTTGATAATTTTGTAATTATAGGAGTAACCCCAACTACTAATTTAATTTTTAGCGAAGAATTTCCTAATTTAAAAAAGATAGATATAATTCCATATAACATTAAGTATTCTAAAGCACTACCATTATATTTTACATTATTTTTAAATGCCATAAGAATATGGAAAATTATAAAACAAGAACATAAAAAACTAAATACAATAATTGAAGAGTATAGTATTGATGTAGTAATAAGTGATAATCGATTTGGTATGTATCACCCAAAAATAGAATGTGTATACATAACCCACCAATTAGACATCAAAGCAAGTGTTTTTTCGTATTTTGCTAATAAAATCCATCATCATTTCATTAAAAAATACAACAGGATATGGGTTCCTGATTATGCAGATGATAAAAGCTCTTTAGCTGGTATATTATCTAGAAATACTGTTTTTAAGAACGTTGATTACATAGGACCTTTGAGCAGATTGAATTATGATTTTATTGAGAGCAATATTCAAAAAATAGATTATTTATTTTTATTATCTGGTCCTGAGCCTTTGAGAACAGATTTAGAAATGAGGTTACTAAATAAATTTCAATTTTCTTCAAAAACCATTGTGTTAGTTCGTGGAACTAAAAATGCATTAAATAGTATAATTTCTGACCATATTAGAATTATAGATATGCCCGATGCTAAGCAATTATCTGAACTCATAAAGTCGGCTAATTGTATCATTTGTAGAAGCGGCTACAGTACATTGATGGATTTATTTGTACTAAAAAAAACGAATTTAATATTAATACCAACCCCAGCACAGTCGGAGCAACTTTATTTAGCCTCATATTGGAAAAAAAAGTATGGAGCTAAAGTATATAAAGACTCGATGATTGATAGTATTGTTTTAAATTAATCAATTCACAATACCTATTTCATAACTATCTAAAATGATATCTAAAAACTATCAAATTACATTTAATTTAGGTTAGTGAATTTATTTAAAAAAATAATTTTTTATTTATTTATTTGCCTGTCAATTATATTAGCAGTTTGGGGCTATTTTTATTTACAAAAGAGCAAAGAGCCAAATGTGGCTGTTTTAGACCATATCTCAATAGATGCCACTTGTATCATAGAAACTAAAAATTGTAGCGAGTTAATTTCAAAACTAACTCGTCAAAATTTAATCTGGAATTCATTATTAGATAACGCATCGATGATTGTTGCGCAAAACGGTATTAAATTTATTGACTCTTTAGTTAATTTAAGTGCAGACGTATCAAAAACACTTTCAAATAATTCTGTTTATTGGTCATTTATTAAACAAAATAAAACAACAGAACACTTAATTTTATTTAAATTAAAAGAAAAAAGTCATGAAGAATATTTGTTGAATTTCTTTAATAAAAATTTCACCAAAGAAATTAACTCTTCAAACATAGAAACATATTATTTTAAAAATAATAATCACAAGTGGTATTTTTCTTATAATAATGGAATAGCTTATTTATGTTCAAGTTTAAAGACATTGATAAATTCTATTGAATTGAAAAAAGAAGAATCTATGTCGACTAATAAATCGTATTTAGAGTTATTTAAATTAAATGGCGGACAAAATTCACACATCTATATTAATCATTATTATACTCCTATTTTAAAACAAGATTTGTTTTCAAAACAATCTTTATTTGGAATAGATGTTGAATTAAATGAAATCACATTAACAGGTTATACAACAGCAGATAGCATATCGTTTTTAAATTGTTTAAAGAATCAAAACGCCGGAAGTAATATTGATTTTAAATATATGCCAGATTTACCCTCATCAATACAAGGTATAACATTGAGCAATGTGGCTTTATTTTATAATTCTTTAAATAAATATTTACCAAAAAAAATAATTGATAACAATACATTAATTTGGCAAAATTTAAACGATAGTGCTTTATATGATATAAGAAATGAAAGCTATGAAAATATTGATAAGTCTATTACATTATTTACGTATGATTTTCCAAATTCTCAAGGAAATATTTTAAGTATTAAACTAAAAGATATACAAAAAACGGAAGCCTTATTGAAATTAGTTAGTGATAGCGTTGTTGAAATTGAAGGAAAAAAATCTTACAGATTAAAACAAAATTTAATGCAACTGTTTTTATTTAATAAACAGCATGTTATAAATCAGTATGCATGTTTGTCTGAAAATAATTTACTATTATTTTCAGACAAAGCTTTGTTTGATTTTTTTATTAAAGCTATTTCTATAAATAGAACATTAGCTGAAAATAAAAGCTTTATGTTATTTGCAAAGAATAATTTAGAAACAGATTGTAATTATTTATATTATGAAAATTACTTAGTTCGAAAGACTTCTAGTCAAAAATCTTTAATACAATTACAAGACTTTTTGAAATCAGAAAAAGCTTTATCTGAAATAGCACTAACTTCTAAAAATTACAAAAACACATTTCAAATTAGATTAAATTTCACACACGAAACATCTCAACATAGCGACTCTAATAACACTTCACTATGGTCTTACAAATCCCCAACAATCATAAATTCTAAAATTTTTCCATTTACAAATCATCTTACACAAGAAACTGAATTATGTTTTCAAGATGAGTTTAATCATATTTGTTTAATAAGCTCTACTGGTAATTTAATATTTAAAACTAAAATTAATGAATCACTTAAATCAGATATTTACACTGTTGATATTTTTAAAAATGGCAAGTTGCAGCTTCTTTTTAATACTGAAAATTATATACATTTAATAGATAGAAATGGCAATTATGTTAAAGGATTCCCGGTAAAACTACCTGCCAGAGCTACGTCTCATTTAACAGTGTTTGACTATGATAACAATAAGGATTATCGATTAATGATAGCTTGCTCGGATAAAAAAATTTATAATTTTTCGTTATATGGAGTAAAAACAGAGGGGTTTGTTCCTTTTAAAACAGATAATGAAGTTCAGCTCCCAATATACTATGTAAAAGTAGGAGCAAGTGATTATTTAATTACTGCAGATGTTTTAGGTAAAATTTATGCGTTTAGTAGAAAAGGTTTGGGACGTATTGATTTTAAAAGTAAAACACCAAATAATTTGGGTAGTTTATTTTTGCTTCAGGGAAATAATTTAGATAATACGAAATTAGTTTTTGTTGACCCTTCTTATAAAACGCTGCGTAAAATTTCTTTAACTGATAAGGTAGAAGATTTAAAAATAACAGATGATATTTCTGATTTTAAATTTTCTTTTAAATCTTCAGATAACAATTTTCAACCAGATGTTTTTATGTATGGTAATGGAGCATTTTATTGTTATGATTTATTCACTGATAAAATATTAGAATATAGAGATAATAAGGTAATATATGATCAAGTTGATTTAGCAAAAGTTACTAATCATCATTTATTTTTAGCACATGATAAAATAAATCGAAAATTAGATGTTGTTGATTTTAATGGTAAATTATTGAAGTCATTTTCAGAAATTACTCAACCTCCATGTATTATTGATTTATATAAAAACGGCAAAACTTATATTTTATTAGTTAATAATAATATACTTGAGTGTTATGAATTAAGGTGAAAATTACTGTAAATACATTAGTACTCAAACTTCCCAAATTCAGATTCAATAGTTACTTTTTTACCATTATTTTTTTCAACTCTACCAATGATTTTAGCATCCACATTAAATGATTTTGAAATAGTAATAACTTCTTGAGCTAATTCTTTAGGAAGGTATATTTCTAACCTATGCCCCATATTAAATACTTTATACATTTCTTTGTAGTCGGTTTGGCTTTCTTCCCTTATCATTTTAAATAATGGAGGTAACGGAAACATATTATCTTTTATAATATGAACACCATCAACAAAGTGTAACACTTTGGTTTGTGCTCCACCACTGCAATGAACAATACCACTAATTTTTGTTCCTAAAACAGATAGTAATTTTTTCACAATTGGGGCATAAGTTCTAGTAGGGGATAGTACCAATTTGCCAGCAGTAATTTGTTCTTTAATTTCCTTGCCATTAATATCATTATAGCTTACTTCAATTTTATCTGTTAAATTTAATTTACCACAGTAGGTTACTTCGTTAGGCAATGAGTTGTCGTACGATTCAGGATATTTTTCGGCCACATTATAATTAAAAACATCATGTCGAGCACTTGTTAATCCGTTGCTACCCATTCCGCCATTATATTCGGTTTCGTAAGTTGCTTTACCAAATGATGCTAGCCCTACAATAACATCTCCAGGTTTTATGTTATGGTTAGAAATTATGTCATTTTTTTTCATCCTACAAACAACTGTACTATCAACAATAAGTGTACGAACCAAATCGCCTACATCTGCAGTCTCTCCGCCAGTTGAACGAATATCTATACCATTATCTCTTAAATTTTGTAAAACTTCTTCAGTACCATTAATAATTGCAGAAATAACTTCTCCAGGAATTAATCCTTTATTTCTACCAATAGTAGATGATAACAAAATATGATTAGTAGCTCCTACACAAATTAAATCATCAATATTCATGATAACGGCATCTTGTGCAATTCCTTTCCATACACTTAAGTCTCCGGTTTCTTTCCAGTATGTATAGGCTAGTGATGATTTTGTTCCTGCCCCATCTGCATGCATAATAATACAATGTTCGTCACTACCTGTTAAATAATCAGGAACAATTTTACAAAAAGCTTGAGGAAATAAGCCTTTATCGATATTAGAAATAGCATTGTGAACATCTTCTTTAGATGCAGAAACGCCACGTAAATTATATTTTAAATCAGACATGAATATTTATTTTTTAAAATACTTCTTTTGCAACTTTTTTAACGCTTTCAGAAGTTCCCATTGTGTAGTAATGTAAACAAGGAACTCCAGCTTTTTTTAATTCTTTACTTTGAGCTATACACCAATCAACACCTATTTCTCTAATAGCTTTATCATCTTTACATTTTTCTAATTCAACAAATAAATCCTGTGGCAAATCAATATGAAAAATTTTAGGAAGTGATATTAGTTGAGAGCGAGTACTTAAAATTTTTAACCCTGGTATAATAGGAACGTTAATACCATTTTTACGACATAACTCAACAAACTCAAAATATTTAGTATTATCAAAAAACATTTGTGTTACAATATAATCAGCGCCCGCATCTACCTTCGCTTTCAGCCATTTCATATCGCTATATAAATTTGGGGCTTCAAAATGTTTTTCAGGATAACCAGCAATTCCCATGCAAAAGTTGGTTGGTGAGGCGTCTTTCATTTCATCATCTAAATAATGGCCATCGTTCATGCCTTTAATTTGTTTTACTAAATCAATAGCATAATTATGTCCACCTGGTTCAGCAATAAATTGAGATTCTGTTTTAATACTATCTCCTCTTAAGGCTAATACATTGTCAATTCCAAGAAATTGCAAATCAATTAATGCATTTTCTGTTTCTTCACGAGTAAAACCTCCGCATATAATATGTGGAACCGCTTCAACATTGTATTTATTCATAATGGCCGCGCAAATACCAACTGTACCCGGACGTTTACGAATACTAACTTTCTCTAAATAACCACCCTCTCGTTTCTTATAAATGTATTCTTCTCTATGGTAGGTTACATCTACAAATGCAGGCTTAAATTCCATTAAAGGATCAATCCCGTCAAATATAGATTGAATGCTTTTTCCTTTTAAAGGTGGTAAAATTTCAATTGAAAATAAAGGTTCTTTCGCAGATTTCAGATGTTCGGTAATTTTCATTTTTTTATTTTTGCAGCAGCAAATGTACGGATATACAACAACTTAAAAAAGTTCAGGTAAAAGATATTAAATTAGCAATAAAAGTTCTTTTTTTGGCTAACTTTTCAAAACAAATGTTTGTTGAGCCATATTATATTTATAAATTTGGCTAACTTTTTTAAACCCCCAATTTCAATAAATTATTATGAGCAAAATTAAAGTAGCTAACCCAGTAGTTGAATTAGATGGCGATGAAATGACTCGCATTATTTGGAAATTCATAAAAGATAAATTAATTGTTCCGTATTTAGATTTAGATATTAAATACTATGATTTAGGAATGGAATATCGTGATGAAACAAATGATCAAGTAACCATTGATGCCGCAGAGGCTATTAAAAAATATGGCGTAGGTATTAAATGTGCAACTATTACTCCAGATGAAGCGCGTGTTAAAGAATTTGGTTTAAAGCAAATGTGGAAATCTCCTAACGGAACAATTCGTAATATTTTAGATGGTACTGTTTTTCGTGAACCAATTGTTTGTAAAAACGTACCTCGTTTAGTTAGTAATTGGACTGCGCCAATTATTGTTGGACGTCATGCATTTGGAGACCAATATAAAGCAACTGATTTTGTTGTGCCTGGAAAAGGAAAACTTACAATGAAATTTGAAGGAGAAGATGGAAAAGTAATTGAACATGAAATTTTTCAATTTAAGGGAGCAGGTGTAGCAATGGGTATGTATAATGTAGAAGAATCTATACGAGGATTTGCTCATTCATGTTTTAATGTTGCTTTAAATAAAAAATGGCCATTGTATTTGTCTACTAAAAACACCATTCTAAAAAAATATGATGGACGTTTTAAAGATATTTTTGAAGAAATTTATCAAGCAGATTATAAAACTAAATTTGAAGCAGCTGGTATTGTATACGAGCATCGCTTAATTGATGATATGGTTGCCTCTGCATTAAAGTGGAATGGTAATTTTGTGTGGGCTTGTAAAAATTATGATGGAGATGTTCAATCTGATTCTGTAGCACAAGGTTTTGGTTCTTTAGGATTAATGACATCGGTATTAATTACACCAGATGGTAAAATAATGGAAGCTGAAGCTGCTCATGGAACTGTTACCCGTCATTTCCGTGATCATCAAAATGGTAAACCAACTTCTACTAATCCAATTGCAAGTATTTTTGCTTGGACACGCGGATTAGAGTTTCGCGGAAAACTAGACGGCAATCAAGAATTAATAAATTTCTGCCAAGCACTTGAACAAGTTTGTATCGAAACTGTTGAATCTGGAAAAATGACTAAAGATTTAGCTGTATGTGCTCATGGCAATAAAGTAAATCATGGCGAACATTATTTATATACGGAAGAATTTTTAGATGCTATTGATCAAAATTTAAAGAAAAAACTAGCGAAATAAATAATGAGTCAAGAATTATTTGATAAAGTGGAGAATGCATTAAAATCAATTCGCCCATATTTAGAGGCAGATGGGGGAGACGTTGAGTTAGTAGAAGTGGTTGATGGAAATACAGCCATGCTTGAGTTAAAAGGAGCATGTAGTACTTGCAGCATGAGTCACATGACAATGAAAGCAGGAATAGAAGAAACTATTATGAAAGCTGTTCCTGAAATTACATCTGTTAGGGCAGTTGGGATATAATTCTTATAATCACAATTTTAAATCCTACTCAATTTGAGTAGGATTTTTTATTTTTAAAACAGTATGTATCAAGTTAAAATTGCAAATAGTTTAAAAAACATCAATTTAATTATTGATTTACGTTATACAGTTTTAAGAGAACCATGGAATAAACCAAAACATTCAGTCACAGACGATTTAGAGTTGAGTTCTGTAAATGCTTATATAGAACAAAATGGAGAAGTAATTGCCTGCGGACGCCTACAGGATAATGGATTTGGAATAGGTCAAGTTAGGTTTATGGCAGTAGCATTTAATGTTCAAAAAAAAGGATTAGGCAAACTTATTATGCTGAAGTTGGAAGAAGAAGCAAGACGAATAGGAATACATACAATTGAGTTGCAAGCACGCGAAAATGCAGTCCAATTTTATAAAAACCTAAACTATGAAATTATTGAGCCATCCTTTAAATTATGGGATATTATTCAGCATTATTTGATGAAGAAAAAACTAAGTAGCATTGAAAAAAGTGTTTAATTTTTTTATTACTAAATCTACACTCATTTCTCTAATGCATTTAAAATCGGAACAATCTAATGCATTACTAACTCTAGTTGTATTAGCATTTAACCAAGAACTACAAGGAGAACAAGGTAAATTTAATGAAGCAACATAGTGTTTTGCTCCCATCCATTCATATCCGTATAATTTAGGGTTAGAGGCGCCAAAAATTGTAAATGTTGGCTTATTTAAGGCAACAGCCATATGCATTAATCCGCTATCCAAACCAATATAATAATTTGAATTATATATAATATCCATTGCATCACTTAAATTAGTTTTTCCAATTAAAGAAATAACATTTGGATAATTAGTTTTATCAATTATAGTATTTATATGCATTTCTGAATAATCTCCTAATAAAACAATAGTTGTATTTGATAAGTAATTAAATAACTGAACCCAATGATTAATAGGCCAATTTTTATAAGGAGCCTTGTTGTTAGCAGAACTTACTTGAATAACAATAAAATTAGAAGGTAAATTAAATTTATTTTTTAGTTGAGGTTTATAATCTATCTCAAAATCTAAATCATGCATACTTGCTTTTGAATTAAATAAAAACACATTTTGTAAAGCATCATGAATATTGTTTTTTGGCTCTATAAAATGGATAGAGTGAGAACTTTGTAAAGAAGAAAATTCTTTGTAGTTAGTATATATGTGTTTACCTATAAAAATAGATAAAGTAAGATGAGATTTACTATAAGAAAAGTGATTTAAAAATACAGCATCAAATTTTCTAAAATTTAAAATTGAAAACAAGATGAGTGATAATTTATTTTTTTTAATTTCAATATTATCAAACAAATATGTGTTTTCAAAAATCGATTCGCAGTTATATGAAGAAGTGAATAGACCGGTTACTAAAAAATTATTTTTTTTAAGTTCGTTTACTAAAGGCACTAGTAAAATAGAATCGCCAACTCCTGCCGAAAAAAATACTAATGCTTTTTTTTGTTTTTTTAAACTCATTTACTTTTTTCTAAAATAGACGCATTAATTAATTCAATTGATTTAATTGTTTTGTTTAATTCGTGGATGAAAATATAATTATTGATGTATTCAATCTTTCCAAAATACTCTTTAGTATTTGTTAAATATGTTTTGTTTTCATAAGGAAATAATTGCGATTGTTTTTTAGAGTAATAATAACAGTTATATCCTTTTTGTTTAAATGATTCAAAAACACTATCAATATTGATATCTTTATGATGTCTTTGCTCTATTTCAATAATAAGAGTAGGATGATGTTTTGAAATGGTATGCTCAGAGCCTTTTAACACTGATAATTCATGACCTTCGACATCAATTTTTATCAAAGTTGGACGTATTTTTTTTTCTTCTACAAAATTATCTAATTTATCTGTTTTCACTTTGTAAATAATAGCTTCTGTTTCATTGTCCTCTTTATTATTAACTTCTAATGAACTTAAGCAATTGTCAGCCACGCCATTTATTAATGGGATTTTAAACTGATGTATTCCTTTTTTATCAGATAATGCAAAATCAAAAATTTGACAATCACTAAATATAGCTTTGAGATATTTATTTAGTTTTTTCTCGGGTTCAAATAAATAAATGTTTTTTGGATTGATTAATTTTTCAGCATAATATGCATATTCTCCTTTATTAGTGCCCACATCAATAAATACAGAGTCTTTATTAAAAAAAAATTCTAAAAGCAACAATTCAGCATCAAATGCTGTTACCCTGAGTGTTTTCCAATTTAAAGTTTGATAATGAGCAAACACTCGTTTTTTGATAAAACTAGGAGCTATAATTAATAATATGTGTTTTATAAATTGCCTCAATGTGATAAGAATAATTCGGACACAATATAAAGCAAATTTTATGGTTATGTAACAAGTCTATTAAAAATTCATATTTTTAACCTTCAATTTTTAAATTATTAGTTTGTTAAAAAACATTATATCTACTTTTTTTACCAAAGGGGTTATTGCTGTTATTAATTTAGCTATTCTTTTAGTTTCCTCAAAACAACTAGGCAGCTCTATAATTGGGCAAGTAAGTTTATTAATACTTAATGTGGCTATTATCCAAATAATTAATGAAATCTATACAGGCTATTCGTTGGTTTATTTTATACCCAATTTTTCACTTAAAAAAACATATAACATGGGTATTGTATGGACAATTGTATGCACGTTAATATGTTCCATAATTATAACAATTCTGTTTTTTTTAGTTGATGGAATTCTTATAAAAGAGTATGTTCATCTTTTTTTCTTAACTTTTATTATTGTTATACATTCCTTTCATATGGTTATTTTGTTAGCAAAAGAAAAAATAAAAACTTATAATTTTTTAAATTTCATGCAACCCGCATTATTATTAGTAATTCTTTTAATTAGTTTTTTTATTTGTAATATAAAAACAATTAACAGTTACATTACAGGGCTTTACATTTCATTTGGTATTCCTTTGGTATTATCAACATATTATATAATTCAAATTTTTAAAAAGCACCATAATCTACAAGTTGCATTTGAGCCTAAAGCTATTATCAGAAATGGATTTTATAATCAAGTTGCTAATTTATGCCATACTTTAAGTAATCGATTTAATTTTTATCTACTTGGAAATACTGTATTAGTAGGAGTATATGCCAGATCGAGTTCATTAATCGAATCGGTTTGGATGATTAGTGGTAGTGTTTCTCCTATTATTTTAACACATATCGCTAACACTAAAAATAGGTCTCAAAACGCCATACTCTCTTTATTACTAGCTAAAATTTGCTTTATTTTAAGCTTTTGTTGCGTAGTTGTTATATATTTTATCCCTATAGATTTTTTTGTTTACTTACTAGGTAAAGATTTTTCAAACGTAAAAACTATTATGTTATACTTAGCTCCAGGTATTTTATGTATAAGTTTTGCAACCATTATTAGTCATTATTTTGCTGGGTTAGGAAAGCAAAAGATATTACTTATAGCAAATGGATGCGGGTTATTATCTACAATATCTACTAGCCATTATTTGGTTTCTAAATACCAAATCTTGGGAGCTTGTTATTCAACTGTTTTATCATATTTTGTAGCTTCTATTATTTTGTTAATTATGTTTATGAAAGAAAACAAAATGAATATAATTCATCTATTAACGTTAGGGGCAGATGTGCATTTACTTAAAAACGACAAATCTGCTTAATCATTAGCCTTAAAATGTCAAAAAGGCATGGAAAACTATTTGGTTTAAAGTTTGATTAAATAGAGTAACAAGGTTACTTTAGTAACAAAAATTATAAACCTTAAAAACAAAATAAAATGGCATTAGAAATAACAGATGCAAACTTTGAAGAGTTAGTATTAAAATCAGACAAACCAGTATTAGTAGATTTTTGGGCAGAGTGGTGTGGCCCTTGCCGTATGGTAGGCCCAGTAGTAGAAGAATTATCTTCTGAATATGCTGGAAAAGCAGTAGTTGGAAAAGTAAACGTAGATAACAATTCAGGTATTTCGGCAAAATATGGAATTAGAAATATCCCTACATTATTATTTTTTAAAAATGGCGAGGTTGTAGAAAAACACGTAGGAGTAGCTGCTAAAAATATTTTAGCAGGCAAGTTAGACGCTCATATGTAATAATTTGTTTGTTTATAATTAAAGCCTTTTCTGTATCACAGAAAAGGCTTTTTATTTTAAAACGGAGTTTACCGTTTAGTAATATATGTTTAATAAATAATTTATATTGCTATTGTATGTTTGGTTGTACAAAAAATAAAAAGATGAATACAACGCAAGCAATAATTGTTTTATTAAATGGAAACAGAAAATACGGCACTATTATAAATGAATGTAATGAAGATGAAATAAAGTTTATACCTGCTTTAAACATACAAGCAATTAATCAAACTCAAATAGTAAGTTTAATTGAACGCATTCCAGTAGGAAGTATTTATTCTATAGATACTTATTTAAAGTAAATTATTATTTAAAAATACCCTCTATTTGCGCTACATGATGCATTCCGTGCCAAGCATATAATTGAACAACTTCGCTCAAGGCATATTTTTTTTGATATTCAGGATGAACATAGGTTCTTTTAAAATCATCCTCACTCATATGTTTTAATAAGTTAGAAAAGCGATGCTGAATACCATCAAATATAAATAACGAATGATCTAATGACGCTGTTTTATAATCTATCGAATTTGCCCAAGCATTTTGATTATAAGGTTGAATAGAGGGATTATCTTCTGTTAGTGCATGCTTTACTCTAATCCACATATTCATATGAGAATCTGCCAAATGATGAATAATTTGCCTAATTGTCCAACCATTTTCTTTATATGATAATTCAAGTTCTTCTTCATTTAAAGTTGCAACACGTTGCTGTAATTTTAATGGAGCAGATTCTATCATTAAAATAGAGTGATATAATACATCCTTAGTAAATTCTAAGTTTTGCGCTTTTCCTATCGGGTATATTTTTGTATTTAATTCTTGAACCATGATTTTATTTTTATAAAAAAGGGCAGATAAATTAACCTGCCCTTTCGTAATAGATGTTGTAAATATTAAATATGTAGCGCACGTTTGCCAGTAGCATCTAAAGCAGCTTCTTTTAAACTTTCAGTAAATGTAGGGTGTGCATGACTCATTCTAGAAATATCTTCGGCACTAGCCTTGTATTCCATTGCCACTACAGCTTCTGCTATCATATCGGCTGTTCGAGGACCAATCATATGAACTCCTAAAATTTCATCTGTTGCCTCATCAGCTAATACTTTCACAAAACCATCAGTATCCATACTTGCACGAGCTCTACCACTTGCTTTAAACGGAAAATTTCCTATTTTGTATTTAATACCTTTTTCTTTTAGTTGTTCTTCTGTTTGACCAACTGCTGCAACTTCAGGCCAAGTATATACAACACCTGGTATTAAATTGTAATCAATGTGTGGTTTTTGTCCAGCTATTTGTTCAGCAACAAATACGCCTTCTTCTTCAGCTTTATGAGCTAACATGGCACCAACTACTACATCACCAATGGCGTATATAGTATCTGCACTAGTTTTTAAATGGTTATCAACTTCAATTCTTCCGCGAGCATCTAATTTAACACCTGCTTTTTCTAAGTTTAATCCTTCTGTATATGGCTTTCTACCCACTGCCATTAATACATAATCACCTTTTAATTCAATTTTCTCACCTTTTCCATTATCAGCAGTAACAGTAACTTCTTTTCCTTTTGTAACTACACTTTCTACTTTATGTTTCATGAAAAAATCTACTTTTAAGTCTTTTTTCATAACTCGTTGTAATTCTTTTCCTAAACTAGCATCCATTCCAGGAATTAAACGATCCATAAATTCAACTACCGAAACTTTTGCTCCAATACGTGCGTATACACTTCCCAATTCTAAGCCAATAACACCGCCACCTATTACAATTAAGTGTTTTGGTATTTCAGTCATTTCTAAAGCCTCTGTTGAGGTGATAATTCTTTTTTTGTCAACTTCTATGCCTGGTAATGATGATGGTTTTGAACCTGTTGCGATAATTGTTTTTGCAGCTTCAATTTGTTCCTTTGAGCCATCTGCTTTGGTAATATTAATTACTGTTTTGGATTCAAAACTACCAACACCAGTATACACGGTAATTTTATTTTTTTTCATTAAAAAATTGATGCCTTCGCAAGTCATTTTTACAACCCCGCGTTTACGTTCAATCATTTGTTTTAAATTAACTTTAGGAGCTTTTACCTCAATACCATGTTCTTCAAAATGATGAACGGCGTTGTAGTAATGTTCTGACGAATCTAATAATGCCTTAGAAGGTATGCAACCTACGTTTAAACATGTTCCTCCTAAAGTAGGATATTTTTCAATTAAGGCTGTTTTCATTCCTAATTGAGAACTACGTATTGCTGCAACATATCCTCCAGGTCCAGCACCAATAACTACGACATCAAATTTTTCCATATATTAATAGTATTTGTTTTGTGTTTTAAAATTTCGTTACAAATTTATAAATAATTAAGACTTCTTGAAACGTAATATTTGACCCCAAATTATAAGTATAATTGCTAATATTGATGAAGCGTAAGAAATCATGTCGCCAAATTGCACAAATAATGTTTTGGTATTGTTAAGAGTTAATTGTTTAACGATTACGGCTTGTTCCCAGTAATTAGTAGCTTGTTCAATATCTCCATAAGGTGTTATAAAGCACGAAATACCAGTGTTAGCGCAACGAGCAATTTCTCGACGAGTCTCAATTGCTCTTAATCGCGCATAAGCTAAATGTTGTTTATGACCTGGACTATTTTCCCACCAGCCGTCATTAGTTATAATAAAAACTAAATTTGCACCATTTTTAACGTACTCAGCAACATAGTCAGAATAAACACTTTCGTAGCAAATAACCGGCGCTATTCCTACTTTATTATTATGACTATAAAAAACACTTCTGTTTTTTTGAGTACCTAAACTACCCATAGTGCCTCCTAAATTAATTGCAAAGCTTTCTAGTGGTTTAAACAAATAGGGGAAAGGCATACGTTCTACTCCAGGTACTAATTTTGATTTATGATAATAGTCAATACCCTCATTATTTAGCTGAATTCCTGTATTAAACACATCGTAAAATTCGTTAGAGTTTTCGTCCTTTCTAGCTGTTGAACTAATTGTTTCATTTTTATAAACATGAAAAGTGTTTGCTCCTGTAATAATTGTAAGATTAGGATATTGATGTAATATGCTATCTTTTAAAAAACGCAATGAGTACGATTCGTTTTCTTGCCCTTCAATAAAATTCTCTGTTAAATACGTTTCTGGTAGAATTAAAAAATCAATTGTAGAATCAATTTTATCTTTTATTTGAATTAACAAATTATGGAGTTGTATAGAGGGTTCAAAGTAAAATTTTGCATTATATGGATCTACATTTGGCTGAATGATAATGGTTTTATAACGTTTAATTTCTTTGTGATATAATGCACTAGATGTTGATTTTATTGAATTTTTATAAATTAATAAATAAGAAATTAATATTGGAACTATCAAAATAGTTATTGGTTTTAAAATAGTTTTTATAGAATAACGTTTATGTTCAATGATTTTGTAACATAAAATATTGATTAGCAATACCCATAAACTTCCTCCCGAAACTCCAGTAATTTCATACCATTGAACCCAATTATGTTTAAATGCAAAGGCATTCCCTAAAATTAACCAACTCCAAGTTAAGTCCCATAAAGTATGTCCATATTCATACCCTAACCAAATAGGTATTAATAACCAAATAGCCCATGATTTATTTATTCTCTCTTTTAAATTGTGCCACAACATAAACACAATACACATAATAATAGAGTTGCTAATAATAGCCATAATAGCTCCGCTCAACGACGCGTAGTAAATCCACCAGGTAACACAAATGTTCCATATAAAAAATGTAAAAAATGAATAACCTGTTAATACTAATTTTCTACGCTTTATAGTTTCAGATGCAGATACCCAAGATTCTATTATAAATAAAGGAATCCAAGCAAAGAAAATTAATATAACCGTTTCGGAGCACCACCCAGAGCTAAACAAAAGTCCGCTTAAAACAGAAAGTAAAAAAAATCTAAATTTTGATAACATGCTTTAAAGATAAATAAAAAGTTTAGTTATAAAGCGTTACTTTAAATCAACCTATTATCAGGTTAATTAGTTAAGATAACATATCTAACTAATTTGAATTTTGCCAATTAGTGATAAAAAAGGTTTAAAAACTAATAATCAAAAAACAACACTGTAAAAAAATGTATCTTTATGCCAAAAAAATACTTGTGAAATTTTCTCTAATACATAAAGATAAACATACAAAGGCAAGAGTTGGTCTTATTGAAACAGATCATGGTCAAATACAAACTCCAATTTTTATGCCTGTAGGTACAGCCGCTACTGTTAAAGCAGTTCATCAAAGAGAATTGAAAGAAGATATTAAAGCTCAAATTATTTTAGGAAACACATATCATTTATATCTTAGACCAGGATTAGAAGTTTTAGAAAATGCTGGAGGATTACATAAATTTAATGGTTGGGACAAACCAATATTAACAGATAGTGGAGGGTACCAAGTTTTTTCTCTTGCAAATTCTCGAAAATTAACAGAGGAGGGAGCAACATTTAAATCGCATATCGATGGCAGCAAGCATCTATTTACACCAGAAAGAGTAATGGATATAGAACGTACCATTGGTGCTGACATTATGATGGCATTTGACGAGTGCACACCATACCCTTGCGATTATAAATATGCTAAACATTCATTAGGATTAACACATCGTTGGTTAGATAGATGCATAACAAGATTCAATGAAACAGAACCAAAATATGGATATTCACAAGCTTTATTTCCTATTGTGCAAGGATCAGTATATAAAGATTTAAGAGTTCAATCAGCAGAATACATTGCTTCAAAAAATGCATTAGGAAATGCCATAGGAGGATTATCTGTAGGCGAACCCGCAGAAGATATGTATGAAATGACAGAGTTAGTGTGTAATATATTGCCAGCAGATAAACCCCGATATTTAATGGGAGTAGGAACTCCTGTTAATATTTTAGAAGGAATTGCATTGGGTGTAGATATGTTTGATTGCGTTATGCCCACTCGTAATGCTCGTCACGGTTTATTATTTACCCAAAATGGAATTATTAATATTAAAAATGAGAAGTGGAAAAATGATTTCTCTCCATTAGATGAAAACGGAACAAGTTACGTAGATAAAGAGTATACAAAGGCATATTTACGTCATTTGTTAATTTGTGGAGAGTTTCTTGCGGCTCAAATATCAAGTATTCACAACTTAGCATTTTATTTATGGCTTGTTACTGAAGCTCGAAACAAAATTATTGACGGTACTTTTTTCGAGTGGAAAAATAAAATGGTAAAACAATTAGCTCAACGATTATAATGCTTAAAATACTTGATAAATATATACTTAAAAGATTTATAGGAACATTTTTATTCTCTATATCTTTAATGTTATGCATTTTTATTGTATTTGATATTTCCGAAAAACTTCAAGATTTTGTTGCCGAAAAAATACCAATTAAGGAAATTATTTTTGACCATTATCTTAATTTTATTCCATATTACGGAAACCTATTTAGTCCCTTATTTACTTTCATTGCCGTTATTCTTTTTACATCTAAAATGGCATACAAAACTGAGTTTGTAGCTATTCTATCAAGTGGCACAAGTTTTAAAAGAATTTTAAGACCCTACATGATAGGAGCTACATTAATTACCATCATGTCCTTGGGGTTAAACCATTTTATCATACCTAAGTCAAACAGAGTTAGAATTGCTTTTGAAGATAAATACATCAACGAAGGGTATAATACGGAAGAAATTAACATACACAAGCAAATAGCACCAGGTACAACTCTTTATATGGCTAATTACGATAACTTTTCAAAGTCAGCTAGCCAAATCACCATCGAAAAAATTGCTAATAATAAGCAAACATCTTTTTTAAGAGCAGAAAGTATGAAATGGGATAGTCTTAGTAATAGTTGGGATTTATCCAATGTATTCGAAAGAGAGCTTATTTTCCGCCCTTTAGATTCATTAAAACCAAATAAACAAAAACACGTTTTCAAAGAAATTCATAAATTCTATAACACTAAAAAAATTAAAATTGATTTTTCTCCAAAAGATATGATTCGTTTTCAAAGTAAAATAGAGGTATTAACATACTTTGAACTCAGAGATTTTATTATGAAAGAAAAAATTAAAGGGTCTAGTAGAATAGAATTTTTTGAAGTAGAAATGTACAAGCGCACTGCTTTCCCATTTGCTACATATATTTTAACTATAATTGGAGTGTCTATCTCTTCTCGTAAAATAAGAGGAGGGGTAGGGTTACATATCGCTTTAGGCTTAGTTTTAAGTTGTTTGTATATTTTATTTATGCATATTTCAACCACTTTTGCAACCTCTGGTTTAGCTCAACCAATGATTGCTGTATGGATTCCAAATATTGTATTCTCATTCGTAGCATTTTACTTATATAAAAAAGCACAACAATAATGATAGCAACTATAAAAAATTATTTTAATACACATCCATTACGATTTGCAATATTCGCAGGCTTACTTTTTAGATTATTGGCAACAATTTTCTCTAAAGGATTTGGATTTTTTGACGATCATTTTTTAATATTAGAAGCCGCTCAATCATGGGTAGATGGAACGGATTATAATTATTGGTTACCATCTAATTTAGACCCCTCTCGTCAACCCCAAGGGCATCCCTATTTTTATGTAGGAATTCATTACCTATTATTAAAATTTCAAACTATCATAGGAATAACAGATCCTCAAGGAAAATTGTATCTTATAAGACTATTACATGCCCTTTGGTCTATGCTAACAGTATATTACGGATTCAAAATTGCCTATAAAAAATCAAATCCAAAAGTTGCCTCTTGGGTTGCTTTAGCCCTTGCCCTATATTGGTTTTTCCCTTTTTTAAGCGTTCGTAATTTAGTTGAAATTGCCTGTATTCCACCTTTAGTTATTGCCACTTGGCTAGTTGTAAAAAACAATAATCAATTAAACGCAAAAACAGCCTTATACATAGGTCTAATGTTAGCTATTTCATTTTCAATTCGATTTCAAACAATTATTTTTTCGGCAGGTTTTGGATTAGCATTACTTATCCTTAAAGTAAATATCAAACACTTAATCTTAATTGTAATTGGATTTATTTCTACTGCATTTATCACTTTAGGATTATTAGATATTTATGTATGGGGTAAACCATTTGTTGAGTTTATGGCCTATGTACAATACAATATAGATAACGCTACAGTATATGGTGTTGATGTTTGGCACATGTATATTTCTATTATATTAGGGTTATTAATACCACCAATAAGCATCTTAGTAGTTGCAGGTTATTTTAAAAATTGGAAAAAAGAACCGTTATTATTTTGGCCTACATTTTTATTCTTCGCCTTTCATACTTATTTTCCAAACAAACAAGAAAGGTTTATTCTTCCAATAATACCTTTTATTATTATTTTAGGATTTATAGGTGCATATCAAATTATTATAAAGCGCAATTGGGAGCAAAAAAAATGGGTTAAAAACGTAATATTATTTTGCATCACCATCAATTTAATATTATTGCCAATTTTAACCCTGTCTTATTCAAAAAAAAATAGGGTAGAAGCTATGTGCTATATAGCAAAACAAAAAGATTGCGTTAGATTAATTATAGAAGATTCAAACAGAGAAGATGACTTTACGATGCCTCCGCAATATTATTTACAAAATTGGACATCAACTTACGGAATAACTAAAAAATTTACACCAGACAGCATGTTAGCACATTATAAAGGTATGTTGCCCAAAGACAAACCAAATTACGTTGTGTTTATGCAAGCAGAAAATATTAATCAACGAGTAGATTCCTTACGTAAACGCTTCCCCTCATTACATTACGAAGCTACAATTCAGCCCAGCTTTATTGATAAAACAATGCATTTTTTAAACCCATTAAATGATAATCAAACAACATATATTTATAAAATAAAATAATTTTATAAACCCTTAAAACCTCTAAAACGCTTATTTTCAGAGGTTTTTACGAAAATTAAATAAGATTTTAATAAATAAAATTATTATTTATTAAAATAAATTTGCCAATAGATAAAAAGTTATTAAATTTGCAGCCCGTTAATTGATAGGTTAGGA
>CAZIPC010000012.1:0-10829 GCA_964541155.1 uncultured Flavobacterium sp.
TTCGTTCGGGAGTACAATGCCAGGTAGAAATTATCAAAGTTCTTCATCTTACCGTTACGGAATGAATTCTCAAGAAAAGGATTTTGAAATTGCTGAAGGTATTTATGTAGCAAAGCATTGGGAATATGATAGTCGTTTAGGCAGAAGGTGGAATATAGACCTCGTTATAAAACCTTGGCAGAGTGGATACCATGCATTCAGTAACAAACCTATTCTTAATATAGATCCCAATGGTGCAAATGATGATGAATTTAAAAAGGAAATTCAGAAGGACGGAACTACTACAACAAAAAAAATCAGTGACTTGGGTGGAGATAAGGTTGACTTCACACATATTAAAGGTGGAGTAATTCATGACGGACAGACTGAAATTAAGAGCAGAGCCACGGGTAATATTGTTTATACTAAAACTTCGAAAGGTATTGAAGGGTACACAAAAAGAGCTGGTGGTATAAGTTATAATAAAATTTTCGATGAGTTTTTAGAAGGAAGTGGGCCTGAAAATAGTTTGATTACATCACCTGGGATGTTGCAAGATATTATGAAATCGCCTCAATTTGCAGAAGCTTTTAAGGCTTATATAGATGCTGGAGCACCAAGTAAATTTGGATATGAGGCAACATTTGGTATTGAAGGGGCTGGTAAGGCTGGAGATAATTGGACTGCTCAAATGATAGGTAAATCTAATTATAGTTTTTATAATGTAAAAGACCAATTAGTAATTACCATTATGGATAGTAAATCGAAAATATCTTATTCTTTAAATCCATTAGTTAAACTTATACCAGAGGAATGGGTAAATGAAAAACGCAATCCTTCAGAAACTATACCAGAAAGTACAACTAGACAGACTTATCTAATGATTTTACCTATTAAAAAATAAAACATAAAAATGAAAAAGTATATTTTAGTTGTAATAGTAATAATTTTAGTTATCCTTGGCTTTTTGTTTATTCAAAGTGTCCCAAATCCAATTGGAGTATATGTAGCAAAAAACAATATCAAAACGATTGATTCAATAACTATAAAAGATAACGGAGTCTATTTTCGGGCTATATATAGAAAAAAGGATAATACAATAATGTTTAGAAATCAAGGAAAGTGGAAATACAAAAATAAAAGAATTGTTTTTACTGATTATTTCCCAAATGATGATATTGAATTGAATGATGGCTATGATTATAAAAGTGTGATAATGATTTATTCAGTTCCATTGGAAAAATCTTTCGGAAGAGTTGTTTTTGAATATGATGAAGAAACGGCTATATACAAATTCCATAAACAATAATTTGCTCTATAGTATTTATAATACTGCAGCATAACAAAATTAGTAAACACCTGCGGTTTTTTTTATTTATTGGGTTGATTCCATTTTCTATTTTGATAGTAGCAATAACCTTATTCCATTCAAGTACTATAATTTTCATATAGTGTGCTTTTATGTATGTTTAAAAGCATTTTAACTTAACTTACTGTTTAAATATGCTTATTTAATAAAATTTGTATTCTATATTAAAATACTTAAATTTAGTTTTAATTTATTATGAAATTTTGTCTTATCCTTTTACCTCTTATTCTATTATCTGTAAATGTGTTCCCTCAATCATTTACAGAGCCTCAAAATTTAAAAACCTTTAATATTACAGTTAATTATGATGATTATACTATTAAAACTCAGTTTTTAAAAGATTATACCAAATGTAAAACTCCTAAAAATGAGTTAACTTACCATTGGTATAGCTCACAAAAAATAATTGAAACTAAAGGAGGATATGATGGAAAATTATTGCACGGGTATTACAAATCATTTTATTTAAACGATCAGTTATTTGAAAGTGGAAATTTTAAGTATGGAGTTAAGCATGGAGAATGGAAAAATTGGTATGCTGATGGTAAAATAAAAGAAATTACCAATTGGAAAAATGGTAAAAAACATGGAAATTACGTTTTATATAATGAGTATGGTTTACTCATGGCTAGCTGTAAGTTTAAAAATGATGAACTAACTGGTAGTTTTAAAACATATGATGTAACAGGCAAATTATCTTCTGTTAGAACATACAAAAAAGGTAAAGAAATAATAGCTACACCTAAACTTAAAAAACAAAGTTCAACATTAAATAATGGTCCTAATTTAAAAGATAAAAAATCTAAAAATAGGCTGTTTAACAAATGGTTTAAAAAACGCCATCAATCTAGGGTATCCAAAAATACAACTTCTGCTTAATGAATATTGGCTCAAAACTAAAAGGAGGTGCGCTTTATGTAGCTATAATTATATCTTTTATCATCTCTATTATTTTAGGCTTATGCATTGTTTTAGCCTATTATTCAAGTCAATCTATTCAAACTCAAAATTCAAGTACTCAATTAAATTTAAGTTTAGAAAGTGCATTTACAATTTCTCATTCTAAATTCTACCATCCGCAATTAAATTCACGTTGGCAACCTATTTCTTTTAATAACGATTCGGTACTTATTAAACAAATGCCTTGGGGATGTTATACGTTGATATCTTGCAAAGCAAAAAACAATCACTACACCATCAGTAAAACTGGTTTATTTGGCACCTTTGCATCAACAGATACCGCACTCATTATTAATCAAAACAATAAAGCCATTGGTGTGGCTGGCAAAATTAAATTTAATGCGTATTGTTATTTACCAACTTTGGGTATTAAAATGGCAAACATCAATGGATCTTATGTTAGTAATACAAACACCTTGTTGCCATTTATTAAACAAGCTCCCAATGATATTACCGAAATTGATGATTTTTTTTTACAATCCATCAACAACTGTTTTGAGGCAAATAATGAAAAAACAGATAGTTTACTTCCTTCATTACCAGATCTATTAGAGCAGTCTTTCGAAAACAAAACGGCTGTTTTAAAAACAGAATCGGTTATTTTAAACACTCACCATTTAAGTGGTAACATAAAAATTATTGCTGCAAATTGTATTACAGTTTATAATACGAGTTTACTTAATGATGTGTTTTTAATTGCTAGAAAAATAATTTTTAAAAAAGGCTTTAAGGGCACCGTGCAAGTATTAGCAAAAGACAGTATAATTACCGAAGATGATTGTGAATTTAAATACCCATCGTCGTTTTGTGTTTATGATAAGTATGATGCCACCAATGATTTTAAATTAAGTAAAGGGGTGTTTTTTGGTTATAATTGCAGTTTTAATGGTAGTATATTAGGCTATAATAAGCCCCACACGTCATCAATGATCATTAGTTTAAATACTAATTTTAAAATGATAGGTAATATGTATTGTTCAAATTTTATCAATTTAAGAGGTAATATTTACGGCACTGTGTATTGCAGAAATTTGCTTGTACAAACACCTGCAGCTGTATACGAAAATCATATTTTTAATTGTTTAATTGATCCAAAAAAATACGGTCACTGCTTAACGGTGCCCGATTGGTTTAATCACTACAACAACCCAATTACATGTGCAAAATGGTTTTAAATAAAAAACAAAAAGGCAATACCTTACCCGAGATATTAATTGCTATTGTAATTATTTCATTTACATCTACTTTAGGGATTGTTATTTTTTTAAATATTCAACAAAGCGAGCAATCGTTTAATAAATTAAAAGCAAATGAAATTGCCTTGCAAATATTAAAAGAAAGTGAATTACAACATAATTATATTGATCAAACCTTTAAACAAAATGAATTTACCATTACTAAAACTATAAAAAATAACACAATGTATCCAGATTGTATAGTACTAAAAGTTACTGTATTAAACAATCAGCATAACAGTTTAGTAGAATATCAAAAATTAATGCATGCTAATTAATAAAAAACTTAAAGCATTTACCATACTTGAGTTAATGATCAGTATGACGCTAACAGCCATCTTAGTGGTATTTGCATTTGTAGGCTACAATAATATTCAAACCATGGCTATTAAGTATACCCAACACCATAAATTTATTAGCGATTATACTCAATTAACTAAGGCCTTATATCTCATTTCAAAACAAGCTAAAACAATCACAGCCCCTAATACAAAACAAATTGTATTTAAAAACGATTCAAGTACCATTTCGCTTAACTTTAATGATCATCAGATATTATTAAACCTTTCTTCTCATACCGATACATTTCATTTAATTTCAAAAGAAATAGATATCAGCTATTTCAATAGATCTAATTTACCTGAACCAATATTAGTAAAAGAAATGAACTGTAAAATTTACTATCAAAATCAAAAATTTAATGTATCTTTCCATAAAGATTATGATACCCAAACTGAACTTGATACGACTTTAAATTTATTGCCAATAGATGAACAGTATTGATTTAAGAAAATACAATCAAAGTCAAAAAAAAATTGATAGATCTAATCAAACAAACTCTTCTGTCGAAAAATTATCAGAAATTTTAAGTAAGGACATTTACATTTTTGATAAAAAATTTGGCTTCATACAAAAAGAAGCGTTTTACTCTGAGCTTGGTTTATTGCTATCTTCGGGTATTGATATTAAAACCTCTCTCGAAATTGTAGAAGATCAATTAAAAGTAGAAAAGCATAAACACATCATTTCTCAGATAAAAAATGATGTAATTTCAGGAAAATCATTGTGGGAAGCGCTTAATATTCACTCAAAAATTTTTTCTATTTATGAACATCAAAGTATTAAAATTGGCGAAGAGTCTGGAAAGCTTCCAGATGTTTTAATTGAACTTGGAAAATTTTATAACAGCTCTATTAAATTAAGAAGACAAGTGATTAGTACACTTACCTATCCAGTGGTTGTATTGGTAATGAGTTTTTTAATTGTTCAATTTATGCTATCTTTTGTTGTGCCAATGTTTATGGATATTTTTAAACATACTGGTGCCCAATTGCCAATAGCCACACAATTACTTATTAAAATAAGCAATAAATCGGGTTTAATGTTTTACAGTTTATTAATTGTGGTATTGCTTGGATTTTTAATTTATAAATCACAACATCATAAAAAATGGTTTAGGTTTTATACCTCAAGGTTTTTTTTGAAAATACCAATAGTTAATCATTTAATACAAAAAATATATTTAGCCAGATTTTGCCAATCAATGAAATTATTGCTAGGATCAAGAGTTTTATTAATTGATGCTCTTTCACTAGTAAAAAACATGATTGGGTATTATCCTATTGAATTGGCCCTAGATAGTGTCATAAAGGATGTGTATGCTGGAAAACAATTGCATGAAAGCCTTGCTAATCATTCTATCTTTCCTAAAAAATTAGTATCACTCATTAAAGTATCTGAAGAGGTAAATGCTCCTGAATTAATTTTTGATAAATTAAATCAACAATATTCAGAAGAGATAGAACATCAACAACTGTTAATTAGTAAAATCATAGAACCTTTGTTTTTAGTGATTTTAGGAAGCATAGTAGGTTTTATTTTAGTGGCGATGTATACACCTTTATTTAAAATGAGTTCGGGATTAGAAGGGATGTGAAAAATGCGAATTACAAAAAAAGTAAAATATTTACAAAATCAAGATTTTTTTCAACTCTTCAATCAATTTATTAAAGACTCTACAAAAGGAACCCGAATTAAAGCTGATGGAAAAAAAATTCGTTCATCAACCATTAACAATTATATTAATTTACAAAAACAAATTAACGGATTTGTAAATGATACAGGCTATACCATTAAGCTATATTTAACAAATCATTTAACGGATAAAGAAAAAATACAGGCAAATGCCTACAATAAAAAGTTTTTTATAGATTTTACTAATTACTTATACATTAAAAAAGATTTTTATGACAACTATGTTGGCTTGATAATTAAGGGATTGCGAACATTTTATAATTATTTAAACACTGAGTTGGGGATATATGTGGGCGAATTTCATAAAAAATTTTATGTACCATCCGAAGACATTGATATTGTTGTATTAAGTCCTGAACAAATCAATTTTTTAATATCGGATCAAAATTTAAATACAATTTTGCCTGAACATTTACATAAAGTAAAAGATATTTTTGTATTTGGATGTACGGTAGCTTTGCGTTATTCTGATTTAATGAAACTAAAACCAGAAAATTTAAAGTTATACAATAATACCTATTATTTAAAAGTAACATCTATAAAAACAAATACAAATACTCGTATTAAATTACCTAATTACGCTGTAGATATATTAAAAAAATACAATAAAAAACAAAAATATTTATTGCCGCAAATTAGTAATGCATGGCTAAATAAATGCTTAAAAGAACTTGCAAACTATTTAAACTTTAATCAGCCTTTAATAAAATACCGAACCAAACGAGGTGTTAAATGCACTGTATACAAAAATAAATTAAAACGCCAACATTATACCTTAGCCGATCACATCTCTACCCACACCATGAGACGAACCGCTATTACAACCATGCTAAGATTAGGAATGCCCGACCAGTTAGTAAGAAAAATATCAGGGCATGGGCCTACTAGCAAAGAGTTTTTTAAATATGTTGAATTTGCTCAAAATTACATGGATGAACACACCGATTTAGTTTTTGAAAAACTAATGAGTTTGGAACCTATAAAAAATGTAAAAGACTTTGGATTATAACAATAGCATCAAAAAAAACGCTTTGAGATAACTTATTTTTTTATAAAAGCTAATAATACCTAAAAGCAATAATGTTTTCGTAAAAGGATGTTGTAATGCATTTTAACACTAATTATTAACACTACAAAATTGATGCGAGGTAGAAAGTTAAATTAACTACTCTACCAGCCATTGAGCCAAACGCCTCTTAGTAATAGGTGTTATTCAAAGTCAGTTAGTTTGTTAGATAAATAATCCAACTGTTCTTGGTCAGAAAGATCAGCTGTGTTCCACCAACCATTACATATTCTTTCAATTGTATGCCCACAGTATGGACAAGTAATTGGTTCTTTTTCCTTTGTCCCTGGCATAGCCAGTTTGTGTTCCCATACTTTAAATGGTTTCTCGCAAGATTGACATTTTTCTATTGCCATGTTTCTAATTATGATTGGTTAAAAATATGAATTACCTTTTTTATTTAATCATGTCTTTTAGTTCTCAATTGTCAACTTTGAACTTTGTTTATGTAACATTGAATGATTATTTGCAAACAGATCTTAATTGCTGAATGTGATCAACTAACGGAAAAGCATTTGTGCAGAGCGGGATTCAAAGAACGTCCGCTGACATACGCATAAAGGCTCGTAAAAGTACAAAAGTTTCAAAATAACATATCTGCCCGCCTTGTATAAATGCAATGTTGGCAGCTGGTGTTATATCATTGTCGTTAATGTCTTGATGTAACTTCTCATTAAGTCTATTGATTGTCTAAGTTCTATGTCTGTATATTTTGTGTTCTCTTTATTTTCTGGGTGGTGGATTTGATGTCTAATTTTTTCTGTCAAAGTAAGTCTTATAGATTTTTTAACACCCTTTTCAAGTTTAATGTAATCAATTTGGGTTTTACCACTTTTGAAATCATTAATTTTTCCTTCAAATTCTATGTAGCCATACAACTCGTTGTGATATTCTTCTGTCGTTTCAGAAAACGCCAAGAAATTAACTTCGTTAAGTGATGGATAAGGCAAAGTATGTGGCGAAACTGGTTCAATGGTTTTTCCACTACTTGTAGATTTGATTAGTCGTAAATGTTTAAATTCCAATTCTTTTACCAATGCAGGGCTGTGTGTCGTAACAATTACTTGTGCGTTTGCTGTCCCTGCAAGAGTTAAGAACGCTGAAATAAGTTTTCTTTGGTGGTCTGTATGTTGTGAAGTTTCAGGTTCTTCAATAGCATAAACAATACTTGGAATTTTCGCTGATATTTTTCTTCTTTCTGCTTCTGCTCTAAAAAAGTTTAATAAAACAAGTCGTTTTACACCGCTACCACGCTTGTTGATTGGAATATCTTCATCTCCTGCGATTGAAACATTTTTAAAAACGTCTATCCATTTTAAACTTTCTGCTGTTGGAATTACAGGATTTAAACTGTTCGCAATCTCGGGGTTCATTTCTTTTAGTTTTTCCAAAGTTCTGTCAGAAACTTCTTTTAGTTTTTTCTCAACTTCTACCGCAATTTCAGAAAACTTTGTTTTTAAACTGCTATCACTTAAAATTTGTCTTACAGCTTCTTTCAAGGGGTCTTGAACTTCGTCATCTCCGTCACTGTTTTTTCTGTCAGATTGAAACAAAGAGTAAAGAGGGAGATATTTTTTTAATTGTTCCCAAATAGATTTTGTCGCTTCTCCTTTTGTTATGTCAAGTTCAGTTTCAGCTAATCCTAAACTTGTGCTGTAATAATTCCAAATTGCAGTTCTCATTACAGCGTTTTTTGTATTGTCGCTACAAGAAATTGTTTTGTCCTTAATGATTTTTTGTAGGTCTGTATTTTTCTTTAACAATAAGTCCTGACAGTCGGCATTTGTCGGATGATTTGCTTTGATAAACATCTTTTCTTTTCCTGCGTTTGGATATTTTTTAATTACTTCAAGTTGTCCGCTTGAATTTAGCAAATACTCTGCCCCCAAAGTCGTATCGTTTGTGCTGTCAATTACGATTTTTGTTGGTAATTCTTCAAAGCAAACAGAAATAACAATTTCGTTGTCGCCTGCGACAAGTGCTTTTTTATTTATGTCGTCTTTGTCAAGTTTTATTACGCCTTTGCTGTCATTAAAGAAAATGTCTAACGCTTCTAATACGGTTGATTTTCCAATGTCATTTTTGCCGACAAAAGCGGTCAAGTCACCAAGTTCAATTTCAACTTCGTCTTTGTAACTTCTAAAATTTTTGATTTTGATTTTCTTTATTTTCATCTGTCAATGTCTTTTTGTGGTTTCGTTTTTACACTTGCTGCCAACTTGTATACACCCATCATATAACGGCGAGTATCATCCCTATACTTAGAAGATAACCACCATAAATTGTTTATTAAATCCAATCATTTTTTAGATTCGGATAATTTTAATAATTATTTTATAGCACCTCATTGTATTTCTCTGTAAATATAAATTTCAAAAATTATCATTCTCATTGTATTCATATGCTGACATACAAATTATTTAAAAAAATAATTTGTACTAATTTTTAAAATAATCCATTTTATCAATGATATAGAGTGTTGAATGATTTTAAATTTAAATCTTTGAAAAAAAATCTTATTTAAAATTAAGTACCACTACTTAGATAAAAAATTAAGTAGTACTACGTATTTTGGTTTATAAATAGCTCTCATTTTACTTGCTTCTTTAAATTTATTTAAGCAATTTTGTTTAACGTTGCTTTAAAGCAATAATAAGGGCGTTTTTTCTTGGTCTACGGCCGTGCGCAAACATCTAAAACAAAGTATTTCGAGTTTAATTAAATAATAATAAAACCGTAGCTAATTTAGTTACGGTTTTTTACTTTTTTATTGCCAGTTACAAACTGGCTCTCACTAAAATTTTATTATGAGTTGAAGTTACGAAAGCTAAAATACAACTAGCAGGGGCTTTTGTTATAACTCACCTTTGTTCTTCATAATCATTAAATAGAAAGAAAAAATTACCAAACCTATTGATATAATAAAATATACTATTGCAAAAATTTTACCAATCAACTTATCCCTATTAGTTTCTACTTCATAACTTTTTATAATGTCTAAATCCTTACCCTTACGAACAAATAAAAGGTAAAAAATAAAACACAAAGCTAAATACTCGATAATAATAAAAGATTTCGAGCCAACTAATACATCAAATTTTTGCCCAGTAATATAATAAATGATTGCTAATAGGGCTGTTATATTTAATCCTATTAACATACCCATTAAAAGAACTGTTGTAAATGAAGCATCATCACCGTTGCTGACACTTACGATTAATTGATGAAGTCTGTAAAATAAATATCGAAATGGTTTCATAAATACTGACTTATTTTTTAGGGGTTAATAATGGGTCGCCATATCCACCAAAAGCACCTCCAGCATCAAGAAGGAAATAAGTAGCACTTATTCCAAAGCCAATAGGCCCTAAAAATCCAACACCACCCATTATAATATCAAAGCCAGCTTTAACACCTACTGAAGAATTAGTTCCTCCATTCATATAATAGTTTGTAGCAAGTCCACCTGAAATTAAAGTTGATGCCCCGAAACTAATCTTACCAAGTCTACTAAATGTTTTGACATATTTTAAATCATTAATAGCTGGGGAAGATTTTGCAGCATAGCTTATTAGTTCTCCTTTAGTGCCTTGACCAACATCAAAAGCTCCTATGCCTGTATTTACTCTATACCAAAAAGTATCAGTATAATTTTCATCACCCCCACCACTTTTAGCGACTTGTCTTGTTGCGGTAATTGATATTTCATGTAATAATACACCAGCAGTACCATCTTCATTTCCTCTTACAGTATATCCTCCTTGCTTCCAAGTTGCGGTGCTTGTGCCTTTGGTTGGATCTGGATTAAATTTATATGTACCATCGGCTTTAGGTTCCCATCCATCCGAACCTAAAAATTGTATTCCTGTTTCGGTAGTACCTCCTAATTCTCTTGACATTTTACCCTCTTCTCCTTTTCTTGCTACTAAATCAGATTTTATAGCATCGTTCCCTTTTACATCAACGTTAATAATTGGATTATCACTAAAACAATTATATGAACTCTCCCACGTTTTCACTACCGGGTCTTGATTCCATCTACGTCCTAAGCGGGTATCATACTCCCAAAACTCTGCGGTATTTATATTGCCTACTCCTGCAATTTCATCTTCGTGCTCTTGCCCATTCATGCCGTATCGGTAGGATGAGGAACTTTGATAATTTCTACCTGGCATTGTACTCCCGA
>CAZIPC010000013.1:0-9944 GCA_964541155.1 uncultured Flavobacterium sp.
ATAAATAGATTATTTTCAAATATAAACTAAAAATGTTATTGATGCGATTATTCTTGCATTTTTAATATTACACTTTTTAAGTTAGTTATTTTTAAACTAACTTTTTTAAATAAAATACTCACAAAACACACATGCCAAAAATTCATATACACGCGAGCGGGTGATTATTTATAAAAATGAAAAATATCTAAAGTAGAAGAATCTGTAGCAGTTATTAAGTCCATTTTGCAATCACTTTCAATTGTAGAATCAATGTTTGTAAGTTTAACTATCGCATAATTAGTGTACTTTACTAAAACTTTGGAAAAACACATTGAGTCATTTGGTAAACATTTATTTTTTTTAGTTAATATACCTTTTTTATTACTGTCTAATCGCATTAAATTATCAAGACCAAAAATAATTTGAATACACGTAAGGCTATCTAAAAAAGCATTAGGTGAATAATTTAAAAAACTAATGCTATCTAAATTTCTAATTTGATACAAATAAACCCTATCTGTATTTAATTCCTTATTAAAAAAGATAATAGCGTTTCCATTAAAATTACAAATATTAGAGTTGTTTTTTTGACCAATATTTTGATTTGAAGTACTATTTGTACATTTAATAAATAAAAGTGAAATTAAAACTACAAAACTTATTTTACGCATATTTACTATCTTTTTAAAGTCCTTTTTCCATTAGGGTATTTCAAGTCCATCATCGTCTTATTATAAAAATAGGTTAATTTAGGAGCTTTGACATTCAATACTTTATGTTGTAATTTAGTATATTCAATTATATTTTGATAGTGGGAAGTTTTTAGCGTCATTTGATTTCTTGCTCCCATAATATCTTTTTCATACCCAGGATTTGCGCCATATGGATTATATCTATCTGATAGACCAACTAAGTGTAAACTTTCATGTAATACAGTATAATCATCTTTTCCTTTATTGTTTATAGTCCCTGTATTTCCAGTATATTCATCTGGTCCATATGGTGCACCGTAGGTATAACCATTAACATGCGACCTACCAGCTCCTCTAGATGGTTCTCCTTTGTCAGAAAAATTTAGTATATTTTCTCCGTTTTTTGCAATAAGGTCATCTTGTTTTTTATCTGGGGCATATTCATACTTAACATCAAAACTAACTTCAACTCCATCAACTACTTTTGTCTTGTAAACTTCAGTTGCAGCTTTAGTTAATTGTTCCGCTCTTTTTTCATTAGCGCCAGGCCCTTGAATAAAAATTTTAGCAGAAACTTTTATGTTTGTGATTTTGCCATCTTTGTCTTTTTTTGTTGAAACACCACTATCGTCACCATTAACATCATTATGTAAAACTGGGTTATTATTAAAACAGGCATAAGAACTTTCCCAAGGTTTAACAACAGGATCAATATTCCATCTTCTTCCTGTTCTGCTATCATATTCCCAATACTCTGCTGTATAGATATTTCCGGAGCCTGCTATTTCATCATCCTTCTCCTGTCCGTTCATGCCATACCTATAACTACTAGAACTTTGGTAATTTCTACCTGGCATTATACTCCCGAACGAATATCCTATTAAGTTACTACACAATACATTATTAAATTTACAAGTATTCATTAAGGTAAATGTAATATCTTTTTGTTAATCATAAAGATATTACATTCAATATTTTATTTTTCATTTAGTTTTTTTAATACTCTGATAATAAAATTATCCATCCCTCTTTCATCGCCCCTTTCCTTACATGCTTCTTGAATTTTGTTTGCAATTTCTTCAGATGTATGTTCACCTTTATATTTATCTTTTAACTTTTCAATTAAAGCCGCAGGTTCATAATCTTCTTTACAGGAAAAAAATCGTTTGTCAATTAATTTTTTATGAACGTCATCCCATCCATTATAAGGGTTATTTAAATTAGCCATATTATTAGTTTTATAATTTATTTACTAAAGTAGTTGCAATAATTATAAATTAAAATACAAACCATACTGTTATCGTTTTATAACGGATTTTATAGGGTTATATAACGGATACTTAATATTACTATCAGCTGTTAATACTTTAAAGAAACTACGTTAAGTTTAAATAAATAAAAAAAACGTAGCCATTAACTATGGTTTTTATTTTTATACCAGTAAAAAAACTGGCTTTCACTACACATTTATATTAGTTGATTTTACGCTACACTAAACTCCAAATAACAGTGGTACATTACTCCTATTTGTGTGCCTTGCAAGCCAAAGTGCTTTTAACAGAATACGTTTTTTTAAACTTATTGGGAATGATATCATTTGCTAAATTTATCAAGCTGTCTAGTTTAATATCACACATTTCAGTATTATCTATAAATCGAATTTGTAAAATATTTTTCCAACCTTTTCTTACTACAATATCAGTATATGAGCCATCATAAACCCGTATATTGGGATTATCTATTGTTGTATCTTTTGAAAAATAAGCATTACGAAGTAAAAAACATTGCAGGTTTAATATTTTTTTTTGATTTAACTGCAAGTGAGTGAAAGCTTTAATCTTCCATCCTTTTTGAAGTGTACTACACAACAATCCTTCGTTCGACAATTTTAACACATCATTACCACTATAAATTTCAACTCCGATGAAGGCCGATAAATTTATATTGCAATCATTTTGTGAGAAAGTCTTGTTGCATAATAAAATACTGATTACGAGTATTTTTAATTGCTTCATAATTAAGTTTTTTAGTTTCTATTTATATACTTCTTTAATGTAATCTTCTAATCTAAAGTTCATAGGGATTGGTTTGCCTTTATTTAGATATTCATTTTGAAGATGATTGTCGATTTTTTTCTGAACATCGGAATAGTTAAATATTCTTTGATAAATATGCGCCTCTAGTTCTGCATTATAAGCAGGCATTGAAAAGGGCTGTCGTGTATGTCTATTCTCGTGAATCACTGTAGAAAAATAGCCTGACCTGAAAAAAACTTTTGCGCTCGTAATTTCACCATTACTATCCTCTGACGTTATAGTTTTGCCAGCTTCATTAGATTTTAAGCCACTATCATCTGTTGAGTATATAACTTCTGGAGTCGAAGGGTCTATGATATATTTAAAATCATCTAATATTTTATTAAGTCCTTTCAAATCGATTTCTGCACTAGAAAGTTTGTTTTTTTGGCCAATGCGTTGAAACCAATTTCCATTTTCTAATTTATCTTTCGCTTTTGAAATTCTATTATTAGCATCTCCAATTTTATTTTTTGTCATATCGAATGCCTTATTAAAATCTGTTTGAGCTTGTTTGTCTGAAAATGTGGTGTCTCTTCCGCTGGGATCGATGAACCAAATTGGATTATTACCAAAACAAACATAAACACTCTCCCAAGGTTTTACAACTGGGTCACCATTCCAACGTCTACCTAAACGTGTATCGTACTCCCAAAACTCTGCGGTATTTATATTACCAATGCCTGCAATTTCATCTTCATGTTCTTGCCCGTTAAAGCCATACCTATAACCACTTGAACTTTGGTAATTTCTACCTGGCATTATACTCCCGAATGAATATCCTGTTAAGTTACTACACAATACATTATTAAATTTACAAGTATTCATTAAGGTAAATGTAATATCTTTTTGTTAATCATAAAGATATTACAATCAACATACTAAACAAATTATAAATCTGGTTTTCATTTGATTGTTATTTATATTAAAAAAATTTTACATTTAATCGGGTAATTTAAACGCTTTTTTAATTTCATTATAATTATTTAAATCTAAATTTGGATGTGATAAACGGGCAGTAGGTGGTATTATAACTACTTTAAAATTAACCGTTGTTATTGAATAAAAAATATTTGGATTATTTCCTAAACTTATATTATTTTCCCAAGTAACCTGAATGTAGTTGGGTGAGGTTATAAATCCCATAAAATAATTAGAAGTAGCTATTTCAGTGTATGGTACCGCTACCCAATTATTGTTGGTAGTTCCAAAAAATAATTGAACAGCTGCTGAATTTATATTACTTGTTGTTAAATCAGACACTGTTAAAAATGTATACCATCTTGTGCCATTATTTAACCAATTACTAGAATTAATTGTGTATAATTTAGAAATAACATTTGAATTACCATCTTTACCAGGTGTGCCATTTTCTGTTTTTTGACAACTATTTAATATAAGAGAACTAATTATTAGTATTGTTGTAAAGCTTATTGTATATAATTTTTTCATAATTTAACTTTAATGGTTGGGTTCAATTGGATTTACAATTTGATCTAATCTTGTTGAATTAATATTGTCTTTATCAATACTATTGCTAAAATAATATCCAAAAAGTGATAGCAACAAAGCTATAATACTTCCAATTATTGTCTTTATCCACCAGTTTGATTTTGATTGTTTTTTTATTGTTTTGTTTGGCGAAGAGTTAGTAACATTAACCTTTATAGTATTTGTATTGTTGTTGGTGTTACTATTTGTTTTAGATGATTTTGCTTTTGGTGGCATACGTTTTTAATAGAGTATTTTAGATTAAAAAAATTATAGCTTATTTATAATTTATTTACTAAAGTATCTGCAATAATTATAAATTAAAATACAAACCATACTGTTATCGTTTTATAACGGATTTTATAGGGTTATATAACGGATACTTAATATTACTATCAGCTGTTAATACTTTAAAGAAACTACGTTAAGTTTAAATAAATAAAAAAAACGTAGCCATTAACTATGGTTTTTATTTTTATACCAGTAAAAAAACTGGCTTTCACTACACATTTATATTAGTTGATTTTACGCTACGCTAAACTCCAAATAGCAAGTTTACTTACCTTTTGAATTTATGGAGTAATTTCGTAATGCGTTGCTTTAAAGCAACAATTAGGGCGTTTTTTCGTGGTTTACGGCTGTGCCAACGCTTAATATCCGCACGAGAGGGGTTACTCGCTTTTAGCGGGGCTAGAAATCATATCAGGGGCTATCTCTATTGTATTTATAGTAGATGTTTGATGTTTACTTTTTGATAATATTACAATAGAGCTATCATTCTGTTTTTTATACTTTAGTGTATCCTCTGATAAATATAATATTTGAGCTAATTCTCCATTTACATCAATTATTGAATCACTAATATATTTCCAATAATTTAGCTTAATAGCATCACTACCTATAATCCTAGCTCTTGATTTACCTCTTTTATGAAAAACGAAATACTCTCCATCTTTACTAAACGAATAGGAGTAATAGGGAAAAACAAGACTTTCGGTTATATCAAATAATTTATCTTCATAAACTATATCCCAATATTTTACGCTATCGTCTGTCATAAGGGTAAACAAATGTTTCTTGTTAATTATTCCCTCATTTTCACAAGAGAGGAATAGCATAGATAATAGAATTATCAAGAGTTTATACTTCATTTATTTTATTTTTTGATAGCAGTTGCTTTAATTATTACTTTATCATCAGAGGTATCGCCTGTAGTTAGTTGTCCTTGCCGTTGCGCATTAATATATACTCCAGTATCTTTAGACTTTTTATTAAACTCATTAACATACTTCATCGTTTCATCAAGACTACCTTTCATGTCTAATTCATCAGTAGCTGCTTTCTGTAACAATCCTGTAACACCACCCACTAAACCATGTTTGTAATCATCAGTAGCATTCTTAAAACTTTTTTCATCTATCTGTTTTAAATAAATATCAATATGATCAAAAGAATATTCCGAATTACCTTTACCGTCTTGGTGATTTTTCTCATGCCATAATATATTTGTTAAGCTATTCGCATCATCTACACTTTTAGATAGTCCACCATTGGAATTTAAATATATAGCTCCATTTTCAGGCAATTGACCTACCGTGAATGCAGGATTAGCCGTTCCCGTCTTTTCTTTATTAGGCTTTATACCAATCTGCCCTTTTACTCCGATCATTTTCGCATAATAGGTAGCTATATTCCCAATAGCTTTACGATGAGCCGCATCATAAGTTCCATATTCTGATAATTTCACAGTGCCTTTTGCTGTAATTACCATAACAGCACTACCTTTTTTAGAACTATGAGAATATGAACCATCACTATTAAAAAAGTCATCGTCTCCATTTGGATCAATTTTCCATATAGGATTATTATCAAAAGCATCATAAGAATTTCTCCAATACTTCATCACAGGGTCAACATTCCATCTTCTTCCTAATCTACTATCATACTCCCAATATTTAGCAGTATAAATCCCTTCTGCTATCTCGTCATCTTTCTCTTGATCGTTCATGCCGTACCTATAACTACTAGAACTTTGGTAATTTCTACCTGGCATTATACTCCCGAATGAATCAGTGTTTTTTTTAGTATTTAAACCAGTAGTCAATTGTTTGATAAATAGATTATTTTCAAATATAAACTAAAAATGTTATTGATGCGATTATTCTTTCATTTTGTTTCATATAATTGCCTATTAAAGTAAAAAAGTGAATTATTAAATACGCCTAGCATAGACTTGTTAATTTCTATGTATTATACTGATGCAGAAGAGCTAATATTATTTATAGTATATAATATCCATAACGTTATAATAAAAATAGTTATACTTAAAACAACAAAAAATTGTTTTTCAGCTTTTTTAAGTAAGAAGGACAAAATAATATTGATAAATAATATCAGTAACATTAGTTCTCTAAGTATATTATTGTAAATAAAAAAATATACGGTATCGCTAATAGTTACAAAGTAGTCTACTATTTTAAATATTCCAGTAATCAAGAATAAAAAAATTCCAGATGTAATTATCCACTTTTTCATTTGCCGTTCCAAGAATTAAAGTTCCAAGTTCTTATAGTCGCTTTATTCTCTTCTAAGAAATCACCTTGATGATATTCTTTATTAGTTTTGTTGAAATAACTGTTTTTTCCTTTGAAGTAACTTCCTTCGCTTAACTCTTTTCCTGCATACAAAATATTGATCGGACTATTAGCAAATAATCTACCATAAATTCCCCCTTGACTTATATCTATTTGCGATGAAGTAGTTTTTGTTATTACTTGTGCATGGTTGTATTTAGGGTTAGTGTTATCTTGTTTTAATAAAATCATATCTCCTCTTTGAGCAGTGTTCATACTTACTTCAGATGTGTTTTTAGGGTTAGCTAAATCATTTGCCCCACTGAATTTTTGAACCGCAGTTTTATATTGATCCACGTTTGTATATACATCAGATGTTGGGTCAAAAATTCCTATTTCATTTGTAAATTGAAACGGTAAATTATTTTGAGAAGCAAAATCGACTGCTATACTTATTGCATAATCTTCACAAGAAAAGTTGCTTCCGTTCTTTTTATACTCTTCCGTTTTCTTTACTGAGAAATCACGAAATTTATTTATGTAATCATCATTCCAACTGTTTTTATATGTCCAAGCACTGTCACCCAATGGGTCATTAAACCAAATCGGATTATTGTTGAAAACTGCATAAGAGCTAATTGATGGATTAGGTTTCGGGTCAGTATTCCATCTTCTACCTAACCTTGCATCGTATTCCCAAAACATAGCAGTCATCATATTACCACTACCACTAATTTCGTCATCCTTCTCTTGCCCATTCATCCCATACCTATAACTACTAGAACTTTGATAATTTCTACCTGGCATTATACTCCCGAATGAATCAGTGTTTTTTTTAGTATTTAAACCAGTAGTCAATTGTTTGATAAATAGATGATTTTCAAATATAAACTAAAAATGTTGTTGATGCGATTATTCTTGCATTTTTAATATTAAACTTTTTGAGTTAGTTATTTTTAAACTAACTTTTTTAAAATAATATACTCTAAATAAAATACTCACAAAACACAAATACCAACGCTTCATATACATGCGAGTGGGGTAAATTTCGTAATGCGTTGCTTTAAAGCAACAATTAGGGCGTTTTTTAGTGGTTAACGGCTGGGCTGCAAACAACCGACAGGGAAAAAATTAGATGAACTAAAGAAAAAATACACTGAACAGGATAATAAATAAATGAAGAAGCAATTTCAGGCTTCAGTACAAGCACTTTTAATTTACACATCATATTTCATTTGTCTTTCTTGAAAGCCTATTAAATAGACACATTTCGAATTGGCTTTTATTACCTAAAGATTTCTGCCCTTTTAAACAAAAGGAGACGTGCTTTAAAATATCTTCCATCGGGATTTGATCCTTGAAATAAGTTTTTGAAGCAATTATGTGAGCTTCTATTTCTAAAACATCCTCAGATAAGTTTGAAAGGGCGTTTATATGGTTTTGAATTGTATCGTTCCATAACGGTTGAATATAACCTGATTCAATCGCCTTCCATTTTAGTTTAGCATGATATAAATCGAATAAAAAATCTTCGTAATCCGACATTATTATTTTTATAATAAGACGTTTTACTGATCTATTATTCCATCTTCGTTGCAAAAACAATCTGAAGGGAAATATTTTTTACAATCAGGATTCATACAACCAAAATATCTCTGCTCCTTTTTATTAAACAATATTATCCATCCTCCTGCGTCAAGTCGATAATTGTATTTCTTAGACTGAAATATCATTTGCCCCTCAATTCCACAATTCCAATCACCATAACAACCATTCCATTCGTTTCCTGAAATTTCATAAAATGTTGCTATGATTTTAATCAATTCAGATTTTGAAGGAATTTGCCAATTGGAACAATTTTTATCCATAACTCTTTTAATTTGATAGGAAATTATACTGTCTTCGGGAAACAGTTTAATTTTCTTTTGGAATAGTTTAACCGATAATCTATCAGAAGCGTTAGAATCAGTATCTATCGAATCTTGCTCCTCCGCTATTACCGGCTCTTTTAATACAGTGTCTAATTTCTCGATAGTATCAGGTATATTGCTATCCTTTTGATTAGTAGTCTCGTTACAACCTATCATGATGAAAAGGGCGAACGTAGTAACAAGAAAAATAAAATAATGCGCTTTTCTCATTTTAAATAGATTATTTTATATCCTCTTTTATTGCATCGAGCACAGTTTGTCCTTCGCCTTTAGTCTTCCTTTGAACACCCTCATGCGTCATTACTTGATGAATTTCAAGATTATAGCGATACATTAATTCATTTACGAGGGCAGCGGTAGCAATTTGTTGCTGAGAGGTCAATGGATCCCATGACTTCGTGTCTTCATTATAGTTACCTATAACCTCAATTCCAATCGTATTTGAATTTAATATTTTACCGAAAAACTCTTCATACATTTGTCCGGACTGTTTGTCTCTCAAATGTATAGTATATTTCTGTAAGTTACCAGTTTGATAAATTGTACCGTCTTCTCCAACTAAAAAGTGGGTTGCCGGAGGGTTTGTCGCATTTTTCCATTGATTATATTGACTTTCACCATTCGAACTCACTGTACGGTGCAAAATGATAGCTTCAACTTTATCTGCCATTTTTGGCCCTCTTTGAACGCCATCGATTGGATCATATTTATATGGAGCCTCACCATTTATATTACTAATTTTTCCTTTAGTACGTTCTGCTTCAACTAAAACAGCCTTAGTAATACCAAAGTCATCATCTCTGAATATTGATGTTCCATCTTTTTTATTATCAATAGAGAATGTCCCATCGCTACCTTTCCTAACTCTTCCTTTTAAATCGTGCTCTTTTCTATATGCCCTTGCCTCACCACGTGTTGCAAAAAGGCCACTTGGATCTACGAAAATAATTGGATTATTATTGAATGTTGCATAAGGACTTTGCCAAGGCTGTGTAATTGGATCAACATTCCATCTTTTTCCAAGTCTCGCATCATATTCCCAATGAGCTGCTGTATAAATGTTTCCGGAGCCTACGATCTCGTCATCTTTCTCCATCCCATTCATCCCGTACCTATAACTACTAGAACTTTGGTAATTTCTTCCCGGCATTATACTCCCGAATGAATCAGTGTTTTTTTTAGTATTTAAACCAGCAGTCA
>CAZIPC010000014.1:0-9312 GCA_964541155.1 uncultured Flavobacterium sp.
TTTTAAAAATCGTAAAATCGTAACGCCTAGATATTTCTAAAAACATTGTATGAAAAAATCAACATTACTCATAATCGCATTATACAGTTGCTTATTTACTGTAAATAGTAAAGCTCAAAATAGTACTCTTAAAGCAGCAAATAAAGCATTCTTTAAAAAAACATACATCGAAGCTATACCTAAATACGAACATCTTCTAAAAAAAGATAGTACTAATACAACTATACTTAATAATTTGGGAGAGTGCTATCGTTTAACAAATAATAATAAAGGACAATTAATCTGTTATAGAAAACTAATTGAACTTGGAAAAGCTGAAGAAACTCAAAAGCTATACTATGCACAGGCATTAATGGAAGCTGGTGAATATGAAGAAGCTAAACAATATATGAATGATATTAAAAATGATAAACGAGGAGAGACATTTTTAAAAGACTTAGAAAACCTTCAACAATTTTATAAAAATACTGATGCCTATAAACTAGACACGGTATCGTTTAATTCAAACTATGATGATTTTTGCGCAATACCGTTTGAAGAGAATAAAATAGTATATACATCAACCAAAACTCATTCGAGTTGGATTACTAGAAGACATGGGTGGACAGGAAACAATTACTGTCAAATGTATGTTACAACAAAAGAATCTAATGGTGAATATAAAAAACCAACTATTTTCTTAAAGGAGGTATCTACTAAATTTAATGATGGACCTTTTTGCGCTACTAAAGATGGGAAAACTATATTTTTTAATAGAAATACTGTGAAAAGAAAAGATAAAAGTTTAGACCAAGCTCAAAAATTAAAAATATTTCAAGCAACACTTGTTAATGGAAAAGTAAATGAATTACTAGACTTAAAATTTAATAGCAAAGAATATAACTGTGCTCATCCTGCTATTAGTGATGATGGCAACACGCTTTATTTTGCTTCTGATATGGGTGGAGGACAAGGAGGAATGGATATATGGTATTGCAAAAAAGATTCGGGAGGAGTTTGGGGCACTCCAATTAATTTAGGAGAAACTATAAATACAAAAGGCAATGAATTATTTCCTTCTATTACTAAAGAAAATGTATTATATTTTTCTTCAAACGGAAGAGGAGGTTTAGGTGCGCTAGATATTTATGAAGTTAAAATAAAAAATGGAAAAATTGGAAGAGTATATAATATGGGAGCGCCTATTAATAGTCCACATGATGATTTTGCATACAATTTAAGTCAAGATGGTAAAACAGGATATCTGAGTTCAAATAGAAAAACAGGAGGAATGAATGACGATATATATACTGTAGAAGTTTTAAAAAAAGTACCAAGAGGAAAAACTGTAAATTTTATAGTAAAAGATAAAACAACACAAGAAGTTATTCCTTTAGCAAATCTAAAACTAAATACAGATTCATTTATAACAAATGAAAAAGGTGAAGTAAAAGCAATTATTGAAGATGACACTAACTATTTACTATTTGCCTCTAAAGAACAATATCTTAATTTAAGAGATTCAATTGCATCAAACTCAATACCTGATGAAAACGAATACACTAAAATAATTGAATTAGACAAAACTCTAAATATATCTTTTTTAGCAGGAATTTATGATGCTAGAACAGGTGTTGGTATTGGGGATGTTAAAATTACAATGAAAGATTTAACATTAGATAGCACTAATATAGAATTGGCAAGAACCGAGAATAATGGAGAATATAGAAAACCTATTTTTGGAAAAAAAGTTGGAGATAAATTAGCATACCTAATAACTATTGAAAAAGAAGGTTACCTAACTAAAAAACTAAACTTTATTTATGATATCAAAAAAGAAGGTGAAATTCAATTAAACGAATTATTAGCTCTAACTATTGGAAAAGTAGAAGTTGGTGCAGACTTAGGGAAAATGATTGATATTAAACCTATTTACTTTGATTTAGGCAAATCAATTATTAGAAAAGATGCTGCAATAGAACTTGACAAAGTAGTTGATATTATGACAAAATACCCCGCTATAGTTGTAGAACTTGGCGCACATACAGATTGTAGAGGTAATGCCACAGCAAACTTAAAATTATCTGCAGAAAGAGCTAGAGCATCTGCCTTATATATTATAAAACAAGGTATAAGCAAAAATAGAATATCTGGAAAAGGATATGGAGAAAGTAAGCTATTAAATTCATGTGGTTGCGAAGGCAAAAAAACATCTAAATGTTCTGAAGCAGAGCATCAAAAAAATAGAAGAACTGAATTTATCATTACCAAAGTAAAAGAATAAAAATTAAATATAAAAAAACACACACTTAATAAGGTGTGTGTTTTTTTATATTGTAATAATTTATAGAATTTTATTTAGTGGTATACATGACATCTTTAACTGCTTTAACTGTTTTAGCAACACTTGGCAAAGACGCATCTATTAAAGTAGGAGCGTAAGGTAAAGGAACATCAGCAGATGTTATACGACGAATAGGGGCATCTAAATAATCAAATGCATCTTTCTGAACTCTAAATGCAATTTCAGAAGAAATACTTGCTAACGGCCAAGCTTCTTCAACAACTACTAAACGATTTGTTTTCTTCACAGAATTAATAATGGTTTCATAATCGATAGGACGAACAGTTCTTAAATCAATAACTTCAGCATTAATTCCTTCTTTTTCTAATTCACTAGCAGCAGCTAATGCAACTTTCATTATTTTTCCAAAAGATACAATAGTCACATCAGTGCCTTGCTTTTTTACATCTGCTACACCAATAGGGATTAAATATTCTCCGTCTGGAATTTCACATTTATCGCCATACATTTGCTCGCTTTCCATAAAAATAACAGGGTCATTATCTCTAATGGCAGATTTCATTAATCCTTTTGCATCATATCCATTTGACGGAACAATAACCTTTAATCCAGGGCAATTAGCATACCAGTTTTCAAATGCTTGAGAATGTTGAGAGCTAAGCATTCCTGCACTAGCAGTAGGCCCTCTAAACACAATTGGGCAATTATACTGCCCACCACTCATGCTTAAAAACTTAGCTGCAGCGTTAATTACTTGATCAATCGCTACAAGCGAAAAATTAAATGTCATAAATTCAATAATTGGACGTAAGCCATTAACCGCTGCACCCACTCCAATACCAGCAAAACCAAGCTCTGCAATGGGTGTATCTATAATACGTTTAGGGCCAAATTCAGCCAACATACCTTTACTTACTTTGTAAGCGCCATTATATTCAGCCACTTCTTCTCCCATTAAAAAAATGGTTTCATCACGTCTCATTTCTTCCGACATGGCTTCGCGAAGTGCTTCTCTAAATTCTATTGTTCTCATAATTTTATAATGGTTCAAATGTAAACAAAAACATATGGATTTAAAAGAGAAAGCAAAAAATATAGAAATAGCAAAAATGGACGCAAAACAAAGTTGATTTTTAAGTGTTTAAATATTGATATAAAGCCATATTTTTATAAATTTGCTCACCTTTAAAAAAAATAACACCATATGAAAATATTAGTTCCAATTAGTAATGTTCCAGATACCACTACTAAAATAACTTTTACCAACGGAGACACCGAGTTTAACTCTGCTGGCGTACAATTTATTATTAATCCATACGATGAGTGGTATGCGCTTGTTCGTGCACTAGAACTAAAAGAAGCTGGAAAAGCAGAAAAAGTAACCTTAATTCATGTTGGATTGGCTGATAGCGATGCAACAATTAGAAAAGGATTTGCTTTAGGTGCCGATGATGGAATTCGAATTGATGCTGAAGGCCCTGATGCTTATTCAGTAGCAGAAGAGGTTGCAAATTATGCAAAAGCAAATGGATATGATTTAATTATGACAGGTAAAGAAACCATCAACTATAACGGATCTTCTGTTGCTGGTATGATTGCTGGTTTTATGGATTTACCATTAATTTCGTTGGCAACTAAGTTTGATTTGGAAGGCACTAAAGCAATTATAGAACATGACGTAGATGGCGGCACCCAAGTTGTTGAATGCGAATTACCATTAGTAGTTTCATGCGCTAAAGGAATGGCAGAACAACGAATTCCAAATATGAAAGGAATTATGAGTGCTCGTACAAAACCTTTAACGGTTATTGCAGCTTCAAACACATCTAAGTTAACCAATATTAAATCTTACGCATTATCTGCAGGAAGAACAACTTGTAAAATGATTGATGAAAACAATATGGATGAGTTAGTAAATTTATTACATACAGAAGCAAAAGTTATTTAAGATTTAATCCAGATTTTAGATTTCATTAGTTTAACCGAAGATAAAAAATCGAACAATATTAAAATTAGAAAAACATGTCAGTATTAGTATATACAGAAATTAATAAAGGAAAAGTAAAAAAAGCCTCTTTGGAGGCCGTAAATTATGCAACTAAAATTGCTGAATTAACTGGGCATAATGTTACTGCTTTAGCAATAAATGCAGATGCTTCACAATTAGAAGAAATTGGAAAAGCAGGCGCTAAAAAAATATTATCTATTAAAAATGATGCTTTAGCATCTTTAGATAGCATGCTAATCTCTTCTGCTGTTGAACAAGCCGCTAAGGCAGAAGGAGCTAAAATTATTATTTTTTCTTTTGACATTACAGGAAAGGCAGCAGCTCCTCGTTTATCAGCACGTTTAAACGCAGGTTTAGTAGCTGGCGCTGTTGATTTTCCAACAGTTAATGGCGGGAGTTTAGAAGTGAAAAAAAATGTTTTCTCAGGTAAAGCCACTGCTATTTGCTCAATTAATAGTGATATCAAAATTATTTCATTACTACCAAATTCTTTTCCTGTAAAATTAGGAGATAATACAGCTTCAGTAATTGATTTTAATATTGAATTGCCAACTTCAAAAATTATTGTGAAAGAAAAAAAATCTACTGATGTAGGTGGAATGGCTCCTTTGCCCGAAGCTGAATTAGTAGTATCTGCGGGACGTGGAATGAAGGGGCCTGAAAACTGGGGTATGATTGAAGAATTAGCCAAAGAATTGAAAGCTACAACAGCTTGTTCTCGTCCGGTAGCTGATATGCACTGGCGACCACATCATGAGCATGTTGGGCAAACGGGTGTTGCTATTCGTCCTAACTTGTATTTTGCTATTGGTATTTCTGGCGCCATTCAGCACTTAGCTGGAGTTAATGGAAGTAAAACAATTGTTGTTATTAATAGCGACAAAGAAGCTCCTTTCTTTAAATCCGCAGATTACGGTGTTATTGGAGATGCTTTCACGATTGTTCCAAAATTAATAGAAGCTGTTAAAAAGTTCAAAGCCTCTCAAAACTAAATTCATTCTTTTTTAGTACATTAGGTATCATTAAAATGGAAATGAAAAAAGTTAAAATAGAAATTGTTGGGTTATCTTATAGCCAAACACAAAGTGGAGCATATGCACTTGTGCTAGGAGAGAGTAATGGTAGCAGAAGACTACCCATTATTATAGGAGGATTTGAAGCTCAAGCTATTGCTATTGAGTTAGAGAAAATGACGCCTACTCGCCCATTAACACATGATTTATTTAAGGCTTTTTCAGAAACATTTTCAATTACTATTTCTGAAATTTTGATATATAACCTAGTGGATGGTATTTTTTATGCAAAATTAATTTGTACAGATGGGACTAGAGATGTTGAAATTGATGCACGTACAAGTGATGCTATTGCTTTAGCTGTTCGTTTCAATTGCCCAATATACACCTATGAATTTATTTTAAAAACTGCTGGTATAGTATTAGACGATGAAGCTTTGCCATCATCTCATGAAAACTCTATTACTGCTCAAGTTGAAGAGCTTACTAATTCAAATACTGAAGGAGAATACCAATCTAAATCAACAGAAGAATTGAAAAATTTACTACAATCGGCATTAGATGAGGAACAGTACGAACTAGCCTCCAAAATACGAGACGAAATAAATAACAGGAAACAGTCTTAAAAACATATTACATATAATTTTTTAAGACTGATTACCCTCTCTTTAGTATAATCCTAAAAGTAGTGCCTTTTCCTTCTTCACTTTGCAGCACAAATATTTTACCATCGTGATAATTTTCAATGATACGCTTACATAATGATAAGCCTAAGCCCCAACCTCGTTTTTTAGTTGTATAGCCTGGTTTAAAAACTGATTTATATTTTGATTTTGGAATACCTTTGCCTGTATCTGTTAAATCAATGGCAACACCTTCTGGAACATCAATTACTGTTACTTTAAATTCGCCCTTTCCATCCATAGTATCTATGGCATTTTTACATATGTTTTCAATAACCCATTCAAATAATGGCACCGAAAGTTCGGCATGAATTTCTTTATCTGGAATTTCTAAAACATAATTTACATTTTTTGATGTGCGTTGTTTTAAATAATCCATTGCATTTTTAACCACCATACAAACATTTTCATCTTGCAATGTTGGCTTAGATCCAATTTTAGAGAAACGCTCTGTAATCATATTTAAACGCATAACATCACGGTTCATTTCATTTACTATGTTTTCATCTGTTCCGTTGGAACGTAAATAATCTGTCCATGCCATTAAAGACGATAGCGGTGTTCCTAATTGATGAGCTGTTTCTTTACTCATCCCAACCCATACCTGATCTTGTTCGGCCTTACGAGAAATACTAAATAATATATAAGCAATTAATAAAAACAAACCAATTACACCAAACTGAACATAAGGGTAATATTGTAATTGTGTGAGTAAAGGTGATTGCTCGTAAAAAATATAATTTCTAAATCCTTCGCCTAAATCAACAAGAATAGGTGTGTTTTGTAATTCCATTTCTTTAATTGTTGATCTCAATTTCTCAGGTGTACTAATTTTTAAAGTATCTATATTGCCAAATGCTAATACATTTGTTTTGGTTGAATCTGTATAAATAACTGGTACAGCAGCACTATTAATAGCTACATCAGAAATAAAAGATTTAATTAAACTATCAAATACCACTTTAATATCCGAAAATAATCTACTATCCTTATGATATAAGTAATTTTTCTTTCCTCTATAAACATCAATCACCACTGGCTCATAAATGGCTTTCATGTTTTCTAATTCATTTTTCAAGGCTACTTTATCTTGTTCGGTTAAAGAATCTAAATTTCTGCTAGCTGTTATATTACCATCATCATCAGTTAAAATAACTGGTACAGTTGTATTATCTTGTAATACTTTTAAAACGAATTCGGATACCGTAAATTCATCAACACTAAGTTGCTTTGTGGCCAATGCATATAATTCAGCTTTTTTACGTTCTTCTATTTGTAATTTTTGAAATAAATCATTTGTAAATTTTACCAACCCGGCTTTTTTTTGAACAGCTTCTGCCCACAATCTAATTTTTTTTTCTTCATCAGCTTTTATACTACTAACTAGCTGATTAGTATACCATAGGGATGTAAATACAATAAAAAATGCGACGATAAAAAGCGCCCATTTCCATTGTTGTTTGCGAGAATAAATATTCATTGATACTAATGTAAATAATATATAACGCTATTGCAAATGAGTTATTGTTTTGTAATACTTCTATCATAAACAAGAAAGGTGCAACAATTACGATGCACCTTTCTTGTGATTTTTATTACTATTATGCAATACTATCAAAACCTGTATATGGAACCAATACTTTAGGAATATTAATTCCTGCTTCTGTTTGGTTATTTTCTAACAAGGAAGCTACAATACGTGGTAATGCCAATGCGCTTCCATTTAAACTATGCGCTAATTGAGTTTTTCCATTAGCATCTTTATAACGACATTTTAAACGATTGGTTTGAAATGTTTCGAAATTAGAAACCGAGCTAACCTCCAGCCAACGTTGTTGTGCTGCACTCCATACTTCTAAATCATAGGTTAAAGCTGAACCAAAACTCATATCGCCACCACATAATTTTAGAGTACGGTAAGGTAATTCTAGCTCTTGTAATAGGCTACTTACAAATTCACGCATGTCTTCTAAAATTTCATACGATTTGTCTGGATGTGCAATTTGTACAATTTCTACTTTATCAAATTGGTGTAAACGATTTAATCCGCGCACATCTTTTCCATAACTTCCGGCTTCTCTTCTAAAACATGGTGTGTAACCACAATTTTTAATTGGCAATTCAGTTTCTTTTAAAATAACATCACGATACATATTTGTAATAGGTACCTCAGCTGTTGGAATTAAATATAAATCATCAACTTGGCAATGATACATTTGACCTTCTTTATCAGGTAATTGTCCTGTACCATAACCACTATCAGCATTTACTAATATAGGAGGTTGTACTTCATTATATCCTCTAGCCGTTGCTTTATCTAAAAAATAATTAATTAATGCGCGTTGTAATCTTGCTCCTTTTCCTTTATATACAGGAAAACCAGCACCAGTTAACTTAACACCTAATTCAAAGTCAATTAAATCATATTTTGTAGTTAGTTCCCAATGTGGCGTTGCTCCTGCATGCAACACTGGTATTTTACCGAACTCATTAACAACTTGATTATCTTCAGGTGTTTTGCCATTAGGAACTGTTATATTAGGCAAATTGGGAACCGTTACTAAAACCTTGTGTATTTCTTGTTCGATGTTTTTTAAAGTTTCATCAAATTCTTTTTCCTTTAATTTTAAATCTGCTGTTTTAGTCTTTAATATTTCTGCTTCTTCTTTCTTTCCAGATTTCATTAATTCACCTATCTGCTTAGCTAATCCATTCGCTTCAGCTTTCACATCATCTGCTAAACGTTGGGCTGATTTTCTGTTATTATCTAATTCAATAATTGAGTTAATAATATTTTCAGCATCTTTAAAATTTTTAATTGCTAAACGTTTTAATACGTCTTCTTTATTATCTCTAATGTAACTAAGTTGTAGCATGATGTTAAATTTATATGTACAAAATTAATGGTTGAAATGAAAATTAGGCATATTTAATGTACTTTTTTTAAATAGCCTAAAACACAAGAAGCCCACCGTAACTGCGGAGGGCTTCAAGAATTTATGATTAGTTTCTTACTATGCCTCTACAGGAACAACCGAAACGTACGATCTGTCGTCTTTTTGTTTTTTAAAAACAACTTTTCCATCTACTAAAGCAAATAAAGTATGGTCTTTTCCCATTCCTACATTTACTCCTGGATTATGTTTTGTGCCACGCTGACGAACGATAATATTTCCAGAGATACAAGATTGACCACCGAAAATTTTAACGCCTAAACGTTTACTATGTGATTCGCGACCATTATTTGTGGAGCCCGCTCCTTTTTTATGTGCCATTGTTTAAAAAAATTTAATGGTTAATGTTTAATTATTCTTCTGTTTTTTT
>CAZIPC010000015.1:0-8921 GCA_964541155.1 uncultured Flavobacterium sp.
ATTCGTTCGGGAGTACAATGCCAGGTAGAAATTATCAAAGTTCCTCATCCTACCGATACGGGATGAATGGGCAAGAGAAGGATGACGAGGTTTTTCAAGGAGCTATGAGTGCTGAGTTTTGGGAGTATGATAGTAGAATCGGTAGAAGATGGGAAACTGACCCAATCGTAAAACCGTGGGAAAGTCCTTATGCTTGTTTTTATAATAGTCCAATTGCAATTTCAGATTATTATGGATTAAGTGGTGACGATGAAACTAAGCCTAGACCTGGTGAAAATGTCCCTAAAGAAGATAAGAAAACAGGAGGTGATGCCAAAAGTGATTGGGATGCAGCTGGCAGAAGTGCACCTGGTAGTTCTGGTTATGATGGTACATATGATTGGAAAAGTAGAACAGATGGGGATAATACAATGGTTCAATTTACTAAAAGAAATACTCAAATTACAGGTTATTGGTCTTTTCCAACAGCAACAGAAACTGCAAGTGAAGGGGAAAATACAAGTGGTAGTAGTAATGACGCGCCCGCTGGTAATACACCAACAAATCCTGTGGCAACTCCAACTGGCACTACTCCTAATCCTTCTCCAACTGGAGGGACAAAAGCCCGAACTAATCCTACAACTACAGGGGGTGTTATAAATCCAACGCCAATGGTTTTACAAAATCCTTGCAATCCCTTTAGCGGTTCACTTAGGTTTAATTGGACAAAATTTAGTTCAGACCCACAAGATAGAAATACAGCTGTAAGGGATATTATGAGAACTTGCAATGGATGGTTACCTTGTAATAAATCAGCTCAAATTACAATCGGTTCTCCTTGGCCTAAATCAAATTCTATGGAGACTAGAAGCGAATGGGGAGGACGAGTACCATATATGGTTATGCAAGATAGATCAAAATGGATACAGGGCATAATGATAAAATATGGTAAAATTCCTAGCGGTGTATTTAGAATTCCTATTATTTTGTTTGACCAATCGGGTACACAAAATGGCAATATAAATTTTAAATAATTTAGTGTATGCGAATAATTTCACTAATTACCTTAATATTTATAGTGTTTTGTTCTTATAGACAAACACAGCCTGAAATTATTACTTGGTCTCCTAATAGACTTTTAACTTGGAATGATTTTAAAGGTGTTCCTGACGTAAACAAGAAACACTCTGCGATTACAGATTGTAATATTGATTGGAATTTAAAAACCATTAAAGATTCATTATTTGTTAATATTAAAGCGAATGTTCAGCCAAATAAATCTTGGGTAAAACTGAAAGCGATGACTAAAGATTTGTTAAAACATGAACAAGTACATTTTGATATAACCGAATTATTTGCAAGAAAGTTAAGGCACTTAGTTTTAAACAGTAAATTCCCTAAAACAGGCGTTGGTAATGAATTAAAAAAAATGTCTTTTAATAATACAATTGCCTTTAAAAAATATCAATCACTCTATGACAGCCTAACCAACCACAGTCTAATAAAAGCTAAGCAATTAGAATGGGAAAAGAAAATTGTTAAGGAGTTAAAAGAATTAGATGCATATAGTAATACTGATTTGAAAATATTACTTAAGTAAATTTTAAATATCAAGTAACAGTTTGTGGTAATTATGATAAAATCGTAGCGCATTCGCTACGGTTTTATTATTATTTAATTAAACTAGAAATACTTTGTTTTAGATGTTTGCGCACGGCCGTAAACCATGAAAAAACGCACTTATTATTGCTTTAAAGCAACATTAAAAATAAATTAAAGAAGCAAGTAAAATGAGAGCTATTTATAAACCAAAATACGTAGTACTACTTAATTTTTTATCTAAGTAGTACTACTTAATTTTAAGTAAGATTTTTTTACAATAATTTAAATCTGAAATCACTCAACTACCCTAAAAAATTGATAAAATGGAATATTTTAAAAATTAATACAAATTATTTCTTTAAATAATTTGTATGTCAGCTTATGAAAATAATGAGATCGATAATTTTTGAAATTTATATTTATAGAAAATATATTAAAGTACTTTAAGATAATTATAAAAAAGGATTGAATTTATTAAAATAAGATTAAACAATTTATGGCGGTTATCTAACCAATATTAGTATGATAACTAAGTTGCTGGACGACAGCCTAGAAAATAATTATAGACCAACAAATGAATCCAGGAACAGTTTCTAAAATACTTTGGCATTTTACTGGTGGACCGGGCTGGGACAACATAGCCAACAAACAAAAGGAAGATCCAAAGGCGAATCCAAAAGCCTTTGAGATTTTAAATGCAATTTTAAAATCCAGCCATTTAAGGTTATCATCATATACTGAACTTGTAAAAGTTATTATACCACGATCTTACTCTTTTGATAGAAAAACCCGTAAAAGAATCGAGTTGAAAAATGTACCAAGACAAATTAAATCGTCAAAAATTGTTTGTCTTGCAGACATCCCAATTCAACATCTTGCGTATCATGCCCAGCGATATGGAAAATTTGCAATTGGTTTTCATAGGGAATCTGCAATAAAAAATGAATTCAATCCAGTATTCTATTCATTAAGTAATACTAAAGTAGTTAACTCTATTTATAGTGGATTTACGACAATTAACGAGATTGATGTTGAAAACATAAAAAGTGAGTTAGGCGATATTGAAGACTTAGTATCAAATGCAATTGACGGAATCGAAAATCAAAACGAAGAAATTGACATAGACATTTCAAGAAACGTCTCTGCTATTGAAACTGAAATCGACGACATCGAAATGGCCAAATCAGAAGTTTTAGAAAGTCTTGAAGACTTTGTCGCATTTGTCAAAACTTTTGATGAATCTGAGATGAATTCAATCTATTGCGAGAGAGAATGGCGTTCTTTAAAACAATATAAATTTAGTTTCGCTGACATCGCTATGATAATTTTGCCAAGACAAAATGGGTATTATCAAAAATTGGTTGATTCAGGCATAGTGCCACCAAATATTCCTATTGTCCCATGGGAATATATAATAGAACATTAATAAGACAAATTGTATTCAGCGACCATGGTTATAAAAGCAAATAAACGTAAGCGGGCAGAATCGGTCATCGCTTGGTGCAAAATAGTTGTGCGCTGAAGCGCATTTTTATTTTGCGCCTCGCTAATAAACATTTGTGCTTAAAAACAGAGGAAGTTTCAAAAGCCCGCCTACAACTATTCGCAAAACGTTAGTAGTAATGATTAGACAGAATAAAATAATTTATACATAAAAATATGGCACTAATAGTCAAGACATCAAATCCCAACAAACTATTGAACGAAATAAAAAAGGCAATAGACTCACAGACTATTCAGACTTGGATTTACGACAGTGACGGTGATTTTACACACGTTCCAGACCAATGGAAACATAAAGCGTGGATGAAACCTCAAGTTTTCCAAGGCGAGTTACATTTCATTTTTTTAGGTAACACCAACGTAAAGACAACAACTGTTATTTATGCAGTCTTTCACGGACGTTTTGCTGAAATGTTATTGACCCACTTTGACAACAATTTCACTAGAGTCGAAGCGACGGCAATGCCAACAACCCAAGACAGAATTTCCAAAGGAACATAATAATAAAGTTATGAAAGACACATTAAATACAATTCTACAAGCTATTCAAAACAACTCTGACAAGAGTTTAGATGTTCTTGAAAAAGTTGATATCTTTTACAATAACGCTTGGAGTAAATTAATAATATTTGGTTCAATACTCTTTGGTCTTGTTGGTATTTTTGTTCCATTATTTATACAATGGTATCAAAAAAGGACTTTAAAATTAAGCGAAGAAACCTTAAAAAATAAACTTAAACAGGAGTTGACAAACGAGCTAACAACCACAATAACTAAGAAATTTGAGGAAAACGAGAAGAAATTAAAAATTCTTAACGCATCTGCAAATGCAAAAATTCTTTTTTCACAAGCAAAATTTAGTACTGAGAAAAACTCTTACAAAGGCGCACTTGGTGAAATAGTAACTGCATCGGTTTCATCCTTGGAATGCGATGACTTTAGAACGCTACAAGAGTTGCTTGATTTTATGATTAATAATTGCTTACCACACCTTTCTATTGAAGAAATAAACGATCTTAAAACAGCAAATGTTTGCGACCTACATAATTTCTTGGATGAATTAACAAAAAAAGATGATAGGGCGATGTTTCAAACAAAAATTGGCGACATAAAAGTATGTATAAGTAAATTACCTGCAAGAATTAATCAAAAACCCGAGCAACAAACTAAAAAGGAAGAGTAATACATGCATTACTGCCAAAACACGCTAAGGCAAAAGTTTGTCAGATATCAAAACTTTTTTAAAATCGATCGCTCCGCGAAACACAATTATTTTAGCTGAAAATACCTTGTAACATTTTCGAATATTTTGCCTCCGCTAGTTTGAGTTTAGTCATAGTGCAACTTAAACTATATAAAAAAGATTAGAAAAAGTCACTTGTAACGATATAAAATTATATATCAGTATGCATTGACATAAATAAATATTTAACAACTTAATTATCATCAAATAAAAATTTAAACTCACCTAAAATTATTTTATATATAAATGTTATTTAAAAGAAAAAAATTACATTTGCTAAGATGAGTAACACGCTTTATAATAAAAAATTTAACACAAGTGTTTGCTATGATTCGTTCGGGAGTACAATGCCCGGTAGAAATTATCAAAGTTCCTCATCCTACAGATATGGGATGAATGGGCAGGAAAAAGATAATGAGATTTTTGAAGGTGCTATGACCGCCCAATATTGGGAATATGATAGTAGGTTAGGTAAAAGATGGAATGTTGACCCAGTAGAGAAACCTTGGAGGAGTGGATATGATGCATTTGATAATAAACCTATATGGAAAGTTGACCCTAATGGCAATGATGATTATTATAATAAAAAGGGTGAGTATATTGGTAGCCATGGAGAGAATAATGGCATCATGAGAGTTGTAGCTTCAAAAGCTGTCTTTGATAATGTTGTTCAAACTAATACTCATACAGGTAAAGAAATTGTTGTTGACCCAAGTGCAGCTAGTGCAGTAAAACAAGCTGCTAGTAATTCATATGGTTCTGGAAAGGAATGGGTGGCGATTATTACGTTTGATCCTGACAAAGCTATAATTAGTGGTGAAGTTGTCGAACAAGGGTCTAATTTTTCTCCTATAAGATCTGAAGCACCAACTAAAGAGGACTACGAGAAAAAAAGCCCCGATAAAATATTATTAGCTACATCCCATGGCCATCCAACGGAACAACGGGATGGAATGTTTAATGTACCAGGTCCTTCACCAGGAGATATACAATCTGTTGATCAAACAAAAGTTCCGGAATATCAGGTAGACGCATATAAAATTGAACATATTGAATCGACAAATACAGGAGGTACGGGCAATGTATCTGTTGTAAATAAAGATAAAACTGTAGTGCCTAATGTTGGTAAAGTAGGTAAAATAGGTACTGGTCAGGGTCAATTTAATATTGGGAAAGATGCATTAGAAAGATCCGGAGGAAAACTAAAAAAATAATTTTATGAAAGACTATTTTAAAAAAAACATAATAGTAGTAATGATATTACTAAGTTATGATTCAAAAAGCCAAAATGCTATTGAATATAAATTTCCTGACAATGTGATTAAGCTAATTGCAAAGGGTTATAGTAATTCTTATTATGATACTACTAAGATGTATTTATATATTAGATTTCAGAATAATGGTAATAAATATCTAATAAGCTTATCTTTTACAGATAAAAAAAATGCATACAAAGACCCAAATAGCTTTTACCTCTTCAATACTAATCGTTATGTCTTAGTTAATAATATTAAACTTCCATTAATATTTGATACAGATATATTATTTAACAAAGGTATGGCAACATTTAGCAGAGAGTCATTTATAGAATTTTCTACTGATGGCAAAATATATAAAAAAAGTAAAGAATTAGATTAATACAGCTATGCTGCATTTTAAATATAACAGCATTAAAAAAAAACGTAGTTACTGGCTACGTTTTTTTATTACTTAATGAATAGAATTACTTATACAACACAGTCATAAACCACGAAAAAACGCCCTTATTATTGCTTTAAAGCAACATCATACAAAATTGCTTAAATAAATTAAAGAAGCAATTAAAATGAGAACTAATTATAAACCAAAATACGTAGTACTACTTAATTTTTTATCTAAGTAGTACTACTGAATTTTAAGTAAGATTTTTTCACAAAGATTTAAATTTAAAATCACTCAAATACCTTATATCATTGATAAAGTGGGTTGTTTTAAAAATTAGTACGATTTTTTTCCTTAAATAATTTGTATGTCAGCTTATGAAAATAATGAGAATGATAATTTTTGAAATTTATATTTACAGAAAAAATAATAAGGTGCTATAAATAATTATTGAAAATATCTGAATTTAAAAAATGATTGGATTTAGTAAACAATTTATGGCGATTACCTAGCAAATATTGGAATGATACTTACCATTATATGGCGAGTATATACAAGTTATAGGTAATCAGCCGAAATACAATTCACTTGATAATAATCCATTTTTAACCAACGAAATTTTATTACTTTAATAAATCAAATATAACAACATAGAAGATGACAAAAGAAGAACTTAGAGTAGAGGTTGAACGTTTTATGAGCTGCGCTCATATCAACGACAGCAAAGAGCTAATAAAAATATATACCGAGTTCTTTTTTCGCGTAATCAGAAATCATCAAAGAGATGAAGTCAATTCAATCGCTGAAACTGAAGCGAAATTACTTAATCAAATGATGCTCACAAAAGCTCTACATCTTCAAGGAGTTACCGACGGCGTGTCATATGTGTCGACAGAAGGTGCCACACTCAACCAGATAATCGACCCTACAATAGTTGCTTCGTTGACAAGAAATGTTTTTGAAACAGTTGGTATGTTCAATTTAATATTTATCAATACAAAATCAGCAGACGAAAAGACAATCCTATATAACCTATGGGTAATAGCAGGTTTGAAATATAGACAACGTTTTACAAGTATCATCACAAAACCTGAAAATTTGCAGAAAGCAGAAGATGATAAAAAGCAAATCGCAGAAATGACATCCGAAATTGAGGCGACAGAATTATATAAAGGTCTATCTAATGACAATCAAGAAAAAATAAAAAGTAAATTAAAAGAAAAGGATTATAAAATTCAGTTTGTAAACAATAATGTTGTTTTCTTGCATTGGCAAGAGTTGGCAAATGTAATGGGTATAAAGCAAATGATGTTTGATAATGCATATACTTACTTTTCGCTTTATGCACATCCATCAAACGTTGCAGTCTTTCAATTCAGAGACATGTTCAAAAGTGAAGAAGATTTTTTAGGAAAAACAAATTTCAATCTCAAATATTTCTTTGCTTTATCAAGCATATTTATTTCTGACTATATAAAATTATTTCCTAAAGTAATTGAAACATTTGAAAGTTTACCATTAAGAGACCAAATAGTAATTAATTTTTATATTATTCTATTTAGAGGACATGATGATACAATTAATGACAGCTGGAAAATTGTAAATTAATACTGTGTGTGTCTAGCAACCTATAACACAACTTAAATCCCATTTGGACATTCGGCTAAGGCTTTTGCAAAAACGGTCGAGAATTAGTTAATTTTTGCTTTGCAAAAGTCTATTAAACATTGATTTTTAAACTAACATTTCGGTAGACAAAGTTTCAAAATCCAAACGGGAATTTAACTTGAAGCCGTTAGACGTCATGCCAAAACAACGCTCAAGAATAAAAAACTAACGAAATTTTCAACACAAAAAATGGAACAAATTAAGCGAAATATATCGTATGTTTGGAATGAAATTAATGAGGAAATCAATTTACCAAATACATTAATTTCATCTGAAAAAGCAATCATATTTAAATTTGCCTGGAAATATTATGAGAATTTTAGAGAGACAATTCGAGTTATTGATTTTGAAACTTGTTTATTTGAAAATTTCTCAGAAGGAAAATTTTTAGACTTATTTATGGTTATAGAATCTAATGGACAAGAGTACAGAATTGGAATTGAATTTAAGTTCCCAAAATATGCAACAACAAATTCAAATCATCCTCAAACTAGACAAAAAATCATTAATGACTTAAAAAGAATAAATATAATCGCACAGCATAACCTAATTGATTTAGGATGTTTTCTTTGCTTAACAAATGAGAACGCATATTTAAATATCGGTAATTTCAGAGTTGCACCTGATTGTTTGACTAATCACGGAAAGATATATAATGCTGGAGATTTTTTGCCTCAAACCCATAACTTTGAACAACAAATCCAAACGATAAATGATATTGAATTTCACTGGAGAAATATACATATGGTTAGAAATAAATATGAAAAAATTCCAGAAGTGAACTTTACATCAATAAATCCGATTTTTATTAATAACTAAAGGCACGAACTCATAACAGTAGTTTCAAGAAATGTCGAAAAATGTGGTAAATTCACATTTTTCTTTCGCGAGTTTTTTATCTTATTGGAAAATTAAGCTGTTACGTAGTTCGCTACTTATTGAAGCCGAAAAATGTAAAAAGATCAAAAATCAATGATAATTAAATTACAAACATTTTCGAATACTGTTCCTCTGTTTATTAGAGTATTGTAATAGTGCAACTTCAACTATATTAAAAAGATCAGTGAGCTCTGCTTGTAACGGTATAAATTAAATATTAATAAGCATTAACATAACTAAATATTTAATAACTTAATTATCATCAAGTAGAAATTTAAACCAACCAAAAAATTATTTTATGTATAAATGTTATTTAAAAGAAAAAAAATTACATTTGTTAAGATGAGTAACACGCTTTATAATAAAAAATTTAACAGATGCGTTTGCTATGATTCGTTCGGGAGTA
>CAZIPC010000016.1:0-7219 GCA_964541155.1 uncultured Flavobacterium sp.
GGACAGGAAAAGACAGATGAAATAAGCGGTTCAGGAAATCATATAGATTTTAATTATAGAGGCTATGATCCGAGAACTGGAAGATTTTGGAGTGTTGACCCGTTATTTAAATCTTATCCTTGGAATAGTACTTTTGCTTTTGCTGAAAATGATGTGATTAGATGTATGGACTTGGAGGGAAGAGAAAAATCAATTGTTATTTATGATTTTTCTTCAGGAAAAATGACAAAGACAAAAATTGAATTGGAGACAGCAGGAAAATTGGGAAATGGTGTTGCTGTTCAATTAATCAAAAACGGAACAGCTACTAATTTTTATGGTAAAGATGTTAAAACTGCCGAACAGTTTACAAGGTCATATGAAGGGTTAAGCGAATCAAGATATAATGACCAATACGGAAACCCTACTATTGGCTACGGACATCTTATAACAAAAGACGAAGAAAAAACTTATCCTGAAGGTTCTTCTATTACAACAGAACAGGCAAACACTTTATTTTCTTCAGATTATTCAACGCACAAAAGTGCTATTTTAGAAAATCTAGATGGGATTGATTTAACCCAAAATCAACAAGATGCTCTTATAGATTTCGGTTATAATACTGGTGCTAGCAAGGTTAAGAAGTTTACTTCTGAAAAAGGTGAAGGATTCTTTCTTGGTTATATGAAAGGTGGCGCAGGTATTCAAAAACGTAGAATAGGAGAAGCCTTATTATTTAGTGAGGGTCAGTATCTTCATTTTGATAAGATTGGTAATAAGAAAAATAACACGTATTTAAATCAGCTTATTAAGGATAATACAAAAACTGAAACACCAGCTCCAAGTTCAACGAGTGGCAGTTGTGATGATGAATACACTAACTAAGTCTACAATGATAAATCGAAAATTTATTTTCACTTTTTATGCCTTTGTTTTTAGCATTAATTTTCTCAATGCTCAAGTCATTACAATGAAAGACTTGTATGGAAAATGGAATGTTAGCAATTGGATTGTTTTAAATACGACAGCACAAACCAATGATGAGAAAAAGAAATTTGAAAAACAGAAAAAGAAATGTTTGAAATCAATTTTCATTATTGATTCCGTAACGATTAAAAATAATTGTAATGAATGTGAGTTCGTTTTATGTTCAAAGCCGTTTGATAGCACTACGAAAATAAATGAACTGCCTATTATCGAAGATAATGAGAACACAAAGCGTTACCCTGGTAATGAAATAGAAGAAACTAATTTTGTTGGAAACACTTTTATTCGACTATTAGATAAAAGCTATAATAAAAATAAGATGGCGATGGTTAAAACAAATTGTAGTACAGAATCTGCAAATAACATTCGGATACTTATTGTAAGCAAAAACAAAATTGGTTTGTATTCTGGGGAAGACCTGATAATTTTAATAAGAAATAAATAAATAAATAACAAAGCCCGAGCAATCGGGCTTTGTTATTTATAAGCTTGTTTAGTTTAAAGTCCCGAATGAGGGCACAGCCGTTAACCAAGAAAAAACGCCCTAATTGTTGCTTTAAAGCAACGCATTACGAAATTACTCCACTCGCGTGTATATGAATTTTGGGCATGTGTGTTTTGTGAGTATTTTATTTAAAAAAGTTAGTTTAAAAATAACTAACTCAAAAAGTTTAATATTAAAAATGCAAGAATAATCGCATCAACAACATTTTTAGTTTATATTTGAAAATCATCTATTTATCAAACAATTGACTACTGGTTTAAATACTAAAAAAAACACTGATTCATTCGGGAGTATAATGCCAGGTAGAAATTACCAAAGTTCAAGTGGTTATAGGTACGGGATGAATGGACAGGAAATTGATTTCGAGATCGTAGGCTCTGCAAACATCTATACAGCAGAGTATTGGGAGTATGATGCAAGAACTGGAAGAAGGTGGAATACTGATCCGGTTACGAGAGGTTGGGAAAGCCCATACGCCACTTATGGTGGTAACCCGATATTAAATGTTGACCCAAATGGAGCAGACTGGTTTAAAAATGAAAAGACAGGCGAAACCAAATGGAATGAATCTACTGGTAAGCAAGGAGAACAAGTTTCCATTAAAGGAAGCGAGGATACTTGGACAAATTTGGGAACCGAAATGTTAGAGTTTTCAGGAGAAAAATTAACTTATTCATGGCAAACAACCAATAAAGATGGTAGTTTAAAAGTTAATTCCATTTCGTATGATGCTGTTTCAGGAAAAGGGGAAATGGATCCGAATGATTATTGGAAAATGAGAAAAACTTTTGATTATTCTTTAGAAAATCAGAAAAAGGGCAATGTTGGGCCAATACCTGAAGGGTTATATTTCATCAATAAGAATGAAATTCAAAAAAGATCGGATCAGCCTTTTTATAAACAAGTAGCGAATAATTTTGGCTTCGGTAGTTTCCCAGGGGGTGACCAATCATGGGGTAATAATAGATGGTGGATAAAACCAGATGTTGGAACAGAAACATATGGTAGAGGAGGATTTACTCTTCACGGTGGTGAAATATGGGGATCAAGAGGATGTATTGATTTGGCTAAAGGATTAGATGGATTTACCAAAAACTTTATGAAGAACCAAAACGGAACAGGTAAAGTGTATTTGAAGGTAGATTATGCTAAAGACTTAAAGATTACAATTGTTCCTTATGGTTATATGTGGAAAAAATACTAATTTTAATACGATGAAATTTAAACTACAATGGCTCCTGTATTTGCTTCCTATACTTGTTCTAATATTTAGTATAGGAGAAATCTTTGAAAGTATAAACCATCCCGAACAGTATCCTTTTGGTGGAGAAATGTTTGCTGAAATTTCCATTTATTCATCAAGTACAACTTATATACTTTATCACGTATTGATGTGCGTAATGATGCTTCTAATTGTGATTTCATCTGCAATGAAATGGAAAAAAGTTTTTTGGGTTTTGTTTTTTTTATCGCTTGTAATAATATTTTACCCTATTATCACCAATGGTAATGGATATTTTCTAAACGATTAAATTCAAATTAATACAAACATTTTATCATTATCAACTTATTGTGTTTCATAATAAGTTGATAATGAATATTTATAAAAAATTGACTAATTACGATATTTTTCAAGTTGATTTATTCCAGGCTATGTTAAAATGGAAAGCTTTTGAATCAGGCTATATTCAGCCACTTTGGAATGATTCTATTCAAAATCAAATTAATGCGTTTTCGAATTTAGCGACCGGTAATTTCGAACTTGAATCTCATTTTATAGCTTGTCGTAGTTTTTTTGGAAAAGAAATTGACGATACTCTTATTCTTGAAAGTTTTTCTTATTGCCTAAAATTACAGCCTTCTAACAAAGAGTCATTTACCAATTGTCTTTATAACAGGCTTAATAAAAATATGGATAATCATTTCAAAACTGAATAAACTCTATTCTTTACAAGGACATTTCCTTCCTGTTTCCTTTAGAATTCCTTTTTCCCATTTATGTGTTAAAATACAAATATCCCTGTCGTTTGATGTTTCTGCGCAGCCGTTAACCACTAAAAAACGCCCTAATTGTTGCTTTAAAGCAACGCATTACGAAATTTACCCCACTCGCATGTATATGAAGCGTTGGTATTTGTGTTTTGTGAGTATTTTATTTAGAGTATATTATTTTAAAAAAGTTAGTTTAAAAATAACTAACTCAAAAAGTTTAATATTAAAAATGCAAGAATAATCGCATCAACAACATTTTTAGTTTATATTTGAAAATCATCTATTTATCAAACAATTGACTACTGGTTTAAATACTAAAAAAAACACTGATTCGTTCGGGAGTACAATGCCAGGTAGAAATTATCAAAGTTCCTCATCTTACCGCTACGGCTTTAATGGAAAGGAGAATGTTGATGAAATAATAGCTAATGGTAGATGGCAGGATTATGGAGAAAGAGATTACAGATCAGACTTAGGGCGATTTATAAAAGTAGATCCTCTTACAAAAAAATATCCATATTATTCTTCTTATCAATTTGCTGGCAATAAACCTATTGCCGCTATTGATTTAGATGGTGAAGAAGAAAGTATCAGGATTATATCAACATTAAAAGGACAAACACACATTACAACTATTGCTTGGAATAAAGTTTATCCAGGTCAAGAGCATGGCTCAAAAGGTACAGGTACTTTAGATTATAAAAAGGATGAAAAAACAGGCAAATGGGATAATGGTAAATATGTAAAATCTTTCGCAGATTTACACCCTATTAAAGCGTTTTTCGGTTCTGAATACAATGACAGGTATCAAGATACTAAAGGCTTATATCAACTTGGAAAAGATGTTAAAACGGGAGGAAAAGCTTTAGGCAAGGCGAGTACTTATGCGAAATTAGCTGGTGTGGCAATAACATTAAGTAGCGTAGTTCTTGGGCCAGAAGTTATACCAATAGGGGTCGCTACATATAATGTTGGTGGTAGAATGGAAGATGCATCAGATGTTATTGCAATTTCTTCAGAAGCAGTTGAAGGAGATGTGGGAGCAGTAATAAAAGAAGGTGCAAAATTTGGGACAGGTAAGGTATTTAGTACATCAATAGAGGGAACTACAATGAATGAAGCTAATAAAGTTATAACAGACTATATTGGCGGTACGGTAGTAGATGCTGTTGCACCAGAAAATGAAGAATCTAAAAAAACTAATGATTAGAAAAAAAATTCATGATATTATTTAGACACATTTTATTAGGTACTACTTTAATAGTAATTGGTATTATTTTAATTAGGTTTATACACAGAAATCCTGATTTATATCGTACATTGAAATATAACAAAGTTGGTATTTATGGGCTTGGTATAGCTTTCGTTTTTATTGGCATTTTGGAGCTATTTGGTTGTATAAATTGGCATTGGTAATTAAATATCATTAAACACAATAAAAACATTAAAAAATGAAACAAATAATCTTAATTATCAGTTTGTTAATTTCAACAAACGTATTCTGTCAAAACAAATTAGATAGAGCAAAAACTGAGGCATCAGTAACTAAATACATGACCTCGGCAACTAAAAACTATCAGGGTTTATCTTTTGGTGAGTTTTTTTACCAAACATATCCAAAGGAGATACAAGCTAAGATGAAGACTAAGAAAAATGTAGTTTACTCGCTTGTACATACTTATTCAGTTGGTAAGGATAAATATATTGACACATATTTTCATTTGAATGAAAAATATGAAGTTATTGGTAAATTAACAATGAAAGAAATGGATGAAGTTTTTCAAGAAACAGCAAATAAAGATGGTAAACTCGATTCTCTATTGAATAGTTTTATGACTGATTCAATACCTAAACATTAAATAAATTAGAATTATTTTAATTATAAAATTTAAAGGAGAGCTTCACTCTCCTTTTTTATTTGGCTATTTATCGTTAATGGCACTCATAGATAATAACGGAACAGTTCACTTAATAAATGATGACGGTAAAGCCGTTAATAAAAAACGGAGCTACCAAACCAGTAACCCCGTTTTATTGTGAAACACTAAGCACCGCTTTAAAACGGTGCTTTTTTATTTCTGTTTTGCTCTCTTTCTTTTTGTGCGCAGCCGTAAACCACGAAAAAACGCCCTTATTATTGCTTTAAAGCAACATCATACAAAATTGCTTAAATAAATAAAGAAGCAAGTAAAATGAGAGCCAATTAAAACTATAAATCAGTAGCACTACTTAATTTTTTATCTAAGTAGTGGTACTTAATTTTAAATAAGATTTTTCACAAAGATTTAAATTTTAAATCACTCAAATACCCCTATATCATTGATAAATTGGATTATTTTAAAAATTAGTACAATTTATTTCTTTAAATAATTTGTATGTCATTTTATGAATACAATGAGAATGATAATTTTTGAAATTTATATTTACAAAAAATATAATACAGTGCTATAAATAATTATTAAAAATATCTGAATCTAAAAAATGATTGGATTTAGTAAAAGTAATATTAGCCAATTTATGGCGGTTATCTTCTAAGTATAGGGATGATACTCGCCGTTATATGATGGGTGTATACAAGTTACAAGCAATTTTAAATGAGACGCATTCAAACAGAATTAACAGATGAATTATTGAAATATTTTGGTGACACGACCAAGGTTGGTTCGACTGACCCATTTCCTGTAGAGTCATTCAGAGAACTTGTTGAACACACTGCGAAATTGGCTTTTAAAAACAAAGATCACCTTATTTTTTACCGGGGACAATCAAGCGACTACAAAAACAAAGCAGGAAACTCTTCATTTTATCCTAGCATTTATCGTGGCGACTATTTACCAATTCGTGAACTAACAAATCGGTTTGACATTTTAGAAGGTGCAAGTAAGGCTTTAGTTGACCTCTTTGAAAGAGAAAAAATTGAAGGTTACAAAGAACTAAAAAGAAGAAAAGCTGTTCAATGGAGTGTATTGCAACATTATGAAGTTTGCCACACCCCATATCTTGACTTCACACATTCATTGAGAGTTGCCTGTTCATTTGCGACAATGGACAACACAGAAGACTTTGCATATATTTTCGTTTTTGGACTGCCCTACTTGACAAACAGAATTACAATTAATTCAGAACACGACTTAATAAACATTCGACTTTTAAGTATTTGCCCACCGACAGCGTTGCGTCCATATTTTCAAGAAGGTTATTTAGCAGGGACGGACGACATTACATCAAATTATGATGCTAAAACGGAACTTGACTTTAATAACCGACTTCTTGCAAAATTTAAGATACCAAACAACAAGACTTTTTGGGGAAAAGGGTTTGACCAAATTCCAAAAAAATCATTGTATCCTGACAACGACCCAATATTTGATTTATGCCAACAAATTAAAGAAATAGTGAACAAAGAACTAAGAACAGGCGACTTTGGAGAATTCCTAAAATCGTGGGCAGAGCTTGAAGAAAAACTTGTGACAATAGCTCGCAAACAAACAGACAGATTTTTAAGTGTTCGTGAAGCAATAAGAATATTGTTTGAAAGCGGTTATCTTGACAAAGAACAATCATATCAAATTGACAGGTTGAGAATATTTAGAAACACATTGGTTCACACACCTAAAAAAGTAACGACAGGACAAATTCAAGACTATTTATATACGCTTGAAGACATACTAAAACCACTGAAGATATGATAAAAACTGTTTGTAACATATAAGGCTTAAACGCGCGGCTTTTTTAGCCGCAGCGATTTAAGCCTGT
>CAZIPC010000017.1:0-4685 GCA_964541155.1 uncultured Flavobacterium sp.
ACAGGCTTAAATCGCTGCGGCTAAAAAAGCCGCGCGTTTAAGCCTTATATGTTACCTGCAGTAATTTACTTTGTTAATTTATCTTTGATGTCCAAAATTGATTTTATTTCTTCTAATCCAATTCCATCGCTACCTTGGATAGGTGACTCAGGGTTTTCAGGAAGAGTGAAAATCATAGTTGAACCTCTCAAAAGAATTTCGTCTAAAGTCTCGTCCTTTTCTGCTTGCTCCATATATGCGGGTAAGGTCTGAGCAATTGCTTTTTTATGAACATAAATTTCCAGAAGTTTTCTTTCCTTATTGTATTGTTTAATACAAAACACAATTAGATAAAATAATGGTAAAAAAACTATTATTCTTTTAAGCCAATAAACAAATGAATTTGTGTCGTGAGTCGTCTCAGGATTATTTTCCGTTTGTTTTTTTAAATTTGCTGTACTTGCTATAATAAAAGCGATGCTGTCAGATTTGCTTTTTAGTTTTATTATATCCTGAACGTTGTTGGTCGTTTGTTTATTTGCTAGAGAATTATTTTCTTTTTTGTCGTTTGAATCCAAAAATAGCCAAGAAAAAATTGCAGAAAAAATTAAAACTACAATTACAACAGTAAGCCAAATATTTACTCGTATTCGTATTTTTTTTGCAATTTCATCCAATGCTACTGATAATGATGTTGCGGTCGCTTCTGGAATTAAATTTCTAATTAAATTGGCATTACCCTTTGCTTCTTTAACAAGTTTGTCCGCGTCAATTTTTAAATCATTTAGTTCTTCTGTTAGTTTTGGAATATTATTACTTGGAGTTAAGATGCTATAAATGCCTGATTGTCTTAGTGTGTTATTTAAAGACTGAAGTTGATTCAAACAACTGTGATGTTGGTTTGATAATTGATTAACAGAAAGAGTTGCTATGGAATTAAATTGCGTAATAAAGGCGTTTAGTTGGTTGTCTAAGTTTGTCAAATAAACACCATATAAACTTTGTAATATTTCTACTGACACTGAGAGGTCGTTAAGTACTCTTTTAGTGTCGTTAATAAGTGTTTCAATTTCCGAAGATGTATAGTTAGGATAAGGCTGAATTGAATTTCCAGAAGCGTAAAGTAACGCAAAGTTCTTTTTGTCGAGGTCTACAATGTTTTTGAGAATACTGTTTATTTTAGGATTTTGTTCTTTTGCCATTTTCAGTCAGTTTTTTGTCAATTATAGCAGGTAACTTGTATATAACCGCCATTTAATGGCGGTTATCATGCTAATATTGGTTAGATTCCCGCCATAAATTGTTTAATATTACTTTTAATAAATTCAATCCTTTTTTATAATTATCTTAAAGTACTTTAATATATTTTCTGTAAATATAAATTTCAAAAATTATCATTCTCATTATTTTCATAAGCTGACATACAAATTATTTAAGGAAAAAAATCGTACTAATTTTTAAAACAACCCACTTTATCAATGATATAAGGTATTTGAGTGATTTTAAATTTAAATCTTTGTGAAAAAATCTTACTTAAAATTCAGTAGTACTACTTAGATAAAAAATTAAGTAGTACTACTGATTTATTTTTTATATTGACTCTCATTTTACTTGCTTCTTTACATTTATTTAAGCAACATTGTGTAATGTTGCTTTAAAGCAATAATAAGGGCGTTTTTTCGTGGTTTACGGCTGGGGAGCTCATCTATAGAAATGTAATTGAGTATTGCTTCAAATTTCAACTTACAAAGAACGAATCAATCTGAAAGTGAATCTTTTAGCTATACAAAGACTTATCAAAAAACTAATTGTTAAGGTCCCGAACAGTAATGATTGCAAATGCGGCAGAGTGGTTAAGCTAGTGTGGGCGTATTTTCATTATAATAATCTTAATAAATAAATAGACTACGAACCACATTGATAACCATAGAAAAAATTGTGCTATATATGGCACTATAGTGTTAGTGTATATAAACTCCATAATCTGATATAAACTACTAGAAATTACAAAAAAATAATGACTATTGAATCTATCTGAAAAATCATTAAAAATATAAGCTTGAAGAATAGGTTCAAAACAGTATATAAATGTAATTATACCACTAATTAATTTAAGATTAGTATTTGATTTGCCTTTGTTCATATTGTTTATTTATCATATACAAAATTTTATCTTCTAATTACGGGTGCCTTTTTTTTGTAAATGTATGTTTTATCAGGTTTTTGAACTGCTCCGTTATCAGGTTTAGCTATAGTAGGAGTGCCCCCTACTGCCTCTTTATAATCCTCTGCTACAGAAAACCATTTTCGCCCAAATTCAGCAGCTTCAGCGGTTTCTTTAGTAACTGGTTTTTTTGTAACATCATCAGTTTCCCCCTTTTTGAATTTATCAATTATTTTATTGGCGGTTTTAATATATTTTAAATTTGCATCACTTGACCCAGAACTAAGAATACCATTTAGCCCTGCAAGTTTTCCAGCATTATCATAATCTAAATCGTGCTGTTTAGCAGTCTTGTCAGTTTCGTCAATTGGCTCTAAACTATAATCATCAAATTTATCTCGAAAATCACCTCCGATTTTTGGTAACTTTGGATTATCGCCACCTTGATAAATACCATACATGTTTTTTGTAAAGCTTGACCATTTCTGTCCATCTTCTGTAACATAATTAATTTGAATTCCAGGACCTTTAGATGCTTTATCTTTTAGCTCATAATCTTTCATAACAGGACCAAACCCAGTAACAGTACCATCAAGTTTAAGATAAACGGTAAATGTTGCATACTCTAATCCATCTAAATCAATCCCGTCAATTGGTCTATTACTTGCAAATTGGTAAGGTGTTAATTCTGGATATTTTACAGAAATTGGATCAACTGATAAAAACTTACTTAAAGCAGGATTATAAATTCTCATGCCATAATCCTGAGTTCCACTCTCTAAATCATTTTCCTTACCGTTAAACCCATATCGGTATGATGAGGAACTTTGATAATTTCTACCCGGCATTGTACTCCCGAACGAATCAGTGTTTTTTTTAGTATTTAAACCAGCAGTCAATTGTTTGATAAATAGATGATTTTCAAATATAAACTTAAAATGTTATTAATTCGATTATTCTTGTGTTTTTAACATTACTCTTTTTAAAGTACTTATACACTATCTTTTTTAATATTGCAGGTGATAACACCCGCAATGGCTTGTGTTTTTTAGAACACCAAAAAGGGCGGAGAAACTACTGCAACAAAAAAAGCAACTACCAAAAAAGCAGTGGCTAAAAATTTACTGGCTCTAAGCTTACCAAAGCCGATGCGGGTAAAACTGTAACTAAAAAGAAGTAAAATTTAATTTATAAATACCAATAAAAAAACGCCAAGCTGTGAAGCTTGGCGTTTTTTATGTTTAAGATAAATCCTTAATTATAGCATGAAACTATTGAATAATAATTTTTTGTTGGATGATCCTTGCGAACCCTATATCTGCATATTTTAGTTAATGCAATTGTATCAGCATCATAGTACAATCGCATGGCGTAATATTTATCTATTATCACGATACGTTCCATCAATGTGCCACTATCTGAATAATATTCACTACTGCCTATGTGATTTATTGTATCTACTTTAACAACGCCTAAAGGCCTAACTTTCTTATCACCTTCACCCCAATATGTGGTACATTCAATATCATACCTTGGCTTAGGTTTTACGTCTTCCTTAATTTCTACTTTTTTGTTATCACACGAAATAAGCACCGTCATTAGTATATTTAAAAACAATATTTTTTTCATACTACTGTTTTTTATTTTTTAATGTATTGTGGACTAACCTTTTTATTAAACACTGCGTTGTGATTGCTCGTAGGAAAAAGACTGCCATTTGGCTTTCTGTCTTTTACTTGGGGCGTTATACCTGTACCCATATTGGTTAAAGGAAAAAGACCTACTTTACCTTTGGTAACAATTGCACCAATACCACCATTTTGTAAAGCATCTACATAACCACCGCCAGTAAAATCAGATTCTGATGGCTGACTACCGAATAATGTGTTTTCTGGATGCGTGTGAAAATAACCTATAATGTTACCCTTACTTGATGTTGATTTCTCAAGTGCCCCTAATTCTTGAGGGTCTGCTTCTCCTCCAATAATTGGATGGTCAGAAGGTTTATTCTTTGCCTTATCAAGTTTTACTTCTTTTGTTACTTTGTCGGCATACATTAAACCAGAATTTTCTTGCGGTGAGCTTGTAGAAAATTTCGTTAGTTCTTTTACGGTATTTTCTGTTATACGAGCTGAAGCAATTTTAGGGTCTCTTGCTACTATAGCTACAATTTCTTCACTATATTTTCCTCCTTGAAGCCCCAAAACAGAATTCGCTTGTGATTCTGTCATCAAAACTACTTCATTGGTTTTTAATTTATCAAGTATAGTACCTTTATAAACGCCCGCAGTAGTGTAAATGTGTGTTGTGTCACCATTCATATCATTTTTCAAAATGGGACTATTAGAAAAACAAGAATAGGAACTTTCTGTAGCTGTTGGTTTCGGATCCATATTCCATCTTCTACCTAAACGGCTGTCGTATTCCCAATACATAGCTGTATAAATTCCTTCAGCTATTTCAGGGTCTTTTTCTTGCCCATTCATGCCGTACCTATAACCACTTGAACTTTGATAATTTCTACCTGGCATTATACTCCCGA
>CAZIPC010000018.1:0-3368 GCA_964541155.1 uncultured Flavobacterium sp.
TACTCCCGAACGAATAGTAATCTGTTGATGAAACAACCTCAGAAGAAAAAGCAGTAGTTAAGCCATTAACATCAGCCGAAACAGATAATTTTCTATCTGATATGGTAGTTAAAACATTTCCAAGATGATTACTTAATTCAAACACTTTTGCTCCTTTTAATCCATCTGTTTTATTGGTTGTTTCAACCGAGGCTTCTAAATCAAGTTCTTTATTTACGGTAGCTAATCTCGAGCTTCCATAAACGTATTGTTCGGTTAAAAATAATTTCACAACACCTGATGAATTTTGTTTTCGTTGATATACCGCCAACACATTGCCTTGAGCATCTCTACTATAATAGGTATATATCCATTGATTGGATGGCATATACCCTGTTCCGTTGCGTTTTTTCTCAAGTTTCATAATTCTGTTTCCAGAAGCGTCGTAAGCAAATTCTAAATCAGATTTTAAACTAGATGGTGTTCTTGTTATTTTTTTAATTTTTCCATAAACAGTCCATTCAATATTTAAAATATCTTCTTGCGCATCACTTTCTAAATTTCCAATGGCATCGTATGTATAATTTGTAGTATTGGTTTGATTTTTAATATCTCCAAAGTTAGTTAATGAGTTGCTATTATCTCCTATATCTGTGATTGAAGCTAATTGATTATTACTTGATGAGTTAGAATAATTATAATTTATATTATCCATGCTGTTATTAAAACTTGATCGTGTATAGGCATTGCGCTTTAATGTTTTAATATTTCCATCTGCATCGTATCTAAAAAATTCATAATAATCGCTACTAGCAACATTTGTATGAGGTGCACTATTTGAAAATCAACAATTGATGTTGCTTTTGATGTAAAATCTTTAGATGAAGCAGATGTTATTTCTATCAGGTAATTTGCATTGCCTTCGTTGGTAGTCAGTTTTGCTTGCTCAAATCCTATTTCTTTCAAATCTGTAGTATATTTCGAATTGATATAAAAATAGTTTTTTTCTAACATTAAAACATGCCTAAGCTGCAACTTAGCTTCTTGAGCTTTTGATCTACTTATCATTGGTAGAAACTGAGGCACTGCTAATGCAGATAAAATACCAATTATTGCCATTGCTAATAATAGCTCAAACATAGTAAATCCTTTTATTTTTACATGTACTATTTTATTATAGTTAATATCCATCTGTAACAAATTTATTAAAATGTTTTGATTTCCCTAAAAAATAAATACTTGATTTTTGTAATTTTCAACGATTAACAATAATGAGTGCTAATTAGCATCAATTTTAAATAATTACTATTAATTAGTATCGATTATCATCGATTTTAATCAGTCCATTTTCCTTACTGCCATTGAAATACAATAAATTTAATGGTATTAAATTATTCAAATGCACTTTCTTTATTTTTGTACAATTGTACTACGATAATACATTTATACTACAATATTACAAAAACAAAAATCTTTAATAGATATCTAAAAATCAAGAACTTCAGACAGAGCTCCATCCACATCTCTATGAATAAAATTAGATTGGTAACCAATTGTAGTTTTTAAATCAGAATGGCGATATAATTTTTGCAATAACTGAGGTGCTATTTTATCACCAGCTATTTGTCCAAAACTATGACGAGATATATGCATAGTCATTTTTTTATCGATTTTTAAATCCGAAGCAATTTTATTTAGTTGTTTATTTATGAGTGAATTAAATGACCTAGTTTTAGAATTTAAAACTTTCGGATCTTTTTCATACTCATCTTTTAAATAAGGAAAAACATACATGCTAGTTTTATCTCGTCTATAGAATTCAATTATATCATTTGCCTTTTTAGGAATTTTCAAAGAAACAATTTTATTGTTCTTACCCATAACATAAGTTAATCGTCCATCATAAATATCTTTCCACTTCAAATTTATAACATCGGAAATTCTAATACCAGCAAGATAAAAAGAGGTTAGCCAGATATTACGTGCATGCATTTGAGATTTATTTAAAGATAAATCTACATCCTCAATCATTTTAATTTCTGCTTCATTTAATCCTACTTTTCGACTTTCTATTAATTTTATTTGAATTTTTCCTGGTCCAAAAGGATAATATTTTGACTCAACCAAACCTTCATTGATTGCTTTATTAAAAATTGTTCTTAATACAATTAAACAATTCATGATGGAACGATCTCCTAATCCTTTATCTGCTTTTAAATAAATCATAAACTTTTTGAGCAAAGCAGGTGTGATATGCTGAAAACTGATATCCTCATTCTCTAGGAAATTTTTAAAATGATTTACTCTAGGATTTTCTCCGCTATGCTGATTATACTTTTTTAATTTCAATAAATCAGAAAGATGTTCATCAGCAACAGCATTAAAAGACGATTTATTTTGATGCTTAATCTTATGCTTGATTTGTTTTTTAGTGAGGTTTAAATCATTGCTTTCTGAATCAAGTATAATAGCATTAAGCTCTGCCATTTTTTTTGCAATCAGATTATTTAACCTATTTGAATTTGGATAGGCTTTTTTTACTGTTTTTGTTTTTTCATCCCAATCCGATTCTTTAATTGAATATCCAATTTGGTGATACATTGATTTTCTATCATTTATTACACGAAGTGCAATTGGAAAAGTTCCATCTGCCTTTTTATTGCTTTTATATAATACTACTCTAATACTGGCCATGATTTTTTCATAAAATTAATTATTATTTTCATAATCCATTAAACATTCATTAAACATTTTAGTGTTTTATATGGTTTTAAACAATTTCTAAATAAACTTATAATATTGATTATCAGTAATATAAACAACAATAAGGTTCATTAAAGGCCATTTAAAACCACTTTTGCAGGACTTAAAATCCTGTGTCTTCACGGACGTACGGGTTCAAGTCCCGTCTGGGGTACATAGCAAAATCAAGCCTTTCATTACTGAAAGGCTTTTTTGTTTCTCAATTATTTCATCCATTTATTGCAAAAAAACCTACAGTTAATTGCTTTCTCAAATCCAGCAAATACAGATGTAAATTTTGTGATTGATGGGATAAAAGATAATGAAAGTTGTTTAATAAGTATTTATGATATCAATGGACGTCTAATGATGGAGTTTAATGTACATGAAAACAAGTTACCAAAATCAATATTTTTAGCTATATTTAGTAGTGGAATTTATTTTTATAAAGCTGCAACAGGAGATAAAATCTATCAAAGTAAATTGGTTATTATTAAATAGTGACTATAAAAACTATACAATTATTACTGTATTTTACAGCAACAATATTTTATTAAAAAATTATAAATACTTAGTATGATTAAATCACATAAAAAAAGCCGCTCTATATATAGAGCGGCTTTTTTTATGTGACTTAGTTAAGTATG
>CAZIPC010000019.1:0-1841 GCA_964541155.1 uncultured Flavobacterium sp.
GCAGCGGACTTTTAATCCGTTGGTCGTGGGTTCGAATCCCGCCCGACCCACCATTCTTTAGCGATTTTTAGATTAATTTATTAAGTATAGATTTTGACGGTCCATTCCCATGGATGACGCAAGGCCTTGTTTTGAATTTCCTCACCAAAATCCTTATTTTTTTCTCTGCAATTAATTCAGTTTTATTTACATTGTAAAGGGTTAAGAATATTTTACATGTTTTATCAATTCCGCAATTCAAAGGATTTTTAATAATATATTTGGTAGCAAACAATTGATCATCTTCATGGGGTTTAATATAAATTTTTTGAAGCATATTAAGAATATTTTTAGAGTAGCCGATGTATGTTCCAGAGTTTGGGTACCTAAATGGACTGTTAATATGATTAAAATGTTTAGCTAAAGACGGGTCTGGATGACAACCTTTCTCGCCAGAAAAAACAATAGGCTTTTTAAAAGATATAAATTTTTTAATAATTTCTTGTTCTGAAGCTAAGCATACAACATCATATGCATCAACAAATAAAGCAATATGATTGTTATCACCATATTTTTCTAAATGTTCTTTAAACCATAAAAGCTTGTTTCCGAAACCCTGCCATTTACAGCCATAACCTAAAATTACAAGAGGTATATTTGATTTTTTAAATGATTCAATTAACCTTTCGAGTTCTGGAGTTTTATGTGTTGCAATTGTATAAGCTACTAGATTTGATCCAGATTTAGGAATAAATAAGCAATTTAATACATTTGAATTTTCTTGTTTATATTTTTTTCTATAAATCGATTTGCCAGCAAAAAATCCAATAACAAAAGCGATGAGAATTATTAAAAAATATGAAATTATCATAGTATATTAAATGTATTTATTAATGCCATTTTTACATTTTTTAACTTTGTTTTTTAATGTAGTTAAAAAAATTGAATGATTAATATCTAAGCGATTTCTAGATGCACCTTCATGATGAAGGTGATATGCAATAGCATTAAAACGAAGATCTCTTCTCACAATATTATTATTAATAAGTCTTGCGGCGAATTCAGACTCATCCCTGCCCCAACCAACAATGTCTTCGTTGTAACCATTTACCTTAATGTAGTCTTCGCGATAAAAGGCCATATTACAACCATTAAAATTATAGAATTTATTAAAAATTTTCTTTCCAGAAAATAATTTACATAGAAGAAAATTTCTTAAGCTATAGCGCTTACTTTTTAATCTTTTATCGAAGGTTTTTAATGTGTAATTTTCGTTTTTGATCATATCAATCGTTGCTTCAGGACTAATTTTTGCCCTCATTCCATTTACAAAAGAATTGCGTTTTCTGAACTTAAGATGATCTTCAATAAATTTTGGATGGAGAATCATATCGCCATCAATAGTTATAATGTACTCGCTTTTTGACTTTGCAATAGCTTTATTCAAACACATTGGCTTTCTAAAACCCATATTTTTTTGCCAAATATGTTTTAACATGAGAGGAGAATTTTCTTTGAATGAGTTAATAAGTTTTTTTACATCTGAACCACTTCCATCATCGGCTACGATAATCTCATCCGGAGGTATTGATTGATTTTTAATTGATTTTAATACTAAATTCAGAGCACCAGCCCATTTATAAACTGCGATAATAATAGCAATTTTTGTTTTTTTATTTTTATGCACTTTAAGTTAAATTCCTCTTTAACAACTTGCTTAAAATTTTTAAAGGACTTTTTTTAGGATTGTATTGTTTTGCTACCGGAAGATAGAATGTTTGTTCCATCATATACTGTCCTGACATTACAGCATGAGATGCTTGGTCAGAAAAGCAAACCCATACTGCGCCGGGTTTAAATGG
>CAZIPC010000020.1:0-1656 GCA_964541155.1 uncultured Flavobacterium sp.
TTCGTTCGGGAGTATAATGCCAGGTAGAAATTACCAAAGTTCAAGTGGTTATAGGTACGGATTTAATGGACAGGAAAAGACAGATGAAATAAGCGGTTCAGGAAATCATATAGATTTTAATTATAGAGGCTATGATCCGAGAACTGGAAGATTTTGGAGTGTTGACCCGTTATTTAAATCTTATCCTTGGAATAGTACATATGCTTTTGCAGAGAACAGACCAATAGATGGTATCGATTTAGAGGGTAGAGAATTTTCAAAATCTACGACTTGTGATAATAACGGAACTACTAAAATTCATGTTGTAGCAAAAGTGAAAATAGATTTTAGCGCTATGTCATTAGGCAACGCTGGTATGCAAGCAAAGTATAAAGCAGAAATACAAAGACAGTTTTCGGAATCTATGAATGTAATGGATCCAAAAGGAAATATACAATATAGTGGTGAAATAGTGTTTGATGATAAAGGGACTATTAATGGTATTCTTACTGATGCTAATCCTATCAACGGAGATTTAATTGGAGGGATGTCTATACCTGGTGCATTTACTGCAAATACTAATGACTATAATGATAATGAGTACCAACAATATAGTCCTAAAGATGTTGCAATAACATTTGTTCATGAGTTATTACATCAAGGTGGAGTTAAACATCCGACTGATAAAAATTCTGGCACCGACGTACAATTAGAAAAAATAAACAAGAATAGTTACTCTACTACATCTGGCACAACAAAACCTAATATTTACTTTAATATTATGTTATATGGTTTATATAATGTTGATGGTGTAAATGTGAATCAAGTAAGGGGAGGAGAAACTAATGCAACAGTTGTTTCACCAGACCAAGCAAAAACAGTTTCTGAAAGTATTGATAATGGTAAAGTTAATGGAGAAGCAATGTATGATTTTGATTAATTTTTTTAAAATAACGTCTTTTTTTTCATTGTGTTGTTTGATGCTTAATTGTAAAATTAATAATCAGTTGACGCAACAGCCCAAGGAAGAATTAAATTGTAGTAGTGAATACGATACAATATCACAACGTATTGTTTATTTAAATACTGATACAATGCCTGTTTTTCAGAATGGTAAATTAGATGTTTTAAAATATTTCAAAGAGCACTTGATGATTAAAACTAAAGTTGAATTTCAGGGTTCAGTATATTTTATTTTTATTATTGATGTAAATGGTAAGCCTATTGGAGTTAGGGTTAAAAATAAAAAACCGAATCAGCTATCAGATATTGAAAAAGAGGGTATAAATATACTTTCTAATATGCCTAATTGGAAGCCCGGTAAATGTAATGGTGTTTTGGTACCCGTTAGAGTTAGTATTCCAATTTATTTTTAAAAAAAAATACCAATAAAAAACGCCCTAATTGTTGCTTTAAAGCAACGCATTACGAAATTTACCCCACTCGCATGTATATGAAGCGTTGGTATTTGTGTTTTGTGAGTATTTTATTTAGAGTATATTATTTTAAAAAAGTTAGTTTAAAAATAACTAACTCAAAAAGTTTAATATTAAAAATGCAAGAATAATCGCATCAACAACATTTTTAGTTTATATTTGAAAATCATCTATTTATCAAACAATTGACTGCTGGTTTAAATACTAAAAAAAACACTGATTCATTCGGGAGTATAATGCC
>CAZIPC010000021.1:0-1547 GCA_964541155.1 uncultured Flavobacterium sp.
GAGTGGGGTAAATTTCGTAATGCGTTGCTTTAAAGCAACAATTAGGGCGTTTTTTCGTGGTTAACGGCTGGGTACTGCAATTAAAATGTCAGTACAAACTGCTAATCGACTTGTTGATAGCGAGCCTTTAAATAAAAAAGCGTGATTATTTAGTAATTATTATTTAGTAACAGATTACAAATATTGATAACGGGTTATTTTCGTTTTAATACTATATGTTTAAACTTTATTTTATTTTTATTAAATATCATTATTGTGTCCGAGTAATCACCAATGTAGCCACTACTAATTAAATCTATTGGATTTTGACTTTTATTACAAGTAAATAAAATATATTTATTGCCTTTAATGATCCAGCCTCCTTCACATTTAGAAACGACACCTAATGAATTGTTTTGATATGAGAACACACCGTCTTTTTTTATTGAAATTTCATAACTATAGTCTTTTCCTTTAGCGTAATAAGTACCTTCGATTGTATTGGTTATTATTAATTTATTTGATTCACATGAATTTAATAAATGCAATATTAAAACGAATAAAGTTAATTTTTTCATATTATTGTCAGTTTATTTTTTAAAATAAATATCATCAGCATTTCTAATTTTAAAACTTTCCGATAAGTTATTTAAATCTTTAACTAGTGGGTAAGCTTGCAATAATTCGGCTTTTGTGGAATTAATATTTATTGGTATAAGACCGTGCTTTAAATAAGGCTGTGTTCCATTAGATGAAGTTAATCCATGCACCCAACTTGCTGTGATTCTACTAGAAATATATGCAGATGATGTAGATGTTAATCTAGATATAGAAGATTTATCAAATGCAAACTGTGCCTTATAAGCTAATACTTCATCGAATAAATCATGAGCTAAACTTAAGCCAGAAGATTTGCTAAATGCCAAATCACCACTTTCAAATTGTCCAGCGTGAGTTGCCTCATGAATAAAATTTGCAGTCGAATTAAATTTAAGAACAATAAAACCTGTATTGTCATCATAACTTGTTTCTCCTATTTCATCGGTAGTTTTTAAAAGACTATAGGTTTGACTACTATTTTCCAGTGATTTCAGATTTGTTAAACTTGACGTAAGACTTTCTACTCTTTCTTTTAATTCACCAACTTTACTATTTAATTTTTCTTGACTCCATCCTTTTTTTTCAGCTTTGTTTGAAAACTTACTTATTTCTGATTCTAAATATTTCTTTTTTCCTTCAATCGATGATTTTTGATTATCAAATTCTTTTTTGCTATTCGGCTCAACAACATCACCTAAAATATCATTAAAATATATTGGATTATTATTAAAACAAGCATAATTACTAATTCCGATTGTTGGTTTTGGATCCAAATTCCATCTTTTTCCTGTTCTACTATCATATTCCCAAAATTCAGCAGTATAAATCCCTTCGGCTACATCAAGGTCTTTTTCCTGCCCGTTCATCCCGTACCTATAACCACTTGAACTTTGATAATTTCTTCCCGGCATTATACTCCCGAACGAATCATAGCAAACGCATCTGTTAAATTTTTTATTATAAAGCGT